>NZ_CP096649.1:0-1609887 GCF_023347705.1 Fenollaria massiliensis
ATGAACAACGCAAAGTCTCTATTTGCAACGTGCTTGGAGGCGCTTAAGGAGGACATTGCTCTAAATAACATAGATCTGTGGATTAGTGTTTTGGAACCGCTTGCTCTTGAAGATGGTGTTTTGGTACTTTTGGCTCCAAATATTTTCATAAAGAGTATAGTTGAGTTCAATTACAAGGACATTATTAAACGCAGGCTTGTATCGATGAATGTAGGTGTGAGTGATGTCAAGGTTTTGGAGCCTTCTCAAGGATACGATTATAAGCAAAGTGTTGAGGAAACATCGCAAAAAACTGGGGATATAATTCCGAATTTGAATCCATATTTCACGTTTAACAGGTTTATTCCGGGCGATGCAAACCTTTATGTTTTTGAAAATTCTAAGAGAATAGCGGAAAATCCTGGTCTTTTATATAATCCTTTTTTCCTTTTTGGTAAAACTGGTCTAGGAAAGACTCATCTTATCAATGCGATAGGCAATAAGATGCTAAAGGATCATAAGGATTTTAGGCTTTTATATATTACGAGTGAAGACTTCACAAATGAGCTTATTGCCTCTTTACAGAACAAAACTATGCGCGAATTTAAGGAAAAGTATCGCTCTTTGGACTGCTTGATTATTGACGATATTCAGTTTTTGTCGTACAAGGATCAAACGCAAGAGGAGTTTTTCCACACTTTTAACGCGCTATACACTATGAATAAGCAGATAATTATCGCATCGGATAGGTCTCCTAGTGATATTAAAAATATTCAAGATAGGATTATCAGCCGCTTTGAGAGTGGTTTGACTATTGAAGTTAAGCAGCCGCCTCTTGAGACGCGTATCGCGATTTTGAGGGCGAAGGCTGATGAGGAGCACTTAAATGTCTCTGATAATGTGCTTGAATATATTGCAAAACGTGCTAAACAGAACATTCGTCAGCTTGAGGGCGCTCTACTTGCTGTTAAGGCTGCTTCTGAACAGGAGGACGGCAGAAAGCTTGATATCAGTGTAGATTTGGCAAAGGATGCGCTTGATTTTATGAGTCAAAGTGAAGAAAAAGAGATCACCATCGACTCGATTAAGGATGCGGTTGCTAAATATTTTAACATCACTGTTGATGATATAAATTCTAAGAGAAAGAACTCTGATATAGCAATTCCAAGGCAGATAGCGATGTATTTTGCACGTGTAAATACTGATTTATCTTATCCAAAGATTGGGGAAGCTTTTGGTGGACGCGATCACTCTACTGTGATATATGCTTATGAAAAAATATTGAAGGAAAAGAAAACTAAGCAGGGTATGAGGGACGCAGTTGAGGCTTTGGAAAAAATCATCTGTGGATAAGTCCTTTTATATGAACATTTTATTCAGAAGACCTGTGGATAAATATTGATGATAAATGCAAATTTGATTAACTTATCCACAATTATACAGGACCTACTACTATTACTCTTTATTAAGATTATTGTTATAGAGAAATTGATTCTGTAAAACATAGTTTAAAAAAGAATGTTTATTTGAAAAGAAATATATTAATAAAAATATTGCTTAAAAAATATATATATTAAAAGAAAATTTATTGCTACTATTTTGTTTATAAAAGAATTTATATGTTTCTATGCAAATGGGTGGAAAAAAATTAAATTTTTATTATATATGTATTGAGTGGAAAAATTTTAATTGTTTACTATAAAAGAAAATTTACTCACATAAATTTTCTTGCGATTTTAAATATAACTATTTAAAATCTAATATATTGAAGAGAAAAAAATACGAAGTGGGTAAAACCATTTCCATTAACAAGAAATAAGAGGTGAATAATATGAAGTTTATTATTGATAAGGACCAATTTTTAAAACATATCACAATCGCTCAAAGGGCTATCTCTCAAAGAAGTCCTCTTGAAATTCTTGAAGCGATTAAAATTACTGCAGCAAATGAAAGAATTAGACTAGTTTCGACTGACACTGAATTAACTATCATAAGTGAGTGTCCATGCACAGTAGTTGAAGACGGCACTTGCTGTTTTTCTAACAAGCTTCTTTCTGACATTGTTAGAAAGGTGCCATCTGGCGATATCAGCTTTACATCGAACGGTGACGACGTTGAGATAAAGGCAAAATTCTCGAAATTCGATCTAAAGAGCATGCCTCACGACGATTATCCAGAGATTGACACGCACTACAGTTTAGACAAGTCTGTGAAATTAACTATGAAAGAGCTAAATAAAATTATCAAGAAAACATTATTCTCAACTAGTCAAGACCAAGCGAGACCAACGCTTTGTGGTGTTTATTTTAAATTTGAAGATGGCGTATTGAGCGCGGCAAGTCTTGATGGTTACAGGATTAGCTCCTTAAAATTTAATGTAGATGTCAAGGAGAATAGCTCATTTATCGTTCCTTACAGAACTTTAGCTGAAATTCAAAAGATGCTTGACGATAGTGACGATATCGTGGAAATAACTTACGCAAGAGACAAGGCTGTCTTTAAAATAGACAGAGCACTACTATATACAAGGCTTATTGAAGGCGACTTTTTCAACTACGAAGAAGTATTTGCAAGTGAGGATTACACTACTGTTGAGATAAATAGGATGGATCTTATCAATGCCATCGAAAGAGTTTCTTTAATCGGTTTTGAGGACAGAATCAGTCTTATTGTCATGGATTTTAAGGATAATAATTTAAACATCGCTGCATCGAACGAAATCGGCAGCGCGACTGACGACATCATGGTAGAAAAAACTGGTGACGACATCAAGATTGGCTTTAACGGCCGCTATGTGCTTGAAGGTCTAAAGGCGATGAGCGCGGATAAGCTTACACTTAAGCTATCTGAAAGCATCAGGCCTATGAAGATTTACGAGGGCGAGGAGTATCGCTACCTTGTTTTACCTGTAAAAATGCAAGCATAATTTAGTATTTATAATTATAGATGAGAATAGGTGAGAATTATGAAGTTTAAGCTAGAAGATGAATATATTCAGCTACAAAATGTTTTGAAGGTTTGCGGACTAGTTGATAGCGGCGCCATGGCGAAAAATATTATCCAAGATGGCTTGGTTAAGGTCAATGGCGAGGTCGAAACGCGCAGAGGAAAAAAGATCAGAGTAGGTGACGTGGTCACTGTATTTGACGAAAGTATCGAAATATGTTAAAGAGTTTAAAGCTTGTAAATTACAGAAGTTTCTCGAAATTGTACTTAAAGTTTCATCCTAAAAAGAACATAATTTTGGCAAACAATGCAAAGGGCAAATCGAATGTGGTTGAGGCGATATACATGCTCAGCTTTTTGAAGAGCTTCAGAACTGAGCGAAACGCGGAGCTTATAAAGTTTGGAAATGCGTCTAGCTATGCATCTTTTGAGTATTTGGCAAATGATATTTTAAATAGAATCGAGATCACGATTGAACCCAAGGGCAAGCTCGTTAAGCAAAATGACAAGATGATCAAGAATGCGAAGGAGTACAATCAAAGGTTTGAAGCGGTTCTTTTTGAGCCATTTGATTTAAATATACTAAAAGGCGCTCCAGGACTTCGTAGAAAGTACATCGACAGCATACTCACAAGGCTTTCGCCATCGTATCGCGATGAACTACTTAGCTACAATAAAGTCCTTATGAACAGAAACAAGGCTTTAAAAATGTACAAGGATAAAAATTCTTTAAAGGCTATACTAAAGTCCTACGATACGCAGCTTATCACGCTTGGTGCGGCTCTGGTAGAAAAGAGAAAAACTTTTACTGAGAATTTCAACACCATTTGCAAGGATATACACAAGGAATTAAGCGGAACAGATGAGCTAAATATAGTGTACAAGAGCAATATTGACATAGAAAAGGATATTAAAAAGGCTTACGAAGAGGCATTTAATGCCAATATTGACAAGGATATCGATAGAAAATCGACTGCCTTGGGCCCTCACAGGGACGACTACGCCATAAGTATAAATGAAAATGAGGCGAGAAAATTTGCCTCTCAAGGTCAGCTAAGGACTGCGATGCTATCTATGAAGATAGCTGAACTAAAGATGATTAGAAGCTTTAACAAGGATGTAACGCTTCTTTTGGACGATGTTTTTTCTGAGCTTGACAAAAAAAGAAAGAAATATCTGCTTGATGCTGTGGGTGATATGCAAGTAATATTCACGCTTCAAGACATGGATGATATAAAAGATTTAATTGACGACGATTATTTAATTATAAAATTAGAAACGAATGAAATGATTTACGGAGGAAGAAATGGAAGATAAGAATTATAATGCGGGTAGTATTCAGGTCCTTGAGGGACTTGAACCCGTTAGAAAAAGACCGGGTATGTACATCGGTTCAACTGGCACAAAGGGACTTCACCACTGCGTTATGGAGGTTATGGATAACTCCATCGACGAAGTTTTGGCTGGTAGAGCGGATACTGTCAAGGTAGTTATTTACAAGGACGGAAGCATATCTATAGAGGACAACGGCTCGGGTATACCGGTTGAAGTCCATCCAAAGACTGGCAAATCGACTTTGGAGACAGTACTGACTGTTTTGCATGCGGGCGGTAAATTTAACAACGACGCATACAAGGTATCAGGCGGTCTTCACGGTGTTGGTGTTTCATGCGTTAACGCTCTTAGCGAATGGCTGATAGCGACTGTTAAGCGCTCTGGCCACATATATGAACAACACTTTGCTAGAGGTAAGGCGCAAGGCGACATACAAGTAGTTGGCGACACAAAAGAATCAGGTACAACAATACAATTCATGCCGGATTCTGAAATTTTTGACACAACTGAATTTTCTAAAGAAGTTCTAGTAACTAAGTTTAGGGAAGTTGCCTTCCTTAATAAAGGTGTTAGAATTACTTTAATTGACGAGAGAGAAGAAGAGCCACAAGAAGAAGTTTTTCACTACGAAGGCGGTATCAAGAGCTTTGTTGAGTACATCAACCGCAGCAAAAACGCCATATCTGAAGATATCATCTATTTCGACAAGTCCATGGAGGACTGCGAGCTAGAGATTGCAATGCAATACACTGACGGTTATTCGGAAAACGTTTTAACCTTCGCAAATAATATACACACAACAGAAGGCGGCTACCATTTGACAGGTTTTAGAAACGCTTTAACAAGAGCGCTTAATGATTATGGTAGAAAAGCCAACATTATCAAGGAAAAAGAAGATAATCTTTCTGGCGATGACGCGAGAGAGGGTCTGACTGCAATTGTCTCGGTTAAGCTTAAAGAGCCACAATTTGAGGGACAAACTAAGTCAAAGCTTGGCAATAGCGAGGTTCAAGGTATTGTAAATACTACATGTTATCAAGAACTTATTGACTATTTCGAGCTTCATCCGCAAGAAGGAAAGAAGATTATAGAAAAAGCAATATCGGCGCAAAGGGCGAGAGAAGCGGCTAGAAAGGCGCGTGACCTATCCAGAGGCAAAAGAAGTGTCTTGGATAACACGACTCTTCCTGGCAAATTGGCGGACTGCCAATCAAACGACAACACTGAGACTGAGATCTTCATAGTCGAAGGGGACTCAGCCGGCGGATCAGCTAAGCAAGGCAGAGATAGAAAATTCCAAGCGATTCTTCCTTTAAGAGGTAAAATTCTTAACGTAGAAAAGGCAAGACTAGATAGGATACTTGCTTATGAAGAGATAAAGGCGATGATAACTGCCTTTGGTACAGGTATTGACACAGAATTTAACATAGAAAAGCTTAGATATGGCAAGATCATCATCATGACCGATGCCGACGTCGACGGCGCTCACATCAGAACACTTTTACTAACATTCTTCTTTAGACACATGAGAGAGCTTGTTGACGATGGACACATCTACATCGCTCAGCCACCACTATATATGGTTAGCAAAAACAGAAAAGAGCACTATGTTTATGACGATGACGAGCTTGAAGAATTACTTAAAGAGATAGGCAGAGACAACTACACAATTCAGCGTTACAAAGGTCTTGGTGAGATGAACCCTGAACAGCTTTGGGAGACTACCATGGACCCAGAACACAGAATTTTATTAAGAGTTAATGTTGATGACGCTGTTAATGCCGACGAGATATTCTCCATGCTAATGGGTGACAAGGTAGAACCGAGAAGAGAATTTATTGAAAAGAACGCAAAATACGCGTCTAACTTAGATATATAATGAGGTAAAAAGATGACAGATGAAGTAATTTTAAAAGATAAACAATTTAAGGACGTCAATGTCGAGCACGAGATGAAGAATAGCTACTTGAGCTATGCGATGAGCGTTATAGTTTCAAGAGCGCTTCCTGACGTAAGAGACGGTCTAAAACCGGTTCACAGAAGGATACTTTACTCGATGAACGAACTTGGCATCACACCGCAAGGCCAGTACAGAAAATCCGCCAGAGTAGTCGGCGACGTACTTGGTAAGTACCACCCACACGGTGATACAGCGGTTTACGACGCTATGGTTAGACTTGCGCAAGATTTCAACACAAGATACTTACTAGTTGATGGCCACGGTAACTTCGGCTCAGTCGATGGCGATGGCGCTGCTGCGATGCGTTACACTGAAGTAAAGATGACAAAGATCGCCATGGAGATGCTTCGTGACATAAACAAAGACACAGTCGATTACATGCTAAACTTCGACGAGACAACTAAGGAGCCAGTTGTGCTTCCATCTCGTTTCCCGAACCTTCTTGTTAATGGTTCATCAGGTATAGCTGTTGGTATGGCGACTAACATGGCGCCACACAACTTAAAAGAAGTTATAGACGCATGCGTTGCCTACATTGACGACAAGGACATAGATGTCGAAGGACTTATGAAGTACATCAAGGGACCGGACTTTCCTACAGGCGCTCTTATTATGGGTAAAGACGGAATCAAAGAAGCCTACAGCACAGGCAGGGGCCGTATTTTACAAAGAGCACTTTGTGAGATAGAAGAGAAAAAGGGCAGAGAAAAGATCATAGTTAGAGAGCTGCCTTATCAAGTAAATAAAGCAAAACTTATACAAAAGATAGCCGAACTTGTTAGAGATAAGAAAATCGAAGGCATATCAGACATCAGAGACGAGTCCGATAGAGATGGCTTAAGAGTAGTTATAGACATAAAGCGTGATCAAAGCGCAAACATTGTACTAAACAATTTATATAAGCTAACACAAATGCAAAATACTTTCGGTATAATCAATCTAGCACTTGTTAATGGCGAGCCAAAGGTACTTACACTAAAAGAACTTATCGAGTACTACATCATGCACCAATACGAGATCATCACTCGCAGAACACGCTACGACCTTGCAAAAGCTGAGGCTAGAGCGCACATCGTAGAGGGTCTACGTATTGCACTTGACCATATCGATGAGATAATCAAGGTAATCAGAGGCTCAAAAGACGATAAGACAGCTGTTAATGAGCTGATGACTAGATTTAAGCTATCTGAAATTCAAGCAAATGCCATCTTGGAGATGAGACTTAAGAGATTAACAGGACTTGAAAGAGACAAGCTTGAAGAAGAATATCTAGAATTAATTAAATTAATAAATCAATATAAGGAAATACTTGGCTCAGAAAGACTCATCTACGGCATTATCAAAGATGAGCTTATAGAAATAAGAGACAAGTACCAAGATTTAAGAAGAACAAGAATCATGCCAGACCCAGGCGAGATCGATACTATAGACATGATAGAGGATGAAGACGTTGTAATCACTCTAACACACTTTGGTTACATCAAACGTATGCCAGAGGGCGCATACAAGATGCAAAAGAGAGGCGGTAGAGGCGTTCAAGGCATGCAAAGACGTGAAGAGGACTTCGTTGAAGACATCTACGTAGTATCAACTCATGACGATTTACTATTCTTCACAGACAAGGGCAGAATTTATTCGCTCAAAGCCTACGAGATACCAGAAAGTTCGCGTCAAGCAAGAGGACTTGCCATAGTAAACCTTGTTCAGCTTGAAAAAGATGAGAAGATCTCAGCCATCATCCCACTTAAGAAAGATGAGGAAGGCGGCTACTTATCAATGCTTACAGAAAAAGGTATATACAAGAGAACTAGCCTTGACGAGTTCAAAAACATCAGTAAGAGAGGACTTAAGGCGATAAATCTTAAGGACGATGACAAGGTTATAGGCGTTAGAAGAACTTCAGGCGATGAGAAGATTGCCTGCGTTACAAAACAAGGTAAAATACTTATCTTTGACGAAAAAACTACTAGAGCCATGTCAAGAACAGCGATGGGCGTTATTGCGATGAAGCTAAATAAAGATGACAGCATAGTCTCAATCGAAGTCGCTAGAAAGGATACATCACTTTTGATGATCACTGAACACGGCTACGGAAAGAAAACAGCCTTTGATGAATTCAAGGTACAAGCTAGAAATGGTAAGGGCATGATCTGCTACAAAGTCACTCAAAAAACAGGACCTATAGTTGTTGCAAAATCTGTAGAAGAGGAAGACGAGATCATGATTATCTCACTTAAAGGCGTTATTATCAGGATAGACAGTGACAGTATAAGTGAATTAGGAAGAAACACACAAGGAGTTATACTTATGAAGCAAGCGGACGATAAAGTTGCCAGCGCATCAAAGTTTGTCTCCTCAGTTGAAGAATAGAATATTAGAATGATAGGAGGTTTATATGTTTGATTTAAACTTAATCGATGAAGAGGGTCACTACCTAATCGAGCTAATAGGCGACCTTGACATATATAACAACAAAAAATTTAAAGAAAAATTAGCCGACATCTACGAAGACCTTGATAAGGATATAGTTGTCGACTGCGCAAAACTTGAATATATCGACTCAACAGGTCTTGGAAGCTTTATAAGTCTATTAAAATTAACAAGAGACGAAGAAAAAGAGATCACAGTGAAAAATCTAAAGAAAAACATCAAAAAAGTATTCAAAATTACCGATTTAGATAAATTATTTAACATAGGAGACGAAGAATGATATTTACATTCGATATAGAAAACCAGGAAAATTATCTTTCTATGTTTAGGCTCCTTGTCAGCAAGGTCATGGCAGAGGAAAATTACAAATTTGACGAGATAGAAGACACAAAAGTAGCCGTTGGCGAGATGGCTCTTATTGCTCACGCCATCAACAAAGACAGGCTAAAGATGGATATCAAACTTAAAGAAAAGTCGATGATCATCACCATCTATCTAGATAAGTATCCAGAGGACGAGGCCTTCGAGATGAACTTTGACATCATAGGTGCCTTGTCAGAAGCCATGCTTAAACAGGACGATAGAATTGAGATCATAAGGACAAGACCATGACAAAGGCGAAGAAGAAAGACGACATTCAAGAGCTTTTTGAAGAGTACGCAAAGACGCACGATCAGGCGCTGAGAGATAAACTCATCGAAAAAAATCTATATATAGCCGAGATACTCGCAAAGAAATTTATCGGTAAGGGCATAGATTATGACGACATCTTTCAGATAGCCTCGCTTGGACTGATACTCGCAGTCGAAAGATACGAGCCAAGCCGCGGATTTAAGTTCTCTAGCTTCGCTACGCCTACAATCCTAGGCGAGATCAAAAGATATTTCAGAGACAAAGGCTGGACAATCAAGGTGCCACGCCGCGTTCAAGAGAATACGAAAAAAGTTAAAGATGCCTACCATCATTTATCAGTGGTCAATGGTGAAGTGCCTACAGTTAAGGAAATTGCTGACTATCTAGGCATTGACACGGACGAAGTTTTGCTTGCGATGGATGCAGGCAAGGTTTATACACCGCAGTCGATTGATTACGAGATAGGTACAGATGATAAAAAGACTGCACTTTCAGACATCATAGGCGATGACGACCAAAGCTTTAAAGACTTTGAAGATAGAGAGCAGCTCGATAGTTTGATGAAAAATCTTTCAAATACCGAAAAAGAGATAGTTAGAAAGAGATTCTTCGAGCAAAAAACACAGCTTGAGATAGCAAACGAGCTGGGCCTATCACAAATGAGCGTTTCGCGTATAGAGAAAAAAGCGCTTAAAGAGATTAAAAAACATGCTAAAAGGGAGGACTTTTATTGATATTCATAGACAACCAATCCCGAGACGGCGCGTATAATCACGCACTCGAAGAGTATTTAATAAAAAATTTAAAAAGAGAGCTGTTCATGATTTGGCAAAATGACAACACAGTTTTGTTAGGCAGAAATCAAAATCCATACAAAGAAGTAAACTGGGATTATATGAAAGAGACCCAAGCAAAGCTAGTTAGAAGGCCATCAGGAGGCGGCTGCATCTATACAGATAAAAACATCGTGCAGTACACCATAATCACGAAAAAAGAAGAAGACTCACTAAGGAAATTCACCGAGCCAGTCGTAAATTATCTAAACGAAAAAGGAGTAAAAGCAGAATTCACCGGCAGAAACGACATCATCGTAGATGGCAGAAAAATTTCCGGCAACGCACAGTACAAAGACAGAGAGCTCATGATACACCACGGAAGCATTATTTATCAGGATAGCTCCATTGACATAGGAAAACTACTTACACCAGCAAAGCTAAAACTTGCGAAGAAGTCATTAACAAGCGTAAAGAGCCGCATCACAAGCCTTAAATCCATGATGAATATGGATATTGCCATGTTTATAGAAGAGCTGAAAAACTATATAAAAAACTATTACCATATAAATGAAAATTACGTTTTGAGCGCAGACGAGCTAGAAAAAGTTGAAGAAATCAGAAAAAATAAATATGCAAACGATGAGTGGACATACGGCCGCTACGGCAAATTCGATAAAGTGCACTCATTTATGAACGACGCTTGCGTGATGGATATCTATTTGAAAGAAAAAAATAATGTAATAGAAGACATCCGCATAGACGGCGACTATTTTGGCGAAAAAGCAAAAGAAGATTTGGAAAATATTTTTGTGGGCGTAAAATTAGAAAAAGATGATTTAGAGAGGGCACTCTCGGGTATTGATATGAGTGAATACATCGAGGGCATCACAAAAGATGAACTTGCAGAAAATATTTTAAAGACGAAATCAGGTGATTAAATGCAAGAGAGAAATTATATAAGAAAGCCAGATTGGCTAAGAATAAAGGTTACAGGCGACAAGAACAACGACGAGATCGAGCACATGCTAAAGGAGCTGAAGCTAAACACCGTTTGTAAAGAGGCAAATTGCCCGAACAAGATGGAGTGCTACAAATCGAGAACGGCGACATTTATGATACTTGGGGAGAATTGTACACGTAATTGCAGATATTGCAACGTCACTACGAAGAGGCCAGAAGAAGTCGATCCGCATGAACCAGAAAATTTGGCGAAAGCAGTGAAGATACTTGGACTAAGGCACGCAGTTATTACCTCAGTTACAAGAGATGACCTTGCCGATGAAGGCGCCACACAGTTTAGAGACGTAATCAGATGGGTTAGAAAACTAAATCCCGAAACAACAGTCGAAGTTTTGATACCAGATATGCACGCGAAAAAAGACTTACTTGACATAGTTATGGACGAAAAACCAGATATATTAAACCACAACATCGAGACCATAGAAAGACTATTCCCAGAAGTGCGTAAAGAAGGAAATTTCAAAGAATCCATCGAAGTCATTAAATACGCCAAAGAAAAAGGACTTAAGACAAAGTCGGGCTTCATGGTAGGACTAGGCGAGACAAAAGAAGAAGTTTTGGATTTAATCAAAGAACTTTATGAAGCAGGCTGCGATTATATTACCATAGGACAATACTTAAGACCAAGTTTGAAACATTATGAAGTCAAGAGATACGTGCATCCGGATGAGTTCTTCGAGTATGAAGATTATGCAAAGAGCATAGGAATTAAGAAGATTGCGGCTGGACCGTTCGTAAGGAGTTCATATAAAGCAGCCGACATGGTTGAATAATTTCTGTTCTTTCTTGTTCAATTTGCACCTAAGGCTCATTCACTTTTTCGCAATGCTCACGTACTACGTGTACGCTCCGCTTGCTAAAAAGTTCCATTTCGCCTTATGCACTAAATTGCTCCAAGAAATAACTAGAAATTATAAATAAAAAATTGACAAAATTTCTATTTTTGAAATCATCACTTTTTATCTAAGAAAGAAGTAATATGTATTTTGCATATATGCTCCGCTTGACAAAAAGTTCCATTTCGTCTTATGTACTAAATTGCTCCAAGAAATAACTAGAAATTATAGATAAAAAATTGACAAAATTTCTATTTTTGAAATCATCACGATGCAATGCACAAAGGTTCTCGGTCATTTAGACCGGGGTTCTTCTTTATCTAAGAAAGAAGTAATATGTATTTTGCAAAAGAAAAGAAAAAATAGCAAAAAAAGAAAATTTATTCACATAAATTTTCTTGCGCTTCAAAATGCTTGCGCATTTTAAATCTAAAAAAATAATGGATATAGATTAATTTCTATATCCATTTTTGTATATTTAGTAAAATTACTATCATAAGCAAAATTTCTTAATTAACGAAAAGCGCAAATCCATTTACCACGAATAAATTTCTTAAATAAGAAACCCACTAAAAACTTGTACCCTCCTTACTGGTTTGTCCAGTAAAGAGGGTACTATTTTATCTAAAGTTTTGCGCGATATTCAAAAATACGGTTATAGAAAGCGAGTTGATTATGTCGATTGCGAAGGCTCCAACCATTGGCAAGACAAAGTATGCCTTTGGTGATGGGCCAAATCTTTCAGTAATCGAGTCCATGTTGGCGATGCCGTTGTATGTTGCACCCATACCGAAGCCGCAAAGACCGCCCGACAAAACTGCCGCGTCGTAGTTTCTACCCATAACCCAGTAGTTGATAAAGTACGCGTACACAGCCATGAGCACAGTTTGCGCAAGTAGCACCACGAGCATGATGCCGGCAACATCCTTTAAGTCAAGAAGGTTGATGTCGATTAGAGCCATTACCAAGAAAATGTTTAAGCCGACGTCACCGCAGATGGAGTTAGCTCTCTCATCAACAGCAAACTTCGAACCCTTCTTGCCGATGGTGTTGACGAAGATACCTGCAAGTATCATTGCTGTTACATAACTAGGTAGGCTGAGTGGATTACCAAGTATGCTTACATTGTTTTTGATGAGAACTTGCAATATTGAACCAAGACCAACAGAAATGAAGATGAGACCTAAAACCTTGACAAAGTCGAAGGCATTTAGTGGAACAAGCTCTTTATAGCTAGCACCAGCGTTAACCTTTTCGAGACTCTCCAAAACATTATTCTCAGAGCTGTCATTGTATGTAGGCTTAGCCAAGTGATTTCTTCTAATAAGCATAGAACCGATAGGTCCACCTATAACAGAGCCCATAATTACACCGAAAGTTGCAGCCGCCATGCAGAAAGTTGACGCATTAAATAGGCCGTGTTCCTCAAAAGTGCTACCCCAAGCGCCAGCAGAGCCGTGACCACCAACCATAGTAACCGAACCGCAAATAAGACCAAGCAGCGAATCTACCCCTATAACTTTGCACATGAAAATGCCAAGGACATCTTGAAAAATAACTAAAAACGTTGCTACAAGTAAGAAATAAACAAAACCCTTGCCGCCCTTCTTAAGCGTGTCGAGATCGGCTCCAACGCCGATAGATGTGAAGAAGACCATCATGAAAGGATCCTTAAGAGTGTTGTCAAAAACAAAAGTACATAGCCCCGTAAGAGCTAAGACAAACCTAATGATAGCGAATAAAAAACCGCCAATAACAGGTGCAGGGACACAAAAAGTCTGGAAAAATTTAACCTTCGTTCTGATAAATTTCCCCACCAAAAAAACCAAGATAGCAAAGCCAACCGTTTGCATTACATTAAATGAAAGAATCATTTAATAAACCTCCTTATTAAAGATTGCCTCTCCTATCTACAAGAATAATTATAACATAAAAATTGTAAAATGCAAGAGTAATTATATATAAAAGTATTACAAATATGTAATCTTTGTATATTAAGTGAAAGTGATAGAGTATAAAAAAGACTACACGGATAAAATGTGTAGTCTTTCTTTATGTCTTAAGATAAGAAAAGCACATCGAAAAGATAGTTCCACCAGAGCTTAGTTCATCAAGTTGACAATTGCACATTGAAAATTGATTTCCTTCGCTTGCTACGTCTACATAAATTGTTAATTTCTAAACTTGATGTCTTGAAAATTCATATTCGTTACGCTACGCTCCACTAGATGAATTTTGAAGAACCTCGTACTAAAGTA
Organism: Fenollaria massiliensis; assembly: GCF_023347705.1. NCBI lineage: Bacteria > Bacillati > Bacillota > Clostridia > Eubacteriales > Fenollaria > Fenollaria massiliensis. The sequence goes on from NZ_CP096649.1 coordinate 14,174, forward strand.
CGAGAACCTTGGTGCAAGACACTTGGGCAGACATTTTCGTTAAGAAATTAATGCAATTTATTCCGAAGGCTGCGCTCGTGAAAATCAATTTTCTAATTATTATATTTAGGTTTAGTAATTCTCTTATAATAAATAGACTATACAGAAAAATGTGTAGTCATTATTTATCCCATCAAAAAATCTACCACGAACAAATTTCTTAAAACAAAAATCACTCACATTCATACTCCGAACAAATTTCGCGAAATAGCTTGATGATTGGGACGAAGTGGACTTTCGCGCAAAATTTCTATTCTTTCTCGTTCAAACTGCGTCTGAAGCTCGTTCGTTTTGTTGACAATGCTCGAGTACATTTGTACACTGCGCTTGTCAAAAAACTCCACTTCGCCTCATCCATCACTTTGCTCCGAGAAATAATTAGAAATTTTAAATAAACATATTTAGTTTAATTAAAAAGTTTATCGAGAAGCGAACGAGTTCCAGGCGCAAGGTAGGCGCGAAATTTTTCTTCCTTTATATATAATACTTATACATACTACACATAGTATAGAATTTATTTATACTACACAAGTGTAAAAATTTTTAAAAAAAGTGAAAAAAAGTACTTGACAAAGTAAAAAATAAATGGTAGAATGGATAAGTCATCTGGAAAGACTCCAGAAGGCAAGCAAAACTGAATAAAAGTGAAAAGAACGATTTAAACCAATCAATTTTTTTATTGATTAAAAATAATTTCGAATTTAAGAGCCAAGGTTAACTTGGGATTAAATAAACCATTTAATCGAGAGTTTGATCCTGGCTCAGGACGAACGCTGGCGGCGTGCTTAACACATGCAAGTCGAACGATGAAAGAGAATCCGATCTCTTCGGAGTGAAGAATCTCTGGATTAGTGGCGGACGGGTGAGTAACGCGTGAGCAATCTGCCTTACACAAAGGGATAGCCTCGGGAAACCGGGATTAATACCATATGATATCTATTAACCGCATGGTTTATAGATTAAAGAATTTCGGTGTAAGATGAGCTCGCGTCCCATTAATTAGTTGGTGAGGGTAACGGCCCACCAAGATAGCGATGGGTAGCCGATCTAAGAGGATGACCGGCCACATTGGAACTGAGAAACGGTCCAAACTCCTACGGGAGGCAGCAGTGGGGAATATTGCACAATGGGGGAAACCCTGATGCAGCGACGCCGCGTGAGCGATGAAGGCTTTCGAGTCGTAAAGCTCTGTCCTATGGGAAGATAATGACGGTACCATAGAAGAAAGCCCCGGCTAATTACGTGCCAGCAGCCGCGGTAATACGTAAGGGGCGAGCGTTGTCCGGAATTATTGGGCGTAAAGAGTGCGTAGGCGGCAAATTAAGTCAGATGTGAAAACTAAGGGCTCAACCCATAGATTGCATCTGAAACTGATATGCTTGAGTCAAGGAGAGGAAAGTGGAATTCCTAGTGTAGCGGTGGAATGCGTAGATATTAGGAGGAATACCGGTGGCGAAGGCGACTTTCTGGACTTGAACTGACGCTGAGGCACGAAAGCGTGGGGAGCAAACAGGATTAGATACCCTGGTAGTCCACGCCGTAAACGATGAGTGCTAGGTGTCTGCTCATACGAGTAGGTGCCGTACGTTAACACATTAAGCACTCCGCCTGGGGAGTACGTACGCAAGTATGAAACTCAAAGGAATTGACGGGGACCCGCACAAGCAGCGGAGCATGTGGTTTAATTCGAGGCTACGCGAAGAACCTTACCAGGACTTGACATACCAAGGAAAGTTTTTAGAGATAAAAGCCCTAGATTTATCTACCTTGGATACAGGTGGTGCATGGTTGTCGTCAGCTCGTGTCGTGAGATGTTGGGTTAAGTCCCGCAACGAGCGCAACCCTTACATTTAGTTACTAACAGGTAGTGCTGAGGACTCTAGATGGACTGCCGATGACAAATCGGAGGAAGGTGGGGATGACGTCAAATCATCATGCCCTTTATGTCCTGGGCTACACACGTGCTACAATGGTCGGTACAAAGAGAAGCGAAATAGCGATATCAAGCAAACCTCAAAAAACCGATCCCAGTTCGGATTGATCTCTGCAACTCGAGATCATGAAGCCGGAGTTGCTAGTAATCGCAGATCAGAATGCTGCGGTGAATGCGTTCCCGGGTCTTGTACACACCGCCCGTCACACCATGGGAGTAGGCAATACCCGAAGCCTGTGAGCTAACCGTAAGGAGGCAGCAGTCGAAGGTAGGGTCAATGACTGGGGTGAAGTCGTAACAAGGTAGCCGTATCGGAAGGTGCGGCTGGATCACCTCCTTTCTAAGGAGAACATTAGTTCTTTTCACTTTGGGCTTTGCTTTATGGATCTTGAAGAACTTAAAAAAGGTGCAAATCCTTTTAGATCCAAAACCAAATAAAACTTAATAACCATAATCAAATGAAAACGAAACGACATTTATAAAGAAAATAAATACAGTAAATTTTAACAATAAGCGTTAAAGGATTTTAAAGAAAAATAGGTCAAGTTACTAAGAGCGCAGGGCGGATGCCTTGGCACCAAGAGGCGAAGAAGGACGTAGAAAGCTGCGAAAAGCTCCCTAGATCTGCAAACAAGAAACGAAAGGGAGATATCCGAATGGGGCAACCCACTTAAGCAAACCTTAAGTATCTATATATGAATAAAATAGTATATAGAAGCAATACCGGGAGAACTGAAACATCTAAGTACCCCGAGGAAAAGAAAGAAACATCGATTTTCAAAGTAGCGGCGAGCGAAATGGAAAGAGCCCGCTTAAAGAAAAACTAAAACAATATCCGAATGATCTTGGAAAAATCATCCAAAGAAAGTGAAAGACTTGTAGGAAAAGATATTAGAATTTCAATAAGCTTAACGAGTACCACAAGGCACGAGAAACCTGGTGGGAACACGGGAGGACCACCTCCCAAGGCTAAATACTACTTGGTGACCGATAGAGAACAGTACCGTGAGGGAAAGGTAAAAAGAACCCCGAAAGGGGAGTGAAATAGAACCTGAAACCCTGCGTTTACAAGCAAAGAAAGCACGTGAAAAGTGCAATCTTGTACTTTTTGTAGAACGGGCCAGCGAGTTACTTTTGTAAGCAAGGTTAAGAAGTTAAGCTTCGAAGCCGAAGAGAAATCAAGTCTTAATAGGGCGAAATAGTTTACAGGAGTAGACCCGAAACCAGGTGACCTATCCATGAGCAGAGTGAAGTTAAAGTAAAATTTAATGGAGGCTCGAACCGGGTGTGGTTTAAAACACATCGGATGACTTGTGGATAGGGGTGAAAAGCCAATCGAACCTGGAGATAGCTGGTTCTCCTCGAAATAGCTTTAGGGCTAGCCTTTAGGATGTTTAATGGAGGTAGAGCTACTGACTGGTTGCGGGGTGTTTATACATTACCAAAACCTATCAAACTCCGAATGCCAAGAAAACAAACCTAAGGAGTCAGACATAGTGGGATAAGCTTCTATGTCAAAAGGGAAAGAGCCCAGACCATCAGCTAAGGTCCCCAAATACCGATTAAGTGGTAAAGGATGTGAAGTTACCCAAACAACTAGGATGTTGGCTTAGAAGCAGCCATACATTTAAAGAGTGCGTAATAGCTCACTAGTCGAGTGACCTTGCGCCGAAGATTTCCGGGGCTAAATCGGATACCGAAGCTGTGGACTCGTAAGAGTGGTAGAGGAGCATTGTGTAATAGATAGAAGCAGTATCGAAAGGCGCTGTGGACGAAACACAAGAGAGAATGCTGGCATAAGTAGCGAGAAGGAGTGTGAGAATCACTCCCGTCGAAAACCTAAGGGTTCCTGAGCAAGGCTCGTCCCCTCAGGGTAAGTCGGGACCTAAGGCGAGGCCGAAAGGAGTAGCCGATGGACAACTAGTAAAAATTCTAGTACTATCAAATATCGTATAAATGAAGCGGGGACACAGAAGGATAAGCTAAGCGTACCAGATGGACGAGTACGCTCAAATAAAAAGGCATGCCAGGACTAATAACCAGGCTAAGCTAATTTATGATGAGGATCGAAAACAAGTAGAGAAGTAGCCGATTTCACACTGTCAAGAAAAGCCGCTAAATAGATAAATGATACCCGTACCGTAAACCGACACAGGTAGGAAAGGAGAGAATCCTAAGACGCGCGGAAGAACCTTTGTTAAGGAACTCGGCAAAATGACCCCGTAAGTTAGCGAGAAGGGGAGCCAGAGCGATCTGGCCGCAGTGAATAGGCCCAAGCGACTGTTTACCAAAAACACAAGTTTCTGCTAAGTCGAAAGACGACGTATAGGAGCTGACACCTGCCCGGTGCTGGAAGGTTAAGGGGAAATGTTAGCAATAGCGAAGCATAGAACTTAAGCCCCAGTAAACGGCGGCCGTAACTATAACGGTCCTAAGGTAGCGAAATTCCTTGTCGGGTAAGTTCCGACCCGCACGAAAGGTGTAACGATTTGGGCACTGTCTCAACAAAGGATCCGGTGAAATTGAAGTAATGGTAAAGATGCCATTTACCCGCGACAGGACGGAAAGACCCCATGGAGCTTTACTGTAGGCTGACATTGGATTTCGGTAGTACATGTACAGAATAGGTGGGAGGCTTAGATCCTGGTACGCCAGTATCAGAGGAGCCGAAAAGTGGGATACCACTCCTGTAGTGCTGGAATTCTAACCTTGAGCCGTAATCCGGTTTAGGGACACTGTCAGTTGGGCAGTTTGACTGGGGCGGTCGCCTCCCAAACAGTAACGGAGGCGTTCAAAGGTTCCCTCAGCACGGACGGAAATCGTGCAAAGAGTACAAAGGCAGAAGGGAGCTTAACTGCGAGATAAACAGATCGAGCAGATGAGAAATCAGGACTTAGTGATCCGGTGGTACCACGTGGAAGGGCCATCGCTCAACGGATAAAAGCTACCCTGGGGATAACAGGCTTATCTCCCCCAAGAGTTCATATCGACGGGGAGGTTTGGCACCTCGATGTCGGCTCGTCTCATCCTGGGGCTGAAGTAGGTCCCAAGGGTTGGGCTGTTCGCCCATTAAAGAGGCACGCGAGCTGGGTTCAGAACGTCGCGAGACAGTTCGGTCCCTATCCGTCGTGGGCGTAGGAAATTTGAAAGGAGCTGTCCTTAGTACGAGAGGACCGGGATGGACAAACCAATGGTTTATGAGTTGTAACGCCAGTTGCATAGCTCAGTAGCTACGTTTGGAAAGGATAAGAGCTGAAAGCATCTAAGCACGAAGCCCCCCTTAAGATAAGATTTCCTTTAAGTAAGACACCTTGAAGACCACAAGGTAGATAGGCAGTAAGTGTAAGAGTAGTAATACTTTGAGCCTAACTGTACTAATATGTCGAAAACTTGATCAAAGACGCTTATTTAAAGAATTATGGTTATTAAGAAATGTGGCAGCAATAGCAAGAGGGAAACACCCGTAACCATACCGAACACGGAAGTTAAGGCTCTTAACGCTGAAGGTACTTGGTTGGAGACGACCTGGGATAATAGGTAGCCGCCACTTAGCAAAAAAGCAGTTCAAATGAACTGCTTTTTCTTTTGCATTCAATTTGCGATCTTGGCTAGTTTCGAATTTTTCGTCGCTGCGGAGTGCCACTAGCACACGTTAAGTCCATGCACCAAGAGAACGAGTGAAACGAAGTTCGATTGGCTATGCATGCCTTATGCCAGAGCTTACAAAGAGACGGAACGAAGTGAACGTCGATTTGATTAAACTTACGGCCACTCCAAAAAATTCTGCACAACGCCAATCTCATCAAATTGCTCTGCAAAAGTATCCTCCGTAGGAGTTTTATATAAATATTTATTGCTTTGTTGACAATGCTCACGTACCACTAGTACGCTGCGCTTGTCAAAAATTTTCACTTCGCCTCATTCATCAATTTGCTCTGCAAAACTACTCGTTGTAGAAAATTTTTCAAGTATTTTTGTTTTGTGTTTGCGGCAATGCTCACGTACCACTAGTATACTGCGCTTGCCTCGAAGCTCCATATCGTCTTATCCATCGTAGCGCAAAGGTTCACGTCAATTTATTGACATCTTTCTTCTTTTATCTGCAAAACTATTGCCATAATTCCAAATAAATGCTATAATTGTAGTGAGATAAATTCTTAATATATTTACGGAGGAAAATTTATGAAAAGAAAAAGCAAATTTATTTTAGCTCTTGTTTTAATGCTAGTGTTCTCAACAGTAGTATTTGCAGCAAGAAAGGTTAACATCACAGTTACTTATGACAACATCAAAGTAGTTGTTGATGGAAAAGAAGTTCAATTTGGCAAAGACACAAAGGGTAATCAAATCGAGCCATTCATTTATAATGGCACAACATATCTACCTCTACGTGCAGTTGCTGAAGCAGTTGGCAAAGAAGTTAAGTGGGATCAAAACACTAAGACAGCTTTCTTAGGCGATGGCACAGTTGACATGGGCGAAGTAAATAAGCCATTAACTGAGATTATGAAACCATTTAGCACAGAAAAGGCTGAAGTTATAGCTAAAGATGAATATAAGACAAAGTTCTCTTTAGGTGGAAAAGAATATAATAACGGTATTCTTTTTAACTCTTACACTTATAAAAAGGGACATGCTAATTTTAACCTAGAAGGCAAGTACACTAATCTAACAGGTCTACTAGGAGCTGATCAAGAAGGACTTACAGTAAAGGTTGACTTTGTTGGTGATGGCAAGCTTATTCAATCATTTGATGTAGTTGGTGGACAATTACCAGTTAACGTTAACTTAAATGTTACAGGCGTTAGACTTCTTGAAATTAAGTTTGAATGGACAGACGGTCTATACAGCACAACATACACTGGTTTTGCTGATGTATTTGTAAAATAATAAATATAATCATAAATATAATCATAGCCGAATATTTTTGTATGCGGCTTTTTTGCTCAAAAAGCCATTTTGTGGTATAATTTACTAAAGGAGGCTGATCTAAGTGAGTAAAACTATGAAAATAATATTATACACAGCTCTTGCAATACTTTTAGCTATTGTTTTATTCATTGTGCTCTCATTATTTGGCAATCCCATTAGCAAAATTATGGCGGAAAAGGCAGCGGATCAATATTTAGAAACACATCACAGAGACCTTGACCTTGTGCATGAGCGCGCCTACTACAATTTTAAGGACGGGACCTACGTCGTAAGCCTCTGGGACATGAAGAGCATTGACACGAAGTTCAATCTTGAGTTCGATAGCTTTGGCAAGATGAAGCGCGACACTTTTGATGATAGGCTTTTCAACACTTTGCGCAGATACATGGGCTTTTTAGACGACTTAGCAGATGAGATAGCTAAAGACAGCGGACTTGATTTTGTAATTTGGCTTAGACCAGATGATGATTTTGATTATAGAGAGTATCTCACACTTGATCAAGACTTTGATAAGGATAATTTGCCAAGCAAGATTACAGCTGGTTTTAAAGCTTATGCAGAAAAGCCAAGTTTAGATGATTTAATGAATGGCCTTAAAAAAGTCTACGAAGTGCTTAAAGAAAGAAATATAGCCGTAAAGTCATACTCAGGCCTTGTAATTCCTAACGATGACAAGAAAGAAGATGGCGAGGCAGAAACTTGGAAAAACGCTATCAGCGTCAATGATGTGCCGGAGAAAGTTATTGTGGATGGGGAGTTAGACGAGCTGAAGAGAATTTATGACAAGGGCAATAAAATTTTAAACAAATAATACGAATGATTTTATTACCTAAATAATGAATAATATTTTAAAATTATGAAAGTATTTGATAAAATAAAGATATAAATTTCAAAGAATTTGGAGGTATAGACAGATGACAATTAATAAATTTTCTTTCAAATAATACGAGAGGTTAAGTCCTCTCAAAAAATAAGGAGGATTTATGATATATATAGATAATCTAAAAAAAGAAATTAACACAAGAACGTTATTTGAAATAAAAAATTTGACCATTGGAGAAGACAATAAAATTGCTTTAATCGGTGATAATGGAGCTGGTAAAACAAGTTTCTTTAAAATTCTAATAGGCCAAGATACAGACTACAGTGGGAAAATTGATGTACAAATTAAAATAGCCCATCTTTTAAATGACGATGAAGAAGAAAAATTTTCACATGATAACTATCTTAAAGCTAAACTTAATAAAGAGGGAAAATTTAGTCCTGGTGAATACCAAAGACTGAAGCTAGCGAAACTCTTATCGAATGAACAAAGTTTTTTATTGATTGATGAACCAACATCTCATTTGGATATAAAACAGAAGAAAAACTTAGCAGAAAGTCTAAGAAATAGAGATAAAGGTTATATTCTTATTTCCCACGACCGTGATTTTATAAACCAAACATGTGATAAGATTTTTGAATTATCACATGGAGAACTAGAAGTATTTAATGGTGACTATACTTTCTACCTGGATGAAAGAATTAAGAGGAAGAAATTCCTTCAGAAAGAATACGAAGGCTATGTTAATGAAAAGAAAAGATTGACAGGCATAGCAAATGACATAAAAGCTCAAACGTTAAAAGTGAGAACAACTCCCAAAAGAATGGGCAATTCAGAAGCTAGACTCCATAAAATGGGTGGACAAGGCAATAAGAAAAAACTAGATAAGCAAGTTAAATCCATTAAATCAAGAATAGATCAGCTTGAAGTTAAAGAAAAGCCAAAAGAAGAAGCCGAAATTAAATTAACTATTGATGAAAAGGATAAAATATTTTCCAAAGTACTAGTAAGAGCTGAAAAATTAAGTAAAAGCTTTGATGATAAAGTTCTTTTCGATAATGCTAATTTTGAAATCCCAAATAAGAAAAAGATAGCTTTATTAGGAGATAACGGTTCAGGAAAAACAACTATTTTAAATATGATTGTAAACAAAGAAGTATGGTGTCATCCTAATCTTAAAATTGGCTATTATAGTCAGTTGAGTGAAATTATTGATGAAAAGAAAACAGTATTAGAAAATGTTTTTGAAAGCTCAATCTATGATCAAACGATGACTAGAATTATTTTGGCTAGGTTAGGATTCAAAGAAGACGAAGTCTTTAAGATGGTAGACGTTCTAAGCGATGGGGAAAGAGCAAAGGTAAAGCTAGCAAAGCTTGTCACATCTGATTTTAATTTTTTAATTATGGATGAACCAACGAACTTCCTAGATATTAGAGCAATTGAAGCCTTAGAAGAATTGTTGATAGGATATGATAGACCGCTACTGTTTGTGACCCACGATGTCTCGTTTATAAACAACATAGCGGATGGACTTATTATCATTAAGAACAAAAAGTTAGAGAGTTTTTCGGGCAATCTAGCTCAGTATCAAAATCGTAGAGAAAAGTTGAAAGAAAATAAAAATTCTAACGATTTTCTTATAGAATTTAGATTAAGTGCCATTAATAATCGTTTGGCAAGTGAGATTCCAAAAGAAGAAAGAGAAGAATTAGAAGCAGAGTACGAGAGACTTTTGAAACACAGAGATAATAATTAAAGCTTATGGACCAGCAAGCCTCTAGACTTCTATCGTAATCAGATGCTACAGACATTGATTTTGCTTAGGATTTTTCACTTTCTTCAATTTGCTTACTAAAGCCATCTTTATCCAAGTGCTTCTTATAGTGCAAAGGTTGTTAAGTCCATGCACCAAGAGAGCAAGCGAAGCGAAGATCAATTGGCAATGCATGCCTTATGCCAGAGTTTACAAAGAGACGGAACGTTAGTGAACGTCGATTTGATTAAACTTACGGCCGTCCATATTTGAACGAGTTTCTTCAATTACTCTTCGGACGATATAGCGATTAGTAAAATTTGATTTAGTGGCAATAAGTCAACTATTCTTTGAATAAGAGTCTTATAATAAATATTATAGTAATGAGCGTGGAGTCCCACGCTTTTTTTATGAAAAAACTATATATAATAAGAAAAAAGTAAAAGCATATAACACTATTTGTTGTAGTACTGCAAAGCGCATACCACCACACAGTGTGATACAAGTATTTCTGTTTATATGTAATTTATTTTTTATTTTTTCTTGATTTATATATTACAAATGTGTTACAATAAGTTCGTAGGGTAAGTTTTACCCATTATTTTTGCACAATGCGCTTTATCAAGACAGACTGAAGAAGTAGCGGAGCTTTAAATAACTGGTAGACTGCCAAAGAAATGAAATGGGGGAGGCAATTATGAAACGCAAAATTATTTCACTTATTTTATGCTTATGCATGATTTTTAGCCTATTTGCAGGCTATCAAACTGCATTTGCTAGTGAAGAGAGGGGAGAGTACATAGTCTACTTGGATGTAGAAAAACAATCTCCTGGATATGAAAGGGCTTATTTAAATAAGGACTATGGCAAGGCCATAAGCCTAGCGGACGAGGCTTTGGACTTTTATGAAGAAGAGTTCAAGTCGATGTTTGCTGACATTGATGTGATATCTAGGGCTGAACTACTAGTTCCATCTCTTTGTGTAAGGCTTAATAAGAGTGAGCTTGACTCAATCAAGGCGCTTGACTATGTCAAGGAGGTCTTCAATAACGAGATCATTTATGAATCTGACGTTGTTCGCTCTGACATGAGGGTTTTCAAGGACCAATCTGTCATGACTGACTCGATCAAGATGGTTAACTCGAACGAGCTTATTGGAAATGACGATGTGCTTCAAAAGAAGTACAACGGCGCTGGCTCTGTACTTGCTATCATCGATAGTAACATGGACCCAAGTCACGAGGCGTTTCGTTTAAGTGGCGGCGACATAGGAAGGCTTAGTAAGCTTGATATAAATAATTTCCTTAATGGTGGCAAATTAAGTCTTAAGGACAATACTCAAGATAAAAAGCTTTATAAAGACGTTTATAGAAGTGAAAAGATTCCATTTGGCTGGAATTACAATACTAACAGCAAGGATTTAAATCCTGAAAAAGAAAAAGCAGCTCACGGTCAACACGTTAGTGGTACTGTAGCTGGTAACGCTGTTCAAATTGATGGCAAGACTTGGAGAGGTGTTGCTCCTGAGGCTCAGCTTTTAATGATGAATGTTATGAAGCAAGGCTCAACATCTTCAAACATCTACATCAGAGCTATGCAAGACGCGATAGTTATGGGGGCTGACGCGGTTAATATGAGTTTAGGCTCTACTAAGGGTCTTCCTGGTCAAGCTGATGGTCTTGTTGGCAAGGCTATAAACAACGGCTACGCTCTTGATACTAACTTTGTTATAGCTGCTGGTAACGAAGGCCAATACCAAGGTAATCTCAACATTGACAACCCTGACTTTGGTACTATGGCTGCTCCTGGTATTGCGACTAACGCTATCACAGTAGCATCTTTAGAGAATAAAACTATGTATGTTCCGCTTGTAACTTATGGCGGCATTAAATATATCTTCCAAACTGGCGGAGAGATCAGATTTAAAAAAGGCGACTACTTCTTAGTTGACTGTGGCAATGGACTTATCGATGCTAAAAAGAAAATTAATGACTTTGAAGGCAAGGACCTTACAGGCAAGGTAGCTCTTATAAAGAGGGGCGGAAATACTTTTAGCGAAAAGGTTCTAAACGCTCAAAATGCTGGTGCTATAGGCGCCATAATCTACAACAATGTTGAAGGCGACTTACACATGAGTGTTAAGGGCAACAAGATTCCAGCTATATCCATAACTTTGGACACTGCTGAGACTATGCTTAAGGATTTGTCTAAGCCTGTATCTATTGATATGACACCTCAAGAGGCTGATAACCCTCAATATGGCGAACTTAGTGAGTTTACTAACTGGGGTCTATCTGCTGGTGGCTACATGAAGCCTGATATCACTGCTCCTGGCGGACACATCTACTCGACTCAAACTATGGGCAACACATTTGGCGATATGAGTGGTACTTCTATGGCGACTCCTCACGTTACAGGCGCTATAGGCGTTATACGTACTCGTTTAAATGATATGATGTTTGCAGGTGAAAAACATAAGGCAGCTCTAACAAAGACAATATTAATGAATTCTGCTGTTCCTCATGTGGACCCAGTTACTAAAACTACTACATCACCTCGTCGTCAAGGCGCTGGTGTTATGAATCTTACAAAGGCATCGAAGCTTGATTTTACTGCTGTTGATAGAGATACTAAGATCGCTTCAAAATTTGTAGGCAATGTTGACGATAAAATTACTTTAAATTTAACTATACACAATTACTCATCAGCTCCAAAGACTCTTATACCATCGGTTCAAGCAACTATTGAAGCACGCGATGGCAAGAAGTTATTATTAAGACCTGATGAATTATTCTCAAGAACTTATGATGACAAAGTAGTTGAAGTACCAGCACAAACAAGTGTTGACTACGAAATTACTTTCCCAATCGAACACTTGGAAAAGGTAGAACCATTCACTAATGGTGCATTTGTTGAGGGCTTCCTTCACTTAAGAGACCAAAATGGCATGGAGATTTCCTTCCCGTTCGTTTCATTTAAGGGCAGCTACGACAAGATCCCTTCGATTGAAAAACCACTATATGATTTTGATTTCGAAAGTGAAAAACCAATGTACTGGAACTTAAAGACTAGAAACCATGACTGGTTTAAGTATTCGACTCACATCGAAACTAATTACGGTACTTACAAAGACGAAAAAGGCAAAGTAAATAACAATGTTGTAATCGCTGGTCTTAAGAACTTTGAAGAAATTGATAAAAATAAAAATACGGCTAATGAACCAAAACCTGAGTTTGGACCTATAATTATTTCACCAAACGCTGATAACTACCAAGACGTACTAAGCATTAACATGGTTATGACTAGAACTGCTAATGTTAAGGCATCAATCATTGACAAAGAAGGCAAGTCACAAGACTACCCAATCGGTCTTAAGTACTCTAACATATCGACTGACCCTGACAATGATAAGAACAGAGAACAATATGTTGGCTACACTGCACCTGGCGCTGTTCCTCTAAAGGACTATAAAGATGGTGACTACACTCTAAGGCTTACAGCAGCTGCGGTTAAGGCGCCAAAGGAAAGCTATCCAGAAACATATAGAGATATAAAATTTACTATAGATACAGTGGCTCCACAATTTGAAAATAGTTTTTATGATGAAAAGACTAGAACATTAACATTTAATCTTAAAGAAGAAGGCTCTGGCATTGACGAATTCAAGATTGAAGACGCTGATGGCAAAGCTATGGACTTTGCTAAAGATAATAATAAAGTTACAGTAGTAATTCCTGAAGGAAAAGAGCTTTCTGACATAAATATCACAGCTATGGACTTTGGTCACAACACTAATATTGTCACAGCTGAAATGCTTGTATATAAGGATATGTTTGGTTCACTTGAAGTAGAAGTTAAACAAGCTGGTAGAGAGGCACTTAACCTTGAATACAAGGTTTATACTGAAGACGGAAAAGAACTTAAAAACCACGAACATCTTAAATTTGGCAAGTACAAACTTGTCGTTACAAACTATTCTAATAAATTTGAGCTAAAGGGCGAAAGCGAAATTCCATTTGAAATATCTGAAGGAAATAAAAATCACAAGATAACTCTTGAATTTACTGAAATACCTACTGGTAGAGTAACTATCAAGGTAGCATCAAAGGACAACCTTGAGTGGGCTGACTTTGATTTATTCGCAAAGAACGTTAAAAATAATAAGGTAATTAAATTTATTCAAGACGAAGGTATATATGACAAATACTTCGACGCAGACCTTCCATACGGTGACTACATGTTCTACGCAGAATTTAAAAACGGCAAGGAAGGCTACACAGTAACATTTAGCGACGAAATGCCATATACAGTAGATAGCTCAACAAACTTCACAACAGTTACTGCAAATATCAAGAGAGCTGACTTCTACAAGGTAAACGTTACTACTGAAGGAGCTCAAGGCGTTAAGTATCTTGCAAGAGACGGTAAAAACGGAAGCATCGTTGGTCTTGATGAGCTAGCTGAAGGCACTTGGATGATATTCCCTGAAAAGATGCCTGAAGGCATGTATATAGAAAAGCCATATGAATACGTTACACTAACACAAGAAAAGCCTGAAGCAAATGTAACATTCACATACAATGAAATCGGCAATAAGAAATTTAAATTTACTATAAAAGATAATTACGACAAGGCTGTCTACTACCTATGCGACTTCTACAAATGGATTGGTAGAGAAGGCAAAGTCCTTGATTACACTCCAGGCATGGAGCTTACACCAGGCACATACTATGTTGAAGCCGAGGCTGATAAGGAAAGATTTGGCGAAACAACTATAACTATAGATGATCAAAACTATGTACAAGACTCAAGAACATTCAAGTCTGTTACAAATCCAGTAGAGGTAGAATTCAATTGGACTAAGTACTCTGATAGTGACAAGACTAGTGAAGGCGTAATCTATGTTAATGATGATGCTTTGGCTGAAGATCAAAAGAAGGGTTCGTATGAGTACGTATTGACAGGAACAAAGGGTGAGCCAATAAAGAAGACTTTCATTAAGACTAGTCCTAGTTCATGGATGACTGATCTTCCATACGATTACTACAAAGTAGAAGTAAAGGGACTTCCTGAAGGTTACACTGTTGATACTAAGGAATTTGTTGTTAATTCTGATGAATTCCAAGTTGATTTTATTATAAAACCTGAAAAGAAAGAAGAACCAGCTGAAAAAGTTAAAGTAAACTTTGAATTCTATTATAATAATGAAAAGATTAGTCCGGTTAAGTTTAACCTTGATGAAGATTATGTAACTGAATATACTGATGGAGAAGTAGAATTAGCAGTTGGCGAGCACGCACTTGAAGTATTTGAACCAGCAGAGTATATACAAAAAGAAGAGTTTAGTACAATAAATGTTACTAAAGATACAAAGAACTTACGTATAGAGCTTGAAGAATATAAAGAACCACCAGCACCAACAGGAGAAGGTACTCTTAAGTTCGAGGTTTGGGAATCTGATGGAACTACTCAAAAACAATCTAATATGTTTATCTCTGCATGGGCAGGAGCTATACGTTTACAAAATAATGAGCTTAAAGATAAAGTACCTTATGGCACATATAAAGTTGAATTAAGCGACTATATGATAGATAAAACTAAATATGATTTAGAAAAATCAGAAATTGTAAAAACAGTTACTATTGATGATGCTAATCCAAATGCTGTAGTTAAGTTTGTACTAATGCTTAAAGGAGCAACACCAGGACCTGATCCTAAACCTGAGGAACCTACAAAAGGTAAGGCTAGCTGGGACATCAATTACACTGGATCAAAAGTAAATCCAAAGTTCTTTGAGAAAGTTAAGCTATATAGAATTAAAGACGGTAAAGACAAAGAAGTTAAATTAAACTATTATCAAGAATCACAACATGCTGAAATTGAACTAGAATTTGGTAAATACGCTTATGTACTGGAAGATTTACCAAGTTACCAAAAAGTTGAAGTTAAAAACAAGAGAATCGAATTTACTCTTGACAAGTATCATCCAACATTTAAGGCAGAATTTATCATTGAAGATAGAAAAGAAAAGCAAATTATTGAAGTAAAAATACCGAAGGACGCTAATGAAACTCTTGATGATTATACTATTAGAGTCTTCGATATGAAGGGCAATGAAGTTGAAGGCGTTACAAAGACAGCTAAGGGCTTTGAGTTCCCAGCTATTTCAGGCGTTGACTACGAACTAAGACTTGAGGGAACAAAATACGCTTACTATCCAAACATCATAAACGCTTATCCAAGCCCAACATTCTCTAAGTATATAAACATCGTTGCACCACTAGTTCTTAAGGTAAACTCACTTGCTGGCGATACTCCAGTTGAGGCTAAATACGCAGTTTATGCTAAAACAAACTACGGCGAAACTTATGTAACTGATCTTAAGAAAGTACCATACATTGGCAATGGCAATCAATTATACCAAGTAAAATTCTTAAGCTGCGAACAAGGCTATAAGCTAGTCGGAGCTGATACACAAGAGTTTACAGTTACTCAATATGATAAGTTTGAGTTAACATTTAAATTCGAACGTGATACAAGCATTGCCATAGTTAACAAAGATGAGCTAAGAAAATTAGTAGATGAATATGACAAGATCAAGGCTACAGACGCTTACAAGGGCGCTGCAAAAGCACTTGTAGATGCTTATGATAGTGCAATCACTGAAGCAAAGGCAGAACTTGCAAAAGCAGTAACTACTCAAGAAGCAATAAATGCTTTAGTAGACAAAGTTACAAAGGCAAGAGATGCCATCATCGGATCTATGGAAAATCTTAAGAAGAAAGAGCTTAAGAAACTAATCGATGATGAGGCCACTGTCAAGGCTCAAGACACTTACAAATTTGATACAGCTGAAGACAAAAAAGCTTATGACGACGCTATTACAAAGGGTAAAAATGTTTATAATGATAAGAATGCTACAGAAGAAGCTATTAACAAGGCTATAGCAGATATCAAGGCAGCTCTTAAGAAGCTTGACGGCTTCAACGAAGCCAATAAAGATGAGCTTAAGAAGCTATTAGACGAGTACAAAAACGTTTACAACTCTGATAAATACTGGAAATCAACAGCAAAAGAAAGAGAAGCATATCAAACAGCCATAGTCGACGGTACTAATATATTCAACAAGAAGAAAGCTACTCAAGAAGAGGTAAATGCAGCTGTTAAGGCGATTGAAGATGCAATTGGAAAGCTTAGCGGCGAAATAGTGCCAACAGTTAAGACTGAAAAAGTTACTCTTGAAGATGCTTATGTAAACGATAAGTATGTAAGAGGCGCTGGAACTATTGGGGCCTTCGTTTACTACGAAATCCTTGGTAGAGACAAAGCGCTTGCAAATACTGAGTCTAAGCCAAGAGTTGGTATGAGAATAGGCGAGAGCGGAAAATTCTCGATAGACGTAGGACAAATTATTGAAGGCGAAGAAATTATCGTTTATCAAAAAGAAGAAAAGAAATTGATGAGTGAAGGCGTTAAGCTAAATGTTCTAGCACTTGATAAAACTGGTTTAGAAGAACTAGTTAAGAAGGCTAAGGGACTTGAAGATACTGTTAAATTCAAGCATGCAGATGCTAAGGATCAAAAACACTTAAGTGACGAACTAGCTAAGGCAGAAAAAGTTCTTGCAAGCCCAGATGCCAATAGAGAAGAGATCCAAAAAGTAGAAACAGAGTTAAAGCTTGCAATAGCAGCAATTGAAAACGTTGAGATAAAATACTTCACAGTTACATTTAAGTATGCTAATGGAGCAGCTGATGACGAAGTAAAAGTTATTAGTGGCGACAAAGTTCTTAGACCAGAAGATCCTAAGAAAGATGGATACATCTTTAAAGGCTGGTTTGCGGATGAAGAATTAACACAAGAATTTGATTTTGAAAAGCCAATCGAAGCTAATACAAATATTTATGCTAAATGGGAAGAAATTCTTGAATACGAAATCACTTTTGATCCTAACAATGGCGAAGCTACTTGGACTGAAAGAGTTCGTGAAGGCGAAAAAGTTAATAAGCCAGCAAATCCTATAAAAGCTAATCACACATTTATCGCATGGCAATTTAACGGCGAGGACTATAACTTCAATACAAGCGTTATGGCAAATATGATGCTTATAGCTAAGTGGGAAGAAAATAGTGTAGAGCCAACACCACTACCTACACCAACACCAGAACCATACGAACCATATAGACCAGAGCCAAAACCATATAGACCAATAAAACCTACACCAGAACCTAAGCCAGAAGAAAAGAAAGAAGAAACAAAACCAGTTGAAACAAAACCGTTAGAGACAAAACCAGCCGAAGAAAAGAAGAACTACGGCATCATCACAGAGTATCCTACAAGCCCAGTTGAAACAGTCGTTTTAAAAGACGTACCAAAGGGTCCAGAAGGAGAAGCAATCAGAAACCTAGTTTCATACGGCATCATCAAAGGCACAGGCAAAGGTAAATTCGAAGGCAAAAAGACAATCAATAGAGCCATGGTTACAAGAGTCTTTATGTTAATCAGTAAAGATAAATACACAGAAGACGCAATAAACTTCACAGACGTTAAAGACACATCATGGTATGCAGACTCAGTTAAGTGGGCAGCAACAAAGAACATTATAGCTGGCTATACAGACGGCACATTCAAGGCAGAAAAGAAAGTTTCAAGACAAGAGTTCTGCGTAATGCTAATGAACCTACTAAAAGTTAATGGCATAGAATTAAATACAGTAGTACCAGTTAATGAAGCAGATTTCAAAAACACAGCAAGCTGGGCAAAATACGCAATGATAGCTATGAAGAGAGCTGGACTTGTAAATGTTGATGCAAGCGGCAAGTTTGGACCAGAGAGTGAATTTACTAGAGAAGAATTGGCGAAGACTATTGACCTACTAATCAAACTAATCAAACTAAAGGAAAAATAAAATTTTGCGTTCGTGCGAAGCATCAAGGTTGTTAAGTCCATGCACCAAGAGAACGAGTGAAACGAAGTTCGATTGGCAATGCATGCCTTATGCCAGAGTTTACAAAGGTATGGAGCGCAGCGAGCATAGCTTTGATTAAACTTACGGCCGTCCATATTTGTACGAGGTTCTTCAATTACTCTACGAACAATGTGGCGATGGATAAAATTTGATTTAGTGGCATTACACTCTTTGAAGAAGATTGTATAAGTCAATTACTCTTTGAATAAGAGTCTTATATTAAATATTATAGTAATGAGCGTGGTATATCCACGCTTTTTCTATTGGCAAAGCTATAAATAATATCTATAATAAACCCAATCAATATAAAAAAATTTAATGCATCTGTAAACTCTCCTCTTTAGAACGAATATATAGAAAAAATTCTATATATTTAATAAAAACATATTGACTTTTTTCTATATGTATGTTAGTATTGTTTTAGAGACAAGAAAGGAGTGAAGGATATGTGTGAAAATATTTATGAAGCTATTTCTAAAAAGCTTAAGGCGATATCGGATCAAAAGAGGCTAAAGATTGTTGACATGCTATCTTGCGGTGAGCTTTGTGCCTGTGAAATTCTTGAAAAGTTTGACATCACTCAGCCGACTTTGTCGAGTGATATGAAAAAGCTTGAGGAGGCAAAGCTTGTCACAAGCCGCCGCCAGGGCAAGAACACTTATTACACGCTAAACAAAAAGGCGCTTGAGCACTTCCTTGAGCAGCTTGAGTACATCTTTGGCGACAAGCCTGATTGTATCTGTCACAGCGAGGAGAAGCTTGATTACTAATATATTTATATAAATTTTGAATATATTAAGCTAATAAGCGCCTTGCACGGCACCCATACGCATGTGATATGGCGAAATGCACTAAAATAATTTTTAAGTAATTAAATCTAAAGGAGACAATATGAAAAAAGCAAATAATAAAGCAATAGGATCATTTCAAAAGAATTTATCGCTATGGGTATTGCTATGCATGGTATTTGGAACTTTGCTTGGCAAATTCATCCCTGCAATTCCACAGCTACTGAATAAACTATCTATCGCAGGTATTTCTGTTCCGATAGCTATTTTGATTTGGGTTATGATATATCCAATGATGATAAAAGTAGACTTTCAAAGTATAAAAGAAGTGGGAAAAAATCCTAAGGGACTATTTATAACATGGATAACAAATTGGCTAATCAAGCCATTTACAATGTTTGCCTTGGCTTACGTATTTATGTTTGTAATATTTAAATCATTTATTACTCCGCAGCTAGCAACAGAGTATTTGGCTGGTATGGTGCTTCTTGGAGCAGCGCCTTGCACCGCCATGGTTTTTGTTTGGAGTGCTCTAACTGATGGTAACCCAGCATATACCGTTGTACAAGTAGCGACTAACGACCTTATCATTTTGTTAGCTTTTGTACCGATAGTAAAGTTTTTACTTGGCGTTTCAAATGTAGTTGTTCCATACAGCACATTGTTTATAAGTATATTTCTATTTGTAGTAGTGCCACTAGTAGCAGGTGTACTTACTAGAGTAGTAGTTACTAAAAAGAAAGGAAAAGAGTATTTAGAAAATAATTTTCTACACAAATTTGACAATGCAACAAGCATCGGCCTACTTTTAACTCTTGTACTAATATTTAGCTCTCAGGCAGAAGTTATCATCAACAATCCACTTCACATCATATTGATAGCGCTGCCACTAATAATACAAACTTATTTAATATTTTTCCTTGCATTTGGAGCAAGTAAAGTACTAAAACTACCTTTTGATATTGCCTGCCCTGCTGGAATGATAGGTGCATCAAACTTTTTTGAACTTGCCCTAGCAGTTTCGATAGCTTTGTTTGGAACAAAAAGTGGAGCTGCGCTAGCTACTACTGTAGGAGTGCTTACCGAAGTACCTGTCATGCTTTCATTGGTTAAAATAGCTAATAAGGCAAAAGCTAAAGCTAATATATAAAGATATATTAGGGTAAAATATAAGATTTATTTGAAATCAAAGGGCTTATCTGTACTGGATAAGCTTTTTTCTTCCCCTATTCCTGCCCATATCTTGCCAAAATCGCCATTTAGTGATACAATTATCTTAGGTGATTTTATGGATTTAAAAGCGAAACTCAAAATTTTATCTGACTCGGCGAAGTACGATGCGTCATGCTCTTCGTCTAATTCTTCGCGCAAAAACTCTGGAGGCATTGGTAACGCTGCGTCATCCGGCATCTGTCACAGCTGGTCTGAGGACGGCCGCTGCATATCTCTTTTAAAAATCCTCTTCACCAACGTTTGCATCTATGACTGCGAGTACTGCATTAACCGCGCTTCGAACGATGTCGCGCGCGCTTCGTTCACGCCGGAAGAGGTCGCTGAGCTCACTATGAACTTTTACATCCGTAACTACATCGAGGGCCTATTCCTTTCAAGCGCGGTCATCAAGAGCCCCGACTACACCATGGAGCAGCTGATCAGAACGGCTGAGCTTCTTCGGGGCACCTACCATTTCAATGGTTACATACATATGAAGGTTATACCGGGCGCTTCAAAAGAGCTGGTCACAAAACTATCGTCCCTGATTGATAGGGTATCTGTCAATATTGAGCTGCCGACTGAAAAGTCACTTAAAATGCTTGCTCCGCAAAAAACTACTGAGGGCATAATGAAGCCCATGAACAATATTAAAATGGCAATAGCCGAGAACAAAGAGGACAGGCGCAAGTACAAGAGCGCTCCACTCATTGCTCCGGCTGGTCAAACCACGCAGATGATTATAGGCGCCGCGAATGAAAGCGACGAGACCATAATCACGAAGGCATCGCTTCTTTACAAGGGTTTTAACATGAAGCGCGTGTATTATTCGGCCTTCGTTCCGGTCGTGAAATCGAAGTTTACTTCGGGTATTAAAGCCGCTCCACTACTACGTGAGCACCGCATCTACCAAGCGGACTGGCTGATGCGCTTCTACAAATTTAAGCCAAACGAAATCGTTTCGCGCACAAGTCCCATGCTCGACCTAGACCTTGATCCCAAGGCATTTTGGGCGATAAATCACATCGAGCTCTTCCCGATCGAGGTGAACAAGGCGAGCTACGAGGAACTTCTTCGCGTGCCTGGCTTTGGGCCGACGACTTGCCGAAGGATTATCAACGCAAGGCGCTTTGCCAAGCTATCGTATACTTCGCTCGAGAACATGCACATCTCCTTAAAGCGTGCCAAATACTTCATCACAGTGGGCGGGGTTTATAGAGGCGGCAAAATTGATACATGTGAGGATCTTCGCATAAAACTTATGGATAAGGTGAATCTCAATGAACAGCTATCGTTATTTTGATTATGATAGGTCTTTCGACGGACTCATGACGGTCATCTTTGATTTATATGAGGACATAGAGCGCGCCAAATTTATGCCAGAGGCGCAAAGCAATTTATTTGATACGAAAATATTTATAAGCGCGGATATGGTGAAGGCCACTCGCGTAATTAAAGCGCTTGAAGAAAAATTTCCAAAGCGCTTCATGAGAGAGCTAATAGCGGTATTTTTGTCCTGCGACACTAATAAGGAAGATATTTTAATTCGTGCGATAAAAGGCGTTTTTGAGCGTGGTTATGGTTACATCTTTTCTTCAGAGAAGGCTGCGAGCGAATTTCGCCGCATTCGTAGAAATGTTTTATCAGAAAATCATTCTTACAAAGGCCTTTTGCGTTTCAAAGAAGTCGAGGGAGGCGTGATGCTCGCTGAGTTTGCGCCAAAAAATGATATATTGACACTAATTGTGCCACATTTTGTGAAAAGATTTCCTACCATAAACTTTGTAATCGCTGATGTGAAGCGAGAAACGGCAGCCATGCACATGGACGGAAAAGTAGAATTTTTAGAGCTAAAGGAGCTTGACTACACAATTAGCGAGAGGGAACAATTTTTCGAAGAGGCTTGGAAGGATTTCTACAAGACCATTGCCATAAACGAGAGAAAGAGCGAAAAGCTGATGATTTCAAATATGCCAAAGCGTTACTGGCGCTACTTAGTTGAAAAATAGCTTGTAATTTGGAGTTTTTTCAATTATAATATAATTAATGATTTTATCTATCTAAAGAAATAAACAAATTTGAGTAAAAAAGGGAGTGAGATTTTGATAAAAGAGAAATTTAAAGAGGTTCTAGCGACCGTTTTGCCAATCTCGCTACTCGTTGTGGTGCTGAATTTTACAGTAGTTCCGCTTGAAGCAGACGTCTTCACACGCTTTTTACTCGGAGCATTTTTCATACTTTTGGGTCTAACGATATTTTTAATCGGCATTGACCTTGGTATCACGCCTATGGGCGACAGTTTCGGTCACGCAGCCGTTAGAAGCGGTAAACTTTGGGTTATAGCCGTCATGGGACTTGTGCTAGGCTTTGTCATTTCCATAGCTGAGCCAGATTTACACATCTTGGCAGATCAAGTTGAGGGCGTAACTCTAGGCGTTGTATCCAAATCAAGCCTAGTTATACTTGTGTCAATGGGTGTCTCAGCACTGATATCGCTTGGCATGATACGTATAGTAAAAGTATTTTCACTAAAGACATTTTTATTAATAACATACGGCGCAATACTAGTACTTGGTATACTTGCAGACCAGTTCTTCCTAGCAGTATCCTTCGATGCTTCGGGAGCGACAACTGGGGCACTTACTGTACCATTTTTACTAGCTTTATCCGCAGGTGCCTCCGCCATTAACAAAGACAGCCAAAAATCAGAAGAAGACTCCTTTGGTCTAGTTGGCATCGCATCCGCAGGCGCCATTATCGGTGCACTTATCTTAGGCATGATATCAAATCCAAAATTCGTTGATGCGCCAGACATAGCCGGGGCAGCCGAAGCTGGCATTTTATCACACTTCATCCATGAGGCGCCGATAGTCGCAAAAGAGATAATCATCGCACTATTACCAATAATATTGATATATGTGATCTGCAATATACTCTTCTTTCATAATTCAAAAAGAGCAAACGCAAGAGTTGCAACCGGCTGCATTTTAACCTTCGTAGGACTTGTAATCTTCCTAGTTGGCGTAAACAGCGGCTTTATGGACGTCGGACGCTACATCGGTCACGTTCTAGCAACAGAGCACAGCAAGACATTCGTAGTCGCAATCGCCTTTCTGATGGGCGTACTAACTATACTTGCCGAGCCGGCAGTTCACGTACTTACAAACCAAATCGAAGCCGTTACGGCAGGCTCAATCAAAAAATCAGTCGTACTCATGACCTTGTCAATAGGTGTCGGCATCGCGGTTGCCTTGTCGATACTTAAGATACTTGTACCAGGGATGCAGCTTTGGCACGTTTTGCTACCAGGATACATCATCTCATTTATTATAATGAAAAAAGTGCCAAATCTATTCGTCGGCATCGCCTTTGACTCAGGCGGAGTTGCCTCAGGACCAATGACAGCAACATTTATACTTGCCTACGCACAAGGCATTGCGGCATCAACACCAACAGCTGATTTGCTTATAGACGGTTTCGGTACCATCGCCATGGTAGCAATGACACCGCTTATAGCCTTGCAAATACTTGGTCTATTCTATGTGAAAAATAAGGGGGGAGTGAAGAATGCGTAATTTAAAGTCTCGTCACTTAGAGATGCTAGTCGTAATAGTTGAGCAGAATAAAGCGAGCAAAGTCTTGCATTTAGCAGATGAGAAGGGCGTTACAGCCTCAGTTGCCATGCTCGGCATAGGCACAGCATCTAGGACATTATTCGACTACCTAGGTCTAAACGATAAGAAAAAAGCAGTTCTATTGCTCTTCGGAAAAACTGAGGAAATCGAGGATCTAGCTGATTATTTAGTAGAAAAATTGGAATTAAACAAGCCAAACCACGGAATCGCCTACATCGAGAGCGCATTCAACGTCTTTGGCACAGAAGATAATGACAATGGTAATGGAAGTGAAAATATTAAAAGAGGTGAAACAATGTACAACGCCATCTATACAATAGTTGAAAAAGGAAACGCAGAAGACGTCATCGAGGCAGCACAAAAGGCAGGCTCGAGAGGCGGAACCATAGTAAACGCAAGAGGTTCGGGCAGTGAAGAGGCGCGCAAAGTCTTTAACATGTTCATCGAGCCCGAAAAAGAGATAGTTTTGATTATCTCAGAAGAAAAAATGACTAAGGATATAGTTGATTCGATAAGGAAAGAGACTGGGATTGAGGAACAAGGAAAGGGAATAATATTTATTACGAATGTTAACCAAACCTATGGTTTGGTTAAGAATTAGGATTTTGCGTTAGAATTGCGCCTAAGGCTCGTTCGTTTTGTTGACAATGCTCGAGTACTATTTGTACACTCCGCTTGTCCAAAAACTGCACTTCGCCTTATCCATCATAGCGCAAAGGTTCTTGCACATTTATGTGCGAGGTTCTTCTTCTCTTCGCAAAATCTATATGGATATGAGCAGTTTGATCTTTTATCCAAATCGCTATGAAATCTACCTTTTGTAGTAGATTGTGAAATTTACTCTTCGTACAAAATTGCAAAATCTGTATGGATATGAGCAGTTTGATCTTTTTATCAAATCGCTATGCATAGCGTAAAGGTTCACGTCCATTTATGGACGGGGTTCTTCAATTTATCCTTCATACAAGATTGAAAATAAAAACAATAGAATAAACATAAACAAAGCTGTGAGAATTTTCTCACAGCTTTCATTTTTGTAAAGTGTATTAATTTTATTAACTAGGCGCAAATCGAATGCGAACTATTTACTGAAAATAACCTTAAAAGTAGTTCCTTTGCCTAATTCACTCGTAACATCTATCGTTCCACCCATATCTTCCACTATATGTTTAACAATGGCTAGACCCAAGCCTGTTGAGTTTGTATTTCTATTTCTTCCTTTGTCAACCATGTAGAAGCGTTCAAATATACGAGGGATCTCGTCTTTCTCAAGACCTATGCCTGTATCTGTGATTTTGCTTATAATATTGTCAGCGCGTTTTTCGACCGAGATATTTATTTTGCCGCCATCTTTATTATACTTAATTGCGTTTGAAATTAAATTTCTGTAAAGCTCTGAAAGCATGCCAAGTGGCACGTTTTTCTTAAGCCCTTCTTCAATATGGCACTCGACTGATAAATTTTTCGCGTCAATTTTTCCTTTATATAGCTTTAAAACATCGTCGATGGTCTCTTTAATCGAAACTTCTTCTTCGCATCTTAGCTCTGGTTTTTCGTCAAGCTTTGATATCAATATGATATTTTCAATAAGTCTGAGCATTTGGCCTGCTTCGTCAAAGATGATGCCGGAGAATTTTTTTATGTCTTCGTCCTTCACCATGCCATTCTTAATTAGCTCGGCGTAGCCAGATATCGATGTTAGTGGGCTCTTTAGCTCGTGCGAAACGTTCGCAGAAAATTCGCGTCTAAGCTTTTCGGCCTTTTTCTCGTCGTTCACGTCAAGTACAAGCATGATGATGCCTGTAAGTGCGCTGCCGCTCTCAATTGGAGAAAGATAAATTTTTAGGCTGTCTTCATCTGCCATAAGCTCGAAGCTCGAGGCTTTATGTGTTTTGACTAGTTCTTTCAATTTATCCGAAACTTCTTGGCTTCTTGTTAATCTCACTATGTCCATATCCATGTAATTGGCTTGCATGCTTGCTTTGAAGAGTTTTTTTGCCGCTTCGTTTAACTGAAGAACTTTTAGCTCTGGATCAATCAAAACCAATCCTTCATTCATGTTACGAAGTATCTCACTTACTGTTGCTTCCTTATTTTCAAGTCTTTCGATATATTCTTTAATATCTTTATTTTTTCTCTCTATAGTCCTTATGAATGGACTTAGTTCGTCGTAAACATCGAGCTTTTGGGTACTAAAATCATCTCTATGAAGGTGCTCTGAAGCGTAATCGATGGGTTTTAGGAGTTTATCGACAAGTTTTCTATTTAGGAATAATAATACTAGTATCAATAGTATTGACATAAGTAGTATTAGTGGCACTGTCTTCATAAACTGACCAAGTATTGACTCTGTTTGCTTTGAAATTCTTACTACATTTCCATCTTGCATAAGCTGTGCGTAGTAGTAAGTGTCCTTACCAAGCGTATTTGATAGTCTAACATCTTTACCAAGATTGCCATTTAGTGCCTCTTTAATCTCTTTTCTACTCGCATGGTTCTCCATATTTTTGGGATCTGTAAAATTGTCATAGATGACACTTCCATCAGGGTCCACTACTGTCACACGGATATTATTTTTAAATGTGCCAATATTTTCAAGTGCGTCCAAATCCATGCTCGAGGCAAATTTCAATTCATCTTGCAAATCTCTTAGCTCGTTTGCGCTAGTATTTTTGTAGATTAAAAAAACTGTGAGCGAAACGCTTATTAATATCGCTAGAAAAAAGCAGATGGCGTAGGTGATATTTAATTTTTTCTTCATTTAGCATCACCAACTTTGTAGCCAAGGCTTCTGATAGTCTTGATTATGCCTTGATATGGCTCAATCTTCGATCTGATTGAGGCGATGTGAACGTCAACGGTTCTTGTTTCTCCTTCAAAATCGTAGCCCCAAATCTTTTCTATAAGTCTATCTCTAGTCAAAACGATGTTTGGGTTTGATAATAAAAAGTAGAGTAGCTCGAATTCTTTATATGTTAGAGAAATGTCGCGGCCATCGACTTTTGCGACTCTTTTTTCGTAGTCAAGCGTTATGCCTGCGTACTCAAGGATCTCGCCTTCACTCACTTTGCTACGTCTAAGTAGGGCTCTTACTCTTGCTAAGAGCTCCAAGACGCTAAATGGCTTTGTGATGTAGTCATCGGCGCCTCTATCAAGCCCAGTAATCTTGTCAAACTCAGTTGTTTTTGCAGTTAGCATTATCACAGGTATATTCTTTAGCGCAGCATCTTTTTTCATTTTATCAAGTATTTCAAGGCCGCTCATACCAGGCAGCATTATGTCGAGCATAACTAGTGTTGGCGTCTCTTTTTTTATTCTAGAGAAAAATTCATCGGCATTTTCAAAGCCTTCAGCCTTGTAATTTTCATTGTGCAGAGCATATAGAACTAATTCTCTAATGCTTCTGTCGTCTTCAACTATATAAATCATAGTTCCTCCTACTCATAGTGCTTTGCTGTGATTGAAAATACGCTCCAGTCCGCGATAGCCTCTGCGTTGTCGCCGATTCTTTCGAAGTATTTCGCAATTTGAATTATGTCAATGAGTCTTAGAGCGTCCTCTTTTTTCTCACCTATTTTAGTGGCGACTTCATTCATAATATGGCTGAATAAATCGTCAATCTTGTCGTCAGAGGCGATGACCTTGTAGCTCTCTTCCAAATCGCCGGTGATAAAGGCATCAATCGCGCTCTTTAGCATCTTCTTAGTCGATAGGCACATATCCAAAATCTCTTCAGTAAAGTTTTCGAGTGCATTTGTGAATTTCAAAAGGCCAGCAATTTCAATCACGTGTCCACCAATCTTTTCAATATTTCTAATGATATTCAAAGTTGACGAGACAAATCTCAAATCCTTCGCAACTGGTTGCTGCGTCGACATAATCTTAAGGCAAAGCGTTTCGATATCTCTACTAAAGCCGCGTATTTCTTCATCTTTTGTTTCAATCATACTTAGCTTATCCGCTAAATCAGAGCCATCTGACGCCTCTTCAATAATTACCTTCATATCCATCAGCATTTTTTCAACTGTAGCACTATATAAAATGATTTCGTTTTTTAAATTTTCTAACTCGTTAATGTATCTTGTTCTTACCATAATTATACCCCTTTTTTAACCGAAACGACCAGTAATGTAGTCTTCAGTTTTTTTATTTTTTGGATTTTGGAAAATGGTGCTCGTTTGATCCGATTCAATTATTTCTCCTTCAAAAAAGAAAGAGCAAAAGTCCGATATACGAGCAGCTTGCTGCATATTGTGAGTCACTATGACGATGGTGTAGCTCTTTTTAAGTGAGTCGCATAATTCTTCGATTTTAGATGTAGATATTGGGTCAAGGGCCGATGTTGGTTCGTCCATCAGTAAAACTTCTGGCTCAACAGCTAGCGCTCTTGCTATGCATAGCCTTTGTTGCTGTCCTCCAGATATTTGCAAAGCATTTCTTTTTAATTTATCCTTTACTTCGTCCCAAAGAGCAGCGCCCCTCAAAGACCTTTCTACGATGATGTCAAGGTCTTTTTTCTTTTTTATCCCGTGCACACGAGGACCATAAGCAATGTTATCATAGATAGACATGCTGAATGGGTTTGGCTGCTGAAAAACCATGCCGATCCTCTTACGAAGCTCGTTCACATCTACCTTTGGAGCGTAGATATCCTCGCCATCCAAAGTGATTTCGCCAGTGATTTTTACACCATCGACAAGATCATTCATTCTATTTAAGCTCTTTAATAGCGTTGACTTACCACAGCCAGATGGGCCAATGAAAGCCGTGATTTTGTTCTCAGGCATATCCATAGACACATTCTTTAGCGCCTGAAAATCACCATAAAAGAGGTCAACGTTTTTAACTTCAATTTTATTCATTATTTACTCATAACCTTTCTTGATAATTTTGTTGATAGCATATTGATAATTACGACCACTATCAGTAATATGAAGGCAGTCGCAAAACTTTCTTCAACGTGAAAACCTTCTTCGCTCAAAGAGTACATGTGCAAGGAAAGTGTCCTGCCTGACTGATTTAAGCCGGTCGGTAGGCCAGTAGTGTTGCCTAGAGTGTAGATAAATGCGGCTGTTTCGCCGACTATCCTTCCTATCGCAAGTATTATTCCAGCCAAAATTCCGTTCATGGCTGGAGGCAAAACTACTTTAAATATAGTAGAAAGTTTTCCTGCGCCTAGACCATAAGATGCCTTTCTAAATGAGTCAGGCACGCTAAGAAGCGCCTCTTCAGATGTTCTGATTATAATTGGCAAAACCATAATGATGGCGGTTAAAACGCAAGCAGCCACGCTGTACTGCATTTGCATTTGATAAACGAAAAGGATCAGACCAAATAGGCCGTAGATTATAGATGGAATACCAGCTAGTGACTCTGTTCCAAGCCTAATTAGTCTAACGACTCTAGAGCTTTTATTTGCGTATTCACTTAGGTAGATAGCGCTAGCGACGCCTATGGGCACGGCTGCTAAAAGAGTTAGGATGACTACAATTAGCGTAGTGATAAGGCTTGGTAGCATTGATACGTTTTCTGTTGTGTACTTAAATGCAAAAAGTGATGGCCTTAAGTTTGGTATGCCATTAATAGAAATGTAGAGGATTATGAAGATAAGCGTTGCCAAAGTAAAGTAGGCAGCTGTTTTAATCAGAATTTTTAAAAATTTACTCATAATTCTTCTCACTTCCTTTTATAAAATAGAAAATAGTGTTAATTATCAAAATAAAGATAAATAGAACCATGGCTGTTGCGATAAGCGCTTGCAAATGCTTTGGTGTAGCGTATGCCATCTCTATAACGATGTTTGTTGTTAAGGTTCTAACGCCTTGTGTAAGTGAGGCAGGTATTCTTGGCTGATTGCCTGCAACTAAGTAAACTGCCATAGTCTCGCCGATGGCTCTACCTATACCTAAGATGAAAGATGAGATGATGCCGCTCTTTGCAGCGGGCACCACAACTCTAAATATACTGATTTCCTTGCTTGCGCCTAAAGCTACTGAACCTTGATAGAAGGCTTTGGGGACGGCTCTTAATGATGAATCGCAAATCGAAATTATCGTTGGAAGTATCATTATTCCTAAAAGTAGGGAAGCCGTTATTATATTCATGCCGTCGCCGCCAAATGCGCTTCTTATAAGTGGCACCATAACTACTAGAGCAAAGAAACCATATACAATTGAAGGGATGCCTGCCATGAGCTGAACAGCTGGTTCAAGTATTTTGTAAACTTTTTTATTGGCATAAAATGCCATATATATGGCTGTTAATAGGCCTATAGGAAGACCGATGATTATCGCGCCAAGTGTTGTATAGACAGATCCCACGACCATGGACACTATGCCATAAGAGGCGGGAACGTTTCTTGGCGCCCAAGTTTTGCCAAATAAAAATGCTTTAAGTCCGTACTCTTTTACAAAGGGTATGCCTCTTGAAAAAATGAAGTAGCATATCAAAAAAAGAGCAAAGACTGAGATAAGAGAGATGATAAAGAAGAAATACTTCATGAAAGTCTCTTTAAAGTTTTTATTCATAATTACTCCTTATATAATTATGGAGGGCTCAAATTCGGCCCTCCACGTGTAGTACTAATTTATTTTAATTATTTAATGTCGCCCCAAGTTTTGATATCTCCTACGAAGATGGCTTTGATTTGATCAAGTGTCAAGTCTTCTATTGCGTTGTCATTATGAACTATAACAGCGATACCGTCTTTAGCGATAACTACATTTGTTAATTCTGCTTTTTCCTCGTCAGATAGGTCTCTTGAAGCCATACCTAAGTCAGCTGCGCCTTGTATAGCAGCTTGTATACCAGCAGATGAGCCAGTTGCTTGTATTTCAATCTTAACTTCTGGATACATTTCCATGTATTTTTCAGCAAATTTTTCCATAAGTGGAGTAACAGAAGTTGAGCCGCCAAGAACAAGCTTACCACTTTGAGAGTTTTGTTTGTATTCAGGCGCTGCAGTGTCAACTTGAACGTATTTATTTTCAAGAACCATTTCTTGACCTTCTTTTGACATCATAAAGTCAATGAAGTCTTTCTTAAGTCCGTTTAGCTCGCCTTTATAAACAATGTTGAATGGTCTTGCGATCTTGTATGAAGCGTTTAGAACGTTTTCAGCGCTTGCTTCAACGCCTTCAACCTTGACAGCCTTAACGCTATCGTTTAAAGAGCCTAAAGAGATGTAGCCGATGGCATTTTTGTCGCCGTTAACAGTCATTAGCACAGCGTTAGTAGATTTTTGAACAACAGCGTCAATAGTTGTTTTGTCAACCTTTTGGTCGCCGTCTTTTTCTTCTATGCCAGTGATTTCAATGAAGGCTCCTCTAGTACCAGAACCGTCTTCTCTTGAAATTACAGTGATAGGTTCGTTAGAAGCTTCAGGTGCTTTTTCTTCAGTTTTTTCTTCAGTCTTTTCTTCTGTTTTTGTTTCAGTAGCTGTTTCCTCTGGTTTGTCCTCGCCCTTAGAGCAAGCTACTAGTGATAGAGCTAATACAAGTACTAGCATTAATGAAATTAATTTTTTTGTCATTTTAAATAACACTCCTTTAAATGATTTTTACAAATTGATTATAGAGTTATTATGTAAAGGAAGTATGTATGAAGTGTAAAGATTATGTAAAATATGTAAAATAACCAAAATTCTTTACTTTTTATGATGATTATGGTCTTGTGATTGTAAAATTTGTTTTACAAATTGAAAAGTGATTAGTTTGATCTTGTTAACGAAAAGTGTATTACTCGTGACTTAGGCTTCTCAAATTGGAAATTTCTATAAGCTCGATCGCTTGAAAATTCATATTCGTTACGTTTCACTTCACTAGATGAATTTTCGGACAGCGCTCTTCGCTAATAAATTTCACAATTTGTTCAGATGCGTCACTTCGTTAATAACACTTTTCTTTTAGTAGATAGAGAATAAACATATAGATTATAATTCTAAATATACTTAATAAAGATCACTTTTCTTATGATTTCATCTTTACCTTAGAGAGAAAAAAAGTGATTTTCAAGGGGAGCAGCATTTAGTGAGAAAAGATATGTTCCAAAAGCAGCGCATTGAGACAAATTGCTCCAATTGCTTGGCGTAGGACGACGGCCATAAATCCATCTAGTGGAGCGTAGCGGAACGAATATGGATTTATAGTCGGACAAGCTTAGCAATTGTCAATTTGTTGAACTAAGCTGCGTGGAACTATCTTTTCGATGTGCAAAGAAAAGCCGTAAGTTTAATCAAATCGACGTTCGCTATGCTTCGTTTCTTTGTAAACCCTGGCATAAGGCATGCATAGCCAATCGCACATCGCTAACGCTCGTTCTCTTGGTGTATGAAATTAACAAGCCTTAGGCGCAAATCGAATGCAAAAGCTACTTGAAGGAAATTATTCTATGTGCTATAATTTATATATATCACAAGGAGGTTTTACTATTACCACGGTAAAAATCAAAAAACAATTTTTTTCATATATAATTCCGTCGCTCTCTGCCATGATCATCTTTAGCCTATATTCAATGGTTGACGGCTTTTTCGTGAGTAAATACGTCGGCGTCGAGGCTCTAAGTGCGGTTAATCTTTCAATGCCTTTCATAAATATAGTTTTCGCACTTGGAATAATAGCTGCAGTCGGCTCGCAGACTATGTGCGGCGTTTTGATTGGCAGGAAAAATTACATGAAGGCTAATAAAATTTTTAGCTTCAACATAAAAACTGTGACAATTTTTTCAATAATATTGACAGTGCTTTTTTATTTTAATATGGATAGAATTGCGCTACTTTTAGGTGCGAGAGGCGATTTAAAACCTTTAGTCATTGAATACATCGGTCACATCGTGTATTTTGTGCCATTCTTAATGATTTCATATAATTTCGAAGTTTTGGTC
The DNA here is from genome assembly GCF_023347705.1 of Fenollaria massiliensis. NCBI lineage: Bacteria > Bacillati > Bacillota > Clostridia > Eubacteriales > Fenollaria > Fenollaria massiliensis. The sequence continues at coordinate 47,140 of NZ_CP096649.1, forward strand.
AAGGTCGATGGTTTTCCGCGCTTGGCGGTCGTAACGGTTATTACATGCGGCTTAAGTAACGTAATTTTGGACTACGTCTTCGTTGGTCTAATGGGTAAGGGCCTCGCAGGTGCAGCAGTTGCAACGGGTATATCGCAAGTCATCTCGACAGTCGTCTACCTAATTCACTTCACCATCGGCAAGTCGAATCTTGAGTTCACCCATGTAAAATTCTCGCTCGATACGCTCAAATCCATCTTCACGCTTGGTGTTGGCGATTTCGTTTCAGAGGTCGGCATCGCGATGATAGTTTTGTTCTACAATTTATTCATAATCAAGTTTTTGGGCGAAAAATCCATCGCCACGTTCTCGGTAATTAGCTATGTCAATAATCTTGCCCTCACTTGTTTTGCAGGCATAACGCAAGGCACGCAGCCACTTCTAAGCTATTATTATGGTAAAAAAGATTACGCTAGCCTCAAAAAGCTATTTCGTCTAGCAACTGCGGCGATATTTGTAACGGGAGTTGTCTTTTTAATGGGATCACAGCTATTTCCAGAGAGAATATTTAGGATATTTTTAAATGTAGACAAGGAAACCATGGCGTACTCAGTAGAATCGCTTCGCAAATTTTCGATATCTTTCATGATAACGGGCTTCAACGTCTTGATAGCAGCCGTTTGCGTGTCATTCTTAAAGCCAAAGTACTCAGTCACAATCAATATCTTGAGAAGCTTCGTGACCATATATTTGGCGCTTTTCGTCTTGACCATGGTCGAGCCAAGGCTAATATGGTTCGCTTCGGCAGTATCAGAGGCAGTGACGTTGATATTTGCTTATTATTTCTATAGAAGGCTAAGCCGCGAAAATCAAGAGAAGTACGAATAAATTTATCTAATAAATATAAATATAGACATGAAAAAACTGTGAGATTCTAATTCCCACAGTTTTTTTGATATTTTTAGTTTTAAATAATATACTAGTTCCTTATATTATATAAAGGAAGAATATTTTTTATAAATTGAAAAGTATAATTTACTACGAAGAACAAAAGTCGCCAAACCAATTTTGTGGAGCACTTAGATGAGATTGGCGTAGTACAGAATTTTTTGGAGCGAGGTGTGCTAGAGCACTCCGCAGCGACAAAAGAATTCGAAACTAGCCAAGATCGCTAAGTGAACACAAAATTTAGCGGATGTCGATTATTTCGTCATAAACTATATTATCATCTCCGTCAGGTCCAATAACCGTCACTGGCGCATCCTCTAATTTTTTCAATTTTTCTACATATTTTTTCTTTAACAAATCCAAATCCGTATCCAAAATTTCTATATATGTCTTCAAATCGTCTTCTTCTGTCAGACCTTGAAGCATTCTCACAAAGGCAAGTTTGCCCTTTTGTCCCTTGCCGTACGCTTTATTATACTTAAGTGTCGAAGCGATCTTTCTTCTTTCAAGCTCGTCTTGGTCAAGTTCGCATCCCTCCAAGAACTCAGCCGATTTTCTCATAACCTCAAAGCTTCTCGAAACGTGCGGATCTCTAAAGGTAAACTCTGCAAGGTAGTCAATGCCTGCACTTAAGCCATCACCATATGCGCCGCCCTTAGCACGAAGCTCTGTGTGTAGGTAGTCATTTGACATTATTTGTCTTAAAACTTCTGCATCGCCGTCATTATCACTATCTAGGTCAGTCGCCATAGCGTTGAAATAAACTTTGGATGAAACGATTAATTTAATATTTTTCTTTTCAATATTTTTTTCTATGTTAATGGCTGGAGCATCCACGCTCTCAAGTGAAGCTTCTAGCTCTGCTATAGCCTTGTCTAGCTCTGGAATTTTGCTTTCGAATGAATAGTGCGATAGAAAACCATTTCTTCTAAACATAGTTTTCATTAGTCTTTCATAGTCTTTTATCTCTTCGTCCTTAAGTTCATCAAATTTTGTCTTCAATTCTTTAAGGTGAATAAATTTTTCTATGCCATGAAGCTTTAGCGTAAGTCTCTCTTTTTCAAGGCTTTGCGCTTTCGCCACATCCATCGCAACGTTTGAAGCTATATTTAAAATATTATTATCAAAGTCTGAAACGCTCTCCAAAACGTTCATCTTAAGGACTTTTTCGTCGCTCGGATCGGAGCACTTGATGATCTCATCAATTAGTTTCATCGCGTCCATTGCCTTATCTTTAGTAAATTTCGCGCTGCATTGCACAAACGGTGTCAATTTGCCGTTCTTGTAATTTTTCACAACGCTCGCAGCAAAATTTATCGCGCCAGTAGTTTTGAATATGTCTGTCTCAAGCTTTTCTCTCGAGGACTTTGTAGTTTTGATGTCAGCAAGTAGATCAGTTAAATTAGCGACTTTCACGTAATCCTCCTCGGCAATATGAGAAATGTCGAAGAATAAGTTTAGATAACAAATTTTGCTATCTTCCTTAGAATAGTATGCTGAGTCAGAAATTTTTTCAAGCGGCAGTTTTTCAATATCGCGTGGCAAATCACTTAATTTAAGCGTTGGTATGCTAGATATGGCTTCCTTACTATCTTGTGCTTCTTGCATAGCCTTTAGGTCTTCATTTTCCTTAATTAGCGCCTCAAGCTCCTCATCCGAAAGATTTGCCTTGAACTCGTCAAGCGCCTTTCTTTCAGCTTCGTCTCTGTCCTTGTAAAAATCTTTAACTGGATAAAAATCAATTAGCTTAGCATCTTTATGAACATCTTTCACAAAGTTTATAAAGGCACTCTTATCCTTCTTAAGCTCCTCAAGTGTAGCATTATACGCAAATGCAGCCCGTGGCGACTTGTCAAATAGCCACATAGCCACAGCTTTTAGCGCAAGTGCAATGCCCTTAGTTGCAGTATTTGCAAACTCTTTAAGTGTAAAGTCCATTAAATTAAGCGCTGAATCGTAGATATCAACATTGATGCGGCCAGATTTTATATTTTCTAGCTCTTCTTCAACAGCATCTTTGTAAATGTTTGCCTTGCCGCCATCTGCGTCTTTTAAAATCATATTTATGTCAGTGAAGTTACCATTACCATAGCCATAGTTGGAGTAACTTAATAAATCACTCGCGATACCCATCTCTTGAATCTTTTTCTTAAGCGGCGAATTTGAGAAATAGCTTAGGTACTTACTCAAAAACTCTGTCATAATGCTATCACGAGTATTGTCGATATCGCCTGTGATGAAGCTATATGCATAATTGTGCTTATCTGAGACATCGTTTGGATAAGCGCGCTCAATAAATTTTTTACTGTCCTTAGCTAAACACATGCCAATTTTATTCGGAATTTCTTTGTAATCGTAAGCTGACAAAAATTCGTCCAAATGTTCAAGTTCTGCGTCTACGTCGCCATCGCCATACAAAACAGTGTAGGAGTTCGATGGGTGGTAGTGCCTTCTGTAGTAGTCAAGAAGCTCATCGTAAGTAAGTTTGATGATATCGTAAGGGTCGCCGCCTGAGTTGAAAGCGGGATAATTACCTGGATACATCTCTTCTTGCATCGCTTGGTAGATGAACTCTTCCGAGGAGGACATAGCGCCCTTCATCTCGTTATAAACAACGCCTTGGTACTGAATTTCGTCATTTTTATTAAAAATTTCGCGTCTAGTGCCTTCTTGAAGGAAGACTCTCTTGTCCGTTAATAGTCTTGGATTAAAAACAGCATCTAGATAAACGTCCATCAAATTGTAAAAGTCCTTCGCATTTCTTGATGAAATCGGATAAACTGTCATGTTTTGGAAAGTCATCGCGTTCAAAAACGTTGCAAGTGATGATTTTGCAAGGTCCATAAAGGGCTCCTTCGTTGTGTATTTTTTTGATCCAGATAAAACTGCGTGCTCAATTATGTGCATTATGCCCTTTGAATTCTCTGGAATCGTTCTAAATCCTATCATAAATGCCTTGTTGTCATCGTCATTTTCAAATTTTATGACCCTAGCCTTAGTCTTTTTATGTGTAAAAATCTTGTATGCTGAACTTATTTCGTCTATAAATCCACTCTCCACTAGAGAAAATTTTTCGTTCATTAAATCACCTCAATTATCATTATTGTAACACAGCCGTCTTAACTATGTCAATGGCAGCCCCATCCGTTAGCTTAATTAAATCTTCTGGGCTTATTTTTATTTGCAAACCGATTTTGCCTCCGCTCACATAAATATATTCCTTATCCATCGCCGATGCGTCTATAAATGTCCCAAGTTTTGTCTTCATGCCAATGGGTGAGCAGCCACCATGCACGTAGCCTGTTAGTGGCAGTAAATCCTTTTGTTTGAGCATGTCCATTTTTTTAGCGCCAGCTGCCTTCGCCGCTTTTTTTAGGTCAAGCTCCATCGCCACGGGCACTATAAAAACGAAGTGTTCCCCTTTATTTGTCTCAGTAACGAGGGTCTTGAAAACCATTCTTTCATCTTCATTAAGCGTATGAGCAACGTCGACCCCACTGATTCCAAGGCTCGCATCGTATTCAAATTCTTCATATTTCACGCCCGCCGCGTCTAGTAGGCGCATCGCATTTGTCTTTTTCATAAAATCACCTACCTTATTATACCCAAAACTATTGTCAAAACTATTGTCATAGATAAGCTTTTGTGCTATGATTTAATTAAGGAAGGTGGATTTATGCTGCTTGTTAAAAACGCAAATTATAATGGTAATGGTGTTGATATCTTATCTTTAGACGGCAAAATTACCAAGATAGAAGAAAATATAAAAAATTATTATGGGATTGAAGAGATAGATTTAAATGGAAAGAGAATTTTTCCATCGCTAATCGATGGCCACGTACACGTGACAGGTGGCGGTGGAGAGATGGGTCCTACCTCGCGCGTTCCCGAGATAAAGTATGAGGACATAATTATGGCTGGTGTGACTACTGTAGTTGGCTTACTTGGGACTGATAGCACGACTCGTTCGGTCGAAAATCTTGTATCGAAGGTAAAGGCGCTAAATGAGTACAACGTCAGAGCCTTTGCACTTACTGGTGCCTACGAATATCCTTCTAAAACCATAACAGGCTCGGTCAAAAAAGACATCACTTACATAAGTGAGATAATCGGCTGTAAGCTAGCAATTTCAGACCACAGAGCAAGTTACATCACAGAAGACGAACTCGTAAGGCTAGCGAGCGAGTGCTACCTAGGCGGCCTCTTCGCTGGCAAAGTAGGCGAATTACACATGCATACGGGCGGACTGGGTAAGGAAGGCCTTTCAAAAGTCTTCGCAGTTCTTGAAAAACACGAGATCCCGATCAAGACATTCAGGCCGACTCATTGCAAAAATATAGTTGACGACGCTGTTAAGTTTATGAATATGGGTGGATACGCGGATTTTACTGCAGGAGAGAGCGGTTTAGATGCGATCGATTACGCGATAAAAAACGCGCCATTTGATAGAATCACGCTTTCATCAGACTCGAACGGCTCTGTGCCTATCTGGTCCAAGGACAAGGACCTCTTAGGTATAGGCGCTGCAAAGATTACAGAGCTTTTTGATACTATAAAGGCGCTTTGCAAAAATTATGGATATGAGCTAAAGGATATGATTAAACTTGCCTCGACAAACGCAGCGAAGGCGCTTGAAATAGACAAAATCACGGGCGAGATAAAGGAAGGGCTTTCACTTGACCTTATGGCGCTTGATGATAATGATGGTATTGACACAGTTATTAGCAAGGGAATTCTTGAGATGAGTGACAAAAAAGTGCTTCGCAAGACTAATTTTTCTGATTTTTAGGAGGATATATGACAATTATAGCTACTTGGAAAATGGCTTTAAATGGCACAAAGCTCGCACGTGAAGCGCTTTTAAATGGTGCTGCACTTGAAGAAGCCTTGATCACGCTAATAAAAGATGTTGAAATGAACGAAGATTTTCACTCGGTCGGCTACAGCGGCCTACCGAACGAAGATGGCGTAGTTGAGTGCGATGCAGCCATCATGAACGGGGACAATCTGCATTTTGGTGCGGTTGCTGGCCTTAGAAATATAAGGAGCGCTGTCTCAGTCGCTTATACCCTCATTGATAATGAATACAATAATTTTTTAGTCGGCGAAGGCGCCTTGAAACACGCTAAAGAAATGGGTTTTAAAGAAGAAGAGATGCTTACAGACGAAGCAAAAAAGCTCTGGCTCGAAGAGAGGGCAAAAAAACCAAAGGTGTATAAGGGGCACGATACAGTCTGCGGCCTCATCGCAGAGAAAGGAAGATGCATAGCGGCAACATCTACATCGGGACTTTTCATGAAAAAAGTGGGCCGTGTGGGCGACTCACCACTTGTGGGTCCCGGTCTATATGCAGACAGTGAAGTGGGCGCCGCAGCTGCAACAGGCGTCGGCGAAGACATAATTAAAGGAACATTATCCTATGCAATTGTAAGTTTAATTGCGAGTGGATTAAGTCCTCAAGACGCCGCTACAAAGTCAGTCATGGATTTAGACGCAAAACTTAGGGCGAAGGGCGAAGAGCCGCGTGATTTCTCAGTAATTGCAGTTAATAAGGACGGAGCATGGGGCGCCGCCACAAATATAGCCGAGTTCCCATTTATAGTAAGCGAAGATGGTGGCGAAACGGCGATGTATATAGCAAGAGACTTTGGTAGAGAAATAGAAAAGATTAAATAAATGAAATAGATTAGATTAAACGAAAAGGGCGAGAAAAAACCTCGCCTTTTGCTGTGTGTATTTATTTTTTCATGTCTGAAGCTCTTTTTACAAGATCCTTATAATACTTTTCATCGCTTTTTATATAAGCGTTTTCAATCATATTGCTAGATAAATCAGCTTTTAATAAAATTAAAAATTCGTCGCTATTTAGCTTTATATCATCTAGCTCACTTGGCATTGGCAAATCCAAATCGTTTTCATAAAGAGTATTTATTACCCCATTTAAAACGTCTTTCGTGTTTACAAAAAGTTCATCTAAAGTCTCAGCATCAGTAAAGCAAGCATCAAAATCAGGAAAATTAGCGTAATAAACGCTATCTTCATGCCTAACAAGACAAGGATAAATTGAAATATTTTTCTTAATATTTATTTCACTTGGCACAAAAACTTCAACAAGCATAGTTCTTTCATTGTCTTGAAGTGTTAAATCTTGCAATTTGCTCGGATCAGGTAAAAAATCTTCATCTTCTAAAATTCCTTTTATAAGTACAAAAAGCAGCTCTTTTGCGTCTTTCATTAGATCCTTGTCATCTTCATTACTAGTATAAATATCAAAGTCAGGAAAATATGTTTCAGTAGAGCCCTTATCAAAATAAGTGACAATCGCTGGATATGTGTAATAATCAATATTTTTCATGCTTAGCCTCCTTGTGTATTTCTATTAAAATGGCAAATACGCCGCAGCCATTGCTATTATCAGTGCTGGAAGCATATTGGCAACGCTGACTCTCTTATCGAAGACTAAATTGATGCCGATGCACGCGATTAAAACTGATCCAACAAGCGAAAGATAGTCAATTGCAAGATCTGTAACGTATGGCGCGATGAGTTTGGCTAGACAGGTGATACTCATTTGCAAGATGAAGACTGGTACGAAAGAAAAAGTCGCTCCCTTACCCATTGACGCGGACATGACGAAGACGACGATGAAGTCCAAAACCGCCTTTATAGCCAAAGTTGAGTAATCGCCTGCTATTCCTTCTTGCATCGATCCTACTATTGCCATAGCGCCGATCGAGACTGTTAATGACGTTGTGACGAAAGCCGCGATAAAGCCTTGATCTGAATCGCTCTTAGTCTTCCTCTTAAGATAGGCGCCGAAACGCTCGAAACCCTCTTCAATGCCTATGATTTCGCCAATTAGCGCGCCTATCGCAAGTGATATCACTAGGAGCATGGCTCTGCCGCTTTTAAGCGTGCTGCCTGAAATGCTGAGCATGCCTTGCATTGAGCCTGCAAGTCCTATGAAGAATATGCTCACGCCCGATGACAGTACGAGCGCTTTTTGTACTTTTTTATTTAGTATTTTTGAGAATATCCTTCCCAAAATGCCAGCGACGATGATGGCTGCACAGTTAATTAATGTGCCTAGACCCATTATTCTAGCGCCTTCTTTAAAACATCTCTAAGTGCTTTGGCGTCAGGCGCGTATAAAACTTTGTAATTTTTTGGTTTTGCGCCGAAGTAGATGGCTTTCATGCCGCTCGCAAGTGCGCCGAAAACGTCTGAGTCTATGTTGTTGCCTATCATTATTGACTCATCTGCACTAACACCAGCCATTTTCATAGCGCCAAAGAAAAACTTTGTATCTGGTTTACCATAACCAAAGTCGCCTGAAGCGAAAACGTAGTCCATAAGCGCGTCAAGACCTAGTGTTTGCGCCTTTCTATGCTGAATTTCGCTGATGCCGTCTGTGATCACGCCAAGCTTATGACCGGCAGCCTTTAAATCCTTTATAAGCTCTAGCATGCCGTCAATGGCCTCTGTGTAGTCGAAGCGTCTTTTCAAAAATGCCGCGAAAAATTCTTCTTTTGTAGTTTCGCCCAAAATGTCTTTTACGTCACTATAAACCCCATTCTTAAAAAGTTCAAGCCTTTCTTCTTCGTATGGCTCCTCCATAAGTAGGTAGTCAAGTGGGTCTATGCCGATCGTTTCGTTGTAGGCAAAGTCCAAGTGCCTTATCATGCGCGAGCGAAGTGCAGTCCTTATGCGGCCTCTAAACTCGTCAGCGTCCATGTCGATGTGCAAATCCATTTGCGCGCGCTCAAAAATCAGTAAATTTGTTTTAGCAGTTGCTAAAATAGTGTCATCTAGATCGAAAAAGATCATATATAAATTCCTCCATTATTATTATATTTATCATTTATATTATAGCACAATTTGTAAATATTATCGTGGCAAGATTATTTTTTAATTTTTCGGAGCACTTAGATGAGATTGGCGTTGTGCAGAATTTTTTACTGATAATATTTATATTTTTGCTTATAAAATCAAACAGGTTTTGCGGAGCAATCGGATGGATTGAACGATGTGGAGCTTCGAAGCAAGCGGAGCGTACAGATGGTACTCGAGCATTGCTGAGAAGCGAATGAGTTCAAGGCGCCGATTGAATGCGAAATCCTATTCTTTAAAATTTTATTCCTTACTCCATATTTGCCACTTCTTCATTTCCATTCGTCTTAGTTCTTTCTCAGTATTATTATCTATATACTCTTTTAGTTTTCTTATCATATCCGCTTTACCCTCTGGGAATTTCGCAAGTAAAGGCAGTGGATTGGTTTTGTGCGTTGCCTTGATAACCGTATTCGTCTCAAGATTTTCTAGTATATAGATTTCTTCGTCTAAAACTTCTTTTACCCGCAGCCTTGTAAATTCTTTCGCGCGAACTATGTCCTTAAGTGGCGCACGCTTGAAAATTACAGTCGTCACGAAAACTATTTCGAATGGCTTTATCTCGTTTAATAATTTTGCTGTCTCAATTCTATGAGCCATAGTCATCTCTTTGCCACCGAGGCCTAGCATTATGTATACGGAGTAATTAATTCCAAGCCTTTCAAGCTTTTTGCAGGCTCTTAGGCTATCCGAAACGCCGTGACCTTTTTTGTGAAAGCTCAAAACTTCGTCCGAACCGCTCTCAAGACCCAAGCATAGCCTATCCATACCCATAGCTTTAAGCCTAAGCAGCTCCTTATCAGTTTTACGAAGAACGTCACTTGCGCGCGCAAACATCGATATGTACTGGACTTCAAAATATTTGTGTATAAGATTGAAAACATCTTCAAGGAAAGAGGCTTTTACGCATAAGGGGTTCCCCTCAAGCAGTGTAAATTTCTTGGGGCTGCGTCTCATATTGTCATATTTAGTTTTTTCGCTGCACAAATACTCCTCGATTTCGTTCAGCTTAAAAATGTGAAATTTTTGCCTAAAATTCAGATCGCAGTAGAGGCATTTTTGGTAGGAACAGCCAGATGTCACGGGCACCATCACATTGTGCATCTCGGGCATCGGCGTGTACATGTAGATTGGATAAAAGCCTTCCATTATATATCACCTCTTGATTTATATATATCAAATAAAAAGCCTAACATTAAATGCTAGGCCTAATATAAGCGAAAACCTCGCTTGCTTTCCTTGTAAGATAATTATAGCCTGCTTAATATTTTTTGTCAAGTTTTATATTCTTTGAACTTATCTTTAAGTATTATTTTATCAGATGTAAAATTTTATTTCAATATACAATAGGTTTTTCACAAATCGAATGCAAAAGTGAAATCTTAATTAATTCTTAAGAAAACTTAAGAGATTCTTAAGGTTTAATTAAGAAATAATTAAGATTTGTGTATTATAATTAACTCATAAAGATAAAAAAGGAGTGAAAACTATGAAAGAAATTTTAAAGGTAAATTCTGTAAGCAAGGTTTACGGCTCTTTCTACGCACTAAAGGACGTTAACATGTGTGTAAATGAAGGCGAGATCTATGGCCTTGTCGGCAAGAACGGCGCTGGTAAATCTACTTTACTTAAAATCATAACTGGCCTTAGCTACCAAACAAGTGGTTCTATCGAGCTTCTTGGCGATGCGGGCGCAAATATTAACATAGCGAGGAGAAGGACAGGTGCTCTAATAAATAGGCCTTACTTCATTCCAACGCTTAGCGCAAGGGACAATCTTGAGTACATCGCGATCAACAGGGACATCAAGGACAGAAAGACGAAGGTAAATGAAACTTTGGAGCTTATCGGCCTTGAAAATACTAAGAATAAGAAGGCGAAGAACTTCTCACTAGGTATGCAGCAAAGGCTTGCCATCGGTATCGCGCTTATCGATGACCCGGTCTTTCTTATACTAGACGAACCGATCAATGGTCTTGACCCTATCGGTATCAAGGAGATTAGGGACCTTATCAAGCTTGTTAATCAAGAGAGAAAGACTACTGTCATGATCTCGAGCCACATTCTAAGCGAGCTTAACATGGTTGCTACTAAGTACGGCTTCATTGACAATGGTAGACTGATCCAAGAGATTACTAAGGCGGAGCTTGATGAAAAGCTTAAATCATCGACAAAGATCAAGGTTGACGACGCTGCCAAGGCTACTATAGTTTTGGAAGAGGACATGAAGCTTCATAATTACAAGGTTTTAGCTGATAATGTTATAGCCATCTATGATAATGTTTCATCGAGCGCTATATTCAAGGCTTTTGAAGCAGCTGGCGTTGAAATCATCGACATAAATCAAACTAAGGAAGAGTTTGAATCATATTTCTTAAGCTTAGTAGGAGGTAGAAGAGATGTTTAATTTTATTAAAGCAGAATTTTTTAGAATTAGTAGGAGAAAGTACAATGTGGGTCTATACATCTTCGGTTTTGTGATGTGTGCCTTTGTCTTATCCGTCTTCGCAGGATTTCAAAAGAGCAGATTTGATGTAGACAAGGACCTTACAATGATGTTCTTTACTTTAGGTCAAATAATGTCTATAGCATCCATACTTATACCTCTAATGGTAAACCTTACAGCGCTTGAACCATATGCATCAGGTGCCATCAACAACAACTTAGCTCTTGGTCAATCAAGGATGAAGATTTACCTAGCAAACGCAATTATTTCCTTCCTATATATCTTAGTTTACATGATAATTATGTTAACTATACTTATAGGCGGCGGCGCACTTATCGCACCTATCAGTACCGCATCATATGCAGATTTGATGAAGAACTTCCTTATAGGCTTTGTATATCTACTACCATGTCTATGGTTTTACGTGTCCCTAGTCTTGTTCTTCCAAATACTTACAAGACACAGATCATCAGCCATCGCCATCACTTATGTTGCCATGGCGATCTTCACACCAGTACTTTTAATAGTTATAGGTAAGTTTGAATTGCCTCAAAGTTTAATATTCTTATCACCATCGAAAATAACTCAATCTATAGCTTCAATGATGGGTAGCTACGGATTTGACTTTTTGCGTGGTATTACTTATACAAATAATGTTTTAAATGTTAACACTATGCTTTGCATCATGCTTGGCTGGATAGCTCTTGTTTGGGCTGGCATCTACTTTGTAGGTAGAAAAAGAGAATTTTAATGAAAAGGATATTTCCTGCCATAATTATAACAGCGGCGCTAATTTTTTTAGTAGCCGCTCTTGGTTTAGATTTGATGACTGTTGTTATTGTGCTTTTAGCTCTTGTGGCATATCTTTCTTACACCATATACCTATCAAGAAAAGAGCTTAGGGAGTTTCGCGAAAACCTTGAGGACAAGGAAGCAAGCGAGATTAAGGTCGCTTTGCAAAGCTATTCTTACACGGGTGAATTGAATGAGATCTGCAAGATAATTGAAGCGATCATTGACTCAAAGAACACCATGGGTCAAAAGTACAACGCTTCGATTGAGAACCAAAACCTGATGATTACAAACATCTCGCACGATTTTAGAACGCCTCTTACGTCCATCATGGGCTACATCGATGTCTACGAGAAGACTAGGGACGAGAAGTACCTTGAGATAATCAAGAAAAAGGCCGAGGAGTTAAAGGGTCTCATCGACGGTTTTTATGATTTTTCAAGGCTTGTGTCGAAGTCCTACAAGATTGACAAGAGGGTCTTTAATCTCGATGACTTTATCAAGGAAGAGATAGTGAATTACTACGACTACTACATTGCCAAAGGACAGATGATTGATGTAGAGCTTGATAGAGTGAGGTGCTTCCAAGACGAGAAGAATCTTAAGATAGTTGTCGACAATTTGATTTCAAATATGATGAAGTACTCCGAAGGCGAGGACAAGATTGAGCTAAAGCTGAAAGATGGCTACTTCGAGCTCAAATTTTCTAATCTTGCTCAGATTGAAACGGATGACAGTATAGAGAGAGTTTTCGAAAGGAACTACACTATAGATAAGTCGAAGAATGATGCGTCGAGCGGATTGGGACTGAATATTGTGGAGAATTTATGTGAATTGATGGGACTAGAAGCAACAGTCTCATACGAAGATGATATTTTTACAATTACAATCAAAGGCAAGGCCTTAAACAAATAAAAAATAAATTTATAATAAAACTCATTGAAGCGAATGATATTTAATTATCATCGCTTCTTTTTTCGCGATTTTTTACTATTTTCATAGAAAAATAAAAAATATGTTTATATTTTCATTTACTGGGTATAAATAAGTCAGAGATAGTCAAAGGAAGTGATATTATGGAGTATAAAGATTATTATAAGATATTAGGTGTCGATAAAAAGGCCTCTGATGCTGAGATTAAGAAGGCTTTTAGGACGCTTGCCAAAAAGTATCACCCTGATTTGCATCAAGGTGACAAGGCGAACGAAGAAAAATTTAAGGAAATAAATGAGGCTTACGAGGTTCTCTCTGACAAAGACAAGAGACAAAAGTACGACGCTTTCGGCTCTAACTATGACTTTAGAGGCGGACAAAACTTTAACCCGAACGATTTTGGGTTTGGCGGCTTTGGCGGTGCTAATGGTAATGGCGGCACTTATTACAGATACGAAACAAACGGCTCTGGTGGCGACTTCTCCGACTTCTTTAATATGTTCTTTGGTGGCGATTCTCAATCAGCTTCAGGAAAAGGATCAGGCTTTAATATAAATGACATTTTTGGCGGAAAAGCGCAATCTAATAAAAAATCGGGCTTTAATATAAATGACTTATTTAGAGGAAAGGCAAAAAAAGAGAGACAAAGGTACAATACTGAGCTATATATCACGCTTGATGAAGCTTATAAGGGCTCAAAAAGGTCAGTTTCACTTAATGTGGACGGCAAAAACATTAGCATAAATCTTAATATACCAAAAGGAATTACAGCTGGCAAGTCCATAAAAGTGGCTGGCGAAAAATGGGGCGTAAGTGGCGACATCTATTTCAAAATTCAATTCTTGAAGGACAGCCGCTACGAACTTGACGGCCTTGACATCAAAACTAGCGTCGACATCTACCCTTGGGGCGCGTATTTCGGCTGCGAAAGAGTGGTCGAAGTCTTTGACAAGAAGATCAAGATCAAGGTGCCAAAGGGCTACGACGTAAGCAAGCTTATGAGGATCAAGGGCAAGGGCTTTACTGATATGAAGGGCGCAACAGGCGATTTATATATCAGATTTAATATGGTGAACCCAAAACTTGATGAGGAAAGCGAAAAATTATACAGAGAATTAGAAGAAAAATATAAATAAATATAATAGAAGGTGATATTATGAACATGGATAAATTAACGAAAAAAACAATTGAGGCGATAAATAATTCGAACGAGGCTGCGAGGTCACTCGGCAATCCTGAGATAAGGCCTGCGCACCTACTAAAGGCACTACTTGAAGACAAGGAAGGCCTTATCAGAACTACAGTTGAGGCGATGGGCGTAAATGTGGACGGCATGCTTATGGATGTCCAAGGCATCATTAACAATTTCCCTAAGCAAAGCGGTTCAAACATTTACACTTCAGCTGAATACAACAAAGTTTTGGAACTAGCAGAAAATGAGATGAAAAACTTTCAAGATGAGTACCTAAGCGTTGAACATTTATTCTTAGGAATTATGGAAGTGAAAAATGCGAACATCGATGCCATTTTCAAGAAATATAATATAACGAGAGCGGCATTCTTAGATACTTTGAAGGGCTTTCGTGGCAATCAAAATGTAACGAGTGATAACCCTGAGATGCGTTATCAAGCGCTTGAAAAATACGGCAGAGACCTTGTGGAATACGCAAGGAAGGGCAATATGGACCCAATTATAGGCCGTGACGATGAGATCAGAAACGTTCTTATGATTCTTTCGAGAAGAACAAAGAACAATCCTTGCTTAATCGGCGACCCAGGCGTTGGTAAGACAGCCATAGTCGAAGGCTTAGCGCAAAGGATAGTTAAGGGCGACGTGCCAGAAAATTTGAAAGACAAGACAATTTTCGAGCTTGACATGGGCGCACTAATCGCTGGAGCTAAGTACAGAGGCGAGTTTGAAGAGAGATTAAAGGCAGTTTTAAAAGAAGTCGAAAAATCTGAAGGAAGGATTATATTATTCATCGACGAAATTCACAACATCGTCGGCGCTGGCAGAACTGAAGGCTCTATGGACGCTGGAAACCTTCTAAAACCTTTACTTGCAAGAGGCGTCTTGAGAACCATTGGTGCGACAACTATTGACGAATACAGAAAATATATTGAAAAAGATAAAGCGCTTGAAAGAAGATTCCAAAAAGTTATGGTGACTGAACCATCTGTTGAAGACACCATCAGCATCTTGAGAGGTTTGAAGGAAAAGTACGAAGTTTATCACGGAATCAGAATTTCTGACCCCGCTGTTATAGCTGCCGCAGTACTTTCAGATAGATACATCACCGACAGATATTTACCAGACAAGGCCATCGATCTAATGGATGAGGCCTCGGCGATGATTAGAACTGAGATTGACTCGATGCCAGAGGAGCTTGACTCGAAGAGAAGGCTTATTATGCAGCTTGAGATCGAGAGAGAGGCACTTAAGAAAGAGGACGACGAGCGCAGCATGAAGAGACTTGAAGAGCTTAACAAGGATTTGCAAGCACTTCAAGAGGAATACGATGTTAGTCTAAAGAAATGGCAAGAGGAAAAGGACAGGATAGAAGACGTTAAAGAGCTTAAGAAGAAGATAGATGAGACAAAATACGAGATAGAAAAGGCTCAAAGAGAGTACAATTTGGAAAAACTTTCCGAGCTTAAATATGGTACACTTGCGAAACTTGAGGCAGAACTTAAGGAAAAGAACGAAAATGTCAATGAAAAGCAAAAGTATCTAAAGCTTGAAGTTACTGAAAACGAGATCAGAGACGTTGTATCAAAGTGGACTGGCATACCTGTTTCTAAGCTTGAAGAGAGCGAAAAGGAAAAACTCTTAAAGCTTGACGAGATACTTCACCAAAGAGTAGTTGGTCAAGATGAGGCGATAGAAGCCGTATCAAACGCCATCATCAGAAATAGAGCGGGACTATCTGATCCGAACAGACCTATTGGCTCCTTTATATTCTTAGGACCAACTGGTGTAGGTAAGACAGAATTAACAAAGGCCTTGACACAAGATTTATTCGACGATGAAAAGAATATGATTAGAATTGATATGAGTGAATATATGGAAAAATTCGCTGTATCTAGGTTAATAGGCGCACCTCCAGGATACGTAGGCTACGAAGAAGGAGGCGAACTTACTGAAAAAGTAAGAAGAAAACCATATTCAGTAGTATTATTCGACGAGATAGAAAAGGCTCACCCAGATGTATTTAACATACTCCTACAAGTCTTGGACGATGGTAGATTAACTGACAATCAAGGAAGAACAGTCGATTTCAAGAACACCATCATCATCATGACAAGTAACATCGGTTCGCCAGACATACTTGAAGGCATTAGCGAAGACGGCAAGATTACAGACGAAACAAGAGAAAAAGTTAATGACGAGATGAAGGCCGCATTCAGACCAGAATTTTTAAACAGAATCGACGAGATCGTTATGTTTAAGCCGCTTATGAAGGCAGAAATCTTTGACATAATCGAAAAAGAAGTTGACAAGATCAGAGTTAAACTTGAAGCAAGATCCATCACATTAAAGATGACAGAAGCTTTGAAGGAGTACATCCTTAAAGAAAGCTACTCATCAGCCTTTGGCGCAAGACCAGTTAAGAGATTCATTCAAAGAACAGTTGAGACAAAACTTTCTAGAATGATTATAGCTGGAGAAGTGCTTGACGGCGAAAACATTGTCATGGACTACGACGGAAAAGATATTACAGTAAAGAAAAATTAATATTTGCATAAGAAAAAGAGCTTGTACAAAAATGTACAGGCTCTTTTTGTGTTTACTTGCTTTCATATTTTAAAAATCTCTTAGAAAGATACAAGGATATTAAGATCTCCACCGCTGCAAAAAAAGCTAATAAGCTTAAATCGTGAAGATTTATAAATCTTAAGTTGTTTGACTCAATCGCCAAAAAGCTTAGTCCAACTATTTTTAATGCCCTATACGCAGTTCCCAAACCAAGTATAGTAAATATGCTAGATAGAAGCACTATGATGCCGAAGGACTTTATCCTTATGGCAAGTGCGCTGAATATTGCGATTATTGGAAGTGATAATATTATGCTCATCATTATATAGTAAAAATATATGCTAAAGTTTATACTAGAGAAATTTGCTATAAATTTTCCTCCTATATAAAATAAGAAGAAAAAATATATTTGGCATAAACTTACTATGATGAAAGCTAAAATCGTCTTTGCTAATACAAAGGACATATTCTTTTTTGGACTCAGTCTTATGAATTTAAGTCCCGCCTTGTGCTCAACTGACCACAAACTTGCTACAACGATTGCAATTAAAGGTATATAGAAGAAGGAGAAGTAGAATAAACTCACTTGAGCCCACAGACTTTGCCACTCGTGCGTTAGTGAAGCCTTGTTACCCATGTAGTTTATAAGCCCAAAGGCGTTAGCTAATAAGGGTATTATGAGACTTACTAGCAAAATATTTATAAATTTTATCTTTTTTAATTCTAATTTTAACATTTTTCCTCCTAGTCCTTCCATAAATTATATGATTTCATTGTCTTTATATAAATTATCATAAGCACTAAAAATGCAAAGGCAATGATTATGGTGTAGAAATTTATTGGGTTTAGCACTTGAACAAAGTTTTGGTTTTCTATCACATAAGAAACATTCAAAAGAGATGCCATCCAAGCAAATGGGTTGATAAATGAAAGCACTTTAGATGTTAGCATGGTGATGATACCTGTAAGACCGCCTATGATTGAGATAAATGAAAGGGTGTAGACTTTTTTCGATTTCATCTCCACTATCATGAAAAATCCCAAGAAAAATAAATTTATTATCAGTGCTGATAAGTTTACCAGTAGAAATCTTAGGAGCATTTCGCTGTTCATATTGAAGTTTACTGATTTTCTTGCGAGCAAGATAAAGAATAGAGCTTCAAGCGCTTGCAGCAAAACTAATTTTATGGATAAATTTTTAAATTTATTTATAAGTATATGGTTAACTTTCTCTCCGAGCATAATTTGAATTTTCCACATATTATTTTTTTCTTCAATCTCTATAACTTTTTTCACAAGGGACGAGATCAGTATTGGGTTTATCAGTAGTGATATAAATAAATAAGTGTCTAGGATGTAGGCAAGTGGATAGGCACCTTCTGCAAACGATTTCGAGTGGCTAACGCCTGCTACCATCAGCATTTGAGCGATAAAAACAACTATTATTAAGAAATTTATTCCAAGTCTTTTATATTTTTTCCTCTCTAAATTTTTCATCTTAAGACCTGCTTTCTTCAATAAATAGCTTTTCTAGACTTTCTTTTTCTTCCTCTATCCTGTATATATCAACTTTTCCTGTTAAAAAATTAACTATATCTGCAATATCTTGGTTAGATTTTTTACCTAAAATTATCTTTTTCTCATTTATGCAGTCTATGTCAAGGTCTAAAAGTTCTCTAGCCTTGTCATTATCAGAAGTAATCATTGATATATATGGCGGATGAAGCCTTCTGTATTCGTCCAAACTGCCATTGTAAGTCAAGTTACCCTCTTTAAGTATACCTATGTGAGTGGAAATTTTTTCGATTTCATCAAGTATGTGCGAAGAGATAAGTATGCTGGTAGATGTGTTTTTCACGATGTTTTTAAATAAATTTCTCATCTCCTCAATACCTTGAGGGTCTAGGCCGTTGATTGGCTCGTCTAATATTAATAGTTTTGGGCTGCCCATCAGCGCCATGGCTATGCCGAGCCTTTGCTTCATGCCTAGGGAGTAGTTCCTAGCCTTTTTCTTACCTACATTGTTAAGGCCTACTAGATCTAAAGTTTTATTGATGCTCTCTTTTTTAATTCCTTTTAGGCTTGCGACTATCTCAAGGTTTTCGTAGCCACTTAGGTGCTCGTAAAATGATGGATTTTCAATAAGAGCGCCAAGATTTTTATTAAAATCCTTTTGGTTTTTGGCGTTTACCTCTTGATCGAAGACTTTAACTGTGCCAGCGTCTTTTTTCACAAGACCAAGTACAATCTTCATAAGAGTTGACTTGCCGGCGCCATTCTTACCGATAAGGCCATAGATAGAGCCTTCTTCGATTTCCAAAGAATCAATGTCTAGGACCAATTTTTTGTTGTAAGATTTTTTTAAATTTTTTACTTCAAGTATTTTTTTCATAATCATTCCTCCTAAAATTATAATAGCACGCATAGATAAATATAAAGTTTACACAAGCTCACTTTTAGATAACAAATTCAAATAAAGCTAAATATATTAAAAAAATGTTGTATAATAATCTTAATGAGGTGGGGCAATGGATTTTAGAAGTAATTTTAGTATATTGTTAGTCGATGATGAAAAAAGTTTATTAGAAAATTTATATAATTTTTTGAAAGATAAAGGCTTTAAAGAGGTTTATACTGCCAAAAACTTGAAGGAGTCCAGATTTAAATTAGAAAATTATAAAATCGATTTGGTGGTTTTAGACTTAATGCTTCCAGATGGCAGTGGCTTTGATTTATTAAAGGAGATAAGAAGCACATCTAATTTAGCGGTTATCATACTTTCAGCACTTGATGGCATAGACGACAGAAGAGAAGGCTTTGAGAATAAGGCGGACGACTACCTTGTTAAGCCTTTCTTCCCAGATGAGCTGCTTTGGAGGATTGATGCAGTTTTAAGAAGAATTAAAAAAATTAAAAGCGACGAGAAAATAAATTTAGGTAAAGTAGTTTTTGATAAATCAAGAGGCATACTTGAAAAGGGCGGCGAAGAAATTCCCTTAACAGCAAAGCAATTTAAAATTTTGGATTATTTATCCCAAAATATAAATACAATAGTTTCAATTGACCGAATTTTAGATAATATTTGGGAAGACTCTTATGGTTACGAAAACACCTTGATAACGCATATATACAGGCTCAGAGAAAAGCTTGAGGATGATCCAAGAAATCCCAAGATTTTGATCACAATAAAGGGTCTTGGCTACAAACTAATTAAAGAGGATTAAAATGTTTAATTATATATTAAAAAGATTTAAAAAAATTGTCATCAGAATACTAAGTTTATTGTTTTTTCTATTATTACTACTTATGATATTTTTATACTTAAACTATAGATTAAATAATAAATATCCAAACCCCAATTATATTTACTCCTATGTGAATGAAAATAAAACGGATACTTATCTAAACGAGAAAAATACAGCATTTTTACAAGAAAAAGATATTTGGGCTATAAGACTTGACAAAGAGGGAAATCTTATAGAGAGCTTTAATAAGCCAAAAGAGCTTAAGAAGAACTTTGATATAAGAGATGTGGCGAGATTTGCGAGATACTACTTAGCTGATTACCCTGTATTTACCTACGTTTTAGACGATGGCCTAATTGTCTTTGCTTATCCAAAGCACTCCTTGGACAAATTGCCTTCGAATTACTATAGTTACAGCAAATTTATTTTCAATATAATACTTGTTTTGGCATTTTTAATTTTATTCTTATTATTTGTCTATGTATTTTATAAGATAGATATTAAAAATATCCTTAAAAATATACTCCCACTGCAAAGTGCCATAGATAAGCTGTATGAGGATGACTACGAAAAGCTCGATGAATACGGCGACTTGAAAGATTTGACGAAAACCATAAACGAGGCGAATGAAAAATACAGGGAGCTAAAAAAGTCTCAAGGCAAGTGGATTAGAGGCGTGAGCCATGATGTGAGGACGCCGCTTGCAAAAATTTCTTGGGAAGTAAACAAAGAAAATCCAGATAAAAAACTTATACAGGACGAGGTTTTGAAAATTTCAAACATCTTAGAGGGGCTAAACCTTACTATATCGCTCTCTAGCATTGATAAAGAGAATATTACTAGTGAAAACCCATTAAAAATAATCAGAAAACTTATAGTTGATAAACTAAATGAAAATTCAGAGCGAGAAATTATTTTTGAAAATAATATTAAAACAGATACGAAAATTAAGATGGATGAGAATTTATTTTACAGAATGCTTGAAAATATCTTGAAAAATGCACTTAATTATACATCTGGCAAAATTAAAGTTACGCTTGGAGAGGGTGAAGACGTGATAAGTATCACTATATCGGACGAAGGCAGTGGCGTAAGTGAAGATATTATCAAGAGAATTAACCAAGAAGATTTGACAAATATTACAAAACATGGCTTAGGTCTCTTTATTTCTAAGCAAATAGCTGAGCTACACGACGCGAAATTTATTATAAAAAATAAAAACTCAGGTTTGGAAGTATCATTTATCTTTGATAAATAAAGTCAATAAAAAAGGAAAAGAGCTTGTACAAAAAATGTACAGGCTCTTTTTGAAGGAGATATTTCAAAATGAAAAAATATTTTCATCAAATTATAATTAATGTTTCCTTTGAACTTTTTTATAGCTCCTTAGAAGAAAATAAATTATTGCAAGGCCAATAATTAGTCCCACGGCTTTTAAAATTAAATAATTATCCATATGTAAACCTCCTTAAGGTGCTTAGGAATCACTTGAGCGTGATAAATCGTTCAATTATATATACCCAAAATTTTTAATAATAAACATAATTTATAAATAAATTCGTGCATTTCCTTGACAAATTATTTTTCTTGTGCTACAATCATCATTGTAATAATTAATATTTATCACTAGGGGAGCCATTGGCTGAGAGATTTATCGACCCTTATGACCTGATCTGGTTAGTACCAGCGTAGGCAAGTGCGAGAAAACTCCTAGTGACATCATTAGGGGGTTTTTTTATGAAAAAATTTAGTACAAAAATATTGACTGAAGCAGCTGTTATGATTGCTTTGTCAATAGTTCTTGGTAGATTCAAGATTTTTGAAATGCCTCAAGGCGGCTCAATCACTCTTGGACAAATGATTCCACTTTTATTCTTTGCAATAAGACATGGTGCTGGCTATGGTATAGTTGTTGGCGCTGTTTATGGCGTTCTAGACATGCTTTTAGGCGGCTACATCTACACACCTATCCAAGCTATACTTGATTATCCACTAGCATTTGGCTTACTTGGACTTGCTGGATGCTTCTCTAAACAAATTGTTAGCGAAGGAAAATCTTTCTACGTACCAGTTGCTGTTATAGTCGGCGTTCTAGGTAGATTCATCTGCCACGTTTTATCAGGCTACATCTTCTTTGCAGAATATGCAGAAGGATCAGGCCACGGCCCACTTATGTACTCAGTTATTTATAATGGTACTTTCTTGGGAGTGGAAGCGGTTATTGCTTTTGTAATTATCTTAATTTTAGCGAAAAATGTTCTTTTATACGGATTGGATAAAAGTAGATAGGATTTATTGAATTAAAATAATTTTTATTCGCAAAAATTAAAATTATATCTTTTGCATTGGCTATTGTGAGTTTGCTTACAATAGCCTTTTCTTTTTTGATTTTTGATTTTGCGTTAAAATTGCGCCTAAGGCTCGCGCGCTTACTTCCTCCTTGCGGAGTACCTTTAGTACACCTCAGTCGGTCGTTCGTTATGCTACGCCTTATCCATCAATTTTTCCAGCAAAATCTGTTTGTGCAGGCTCATTGACAAGGGCAATTGTTTTGTGACGATAAATGAAAACACTTTTCGATGTGTAATACACTTTTCGTTAAGAGATCATCCAAAAACTATTCTTATAAATCAAAACAAATCCATTTACATATAAAAAAGACAGGTGCTAGATAAATATCTCAAGCACCTGCCCATCTCTTATTTAATTACACCTTCAACAAGGTATAACTTTTTAAACAATATTTTCTTGAATTTCAAAGTTAGCGTATCATCCATCGCCCTAACAGCAACGAAGACGTAAACCTTGAATCCATCCACTTCATAAAGATCGTAATCATCTTTATTACTAGGTTCTTCCAATTTCACGATTGGTGTTACTTCACCTGCACCTCATTCGGAGCAGCCCGATAAATCAATCGTTACAGTGTTTTTTCCTTCGCTCTTAAGAGCGCTCTTAAAACTATCTTCAAGAATAATCTTCATAATTGTAACCTCCTTTAATAGAGTTTAGTCCACAATTTCTTTTCTGTTATAAATTTCTTCGTTCAATACACCAGTTCTCTTCGCAGCTATAACCCCAGCAAGTAGTGAGTCTGAGATGTTTAGAGCAGTTCTACCCATGTCTATGATTGGTTCAACTGAAATTAGTAGACCAACTAAGCCAACTGGGAAGTTTAGTGCACTTAAAACAACTATGGCAGTGAAAGTCGCTCCACCACCTACGCCTACAGTACCGAAGCTTGCTAGTACGCATAATAATGCTACTTCAACAAGAAAAGCTATTGACAATGGATTTATACCCATAGTCGGTGCAATCATAACAGCAACCATAGCTGGGAAGACTCCGGCGCAACCGTTTTGGCCCACGCTTGTACCAAGTGTCGATGCTAAGTTTGCTATGCCCTCTGGCACACCTAAGTTATTTTCTGCATTGTTTATGGTAATAGGTAGTGTAGCTGCAGATGATCTTGATGTAAAGGCAAATAATAGATTACTCATAGATTTTCTATAGAATGTGAATGGATTTAATCCAGCTGTTAATAGATATAGCATATGAACTATAACCATGATTATCATTGCTGCGTAGCTGATTAGTATGAAGTTTACAAGCTTTAGTATAGCTTGCCAATCAGATGTTGCAGTGATCTTGATCATTAGAGCTAATACGCCGTATGGTGTTAGTCTAATTATGATTCTAACAAGGTGCATGATGACATCGGAAATGTCCTGTACCCCTTGAATGAACCTATCTGCCACGTCCTTCTTATAATTTTTAAGCTGCATAGCTGCAAGACCTATCATGAAAGCAAAGAAAACAACAGCAAGTGTTGCGTTATTGCCTTGACCAGTAAGTGCGTAGAATGGATTTGTTGGTATGATATTAACGATTTGCTCTTGCATAGGAAGTTTGCTGAAATCAGCTTGCTTTTCCATAAGCACTTCTTGTCTGTGCAATTCGTTTTCGCCAGAGTTTAGTCCATCGGCGTTTAGTCCAAAGACTGCTGATAATGAGCCAGAGACCATAGCCGCGATAAATACAGTGATTAAGAAGACAGCCATAATCCTAAATGTGCTCTTGCCCATGCCGCTTTCTTGCATAGCAACTGATTTAACGATGCTTATGAAGATTAGTGGGAAGGCTACCATAGTTAAAAGTTTTACATAGGCGCTGCCGACTATCGAGATCCAGGATACTGATGTTCCAAGGACTTCCTTGTCTTTAACGATAATTTGTAGTAGTGCGCCGAAAATGATGCCGACTGCTAAAGCTATCAAAACTCTTGCGTTGAAGCTTAGGTTTAGCTTCTTCATGTAGCCAATTGCCCATAGCATACATGCAAAAATTGCTATGATTAATAATACAAATAATAAAGTCATTTTTTCTTCCTCCTTTGCTTGAAGCATACCACTTTTGGACTTAAAAGTCAAGAAGCGAGATCACATAGATTATGGTCTTGCTAAAAAATATTATATACAAATGGAACAAGAAAGTTAAAACATTAACACATAATTAACAAAGATAATATTATTAATTAACAACTTGCGAAAAGCTATAAAAAAACTAGAAAAAACTCTTCACATAAAAAATATTGGTGCTATAATATCAAAAAGGAGATTGATGAAATGAAAATAAAAGAATTTT
Organism: Fenollaria massiliensis; assembly: GCF_023347705.1. Lineage (NCBI taxonomy): Bacteria > Bacillati > Bacillota > Clostridia > Eubacteriales > Fenollaria > Fenollaria massiliensis. Next base: position 71,774 of record NZ_CP096649.1, read on the forward strand.
TACACAAGAAAAAACGTGCTCGTCTCATACAAGGTCTACCTTATTGACGTGCTTGGCAACATGGCGATGGGTCTTTTCGCATCGCTACTGATCGGCACCATACTAAACACGATCGGCACTCATACTGGATTAAAATTTTTATCCGAAGAGCTTTGGCCACTTTGTAAAGACATGACTGGCCCAGCCATTGCCGCGGCGATAGGGGTCGCACTAAAGGCGCCAAACCTTGTTATGCTCTCATCGCTTGCGGTTGGCTACATAGGAAACCAGCTTGGCGGACCTGTTGGCTGCCTTATCGCATCGGTCGTTGCGATTGAACTTGGCAAACTTATTTCAAAAGAAACCATGATAGACATCATCGCAACACCACTAACTGTAATACTTTCAGGCTTTGCCATCGCAAAATTCGTTGGCCCTTCCATAAACATGATGATGGTGGGACTTGGTGATGTAATCATTGAAGCGACTAAGCTTAGACCATTCTTTATGGGTATAATAGTCTCCTTAATCGTTGGAATGGTTTTGACGCTACCAATATCGTCGGCGGCTCTTTGCATGATGCTTGGACTAAGTGACCTCGCTGCAGGCGCTGCAACTGCTGGCTGCTGCGCGCAAATGGTGGGTTTCGCCGTGATCAGTTTTAAGGTGAATCGCTTCGATGGACTGCTTGCTCAAGGACTCGGCACTAGCATGCTACAAATACCAAACATAGTAAAGAACTGGAAGATATGGCTTGCGCCGTCACTTGCATCCATGATAACTGGACCCATCGCAACCTGCGTATTTGGGTTAAAAAATACTCCGCTTGGCGCTGGCATGGGAACGAGCGGATTGGTTGGAATACTAGAAACCTTCAACGCAATGCAAGGCGCAGATATGACCATGACAATGATTGGCGTTCTTTTGACATATATAGTGCTACCAGCAGTACTATCCTTACTATTCCATAATCTATTTAAAAAATTGAACTGGGTTAAAGACGACGACTTATTACTTTCGCGCTAAATTATTTTTTATTCCAATTAGACATATTTAAAGACTATACTATAAAATGTGTAGTCTTTTTTATTATAATGGGTAAGAATACTTCGTAGAGATTATATTTACAAATATATTTTGTAAAAAATTTGATGACTTTGCATAGTAAAGCAAAAAGGGCAATTATATTATGAAGTATATTTAAGTATTAATAATGTTATAATAATATTTTGCTAAGAAAATGTGATGATTACGCGAAATGGAGCTTCGAGGCAAGCGGAGCGTATATGAGATACTCGAGCATTGCTGAGAAGCGAATGAGCGTAAGGACGCATTTTATAGCAAAAGATGAGGAGGTTTTATATTATGGCATGTACAACAATCTTAGTCGGAAAAAATGCGAGCTACGACGGCTCAACTATAGTCGCAAGAAATGAGGACTCACCATCTGGTATTTTCTGCGCAAAAAGATTTGCGGTGATGAAGGCAAAGGACCAACCACGTAAATACAAAGCAGTTATTTCAAAGGTTGAGATCGATTTACCAGACGATCCGATGGACTACACTTATTCACCAAGCTCTGACACAAAAGAGGGCATTTGGGGCGCTTATGGCGTTAACGCTAAAAACGTAACCATGAACGCGACTGAAACACTTACAACAAATGAGTTAGTTATGGGCGCTGATCCACTTGTTGAGTACCATAAAGATGAAGATGGAACTGAGCATTTTGGTGGTATAGGCGAAGAAGACCTAGTTACTATCACACTTCCATACATCAAGAGCGCTAAGGACGGCGTTAGAAGATTAGGCGCACTACTTGAAAAATACGGCACTTACGAGATGAATGGTATTGCCTTCCAAGACGAAAATGAAATTTGGTGGCTTGAAACAATTGGCGGCCACAACTGGATGGCAAAGAGGGTTCCGGACGATGCTTATGTAATTATGCCAAACCAATTAGGCATAGATGAATTCGATTTTGACGACGCTTATGGCGATGAAAAAGAATATATGTGCTCAAAATCATTAAAAGATTTAGTTAAAAAAGCGCACCTAGATAAGAGAATGAGTGAAGAAGAGGTATTTAACCCAAGAGACGCCTTTGGTTCACACGACGACTCAGACCACACATATAACACACCAAGAGCTTGGGTTTTACTACGCTATTTCAATCCAAAAACATTCTTCTGGGATGGCTACGACGCAGATTTCAGACCAACAGACGACAATTTACCATGGGCACTAGTACCAGAAAAGAAAATTACTATAGAAGAAGTTAAATGGGCACTATCCAACCATTATCAAGGTACACCTTATGACCCATACGCAAAACATAAAGACGAAATGCACACAGGCATATTCAGACCTATAGGTATAAACAGAAATAACGTTCTTGGCTTAACACAAGTCAGAGGCTACATGCCAGACGATTTGAAGGCACTTCACTGGTTAGCACTTGGCTCTAACGTTTTCAACGCGATAGTACCATTCTATACAAAGGTTTCCAAAACTCCAGACTACGTTGGAAAGGCAGTTACAAAGCCATCTACAGACAATTTCTACTGGATAAATAGGATTATAGGCGCTCTTGCAGACGCACACTTTGCTGAAAACGCATCAAACGTTGAACGTTATCAAATCAAGATTAATAATAAAATGAATGAAATGATCAATAAATTTGATGAGGAATATGCTAATGCAAAGGACAAAGAAGCCTTCTTCGAAAAAGCAAACCAAGAAATATCAGACTTTGTAGAAAAAGAAACTTTGGATTATTTGGATAAAGTATTATTTACTTCTTCGTGCTTGATGAAGAATGGTTTCTCGAGAAGCGACGCCTAAAATTTCTTGTTCGTGCGAAGCACCAAGGTTCTCGGGACCCATCTAAAGCTTTAGCTTTATGATGGGTGAGGTTCTTCAATTGCGCCTGGAACTCGTTACGGTCTCAACACTCCCTCAACGTACGTCTATGTACGTATCGGTCGTGTCTCGACCTAGACTTCGTCCCATGCATCAAATTTTCCGGCGAAATTTATTCTTCGTAGCAGTTTGCAAAATTACTCTTCGTACGAGATTGATAAAGTAAAATAAATAAATATTGCCATAATAATGACATTGTATTGACAAAGTCTTTATAAAGTGCTAGAATTATATTAAGGAAGGTGATTTTATGAGTAACACTAACTTAAATGTAAGGATAGATAAGGACATAAAAAAGGCTGCGGAAGAAGTTTACGCTGAACTTGGCTTTAATATGTCGACAGCCATAAATATGTTTTTAAGAGCAAGCATCAGAAAAGGTGGCATTCCTTTTGATTTAAAACTAGATGTGCCTAATAAAGAGACTTTAGAAGCGATTGAAGAAGGAAGACGCTTAGCAATGGATCCTTCAACACCGCTATATGACAATATGGAAGATCTTAGAAGAGCTTTAGAAGTATGAAATATAAGGTCTTATTAACATCTAAATTTAAAAAAGACTTTAAATTATTAAAAAAGCAGGGCAAGAATACAGATAAAATTTTAGCCATTATTAATAAGCTAGCTAAAGGCGAATTTTTAGATGCAAAATACAAGGATCATCCTTTGTTAGGAGATTATCTCGGCGCAAGAGAGTGCCATATTGAACCAGATTTACTTCTAATATATGAAAAACAAGAAAATATTCTGATACTTAATATATTGAGAGCTGGTTCACATTCAAATCTATTTTAATAAACAAAACAAAAGCTGTGAGATTTTTCTCACAGCTTTCATTTTTATAGCATCTTTATTTTTTTATCTTTTTCCATAATAGTCTAGCTATTATAATCACAACTAAAACAATAATCAGTCAATCAGCACTAATCCCTTTACTTGAAGCTTCTGGCTCATCTGCCTTAACTTCTTCGCCTACATTTTTAATGGCATTTTCCTTATACACTTCATCTGCGAAAAATATTTTGTACTCGCCATAGCCTTCCTTATCCATGTCTTCAAGCGGCACAAAGCGCAGAGCAGCGCCATCGATGCAGTATCTTAGTCCGCCCATTTCCTTTGGTCCATCGCTAAAAACGTGTCCTAGATGGTTTTTGCCGAATTTACTCTTGATCTCTACGCGCCTCATTCCATGCGATTCGTCTCTGTTGTAGCTAACGCTGTCACTATTTATAGTCCTCGCAAAGCTAGGCCAGCCGCAGCCTGCATCGAATTTATCCTGTGAAGTAAAAAGCACTTCACCAGTTAATTTATCCACATAAATCCCAGCACGCCACTCATCATTTAGCTCAGACGTATGCGGATGCTCAGTGCCTTCTTCCCTCATAACCTTGTAGCTAAGCTCATCCAATAGCTTTTTTGCTTCCTCATCAGAAACTTCCTTGTACTCTTTTTCGAAAATGGGCTCATCAGCTTCAGCCAAATTGATATGGCAGTAGCCGCCCGGATTTTTCTCCAAATAATCTTGGTGGTAGCCCTCTGCTAATACAAAGTTTTTCAGCTCCTCGACCTCAACAGCGAGCTCGCCGTGAATTTTTTCTTCATATTTATATACCTTGTCAATAATTTTTTTATCAGCTGGATCACTATAATAAATTCCAGTTCTATACTGTCTACCCCTGTCGCCGCCTTGCTTATTGACACTTTTTGGGTCAATGACCTTAAAGTAGCGAAGAAGTATTTCTTCTAGGCTCACAAGGCTTTTATCATAAGTTATTTCAACGGTTTCAGCGTGATCAGTCTCTTTAACTCTCTCGTAATTAGTGCTATCACCCTTGCCATTAGCGTATCCTACTTTTGTGCCCATAACACCACGTATTCTATTGAAATAGCCTTGCATGCCCCAAAAACAGCCGCCAGCTAAGTGTATGGTCTTGTTGTTATTATTCATAAAATCACCTCTATTTTTCCTCGTTTACAATGTCTTCAAGTATCTCAAATGACTTCGTAAGCTTGTCATATTCAGGAATATAGCTTACCGCAATTAATTCATCGAAGCCGTAATCCCTCTTTAAACCTTCGTAAGTTTTTTTCGCGTCCTCATAAGTGCCGCCGATGTGCAGACCGCGCATAGCCTTAAGAGCAAATTTTTGCATGCTTGTAAGCTCTGGCGCGTTGTTCGGATCGATCTTTTCAAACTCATCGCGATTGTCCACGTCTAGTATCTTTAAAAACACTTGCATCGCGTGAAACTCAAGCTCATCCGCATCCTTTTTGTTCTCGCCAATGTTAGCTGAAACTCCCAAGCTTGTGTATGGCGCGTCAAGGTACTTGCTCTTCTTGAAATTATCTCTGTAAATGTCAAAGGCCGCTTTAACGGTGTGCGGCGCGAAATGACCTGCGAATGAATAAGGAAGACCAAGCTCAGCCGCTACATAAGCGGAGTTTATGGAGCTACCCAAGATAGTTATAGGGACTTTTGCACCCATGCCAGGGTAAGGCGCGCTCGTTAAACCACTTGCATCGCCATCAAAATATTTTAGCATTAGGCGGATTGCATCTAAAAACTTTTCTTGCTTATATGTGTCGCGATAAAGTATTCTTGCAGTTTCCATATCAGTGCCGGGTGCTCTACCTATGCCAAGGTCTACTCTGTGAGGGAAAAGCGCTTCCATAGTTCCGTAGCGTTCAGCGACTTGAAATTGCGTGTGATTTGGTAGCATCACTCCGCCTGCGCCGACCTTGATGCGCTCTGTTTGGCCTAGTATGTGAGTTATAACAAGTTCAGTCGCGCTCGATAGTACGGCGGGGCTGTTATGATGCTCAGCCACCCAATATCTTTCAAAGCTTCTTGAGTCCGCAAACTGAGCGAGTTTCACGGCTCTTTCGAAAGCCTCCTTCTTTGTTTCGTCCTTGTATTTCGGTACAAGATTTAGTATCGAAAGCTTAGTCATTTAATCACCTCTATATATCTATTTATCTAAATTTCACCATGCTTATGGACTAGCCATGACTAATAAAAACGAAGTGGCAAGGCCATAAACATAAATCTTAATTATAATATAGATACCCAATCGCTCTTGAAAACATTGCCCCATCGTGATATAATTAAGCTAGGTGATGAAATGAGAATTAGAAGAAACTCTAGTGTTTACATAAATTTTGAGGGCAGAGGCGAAGGCCAAAGGGACAAAAGAAAGATTTATGCAATCGTCTTGACTTTGGCATGTTTAGCGCTTTTGGCGATTTTTTATTTTTTATTCAAATACACGACAACTCATGTATATATAAAGGAAGCGAGCGAGGACGCGAAAGTTTACGAGGGAATTTACAAGGAAACCGTTCTTGACCGCGAAAAATTCGAAAAGGCTGACGAAAAATTCAAAATGAAGATAGATGAGGCAAGTTTCATAAGGGCGCAAGCTGAGTATTTTATGCCAATTGAGCCGAAAGAAAAGCTTGACAAGAATTTCGCCAAGTCATACAAAAAAGTTTTTGAGGACGAATATCTTTTTAATGGCGATGCAAAATTGATACCAATGAAGCTTTTGAAAGCATTGTCGCGTAATGAGATTAGACTGATTAAGGCAGAAATTTTGGCTCGCCACGGATATGAGTTTAAGACGAAGGAATTTGCTGATTACTTTAAGCAAAAATCGTGGTATAAGGTTGATGAGCATTATAATAGTGCGTTTTTATCGACGACGGAAGCGCAAAATATTAAATTCATTATGGACTATGAAAAAGAATTAGACAAATAATAAAATTTCTGGTTAAAACGAGCCCTTTAGCTAGTTTCGAATTATTTTGTCGCTGCGGAGTGCTTTTGCACACCTCACTCCAAAAAATTCTGCACAACGCTAAATCATCTCGTTTTTCCTGCGAAATTTGCTCGGTGTATATATACTGATAAAATAATTTGAAGAGGTGTAATCATCGCATTTTTCCGACAAAATTTATTTGATCTAGTTCTTTGACACAATAAAAAATTTACTCGGTGTATATATTTTGACAAAACTCCGCTTCGCCAAATCATCGCAAGTGCGAAGCACCAAGGTTCTTAAGTCCATGCACCAAGAGAACGAGTTTGGCGATGTTCGATTGGCTATGCATGCCTTATGCCAGAGTTTACAAAGAGACGGAACGAAGTGAACGTCGATTTGATTAAACTTACGGCCTGGACCCATCCAAAGCTTTAGCTTTGATGATGGGTGAGGTTCTTCTTTCTTTAAGAAATTTACTCGGAGTATATAAATAGAAAAAAATTGAATGATTAGTAAAGAAAAATAAATTAAATAAAAGGGGCGATTTTATGAAAAAATATGAATACGAATTCGTTACAGTAAAGACCACAGGTCTTTGGTACGACGATTACCAAGAAATAATTAAAAAACACGGGGAAGATGGCTGGCGTTTTGTAGATGCCATAGATAAGAGTAGGGATTTTGTTGACGCCAACCCACGACTTGATCTAGTATTCGAAAGAGAAGTAGAAACGGAGGGGGAGTAAAACTATGAAATTTAATTTAAGAGATTAGTAATTTTATGATAAAGTATAGCTATATAATTTACTATAAATACTAACTAAGGAGGGAAGTTTATGAAGAAAACTATGTCTATAATCTTAGCCATGCTAATGATTTTATCAAGTGTAAATGTTTTAGCACTATCTTCAAATCAAGAAATTTATGTACTTAACGAGGGTAATGAGGACATTTACATTAATGAAAAAGTAGCAAGTCTTATACGTCAAAGTGATGGCAAGATTAAAAATGAAGATGAGGTGCATGTGCTATTTAGACTAAATCAAGAATATTTTCGTGAGTTTGGTCAAATGATTGATGCAGCTAGACTATACAGTGACTCTGGCATTAAAGAGCAGCTAGACTTTGGTCAAAGGGCTGTAGCTAAGGCTGTGAGTGAATTTAAAGCTCAAGGCTTTACTTTTGATGTGATTGATCAGTTCACTGTACTTTTACTTGGTTTTGATACCAAGGTTTCTTTTAAGGACGCAAAGAGGATGGCGTCGCTTGATTTTGTTGAGTCGGCTACTATTCAAAAGAAAATTATGAAGCCTGTTCTTAAGAACACTGGACTTAGATTTAGAATGTATAGTGCTGATAGACAGTCAAGGGATATCATCGGTAATGAGACTGTTTACTCAAAATTTAAGGGTGAGGGCACTATAGTTGCTGTTATCGACTCTGGTTTTGATGTTGATCACGAAGCTTTTTACTTAAGTGAGTCTGGTAAGGCTAAGGCTCGTTACTCTGAAGAAGATATTAATAAGCTTAAGAGTGAGGGTGTATTAAAGCAAGGCCGCTACTTTAACGAGAAGGTGCCGTTTGGCTGCAACTACTTCCCTGAGAGCAATCCTGAGAAGTTAAAGCAAAGAAGTCAAAACTCTCACGGTCAACACGTTGCGGGTACTATCGCCGGTAACAAGGTACTTGTTAAGTACGATGGTGTCAGAAGAGAGCTTATAGGTGTTGCTCCTGAGGCGCAGCTTGCTCTTATGAGGGTTTTCTCTGATGATGATCCTGGTACTGACCCGACTATCTATGTAAAGGCACTTGAGGACTGTGTTAAACTAAAGGTTACTGCTGTTAACATGAGTATCGGCTCACCTGCGGGAGACGCGACTCAAATTGACAAGGATACTACTACTGCTCTTGATCGTTTATCTAAGGCGGGCTGTGTTGTTGCAATTGCTGCGGGTAATGAGACTGCCTTTGGTATGGGTCACGAGCTTCATCCGTTTAAGGACAACCCTGACTACGGTATACTTGGTAATCCTGCTGCTGCTGAAAAATCTTTCGCGGTTGCATCTGTTGAAAACGGTTTTACTGTGCAAGATTATTTTGTAAATAAAACTGTGAGCGGCGAGCAAAATTACGCTATCAAGTGGTCTGTGGACAGCAAGGACAAGATGACTGAGCCTGAGTATGACAAGGAATATGATCTTGCATACGCTGATTTAGGTAGGGAAGAAGATTATTCTAAGAATAATTATGATGTTAATGGCAAGGTCGCTCTTATTGAAAGAGGGGTCAATAAATTTGAAGAAAAGGTTGATATCGCTATCAAGCACGGTGCTAAAGCTGTTCTAATCTATAATCATAAAGATGGCGGCGATCAATTCATCGGTATGGCGAACACATGGGGCAAGAGTGTTCCAGTAGCTTCCTTATACTACTCAACTGGTATGGCTCTTAGAAATAGCGGCGGCAAGGTCATTTTCAAAAAAGGCAAGGTAGAGCTCAACAATCCACTTGCTGGACAGATCTCAATCTTCTCATCGTTTGGTCTATCAAGCGACGGTTCATTCAAGCCTGAGATAACTGCTCCTGGTGGAAACATCCTTTCACTTGGTAACAACAACACATACAACGTACAAAGCGGTACATCCATGGCAACACCACACGTATCTGGTGGACTTGCGCTTGCACGCTCCATGGCTGATGAGAGGTTCCCAGATCTACCAGTAGAAGAAAAGTGGCAAAGAATTAGAAATTTACTAATGTCTACTGCACAAATCCACTTCACTGGAGACGCTGCAACAAGCCCAAGAAGACAAGGCGCAGGCATTATGAAGCTTCAAAACGCACTTACTACTAAGGCTATACTTCTTGGTGACGGCGGCGAGACTAAGCTTATGAGAAGAAAAGCTTCAAATCTTGAGAAACTTGATTTTAAAATACAAAACTTATCAAACGAAGAATTAACTTATAATTATAAGGCGATAGTAGTTGCGGACGAGTTAAATGGTGACTACTACACATACATGACTAGAAAGCTTAAAGATATTCCTTATGGAGAGATAAAGCTAGGAGCTAATGAGACAAAGGATGTAAGCGTTACTATCGACACAAGTGATTTTGCTCAAGAGCTTAAGAAAGAGATGCCAAACGGCTACTTTGTTGATGGCTTTGTGGTTTTTGAAAGCACAAATCAAAGTGAGCCTGAGATATCGATACCATTTATCACATTTGTGGGCGATTTAGAAAAGCTTACTTACTTTGAAAAGCCTGTATATGACTTAGCTAAAGAAGGCAAGCTTCCGTATTATTGGAACGAAAAAGCTACTATGCACATCGCAGGCATTAACGACACTGGCGTTCCAAACAATGATTTCACTCACTTATACACATACGTAGAGGATAAAAGCGAGATACTTGGCCAAGCTAGGGACTTTACTAACCAAAATCCGAAGTTCTACGACAAAAGAGTTATATCGCCAAACAAGGACGGCTACGCAGACACATTATCAGCTAGCTACACACTTCTAAGAAGTGGCCACGTTTCAGCCTATGTATATAAATTAGATGAAAACGGACACAAAGAAGCAGAGCCAATCGCTTGCTTACTTGAAGATGAGTACATGACAAAGAACTTTGGCTCATCGATGATGCCGCTTTCATACAGCCTTGGCAGAAGCTTCCCTGATGCGAAGACTACACTTGAGGACGGCGACTACGTTTTAAGCCTTAAAGCATATAGCAATAAGAACAACCCTGCAGACGACGTCGATATGAAGTTTACAGTTGATACAAAGAAGCCGAGCGTTACAAATGCTAATCTTGCTGAGAATAAATTGACATTTGAAGCAAAGGATGAGAGCGGTTTAAGAGAAGTAGTAGTTAAAAATGCAGATGATGTTATCGAAATGAACCCAGATGGCTCATACACTATAGCAGAAGGCGCAGACCTTGACAAGATCACAGTCGAAGCAGTTGACTACGGCTACAACAGATACAAAACAACTCTTAAGATGCTTCTAGAAGGAGGCAGCTCTTCATTAAAGGTAAATATCAAGCTTAACAAGGAAGATCCTGAGTTTAAGCTTATATACAAGATATATGACGAAAGTGGAAGAGAGTTCTACGAGGACAACCTTGCTCCAGGCACTTACACTATGAAGATTACTAAGCCTGAGGAAATCTATGAGATAAAAACTATTAACGATACAAGCATTGAGAACATCGAGCTTAAAGATGGTTTATATGAATACAAGTTCACTGTAGAAGAAAACAAGGGCGCAGTAGTAAATATTGACGTAGAAAAACTTGATGCCTACTACGTATACTTCTGGGTATATGGTAGTCACAGGGACTTCCACGGCATTAAGCTAGTTAATAAGGCAGATGAAAGTAAAGTTATCGAGCTAGAGAGAAGTATAGGCGAAGACGGCCCAGGCTACTTTGGACCAAAGGTTTATGAAAAGCTAGTACCATACGGCGAGTACAAGATTGTTTGTGACGCAGACATGGATAATTACAAGTATGACGTTCAAAGAGAGAAGGCAAAAACTGACGGAACAAATGAATATGTAAAGGCTGACCTAAAGACTTTGAAAGTTGATGCAAATAGCGACCTAAACGCTACTGGAAACATTTCATACAAAGTTGATGTAATGAAAAAGACAATGACTTTGAATATACTTGGTGACAATCTAGATAAGGCTAAGTTTAAACTAGTTCCAGATGGTACAGATAGAGAGATGAAAAAATCACTCAACACACTACCATCTAAAGACATAGGAACGAGCGCAGAAGTAGATCCTAAAGACTTTTCATTAGTTGCACTACCAGAAGAAGGCTACTATGCAGACCCGCCTATGTATTTACTTGAGTTAGGCAATAGTAGTAGAATAACAAGTTTCCCTAGCAAATCTTTCTACAACTTCAAAGGTGACAAAGTTGATTTACCTTTAGATATACACAAGTCAGAAGGCTTTGGAAGCTTGAAGATAAGTGATAACTCAGAAGAGCTTGGCTACAAGCAAGAGTACACAGTAGAAGACTTAAGAAGCTACTATGGTATGGGCGGCAAAACATACACAGACCTTAGTCATTTACAAGAAGGTAGCTACGTTGTAAGACCAAAGTTTGACGAGCACAGCTCACATATAACAGAAGATATATTTAAGTTTGTAACAGTAAAAGCTGATAAAGAAGCTACAGCAAGCTTTAAATTTGAAGCAATACCAGAACCACAATTTGATGGTTTTGCAATGATTACTTCAGAAGAAGAGCTTAAGATAAAAGCCAAAAATCTTAGCAGTGGAGATGTTCAAGAGCTACAAGCAATGCCTGATGAAGGTAAGTATACTTACTACTTGATGGGAAATAAAGGTATTTACGAGATTATAGTTAACGATGGCAACGACGAAGGATATGACTATCCTAAGTACATCATGGTTATAGGCGAATCAGTTATAGAAGTAAAGAAAGCTCATAAAGAAGAACCTACAAATCCAGATGCAGACAAGATTAAAGAGGCACTTGACGAGCTTCACAAACTTATAGACGAGGCAAAGGCTATAGACGAGGCTAAATATACAGAAGACTCAGTTAACAGACTTAAAGAAACTATATCACAAGTTGATAAAGACTACGACACTCTTGCTGAGCTTGAAGGAGCTATAGACGCGTTAAAGCAAGCTATGAGTAAACTAGAAGAAAAGCCAGTTGAGCCAAATCCAGATCCACAGCCACAACCAGAACCACAACCACAACCAGAGCCATATGAACCGTACGAACCATATGAACCATATGAACCATATAGACCAGAACCAAAACCATATAGACCAAGCAAACCTAGTGAACCATCTAAGACTATAAACAATAACGAAGACAAAAAAGATGAAAAGCCTGTTGAAACGAAGAATGATTTAGGTATTATTACTGAATATCCTACAAACCCAGTTGAACTAAAAGACGTGCCACAAGGTCCTGAAGGAGACGCAATCAGAAACCTAGTTTCTTACGGCATCATCAAAGGCATGGGCAACGGCATGTTCCAAGGCAATAAAACTATAACTAGAGCCATGGTTACAAGAGTCTTTATGCTTATTAGCAAGGACAAAGCCATTGACAAAGACGTTTACTTCAGTGATGTTACAAATGATAAATGGTACGCTGAATCAGTTAAGTGGGCCGCAGCTAAGGGCATCATCGCTGGCTACACTGACGGTACATTCAAGGCTGTCAAGAAAGTTACTAGACAAGAGTTCTGCGTAATGCTAATGAACTTACTAAAGGCCAATGGCATTGAGCTTGAAACAGTAGTTCCAGTTGACGAAACAGAATTTGCTAAGGCTGATAGCTGGGCAAAGGACGCGATGATCGCTATGAAGAGAGCTGGACTTGTGAATGTTGAAGCGAGTGGCAAGTTTGGTCCGCAAAGTAAGTTTACGAGAGAAGAATTAGCTAAGACTATTGATTTATTGATTAAGTTAATCAGTCTTAAAGAAAATAAATAATTTTGCACAACGCTTAGCGCAAAGGTTCTCGGCTATTTATAGTCGAGGTTCTTCAGCCTAAGTCACGAGTAATACACTTTTCGATTCGCAAAACAAAAACCACAAAATAAAAATCAAAGAGCTTATCCTAATCAGATAGGCTCTTTTTTGTTTGAAAAATCCATTTTCATGGTATAAATAAATATAAACACAAATCATAATGGGAGGTAATATTATGAAGATGAAGAGAATTTTATCCTTTGTACTAGCCTTTGTTTTAGTGGCAAGTACCATTAACGTAGGCTTTGCGCAAGGAGAAGTAAAAACTAATAAAGACAAGATTGACTATCTTGTTGAAAAAGGCTACGTTCTAGGCGATGCCAAAGGACTTAGACTTAGTGATTCGATTACAAGAGAAGAGTTTGCAGTTATGCTAACAAAGGTACTTAATAAAGAAAATGCCGCTAAGGCAGCTATGAACGTACCTAGCGCATTTAAGGACATGGCTGTTGATCGCTGGTCAAACGGCTTTGTTAATATCGCAAGCGAGCTAAAAATCATCGCTGGCTATAGCGATGGCACATTTAGACCAAGAAGAAACGTTTCTTATCAAGAAGCTATCAAGATGCTAGCGGTTGCAGCTGGTGGAACTGATATCAAGCCAGCAACTCAAGGCGAGTGGGCAGCACCATTTATCAGCTATGCAGCAAATAAAGGTATTTTAAATGGCCTAAGTGATCTAAAATATAAAGATCAAGCTACAAGAGAAAATGTTTTTGTAATGATTTATAACTATCTTAATGGCGTGAAAGAAGCTGAATTATCAAAGCTTACAGCCATCGTTACAAAGACAAATGCTAATTCAAATCTATCAGAAAAGCAAGCTGAAATAGTCGTTTTAAAATCAAGCCTAGATGGCTTTAAAGAAGGTAATTCCTACATCGTAGACCTTAAGGACGGCATGGACCCTATGGACATAGTCGGCAGAGTTTATGATCTTGACATCGACGAAAAGAACATGATTAAGACATACAGAGACAGCGCCATCGCTCAAACTGAGATTGCGCCTATCAATATCAAAGGCTTAAGACTTTATGTTGGCGATTCTACAAAGGATTCGACAATTCTTGAAGACAAGGCAGCACTTACTGAACAAAAATTCCGTGGCGCAGCAGTTAATGGCAAATATTTCGATTTATTCACAGATTTTGCTAAAGAAATTAACTACAAAGCAGATTTTGCCTACGTTACAAGCGTTAATGCAAAAGTTGTTTACATCAAAGCATATACATTTAACGACATAATGCCAGTATTTTCTTATGACAATGGCGCAGTTAAGGCTATAGACGACGAGTCAGCTGCCATAGTTAAGAGAAATCTTAAAAAAGCTTACCTTTATGACAATGGCAAACTTATGCCAATGGACCCAGCTAAGCTTGAAAAATACGATGTATTACACTTCTACTCAAGCGATGAAGCCATCGTTGTAAAAAATAAATTAGAAGGACAAGGCGCTAGATACAAATTAAGCAAGGGCGGCGCATACATTAATTTAGCTGATAAAGACTATAAGCTAAGCGATGAAAAATCAAGAAGAGCTGTTGCAACTGTTGACGAAAAGATATTCTCACAAGTTAATGCAGCAAACTACAATGACGAAGTAAAACTATTAATTAATGAAAAAGTTAACCTAGCACTAGATATATTTGGCAATGTTCAAGTTATCTACGGAAAACTTTCTTTCGATGAAGACGTTTTCATGATCGATAGAGTGACTACAAACGCAGTTGCACTAATTGATAGAAATGGCAAGGAAATTAGGGTTCAAGACTCACTTGACTTAAGAATATACAGAGAAGGCAAGGAAATTAGACTTTCTGAGCTAAATAATCAAGATATTGTTTACGCAATTTACAATAAAGACGCAGTTCAAAAGATATTCGTATTAAACGGTCTTAAGGACTACGACAAGAGTTTCAAGCCACTTGATAAGGACGGCAAGACATATAAAGTTTTCGCACCAACAAAGAGCGTTAAGAGAAGCTCCATTTACGTGGCAGGAAAAGAAGTAAACCTTCTTGACAACACAGTTCTATATAATTTAGTTCAAGTTGGAAAGAATTATAAAGTTGAGACTATTAGCCTAGATGAAGTGAAAAACGCAGGTTTTGACAAGACTGTAACAGCTTATGTATTCACAGTTAAGGACCTTAAGGACAAAAACGTTACTAAGTACGATAGCTTCCATGGAGCAGATGATGCGCCAGTTGCCATCCTATTTAAAAACGTTGAAAAGAAGAAAGTAGTTGACAAAGAAGATATAATCGAGCTTAGAAGTGCTTATGATGCTAAGATTGATAAATCATTCGAAGGCTACGATAAAAATCAAACACTTAGAGTTTATGAGACTAATGGCGAAAAATTTGAAAATTGCAAGGCAGGCGACATCGTTAAGCTAAGCCTTGACAAGGACGGAAAAGTTCTTAGACTAGATAAACTAATCACAGATTTGAGCGAAGAATACACAGTTCAAAACGTTTTGTATGACGCAGGTGGCAGCGAAAAACTTGTGCTTAAAGATAGTAAGGGTAAGGAAGTAACTGTATTTGCTAACGATAAGAGAGTGGTTTTTGGCAGGAATTATGCTAAGGATAGTGTGATTAAGATTGCATTAAACGAGAATGGGGAAGCGTTCATTATATCTGTAATCAAATAAAATTTCTTGTTAAAATGCGCCCTTTAGCTAGTTTCGAATTATTTTGTCGCTGCGGAGTGCGTCTGCACACCTCACTCCAAAAAATTCTGTACAACGCTAAATCATCGCATTTTTCCTGCGAAATTTACGCAGAGTATGTATAAAGAGGCGAATCATCGTTCGTGCGAAATTTACGCGGAGTATGTATAAAGAGGCGAATCATCGTTCGTGCGAAATTTACGCGGAGTATATATAAAGCGATAATAATTCGATTTGTAAAAAATATATTTTATTCAAAAGGATTGACAAGTATAGCTTGTTGATCCTTTTTTGATGGCGATAAAAAATAAAATTAAATTTGTATTAAACTTTTAATATTAGCACAGACTTTTCTATGATATAATAAACTAAAAGGTATAAGAGGTGCGCAATGAAGAAAAATGATAAGCTAAATAAAATCAAAAGAGATATGCAAAATAAAAGAAGAGAAGAAAATAAACGAGAAACAGAATACCTTTCATCAATACCGGGACTAAAAGAGAGTATAATCGAAGGCTTAAGAGCAGACCCAAGCGAGTTCGTCAGCGAAGATAAAGTGAAATTTTAAATATAGGAGGGATTTTATGATAGTAGCTATTGGAGGCGGGGAAGTAGGCTTAAATGAAACTTACGAGATAGATAAATTTATTGTAGAGGCATCAAAAAAAGAAAATCCAAATTTTCTATTTATTCCGACAGCAAGTAAAGATGCTCCGGCTTATGTAAAAATTATTGATAAGTTATATGGTGAGCTAGGATGCAAAACTGACACCTTGTATTTATCTAATATAGAAGTAGACAAGGAAGAGGTCAATCAAAAGATAGAAAATGCAGATATCATCTATGTTGGTGGCGGCAACACCCAATACATGATGAAAGTTTGGGAAGAATACGGTGTAGACAAAGCATTAATTAGAGCTTATAAAAGTGGCAAAGTACTCACCGGCTTAAGTGCAGGCTCTATATGCTGGTTTATTTCAGGCCATAGCGATAGTGAGTTTATAGAAGGTGTTGAAAATCCAAGACCTATATGGGTTAAAGGTCTAAGGCTTATTCCTTATTTGCATTGCCCTCATTATGACGAGCCTGATAGAGTAGTCTTTGATGAGTTTTATGCTGGGCAGTTAACAGATGCTATTGCAATAGAAAATCAAGTAGCAATTGTTTGGAATAATTATGAAATGAAAGTGATTAAATCGAATCCTGATAAAAATGCTTATAGACTATCTTGGACAGATAAAGGTGTGAAGAAAGAAGTTTTAAATTAAGAGTTTTCATATTATGAAAAGGGCAAATTAAAATTTATTGGAGGTATAAATATGAAGTTTACACCAGAAAATTTTGAATTAAAAGACGGCAGAATCTGTACAATTCGAGAAATTCAAGTAAAGGACGCTGAAGAAACAGTTGAATATTTAAAAGCTGTTAGTGGAGAATCTGATTTTTTGAATTCTTATCCAGAAGAAATACGTTTCTCAGCCGAAGAGGAAGCTAACTTAATAAAAGGTTTTAACGAATCTGATGATACACTCATGCTTGTTGTTGAATTGGAAGGAAGATTGATCGCAAACGGCACTATTACAAGGTTTAGAAGAAAGAAGATGCGCCACAGAGGAAATGTAGATCTTGCTGTGTTAAAAGAATTCTGGAACAAGGGGATAGGGACAAAGTTGCTTCAATGCCTTGAAGGCTATGCGAAAAAATTAGGACTTTCACAACTTGAGCTAGATTATTACTCAGGTAATGAAAGAGGAAGGCTTCTTTATGATAAACTTGGATTTATTCAAGTGGGAGAGACTCCTAATGCCATCATCTTAAAGGATGGAACCCTATATAGCAGTATAAAAATGGTGAAGAGCATATAAAAGTGATATTTAAATAATTATTAAATTATGGATGCAAGATGCAAAAACACTTTTTAAATTGAAATAGAATAAATATTCTTGACATTTTCAGAGCATTTGATGTAATAAAAGCACCAAAAGCCTTAGTACTTAAGGACAAGGTACTTTAATTTAAGATATGAGTTAAAGCACAGGGATTCTCTGTGCTTAATTTTTTATAACTAAATTAATCTAATTATAGAACATTTTCAAATTTTTAGTCTCAGTACTAGATAAGATAATAAATTTTAAAAGAATTTTATCTTCCTTATGAAATCCTTAAGTTTATATTTTATAATTTATTTATAAAATGAAGAGGAGGTTCATTTATGGACAAATTTATATTAGAAACAAAAAATCTTACTAAAACTTTTGGAAAGCAAAAAGCTGTAGATAATATTTCTTTAAAAATAAAAGAGAATTCTATCTATGGCTTGCTAGGACCTAATGGCGCTGGCAAATCGACTACATTGAAGATGATTACTGGAATGATTCATAAAACATCTGGTCAAATCTTTTTTGAAGGTCATGAGTGGAGTCGTGGCGATTTGTCGGATATTGGTGCCTTGATAGAAATGCCTGCCTTGTATGAGAACTTATCGGCTAGGGAAAATTTAAAAGTAAGGACACTCCTACTAGGCTTACCAGATTCTAGGATTGAAGAAGTATTGGAAATAGTAAGTTTAAAAGATACTGGCAAAAAGAAAAGTGGTCAGTTTTCTTTAGGCATGAAACAAAGGCTAGGTATCGCCATTGCCTTATTAAATAATCCTAAGCTTTTGATTTTAGATGAGCCAACAAATGGACTTGATCCACTAGGAATTCAAGAATTGCGTGGCTTAATACGAAGTTTTCCAGAAAAAGGAATAACCGTTATTTTGTCTAGTCATATTTTAGCAGAAGTTGAGCAAACTGCTGATCATATTGGGATTATTAATAATGGAAAATTGCAATATCAAAACATTATTAATCATGATGACAATTTAGAAGAACTTTTTATGAATGTTATAAAAAGTGGAATGGGAGCGTAAAAAATGATATCTTATATTCTTGCAGAAAATTTAAAACATAAGGGCACTTTCTTGAAGAAGTTATTAGTTATTATGCCGATAACTTTAATCTTATTGTCACTCTTTCTTATGCCAAGTTATTTCACTACTAATTCCTATAACTGGTGGTATGTCATAATAATGCCAGCCACTTTTGCCTTAATCCCAGCAATGATGCATAGAAAAGAAAGTAGAAAATTAAACTACAGAGCAGTTTTTCCTCTAAATATTAAGCTTGAAAAGTTATGGATTTCAAAAATAATCACAGCATTAATTTACATGAGTATTACTGCTATGGTTCATATGCTAGGGGTATATATTTTTCAATTTTTAATCGGCGGGCAATTAGCACCAAACTATAGATTTTTAACATTGGTATTTGCAAGTTTCTTACTAATTATAAGTAATATTTGGCAAATCCCCTTATGCTTTTTCTTGGCAAAAAAATTTGGCTTTATTGCAAGTATTACAATAAATGCAGTCTTAGGCTTAGCTTTAGGAATTTTGCTTTCTGATAGCACTTTTTGGATTTATTGTCCATATTCTTGGGGAATTAGATTAATGATTCCTGTTATGCATATTCTACCAAGTGGTGTTTTGACGGAAGCATCAAATCCAATGATATCAAACACATCATTACTTATTCCTTGTATTTTATCTATATGTCTATTTACATTACTGACAATGATAAGTGCAAAATGGTTTTCAAAACAAGAGGTAAAATAATGATAAAGATAATAAAATCCGAAATATATAAAATCAAAGGCACATGGCTTCCTTGGATTCACATAGTTTTACCTATAGCCTATTCTTTATTATTTTATGTGGCATCAAAAACTACTGGATTAAAAAATTTTGAAAAAAGCGATATAATACAAACTTATTTTGTACTTTTAGGAGCGATAATGCCAATAATATTAAGTTTTATAAGTTCAAAAGTTGTTGATATGGAAATGGGTGCTGGAAATTTTCAAACGCTTTTATCTACTACAAAATCTAGGACTAAGGCTTATCTAGGAAAACTTATTGTATTGGAACTAGGATTTATTGTTTCTATAAGTTTAGCTATTATCATTTTTGCGATATTATCTGGATATCAAAGTATTTTGGATTGGCTTATTGAATTTTGCTTAATTATCATTAGTAGCTTTTCTTTATACTTGATTCATTTTTGGGTATCAATCATATTAAGTAATGGTGCATCTATTGGATTAGGTTTTCTAGAAACAATGATTACTTTACTTTCAATGACTGTAATTGGTGATAGTATTTGGTATTTTATACCTTGTACTTGGGGCTCCAGACTTCCAGCTATGTATATTACTATGGGCAAAGTTTCGGATCCTTCCTATTTTTATAAAGAGTTCAGAATTTGGAGTTTTGTAGCTTTGTTTATTATCTTAATCCTATTTATTTCCTCAATAATTTGGTTTAATAAGTGGGATGGGAAATCTGTTAGTGAATAAAAATGTTTTATGAAAAATGAGGAGGTGATGGAATGTCTTTAATTCTTGCAGTTGATGACGAGTTAGATATGCTTGATCTAATAAGAAACATTTTGAAAAAGAATAAGCATCAAGTCGATATATACCAAAACCCTTTAGACATTGATAATAGCAAGCTTAGTAAATATGATTTGATTCTACTTGATGTTATGATGCCAGGTATTGACGGAATTAGCTTTTGCAAAGAAATACGCAATAAAGTAGACTGTCCTATTCTTTTTTTAACAGCAAAAACTATGGAAGAAGATATAGTTGAAGGCTTATTAATCGGTGGGGATGATTACATCACGAAACCATTCGGTGCAGCAGAACTCCTAGCTCGTGTCGAAGCACATTTAAGACGAGAAAAAAGAGAACGACACAGTAGTTTAAATCTCGGTGAGATTCGTTTTGATTTATCTTCCAATGAAGTCTTTGTAGGAGATGAAAAAGTTCATTTGACAAAATCTGAATATCAAATTTCAGAATTACTGGCAAAAAGAAAAGGACAAGTATTTTCAAGAGAGCAAATATATGAGCTTATCTTTGGATTTGATGGTATCGGAGATGCATCTGCAATATCAGAACATGTAAAAAATATTAGGGCAAAGTTTCAAAAATATGGGAAAAATCCAATTGAAACAGTATGGGGGATCGGATATAAATGGAATTAAAATCAAAAGGTCAATCTCTTAAAAATATACTTTTTAAATATTTGTTAAGTATTGCACTAGGACTAGTAATCTCTGTTGGATTAATAATGGCTTTTATATCTGCTTCTTACCAATTTAAGTGGATATTTCCTGCGAACTATATTGAGAATTTAATTCTTAAAAAAAGAACAGATATTGCCACTTCAAAAAAATTCGAAAAATCATTACTTCCAGATAATACATCTTATCTATTTCTATCAAAAGACGAAAAAGTTATAGAAACAAATATGAATAAGAATATCCAAGATATAGCCTTTAATTATCATAAGGGCTCTGTTAATTCTAATTCCAACTTATCCTTTATGGAAATACAGAGATCAGATGGATATGTACTTGTAGCTTATGACCTAAAGCCTTTTTATAAAAGTCCTTGGATGCAAAAAAATCTACCACAAATAAATATTTTATTACTAACTTTACTGATAATATTTTGTTTTATTAGTATTATTACTATCACATTAATTTGGGCAAAGAAAATATCGAAAGAATTAAATCCTTTGCTAGAAGCTTCGGAAGAAATCAGGAAACAAAACTTAGATTTTCAAGTTAAAAAGTCAAATGTTCAGGAATTTAATGTCATATTAGAAAGTTTAGAAAAAATAAAGTTAGGGTTAAGTGAATCTTTAAGAACAAATTGGAGAGAGGAAGAGAAAAAAAGAAATCAGATTTCAGCATTAAGCCATGATATAAAAACTCCAGTTTCAATTATAAAGGGAAACTCAGAATTATTAGGAGAAACAAACCTAACAGAAGAACAAGAAACATATCTAAATTATATTAGAAAAAACACAAGCCGTATTGATAAATATGTCGAAACTTTAATGCTTGTTAATAAATCTAATCAAGCAAATGAATTAAATTTTAATGAAATTAAGACAGAAAAATTTGTCGAAAACATTGAAAAGCTAGCTAAAGAATTTACATCAACTTATAAGTTAAATCTTTTAGAAGATATTAACTATGAGAATAATGTTTTAATAGTAGATTTGAAAAATTTTGAACGAGCCTTTCTAAATATTTTAAGTAATGCCAAGGAGCAAAGTCCTAAAAACTCAACTATTAATTTAATTATATGTTCCAAAGCTGCTAAGCTCGAAATATCAATATTAGATCAAGGACATGGATTTACAGGTGAAGACCTCTTATATGCAAAAGATCAATTCTATCAAGGAGACAAAAGTAGGCATTCAAAAGAAAACTATGGAATCGGATTATTTGTTGCCGAACAAATTATTGATATGCACGGAGGAAGCCTTGTTTTAGAAAATAGAACTGATGAAATCGGTGCCAAAGTAAGCATATTACTACCTGTAAAGAAATAAATAGAGAATATTACTATAATATCAAATTTCTTTATTTTATTATATTTGATTTATATAAAAAGACCATAATAAGTAAGTTATGGTCTGATTTTTTTCCAAGCACAAAGCACTTAGAATTATTATTTAATTTATTTTTTACAAATGTTTCCATTATAATCCGAGTTACATTATCAGTAATATTTAAGCTTTGAGCTTACAAGGTTTTGATTTTGCCTTTACAAACACACCTCACCGTTTAAAATCAATTCTTTTTGGGTAGCTATACATTAGAGGTGATATTTATGAAGATTGTTTTCTTAGATATGTACAATTCAAATCCGGGCGACATTGATACTGCTATATTCAAGGATCTTGGCGAATTTATTACATACGATAGAACTAATCCATCTGATATAAAAGAAAGAATCAAAGATGCGGACATCGTCATCACAAACAAGGTAAAGCTTGGTAAAGCTGAGCTTGAGGGCACTAAGGTTAAGTTCATCGCCGAGGCTGCGACTGGCTTCGATAACCTTGACCTAAATGCGCTTAAGGAGCTTGGTATAGGTCTAGCGAACGTTCCTAGCTACTCAACTTACTCAGTTGTACAGCTAACTCTTGCTCACTTACTAAATGCGACTAACGATGTCTATAGTTATGCAAAAAAGGTTCGTGAGGGAGCATGGGTGGACAGTCAAGACTTTAATTTCTTCCTAGGCACTATTCACGAGCTTGCTGGCAAAACAGCTGGCATTGTGGGCTATGGTGACATCGGCCAAAAAGTAGCTGATGCTTATAGGGCTCTTGGCATGAAGGTCATCGCTTTGAAGGTAGCGGGTCACCATGCAAATGGCGACTTCTTCCGCGATTTTGAAGACTTTTTCAAAGAAGCGGACATAATTAGTTTGCATGCGCCAATGAATAAAGATTCAAAAGAAATTATCAATAAAAATAGTCTTGCGCTTATGAAAAACACAGCCATCATCATAAACACAGCACGTGGCGGCCTTATCAACGAGGCTGATTTAGCTGACGCTCTTAAGAATGGCAAGGTCGCTTTCTACGCTTCGGACGTTTCTGCGCCTGAACCTATGACTAAGGACAATAAGCTATATGAGCTTGATAATGCGGCTTTCACGCCACACATCGCTTGGGCTTCACTTGAAGCAAGGCAAAGGCTTTACAAAGTTATTTATGACAATATCGATGCATATGTTAATGGAAGGAGCTTAAACAGAATTGTCTAAGAAGGTCGCACTCATCGCTGGCTCCTTTATTTCAGGAATTTCT
This sequence comes from Fenollaria massiliensis, assembly GCF_023347705.1. Classification (NCBI taxonomy): domain Bacteria; kingdom Bacillati; phylum Bacillota; class Clostridia; order Eubacteriales; genus Fenollaria; species Fenollaria massiliensis. Next base: position 95,369 of record NZ_CP096649.1, read on the forward strand.
TCCTTGGAGCTACTTAAGGCGATAGAAGGGAAAATAGATGCCGATGTAGATATATACGCGCTTCCAGACGGCTATGGCAACATTTATGAGGCGACAGAGGATTTAAAATCCTTTAAAGTCGAGGAGCTTACGGTAATGAACGAAGCGGGCGAAGAAAAACTATTAAAGTACCTTCGTCACGACGACAGAGTTATCGTCTCCTTCTCAAGCATAGTAAATTACAAGATGAAGGGCGAACTTAATTCTACAAGTTATTTAGCAGGCGCTCTTGTGAAAAAACTTATTGAAAGTGGCGAGAAAAAGATCACCATCAGCGTGGGTGGAAGTGGAGTCAATGACGCTGCTGTAGGTTTTTTGCGTGCCATGGGCGTGAAATTTTATAACGTTTTAGACGAAGAAGTGAAAGAGACGAGAGACATCTACAAGATCAAGCGCTTTGACACGACTGAGCTGGATAATTTGATTAAGGGCGTTGATTTTATCGTCTTCAAGTACTCCAAAACGCGCTTCATCGGCTACAGAGGCACTACTTATCAAAACAGGCTCATCAAGGACAATCTGATACTTGAGATTTTCGAGCGTAATATGGAGAATTTTCAGTATCTTTTGCAAAACCATTTTGACTTCAAAGTTAAAAGCGTTGAAGCGGCAGGTGCTGGAGGCGGATCCATGCTTAGCCTAATTAAATTTTTAAATGCAAAAGTAGTCGATTTGGGAGAATTTTTAGAAAAATATTTTAATTTTGACAATATTACTCAAAAAAGTGATATAATAATCTTAGTTGACGACTATCTGTCCTTAAAGTTAAGAAAAGAAAGCTTTAGGGCACTTGTCTTGAACAAGGCAAAACAATATGACAAAGAGATTATCGGTCTTGCGCTTGACGCTGAAGAGGAGAAAGCCTCTTTTATCGAGCAAGGCTTTACTAGGATGATAGACCTTACATACGACTCCGAGTCACTTGATAGAGCGGCAAAGATAATCAATAATTATTTAAAAGGAGAGGATGACATGGCTTACAAAGAAGAAGCACTTAAGTTTCATGAAGAAAAAAGAGGTAAATTAGAAGTAGTTCCAAAGGTTGAGGTAAACAATGCACATGACCTTGCACTTGCTTACACACCAGGCGTTGCCGAGCCTTGCAAGCTTATTCACGAAGATCCAGAACTTCAATACAAATACACTGCAAAAGGCAATCTTATCGCTGTAGTTACAGACGGTTCAGCAGTTCTTGGCCTTGGTAATATCGGTTCAAAGGCAGGTATGCCAGTTATGGAAGGAAAGTCCATACTATTCAAAAAGTTTGGTAATGTTGACGCTTTCCCTATCATGCTTGATACACAAGACGTTGACGAAATCGTAAATACAGTTAAAAACATCGCTCCAGGCTTTGGTGGCATTAACCTTGAAGATATCAGTGCGCCTAGATGCTTTGAGATAGAGAGAAAACTAGATGAGATGCTTGATATACCAGTATTTCATGACGATCAATATGGCACAGCCATCGTCGTAACAGCTGCACTTATCAACGCATGCAAACTTATTAAAAAAGAATACGCTGACCTTAAAGTAGTTATCAATGGTAGCGGCGCAGCAGGCATCGCCATCGCTTATATGATGCTTAACCTAGGCGTTAAGAATATACTTATCTGCGACTCAAAGGGCATTATCTATAGAGGAAATGAAAAGAATAACTGGATCAAGGCAGAAATAGCTGAAAAGACAAATCCAAATAACGAACAAGGCACACTTAAAGACGCAATGGTAGGCGCTGACGTATTCATAGGCGTTTCAGCTCCTGGAGTTCTTACAAAAGACATGATTAAGACAATGAACAAAGACGCAGTAGTTTTTGCTATGGCAAATCCAGTTCCAGAAATTTATCCAGACGAAGCAAAAGAAGCTGGAGCTAAAGTAGTTGGAACAGGTAGAAGCGATTTTCCTAACCAAATCAATAACTCCTTAGCCTTCCCGGGCATATTCAGAGGAGCACTTGATAGACGTGCAAAGACAATCACTTTCGATATGAAAGTTGCTGCAGCACATGCAATCGCTGGACTTGTATCAGATGAGGACCTAACAGCCAGTCACATCATGCCAGATATGTTCGACGAAAGAGTTCCAAAAGTCGTTGCAAAAGCAGTTTATGACGCATACAGAGAGTAATGAGCTACGGATTTATTAAAAAATTAGATAAATTAGATAAAGAAGTGATGCTGGGTATTGATCCGGCATCACTTTCTATTACCGAAGATTTTGATAAGACGGGGCTCAATAATCACTGCGCATTCACCACAGCCACCAACATATTAAAGATGATGGGTTTTAGTGAAGTCACTTTTGATGAAATTTATAGATATATAAAATCGGGTCCAGTACTATTTATGGAGCCGCGCGTGAAAAAAATTATTAAAAATAGAAAGACAAGCGTAAAAATTAAAAGAAAATATTTCCCAAAAACCATGGACATGGTAAAAGCCATCGACGAAGGACATATCACAGCCATGCTTTTGATAGAATCAATAAAAAGCGCACATTGGGTTATAGTCACAGGCTACGCCATAAGCATGGGAGAAATTTATCTAAAAATATTTACAAATTGGTACCACGAACTTCGCTATTATAAAGTGAATAAGGGAAGCAAAGCTGTGATGAGCCTTGAATTTTATATTTAGCCTTGACAAAGTCTATATAGAGGACTATAATAAAAGTACATCTAATACTTTGGGGTAAGGTGAAATTCCTTTTAACCGGCGGTAAAGCCCGCGAGCATTTGCAGAACCTGTGAGATTCAGGTGCCGACTGTATAGTCAGGACGGAAAAAGATCTTAAAGGTTATTAGTTGAATAATCATTAAGGAGGGTGTTTTTTTTATGTCAAGAGCAAAAAAAATCACATTAATTGCAGCAGTTGCCGCTATGGCAATAGTTTTAACAGCGATAATTCGCTTTCCAATCACATCACTACCATTCTTAAAGTATGACCCAAAAGACGTCATACTAACAACAGCAGGATTCATCTTTGGACCACTAGTTGCAATACTTGCAGCAGTTATCGAAGTAGTGGTTGAGATGGTAACATTCTCAGAGTCAGGACCTTGGGGCGCATTGATGAACATCATCGCAACACTTTCGTTCTCAGGTATAGCAGCAGCTATCTACCACAGAAAAAGAACAACAAAGGGAGCAGTTTTGTCACTAGTTTGCGCAGTTTTGTCGCTAACAGTAGTTATGGCACTTTGGAACCTAGTTGTAACACCGATATATACAGGCTTTCCAAGAGCAGAAGTCATAAAACTTATGCCAGTTATCATACCATTTAATTTAATCAAAGGCGGAGTAAACGCAGCACTTATCATACTTTTGTATAAACCAATCAAGAGCGCATTAGCAGGCGCTGGACTTACAGAAGAGGTACACACAGGTAAAAATGCTACTTGGAATGTAATTAAGATGGCGAGCTTTGTAGTGTTAATGGCACTGATTGCACTGATAATTTATTTAAGAAGCGGAATTTAGGATTTTGCGTTAAAATGCGCCCTTACGCTCATTCGCTTGTTCGGCAATGCTCGAGTACTTATATGTACACTCCGCTTGCCTCAAAGCTCCATTTCGCGTAATCATCGCATTTTTCCAGCAAAATTAATGTGTATAGATTGATTAATAAACAAAGAAAATTCTAAATCAAATTAATTAAATAATTTAACACAAATAACGATAAAGGATAGAGAAATAAAACTCTATCCTTTATTTTTACATAAAATTTATAATTTTCACAAATTAATTACACTTGTCAATGAGTCATAGCCAAACAAATTGAAGAACCTCGTCCTTATGGCCGAGAGCCTTAGGCGCAGTTTGAAGGACCTCACCCATCATCAAAGCATAGCTTTGGATGGGTCCCCTAGAACCTTGGTGCTTCGCACGGGCGTGAAATTTTATCTGTCGGACATGTGAACAGCAAGTTCATCTTCATTAATCCCAAACATAGCCTTACCTAATCCAGTCGCTGCCTCAGCTATAATCTTATTATCTTCATAATTTTTCACTGCCTTAACTATTGCCTTAGCTCTTCTTTCTGGGTCTTCGCTCTTAAATATACCGCTTCCAACGAAGACACCTTCAGCACCAAGTCTTCTCATTAGTGCTGCGTCTTGAGGTGTTGCGACACCGCCAGCTGAGAAGTTAAGTACAGGTAGTCTTTTGTTGTCGTGAACGTATTTTACTATATCGTAGCTAACTCTATATTCTTTTGCAAAAGTATATAGCTCGTCTTCTCTTTTTGAAACAAGTAGCGAGATACCGCCAAGTATTTGTCTTAAGTGGCTTACAGCTTGTACAACGTCGCCTGTACCTGCTTCACCCTTGCTTCTAATCATCGATGCACCTTCTTCGATCCTTCTAAGTGCTTCGCCAAGATCTCTTGCACCGCAAACAAATGGCACGTCGAATTGGTATTTGTCTATGTGATTGTCGTTATCAGCCTTTGACAAAACTTCTGATTCATCGACGTAGTCAATGCCAAGCGCTTCCAAAACCCCTGCTTCAACAAAGTGACCGATTCTGCACTTCGCCATAACAGGGATTTTAACGGCTTTTTTTATCTCCAAAATCATTTGTGGATCGCTCATTCTAGCAACGCCGCCTTCGCGTCTGATGTCCGCAGGTACCCTCTCAAGTGCCATGACAGCGCATGCTCCAGCACTTTCGGCAATCTTCGCTTCCTCAGGATTAGTAACGTCCATGATGACGCCGCCCTTAAGTGTATTTGTAAAGTCTAAAAATTTTTTATTCATAATATTCCTCCTCTTTTATAGCAATTATACTTGAATTATGGTATAATTAAAAGTACCAATTATGATTATTTTGATGGTACCAGATAGGAGGAGCTATGCAAATAGATTTAAAAAGCGATAGGCCTATTTATGAACAGATATATGAATATTTTAAGGATGCAATACTTGAAGGACGCTTCAAAAAAGGAGAGAAACTGCCTTCGAAGAGGACTCTTGCAAGGGACATATCTGTTGCGGTGAACACGGTGACAAGTGCGTACGAGATGCTGATCTCTGAAGGCTACATAAGGAGCGAGGAGAAGCGTGGCTACTTCGTCAATGACATAGGAACTATATACACTCTTAAGCATGATGATGTAGAGATAAGCACGCGTAAGGAGAAGAAGTCTTATAAGTACTCATTTTTAATTACACAGGGCGATCCTGAGTCCTACCCTATAGATAGATTTAGAAAGATATTTACTCAGGAGCTCATCTATGACACTGAGTTCTACGAAAGAGACTACCAAGGGCTCTATGGTCTTAGGCACGAGATTAAAAACTATCTATTCAAGGCGAGGGGCATCAAGACTAATGAAGACAATATCATTATAAGTTCGGGCCTTGAGTACCTACTTATGACTCTCTTTTTAATCTTGCAAAACAAGGTGAAGCTTGCTTTGGAGAACCCGGGCTACAAGGTTTTGGAGACGCTTTTACGGGTCAATGGTATAGCCTACGAGCCGATTGACATCGATGAAAGTGGTATGAGCTTTGAAAACTTTCTAAAGGCGGACTGCGAGCTTGCACTACTTACGCCATCTAACCAGTTTCCAACTGCGACTGTCATGCCTATCAAAAGAAGGCTGGAATTCTTAAACTGGGCGAATGCTGCAAGTGGCCGCTACATTATTGAGGACGACTACGACAGTGAATTTCGTTATGCACCCAGAGCCATATCCCCAATAAAGAGCCTTGATGAGATGGATAGGGTAATCTACATAGGAAACTTTTCTAAGTCCATAAGCCCGCTTTTAAGGGTGAGCTACATGGTCTTACCAAACGCACTTTTGCACGAGTACCATGGCATAAGGCCACTCATGAACTCGCCTGTTTCAAACATTGTCCAAATTCTCGTGAAGGACTTTATGAAGGAGGGCCACTTTGAAAGGCAGCTCAACAGAATGAAGGGTATCTACAACAGAAAGAGGCTTACGCTCTTAGACGCTCTCAAGGACGCTTCTGGCATTAGGCTTGTGGACTCCATGGCTGGTATGCACCTTAAGCTTTATATGAGTGGTCTTGATGATTACAGTAGGCTAGTTCAAATGCTTGATAAGAGAAGTGTCAAGGCTGAAACTATATCGAGCTACACTTTTGGCAAAAAAAGCGTAAGTGAAGATGCTCTTTTACTTGGCTATGGCCTTATGAGTGAGAAAGAGCTTGAGTCTGCTGCGGCTATAGTTCTTGATACTATTAAAAACTTGAAAAATCTATAATTTTATCATATAATATATTTAGTTAAAGCTAAGGAGGATACCATGAGCATCAAAATTATAACGGATTCAGCTTCGGACATAAGCTATGAATTAGCAAGTGAATATGACATAGACATCATGCCCATAGTCATCATGAAGGGTGACGAAACTTACCTTGATGGTGTGGACATAAGTGGCAAGATGATATATGACGATATGAGGCAGGGGGCTGTTTACAAAACTGGTGCCATAGCTCCCAATGAGTATGAGGAGAAATTCAAGGAAGTTTTGGAAAAGTATGACAAGGCTATATATGTATCTTTGTCGACTGGCATGTCTTCTACATATAACAACGCTGTGCTTGCGAAGAACTCGCTTGGTATAGGTGACGATAGGCTTATGCTTGTTGACTCGCGTGGTGCGTCTATGGGCCAAGGCTTGCAGGTTTTATCTCTAGCAAAGCTTAATCAAGAAGGCAAGACTTTTGATGAGCTTAAGGCTTATGCACATGGCTTTGTCAAGAATACAAGGTATGTATTCTTCGTGGACTCGCTTGAGTACTTGCAAAGGGGCGGCAGGGTTTCAAAGCTAAGTGCTGCAATTGGTAACCTGATCAATATGAAGGTTGTGCTTGATGTGCACTCTGATGGCGTGATCTACACTGAAGACAAGGTTAGAGGTACTAAGAGAGCCATTGCAAGAACTGTTGATTTTTTCGAAAATGAAGTGGGTCATGACTTGTACGCTAACACGATATACGTATGTCATGCGGACTGCGAAGACCTTGCAAATAAGGTAAAGGAGCTACTCGTAGAAAAGTATCCAGACATGGAGATAAAGCTAAACCCATTTGCGGTATGCATAGGCGCTCATACAGGACCTGGTACGGTGCATATATGTACTATAAAGAATTTTGAACTATAGTTAATAGCTTTATAAGATATAAGAAGGGACAGAGCAAATCTGTCCCTTCTTGTATATTTTAATTTCTTTTTACAATAAATTAACTCAGTGTAATTGGTTTTGCAAAGAAAGTGAAGAACCCCGCCCATAAATGGACGAGAACCTTTGCGCTATGATGTATAAGGCGAAGCAATTTTACCCTTGTTAATGAATCATCGCCAAACAAATTTTTTGCAGCAATGAAGAACCTTGTCCTAACGGACAAGAACCTTTACGCTAGGATGAATGAGGCGAAATAATCTTATCCATGTCAAAGAACCTGCACAAACAAATTTTGCTGGAAAAACTAGATGATTACGCGAAATGGAGATTTGAGGCAAGCGGAGTGTACGTACAAGTACTCGAGCATTGCCGAAAATCGAATGAGCGTAAGGGCTAGTTTGAAGAACCTCGTCCAAACGGACGAGAACCTTGGTGCTTCGCACGAACGCAAAATTATATGAAAAAAGGAAGTATGATAACACTCAATATCCCGCTAATCACCAAACTCATCGAGCTCGCCGCACCAGTCAATTCATTCATATTATTTGCCTTCGCTGTACCTATCGCGTGCGATGCGCTTCCCAAGGCAACTCCCTTAGCAACGTCTGATTTAATTTTCATAATTTTAAAAACAGCATCACTCACCATGGCTCCGAATATGCCTGTAAATATTATCGTAAATACTGTAATTGAAACGATGCCGCCCATCGATCTAGAAACGTCTATGCCTATAGCTGTGGTGATGGACTTTGGCAAAAGCGTTGCAAAATGCACTTTTTCAAGCACAAATATCTTATAAATTGCAAAAACTGTCAAAACTGAAGAGAATACGCCGAAGACTATGCTCATAAGTATTGGGACTATGTCTTTTTTTATGGTTTTTAGTTCTTCATACAAAGGAAAGGCTAGGGCAATGGTTGCCGGTGTTAGTAATAGCGTAACATATTTTGCGCCCGATGCATAAGTTTTGCTGTCAATTTTAAAACTCAAAAGCACTGCCATATCGACAGCTATTGCAAATAGAAGCGGATTGATAAAAGACCACTTAAGCTTCTTTTTTATGTAAACAAAGAAAAAATATGGAAGTGCTGTTAGTAAAAGCATGAAAATGGCTGTCATCACTTCACCTTCCTTATCTTTAATAGCGTTTCGCAAAATTTTCCTGTTGTTGCCATAACGAAAATTGTCGAGAAAACGATTGCGACTAGAACTGGGACTATGATGACTTTAAGGTCTATGAAGCTGTCAATAAGTGCAACTGCGCTCGGTATAAAAGTTAGCGGCATTATTTTAATCAAAAATTTGCACACGCCTTCGACTTTTTCTTTTTTAACGAGGCCCATTTGCAGAAGCAAAAAAAGTATTATTATGCCGTAAATGCTTGCTGGCATCGAGACTGGCAAGGTTTTTGAGAGATAGTCGCTCACAAGTGTCACCGCCGCCACGATTATTATTCCAAATATTGTATTCAAAAAAAATCACTCCTATTCTTAAATAGTATACCATTAATATGCGTTTATGAAAAATAAAAATTTTTTACTATAATTATAAATTTTATCTATACTAAGTGGGCCATGTATTGTAATTTGTTATACAAGTGAGTAATTTAGCTAAATCCATTGACATTTCAAGAATTATGTTCTATATTATAATTAATTGTAAGAATAATCTTGGACACATAATTTACACCACCTAAAAAAACGTTCATTGGCCGAGCGTTTTTTTGTTTGCAAAATATTGTTTTAGGGTAAAATATTAATGTGCAAAGGAGGGTGAATTATGTACAAATTTATGAAAAAAGTCCCTGGTGGCTTGCTTTTGATACCAATGCTTATAAGCGCGGTATTTGCAACATTTTGGCCAAATTTATTCTACATCGGAGGACTTACTGAGGCTTTATTTACTAAAAAAGGAATTAACTACATCGTTGCTTTAATAACATTTTGTTCAGCGACATCACTTGATTTTAAGAGCCTTGCAAAGGTTTTGAAAAAACAAGGACTTATGCTTCTTGTGAAAATTATTTTATGTATGGTATTTTCATTATTATTTTTCAAATTTTTCGGCGAAACAGGTGTATTTGGCATCAGCCTACTAAGTTTTGTATGCATTTTGGCATCACTAAACCCATCACTTTACTTGGCCTTGACTAAGGACTATGCGACAAAGACTGATGAGAGCGCTTTTGGTTTGACTGGCCTTTTATGTTTACCAGTTTTTCCAATCATAGTGTATTCTGTTGCTCAATCGCAAGCTATTGACTTTTCACCGATAATTTCAACGCTTATACCTCTTGTTTTGGGTATTTTGGTAGCGAACTTTGATAAAGAATTTGCAAATATTTTCAAAGGTTCAACTACTATGCTTACACCATTTATGGGATGGAGCTTTGGAACCGGAATTAATCTAATTGAATCATTCAAATCAGGTGTACAAGGAATTGTTTTAGTAATTATTTTCTACGTGCTTATAGCGCTTCCAATATTCTTATTTGAAATTAAAGTGCTTAAGAGTACTGGCGTTAGCGCACTTGGAATGTCTTCGGTTGCTGGACTAACTGTTTCAGTACCATTAATTTTATCACAAAATTCTGATTATCTAGCATCAATCGCTAGTCAAAGTGCTTCGCAAATAGCTCTAGCTGTTGTAATCACTTCAGTTATCACACCTATACTTGTGAAGATGCTTGCAAAGAAAAAGGGTTTAGAGATAAACAAATATTAAGGAGAGGAATTATGAATAAATTTTATGAATTAGCAGAAAAAATGCAAGATGAAACCATAAAGATGAGACGCGATCTTCATCAAATGCCTGAAATTGGTCTAGAGGTTGAAAAAACTTGCGACTATGTCGAAGGAAAGCTTAAGGAGATAGGTCTAGAACCTGTAAGATATGGTAACTCTGGTGTATCGGCTATCATCGACTCGGGTAAAGACGGCGAATGCATCTTATTAAGAGCTGACATGGATGCACTCCCAATGGCTGAAGATAATGATTTGCCATTCAAGGCGACTAATGGCTACGCTCACACATGTGGCCACGATATTCACGCTGCAATGCTTTTAAGCGCAGCAAAGATTTTAAATGACAATAAGGATAGCTTCAAGGGTAAGGTAAAACTTATGTTCCAATCAGCTGAAGAGATTTTTAAGGGCTCACGCTTTATGATAGAGCATGGCATACTTGAAAATCCTCATGTAGACGCAGCTCTTGCAATGCATACATCGCTTGACGAAGAACTGGGCTCTTTTGGATACAATCTTGGATATATGACTACATCTTGCGATAACTTCAAGATCACTATCGTTGGAAAAGGCTCACACGGTGCTTATCCGCACACAGCTCACGACCCAATATATGCAGGAGTATTATTATATACACAATTTATGGAGCTAATAGCGAGAGAAAAGGATCCAAATAAGGTCGCTACACTAACATTTGGCCAATTCGTAGCTGGAAGCAACTCAAACATTATCCCAAATGAATGCGTTATGCAAGGAACACTTAGAACATATAATCCAGAAGTAAGAGAGTATATGAAAAATAGAATGGCTGACGCAATGAAGGCAATAGAAGTTCTTACACAAACTAAGATCGAAGTAGACTACTTTAGCGGCGTGCCAAGCCTTTACTCAGATCCAGAGCTAACAGAATTTTTCGCAGAGACTATCAAGGAAAATATGGATCTAAAAGCGATTAAAGATAGCAAGATTATGGCATCAGAAGATATGGCCTGCGTTGCAGAAAAAGTTAAGACAACATATCTAATGCTTAATATGAAGGTAAGGGGCTGTGAAGCAGCTCATCACAATCCTAAAGTTATGTTTAACGAGGATGCATTAAAATACGGTACGGCGATATTCTGTATATGCGCTGTAGCATTTTTGAATAAATAATTTTGCATTCAATTGGCGACTAAGGCTGGTTCGCTTTTCGGCAATGCTCACGTACCATTAGTACGCTGCGCTTGCCTCAAAGCTCCACTTCGCCTTATTCATCCAATTGCTCTGCAAAATTTAGATGGATACAATAAATAATTTCACTTTTTGTTTAAGCAAATAGTGAGAAAAGTGATTTTCACTAATCAATTGATTTAATATCGAAATTTGCAAAAGGGCTTAATTTAATGCAAATTTAAAAATAGCTGGGCATGATGGCCCAGCTATTTTCATATAAAAAGATATTTGCTTAAATAAGTTTTTTTGCTTCTTCCAAAGCCTTATCATAATCAGGATGCTTAGTAACTTCACTAACAATTTCTTGATACTTGATAGTGCCGTCCTTATCTATGATAGTGATGGCTCTTGCAAGTAGACGAAGCTCCTTGATTACAAGACCGTACTTTGTACCAAAATCAAGGTCTCTGTGGTCTGATAAAACTATAACCTTGTCAATGCCATCAGCAGCGCAAAATCTTGATTGAGCAAATGGTAGGTCGCAGCTAAGTGTTAAAACAACTGCATCACCAAGCTTAGCGGCTTCTTCGTTGAATCTCTTTGTTTGTAATTCGCAAACAGGTGTGTCAATTGAAGGAACTGAGCTGATGATAACGACTTTGCCCTTCACTTCATCAAGAGAAAACTCTGATAAGTCATTCTTAAGTGCCTTAAAATCAGGCGCCTTGCTGCCTACCTTTGTTTCTTCACCAATTAAAGTTACTGGTGAACCGCCAAATGTTATTATTCCTTTTCTTTCATTCATATTTATTACCCCCTAGTGTAATTTATTTACCCGAAATTAAAAATTTTAAACGGATAAATTTATATTAAAGGATATGATAACTTAAAAGTACTTGACAAAGCATTTTTAATTGGATATTATTAAGTAAATAGTGAAGCAGGAGCGAATGTTATGAAGAAAGATTATAATATGGTTATAAAAGAAGCTAAAGAAATGGTACTAGACATAAATAACCGCGGGCAAGAAGCTTTAGGCGATGATGCTTTAGAATTTATGGATTCACTTATGAGTTCAAATGAGATACTTGAAAGTGATTTACGTGTTCAATTAATTGATGAACTAGTAAGAGCAAGAAATGAACAAGTCATTAGTCAAAAGAAGCTAGAAGAATTAAGTGGCGTTAAGCAGCCTGTCATTGCTAGGATGGAGACAGGCAAGACTAGTCCTCAAGTAAGTACACTTATTAAAATATTAAAACCTTTAGGAAAAACTCTAGCAGTTGTGCCTATTGAAAATAATTAAAAATCGCGGCTATAAGGCTCATTGAATTAGGGATTTTAAAAAAACTAGTTCATAGAGTCTTTAGGTGGCATAGATAAAAGGCTATGAGTTTAGTGCTCATAGCCTGTTTTTATTTCTAGTTAACAAAAAATATTAATCTAAACTTCTAATCCTGTCTACAAGGCTATTTTGGCTGTGCTTTTCATAGAACTTGCCAGTAAATATTATCCCAATAATTATATTTACAAAGTTTACAAGTATAAGTGGCATGATTACAAATTTATAGGAAGTCCACTTAGTTTGTTCCATAAAATCTATCAAGATGTATTTATCTACAAGAAGCATAATGATGAAAGAAAATACTAAGCCACATAAAGAATAGATCAAATTCTTTTTCACCAAATATTTTTTAATATTTTTCTTTGTCATTCCAATTGCTTCAAGAATTGATAAGTTAACCATATTTCTCAAAATTTCAGTAGCAATAACATTTATAAAATTCAGTACAGAAATTAAAAACAATACTATAGATAAACTATAACCCACAAATTCTATAAGGTTTTTGAAATCTTTAAAAGACTTTATTTGAAGATCTTTTGAGTCATAGGAAAAGTCTGGGTTATTTTCAAAAGATTTTAATAAATTATCAAAATTTTCCTTTTCACTATCTTCTACATCAAATCCATAGGACATTATACTATTATCGCCTGTGAGTTCTTTGTACAAATTAGGATTTAAATAAAAATATTCTAAATCTAACTCAGGGCTAGACTCATCAAATTGATTTTCCTGGATAATAGGATAATATCTCAATCCATCGGAAAAATTATAATTAATCTTTCCCATAACTTGGACTTCTTTGACCCTGTTTTTTACATTGATTTTTATTTTATCGCCAGTTTTATAGTCAGAATTATTTTTTATTTTTTCGCCTATAATAACATAATTTCCTGTTTTCCATTTTTCTTTATCAAATTCTCCATCTATTATTTTTTGTTTATTTATTAAATAATCATCTATTCCCAATAATATTGGAGCAACTTTATTGTCTTCTATTTTTATATCTGGATAAGAGTATTCATAACCATAATAGTATAAGGCTCCCCCAGCTTTAAATCCCTTTTGATTTTCTATTTCATCAATGAAATTATCCTTGATACCGTCCTCACTTCCTGAGTACATATACCTAAAATATTTTGGGCTTGCTATATTATAATCCGTTACGATTACATCTGATATTCCTTTCTCTAAATCTATGTTACTTGTATAAGTTAAAATACTATTTAGAATCACTGCTGATAAACTCATAGAAAGAACAATTGAAACAAATCTAAATTTATTTGAAAAAACCTGTCTTTTTGCAAGTTTTCCTAGTGAAATAGAATTACTTTTGTATTTCTTTTTTACTTGAGTTTCATTATACTTACTAGCATCTATTGGTGAAATTTTAGCTGCATATTTTGCTGGACTCATAACTGATAGAAAAACAGTTAATAAAGTAAATATGGTAGAGAAAAGTATAACTAATAATATTAAGGCTAATGATAGATTTATATTCGCTAGCATTACATTAGTAGAAAATATTTTATTTAAAATTATTTTACCAATAGAAATACCTATGGCGTTTCCTATTATTATAGATGGGATAGAAACTATAAAAGATTCTAAATGAACAAGCTTTTTAACTTGAACTTTTGTCATACCAATTGTTTTAAGTAGTCCAATTAAATTTATATCTTCATTTACAGATATTTTAAATATATTATTGATAATTAAAAATCCTGCAATCATTACTAAAATTAAAAAAGCTAAGAAAGGTAAAAATGTTTTAAAATCAAAACTACTATCACCAGAAAAAATATAAGCAAAGTTAACACCAATTCTTATTTCTTTATCAGATAAATTTCCAGGGTCCTCTACAACTTTATAACCATTTCTCTCTGCAATTTTTAAAAGCTTATTCCTTATCATAAAGGAATTCTTTAGCATTACTTCCACGTCATTATTATTTTCTGGAAGTGATAATTTATCTACATAAGCTTTTGATAAATAGATTTGTCCTACACCAACATTTGAGTCAATAGGATTTTGAAAGGTTCCAGATATAATAAATTTATCACTTTTCTTTTCGATAATCTCTCCCGTGTAAGGTTTTTCTATTTTAAAAGGAACTTCTATCTCTTCTCCGATTTCACCCTTATAACCTAATTTTTTAGCAGTTGCTGTATCTATAAATACTTCATTTTCTTTTTCTGGAAACTTCCCCTTAACTTTTTCTATTAGAGACCATTCAAATCCTTTTTTGTCCATATAGGATAGTTCTGCCATAACTTTTTCATCATCAAGAATGCCAACTTTCTCTCTAACTGAAAAATCCTTTATGTCTTTATCCTTGGATAAAATATTTATGTCTTTGTCAGAAAGTTCTTTAAAAGAGCCATGGCTGATTGTGCCAATAGTTTTCATTGTTTGGGTTTCCATGCTTTTTCCTAAACCTAAGGCAACTGAAAATAGGCTTGTAAATAGTATAGAAGTCAAAGCAATGGCTAATAAGAGAATATTTCTCCTACTTTTATTTGCATTTAAAATATTTTTTGACAGACGTACTATATAAGCTTTATTTTTGACTTTCATTATTTTCCACCAGCCTTCCATCTTCTATTCTTAGAGTTTTTTCTGCAGCTTGAGCGACGGCATCATCGTGAGTAATCATAAGAATAGTATTTCCAAGCTCTTTATTAATCTTTTTTAGTAAGTAAACAACTTGAGAAGATGATTTTGAATCCAAATTACCTGTGGGTTCATCAGCTAGAATTAAAGATGGTTTGGTAACCAAGGCTCTTGCTATGGCAACTCTTTGTTGCTGCCCACCAGATAATTCGTTTGGCATTTTATTTTTTTGATCGCCTATCTCAAGAATGTCTATTACAGAATCAACATATTTTTTATCTACCTTGTCTCCATCAAGACCAAAGGGAATAATTATATTCTCATATACATTTAGCATAGGCAAAAGATTATATGCTTGAAAGACAAAACCAATATTTCTTCTTCTAAAAATGGTTCTCTCATCATCTTTCAATGCATAAATGTCGGTATCATCAATTAAAACTTTTCCGCTTGTAGGATAATCAAGTCCCCCTAGTAAATGTAATAGGGTTGATTTACCAGAACCAGATGCCCCAATTATAGAAATAAATTCTCCTTTTTCCACATCGAAAGATACTCCATCAAGAGCTCTTACTTCAACGTCATTTGTTTTGTAGTATCTTTTTAATTTTTCTACTTTTAACATTTCTATCACCTCTTTACATTTAATATAACACTTATATCTTACAAAGTACTTACAAGATTTCTTACAGTTTTGTAAGAAAAAAGACTTCTCACAAGGGGAAGTCTACTGAAAATTTTATTCTATTTTCGTCTAAAGACGCTCTTATATTTCCGCCATGTTTTTCTATAATTTCTCTGGCTATAAATAGACCTAAACCCAAACCGTCTTTTGAAACTGAATTTTTTCCTCTATAAAATCTTTCAAATATTTTTGGCAAAGTTTCTTCAGATAGGTCTTTGCACTCATTTTCTATATCTAGATTATAGTTTAGGTAAGATTTATAAACTGAAATATTAATTGTAGAACCATTTGGCGAGTATTTTATAGCATTATCTACTAGATTGTGAATGGCTTCTTTAAGCCATCTTTCGTCCAAATTGAAAATTAAGTCTTCGTTTTTTAAATTTATGCTTATACATTTTTCATCTAATATTACTTTAAATTCTCTCAAAACATCTTCTGCTATGTCTTTTAAATTTGCTTGATGTTTCTGTAAGGAAATAATATCGGATTCGAGCCTAGATGATTTTACTAGGTTTTGAATTAAAAATTCTAATTTATTAAGTTCATACTTTATAATTTCAAGATACTCATCTTTTGGATCATCTTCTAAAAGACTAATGTATAAAGAAAGGTTGGTAATGGGTGTCTTGGTTTGGTGTGATATATCTGCTATCAAATCTTTTGTTTTACTTTTTTCTGTATTTATTTTCACTTCTTTTACTTGGATGGCATACAAAAACTTAATGAACTTTGATTTTATTTTAGATAATTCCTTTTCATCAAATTCTGTAATTTCTAAATTTCCATCCAAAGCCTTATCAATATAGTCTGAGAGCTCACTCATTTCATTTCTCAAGACAATATATTTATATAAAAGAATTCCAATTAAAATTACTAGAATACCTATTAAAATTGCCATTTATATCCAACTCCAAAAACTGTTTCTATTGGGTCATAGGGTTTTAATTTATTTCTTATCCTAGAAATATTGACACTAAGGGTATTCTGATCAATAAATTCATCATCTAATCCCCAAATAAAATCAAATAGTAATTCTTTAGTAATAACTTGAGACTTATTTTTTATCAGGTAATATAGAATTTTTGTCTCTGTCCTTGTGAGATCTATGTTTTTATTATCCACAAAGAAAGTATTTTCATTGAAATTAAAGTCTAGACCATTTTTATTATAAATATTTAAATCGCTAGGTGATATTTTTTCAAAAGCCCTATTTATCTTTGCTTCTAAGATTCCTAAAGAAAAGGGTTTTGTTAAATAGTCGTCTGCCCCTAAATTTATAGCAGAAATTATATATGCCTCAAGATCTATAGCAGATAAAACTATAATGGGAATTGCTGAAGATTGTCTAGTATATTTTATTATTTCAAGCCCATCTCCATCCGGTAAATTCATGTCAAGTAAAAGTAAGTCAGCTTTATCAATAAAGTTTTTGGCTTCACTAATTGTGCTTACAGATAAAACCTCATAATCTTTATTTAAAGCTATAGAAAGTCCTTTATTTAAATTTTTATCATCTTCAATTATTAATATCTTTTTCATAGTTTCTACCGCCATTAATTAAATTCCATAATTACAAACAAGTATCGAATTCTTATGTAAGTTTTCACTTCTATACTCCAATATATCCGATATATCACATTTAAAATACTTACAAAGTCTACCCAGTATTTCCATACTAACATTCTCATCTCGTCCCATTTTAGCTATGGTATGAGGAGTTGTATTTATGGCTTTTTGTAAGTCTAGTTTATTCATCTTTTCATCTATTAATTTTTTCCATAATTTGTCATAGGAAAATCCTATATTTCACCTCAATCTAATCTTCTACTTTGTTCAGTATTTCTATAATATTATACCACATTCTACAACTTAATCTTTACATATTTCTTAAGAGGGATTTATGGTCGCGATTTTTTATGTTTATAATTCTTAAAAATTTTAAACGCTTTATTCAATTTCTTCATCATCTATTGGCTCAATCTTATCAAAGTCTATATTAAATTCTTTTTCAAATTCTTCCATGCTAATAAGTTTTTCTTTATTCTTTTTCATAGAAGCGAGTCTTTTCTCAGCAAGAGCCATATCTTTTATATCTTCTAAAATTTCATCTAATTTCATTTTCATCACCAAAGACATTATATCACAAAGACTATATTAATATGTGGAAATTTATGCTCTTTCGTGTTATAATATAGATACTTATAAGCGAGGTGAATCTTATGCAGCTTGAAATATATAAAGAGCCGCTTCAATTCGAGGCGAGTGCTTCCGAGAAAAAGCTTAATGCATTTAAACAATTTCATACGAAATATGCGTCTGACTGGATTAGGCTTGATTATTTGAACGAAGCCTTTATTAGTGATGTCAAAAAAACAGCTGATTACATACGCAAATCTTTTGATGCTCTTGTAGTTATCGGGATCGGCGGATCTTTTATCGGTGCAAAGGCATTCATCGACGCTTTAGGAAATGATTTCCCAATATATTTCACCGGAAATAATCTTGATGGCGAGTGCCTTATTAATTTAATTAATGAACTTAAAGATAAGCGCTATGCGATAAACGTTATAAGTAAGTCAGGAACAACTATGGAGACAAAACTTGTATTCGAAATTTTCCTTAATGATATGATGAAAAAAGGAATTGACCTTAAGAATAGCATTATAGTGACTAGCTCAGAAACTAGTGAATTAGCAAATTTTGCTCTATTACATAAGATGAAAACTTTTATAATACCCGAAGATATAGGTGGACGCTACAGCGTTTTCACTGCAGTTGGCCTTTTACCAATGGCGGCCAGTGGCCTTGATATAGAAAAAGTAATTATGGGTATAAAAAATGCAAAGGAAGAATATTTTGAAAGCGATGGAGCCATAAACACAGCTCTTGACTACGCTTACTATAGGCATCTAGCTGGAAAGACTTATGCGCTTGAGTTTATCAGCGTTTACGAGGAAAGGCTTGCTTCATTTACTGAGTGGATTAAGCAGCTTCTTTGCGAATCGCTTGCCAAGGACGGCAAGGGACTCATTGTTTCTAATCTTAAGTACACACAGGATTTGCACTCTATGGGTCAGCTTTTGCAAGAGGGCAGGCGCAATATAATCGAGACGCATTTATTTGCGGAGGCGAAAAAAACTCAAGATGAGGCTATCATGAATATAAATAAGATTAATGAAATTGCCTTCAAAGCGACTGTTAAGGCGCACCACATGGGCGGCGTGCCAAGCTGCGTGATTAAACTAAAGACCATTAGCGAAGAAAGCCTTGCAAAGCTCTCTATATTTTATATGGCATCCTGCGTTTATAACGCTGTTATGGACAAGGTAGAGCCTTATGGTCAGCCGGGTGTAGAAGTTTACAAAGAAAAAATCAGAAATATATTAGAGGAGTGATAAGATGTTAGCAAAAGTTTTAAAAGATGAAGGCTTAATAAAAAGCATAAATGGGGTTAATTTTGTTCACAAAATTTTGAAAAAGGGCGATGTAATTGATAAACACAATCATCCAGGTAAGGAAATAGTTTTCGCTGTGATGAAGGGCTCTTTCGAGATTACTATTGGCGAAGAAGAAAAACACCTTGTAAAGGCTGGCGAAGCACTTAATTTTGACGGCACTAATACTATAAGCGCGGTGGCTTTGGACGATAGTGAAAGCCTTGTTGTGCTAGTTAATAAAGAATAAAATGCTTAATAAATTTCCAGAAAGCATTGATTTAAAGAAGATACCATTATTCTCATATTTTTCAGACGAAGAACTTAACGAGATCAGAAAAGGTCTTAAGCTTGAGACACTTAAGCGTGGCGACGCCATATTCTCATCAGGCGACAGCGCGGACAGGATGTTCATCGTCTACGAAGGTTTTATGAAGATATCTATGTATCTTTCGGACGGTAGAGAGCAAATTCTCTACATCTACAAAAAAGACGACTTCGTTGGCGGCTTCAACATACTTTATCAGGACAAATATGTCTATAATGCAGCTGCCACAACGAACGCAAAGATCATAGTTATAAATAAGTATGACTTTGAAAATATCATGCTAAAGAACAAGGACTTCGTTTTGAAGGTTTTGGAAGAAGCCTACTACAGAATCAGAAAGTCTGAAGAGCTTATCGACAGGCTCTCAGTTATAAACGCGGATATGAAGGTTGCTAAGGCTCTTATCAATCTGATTAAAATATCGGGCTCAATCAAGGATGGCGTCATCACAGTTGACCTTAAGATCAATCGCGAGGAGATGGGCTCTTTCACAGGACTTACGCGCGAAACTATCTCGAGAAAGCTTAGCCAATTTCAAGATGAGGGCATAATCACGCTCGAACGTAACAAGATTATTATTAACGATATTAGAAAACTTTCAGACAAAACTATATGATGAACTTGGACAAAGGCGCGTAAATAGAGGTCTTTGTCCATTTTAAATATTTAGGAGAATATATATGCTATTTAATTCAGCTGGCTACCTTGTGTTTTTCACAATCGTTTGCCTAGTTTATTTCATATTGCCAAAGAAAGTCAAGAGAGGCTTTTTGCTCTTGGCAAGCTATTTCTTTTATTCGTGCTGGAACCTTAAGTACTCACTACTAATGCTCTTTAGCACAGTAGCGACATACTTAACAGCCATCGCCATGGACATGGCAGGAGCGAAACAAAAGAAAAAGCTCTATCTCGGTCTTTGTTTCTTTGTCAATTTGGCGATACTCTTCGTCTTTAAGTACTACGGCTTTACAGTTAATTTTTTAAATAAAATACTTGGCCTTGTTGGCGCGAGTGTCAATCTGCCCGTAATAAACGTTTTACTTCCAGTCGGCATTTCATTCTACACATTTCAAGCGCTTGGCTACATCGTCGATGTTTATAGAGGCGAGATCAAGGCTGAGAGAAATTTTATCAATTACGCTCTCTTCGTCTCATTCTTCCCGCAATTAGTCGCTGGACCTATAGAGAGATCAAAAAATCTTTTAACGCAAATAGATAACTTAGGACACAGACGTTATGAAAACCTATCAAAAGGACTTTTATACATACTTTGGGGCTTTTTCCTAAAGCTTGTCATTGCAGATAGGGCAGCAATCTTTGTAAATCAAGTCTACGACAGCTACCAAGGCTACTCATACGTATTTTTATGCTACGCCGCTTTACTCTTCGCGGTGCAAATTTATTGCGATTTTTATTCATATTCAATCATCGCAAAGGGCTCTGCCAAAATTTTGGGCTACGATCTTATGGATAATTTTAAAGCGCCATATCTTTCAAAATCAATCACAGAATTTTGGAGACGCTGGCACATCTCGCTATCTACTTGGTTTAAGGACTATTTATACATCCCTTTAGGGGGGAATAGAAAAGGCACTTTCAGAAAGCATTTAAACGTTTTGATAGTTTTTTTGGTGAGCGGTCTTTGGCACGGAGCGAACTACACCTTTGTTCTTTGGGGGCTGATTCATGGCATTTTCAACATTTTGGAAGATAGTTTTAAAGGCATCACAAAAAATATTAGCAATAATTTAATTTATAAAAATATTCGCAGGCTTATAACTTTTGTCGTTGCAGTCATAAGTTTTGTAATTTTCAGAAGCAAAAATATTGGTGCGGCAAAGGCCTTTATACTTGGCATACTTAAGAGGCAGGCAGGGACTTTGGATGCGTCCATCGCCTTTCCATACGAAGACACAGTCATCTTGCTCATTGCGATAGCCATGCTTATAGTAATTGACATACTTATTTACAATAAAGTGAACATGGTTGAAAGAATTGAAAAGAGAAGCCTGATTATAAGATGGCCGATATATATATTTTTACTAGTAGTAATACTAATTTTTGGCATATATGGACCGGGCTACAGCGAAGCGCAGTTCATTTATTTCCAATTCTAAAAGGTGAGAGAGATGAAATACATTAAGAGAATTTTAAAAATCGCGGGCTTTGTCATAATTCTGAGCCTTGTGCTTTCAAAATTAAATATCATCTTCATCAGAAAATCCGATGTGAAGCCTTGGGACATGATTAACAAGATTTCGGGATATTTCAACGAGGACAAGCCTTATGACGTCATCTTCTTTGGTACTTCACACGCGTATTGCTCTTTTGATACAGAAGATTTGGCGGAACATGTCGTTAGCTCATACATTTTAGCAAGCCAAAAGCAGCCACTTGAGGCGACATACTACTACATCAAAGAAGCGATTAAGAGGTCAAAGCCAAAGGCCATCTACGTTGACGTGCTCGATGCCTTGGCGATGAATGATGTAGATGAAGGAAGCGTCCACACTTACACTGACTACTTCCCCATGGGTATAAATAAGGCGCTGATGATTAAAGACAGCCTTCCTCCTGAGGAATGGGCGGAGAATGTGATGCCTTTAATCAAGTATCACACAAGATGGAGGGCGCTTGAAGAAAAAGATTACAAGGCCAAGTGGAAGGACTATCACGATGACTTAAATGGTTTTGTGAAGCTCGAGCGTCAGAGCAAAGAATTTGTTAAAAATCCTGAGCTAAGCAAGGAAAACCTTGATAATATCACAAAAGCACGCGATAAGGACTTTAGAGAGAAAAAGTACGCCGTAATAAAAAGGATAAATGATCTTGCAAAGAAAAATGGCGTTGAAGTGCATTTTATAAAGACGCCGATTTTTACAAAGGATGTCTACGATGAGAACATCGCTGCACTTGAGAGCTACGCTCATAGTATAGGCGCGGACTTTATAGATTTTACCAAAGTGATGGGTGAGGAGCTAGGCTTTGATGATTATTATGATGCGTCGCATTTGAATAGTGAGGGAGCAAAAAAGTTTACTGGATACTTTATTAAAAATGTTCTGAATAAATAGGAGGTTTTATCTATGTGGTTCGCATTTGGAATTTTGGCAGTAATATTTGCCATATTAAATTTAGTTTTTGCATTTAAGGGGAAAGAGGCAAAATATTTTAGATTTATGAGCATGGCCCTAACTATACTTACTTTGTGGGTGGCTCTTAAAGAGGAGCTTAATCTATTCTTTATAAAGGATTTAACTGCACTTGAAGACACTGCTCCAACATTGATAAATGGCCTTTTTGTTTGTGCAGCAGGATCGATTATTATCAACAGCGTATCTTTATTTAAAGAGAAGAAATAATTTGGGTAAATATATATAGAGGTGAAAACCATGGATAAGGAAAAGGAAATAAAAGAAGCAAAGGCCGCTGCGGTCGAGGTCTTGTTAAGGCTTGATGAGGCGGTGAAGTCTCTTGATGGTGCGTCAAAGATGAGCATGATTGATATCTTTGGAGGCGCCTTCTTCAGCGTGATTAAGAGAAAGCACATACAAGAAGCGAACCTTAGTATAAAGGAAGCTGGCATATATCTAAAGAGCCTTAATAAGGAGCTCGGCGACATTGGCATGAGGCTTCCTGAAGAGATAAGCGACACCTTGGGAGATAATATTGCGGACATATACTTTGATAATATCTTTACCGATGTAAGAGTTGCAAAAGAGATAAAAGATAAGCTTGTTGAGGTCAAGAGCTTTAGAACAATGATAGAAAATTTAATAATGAAGCTTGATAAGGAGCTTGATGAAATAAAAGAATGCTAGAGATGTCTCTAGCATTTTATATTACTTGTCAAGTTCTTCAAACAAGGCATCTATCGAGTCAAAGACAGGCCTTTCACCATTATCAATACTTGCCTTTATCTCTTCAACTGAGGCCTTTAGTTCATCTATTACATTTTTTGGGTAGACTTCAAGCGGGATCAAAACTATTCTGCCACTTTCTTCGATAATTTCAAATTTATCTCCTTGATTTAAATTCATCAAACTCACTATTTCCTTAGGTATAGTCACTTGCGACTTAGCTTTTAACTCAACTAACATAGTCTTACCTCCTTAGTTAGAATTTCTTACTTTCTGATTATATTATATATTTTTACAAAGCTTATGTCAATACATATTTATTGACAATAATCCTTCATTAGTTATATAATATTCATGGTGATATGATGTATATATGTAATTTATGTCCGCGCAAGTGCGGCATAGACAGAGACGAAAAACTTGGTGTTTGCAAAATGAAGAATGAACTTGCAGTTTCAAAGGCAAGTGTTCATGTCTTTGAAGAGCCTGTCATCTCGGGCACACGCGGTTCGGGAACAGTTTTTTTCGCAGGATGCAATCTATCTTGCGTCTTCTGCCAAAATTATGAAATTTCTCAAAATAAGGACGCTATATTTAAGTACATAAGCAAAGAAAGGCTCGTAGAAATATTTTTCGAGCTAAAAGCAAAGGGTGTTCACAATATCAATTTGGTCTCGCCAATGCACTTTAGTCATCTTATCAAGGACGCCATCATTCTGGCGAAGGAAAAGGGCTTTGATCTGCCATTCGTCTACAACACAAACAGCTACGAGCTTAAAGAGGCAATCAAAAATCTGGATGGTCTCATCGACATCTACTTAGCAGATTTCAAATACTTTTCAGACACTTATGCCAATGAGTTTTCACACGCGCCTAATTATAGGAAGTATGCTCTTGAGGCCATTGACGAGATGCACAGACAAGTCCCTGAAGTAATTATCGAGGACGGGATAATGAAGAAAGGAGTCATTATAAGACTACTTTTGCTACCAAATTTATATTTCGATGCAAAAAAGATAGTTCGTCTTCTTTATGGTAAATATGGCGATAGCGTGATATTTTCACTGATGAATCAATATCAACCCATGCACATGGCGAAAAATTATAAGAAGATCAATAGGACTGTTAGCGACCTAGAGTACGATAGCTTCGTAGACTATGCGGCGGACCTTGGCATATCGAAGGCCTTCGTTCAAGATAAGCAAGATGGCAAGAATTACACGCCAAACTTTGATTTGGAGGGGGTTTAATGCTTTTTTCTGATAAGGAGCTTAGAGAAATACTTTTTTGTGAGGATGAAAAATTTTTAGAAGAGCTTTATGAAAAGGCACGTGAAACGTCCAAAGCCACTTTCTCGAACAAGATTTACATAAGGGCTTTGATCGAATTTTCAAACTATTGCAAGGAAGGCTGCTACTACTGCGGCATAAACAGGAATAAATCTTCTGTTCACAGATTTCGCTTAACTAAGGAAGAGATATATTCTGCTGCTGAGTCGGCTTATGAAGCAGGTTTTAGAACCTTTGTTCTACAAGGCGGGGAAGATACTCATTTCACGGACGAAATTTTTTCTGAAATTATTTCTCATTTAAAGAAAAACTATGATGCAGCCATCACTTTATCCTTAGGAGTGAGAAGCTATGAGTCTTACAAGATGTTTAAAGACGCTGGTGCAGATAGATTTTTATTAAGGCATGAAACAGCCGATAGCGATATATTTCAAAAACTTCATCCAGCTGATCAAAGTTTAGAGCGTAGACTCAAAGCCATCTACGACTTAAAGGCGCTTGGCTACCAAGTAGGAACGGGTTTTATGGTCGGAGCGCCATTTACAAATATAGAGAGCTTTATAAAAGATATAAAATTAATTAGAGAGATAGACCCAGCCATGATAGGCATGGGGCCCTTCATCCCATCTAAGGAAACGCGCTTTGAGTCTTGTCCAGCCGGAACGCTTGAAATGACACGCAAACTACTCGCAATACTTAGACTTGAGCATCCTAAAGCACTAATACCATCGACGACAGCTTTAAATACTATTGTTGAAAATGGCAGAAAATTGGGTATATTATCAGGGGCGAATGTAATCATGCCAAACGTGTCACCAAAGTTTGCTCGCGAGAGCTATAACCTATATGACGGCAAGAAGTCATCAGGCCTTGAGGCAATCGAGGGCGTTCGCGAACTAAACGAGTATTTGAAAGAATTTGGATATGAGATTGAATTTACGAGAGGAGACTATAATGTATAAATACGATGTTAATTCTGAAAAAGCAGATGAATTTATAAATCACGAGGAAATTCTTGCCTCTCTTGAGTACGGCAGAAAAAATAAGCACAACAGAGAGCTGATAAAGGCTGCGATTGAGAAGGCGAAGGAAGTCAAAGGACTTTCGCACAGAGAAGCATTTCTTTTGTTATCATCTGAAGAAGAGGACTTAAACGAAGAAGTTTACAAGCTTGCAAATGATATCAAGCGTAAATTTTATGGCAATAGGATAGTTCTATTCGCACCGCTATATTTGTCAAACTACTGTGTCAATGGCTGTGTTTATTGCCCATATCATCTAAAGAACAAAACTATTCACAGAAGAAAATTGACTCAAGAAGAGATAAAAAATGAAGTAATCGCTCTTCAAGACATGGGTCACAAGAGACTTGCGCTTGAAACAGG
Source organism: Fenollaria massiliensis (assembly GCF_023347705.1). Taxonomy (NCBI): domain Bacteria; kingdom Bacillati; phylum Bacillota; class Clostridia; order Eubacteriales; genus Fenollaria; species Fenollaria massiliensis. Next base: position 121,401 of record NZ_CP096649.1, read on the forward strand.
CGAGGACCCTGTCAATAACCCAATCGAGTACATACTTGAGTCTATCAAGACCATTTACTCCGTTCATCACAAAGCTGGAGACATAAGAAGGGTCAATGTTAATATTGCAGCGACTACCATTGAAAATTACAAAAAATTAAAGGATGTCGGCATAGGAACATATATTTTATTTCAAGAGACATATCATAGAAAAAATTATGAAGCACTTCACCCAACAGGACCAAAGCATGACTACGCTTATCACACAGAGGCCATGGACAGGGCGCAATTAGGCGGCATCGACGATGTTGGCTGCGGCGTTTTATTTGGACTAAATAATTACGAATACGATTTCGTGGGTCTTTTGATGCATGCAGAGCACCTTGAAGCGCGCTTTGGCGTTGGACCGCACACAATTAGCGTGCCAAGAATCAGACCAGCGGACGACATAGATCCAGAATCTTTTGAAAATGGAATTTCAGACGATATATTTAAGAAGATAGTTGCCTGCATCAGAGTATCAGTACCATACACAGGCATGATTATCTCAACGAGAGAGTCAGTAGAGACTAGAGCAAGGATTATCGATTTTGGTATAAGCCAAATTAGTGGTGGCTCAAAAACATCAGTTGGCGGTTACGCACACGAAGAGGAAGAGTCCTCAGCTGATACAGAGCAGTTCTTCACATCAGACCAAAGAACACTTGATGAAGTAGTTTCATGGCTGATGGATACAAATCACATACCATCATTCTGCACAGCTTGTTACAGAGCAGGCAGAACAGGCGATAGATTCATGAGCCTTGTTAAAGCCGGACAAATCGGCAACATTTGCCAACCAAACGCGCTTATGACACTTAAAGAATATTTAATAGATTACGCATCGCCAGAGACAAGAAAAAAAGGCGAAGCACTTATCGAAAGAGAAATAAATAACATTGGCAAGGAAAAAGTTAAAGAGATAGTTAGAGACAATCTTAAAAAGATTGAAAATGGCGAGAGAGACTTCAGACTATGATGGCGCGTTCATTGCAAAAGCACATTGTCATCGCAGGCAGAGTAAATGCAGGCAAATCAACGCTTTTTAACTCCATCATGGGCTCAGATGCTGCCATAGTCTCAAGCAAACGAGGCACGACGACAGATGCAGTTCGTAAATCCATCGAAGTGCCGGGACTTGGACCAGTCGTATTCATTGATACAGCTGGATTTGGCGATGACACAGACCTTTCAGATGAGAGACTAAAAAAGACACGCGCCGAATTTTCTAAAGCCGATGCCTTTATATATATCGATGATAATGATGATGAGGCTATTTTAAAAGAGCTAGAAAAGTACAATAAGCCAGTCATCAAAGTTATTATGGCGATCGATAGAGACGTAAGCTATGATAATGAAGATGCAATCGTTTATAGAGATGATAGCTCACGCGAAGAAATTTTTACAGCGCTTAAAAAAGTTTTAGATACAAAAGAAGAATCATTATTAGATGGCGTTGTAGATGGCAAAGCGACCATCATCATGGTTATGCCGCAAGATGCAGCAGCACCAAAGGGAAGACTGATAAAAGCGCAAGTTGAAGCCATAAGAGAAGCACTCGACAAGGGCATGACAAGCATAGTCGTGGGTGATGAAGACCTTGAGAGCGTGAGAGATAGATTTCACGGCGCAGACCTTGTGATCTGCGACTCAAGAGTTTTTAAAAAAGTTTATGACGTTTTTGGCGGAATAACAAAAGTCACTTCATTTTCGGTACTTTTTTCAAAAATGAAAGGCGATATAGATTATTTCATCGAATCAGTGAAAAAATTCGATAATTTTAAGGGCGACGAAAAGATTTTAATAGCCGAGGCTTGTACACATCCACCCATTAACGAAGATATCGGAACCGTGAAAATACCTGCCATGCTTAAGAAACGCTTCGGCGATGGCTTGAAATTTACATTTACAAGAGCCGACGATTTTGAAGATATAGATGATTTTGACATGATCATACATTGCGGAGCTTGTATGTTTAACAGGGCACATGTAATGAGCAGGGTGGCTATGGCTAAAGAAAAAAATGTGCCGATGACGAATTATGGGGTTACGATTGCTTACCTAAACGATATTTTGGATAAAATACAATATTAATTTTAAATAGATACATTTCGTTTGCGATGTATCTATTTCTATTTATACAATCACATTTTAATTGACTAAATGCGTGAAATGTAGTACAATTGATACAGATAGAATATAACAAGGAAGTGGGTTAGAGTCCTACACAGTGCCGCTACGGTATTTGCGATTAGCATAAGTCCGATACTTGTACTTTAGTTTTGCTCCGGTTCAGAGCAAGGCTAGTTTTTTAGCACAGTTATTTCTATACTATAGTATATTAAAGGAGAAAGATTTTATGAAAAAACTTATTTTCTTAGTAGTCATATTGTCACTAGTGTTCACATATGGCTGCAAATCAAATGAAAAGCCAGCTGAAGTTAGCGACAATGCTAACGCTAGCGAAAAAACAGAAACAACTGAAAAGTCTGATGTTAAAGAGATAACTGTTGGTCAAACTTGGGTTATTACAAGTGATGACCCACTTGATGGAGCAAACGGTTGGAGCATCACAAACCATGGTATCAGCGAGTACGTTTACACTCTTCAAGCTGATGGTACCTTAAAATCAAGATTTGTTAAATCAATCGAGGCTCAAGACGAGACTCACTTTACTGCTGAATTAAACGAAGGCGTTAAGTTCGCTGATGGCAGTGAGGTTGATGCTAAGGCATTTTGTGAAGCAATGAATATGATCATGGAAAACAATGAATTTGCTCGCGCTTCTGCTGGTAAGATCGTTTTCACTCCAGTTGAAGACTACAAAGTAGAGATACTTACTGAGCTACCTACAGTTAATCTTGAATCAATTTTCGCTGAGTGGACTAACGTTATGTTCAAGAAAGATGGTGACAAATACATCTTCACAGGCGCTTACAAGATTAAAGAGCTTAAACCAGGCGCTGAAGTAGTTTTAGAGAGAAACGAATATTACGACGGTTTTGAAAATAGACCTGAAACAGTTATTATCAAGGCTTTTAAGGACGGAAACGCACTTAAGCTTGCTTATGAAAGCGGTGAAGTGGACCTAGCTTTCGGCCTTACAAACGATGTGGCTGTCGGTTTAAAGGACAAGGGCTTCAAAGCGCTTGATTACAATGCTGGATACCAATACTACTGCTTCTTAAATCTTAAGAGAGATCACTTAAACGACCTTCACTTCAGAAAGGCACTTGACCTTCTTGTTAATAGACAAGAGATCATAGATGCACTTGGCGGAGGAGACATGCCTACAGGACTATTTGCCAAGAACTTCAGCTTTAACGGCGATCAAAAATTAACTTTTGATGTAGACAAGGCTAAGGAAGAATTTAAGGCTGCTGGCTACACTTATGAAGGCGACAAGCTTATGGATAAAAACGGTAATCCTGTTAAATTAACTATATTAACATACTCTGCTAAACCAGATTTACCAGTTATTGGCCAAGTACTTGTATCTGATCTAGAACAAGTGGGCATAGAAGCAAGCGTTTCACTAGCTGACAGCATCGACGAAGAAGCTGCTAAGGGCAATCACGATATATTATTATACGCTCAAAACCCAACAGCAAGCGGCAACCCACACTATTTCTTCGCTCAACACTTTAAGACAGATGCTGTTAAGAACCACAGCTACTATGCTAATGCTGAAGTTGATAAATTAATCGACGAACTTGGAGTAACAGCTGATATTGCTAAGAGAGACGAGCTTTCAAAAGAAATTCAAACAAAGATCTATGAAGATCTTCCAATACTATACACAGTTGATCCGCACTGGTTTGTAATGCTTTCTGATAATATTAAGAATTATGAAATCTGGAACGGAGACTTTTTTGTAACAAACCCAACACTAACAGTTAGATAAATGAAAGTCATAAACTTTTTTTGCAAATGGCTTTTGATATTCATAGTAGGTTCACTGATCGCCTTTGGCATCGTTAGGCTTATGAGCGGCGATCCAGTTATGATGGCGCTTAGCGAGAGAAACCTCCCTGCGACTGAAGAAAATATTAGCTATTTGAAAAAAGAATTTGGCCTTGATAAATCACTTAGCATGCAGTATTTTGAGTGGATAAGTGATTTTATCAAAGGCGATTGGGGCAAGAGCTACATGACAGACGTCGATTTGAAGCCTGAAATATTAAGGAGAGCTCCTGTTTCACTTATGCTTGGCTTATTAGGGCTAATATATGCGAGTATATTAGCCTTTTGGCTAGGCTATTTGTCGAGCCTTAAAGATGGCTTTTTTGATAAATTCACAAGGGCACTTGCTCTTTTCACTCAAACCGTTCCAGTTTTTATACTTATTATTCTCTTTGTGTACTTCTTTGGCGTGAAATACAGATTCATCAGGTTCTTCAAAACTGGCTCAATCGCAAGCCTAGCAGTTGGAACGTTTTTTGTAGGTCTTCCACTTATTGGACCTATGTCCAGAACGGTTAGGATATATTTTTTAGAAGTGATGAAAAAACCATTCTTCCGTTTTTATATTGAAAGAGGCTACAAAAGAGAAAAGGCTCTTTTAAAGTACTGCTACCACGAGCCCTTACAAGGCCTTTCCGGTTTACTTATCAGTCAAAGTGCTTACGTGATAGGCGCCAGCTCAGTTGTAGAGTTTGCTTTATCAATACAAGGACTATCGACATTCTTGATCGAGTCCATCGCCCACAGAGATTATCTAATCATACAAACATATATCATGATGATAATTATATGGATGTTCTTTGTACACTTAATTTTTAGTGTATTTTCGAAATTTGTGATAAAGAGGGGAAGCGCATAATGAAAAAGATGATAATATCAGTAGTCATAATACTTTTGGTAGCGATAGTCCTCACAATAATCCCGACACAAAACCCAAAATTCGTTGACATCAAAAATAAATTCTTGCCGCCATCGGCTGAACACTTCATGGGCACAGACCACTTGGGTAGAGATATATTCTCGCTTATGGCACAAGGCTTTTTAAGAACCTTATGCGTTGTTTTGATAGCGAGCGCCGTCTCATACGCAGCTGGACTTGCACTTGGCATAGTAGCTGGCTTTTATGGCGGAGCTGCTTTAAGCGTCATACGTTTTTTAACGGACTTAACCTTAATCATACCAACCTTTATAGTTGCTTTGATCGCGTCAATCATCTTCTCGGACACGGTTCTAGCCGTTGGTCTTGCACTAGGCTTTTCAAATATAGGTTTCTTCGCAAACCAAAGCTATAAACTTAGCGAAATTATTCTTAGAGACCCTTATGTTGATACGCTTAGAATGCTGCAAGCACCAAACTCATACATCATGAGAAAGTTTTTGCTGCCAGAGCTTCTAGCGCCAAGCTTAAATCTTATGGGCAACAAAGCCTCAAATCATATACTAGCTTACGCTTCACTAACATTTATCGGTTTAGGCGCAGATATCACAGCGCCGGATTTTGGAACCATGCTATATCAGTACAGAGGCTACATCATTGACAAACCGCTTATAGTTTTGTGGCCAGCACTTGGCATATTTTTCCTAAGCTTAATTTTTCACTACACATTTGATGAGGTGAACGTATGATTGAGCTAAGAAATTATTCAGTGAGCATAGCTGGCAAATCCATAATCAAAGATATAAACCTTTTAATTGAAGATGGCAAGTCCATGAGCGTGATTGGTGTTTCAGGAGCAGGTAAGAGCGTGACCTTCAGGTCAGCACTTGGCTTGATTTATAATGCGCAAATAGATGGCGAGATATATTACAAAGGTGAAAGAGTAAAAACTTTAAAAGATAAACTCAAAAATGAAATCGGTTATATCACGCAAGACGTACAAAACTCGCTAAATCCATACATCAAAGTCATTGATCAGATGACGAGCGATTTAGTTTTTGCGAAAGGAATTTCAAAAGCAGAGGCAAAAGAGAAGGCACTTGAGTCCTTGGAAGCGATTGGAATCAGTAAAGACAAGGCAAAGAAGTACCCAGATGAGTTTTCAGGCGGCATGCAGCAAAGAGTTGTCATCGCCATGATATTAAACAGAGGGCCAGAGCTTTTGATTGCGGACGAAATTTCGAGCGCGCTTGACAGAGAATCGACCGATATGGCCATAAATATGATTAAAAATCACATGGACAAAAACAAGATGAGCCTTATCTATATCACACATAACCCTTTTGACGGCATAGCGCTAACAGATAGGATCTGTGTTTTTAAAGATGGTAGAATCATTGAGAATAGAGCGTCAGACGAGATTTTTGAAAGCGAAGAAGAGAATACGAAATTACTTTTAGATGCGGCAGGGAAAATATATGGAAAAAATTTTAGAGATTAAAAATTTAAAAAAGACATTTAAAATGTCAGACGCACCGACCATTTCCGATTTAAATTTAGATTTATATGAGAATGAATTTTTAGGCATCATCGGCCCATCAGGTAGCGGCAAGACAACCCTTCTTAGGCTCATAGCTGGTCTCATAGTTCTTGACAAAGGTGAAATTCTCTACAAGGGACGCGATTTGCCCATAGTTGGCGATAAAAGAAGGAACCTCGATGATTTTCCAGTACAGCTAATATTTCAAAACGCCGTCTCATCCTTCGATGCGAAAAAAACTATACTAGCTAGCTTTAAAGAGGCGCTTCACTTTTCTAAAAAAGATTTTAACGAAGAAGAGCTTGAAAAACTCATGGATGACTTCGAACTTGATAGAAGCTCTTTACAAAAGCTTCCAAATGAATTATCAGGCGGCATGATTAGCCGTGCTCAAATAATTAGGGCACTACTAACACAGCCAAAGGTTTTACTAGCAGACGAGATTACATCGCCACTTGATGTTAATCTGAAGCTCAAGATCACAGAGCTACTTGATGCGTATAGAAAAACACATGGGATGAGCATTATACTTGTGAGTCATGATGTGGAGCTATTGGAACATGTCTGCGACCGAATTGTGGATATCAACAATATAATGGTTAGAGCTAATTAATTCTTATCAAAATCGCGACTGAGGCTCGTTCGTTTTGTTGACAATGCTCGAGTATTACATATACACTCCGCTTGTCAAAAAACTCCACTTCGCCTCATTCATCGATTTTGCTTGAAGAATGACTTAAGCTTAAAACTTATGTTTTAAGCTTAAGTCTTAATTGACACGGAGTAAAAAAGTTCTTTTAAATTATAAATTCTGTAGATGAGAAGAGAAAAAACACTTTATTAGTCCAATCATCGCATTTTATCTGCGAAATTTAGTTTGAGCGATTTTGTGTAATCTTACAAAAACCGCTTCGCCTTATCCATCATAGCGCAAAGGTTCTCGTCCGTATGGACGAGGTTCTTCTTCTGCTTGAAGAATGACTTAAACTTAAAATTGAAATTTTAAGCTTAAGTCTTAGTTGACACGTGGTAAAAATTTAATTTTATAAATATTTTAGTGGATATATATCGTTTGATGTGTATCCATTTTTTTATTGCGCCGTTCGAATGCGAATCATTTTGACAAGTGTGATAATAAGTAGTATAATAAATATTATTGTGGCAAAATGAGGTGATACAATGAAAAAATATTCTCTAGTTAAAAAATACATACAGCCATACATATTTATTTATTTTTTAGCATTTTTATTTGAAATTCTATCGAGCGCACTGCAAATGCTTATACCTATAATCTTAGGTACAACTATTGACAGCATCATAGGCAGTGAAGAGCCGACTAATAAAATCATGATGGGCTTTATAAAACTTTTAGGCGGCAGAGACTTAGTGAGGGAGCGTCTTGGACTCATTGCCGCGGCCTTCATTGCAGTTAGTTTTTTAATTGCTCTACTAAATTTCTTAAGGCCATACATTAGTGGCAAGGCGACTTACACTATCAGTAAAGGCATTCGTGACAATATCTTCAAGAAGATTTCGTCACTAAGCATTAAGGACATGGCATCGATCACAACTGGTGACATGCTTCAAAGGGCGTCGAGCGACATCACTCAATTCGAAATAATTATCTCAACTACCATGATGGCACTACTAGGAAATATCTCCTACATCGTCATCTCTTTAATCACGCTATTTACAATTAATGCGAAGCTTGCACTTGCATCCATATCCTTGATGCCCTTCCTTCTCATAGGAACATATCTTTTTGATAGAAGCGTGGTCAAGGTCTTCGACGAGTTCGAGCAGTCGGAGGCGAGACTAACTTCGACTGTGCAAGAAAATTTATCCTCATACAAAGTTGTTAGAGCATTTTTCAAGCAAAAGCACGAGATTGAGAAATTTGAAGATGCCAGCATGGATCTTGCGAACAAGGACTACAAGATCATGAAGTATTTCGCATACTTTTGGTCAGTAGCTGAATTTCTTTGCTTCTTGCAAATAGCTTTGATTGCGATATTTGGGGTTCTTATGCACAAAAATGGAGCTGTTTCCGTTGGTGAGTTTACAGCAGTCTTTGCTGTTGCCTTGAATATGGTTTGGGTTGTCTTAGGAACAGGCAGAATGCTTTCAAGATTTACAAGAGTAACTGTTGCCATCAGACGTTTCGACGAAGTTTTACAGATGGACTCTGAAGACCTTGACAAGGGCATCAAAGACATGAACATCAAGGGAGCTATAGACTTTGACAAGGTGTCTTTCACTTATGATGGGGTACATGATGCAGTTAAGGACCTATCCTTTAGCATAGGTGCTGGCAAGACACTTGGAGTGCTTGGGCTTACTGGTTCTGGCAAGTCTACTCTAGTTTCGCTTATACCAAGGCTTATGGAATACGATGGATCCATTAAGGTGGATGGAATAGAGCTAAATACTATATCTAAGCGCAAGATAAGAGAGAATATTTCTATAATTCTTCAAGAACCATATCTATTTAACAAGACCATAAAAGAAAATATTGCATATAGATGGCCAGATGCGAGCGACGAAGAAATCATCAAAGCGGCTAAAATTGCTGATATTCACGATGACATCATGAATTTTCCTGATGGCTACGACACAATTGTCGGAGAGAGGGGCGTGAGCCTATCGGGCGGACAAAAGCAAAGGCTTGCCATAGCAAGAACCATACTTGTTCACACGCCTATAATCATCTTTGATGACGCGCTTTCTGCAGTTGACACGCAAACAGACATCAACATAAGGACTGCACTTAGTCAAAGCGAAGAGACTCAAACGAAGATCATCATCTCGCACAGAATCTCAACTCTTATGAACGCTGACAAGATCATCGTTATGAAGAGGGGCGAGAAGGTCCAAGAGGGCACTCATGATGAACTTATACGTGAGGATGGCCTTTACAAAACTATCTATGAGATACAAAACATCGAGGTGGACTAGATGAAGATAAGTTTATTTAATTTAGTGAAAAAATTTAAGATTGAAGCTGCCATAGTTTCGGTGCTTAACTTAATTTATGCAGTGCTTCTTGCGTTTTGGCCACTTTTAACAAAGTTTATCATCGATAACTACATCTACAAAAGTGATATGGAAAGCTTTCCGAAATTTATCGTCATCATGCTGCTTTTTGTTGTGATGATATCATTAACCGAGCTATCATATTGCTTTATGGCAGGAAAATTTGAAAAAAAGATTATACTTTACTTAAGAAGTGAGACATTTTTGAAGACGCAAAAACTATCAGCCAAGTACATGGATACGCACCAAGTTGGTTGGATGGTCTCAAGACTTGTTCATGACACGATGTCAATCAAGGAATCGGTTGCGTGGAACCTCTTCGATATGGCAGATGGTTTATCGAGGCTAGTCATCATATTTATAACTATGTACTTACTTAATGCAAGGCTAAGTCTTTATGTTCTAGCAAGTATGCCATTCATAGCCATATTTACCTACATTTTCCAAGATAAGATGATGAAGGCACAAAAGGAGATAAAGGCAGCATCGTCAGACCTTACAAGCAAGCTAAATGAAGACATACAAGGACAAAAAACTATCAAGACCCTTCTTAGAGAAAAGGAAAATCTTGAAGAGTTCAAAGAAATATCAAAAAGATACGAAAGACGCAGCAAACACTCAGTTACGCTTCAAAGTCTATATATTCCGTCCTTAACATTCTTAGGCTCAATCGCCACAGCTTTTATTCTTAAAGATGGTGGGGTAGCAGCCATAGCAGGCACTTTGACAGTGGGTACGCTCTTTGCTATGGTTCAGTACTCAACTGAGATTTACGAGCCCATTAGGCAAGTTGCCTCGGTTTTGAAAGAGCTTATATCGATGCAAGCGTCAATGGACAGGGTCAACAGCATTTTAGAAGCAGATGTCGATGTCTACGACACGAAAGAGATAGAGGCCATCTATGGCGATGCGCTTGATGCGCCTAAAAAGTCGCTTCCTGCGATGAAGGGCGAGATTGAGTTTAAAGATGTGTATTTTGCATATAAAGATGATGACTATATATTAAAGGATTTTTCTCTAAAAATAAAAGATGGCGAAAGACTTGCTCTAGTTGGAGAAACTGGAGGAGGTAAGTCGACCATCATTAACATAGCATCAAGATTTTACGAACCAACAAAGGGCGAGGTTTTTATCGATGGCATTAATTATAAAGAGATGCCGCTTAAGTGGGTGCAAATGAATTTGGGCTATGTTTTGCAAACGCCGTACCTTTTTAGAGGAAGTATACGCGATAATATTTTATATGGCAGAGATGATGCGACAGAAGAGGAGATGCTAAGGGCAGCTGAAGTTGTTGGGCTAGATGAGATTGTAAAGTCATTCAAAGACGGCTACGATACAGACGTCGGTGAAGGCGGAGGAAAATTATCACAAGGCGAAAAGCAATTAGTGAGCTTTGCAAGAGCCTTGATCAAGGACCCAGCAATACTCATACTAGATGAGGCGACATCATCAGTCGATACTTATCAAGAAAAAAGAATACAAGACGCAATCGAAAAACTTCTTGAGGGAAGAACCTCAATCACCGTTGCTCATAGATTATCGACCATAGTTACTAGCGATAGAATTTTATATATACATCAAGGACGTATAGCTGAGATGGGTACGCATAAAGAGCTAATCGCAAAAAAAGGTATGTATTATCAGTTGTATAGGAATCAATACATCGAATCTCAATTGGAAAATATATAATTTTTTGTTCAAATGTGCCCTTGGGCTCGTTCTTTCCTCAGCAATGCTCACGTACCATTAGTACGCTGCGCTTGCTTCGTCAGTCCACTTCGCCCAATCATCACATTTGCTCCAAAAAATTTGTTTGTGCAGATACATTGACGAGGATAAATATTCTATGACAATAGTGAGAAAAGTGATTTTCACGAGCGCAGTCCTCGGAATAAACTGAATTAATTTCGTAATTTGCAGAGAAATCAAGATGATTTTGCGTTGTACAGAATTTTTTGGAGTGAGGTGTGCAATCGCACTCCGCAGCGACAAAATAATTCGAAACTAGCAAAAGGGCTTGATTTAATGCAAATTTAATGCAGCTACTTAAATAGTAGCTGCATTTTTTATAATTATCATACCATAATCAAAAATTCAAATACAATTGCAATATTTATCTAAATATTGTATAATTAAGATGTAGAAAAATATTTTAAGGAGGACTTATTATGGAAGGAAGAAGAAGACCTAGAAAGTCATTATTAATGTACGACAAAGTGCTATTTTTCAGCGCACTTTTATTATTCGCCTTCACTTTAATTTTTGCACTTGATTGGATTATTAGTGGAGCAGCTATGAACAATGCAGATGGTTTTGACGTTTTAGATAAGGTAGCCGGCTTTGGAAAAAGAACAGGTATATACTTTATATTTATCGTTATAACATTTGTAACAACTACACTTGCATTCATTTACACTATGCTTTTAAGAAGAGGTATGAGAAGAAATGCCAAGACACTTGACAACGTTATGATAGGTTTTGGACTATTATTCACATTCATAGACTTCTTCGCAATGAGCAAAATGAGAAAGATTTTAAAAGTATTTGCAGATCCATTGAAATCATGGAGCGATATCGCTAGAATGGGTCTAGGCGATACTGATATTGAAAACTACAAGCCTATATTTGGAGTTATCATCGGCATTTTAGCCTTAATTACACTTTGCATAGGATGTATACTTCTTTATAGAAAGATATTCTTAAGAGTTAGACCAAAAGATGTATCAAGACAAATCAATGCAGTTGGTAGAGGTGTTTCAAACGCTGCCAACGCTGTAAAAGAAACAGCTCAAAACGCAGCAGAAGACTTAAGAAATCCTGACAATGTTGAAGATTATAATACAAGAAGACCAGCTCCAAAGGAATACATTGACGACGACTACGGTGTATACGATGAAGCGCCAAGAGCACCAAGAAGACCTAGACCACAACGTGATGCTGAGTATGATGATTACTACGATGAAAGACCAGCTAGACCGCAAAGACCTGTAAGACAACAAAGACCAGATGCACCTCAAAGACCACAAAGACCAGCTAGACCAGATGCGCCTCAAAGACCACAAAGACCAGATGCACCAAGAAGACCAAGACCACAAAACGAAAATCTTGATGAAGGTAACGGCTATGACGAATAAAGATAATAATAGAGAGTACAGGGAAAATAGAGGCCCTAGAAAAATAAATAAAAAAGATAATTACGACGAGTATAACGATTATAACGAGTATAACGACAACAACGAGTATAACGATAACAATTATAATGATAATTATGATGATGGATATGATGATAATTATGATTATGATGACAATTATGACGACAACTACGACGACGGCTATGACGATGGCTACGATGATTACGATGACTATGGACCAGCATACAGAGCAAAACCTGTCAATAAAAAGCCTATAATCCTAGGCGTAGCAGCACTAGTACTTGTTCTTATCGCGATATTTGTAGTTCCAAAGATAATTTATGCACTAAAACCAGATGCTCTTGTCTCAAGCAAAAACATGGACATAAGTATTGAAGTTAAAGGCTTTGACGGCCACGCTGTAGCGACTGGCTCACTTAACGGCATGCCTGAAATTACTGAGTCTAAGCTAAAAGACAAGGATTATGAAATTTTAGATAGCATCAGCTATGGCGAAATTACATTTGATAAGAGTGAAAATCTTAAGAATGGCGATAAAATCATTGCCAAAGTTAAACTTGCTTCTGATAAATTCAAAATTAAATTTGATAATGACACTATAGAAAAAGAAATGACTGTTGAAGGACTTGCTGAACTTGTTAATAGTTTTGGCGAGCTTCCAAGCGATTTTCTTGATAGACTTGACAAGAGAGCTAATAAGAGCATCTACGATTCACTATATAAGCCAGATGGACTTAAGATAGAAAGACTTGCTCTAATGGAAAAAGCTATGGACGAGGCTGAAATTTATGAAGTAAGTAATTCTTACGATGCCAAATCAAAATACAGATTACTAGGAATTTATCAAGCAAGTTTCAATGAAAGCGACTGGTGGAGTGGCACTAAGACAAGAAAGACTCGTTACTACATCATGGATAGCTACGATTTTGAAAAAGCTAACGGAAAAGTTATATCAGAATTCTATTTCGATGGTTACTATGACAATTACGATGAACTAGTTAACAATCTTGGCTTTAAAGGCTATGCGCTTTTAGACGAAAAACAAGCAAATGCTGAGCCAAAAAAGAGTGATGATAAAGATGAAGATGCTGACGAAGATAAAGATAAAGATGATGAAAAAGACGACGAAAAAGACGAGGAAGAAACAAGCGATATCGGAAAAACATTTCACGTTAAAAACGAAGGCAATCTAAGAGAAGATTATTCGCTAGATGCAGATGTTATAGTTAAGCTTTCAGACGGAGCAGAAGTAACTGTCAAAGATGAAAAGCATACTGATGACGGAAGAACTTGGTATTTAGTTGATGCGGTTGACGTGGATGGAGCTTCTTACTCGGGATGGATTAGTAGCCGTGTTCTAAAGTAATTTTAATTTTGCGTTAAAGTCGCGCCTAAGGCTCGTTCGCTCTTCTGCAATGCTCGAGTACTTGTACGTACACTCCGCTTGCCTCAGAGCTCCACATCGCCTTATCCATCGACTTTTCCAGCAAAATCTGTGAATAAACAAATTTTGTGAGTAAATCGAATCGATTAAAATACAATAAACAATTTATTGAAGAGACCTTAATTGGTCTCTTTTTTTGTGAAAACTATTGACAAGTATGCGCATACACGTACACAATATAAGTAAGGGAGGATTACATGAAAGATAGAGAGCTTTTAAACAAATTTTTAAAGAATGGCTGGGAACTTAGACGAATAACTGGAAGTTACCACCATTTATTTAAAGATGGCAAGAGAGAAACACTGTCTGTTCATAACAGAGAGATCAACCCAAAGCTAGCCAAGAAGATTATTGATATGTATGATTTAAAATAGGAGGTAAATATGATTTTTTATTATCCATTGCTTATACACGACGATGATGGTTATTGGGGAGAGTTTCCAGACGTAGAGGGCTGTCATGCGCAAGGAGATACTATAGATGAAATTATTGAAGATGCAACTTTAGCTTTAGAACTGCATTTGTCTGAGATGCTTAAAGATGGCGAAAAACTTAATTCGCCAAGCGATATTAAATCTATCAAGACTGATAAAAATACTTTTTTAAGTTTAATTAGAGCGGATGTTAATCTTAATAAAGACAATAAATCTGTTAGAAAAACACTAACCATACCATCTTGGTTAAATGATAGAGCTGTTGAGATGAATATTAATTTTTCGAAGACATTACAGGAAGCACTAACAAGAAAAATCATTTAATTTATTAAAGAGACCTTAATTGGTCTCTTTTTTGTGTGATAATTTGTCAAAATACAATTTAGAAATCAAACTAAAAATAGTAAAAGAATATTTAGAAGGTAACATAGGATACGCATCACCTGTCAACTCTTTCTTATAACCTATTATTTATTCTTATTTATTAATAAAATAACACAAAGAAGGCTCTATTAAAATATAATATTACAGAAATTTCCCTCATTAATCAAAAGTCACTGAAAAAATTCTGAAATGAAAATTTTCTCAGTGACCTTTTTGTTGTCTTTTAAGTTATCTTTTATATTTTGTGTTGTAGCCTTCATTCTCTTTTGGCCTATAGGCGTTAGGATAGGCTTGATCTGTTGCAACATCGAGAGATACTTTTTTAAGAAGTTTGTAGACATCGTAGGGATCTTCAATGGAAATAAATTTATTTGCGTCAGCCTTAAAGCTGTAAGATGAATTTCCCCCTTCGCCATTATAAACTAAGATAATTGTGCCAAGTCCCTTGATGTTTTCCATAAAGTTTACATCTACTTTTAAGTTTGTAAGCTCTCTGTGCTCATAATTATTTACATCTCTTCCAAAAATGCCCTGACTGATGTAAACTCTCTTATCTGTAATTGCATATTCTATAGTCCCATAATTTAAAACCCTGTAAATCGGCATTAAAATCGCAAACCAGACAGGAAAAAGATGAATTATAAAGAAAATTATAAAAAATCCTTGTATAAAATTAAATTCTCTTAGAAAAGTAGAAATAAAAAAGAAGTCAAAGATCCCCCAGATTAATGCAATTAAATAAATGCTTGGGTTGCCTACAATATAAAGAAAGGCATTGGGTTTTCCTCGCCACAATATATTTTCATTGTCGTCAATAATTTTTTCAATCATAATTTCCTCCATTGCTTTCTATTTATAAAGATAAAGCATTCTTGTCTAATATTTTATCACAAATATACCTGTGAAAAAATATTTGAATGGCTGAATCTCCACTCATATCTGTAAATTTTTCTTTACATTTATTTGAATTAAAATTTTAAAAATCTATAAAAATTTAGTAACATAATTTTTGCTAATACCAAGCAACTACACGTTAATCTTTGTAATTATTAGTTTCAAGAAATTCTTCAAGTTTAGATAGAGCTTTTTCTGCATATACATAACCACCATAATCTTTATCAGGATTACAAATGTACAATTCTTCAGTATACGGCTCTTCGCCATTTTCAACTCGCATCTTATTAATACTATACCTCGTACCATTAAGTTCTGATCCAATTATTTCTCTATAGAAATCATTTTCCGAGCTTTCTTTAAGGAAAACTTTTCTTTCTTTTAAATCTGCGACGATTACACCCAGAAATTCAGTTTTCCCTTCCGGGTAATACTCATAAACAACTTCCTCATTTGAAAATGAAATCTTCTTTAAAATAACCATTGTATACCTCTATTTATATTATAATCAAAATTACCAGCTGAGCTGGTAGTTTTGATTTGCCCATTTATATATTGATTATGAAATGATCTTAATACTTTATTATTTGTTCATTAGTTCGGACATAAAAATACCCCCATAATATAGCAAAGTATTCAATAGAAAGATTATGAAGTTATAATATTAAATTTTATTAAGGTTTATATATCAAGACTTATTTTCCAATGAATCAATTGCCAGAGCGATCTCGTTTAGCATGGCTATAAGCAGAGATTTATCATTTACTGACAATTGACTACCGATACTTTTATCTGACATATCTATGCCGACAACGCCATAGACTGCACTATTTTTTCTAATGGCAAAATATAAGCCATTAGCATTAGTTAGAGTATTTGTGCCTGCACCAGCACTATCATTATTTAAAAATACCCATTTTGCTACAGTTTTCTCGGAGTCTTGCAAATATATTTCTTTCATATTTGCGACGTTTTTTGGGTTATAAATTATTGGCGACAAAAGCGAGCTTTTGAAAACAGGATAAAATATTATTACCTTGTTTAGGAGCTTATATAGTTGATAGCAGGTTTCATACATTACTTCATCATAGTTTTTGCTTAGCTGTAATCTCTGGCTTGTTTTAAGCAGAACTTCTAAGCTGTGTGACTGCTGAGTTGTTAGTATATTTTCTTTTTTTAGTCTATTTTGCATTAGACTTATGAAAAAAGAAACTATGCTCATTATTATAAATATCATTAGATATTCTTTTGAGTAAATCCTCAAAGAATAATATGGTGGTATAAATATAAAATCTATAATAAATATATTTAGCAAGAGAGCAAGCATATTGTATATAGGGTGTTTTGTTGTGTATCCAACTATGCAGGATGATAATGTATAAAGCAAAACTATGTTAGTTGTATTAAAATCGAAAATAAATAAGGCATAAGATAGTATAGTTGTAGCTAACAGTATGAGCAAAGTTACTATCAGATCTTCTCTATCAAAATGCACAAATTCATCTAGCCTTATATTTTTTTTCTTATACTCACTGTTAGCATCAGGAATTATGAATATATCAAGATTTGGAGCATACTTAGTAATCTCATCAATTATAGTTGTTTTATTCAAAAATGATATTTTCTGTGAGGATCTTCCCAAGACAAGCTTTGATACTCCACTAAGTTTTGCATATTGGCTAATTTGAAATGATATATCATCACCATAAGAAGAAACGATATTAGCTTTTAGATGTTTAGCCAAGTCTATATTTTTTTGTAAGTTATTTTTTTCTGTATTAGAAAAATTTTTGCTTTCAGATGTTTCTACATATAGGGCACTAAACTCTGCATGGAAAGAGTTAGCCATCCTATAAGCAGTTCTGATTGCTTTTTGGTTAGTAGGTGATGGGCTAAGACACACTAGTATATGTTCTTTTAAAAATGGTTTATTTTTATCGTCAGAATACAAATTTATTTTGTCAGCACATCTTCTTAAGGCTATCTCCCTAAGTGATACCAGGTTATCAATTGTAAAAAAATTTTCCAAAGCTTTTTTTGACTGCGCATTCTTATATATTTTTCCTTCTTTCAATCTTTCGATAAGCTGTTCTACTTCGATATCAATTATTTTTATATGATCAGCATTATCAAATACATAATCAGGTACACGTTCATTTACTTTTATTCTTGAAATTGACTCAACTATATCATGAAGACTTTCTAGATGCTGAACGTTCAAAGTTGTATATACATCTATTCCGGCTCTTAGCAATTCTTCTACATCTTGGTATCTTTTTTTGTGTCTGCTTCCTGGTGCATTTGTATGGGCAAGCTCATCTACTAATATGATGTCAGGTTTTCTATCTAGGGCCTTATCTATATCCAGTTCATTAAAAATATGATCTTTATAGTTTATTTTTTTATAGTCTATTATATCTAGACCATTCATTAATGCTAGAGTATCTTTTCTATCATGAAGTTCTACATAACCAACAACCACATCTATGCCTTCTAGGTACTTTTCGTGGGCAACTTCTAGCATATTGTATGTCTTGCCGACACCTGCACAGTATCCGAAGAAGATTGTCAATTCACCTTTTTTTTCCATAAAATTATCCTTCTTTATTTATTTATTTCTGATTTTATTTTACTATATATATTTAAAAAAAAGTCAAAATTAGTGAATTTTAATACAATTTTAATATCTATGGTGTATATTTTAAAACCATTTTAAGGTAAAAGCTGGTATATTATACATATAGTTAGAGAATAGGAGGAGTGATTAATGTTAGACCTTATTATGATAGCTATAATTATCATTTCATTTTTAATATTAAAATTATTTGTCCATTGGATAGATAAAAAAATTACAAGTAATTAATTATTGTGGAGGTTTATATGTTACTATTATTAATTGTTATTTTGGGGGTTTTATGCTATTTGTTTTATGCACTGATTAACCCTGAGAAATTTTAAATATAGTTTTGGGAGATAAGTATGGAGGAAATTATGAATTTAACTAAATGTGATTTTAATAATTGTTTGAATGATTTTTGTTCCTTAATAAAATTAGAAATTGATTTGGGAAACCTTGACGAATGTTTAGAATTGGTAAAAGATAAAATGAAAGAATATCCACATAGTCCAGTTCCTCACAATTTGTTAGGTATTTTGATGGAAATAAGAGGAGACCATGAATTGGCTATGAACCACTTCAGGGCTGCTTGGGCATTAGACCCTTGCTATGAACCTGCTAGTAAAAATTTGGAAAATTTAGCAATATATGGCACAAATAAAAAATATATATTTTCGTAAGAAAATTGTGTAAGTAGGAGAGATTATGTTACAAATATTATTAACATTACTAATATTCTTAGTCATTATATTTCCATGTGGAAATTACTTATATAAAATGACTAACAATAAAAAAACATTCGCTGATCCTTTATTTGATAAAGTGGATTCAGGAATTTTTAAAATTTTAAAGATTGAAAAAAGTGATATGGACTGGAAAGAATATGCATTGTCATTGATTCTTTTAAATGCGTGTTTGGTTCTACTTTCATATCTAGTTCTTAGAATTCAATCTATAGGGATATTTAATCCAAATAAAATAGGCCCTATGGAGGAAACTTTAACTTTTAATACAATTATTTCTTTTATGACTAATACTAACTTGCAACACTATGCTGGTGAATCAGGCTTGTCATATTTTTCTCAAATGTTTGTGATTATTATGATGATGTTCACTTCAGCAGCTAGTGGATATGCAGCTTGCGTAGCAATGATAAGAGGAATACTTGGAGAGAAGATGGGAAACTTCTTTGTAGATTTTATAAAAATCATAACAAGATTTTTATTACCAGCATCTATTATTGTTGGATTATTATTGGTGTCTCAAGGAGTTATCCAAAACTTTAATTCTAATATTTTAATTAAAACTATTGAGGGCAAAAACCAAGAACTTGGTGCTGGTCCTGTAGCTGCTTTGGAAGCAATTAAACATTTGGGTACTAATGGCGGAGGATTTTTCGGAGCCAATTCATCAACTCCTTTTGAAAACCCTAATATTATTTCAAATATTATAGAATTAATTACTATGATGTTATTGCCAGGATCATGTATTTTCATTTTTGGAAAGATGGCACATGATAAGTTTATTAAAAAATCAGCAAGTGGAAATGAACAAATATCAGAGCATACAGATAAAGCTATGGCTAAGAAAGTTTGGCTGGGCAAAGAAGGCCAATCAATATTTATTGCCATGTCCATATTATTTGTAATAGGCTTAGGTGTTTGCTATCATAATGAGCTTAATGGTGTAAATGGGGCAAGTCTTTCTGGAATATCTCACAATATGGGAAATATGGAAGGAAAAGAGATGCGTTTTGGCATTGCCCAATCTTCATTATTTACAACAGTTACAACGTCATTTACTACTGGTACTGTTAACAATATGCATGATACACTTACACCTTTGGGTGGCCTAGTTCCTTTGCTTCACATGATGTTAAATGTTGTATTTGGTGGAGCAGGTGTAGGACTTATGAATATGTTAATCTATGCTATCTTAGCAGTATTTATATGCGGTCTTATGATTGGTAAGACACCGGAATATCTAGGTAAAAAAATTGAAGGTAATGAGATGAAACTTGCAGCTTTATCAATTATCATTCACCCACTTTTGATTCTAGGTTTTTCTGCACTAGCAGTTAGTATAAATCCTGGACTTGAGGGTATTACTAATCCAGGATTCCACGGACTAAGTCAAATACTATACGAATATTCTTCATCAGCAGCGAATAATGGCTCTGGTTTTGAAGGTTTGGTTGACAATACAATCTTTTGGAATATAACTTGTGGATTAGTAATGTTTTTTGGAAGATATTTAGCTATTATTATCCAGCTAGCAATAGCAGGAAATCTTTCTAAAAAAATAGATATCAATGAAACTGCTGGAACATTAAAAACTAATAACTTAACTTTTTCAATTATTTTAGTAATAATTGTTTATATATTTGCAGCACTAACATTTTTGCCAGTACTAGCTTTAGGGCCAATAGCAGAATGGTTGGTACTATAGGAGGAAATATGGTTAATAAGAAAACAAAATTTGTAAGTAAAGATATAATGAAGACTTCTATTAAAGGGGCATTCTTAAAATTAAATCCTAAGTATATGATAAAAAACCCTGTAATGTTTGTAGTAGAAATTGGATTTATAATTTGTCTATTACTTGCTTTTTTCCCAAATTTGATATATGATGGAAGCGACAATGCAAGTAAATATAATATGCTTGTTTCCATTATTTTGTTTATAACTTTACTATTTGCAAATTTCGCCGAATCCGTAGCTGAAGGTAGGGGAAAGGCACAAGCAGAGACATTGAAAAAAACAAAAAAGGATACTAAGGCTAGAAAAATTTTAGATGATGGAAAAGAAATTGAAATCTCTAGTAATGACCTAAAAAAAGGAGACGTAGTTTTAGTAAAAGTAGGCGAAATAATCCCTAATGACGGTGAAATAATTGAAGGTATAGCAAGTATTGATGAATCTGCAATCACTGGTGAATCCGCACCAGTAACTAAAGAAAGTGGAGGAGATTTTTCTTCAGTGACGGGAGGTACACTTGTTGTATCAGACTGGATTAAAGTTCGTATAAGCTCAGATCCTGGTGAATCATTTTTGGATAAGATGATATCTCTTGTAGAAGGAGCCTCTAGACAAAAAACACCAAATGAGATTGCTCTAAATACCTTGTTGGTTTCCTTAACTATTATATTTTTGATAGTTATCATAACACTATATCCAATAGCTAACTATTCTAATGTAAAAATTTCAGTTTCTACATTGATAGCTTTAATGGTTTGCCTAATCCCTACTACAATTGGTGCATTACTTAGCGCAATCGGTATAGCTGGTATGGATAGGGTTACTAGATTCAATGTCATAGCAATGTCAGGCAAGGCTGTAGAAGCTTGTGGTGATGTTGATACAATGATTCTAGACAAAACAGGAACAATAACCTTTGGAAATAGGTTAGCTAGTGATTTTATAAATGTCGATGGAATCGACAAATCAGATTTAATAGAATATTCCATGATATCATCACTAAAAGATGACACCCCTGAAGGTAAATCTACAGTCGAACTTGCAAAAAAATTGGGTTCTAAAGTTAATCCAGCAGATTACGAAGATGCGTCTTTTGTAGAATTTACTGCTTCAAGCAAGATGAGTGGTATTGATTTAAAAAATGGTGTCATGATACGCAAGGGATCTGGAGAATCCATCATAAAATTTGTCACAGAAAAAGGTGGGAGTGTACCAGGTGATTTGCAAGCAAAAGTAGAAGGTATATCTAAACTAGGAGGAACACCACTAGTAGTTTGTGTAGACAATGTAATCTATGGAATAATCTATTTAAAAGACACCGTAAAACCAGGACTAAGACAAAGATTTGAAAGACTTAGAAAAATAGGAATCAAAACTATAATGTGTACTGGAGATAACCCTCTTACTGCAGCTACAATTGCAGCAGAAGCTGGTATTGACGGCTATATAGCAGAATGTAAACCTGAGGATAAGATAGAAGCCATAAAGAAAGAACAAGCCCTAGGTAAAATTGTAGCCATGACAGGAGATGGAACCAACGACGCTCCAGCCCTAGCTCAAGCTGATGTTGGTATTGCAATGAATTCTGGTACAAGTTCAGCAAAAGAAGCAGCAAACATGGTTGATTTGGATTCAGATCCAACCAAAATATTGGAAGTTATAGAGATTGGTAAACAGCTACTTATAACAAGAGGTTCTTTGACAACATTTTCTATTGCCAATGATATTGCTAAATATTTTGCTATAATACCAGCTATATTTACTCTTGCTATACCTCAAATGAAAGTATTGAACATTATGGGATTGAATAGTCCATCAAGTGCTATTATTTCAGCACTAATATTTAATGCAATTATTATTCCTTGTCTAATTCCTTTGGCAATGAAGGGTGTTAAATATGAACCGATGTCAGCTTCAAAAATGTTAGGAAAGAATATGTTGATTTATGGACTTGGTGGAGTGATTTGTCCTTTTATTGGTATAAAACTAATAGATATATTAGTTTTTCCTTTACTTGGAATGTTAGGAATTTAAGGAGTTTAAGGAGTTATAATGAGAAATATTAAAAAATATAAACAAGTTTTTTTTGTTACAATATTTGCATTTATCGTCTGTGGTATTATATATCCACTTTTAATGACGGTACTTGCACAAATTATCTTTCCAAAACAAGCTAATGGAAGTTTAATAAAGATGGGAGATGAAGTAGTTGGCTCAGAATTAATAGGTCAAGATTTTACTGATCCAAAATTATTTCATTCGAGACCATCAGCTGTTAACTACAATGTCTATGAAGATGGAGACAAGTATGATGGATTAGCTTCTGGTAGTAAAAACTTAGCAGTAAGTAACCCTAACCTAAAGAAAAGAATTAACGAAGATATAGATAAGTTTATTAAAGAAAATCCTACGGTATCAAAAGAAGATATCCCTGAAGACATCATAAGCCAATCAGGCTCAGGTCTCGATCCACACATTTCTGTCAAAGCAGCTCAATTACAAGTTGATAGAGTAGCAAAAAATACAAATCTCTCTAAAGAAAACTTAGAACAACTGATAAAACAAAATACTAGTGAAAAAGCTTTGGGAATCTTTGGCGAACAAACTGTAAATGTATTGAAACTAAACATAGACTTAGTAAGTGAAATGAAAAAATAATATTGTAATATAAGGCCTCAGGTAATCATAACTTGAGGCCTAGGATGATTTGACCAATATTTTGCTATAAAGAAGGTAAGTATATATGAATGAAAATATAAAAATATTAATTGTAGAAGATGACAGAGCTGTGAGAAACTTGATATCAACAACATTGCAGATAAATGATTATGAATATGACCTAGCGATTGATGGTAAAAATGCTCTACAGCTAATGACTTCAAATAAATATGACATAGTTTTTATTGACTTGGGATTGCCTGACATTGATGGAATAGAAATAATAAAAAAATTCAGAGATTTTTCGACTACTCCAATTATAGTAATTAGCGCTAGGACCAATGATGAAGATAAAATAGAAGCCTTGGACGCAGGGGCAGATGATTTTTTGACCAAGCCATTTAATGTTGATGAACTTCTTGCAAGAGTTAGGTCAACCTTAAGAAGAATAAACTATGCTGAAAATAATAGTGTTGAAGACAAAATTTCATTTGAAAATGGAGATATAAGAATAGATTATCCTTCGAGAAGCGTATTTATTAAAGGTGAAGAAATACATTTAATGCCAATAGAATATAGTTTATTATGTTTATTAGCAGAAAATGTTGGCAAGGTTCTCACACATCAATACATCCTAAAAAACATTTGGGTCAATTACCTAGCATCTGATCTCTCTTCTTTGAGAGTGTATATGACCTCTCTTAGAAAAAAGATAGAAAAATTAACTGACGATAAGTATATCCAAACTCATGTTGGAGTTGGCTACAAGATGATTAGAATCAATAAATTGGGGGAAGATGAAATAAATGGATTTAATTGATAGAGATTTGATATTAGTATGTATATCTGAATCCCAATCTAATAGTCAGGTAATAAAAGAAGCCAATGAAATAGCTCAAAATGAAAAAGCTAAACTAATTGCTCTATATGTATCTGATAGAGATAAGTTTCAGGAAAAAAAGGACAATGACTACCTACAAGACAATTTAAGTCTAGCGGAAAACATGGGGGCCATGGTTGAGATTATATATGATGACGATATAGCAAGCCAAATAGTAAACTTTGCAAAACTATATAAAGTAAAAAAAATTGTAATAGGAAAAAACCGAAATGATTTTAAGCTATTATCTTTAAATACCAGCATATATGATCAAGTGGTAAAAAAATCTGACAGAATAGATATTTACGCTGTTCCAATAAATGATAAGGTCAAAACTTATGGATTTAAAGAAAACAAAAATATATCAAAAGATTTGTTAATTGCTTTTATAATACTAGCAATCAGCACTCTAATAGGTTATATATTTTATGATTTTGGCTATAGTGATGCAAATATAATAATGATCTATATACTAGGTGTATTTTTTATTGCCCTTGTAACTTATGATGAATTAGTGAGTTTTATTTCATCTGTAATATGCGTATTAGCCTTTAATTATTGTTTTACTAAGCCAACTTTAAGTTTATCAGTATCTAATCCTGAATATATTATTACTTTTTTAGTCTTATTAATAGTATCATTTTTGACAAGTAAGCTAGCAAGCAAGATAAGAAAAAATGCAAAGAACTCATCAAATATGACATATATAACAAAGCTTTTGTTAGAAACAAATCAACTTTTACAGACTAAAATATCCAAACACGAAATCATAGAAACAGGCTGTAATCAATTATCAAACCTACTAAATAGAAATATAGTTTATTACGATATAGTAGATGGGAAAATTCAGGATCCACTAATTTTCAAGGATGATTTTAGGGATGCTGATAAAGAATTTCTCAAAGAATTAGAAATAGTAAAGTGGGTATTTGCCAAAAACAAAAGTGCAGGTGCTGGCACAGAATATTTGCCAGATGCCAAGTACTTATATTATGCAATCAGATTTAATACAAGTGTGTATGGGGTTATAGGTATACATTTGGGTAAAGATAGGCTAGATTCCGTAGAAAATAAAATTTTACTAGCAATCCTTGGAGATATGTCTTTGGCTTTAGAGAAAGAAAAAATTTTAAAAGATAAAAACGAAGCTAATTTGAGAATAAAAGATGAACAATTGAAAACAAATCTTTTAAGATCAATCTCCCATGACTTAAGAACGCCCCTAACAACTATTTATGGAAATTCTGATATACTACTTAATAATTCGGAAAACTTAACAGAAACAATGAAATTAGGGCTATATAGAGATATTTATGATGATTCACGGTGGCTACTGAATCTTATAGAAAATTTACTTTCAGTAACTAGAGTTGAAGAAGGTAAAAGCAAACTAAAAATAGAGCCACAAATGGTTGAAGAAGTCATAGAAGAAGCCCTAAAGCATGTAAGCAGAGATAAAAAAAATCACAATATAACTGTTGATATAGATGATGACTACCTAATGGCTGATATGGATGTGAGGTTAATAATACAAGTCATCATAAACCTTGTAGATAATGCTATAAAATATACTTTTGAAGGGTCAAGTATCAATATAAGAGCCTACCAAGATGCAAACAAAGTCATAATCCAAGTGGCAGATAATGGAAAAGGAATTGAGGATACCGATAAGAAAAAAATATTCCAAAAATTCTATTCGGCTAATAACAAAATCATCGATAGCAAGAGGAGTATAGGTCTAGGCTTATATCTTTGTAGGATTATAGTTAAGGCCCATGGTGGCGAAATAAGTGTAACGGATAATATACCAAGTGGATCTGTATTTACTATGGTTTTGAAAGCTAGCCAATAAACGATAAACTATGTTTTATACTTTGTACAAATATAAAAGAATTATAATATGATACAATTAAAAAGAGCTACCAAATTAAATAAGGTGACCCGGGTCTGTAAACAAATTTGTGTATCAACCTTAATCCTGATAAAAAGGTTCTATAATAAATCGTGTTGGTAGAAGTAGATGAAACTTCTGTCAGCACGATTTTTTAGTGAGATAATTTGTCAAATCAAGTGCAACATTCACATAAATACTCATCAAATAACTCTTGAGGTGTTTTATAGTTAATGCATTTTCTTGGTCTGTTATTGAGAAGTTTAAGAACATTTTGAACTTCTCTTTCGTTTGTCTTAGATAAATCCATATGTTTAGGATAAAACTCTCTTAATAAACCGTTAGAATTTTCATTTGTTCCTTTCTGCCAAGCACAATACGGATCTACAAAGTACATTTTAGTATTTAATTCTTCTTCAATTCTTTTCCATCCAGCAAATTCTTTTCCTCGATCACAAGTTATTGTTTTTACAGCTCCTTCTGGCAAGTCTTTTAATAATTCTATGATAGCATTAGTAACGGTTTCTTCTTTTCGATCTGGAATTAATTTAACTAGATATAGTCTTGTCTTTCTCTCTGCAAGAGAAACAAAACAATATTTGCTTTTTAAAGTATAGTTGTTTATTTTACCTGAAACAACTGTATCTGCCTCCCAATGTCCGAATGCATTTTGTTTATACACTTCCTTAGGCCTTTTGTGTAGAAAATTAAAATACTTAAAAAAGTTAGTTGACGCTAACCAAAAATTGTGCTATTATTATCTTGAAAGGTTATTTCAATAATTATAATACTATATTGAAATGAGGTGTTTATATGATAAAAATTTCAAATTTGCATAAGTACTACGGCACAAAAGACAATAGGGTGGAGGTATTAAAGGGCATAGATCTTGAACTTGAAGATGGCAAGATCATCTGCGTCTTAGGTCCATCTGGCTCTGGCAAGTCAACTTTATTAAATATTTTAGGTGGGATCGAAACTATTGACGAAGGCGATGTCAATGTATTTGATAAGGATCTTAAATCTATGTCAAAGAAGGCACTTGAAAATTACAGGCGCGATTACCTTGGTTTTGTTTTTCAATTCTATAATCTAATAAGCGACCTTAATCTTCTTGAGAATGTTCAAGTGGGTGAGTATCTATCGAAGGAGCCGCTTGATATAGACGAGCTTCTAAAGGACTTAGGACTTGATGAGCACAAGTACAAGTACCCAAACGAAATTTCTGGTGGTCAAGCGCAAAGAGCATCCATTGCAAGAGCTATGATTAAGAGCCCGAAATTACTTATCTGCGATGAACCAACTGGAGCACTTGATTATGAGAGCGCAAAAGATGTTTTGTGTTTAATCGAAAAACTTAATCAAAAATACGGCGCCACAGTCATCATCGCGAGCCACAACACACAAATTGCCAAGATGAGCGACGTAATTTTGTCCTTGCATAACGGCAGCATCAAAAGCGTAGAGAGAAATACAGAGAAAATCTCTGCAAAGGAAGTGACTTGGTAAATGAGATGCCCTATTAATAAACGTATTTACAGGCAGTTTAAATACAAGCCTTTAAAAGTCATACCCATCTTGCTAGCACTTACTTTTATAGTTGTCTTCGCATCGTCATTCTTCATTTCACAAGAATCAGTTGAAAAGCTTTATAATAAGCAAATAATTAATGGAAAAGTTGAAGATGGCGAGTTTGAAGCAATTTATGAGCTTAGCGATGAGGCAAAAGATGAGATAAAAGATTTTGGCGTAAAACTTTATGAAAATTATTATTTTGAAGAAGAAGTAGCTAGTGGTAAAGTTTTAAGAATTTTTAAAAATAGAAAAGATATAAACGAAGCACAAATATTTGAAGGTGCTTTGCCTAAAAAAGATGATGAGATAAACATCTCTGCTAATTATGCTAGAAATAATAAAATAAATATTGGTGATGAAATCACTATACAAAATAAAAAATTTAAAGTGTCTTCACTAGCATCCTTCCCTGATTACTCCTCAGCACTTAGAAATAGA
Source organism: Fenollaria massiliensis (assembly GCF_023347705.1). NCBI lineage: Bacteria > Bacillati > Bacillota > Clostridia > Eubacteriales > Fenollaria > Fenollaria massiliensis. The sequence continues at coordinate 149,679 of NZ_CP096649.1, forward strand.
AACGACTTGACCATGGACACAGGTCACTTCGGCATAGCGACTATATCTGAAGAAGCTTTTGACGATATGAAGGACGCTAAAGTGAAATATCTTTATTCTTATCATACAGATGAGGCTTTAAATAAAAAAGATGCGAGAGAAAAATTAAAAGATATAGTCAAGATAGTTAACAAGGATAATCTTGTGGTTGACGCTGTCACACGCTTTGACAACAAGTGCATCACCTACATTGCAGATGACATGAGCGGCGACGTACCTACAATGAGCATAGTTACAGCACTTCTCTTCATTGCAATCGCTTTCATTTCGAGCGCAGAAGTTAAATCCATCATCGAAGAAGAAGCGCCAATCATCGGAACTTTGCTTGCTTCAGGCTATAAAAAGAGAGAACTTCTTTTAAATTACATGGCAATGCCACTATTCATAGTAATAATTGCGTCAATAGCGGGAAATGCGATAAGTTATCTTCGTGTGTATAAAATATATGCAAATGTTTATTATCAATCCTATGATTTACCAGTATTTGAGCCATATATCACACTTCGCTCCTTCTTGATAACATCAATTATGCCACTAGTTTTGTATCTTGTGATCAACTACATCATCATAGCAAAGAGTCTTAAGATGAGACCAGTTGATTTCTTGAGAAAAAACTTTAAAAAGGCAAAAACAAGAAGTAGATTTAAGCTAAAAAATATGAATTTTATAAATAAATTTAAATTAAGAGTTATATTTGCAAATAAATTTAGCTACGTTTCCTTGCTTTTTGGCGTTTTTATAGCAAATTTATTACTCATCTTTGGCGTTTCAGCCAAACCCATATTTACAAAATATGCTGATGATATGCAAAATCAGATGAAATACGCACACACCTACATTGTCAAGAGCGATATGGATGATTTAGATGCGAGCAAGATAAGCTTAGTTAGCGTTGAGCTAGTCGATAGAGATGAGGAAAAAGTCCAAACTTATGGCATAGACACTGATACAAAATATGATGAGATTGATGTAAAAAGCCTTAAAGCTGATGAAGTAGTTATCAGCCTTGGTCTTTCAAAGAGATTTAACTATGAAATAGGCGATAAAATCAAGATTAGAGAGCCATACAATACAGAAGAAAAATATCTTGTTGTCAAGGACATAGATAAGACCAATAATTATTTCCAAATTTTTACAAAAAGAGAGATTTTAAATAAAATTATCGGTAAAGACAGTGATTATTACAACGCTTATCTTAGCGATAAAGAGCTAAAAATTACTAAAGAAAATCTACTTACACATATAGACAGAAAAGAAATGTCAAGATTCATGAGACACTTTTTAGATTCATTCTCAGCAGTTTTCATCATGATTCAGCTCGTTGCCGTAGCATTCTTCTTTATATTGATACTCATGGTAACAGAGCTCATCATAGACAAAGCCAAACTCAATATGACCTATCTAAAAGTTTTTGGATATAAAGATAAAGAAGTCGCGAAATTTTATGTAAATACAAGCTTTGCCATGCTAATAATATTTCAAATAATACTAATTCCAATCCTAGATAAACTCGTTAAATATTTTTATTTTATAGCAATGCAAAAATTTGACGCATATTTAGAAGTAACAGTACCAGTGAGAGTTTTTGTAACAAGCTATTTGATGACAGTTGTAGTCTTTATACTTTGTCAATGGATTGAGAGAAGGAAGATTAAAAGGATTGATATGGTGAAGGAGCTGAAAACTATAGCAGGATAATTATATAAGAGACCTTAAGTGGTCTCTTTTTATTAGGAAGTCTTTATCATCGCCACCATATCCATATCAGAAAAGAGGATTAACACAGGTAAATAAGAAAGAGTTAGAGGTATAAAATTCGAATAAAATTAAAATAATAGTATGATACTAAACGAATTTTTGAGTGAAGAAATATGAATAAATATTGCGTGCATGGTGAAAAAATAATATTGACATTTTGTATATAAAGATATATAATTTATACGTAATTTTGTGCTTAAAATTAGATATACGTTAGTATCATTATTGTACTTTAAGGACGGTTGATTTTGGAGAAAATATATAGAAGAAGCCTAGTTGCGTTTATTTATAATTTAATAATAATGATTTTTGGAGCGCTTGTTGCATTTTTAATTTCCGGAGTAATTGGAGGATATAAAGTTGCAATTATTATATCTTCTATCATCATTATTTTGGTTGTAATAAGTATATTTAGGCAATTGAGAACTAAAATAATTATAAATGGAAATGATTTATCGATAAACGATGGGAAAAAGGAATTTAACTATAATCTAAATGAAGTTCATATTTCTTCAGAACAAAGAAACAATGACTCGTTTTTCTTATATATTTATACAGAAGATGGTAATAAGGAAATGTTTGATTTATCTTCGCTAGGAAAAAGAAAATATAATGAACTTATTGGAGATTTAGGAGTGGTTGGAGTAAAAAGCAAAACAATTAAGTTAAATGATGTTAATAAAAATAATTAAAAAGGAGAATGAAAATGGAGAAATATTTAGAAGCATTTTTTTCAATGGGGGTATATGCCTATGTTGTGATTGCAATTTTTATATTAGCGTCTGTTTTTTCGTTTGTGTCAATTAAAATGAACAAAAATGCCTTGACTAAATGGTTAGCTGTACATCCTAATGCGGTGAAAATTGAGCTTTCTTCCGGAAATAATGTAATCACTCAAAAACAATTATATGCTAGAGTAATCAGTGGTGAAGCTGCTATTTTTAATGAAAAAGCAAAGTATATAGTTTGTGCAGATCCAGGAGATATTGTTTTAGAAGTAACTTACACATATACTAGACCTGGAGTGTTACATAAAAATGTTACTACAACATGGGGACCTGCAAAAGTGGAGCTTAATGTTGAAAGAGGAAAAGACTATTTACTAAGTTTTGATAAGAAAGAAGAACAATTTAAGTTATCTAGTAAATAATTATTTGATTGACTTGAGTTGAAGAAATAGCTATCGTTCAAAAATTTTGTATTAAAGATAGTTATCATTTAATATTATGTATCGGTTTAATTAACAGCAAATCAAACAGGTTTGCTGTTTTTTGCTGTTCAAAATAAGGCGTCAATAAATAAGAAAAGGTACTTGACAAAACGCTTCATGGGGAGAGTTTCCAGACGTAGAGGGCTGTCATGCTCAAGGCGATACTATAGATGAAATTATTGAAGATGCTACTTTAGCTTTAGAGATGCATTTATCTGAGATGCTTAAAGATGGTGAAAACTTAATCCGCCAAGCGATATAAAATCAATTAAAACTGATAAAAATTCTTTTGTGAGTATAATTAGAGCAGATGTCAACCTTAACAAAGGCAATAAATCTGTTAGAAAAACACTTACCATTCCATCTTGGTTAAATGACAGAGCCGGAGAGATGAATATTAATTTTTAAGAGACCAATTAAGGTCTCTTTTTTATATGAAAATTTTATATTAACATGCAATACTATAAATAAAATTTATAAATTCTTGTTATAAGAATATATTTGCGAAATACTATTGACATTTACAAGTTAGCGGTGTATAATTTAATAGTTAGCATAGACTAACAATATCATTTTCAAAAAGATGATGATGACTCTGAATCAATCATCACAAGTGAAAGATATAAAAACATTCAAAAGGATATGAAAGGAATTGTTAAAAAGTCAAGCGAAAAGAAGCTTACTTTATCTGACAAGATTGACAGAATTGTTACAAACAGATTCCTAGCTATCCCAATATTCTTGGCTATTATGTGGTTTATATATTATGTATCAATCTCTACCCTAGGAGATTATTGCATAGGCTTCATCGAAACTACTTTTGAAAACATTGGCGATTTCATAACTACAAAGCTTCCTGAATTAGGTGCTTCTGAACTTGTTACATCGCTAGTAAACGACGGTATCGTTCAACCTATAGGTTCGATATTTACATTTGTTCCGCAACTAATGCTACTTTTCTTCTTCCTTTCTTTATTAGAAGACTCAGGTATATGGCGAGAGTTGCCTTTATCATGGACAAATTATTTAGAAAATTCGGCCTATCTGGTAAGAGTTTCATACCTATGCTTATAAGTACAGGCTGTTCAATCCCTGGCGTTATGGCTACTAGAACCATTGAGTCTGATGCAGACAGACGTATGACTATACTATTAACACCATTTATTCCATGTGGAGCAAAATTACCAATATTCGCTATGTTTATATCCCTAGTATTCAATAACGCATCTTGGATCGCTCCACTTATCTATCTTATTTCAATGGTGGTTGTTATTATAGCAGACATAATTTTAAAACGCACTAATAGATTTAAAGGCGACCCTGCTCCTTTCGTTATGAAACTTTTCACATGTGAGTACTAGCATTTAAAACGTTGTTATTCACATGTGGGAAAAGAGCAGAAGCTTCATCATCAAAGCCGGAGCAGTTATCTTACTTGCTTGCTTAACACTTTTGTTCTTACAAAGCTTTAGCTTTAGACTTGAGTTCTTAGGAGACGCAATCGAAGACTCAATGCTAGCTAAGATCGGTAGTGCATTAAGATACATTTTCGTTCCTCTAGGTTTTGGTGATTCGTGGGCACCAGCTGTTGCTTCTATAACTGGCCTTGTTGCGAAGGAAGTTGTAGTTGCTACATTTGCAACTGTTGGTTCCAAGGCACCTATCTACTTCAGCTACGTTAGCGCTTTTGCATTCATTATCTTTACAATGCTTGCAGCCCCTTGTTTTGCAGCTATCGGTGCAATGAAAAGAGAGCTTGGTAACACTAAGGACACCTTATTCACAGCAGGCTTCCAAACAGGACTTGCTTATGTCTTAGCATTAATCGTTAACCAAGTTGGTAACTTGATCTTCTGCGGTACTAAGCTTACTGAAAAAGTTATGTTTGACTACGGTGCCGCTGAAGAGGCCTCAGAAGCAATTGATGTTAAGGGTAATCTAATTCTTTATGTATTACTTGCTTTAGTAGTAGTTGCAGTTGTTGGAGCAATTATCGCAAGGATTGAGCAAAGACAAAAATATAAGAAGGTGTCTTAATTAGTCCAGTTGATATAATTATAGTTGCTCTTGTTTTATTTTTTGCTTTCTTGGGTATAAAGAGAGTGAAAAATTCAATAAAACACGGCACATGCACTTGCTGTTCAGAGAAATGCGAGTGCGAAAAGAAAAACGCAGAGCTTCAAAAAGGCTACGAAGAGTGGCTTAAGAAGAAAAATGAAAAAAGAAGCTTAATTAAATATCATATATGAAGAGCCGGTTTGAGCCGGCTTTCTTCATATAATTATTTTGTTGTTCGGCCGTATAATTAAAAAATCTTTTGAAAGAGGGAAAAAGAAATGAAGAAAGAAGTATTAAACGCATTAAACGAACAAATTAACTTTGAGTTATACTCAGGTTATATTTATCTAAACCTTTCCATCGCTATGGAAAGAGAAAACTACAAAGGTTATGCAAAATGGCTTGCTAATCACTACAAAGAAGAATTAGCTCATGCTGATCAATTCATCGAGTTTATTCAAAAACGTGATGCAAAACCAGAATTAATGCCTATCGAAATGAAGAAATTTGATGTAAAAGAACCTTTAGAAGTAGCTAAGATCATCTTAGATCATGAAAAGAAAGTAACTGAAAGAATTTACAAGATTCATGACGTTGCTAAGAAGAGCGATGACTATGCAACTGAAATCTTTATGCATCAATTTATCAATGAACAAATCGAAGAAGAAGAACTTGCTCTTGATATCGTAGATAATTTCACACTTGCGGGCGATAACATCGCAGCAAAGATTACTATAGACAGAGAACTAGGATCTAAATAGTTTTATTTATACGGCTGGATATATAGGGGGGACTTATGGTCCCTCCATTTTTAAAATCGAATATCCAAAATCGTTCTTTTATGTAAATTTCTTGCAAAAATTATCTTAAAGAGTTATAATTATTACGAGAGATGAAATATTTTTATATATAAAGGAGGACAATATGCAAAAATCAATTACAAAAGATGTTCTTGCTAAGTTCAAAAAGTCTTATGATGAAGATTTTAGCAAGGCAGCACAAAATATGATAGCATCTGCTGGCATTATGGACGCTTCCATAAATTATGCAAAGCTTAACAAAAACCCAGATGTTTTCAAAAAAACTATTAAGATAGGTAAGATGACTAACCAAAGACAATCTGGCAGATGCTGGATGTTTGCTGGTCTTAACACTATCAGAGTAAATATGATGAAGAAGTTTAAGCTTGGTGATATTGAATTTTCACACAAGTATCTATACTTCTTCGATAAGCTTGAAAGAGCTAATCAATATCTTGAAGACGTTATCGCACTTAAGGATAAAGATCTTGACGATAGGCTAAATAGAGGCGTTGTCTTCTATGCTGCTGATGACGGAGCTTGGTGGACAACATTTGCAAGACTAATCAGCAAATATGGTATAGTACCTGAATATGTTTATCCAGATACAGCTGATGTTATGAGAACTGACAGTTTAATCTTTGTTTTAGACAAAAGATTAAAGATAGCTGCTAAAGACATTAGAAATGCAAAGACTGATGAAGAGATAGACGAGATTAAAGACAAGGCACTTAAAGATGTTTACAAGATCACAGCCATCGCTTTAGGTGTACCTCCAAAGAGATTCGACCTTATCCTAAGAGACAAAGATAACGAACTTATTGAGAGAAGAAATATCACAGCTATTGATTTCTACAGAGAATTTATGGATGATGATATGAATGAATACGTTGAATTAGGTAACTATCCTGGCAAGGGCAAGGAAGAAAACAAGGTTTATGAAAGAGATTTCATTCAACAAAGACTTGGCGGTTCACTAAAGTATCTTAACGTTTCAATGCAAAGAATGAAGGACATAGTCCTATCTATGCTTGATGAAGACGAAGTTATATGGTTTGCATGTGACGTAGGTAAGGACTCATTCGTATCACGTGACGGCGACGGAACTGGTCACCTTGTATATAATTTACTTGACAGAGACAGTTTATTTAATATTGACACAAAGCAAACAAAGGTAGAACGTATGGAAACTGAAGAAAGCGCTGCCACTCACGCCATGGTTATAGTTGGCTACGACAGAACTGATGAAGGACTTAAATTTAGAGTAGAAAACTCTTGGGGCGAAAAAGCAGGCATCAGAGGCTACCTAGTTATGGACGAAGCTTGGTTTGATAACTACGCCTTCGAAATCATTCCAAAGAAAAAATACCTAAACGCACAAGAGCTTGCAGCACTTGATGAAGAAGCAATCAAGCTAATGCCATGGGAGCTATAGGAGGTAGAAGATGAGACAATTAAGCACAGATAAATTATATGAATTAGAAAAAGAATTTTTAGATGACAAGAAAAATATCGTTGCAATGAACGCTGCAGTTCAAAGCGGTATCAGAAAAGTAGCGACAGACATTAACAAAATTAAAGAAAATCCATATAAGTTTAATATTGATATCAATAACGGTGATGTATGTAACCAAAAAGCATCAGGCAGATGCTGGATGTTTGCTTCACTAAACTTTATGAGAAATGTCATCATTAAAAAATATAAATTAGAAAATTTTGAATTATCACAAAGCTATCCATTCTTCTTTGATAAATTAGAAAGAAGTAACTACTACTTCGAAACAGTTATCGAAAAGGCAGATGAACCGATAGAAGATAGAGTAATGCAATATCTTATGGGCGACCCACTATGTGATGGCGGCCAATGGGATATGTTTGTAAACATTGTTAATAAATATGGTCTTGTGCCAAAATATGTTTATCCAGAAACAATCGCTTCATCAAATACAAGGGAGCTAAATAAGTACCTTTCAAAGATACTTAGAAAAAATACAGTTACTTTAAGAGAAGCAATTAAAGAAGGAAAGAGCAAACAAGAAGTAAATGCACTTAAAGAAGCTGCTCTACAAGACGTATTTAATGTGTTAACAGCAACACTTGGCAAGCTTCCAGAAACATTTGATTTCATTGCACATGACAAAGACGACAAACTTATCGAAGAAAAGAATTTAACACCACAATCTTTCTTCAAAAAATATGTTGGACTAAATCTTGACGATTTCGTTTCAATCACAAACGCACCAACAAAGGATAAGCCATTCAACAAGACATTCACAATCAAATACCTTGGCAACATCGTTGAAGGCAAAGAAGTTAAGCACCTTAACCTAAAAGTTGAAGACCTAAAGAAAGCCATCATTAAGCAATTGCAAGACGGTATGCCAGTTTGGTTCGGCTGCGACGTAGGTAAAGATATGTATAGAGGCGAAAAAGACGACAAGAGAGCAACACTTGCTAAAGACGTCATAGATTACGAAACACTATTCGACATCGATCTAGAAATTTCTAAAGAAGATGGTCTTGATTATGGCTACTCACTAATGACACACGCCATGACATTTACAGGCGTTGAAATGGATGGCACTAAGCCAGTCAGATTCAAAGTCGAAAACTCATGGGGCGACGACTTCGGCTACAAAGGCCACTTCGTTATGAGTGATGCATGGTTCGATAGCTTTGTATATCAAGCCGTAGTTAATAAGAAGTACTTGACTAAGAAAGAACAAAGTGATTACGAGGCTAAACCGGTTGTATTAAAGCCTTGGGATCCGATGGGATCATTAGCATAAAATTTTGCGTTAAAATTGCATCTTGCGCTCGTTCCTTCCTTAGCAATGCTCACGTACCATTAGTACGCTGCGCTTGCTTCGTTGGTCCACTTCGCGCAATATATCAATTTTTCCAGCAAAATTAGTACAGAAACTATTCGTTGACACTATATAAAATAGCAAAATATATTTTTAGAGATCAAAGTTAATCTTTGGTCTCTTTTTCGTGCAAACTTTGTTGAGTGACGGATCGTTTACACGATAAAAAATTGATTAAAATAATTTTAGATAGCAAAGATAATTTTTGCTCTCTTTTTTGCTTCGTCGGCCCACTTCGCTCAATTATATCAGTGCGAAGCACTAAGGTTCTCGCACATTTATGTGCGAGGTTCTTCTTTTTCGTGCAAACTCTGTTTGGCGATGATTCGTTGACACGATATAAAATTTTAATAAAAATACCATTAGAGAGCAAAGATAATTTTTGCTCTCTCTTTTGCTGTGTCTGTCCGCTTCGTACAATCAATACGTTTGACAGCGGGCCTATAACTGTTTGCTTATTGTTACAATTTAATGCTTAAGTTTATAGGTTGATTATTTCTCTTTTGCACATACCTAAGATATAGGCGTTAAAAGATACCTGTATTATATACGGTACAGGTATCTTTGTTTCTGATTAATTTACAGTTGAAAAACTATAGAGAATATATTTCTCTAACCTTATCAACTAATGATTTTACCATTCCTTCAGAAATAATTCCTTTAAAACTTTCATTATTCGCTATTGTTTCCAAGTAAAAGCTAACAATCATATCGTCACTTCTATTTGGATTAGTTGATAACAATAAATTTTCATCAAGCCATTCATCTATTTGATTAAAATACTCATCGCCTCTTATCTTAAACGTTTTTTCCTTGCTCTCTATTAGTAGGTTGAGTAATTTTTCTACATATTGACTAGCAAGTTTGAGATTATTATCGTCAATATAGTGCGTTGCTAAGGATAAATAGAAGTTTAAAACGATGGAAACATTAATCTGGGTAAGATTAAAAGTTTCTATTAAATCCTCCACTCTTTCCAAGGTTTCGACCCAATCCTCATCATGCAAACTGCTCTTCATCATAAGAAGAGTGATTAAATCAGTTATGTTCTTATAAATCATTATTTGTAGTTTTTGATCTACTTCATCTTCCTTCTTTGTTTTTAAATAAGCTGAAGCCACTAAACAATCTTTTGATATAGATAGCATGTCCGAAGATGGCAAAACATTTAATGCTTCTTCCGATTTTCCTAAACTAATTAAACAGGCTGCCCTCAAGCTCAATGATTGTTCTTTTAATATAGAATCTTTAGAATGCTCGCACACTCTTTTTAGTATATTATTTGCGTATTCTAGATATTCCTCTTTTTTTACATCATCAGTTGCTAAATCACAATGGTTCAAAATAAACAAAGCCGTATAGTATAGTAGTTCAAAACAAGAATAGTATTGTTTAATTTTAATTTTTATATCTTCCAGGATACAATCCATATCTGTATCAGTGACACGATTTTCTAAGTCTATATAAAATTTTTGAATTTGAACTGAAGATAAATCTGGATCATATCCTATTAATTCATCCACACTTATATTAAAGAAAGTGGCAAGTTTTGGTAGAAGTAAAATATCCGGATGGCTTTGACCTGTCTCCCATTTTGATACGGAAGCCTTTGTTACCATCATGAATTCTGCTAATTCTTCCTGAGTTATGCCTCTTTCTTTTCGCTTCTGAAGAATATTTTCTCCAATTTTTAACATGATATTTTACATCCTAACTGATTTGCTTTTTGTTTATTACAGCAATCGAAATTACAATGCACAATATAAGCAAAATACTGCCTGTAATAATCGGTACATAGTAGTCATCATATCCTATTCCTTTTATAAGGTTCACAGGCTTTCCTATCAATGCAATAGGCATGTATTTAACAATTTCATCTCGAATAGATAATATAAGTTGAATCACAATCCCAGCAGACGTTAATATTAATGTACCTATAACATTTCCTGAAATCACTCCAGCTAATATCTCTAACGATATTAAAAATAATCCAAATATAAAAGGAAGCAAGGCTGCCATAAGTATATTTCTAATAGGAAATGAAATCCCGAAAAAGTACTTTGTGTAGAAATAAGTTAGTATAAATGAGCAAAAGTAAGCAATAAACCACAAAATAAAATTATAAAAAATCTTCGATAGCACGACTTGATACCTTGGCAGTCCCTTAGATAATAAATTAGTCAAGGTTCCCTTTTGGAATTCATTCGCCATTTGAGTGCTTAATATAATTGCTAATCCAAACATACCTATTTGACTAATGTTTTTAAAGAATTGTGTCCAAGAGTCAATTTCTGATGGCGGTGCTACGTTAATATCTATATTTCCTGTAGCTATGGATTGAAGTATCATGGGAGTTAATTTTGCTGTCAGAGGACTTATTAACCCGATGAGCAAGAACAGGATAAAGGTAGAAATCATTTTTTTAGTCCTGGCACCTTCAATAGCTTCTTTCTTTAATAGAGATAAAAATATTCTCATGCTTTCGTCACCTCCATAAAAATATTTTCTAATGTAGGTTCTTCTATTTTTATTTCTATAGGAAATATGTTTAACTTATATAGCTCATATAAAATATCAATATCTTTTAGTTGATTCTCTTCGTCTGTTAAGTATAAAGTATCTCCTTTTTCATTTGTTACCAGATTTGAAAATTTATCTAGTGACTTAAATGCCTTTAGTTCTTTGTCAGACTTAAATCTGATTTTAATTGTGTTTTTCCTCTTTATATTTTTTAGTTCATCTATCGAACCTTCTAGTACATTTTTCCCTTTATCAAGAACCACAACATGATCACAGATTGCTTCAACATCCGATAAAATATGTGTGGAAAAAATAACAGTCGTAGAGTCTTTTATCTTTAATATGATGTCTAATATCTCTTTTCTTCCTAGTGGATCTAGGGCAGATGTGGGTTCATCACATATTAATAATTTGGGACTATTTAACAAGGCTTGGGCAATACCCAAGCGCTGTTTCATACCTCTAGAATAACCACTAATTCTTTTATTGACATCTCTTAATCCCACCAATTCTAAAAGTTCCACACTCTTGTTTTCGATTTCATTTTTACTAAGACCAGTTATAGCCCCACATAGATTCAAATATTCCTTTGCTGTCATATAACCGTAAAATTCAGGAACATCTGGAAGATACCCTATAAATTTATTGGTTTTTGACTGACCAAAGCTTACTTCTTCTCCAAAAACTTTAATGGAACCTTCATCCTTTTTCAAAAATCCTAGAATCATTTTCATTGTCGTAGTTTTTCCGGCACCATTTTTGCCTAAAAAACCAAAGATTGTGTTTTCAGGAATCGACATGGATAATCCATTAATAATCGTATTTTTACCAAAGGATTTATGAAGATTTTCAATTTTTAATGCTTCCATTATTCTTCCTCCCTACCTATTGTTAAGTATAGGATAGGTCCAATAATTTGGATAAAAATAACTATTAAAATCCACATAGTTCTGCTTCCAAATTTATATCTATCGTGTTTTAAAACATGACTTAAGGAATAAATCATAAGTCCAATTTCTAAAATAATAATAGGTATAAGTATCGGCAAATATTCTCTAATAATATCTGTCATTTTTAACCCCCCTTTATTTATATATATTATATCATTTTACTTAATCAACCGTCAAGAAACTATTAATTAACTTATTTTATTTTTATCAACTGAAAAGAAACTCTACTTTGTTTTATTATATATAAAAATAGCCTGCACAAAAATAAATTGTATTCAAACTTTTGCGCTATGTTGGATAAGAGGAAGATTACGAGCGACTGACGGAGGTGTACATATTAGTACTTCACTAGGAAGAAGCGAGCAATCTGTAAGATTAACTAAATCTGTGATAACGTCGTTCCATATTTTTTTGATATCTGAAAATAAAGCCTAAATAGCAAATTGAACTTCATCCTTCTCGGTCAGTCCACTTCGCCCAATCATATCAATGCGAAGCATCAAGGTTCTCGCACTTTAGTGAGAGGTTCTTCTTTTGCCTACAGAATTAAATTACATCGATGAACAACTTAGCCCATTCATATCACATGGAAGCCGTCGCAGTCTTGTCAAGAAAATAAGATGATGGGTCATAAGACTGTTGAAACCAATGGCTTTTAGGATTTCAGAAGAAATCTTAAAAGTCATTTTTCTATTTGAAAAATACCTTGTGAGAACATTTTAAGTGTAGATTATTGTAGGGTGTGTAGACACTATGTATATTTTAGGGGGAGTTAACAGGATGGACCAGGACTTGACAAGTAAAATAATCAGTAAAATATTGGATATAACAGCTTTTATGAAAGCTTAAGATTACATAAAAATACCAGAGAAGGTAAATATTGAAGTCTTTGCAAGGCTATCAGATAAAGAAAGAGATATCTATGAGAACTTAAAACAAACGAAGACCTTAAAGAATGGAATCAAGGTAAAATTCCTGTAGCCATTACTCATCCAGCATCTGCTGGTCATGGACTTAATCTACAAGCTGGATATGATTAGTACACAGTTCAGAAAAGAGTGAATGAGATGGTTCAATATTAAATAAATGATGTTTGGCATATCTAATTTTATATAATTTCAATCTCTATAGTTTGCGTGGATATCTATCAGCATACTTGACAAAATCCGACTGTTATAGTATACTATAGCTAATATTAAAAGGAAAGGTGGGAAAATTGTGAAGTTATTTCTTCAAGTGTCTCCATTGGCAACTGCCAAGGCACAATGTATTTGCAGTCAATTTTTGATTGTCTAAAAAAATTAAACATTTTGAAAGGAGAAATAATGGAAACAATAGTATCCGCTTTATTAGTTTTTGTCTCTACATCAATTGACTACTTAGTTGTTTTGACTATTTTATTCGCCAGTCAAGGCAAGAAAGGTTTGAAATCAATTTATGCAGGACAGTATTTAGGTACAGGACTGCTTGTTCTGGTTAGTCTTATTGCCGCTTACTTTTTAAATTTTATTCCACAAGATTGGATTATCGGACTCCTTGGTCTAATTCCACTAGGTCTTGGTATAAGATCAATTTTTGTGGATGAAGATATTGATGAAGAAGATATCGAGGGAAAAATTACCAGAGATGGATCAAAAATCTTAGCATTTACAAGCTTAACAGTGGCAATGGGTGGAGATAATTTAGGAATTTATATTCCCTATTTTACAGGAAAGAGTTTGATTGAGATTAGTATAAGTTTAGTAATATTTGCGTTAGGTATTTTAGTTCTATGCAAATTATCTCAAAATCTCGCCTCAATTTCTGCTATCGGAGAAACTGTAGAAAAGTACGAAAAAATAATTGTACCAGTCGTGTTTATTGGACTCGGTCTCTATATATTGATTGAAAATGGAACGATTAATTATCTCATTTCCCTAATCACAAGTTAATAGTTATTTTTATATTTCAGACCTATTAAAGGAAATCTTTAGTAGGTCTTTTTTTGTTTACTTAAAATTCTCTTATCTGTCCAAAGAAATATGAGAAGGAAGAATTGTGTAGGATGTTAAAAATAAGTGTTAAAATTCTCCTTTAAAACCTGAAATATTTATTAAAAACTATTGCCAAGTTTACTTGGCATATGTTACAATATAAATACCAAGTAAACTTGGCAAAAGAAAAAAAGGAGGACATATATGAACAGAGATGAAATTTTAGCAAGAAGTCGTCAAGAGTATAAACATAACGATGAGATGATGCTTGACGTTTTTAAAAAAGCAGGTGAAGTTTCTAGCCAAATCGGGTTGGCTGTTGCTGTCATACTATTCGGAATTGAAGCTTTTTTCTACAATTCTTATAATTATGGAATACTATGTATTTATTTTAGTATTGAGGCATCGAAAAATCTTGTAATGTATGCAAAACTAAAAGAGAAAAAGCAATTGTTAATGGGATTGCTTATGTCGGTTGTAGGAATTGCCTTATTTGTAGCTAACATTATAACATTGAAGTAGTGATAATCATGGATGATAAACTAGTTTTAAAAAATTATTTAAAGAAAGTTAGAAAAGAAAAAGGCTATTCACAGCAGCAGTTAGCTGACGAAGTTGGTGTTTCAAGAAATACTATTAGCTCAATTGAAACTGGTCAATTTTGTCCAAGTGCTAAGTTAGCTTTGATACTTTGCATTGCTTTAGAAAAGAAATTTGAAGATCTTTTCTATTTTTAGACAAATTTAGTTAAAGTAAAATCTCCCTACAGAAGACAATATAGTTTTTTGAAGGGAGATTTTATATTTAAGTGTTAGAGAGTATTTATGGGTATATAGTTAATATAATATTATGAATTATATTGATTACGAGGGAGGATATATGATAGATATTTTGAAAAAATCGTTGCTATTTAAAGGCATGAAAAGTGAAGAAATTGAAGATTACCTAAACTTCGCAAAGGCCAGCGTGAAAAATTTTAAGCGTGGAGAGAGTGTATTCATTGCTGGTGATTATGTAAAGGAGCTTTATATCTTACTATCTGGCGAGGTTACTGTTGAGAACATCACTCAGAGCGGTAAAAAAACTATAGTCAATGTCTTTGATAAGCCTGGTACTGTATTTGCTGAGGTGTATCTTTTTATAGATGAACCTTTGCATCACTATGCTAGCGCTACTAAAGACACTTCGCTTCTTATTATAAAGAAAGATTTTATTGTAAGTCAAGAAGATAATTATAAGATGATAATAAATAATATCATTAGCATACTTGCAAACAAAGCCTACTACCTAAACAAGAAGCTTATGATATGCACGGCTAAGTCTATTCGTAACAAGATTATCAATTACCTTCTGATTATTGACGAGGGAGGCTTTATTAAGCTGCCATTTAACAAGACTGCCTTTGCAGAATTTTTAAGTGTACCAAGGCCATCTCTATCAAGAGAGCTGTCGCAGATGAAAGCTGAGGGGCTTATCGAAGAAAGGAATAATAAAATATATTTTTCTAGAACAAAGCTAGAAGATTTATTATAGAAAAAAACCATTGAACAGAGTTTATCTGAACAATGGTTTTCTTTTTGTTAAATATTCTTATGCGAAGAACTTTGCTAGATCTTCATCAACACTTGAGTTTGGAGCTATGCCAAATTTTTCTACTAATATATTAACTACATTGTCGCTTAAGAAAGCTGGTAGTGTTGGTCCAAGGTGTATGTTTTTTACGCCAAGTGAAAGCAGTGCAAGTAAGACTATGACAGCTTTTTGCTCGTACCATGCGATATTGTAGACTATAGGTAAGTCATTGATATCATCAAGGCCAAAGGCATCCTTAAGTGCTAGCGCTATCATTGCTAAGCTGTAAGAGTCGTTACATTGACCTGCATCCAATACTCTTGGTATACCTGCTATGTCTCCGAGATTAAGCTTGTTGTAGCGATATTTTGCGCAGCCAGCAGTTAGTATTACAGTATCCTTTGGAAGTTTTTCTGCAAATTCTGTGTAGTAGCTTCTTCCTTTTTGTCTTCCATCGCAGCCGCCCATGACAACAAATCTTTTGATTGCTCCTGATTTAACTGCATCTACAACTTTGTCTTTAAGTGCAAGAACTTGATTGTGTGCAAAGCCACCTACTAGTTCGCCTTCTTCGATTTGAACAGGCGCCTTGCATTTTTTAGCGTGTTCAATGATTTCTGTAAAATCTTTGTGACCGTTTTCATCAGCTACGATGTGCTTGCATCCTGGGAAGCCAGCGGCTCCTGTTGTGTATATCCTATCTATATAATCAGTTTTTGGTGGCACTATGCAGTTAGTCGTAAATAGTACTGGTCCATTAAACTTTTCAAACTCTTCTTTTTGCATCCACCAGCTATTGCCATAATTACCTATGAAGTGCTTGTACTTTTTAAACTTCGGATAGTAGTGTGCAGGTAGCATCTCTGAGTGAGTGTAAACATCAACACCGCTTCCTTCTGTTTGCTCTAAAAGCATCTCAATATCCTTTAAGTCGTGGCCGGATATAAGTATACCAGGCTTATCACTAACGCCGATATTAACTTTTGTGATCTCTGGGTTACCATAAGTTTCAGTGTTTGCCTTATCAAGCAGAGCCATGGCCTTAACGCCGTATTCACCAGTTTTCAATACTGTTTCATATAGCTCGTCAATTGGAATTTCTACATCTATAAATCTTGCAAGTGTTTCTTGGATAAAGATATCAATACTTTCATCATCATAATTAAGAGTGTTAGCGTGCTTCATATACGCACTCATACCCTTGATACCGTATGTTGCTAGCTCCTTTAGTGATCTTTGATCTTCATCTTTAGTTACTAAAACACCGACTATTTCTGCTAAAGCCATAAGCTTAGCTCTGTCCTTGTCAGAGTAAAGACTTAGCTTGCGTAGCTTAGATTTATCATTTAATTTAGCTAGTAGTTCATCCTTAGCTTCAATAGTTTTTACGACTTGATCAAGTATCATGTCTAAGTCAAAATTTGCATTGGTAATGGTGATGAACATGTTGTAAGTAACCATGTGATTGTACTTTTTATCTATAGTGTAGTTTTCACCTCTAAGATTATTTAAAACATCACAAAGTAGTTTAGTAGTATAAACAAGTAGGTCTTGCGCGCTGGCAACATCCGCCTTTTTACCGCAGACACCAGCCTTAGTGCAGCCTTTGTTGTTTAAAGTTTCTTGACATTGGTAACAAAACATAATTTTCCTCCTTTAATTTTTCATTTTCTATTTTGTCTATATTGTATACTTAAGAAAGTCTTCTTTCTGTAACATATCTTACACTATAAAAAAATTTTAGAATAATACTTATAAAATATTAATATCTTTTTGTGCTTGAATTTTTTCTTCTAATTATCTAGCAAAGCAAAAAATTGATTTTGAAAAAACTATGTAATTGGTTTTTATCAGATCAAAACTAACTTTTGCACATCGAAAAGTGTTTTCCTTCGCTTGCTCGTCTACAAAAACTGATAATTTCTAAGCTTGTTCACCTGTGAGCCCATATCCGTTCGCTTCGCTCAGCTAGATGGTCTCACGGGCGGCTCACTTCGCAAAGAAATTAAAACAGTTTTTTCCGAAGGCTGCGCTCGTGAAAATCACTTTTCTCACTATTGATTAGATCGAGCGCGAAAGTTCTAATTATTGACAATCATCACATCTTGTGGTACTATAATTATGAGGTGTAATATGCTATTCATCGATCAACTAGACCGTATAACAAGTGAATATCCTGACAAAGTAGCCATCGTTGACAAAGAGAAGTCCATCACTTTTAGTGAGCTTCGCGCGAGGGCTATTAGTCTTGCAAGTGAGATACATAAAATTCATCCACAAACGAAGCGTCCCATCATGGTTGAGACTGACAGGCTACTTGAGACTATAATCTCTTTCTTCGCGGTTCTTTACAGCGGCAACTTTTACGTGCCCATCGATGCCGCTATGCCTCGTGAGAGGATTGAGACTATCAAAAAGCGTCTTGAGAGCACTTTAGGCATTTATCATACGAAGAATATTTTCGAAGATTATGCTCTTCAATATGATTATAAGCATGATTATGGCTGTGACGAGGCGGCTCTTGAAGCGATTAGAGCTAAGATGATAGACGCGGACCCTGTTTATGTTTTATTCACATCTGGTACAACTGGCGAGCCAAAGGGCGTTGTTATCAGTAATTTCATGCTCGTGGACTTACAAGATTGGCTAGAGAAGACTTTGAAAATAAACGAAAACGATAGGCTTGCAAATCAAACGCCGCTCTTTTTTGATGCGTCGCTTAAGGAGCTTTGCCTATTTACGAAGACTGGAGCGACTTTATACTTAATGGGTCCGAAGGACTTTTTATTTCCAGTCAAGGTAATTGAATACTTAAACGAAAATAAAATTACGGCTATACTATGGTCGGTGTCGGCGCTTAATATTCTTGCAAATTCAAATGTTTTTGATATAGATAAACCAAAATACTTAAGGCTAGTCACTTTTGCTGGCGAGCAAATGAGCGCGCAAAAGCTGAACATCTGGCGCAAAGCTGCAGAGGCTGAGTACTTTAACCTATATGGACCGACTGAAGCGACTTGCGACTGCTGCTATTACAAGGTTGATAGGGATTTTCAAGATGATGAGATCATCCCCATTGGCAAGGCTTGTGAGAATATGGAGGTCATGATACTTGATGGCGACAAGGAAGCTGACGAGGGCGAGCTTGTTATCAGGGGTAGAGGCGTTTCTTATGGCTACTACAATAAGCTTGATCAAACTGAGAAAGCCTTCGTGCAAAACCCACTAAACAAGGCTTATAGAGAGATTGTTTACAGGAGCGGCGACTTTGTTAGAAGAAATAAGTTTGGCGAGATAGAATTTTTGGCAAGGAAGGACAATCAGGTTAAGGTCTTTGGCCACAGAATCGAGCTAGACGAGATAGAAAGACAGGTCTACGCTATGGGCATACACGAGGCGAGCGCTGTTTTTGATAAAGAAAATGAAATCATAATTTTGTTTTACTCTGGAAAGGAATTTTCGAGGAAGGAGTTTAAGGACTTTATACTTGAAAGGCTGCCAAAGTACATGCTTCCATCGAAGTTTGTGCACATGGATGCTCTTCCTAAGACGCAAAACACTAAGATTGATAAGAAGAGGCTTTTAGAAATTTATGAGAGTGGAGAAGTTTAATAGAGTAGAGGAGCTTGAGATTTTAAAATCTTATGAGGGCTCCATCACAAACGATTACATGAATACTTCGCTATATGAAGCCAATATAGCTAGGCTCTACTACATAAAAGGCGATAGGAATTTCTATGTCCTAATCAAAAGAGAAGGCTATTACAAGCTTTATTATTATATAAATGATATCAATGAAAAATTTGATGCGAAAGGCACTTTTGTGAGCGAAATCGTTTCTAAACAAATGGATGAGACGCTTGAAAATATTGGCTTTGAGCTATACAAGACAAGAGTGAGACTGCGCCTAAATCATAAGGAGCCTTATGAATCAAAGCGAGTTAAGTACATTGACGACGCAGAATTTATTTATGGTGCGTTACAAAGCTTTGATGAATACTCAGGCGAAAGGCTTAGCATGGATGAGGTTAAGGAGCGTATAGCGAAAAAACTTTTCATAGGCATTGACGGCGCTGGTTTTATCGAGTTTAGCACGGATGCGTTTAAGGACAGTATCGAGCACTTCTACATAGACCCAGCTAAGAGGGACGAGGGACTTGGCACAGAGATCTTGCGCCATTATCTTGGATGCGTTTCTAAGAAAAAACGCGTCAATGTGTGGACAGATGAAGGCTCGAGAGCGATAAAACTATACCATAAATATGGCTTTAAAGAGGACGGGCTTAGGTCCTACGTATATATTTGGAGGGAAAACCAATGAAAGAAAAAATAAAAGAAATCATCGAAGACGTCACTGGTGAAGCGGTTGAGGACACAACTGAAATCATCGAAGAAGGCATACTTGACTCTTTCGACATAGTGACTTTAGTCATAGAATTAAACGACGCTTTTGGCGTTAAAATACAAGTTTCCGAGCTATTGCCAGAAAATTTCGCAAACGTTTTGGCGATAGAGAAACTAATTAAATCATTGCAATGAGTTTTACAAGCTTCACTTTCATAGTATTTTTACTATGTTCCTTTATTGTGTTTAAAGCTACTAAGTACAAGTGGCAGGCGCTTTTACTCATCTCTTTAGCTTATTATGCAAGCTTTAGTGTAAAGGCCTTTGTCTACTTAATCTTTGTAATTTTAAGCACTTATTTTTCTGCCATTTATCTAGAAAAGCATAAGAATAAGCTCGTTTTGACTCTTGCACTCATCTTAAATTTTGGCATGCTAAGCCTAGTTAAGTTCACGAGTGTCAATATCTTCGAGAACTTCATTCCGCTTGGCATTTCCTTTTACATCTTCATGGCGACTGGCTATGTGATTGACGTTTACAGAGCAAAGTACGAAGCGCAAAAAAACATTTTCAAATACTCGCTCTTCGTTTCATTCTTCCCGCAAATGATGCAAGGACCTATTTCGCGCTACGATGATATATCCCATGGCCTTTACAATGATGATAGTAGTGCCACAGACATTTCTTATGGTCTTATGCTCATACTTTATGGCTTCTTTAAAAAGCTTGTCATTGCCGATAGGGCAGCGGTTTTTGTGAATAAAGTTTTTACTGAGCCAGATTTATATTCGGGCATTTTCGTTTTTATTGCAATTATATTTTATTCAATTCAAATTTACTGTGATTTCTCAGGCGGTATCGACGTCGCAAGAGGCGCAGCCTATTTATTTGGCGTGAAGCTCGACCGAAACTTCAAAAGGCCATTCTTCGCGACAAGCCTTGCGGATTTTTGGAGACGCTGGCACACAAGCCTTGGCTCGTGGATGAAAGACTACGTTTTCTACAGTTTATCGCTATCAAAGGCCTTCGTCTTTATCAACAAACAGTCAAGAAAGCACCTTGGCCGCAAATTTGGTAAGTACTTAACACTAAGCATAGCAAGCTTTGTTGTTTACTTCATCATAGGTATATGGCATGGCGCTGGTCTAAACTTTTTGGCCTTCGGTCTATATAACGGTACTATAATTAGTTTGGGACTAATTTTTGAAGATAGATTTAAAGCCTTCAGAAACAAGATTGGCTTAAAAGATACATCACTTACTTATAGAATAACGAAAATATTTTCAACGCTTATGATAGTCTTTGTAGGCAGGTACTTTACAAGATCTGCTGGCCTTAGGACAGCGCTTCACATGATGAAGAAAACCCTTGTCGATAGAGGCTTCAGACACGCAGCGACTGGTCTAAGCAGGCTTGATTACGCCGTTATACTTATTTCGCTTATCATAGTCTTCATCGTTTCACTCGCTGAAGAGAAAGAAATCGACGTTAAAGAGAAAGTTCTTAAGCTAAAACCAATCTATTTATTCACAGGACTACTTATATTTATGGCCTTTGTCGCATACTTTGGCGTATTTGCGAGCGGCTTTACAAAAGTAGACTTTATCTATAGAAATTATTAGGTGATTATATGAAAGAGAAAAAATTCATCACAATATTTTTTGTATGCATCTTAATCCTTGCTGTGATTGTAGCTATTTTAAATGTGGTGGCTGACCCATTTAATGTCTTTGGTGATAGATTTACTAAGTGGTATACTTATGATTTTACACAAAACCCAAGAACAGCCAAGATTGAGTACATCAAGGGAAAAGATTACAAGAATTTCATTTTGGGCGCAAGTGGCGCTTCATCCATTCCAACAGCTGAGCTTGAGAAATATACTGGCAAAAAGTATTTTAATCTATTTTCTTATGGCGCGGACCTTTATGTTGTTGAAAAGAATTTAAATTATATTTTGAAAAATTATGAGGTGGAGTCAGTAATACTGCCGCTTTCGATACCATCGGCGCTTAGGTACAACGTAGAGAGGACTTCACTAAACTACTACATGAATCCAGATGTTTCTGGCGAGAGCAAAATTTTGTTTTATTTAAAATATCTTTTTGCTAATCCAAGAAATGCGATTGAAAAATTTAAAGCCATGGGCAAGAGATCGCTCGTTCAAGAGAGCTTCGACGTCTTCAGCCTTGATGGTTCTTACGACAAGAGCCAAAGGGACATCGAGTACATCGGTAGTGAGGAGGATTACAAGGCAGAGAAAGGCTTTAATAAGGACTACACTAAGCTTAAGATGGCTCATGCAAATGATGCGCTTGAAGCAATTCGCCGCATGAAAAAAGCCTGCGACGATGCTGGAGTCGAGCTAACCATGTTTTTATGCCCTATGTATAAGGACGAGTTGGCGAGATATGACAAAGCAGAGGTCGAGAGCTACTACAAGGGACTCGCAGAGATCAGCCCTTTCTGGGACTTCACAGGAACTGAGTACGAGAACGATCCGAGATTTTTCTACGACCCAGCTCACTTCAGAAACGCCCTTGGCAAGATGATGCTCGAGACCATCTACGCTGGTCGCAAGGACTTTGGTCGCTACGTAGACAAGGTAGAGGTGCCTCTATATACAGATGCAAAGCCAGATGCGAGAGAGTTTTACATCTTCGAGCTGCACCACATAGACAAGGATCCGAAAAACGCTTACATCATCACAAAAGAAAAGTTTGAGAGCGTTTTGAAATATTTAAAAGAAAATAATATTGCCACAGTCTCATTTAGAGATTTATATAACTATGTTAATGGCGATGCAGATCTCCCTCAAAAGTTTTGCATTATCACCTTTGACGATGGTTATAGATCAAACTACACCGAAGCCTATCCATTATTAAAAAAATATGGCTTGAAAGCGACAATATTCCCAGTTGGCAAGACCATGGGGCTAAATAAATATCCAGATACAGATAAAGATATCTACGAGCACTTTAGCGCGGCCGAGGCAAAAGAGATGTCAGATGTGATTGAGTTTGGCTCACACACATACTGGATGCATCAGGCATATCCTAGTGATAAATACACGTTCAGAAGGACTGCGAAGAGACTTCCGGGCGAGAGCGAAGATACTTATGTCAAAGCCTTTAAAGAGGATACTGCCAAGTACAAGGCGCTTTATAAAGAATTTGCGGACGGCGAACCACTGGTATTTGCTTATCCAGAGGGTGACTTCGACGGTCTAAGCGAGCTGATTGCTGAAGAAGTCGGCTACAAAGTCACTTTAGGCGTTAAGCCGGGCAAAAATTACATCGTAAAGGGACTTCCTGAAACGCTTAAAAAGCTTAAGAGAATCAATATAGATGAAAAAACAGATATTAGTGAATACGAGTAAAAGATTTAGGCTAATGGAACTCACTTCACCAAAAGATTTAAGCAATGTAAATTTGGCTGAGCCAGTAATTTTCAAATTGTCCATGGATTTAGTAAATATAGATGATTTTCAAAAGCACTTAAGCCAAGCTAATTTAGAAAATTTACAAAAGATCAAAGACGAGAGAGAAAAAATCCGCTTTATAAAGACGAGAGGCCTAGTCAATATGCTTTTTTCACTAGAAAATAGTGAAGCGGATCCTATTTGGCAGCTAAATGAATATGGCAAGCCATATATAGCTGGCTGGGACAAAGACTTTAGCATCTCACATAGCACAGAATTTTCAGTTGTGGGAGTGGCAAGTGAAGCAATTGGAGTAGATATAGAAGATAATGGCCGCGATATTGATTTAGAAAAGTTTAAAAGAACAAAATTTTTGAACTTCGATGGGGGCGCTTATAATAATAAAGAAGAATTTCTTATGCGCTTCACAGCCCTTGAAGCCTATCTAAAATACATCGGCAAAGGCTTTCATAAAGATGCAGGGAAGATTAGCGTAAGGAAAGTTAATGATGCCATAGTGATTGACGATGGCGAACTAATTAAAGCAGAAGTGATTAAGAGTGGCGGCTATACCATTAGCATAGTTATGAATAAAAAATAAAACCTCTCGAAATCGATAGGTTTAGAAAAAAATTTAACCGTGTGTAATTCTACACGTTTAGATAAAAAACAATTAAAAGGGAAATAAAAAAGAAGGTAAATTATGGACAGAAAAAAAGTAAAAGAATTATTTGATAAATACACAAAAAAACTGCGTATAGTGCCTGAGTGGGACATAAGGCTTGAGTTTGTCGAAGATCCTGAATGGAAAAAGACGGGCGATTTCAAGATAGACCCGACAGACAAAAAGGCGGTGCTTATGCTAAACGCAGTAAATCCAAAAGACGAGAACATCGAAGAAACCATAGTTCATGAGCTAATGCACATAAAAATGTATCCCTTGGATCAAGTTTGTGAATCGGTGATTATAAATATGTTTGACGAAGGGAGCAAGGCACAAAACTTTGCTTATCAAGAGTTTTTCACAGCGCTTGAGGTGACAATCGAAGAGCTCGCAAAGTGCTTCCTTTATGAGTTTGGCGAGAACAAAGAGCTTTCATACGGAAGGATGAGTAAGATTAAGTCCTTCAATGAGCTTTATGATGGACTAAATAGTATTGAATAAAAAATTTGGCTCTTTACTTATTAAGTAGAGAGCTTTTCTTTGCCTTGAAAATTATTATCTCTAGTGATATAATTAACTAAAGAGGTGGACTATGGCGGAGATTATGGAGTTCAAGGGCAAAATTGAACTAAAGGACGATATAAAGGCGCTTAGAAATGAGCTTGTAAGGCTCGTTGAGGAGCGCGACAATTTAATATACACAACTTGTCCAAACATCAAGATGAGATACATGCTTAAGGCAGGATATCTTGAATACAAACTGTATGAATTAAGCCTTAATTATCAAAGACTAAAAAGAAAAAAGGAGCTCATTCAAGCGAAGGTCTATAGAGAGGAAAAAGTCAGTGTTATAGAGATAGACGAGATTCTTGACAAAGAGTTTGAAAAATATAAGGAAGATCTTGAAGAAAAGCTAAACGAAGTGAACGAGTCAATCAAGAGAAGCGAGGGCGAATTTTTATCTGATGTCGAGAGCGAAGACCTTAAGGATATGTACAGAAAAGTCGTTAAAAAGCTCCATCCAGACCTTAATCCAGAAGTAACTGAGGCTGAGAAAGAACTTTTTGTAAGAGCGGTCGAAGCGTATAAAGCGGGTGACGTCGCTAGCATGAAGCTTATCTATGTAGTTTCTGGAGCTGATGAAGAGAAAAAAGATGATGACACTAAGCTAAAAACACTCTTGGATATGGCTGAGGAAAAGGCTCGTCTTGAAAAGCTTATTGAAAATATTAAAAAGAACATGGATGAGATCAAGAGCCGCTTCCCATATACACTTAAGATTTATCTTGATGATGATGCTCTTATGAAGAAAAAACAGGATGAGCTTAATGAATCGATAAAAGATTATGAAAATGCAATAAAGGATTTAGATGAGGCTATAGCAAAACTATTGGAGGAGAAAGATGAGTGATTTAGTTAAAAAAGATGATGGCGGCGGCCTTTTAGGTGTTTTGCATGGCACAGGCGGTCTTGTGGTGCCAAAGCCATTCGAGCGCGAAATATATCTATTTACCACGCATGTCGCAGGAACAACGCACATTGACAATATTTTCGATATAGAAAAGCATTTGAATATTGACGATAAATTATTATTTTTCAGAGAAGACAATCCTCATGATGAAAAGGCCATACGCGTAGAAACACTTCAAAAAGAAAAGATTGGTTATGTGCCAAGAGGCGATAACGCAGTATTCTCAAGGCTTATGGACGCTGGCAAAGAGCTTTACGCAAGGATTAAGGATAAAGAGACCGTTGATGAATGGCTTAGGATTGAGATAGACATATATTTAAAAGACTAGCATACATAAAATAAGGAGGATTAAAATGAAAGATACAGAAAAAAGTATGCCAGTTTTTGGCGTTGGACCGATTTTTGTGATAACAACAGTTTTAGTCACTGTTATCTCAGTCGTTTTGAATAGAAGAGGCGCACTTGTCAATGGCAAAATCATAGGCGAAACATGGATCTTCACTGCACTTGAGATAATTTTTATAGCGCTAGGCGCATATCTATGGTTAGCCTCAGTCATCGGTTCAAAAATAAATAAAAATGCAAAAGAGGGTAAACTCATTACAACAGGTGTCTATGGCATAGTCAGAAACCCAGTTTATTCAGCATTTCTAGCTATATCCACAGGAGTAATCATAGGCGAGAGAAATGCAGCACTCTTTGTAGTACCACTAGTTTTATGGATGTTTTTAACAATACTTATGAAAAATACAGAGGAGAAGTGGCTTTATCAAAATTTTGGCGAAGAATATCTAGAGTATAAAAGAAGTGTCAATAGAGTGATACCTTGGTTTAGAAAGAAATAAAAATGAAAAACGGGTAAATGAAGCGGCACAAAAAATTATAAGTGCAAATTATGACTATATAAGCATATTTGGCGAGATGGCACCTCTTTGGGAAAAAGCTATAGAGAAGTTTAATGATTATAATTTAAAGGTTTTATACGATGAATATAGAAGAGTAAATGAAAATATTTGATTTTAAAACTGGTATCCATTTTTTATAGGTTATAAGGAGTATAACGTTATATAATATAAATAAGTAAAAGGAGGTCATATCAATTATGAACGCATTAATTGTATTAGATGTACAAAAAGGAATTTTAAAGAAAAAAGATTTCTCAAACACTTTAAAAAATATTAGCTTGTTAATAAATGATTTTAAGAGTAAAGGCGATATCGTACTCTTAACACAACATTTTTCGGACGATAGCGATAGTCCGTTTTATAAAGCTTCCAGCGATGTAGAATTGTTAGATGAATTTAGAGAAGCTGCTGATTATGTTATACCAAAATCATCATGTAATACATTTCATAATACAAATCTTCAAGAAATATTAAGTGAAAACAAAGTATCAAAGGTTTATATCTGTGGTTTTAACACAGAATATTGTTGTTTATTTATTAGTATATTGTCTTCTGATAGAGGTTATGAAACAGTATTTGTAGAGGATGCCTGTGGAACTTTTGGGGATGAGGAAATATATGAAATGCCAGGACTAGATGTAAATGATTTTATTGGTTCTATTCTTAATTGGTCAGGAGAAGTAGAAGTATTATATACAGATGAATACTTCAATGGCGTAAGCGAAGAATGAAATTATAGTAAATAGAAACATGATGATAGATGTCAAGATATAAAAGTACTTGGCATCTATTTTTATAAGTTAAAAAGAATATTATGTGATATAATTAAATAAAGGATGATAGGAGGGTTAATTATGAGCAATTTATCTCAAGAAAAAAGAAAAGAAATGCTTGAATATATTAACAAGCTTAAAGAAATACACAAAGACGATGAAAGCATTATAGCACTTGAAAAGATAGAGACAGCATTAACAGAAAAGAAATATGGACTAGTTTGGGAAGAACACGAAGAAGAAGTAGATAAAAAACTTGTTCATAATATACCAGTCTTTACAGAAGTAGAAGAAAGAAAGATAATTGCTGATGAAAACGAAGGATTTAATTTTCTTTTAGAAGGAGATAATCTTCACTCACTAAGACTTTTAGAAAAAACTCATAAGGGAAATATAGATGTAATTTATATTGATCCGCCGTATAATACTGGGAATAAAGATTTTATTTATGATGATAATTATATTGGAAGTGAAGATGGATACAAACACTCTAAATGGTTATCGTTTATGAATGAAAGATTAAGGATAGCTAAAAATTTGTTATCTGATCAAGGCGTTATTTTTATTTCAATTGATGATAATGAACAAGCACAACTAAAATTATTATGTGATGATATTTTTGGCGAAAAAAATTTTATAGGTAATTTACCTAGAGTAACAAAAAAATCAGGCAAAGATCATTCGGTTGGAGTGGCTAAAAATCATGATTATACAATTGTATATGCTAAAGATAGGGACAATGCTTCTTTTACTGGTATACCAGCAGAAGATACAGACTATCCTTTTAAAGATGAATACTATGATCAAAGGGGTGGATATAAATTAAATCAAACTCTGGATTACAATTCTCTTTGGTATAATCCTAATATGGACTTCCCAATCGAAGTTAAAGGAGAGTTATTTTATCCTGGTGGAAGTCAAGACTTGCATGATAAAAGACATTCAGGCAAACACAATCCTAAAGACTGGGTCTGGAGATGGAGTCTTGAAAAATTTAAGTTTGGATTAGAGAATGGTTTTATTGAAATTAAGGAAGGCAAAGAGAGAAGTAGAATATATACAAAAACATATGCTAATGCAACAATATCTAAAAAACGTCCATATACAATAGAATATATTGAGCGCGAAACGAAGCTTTCCTCTATAGCGCTAGTTGATAATATATTTTCTAATGATAATGCAAAAAAAGAAATAACCAAACTAGGTTTAGAAAAATTTGGATTTCCTAAACCCACATCACTAATAGTGCAATTAATTTTAACAATAAAATATGCACATAACATTCTTGACTTTTTTGCTGGCTCTGGAACTACCGGACATGCAGTTATGCAGCTAAATAAAGAAGACGGCGGAAAGAGAAAATATATTTTATGTACTAACAACGAAAATAAAAT
The DNA here is from genome assembly GCF_023347705.1 of Fenollaria massiliensis. Classification (NCBI taxonomy): domain Bacteria; kingdom Bacillati; phylum Bacillota; class Clostridia; order Eubacteriales; genus Fenollaria; species Fenollaria massiliensis. The sequence goes on from NZ_CP096649.1 coordinate 178,398, forward strand.
TTGTGAAGAAGTAACTTATAAAAGGCTTCAAAACATACAAGAGGAATTACCGCATAATCTTAAGTATTTTAAAACAGATTTCATACCGAAATTTACAGAAGAAGAGGATATACTATCATTTAGGCTACTTGATCATATAAAAGAGATGGTAGAACTAGAAAACATGTGTGAAATTGATGGAGTGAACAGGGTTATAGTGCTTACTGATGAAGAGCTTAAAGAAAAACTAGAGACTATTAAAGAAGGAGCTTATCTATATATCCCAGCATATATATTGTTAACAAACGAAACTAAGAAAATTTTTGAAGAGAAAAAACTTAATTTAGTAGAAATACCAGAGTATTACTTTATGGATGAGTTAAGAGAGGCGAAGGAAATATGATTTTAAATTTATTTGACTTTCAAAGCGACGCTAAAAATTATTTGCTTGACAAGGTTAACGATCCAAGTTCTAAGCAAAGAATTATCGTTAAGAGCCCAACAGGATCGGGAAAAACTGTTATACTTATATCTTTTATAGAAGACTATCTATTATATAAAGATTCGAATAAAATATTTATTTGGTTAACACCGGGCAAGGGAGATTTAGAGGAACAATCCAAGGAAAAGATGGAAGCGATTTTGCCTAACGCTAAGACCGCAAACATTAGTGATGCTTTATTGCAAGGCTTTAAACCTGGACACACATATTTTATTAACTGGGAAATGATAACTAATAAAACAAATAATGCGCTAAAAGATAGTGAGAAGAAAAATCTATATGAAAGGATAGCTGAAGCTCATAGGGAGCAGTATTCATTTATAACTATAATCGACGAAGAGCACTTAAATAATACGGCTAAAGCTGATGATGTTTTGACTGCTTTTAATGCAGAAAAAGAGATTAGAGTGTCGGCTACTACTAAAAAGAACCCTATGGCTGAATACTATGAAATACCTGAGGAAGAAGTAATTAATTCTGGTTTAATCACAAAGGCTCTATACATTAATCCTGATATAGACATAGAGCAAGTTGATGACCTTGAGAGTGAAGCCTTTTATCTTTTACAAAAAGCTGATGATAAAAGAAAAGAAATTAAAAATGAATATATAAAGAACAATGAAGATATAAACCCACTTGTTATAATACAGTTCCCAGATATGTCAACTAGAATGATTGAATCAGTTGAGGAAATGCTTGATGGACTTGGATATAACTATAAAAATAAATTAGTAGCTAAATGGTTAAGTGAAAGTCAAATAAACACATATAATTTGGAAGAAAATAATGCTCAGCCGAACTTTCTTATCATGAAGCAAGCGATATCAACAGGATGGGACTGTCCTAGAGCAAAAATACTAGTTAAACTTCGTGAGAATGTGAGTGAAAATTTTGAGATACAAACCCTTGGAAGAATAAGAAGAATGCCTAAAGCTAAGCATTATGAAAACGATTTGCTTGATTATTGTTTCTTATATACATTTGATGAAAAATATAAGGAAAGAGTTCTTCAAGGCGGCAACTCGTATGAAGTTAAGAGATTATTCTTAAAGGATAAATGTAAGAATTTTGAATTAATAAAACAAGTTAGGAACAAAGATTACAATGCCATTGACGAGGTGCTAATTAGAGACAGAGCTCATGATTATTTTGTCAATAAATATAAGCTTGGCAATGTAAAAGAAGATAATAAGAAAGCTATGGAGGCTTCGGGATATATATTTGGCACTTTAATTTACAGTACATTTAGGTCTGGAAAATTCCAACAACTTAAAGATATTCAAAATATGAAACTTGGCGAACATAAGCAAATATCTTATGAAGTTTCAACAACTGATCATGGTATTGACTGTTTACATGCAGTAGACATGATTAAAAAAGTAACTGGAGTTCCTTCAAAAAAGATGAGGGCTATATTACAGTACTTATTCTACACAAATATGAGATATAATAAAAAGCTTTTAAATTTATCTAATCGCGAGTGGTATGCTTTTATGATTAACAATGCCTATAAACTTCGTGATGATTTTCAAGAGCTAGCAGCAGGAACTGATAAGAACTATATTGAATATCTTGAGGCAAAGACAAGTGTTTGGAAATTACCTGTTGAAGACTTTTATAAGTACGCTCCATATGAAACAGATATTGAAGTTTACGAAAAGAACGCATATAAAGATTATACCACTGCTATGACGGCTTCTAATTTTAGGTCTGAACCAGAACAGCTTTTTGAAAATTACTTAGAAAATAATGATAAAGTTGATTGGTATTATAAAAACGGAGATACAGGACAACAATATTTATCAGTTTTATATGGCAATAACCTAGATAAAGAATATCTTTTTTATCCAGACTATATTGTGAAGATGAAAAACGGAGATATTTGGATAATTTAGACAAAAGGCGGAGAAAGCAAAGGTAAGAGCAAAAATATTGATGAACAAATAGAAAATAAATTTAAAGCATTTAAATATTATGCTGAAGAATTAAGAAAAATTAAATGGGGTTTTGTAAGAGACAAAGATACAAGACTGTTTATCAACAACACAGTTTATACAGAAGATATGAGCAGTGAGCATTGGCATAGATTAGAAGATGAATTTTAGGATAGGTGATTAAGATAGAAGATATTAAATTTAAATTTAATGCACTAACACCAGAAACATTAGATGAAAATAAAAATCAAGGAGTGATATATTGGAAATTTGTTCAAACTCAAAAGATGTAGTTAAAATATTTAAAAATATTAAAGATATATCAATAAGTAACAATCCAGATGATGGGAACGTAAATATCTTCATGTGTCCAATAAATGCTAGAAAATTTGATTATAATAAGATTTCTTCGGTATTAGTAGACGCTGTTATTGACTATGCATTATCTAAAAGAACTATAAAGTGTTATAAAGGAAAGTATGGGACTCTATCACAGCAAGCACGCTCTAAACTTAGAAAACATATTGAAAATAATGGCGAATTAGGAGAACTTCTTTTATTTTGTTTTTTAGAAGGCCATTTAGGTGCTCCTAAAATATTAACAAAATTAGAAATGAAAACTTCTAATAATATGTATGTAAATGGATCAGATGGAGTTCACCTTCTTAAGATTAACAATGACAGGTATAAAATTATTTTTGGAGAATCTAAACTATATAATAATTTATTGAGAGCTTTAAGAAATGCGTTTGAATCTATATATCAATTTGTTAGAGAAGTCAATTCTTCTGGAGAGTATAAAAGTGGTATTATATTTGAAAAATCATTAATATCCTCTAATATTGAAAATGGAGATTTTAGCAAAAAAGATAAAGAAATTTTAGAATCAATCATTTATCCGTCGCGTGGAGATGCAAGTCTCAACATAGATGATGCGTTTTCTATTTTTATCGGATATGAAGTAGATATATCAAAAGAGACTAAAGATTGTAGCGATGAACAATTTTATGAAGTTGTTAAAGAAAAAATATTATCAGAATTAAAAGAAATAGAACATATATTATACGATAAAATTTGCAATAAAAAATTGTTAGGCCATTCATTCTATGTTTATATCGTTCCTTTTACAGATATAGATAATACAAGAAAAAATATATTAGAGGATATTTTAAAATGAATAATTTTATTACTGAGCTATCAGAAAAGGCATTTAATGACGAATATTTAATTAGTTTAATATATAATTTAGAGAAAAATTATTGTAATAAATTGTTAGACAAAGAATTTATAATAAAGCTAACAGAAGAAGAACTTTATGATTTAATGAGGTTTTCAGATATATTATGTAGGTCATCTAAAGATGAACATAAAAATTTATCATTAAAGATAGTAAGTCTTATATATGAGTTTAAAGAACTTTTAGAGGATGAATTTATAAAATTAAGTATTATAAATGTTTTAACTAAATTAGGGAATTTTCCTTCATTGAATCTAATCAGGATGAAAAATGAGAACACAGGAGTAGACGAAATAGATTTGGACTTAATAATTAAAAGTGTATATAACATGTCTCCAATTGGGAAAATTTTTACTGATGAACAACTTAAAGTGTTTAATGAACTAAAAACAAACAATCATTTTAGCGTTTCTGGAAGTACATCATTTGGGAAATCGTTTATTTTTGAAGCATTTACTAAATATTTAATAGAAGAACACAATAAGTCAGATAATATAGCATTCATTGTTCCAACAAAAGCACTTATAAATCAGGTGTCGAATAAAATTAGACACTTAGTTAAAGAAGATGGCTATAAAGTTATTAGTTCTCCTGAAATACCTAAGGTTTTACAAGATTTAGATAAAAAATATATTTTTGTATTTACACCTGAAAGATTAATTTCTTATCTTTCAAAGTTATCTAATCCTAAAATAGACTACTTATTTGTTGATGAAGCTCATAAATTATTAAATGATAAAGATACTAGAACCCCTTTAATGTATCATGCCTTGGTTTTAGCAAGAAGAAAAAGCGTGAATATTTTCTTTGCCGCGCCAAATATACCAAATCCTTCTGTTTTTTTGGAACTAGTTAATAATACAACTGAGGAGAGCTATGAAGTTAAAACTGAGTCAGTAGCTCAAAATAGATTTGTTATTAATTGCTATAATGATTGCGCTTATATGATTAGTGATTTTGGAGAGGATATTTACTTGCCAAAATTAAAGTTTAGCGACAATGTTATAAATAATTTGAGTGTTGTTTTAAATACATTTTCAAATGATAGACAGAGTATAGTTTACTGCAATAGTAAATATAAAACAATAATAACTGCCACTCAATATGCAAATATTTTAGATGAAGTAGACGATGATGATGTTAATGATTTAATAAAAATGATTGAAGAAAAGGTTCATGAGCAATACTATCTTAGATTTTGTTTGAAACGAGGAGTAGCGTATCACTTTGGCGGCATTCCTGAAGAAATAAAAGCAAGGGTTGAAGAGCTATATAAAAAAGGTTCTATAAGAATAATATTTTGCACATCTACACTATTAGAAGGAGTTAATTTGCCTGCAAAAAACATTTTTATTTTAAGTGAGAATATAGGTCTTACAAAAATGAGCGATGTTGATTTCTGGAACTTAGCGGGAAGAGCAGGCAGATTAAGTAAGGATTTATCTGGCAATATATTTTGTGTTAATATTTATAACCAACATGGTTACTGGAAAGATCCGGAAAGTTTAGATATTCTTAGACAAAAAAACATACAAAATATTAAACCAGTTATACTTAGAGATAATAATAAAAACCTATATAAGAATATAGCTAATTATTACATGAATAAAGCTTATACTAACAAAAAATTATCTGAAACTGATAAAAAAATCATTGAAATGTATGGTAACATATTATTATATCATGACACTGTAAATAGCGATTCTATTTTAAAAGATAAGTTTATTGATACAAGTAAAAACTCGCTAGAAGTTTTAAAGAAAATTAGAACTAATAATTCTGTTCCAAGTGATATATTAGCTGAAAGCATAAATATTAAAATTTCTGCTCAAAATAGTGTTTTTAATGGTCCTAAAAACCCTTTACCTACAGATACATCATATGAAGGGTGCTATGAAGTTTTAAAAATATTATGTGATCAATATGATTGGTTGACAAATGAGAGCAAGGGAAACAATCCAATGATAAAGAGTTATGAGCAACTATCATATTATGCGATTTTATTGGAAGGGTGGATAAACGATAAACAACTAAATTATTTAATTAAAAAGACGATTGATTATTATTATAATAATGGAGACAGTAAATACATTTACTTGAATAAAAATGAAGGCAGATATTACGATAAGTTTGACAAGACAAATGCTTATCATATTAATAGTCTTATCAATGCCTTAATTATAGATTTAGAAAACAATATAAAATATAAGATTAAGGCTTATGTTAGCAATTATCAATCAATATTAATTTCAAATAATATTGATTGTGCTTGTGATTGGGAGAAATATATTGATTATGGCACTACTAATCCGAAATTAATAGACATACAGAACCTCGGATTCTCAAGAAATATTGCTAGATTTTTATCTGAAAAATTTAATAATTTATTTAAAGTTACTGAAGGTGAGATTACAGGTATTGAATCTGAACAATTAAAATCTAGCATAAATAAAGAAATTTTTCCAAACGAATATAAAGAGCTAAGTGATTTGTTTGATTGGGACGATTGATTCACAAAAAAAGGCTACCTTTATGGCAGCCTTTTTCTTATCTCTTCAATTCAACTCAATCTATTTAACGTCTTCTAGCAATATCTTTTCCAATTTTAGCGGCTCTACGTACTCATCTCCTTTATATGCACGCATATTGCCGCCTGATATTTCATCTATCAAAGCGACTTTACCATCGACCATGCCGAACTCGAATTTTATGTCGTACAGCTCAAGGTCTTTTTTTGCTAGTTCTTCTTTTACGAACTCGCCTATCTTTTTAGCAAGGCCAACTAGTTCGTCGTACTCAGCTCCTGTCATTATGCCTAAGATTTCTAGTGCATCTTTTGTAATTAGTGGGTCGTTTCTGTCGTCGTCTTTTAGTGTGATTTCAACGTATGAAGGTAGTTTCATGCCGCTTTCTGCGTATTGGCCGTAGCGTCTAATGAAGGAGCCAACTGCTCTGTATCTCACGATGACTTCAACGCCGTCACCAAAAACTTTTGCTTTTCTAACTACTGCTTCGTTTTTCTCTGGATCTGCTGAAACGAAGTGTGTGTTTAGTCCTTTTGCGTTTAGTTTTTCGTAGAAGAATTTTGTTAATAGGCATGCGCTGTGTCCTGCGCCTTCCATTGTTAAGCCGACTTGATTTTGACCTGGGTCGAATACGCCGTCTTTGCCTGTTACGTCGTCTTTAAATTTTAATAAAACTTCTTTCTCGTTTAATTCGTAAACGTCTTTTGTTTTTCCTTGGTATATCTTTTTCAAAACCATTACCCCCAATCTTGCCTATATTGTATGACTTATATCTGATATTGTCAAGCGATATGGGCCTCTTTATGATAATATTATTCGTCTTAGACATATTTACATGCGTTTTACATAATTTTTATACTATTTTAATGGTTTTGGTGATATAATTATATCAATGGTAATATAGGAGGTAATTATGGATACTGTTATAGAGGTTAGGGGTCTTGTTAAAAAATACAAGGAGCTCACTGCTGTGGACAATTTGGATTTGGACGTAAAAAAGGGCGAGATACTTGGTCTTCTTGGTCCCAATGGTAGTGGTAAATCGACGACTATAAACTGCATTTTGTCTCTTCTTAAGAAGGATGCGGGCACTGTGAAGATTTTTGGCGAGGAGATGAGCGCTGATGCATACGATATTAAAAGAAGGATAGGCGTTGTTTTTCAAGATGTGGCTGTTTATGATGAGCTAAGTGTTTACGAGAACATCGACTACTTCTGCGGTCTATACATTATTGATAAGGCTGAGAGGAAGGCGCTTGTAGAGAGGGCGATTGACCTTGTTAGTCTTAATGATTTTGTTAAATTTAAGCCGAAAAAGCTATCTGGCGGTCTACTAAGAAGGCTTAATATTGCTTGCGGCATTGCTCACAGACCTGAGATTATCATTCTTGACGAGCCGACTGTAGCAGTCGATCCTCAATCAAGAAACAATATCTTGGAAGGGATCAAAAAGCTTAACGATGAGGGCTCAACCATCATTTACACTTCGCACTATATGGACGAGGTTGACTTTTTGTGTGATGATATAGTCATCATTGATAAGGGCAAGGTTATTGCAAAGGGCACTTCTGAGGAGCTTAAAGACATGATCACTATGAATGAAAAGATATCTTTTACTTCGAAGGAGCTAAATGATGATGTAATCACTAAGATTAAGACTCTTGACAATTTGCTTAGCTACGAGAACAAGGACGGCTCTGTTAAATTAAGCTTTGACCATGGCGATGGCTACTTAATGAATTTAATCAAGCTTCTTGATGAGAACAAAATTCACTACAGCTCTCTAAATGTTGAAAAGCCAAGTCTTAATGACGTTTTCTTGGAATTAACTGGCAAAGATTTGAGGGATTAGTATGTGGCTGCACTCATTTAAAAATACATTTAGATACCTTTTAAGGCAGAGGGCAATGTTATTTTGGGCTTTAATATTTCCTATAGTTCTAGGCATATTCTTTAAGCTTGCCTTTGGCAATATAACTGAGATGGATAAGTTCAAGACCATAGACGTGGCTGTGAATGAAAACCTTATGAAGGATGAGAATTTTAAACGTTTTATGAAAGAGATGGAGGACGAGGAATATTTCCATGTGACTGAAGCGAAAGACAAGGATGTTTTGGACGAAAAAGATGCTCCTAAGGCCTACATCGAATCAATGGACAAGATTTACACTAAGAAGTCTGGCATATCTGAGACCATGGTTGAGACCATAATGAACGTTTACTCACAAAAGTTCTCCATGATAGCTAGGATAATGCAAAAGGATCCGACTACTGATTTAAGTAAAATTGTGGGTGTGGATGATCATATAAAAGATGTTTCGCGTAAAAATATGGATATGACAAACACTTTTTTCTACACGCTTCTTGGTATGACGGCAATCTATGGCTACATGTGGGGTATGTTTGTCATTTATCAATACGAAGCAAATCTATCGACTAATGCAAAGCGTAATGCAATTTCGCCAACAAAGAAGAGCACTATGCTATCGGCATCGCTTTTGGTCAGCTGGATTATTAACTTCGTTATAATATTGATATTTATTGTTTATTTAAAATATGGTCTCGGCATTGACTTTGGCGGTAGAGCCCTTCCACTTATTGTGCTTAGCGCACTAGCGTCACTAAGTGGTGTTGCCTTTGGCGTCTTGCTTGGCGTTTCAAATAAGGCAAGTTTAGACACGAAGATTGGTTTAGGCATCGCCATAACTATGCTTATGTCATTTTTAGCTGGTATGATGGTATCGGACTTAAAGATAATTATCGCTGAGAAGGCACCCATCATCAACAAGTTAAATCCAGTTGCAATAGTGACTGATGCGGTTTATTCGTTATACTACTACGATTCGATGGCAAGGTTTAATTGGGATATGATTAATCTAGCTTTGATTACTTTGTTATTCGTAGTGGCTTCACTATTTTTCATGAGAGGTAAAGAGTATGAAAGTCTTTAAAAATTATTTCAAAATAGTATGGGCTCACAAGACAGCCATAATTCTTTATACGATTATTTTTGCCGTCATAATGAGTTTTAGTACAAAGGGTACAAAAGAGGTCTCTTATAAAAGTATTGATGTAAGAATATATTTAAAAGATAACGCTAACACAAGCCTTTCTAAAGCACTTTGTGATTATTTAAATACTAACGCAAAACCTATAGACATGGACGAGTCTTTGGTAGAAGACAAGCTTTTCTACGCCAATATTAGCTGTGCGCTTGAAATACCTAAGGACTTTGATCAAACGAAGAAAGTTTTATATAAGGCGGCACCAGATGAGATGTACGGCATGAGCGTTAAGCAGAAGATCAATATCTACTTAAGTCAAGTAGCTGCATACGAGGCGGCAGGTTTTAGTGAGGACGATGCCATTAAGTATACTAAAGAAGATTTGGCTAATAAATTTGATGTTGAGATAAAAGAAGGCAGCGTCGATACTAAGAGAGATAATTCACGCATTTACTTTAACTTCCTAAATTATGTTTTACTCGCACAAGCAATCATGGTTGTAGCGACCATAGTCAAAGTTTATAGGAAAAAGCCTATATTAATGAGAAATCTTGTATCGCCTATGCCAAGAGCGAAGATTAATCTTCAAATGATGCTCGGTCATATGGTTACGGGACTATTCTTATGGCTATTGTATATGGTACTTTTCGTGCTTATGTATAAGTACGACTTTACTAAGACGCACATCAATCTTATGATGCTTAACTCATTTATATTTACGATTACAGTAGTAGCTATGTCAGTCATGATAGCAAATCTAATTAAGAGCGAAAATGCCATCTCAGGCGTGATGAATGTAGTTTCACTCGGCTCGTCATTCTTGTGCGGTGCCTTTGCTCCGCAAGAGCTGCTTGGTGATACAGCCTTGACATTAGGAAGAGTTTTTCCAGGTTTTTACTACATTCAGAGTAACGACATGCTTATGGAGAAGCCAGAGTTTAGCACTATGCTTCCGAATGTATTAATAATGGTGGGTTTTGCAATTGTATTTATAGTGGTGAGTATAGTAGCAAGACCAAAAGCAAATGACAATATAAACTAATTTCACAATAAAATGCGCCCTTGAGCTCGTTCCTTCCTCAGCAATGCTCGAGTACCCGTACGTACACTGCGCTTGCCTCGTCGGTCCACGTCGCTCAATCATCACATTTTATTCGTGAAATTATGCGTATATAAGAGATTGAAGAGATATAAGAGAAAAAATTTCGCTTTCAATAAAATATTTTAGCGTTCACATGAATATTGTGGACGCTATTGTTTTGTGGTATAATTAATATATATTAATGGAGGAAAATAATATGAAAACTTTAAAAGTAACAGGAAAAGGAAGATTATCACTACATCCAGATACCATTGTCGTAAGCTTCAAATCAAGTGCAGTTTACGCTGACTATGCAGAAACCATTGCTATGGCGAGCAAGGCGACTAAGGACTTAAAGGCTGTCATTGCAAAGGCGGGTGTCGATAGCGAGCTTCTAAAGACTACTAACTTGGACGTAAGTCCAGAGTATGATACTTGGTACGATGACAATAACCATAGACATGAAAAGTTTATTGGCTACAAGTACACTCATAACTCAAAGATCAAGATTGATAATGACAACAAGATTTTAGGCAAGCTTTTATATGAGGTGAGCGCTTCGCCACTTGATGTGAGATTTGATATAAGCTACACTGTTAAAGATATTGAAAAGTCGAAGAACGATTTACTTAGAGAGGCTATCAAGGATGCAAAGGAAAAGGCACAAATCCTTAGCGAAGAGGCAGGTGTTAAGCTAAAAAGTGTTGTAGACATCAACTACTCTTGGGGCGAGATTGAGATATATTCTGAGCCGCTAAGTTTAATGGATAGCCAAATCTGTGCTGCACCATTGAAATCATTCGATATTGACATAGATGCTGATGACATCGATGTCAATGACTCAGTAACAGTAGTTTGGGAGATAGAATAGTGAAGCTAATAGAAATAGATGAAAGCTATTTATCACAAATAAAGGTTCTTTACGAAGAATCTGGCTGGAGCGCTTATTTAGGTGATGACGAAAAACTTAAAAATGCGATAAAAAATTCTTTGCTAACGCTTGGATATATGGATGGAGAAGAGCTTCTAGGCTTTGTAAGATGCGTAGGAGACGCTGAACACGTGGTTTTAGTGCAAGATCTTATCGTTAAGAAGGATTATAGACGCAAGGGTCTAGCGAAAAAGCTTATGAAGGAAGTTTTTGAAAAGTACAAGGACGTTCGCTGGATACAAGTTAATACCGATGGCGCAGATGAAGTGGCTAATGCCTTCTACAGAGCCATCGGCATGAAAGATATAAGTGAAGCGGGCGTAGTTAGCTATTTTATATAGGATGGCAAAATGTCTATAATACTAGAAATTTTATACTTCATAAGCCTTTTCACATTTAAATTTGGCTCAGATAGTAAACTTATGTTTATTATACCATTAATATTGTTTAGCATATTGGGCCTTACTGAATTTATTGTGTGGGCAAATAAAAAATTTGATCAAAATGACAAGACAAGCAAAATAATATTAGTTTTTTATCTCTCAGCGACCATGCTAATGATATTTATCAATGTAACATTGGTCGCGATGATTTTAAGTCCAAGAACTTAAATATTTTTAGGGTTAGACTATCGGTCTAGCTCTTTTTTTATACAGCTTATATAATGTTAAAATATCAGAGAAAAATATATATAAAAAAATCTTATACAAACGGCTGAAACTATTGAAAAATCTTATTTGTAATGGGATCACTCTTGTGATATACTTAAGTCGATAGTGATATCGACATAAACACGAAAGGGAGGGTTTATATGAATTCATTTGAAAGAGCAAGGGAATTTGCAAAGAAATACATTGATCCCGTTGCTAAACAATTAGACGAAGAAGCAAAATTTCCAAAGGAAATTTTTGATAAACTAGGAGAAGAAGGTTTCTTTAAGATAATGATACCTAAGGAAATGGGCGGTGAAGGCGGTACTATAAAGGACCACTCACAAATCTGTATGGCTCTTGCTGAAAGCTGCGCATCTGTTGGTTTATGCTACATGATGCATAACGTAGCACTTATGTGTATCTTAGCTAATGGCAATGATGAGCTTAAAAACAAGATTGTTAAAGAAATTCTAGAAGATAAAAAATTATGTGCACTTGCATACAGCGAATTTGGCACAGGAACTCACTTCTATATCCCAGAAATGGGTATTGAACACAAAGAAAACTCTTGTGTATTAAACGGTTCTAAGTCAATGGTTACTTCAGCTGAATACGCTAGCTACTACTTAGTATTAGTGCCTTCTAAAAAAGAGGGAGAAATCGATAACTGGGTAGTTCCTATAGATAAAAAAGGCGTTCATTTTGAAATGAAAGCTTGGAACGGTATGGGTATGAGAAGCAACGCATCTTGTCCAATGCTTCTTAAGGACGTTGAACTTGAAAATATGTATAGAATTGGCGAATGGGGTAGCGGTCAAGCACAAGTATTCTCAGTTGTTGCGCCATACTTCATCTTAGGTCTAGCAAGTGTTTACTCAGGTCTAGGCAAAGCCATCTCTACAGCAGCTAACGAACACGCTATGAAGAGAAAATATCCTTCAGGACAATCTCTTGCAAACATTGAAACAGTTCAAATACATTTAGCTAAGATTTACAACAGAACTCATGCAGCAGAAGCATTTACAAAGCTTGCAGCTGAAAAGGCTGAAAGAGGCGACGCTGATGCAGTTGTTGACATCATCGCAGCTAGAGTTAACGCAAGTGAAGCAGCTATTGAGACATCTATCGATGCAATGAGAGTTGCTGGCGGTAAGGGCTATAACAAACAAAACCCTATAGAAAAATACATGAGAGACGCATACGCAAGTCAAATCATGGCACCATCAGTAGACGTGCTTACAATTTGGCTTGGTAAATTGATCACAGATCAACCAATACCATAGGAGGAAAGATGACTGATAAGATAAGAGTTGGAGCAGTTCTTTATGATCCAAAGGTTAGTATCATTTGGGATATGATCCACAAATTTTTTGAAGAAAGAGGCATGGAAGTTGAAGGCGTTTACTTCAAAGACTATGACTTACAAGTAGATGCTGTTGTTAACGGCGATATAGATATCGCTTGGAACTCACCTTTAGCTTGGCTTCAAACTCAAATCAGGACTCACGGAAAAAGTGAAAATGGTCCTATGAGAGACACAGATAGAGACAGAAAGACTATCTGCCTAGTTAGAAAAGACTCAGGCATTAAGTCTTTTGAAGATCTTAAGGGCAAAAAGATAGGCTTCGGCGCATTTGACAGCCCTCAAGCAAGACTTATACCTATCTATTATTTAAAAACTAAAGGCTTAGAATATGGCAAAGATTATGAAGAAGTAAGATTCGACAAGGGCGTTGGTCTTAACGGTGACCACGTTGGCGGCGAGCTTGACGCTGTGAAAGCACTTGAAGCAGGAGATGTAGACTGCGCTTTCACTATTGACCTAAACTTCAACGCTTGGTCAAAGGACGGAACTATCGATGCAAACGCTTTAGAAGTTTTAGGCGAAACACCTCACTTCGATCACTGCATATTCTCAGCTCGCGTGGGCTTCCCATCAGAAGACTTCAAAGCTTGGGCTAAAATTCTTCTTCAAATGGATTACAATGATCCAGAACACAAGAAAATCATGGACCTTGAAGGCCTTACTGAATGGGTTGAAGGCAGAACTACTGGCTTCGAACAAATAACTAATGCCGATAAGTATCTTGACTTTTTCGGCAAGTATCGTGACTAGGGCATTCTCCACTTCACTTATAGGAAGCATGCCAAGAAATGAAGATATATTAAGAGCCCTTAGAAAGAGATCTAAGGGTTCTCTAAGTGAAGAGGATTTTATTAAGTTAATAGATGCTGAGGAAGAAGCCGTTGTTCGCATGCAAGAAAAACACGGCATCAGTTACGTCACATCAGGCGAATTATCAAGAGATAACTACGTTTCATTTATATCGACAAAGTTAAATGGCGTTAAAATGATGTCCATGTCTGAGATGCTTGAGTATATCGATGATAAAAAAGCATTTGAGCAAATACTTTCTATACTTGACGTTCCAGCCATAAGCATAAAGAACGCTATATGTACAGGAAAAGTCTCTCGTAAGACCAATATCGTTTGTGACGAGTTAAAGAGACTAAAGGCAAGAACTGATCACAAGGTAAAAATCACTTTGCCAGGACCTTATCTAGTAACTCGTTCAATGTGGCTATATAACTTATCTAGCAAGGCTTATGGCTCAAAGGAAGAGCTTGGTGAAGATGTTATCAAGATTTATAAGGAAGAGATAGAAGAGCTTCAAAAGATAGGCGTAGACATAATTCAATTTGACGAACCAGTTTTAACAGAAGTCGTATTTACCGAAGGAAAGCCACGTACTTTCATGTGTGCAGCACTTTCAGAAAAGAAAGATCCGACAGAGGAGCTAAAATTTGCAACTCACTTAATTAAGTCATGTATGAGCCATATCGATAGAACTAAGTCGATACGCGCACTTCACGTCTGCCGTGGCAACTGGTCCAAGGACGAGTCCATACTACTAGAAGGACCATATACACCACTAATCAAATTATTTGAAGACATAGATACAGACGCGCTATTCCTTGAATTTTCAACAAAGAGAGCGGGCGAGCTAAAAAGTTTATTTGCTTCAGACAAAATTAGAGAAAATTATATCCTAGGTCTTGGAGTCATAAACCCAAGAACTGACGAGATTGAATCACATGTAGATATGGTCAAGAGAGCCGAAGAAGCGCTTGGCTACATCGATAAAGAAAGATTATTCTTAAACCCAGACTGCGGTTTCGCTACTTTTGCAAATAGACCTGTATCAACACTTGAAATAATTGACAAAAAATTAGCGGAGCTAGAAAAAGCAGTTAAAGAATTGAAGGAAAAATATGAGTAGCTACGGTAATTTCAATAGCACGGAAGAGATGAGCCGCTTTAATTTTACGATGAGAGCGACATCGAACGACATCAAAACTGTTAACAGCTACGGCGACATGGCCTTTATATCTACAGACCAAGAGCTGCCATACGATAACGAGAAAAAAGAATTATCGTCCGTGGAGATATTTTTGGCTGGAATTTTGGAGTCGATGATGCTCACAATCATTAGAGAAGCCAAAATTAAGAAGCTTTCACTAGATGAGATAGAAGCAAAGGCAGAAGTAAAGACGACTAACCCACTTCGCACGCTAAAAGTAGTTGGCGTTGATGATGCACCGCGCATAGACGAGATTAAAATCAAAGTGTATTACTATATAGACGATATCACAAAAGAAGAAGCTGATAAATTTATGAGAGATGCTTTGGATATGGATATGGTTTATAGCGGAGTGAAAAAAGGGTTTAACATAAGTATAGAATTTATATATGAACTATAGAAATCAAAATAGTAGGGGTAGATACTCTCTACTATTTTTTTATCTTATAATACACGGCAAAACTATAAATATATTCAATATCAAAGCCATTTGCTAATGGGTAATATATAATCGAAGATATTTCAAAAAATATAAAGGGAGGTAATATTATGGATTACAAAAAAGAAAGAGAATTAAACGGAGAATTAAGCAAGGAGCTTATCAATTCATCACCAGAAATCATGAAAGCCTTTGGTGATTTACACGCTGTTTACACAAAAGAAAGCGCTGCTACACTCATTGAAAAAGAAATGGTTGCTCTAGGCATCTCAATCACAATCAAGTGCATACCATGTATGCTAGCTCACATCACAAGCTTTAAAAAAGCAGGCGGCACAAGAGAACAACTTGTTGACGTTATCAAAACTTGTATCTTGATGAATGGCGGTCCAGGAACTGCGTATGGAGCAAAAGCATTGGCAATGTATGATGAATTAGACTAAATTTCGCGTTAATTTTTGTTAAAATTAGCCCTTGAGCTCGTTCGCGCTCTGGCAATGCTCGAGTATGCTAAATACGCTCCGCTTGCCAAAAAACTCCACTTCGTCCCATCCATCAAACTGCTCTGCGAAATTACTGTAAAATTTATTCGTGAAATTACTGTATAGTGAATAAATTAATTTAGCTTTTATAAAATGTAAAAAAAGTCTTGTGGCAAGTCCATAAGACTTTTTCTTTATAAATGGGTATATATAATATAAAGGACAATTACTTATATATAAGGAGGTAAAAATGTTTTACGATTATAAAGTTAAGAAGATATCTGGTGAAGATGTATCCATGTCAGAGTACAAAGGCAAAGTAGTGCTCATAGTTAACACAGCGAGCAAGTGCGGTTTTACTAAGCAATACGAAGGTCTTGAAGAACTCTATGAAAAATATAAGGACCAAGGTTTTGTCATCTTAGGCTTTCCATGCAACCAATTTGGATCGCAGGAGCCAGGCGGCAATGAAGAGATAAAAAATTTCTGCTCTTCTGCATTTAGTGTGACTTTTCCTATGATGTCAAAGATTGATGTCAATGGCGATGACGCTGATCCATTATACAAATTTTTGAAAAAAGAAAAGGGCGGCATCTTAGGCGACGATATCAAATGGAATTTCACAAAGTTTTTGATAGATAGAGAAGGAAACGTTGTCGATAGATTTGCTTCACAAAAAACACCAAAGGCACTAGAAAAAGAAGTAGAAAAACTATTGTAGAGAAAGATTATAATCTATGTAGCACTCATATATATGGGTGCTATATTTTTATGAAAAGCCTTATATCATCTTAGCACTTTTCTTGCTTAAGTAGGTAAATACATTGCAAGTGGGTGACTCATATATTGCATATGATACTCATAAAGTAGTGTTGTATGCACATATTTGCAAATTTTTATATAAAAATTTCAAAAAGACTTGTATTTTATAACATAAGGTGCTATAATATATAAAAGAGCTTCCACTTGATAAAGTGTAACATAGCTATCGTGACTACAAGAAACACCGTTAGGCTATTCAAGCTAAGGGAGTTATCTCACGAGATTAGGGCTCTTTGAATTATAACTTAAGATCCTTTGAAATTATCTTAAGCTAAGAGGACATTAAAGTACGAGGAGGTTTTATGATGAAAAGAGTACTTGCGATGTTAATCGCGCTAATTATGATGTTTTCTCTAGTAGCATGTAACAAAAACGATGCACCTGCTACTGACGCTAACAAGACTGAAGGCGAAAAAACTACTGAAGCTACTGATGGCGAAGCTAAAGACGGCGAAGCTAAAGACGGCGAAGCTACTGAAGCTAGTGATTTTCACATCGGTGTTGTAACTGGTACTGTATCACAATCTGAAGACGAACAACGTGGTTGTGAAGCTATGATTAAAAAGTACGGAGACGCTAAGGAAGGTGGACTTATAGTTCACAAGAACTATCCTGATAACTTCTCTGCTGAACAAGAAACAACTATCCAACAAATAGTTTCTCTTGCTGACGACCCTAAACTAAAAGTTATCGTTGTTAACCAAGGTGTTCCTGGAACTGCAGCAGCATTTAAGCAAGTTAAGGAAAGACGTCCTGACATCTACTGCTTCGTATCTAACTCTCAAGAAGACCCTAACCTTATCGAAAGCGCAGCTGACCTAGTTATCGACCCAGATAACGTTACTCGTGGATATTTAATCCCACTAGCTGCTCAAAAGATGGGCGCTAAGAAATTCGTTCACGTTTCTTTCCCAAGACATATGTCAATCGAACTATTGTCTTTAAGAAAAGATATAATGGAAGCAACTTGTGATAAGATCGGTATGGAATTTGCTATGGAAACTGCACCGGACCCAACAAGTGATATCGGTATTCCAGGCGCACAAAACTTTATTTTGGAACAAATGCCAGCTTGGGTACAAAAATATGGTAAAGACACAGCATTCTTTGCAACAAACGATGCTCATACTGAGCCAATGCTTTTAAAAATCTCTGAATTAGGCGCATTATTCGTAGAACAAGACTTACCATCTCCAATACTTGGTTATCCAGGAGCTCTAGGACTTGACCTTAAAGACGCTGCCGGAGATTTCCCTAAGATTGTAGAAAAAGAAGAAGAAGTATTATCTAAGAAGAACCCAGGTAGAATGGGTACTTGGACTTATTCATACGGTTTCTCAACTACTCAAGCTCTAATCGAACTTGGTAAGAGAATGGTTGAATCTGGTAAAGACATGATGAACACTGACGATGTTGCAGCTGTATTATCTGACATGACTCCAGGTGCTGCTTGGAAGGCTACTGTTTACAAAGACAGAACAAGCATGGAAGAAAGAAAGAATCACTTACTAGTACTACAAGACACTTATGTATTTGGTAAAGGTTTCTTAAAGATGACTGATGAAGAAGTTCCTGATATCTATAAGATGCTAGAAGATTATCAATCTAAGAAATAGACATATTTGATTAATGGACGGAGCGGCTTCATTGCTGCTCCGTTTAACATTATTGGAAGGCGAGGTTTTTTATGGGCGAAATATTAGAGTTTAGAAATGTAGGAAAAAGCTTCTCCGGTAATCACGTTTTAAAGGATGTTTCATTCAAACTTAAAGAAGGAGAGATCCTAGGACTTGTAGGAGAAAATGGTGCTGGTAAATCGACCATGATGAACATACTCTTTGGTATGAGTTTCATTAAAGAGACTGGTGGCTATGAAGGAGATGTTCTTATCGATGGCGAAAAGGTTAATTTTAAAAACCCTATAGACGCATTAAATGCTGGTATCGGTATGGTGCATCAAGAGTTTTCATTAATTCCAGAGTTTACTGCAACAGAAAATATATTGTTAAATCGTGAAATCACTAAAAAGAATCCAATCTCTGCTGTATTTGGCAAACAATTGGAAACATTAGAGAGATCTACGATGGAGGAGAAGGCTAAAGAAGCTATAGAAAAGCTTGGTGTTGACATAAACACAAAGACGCTAGCAAAAGATATGCCAGTTGGTCACAAGCAATTTTTGGAGATAGCTAGAGAGCTTTCTAAAGAAAAAGTAAAAATTATTATCATGGACGAGCCGACTGCGGTACTAACTGAGTCGGAAGCAGATATACTTATCGATGCGATGAAGAGACTTGCAAAAAAAGGTATAGCCATCATCTTCATCTCACACAGACTTCGTGAAATAATCGACGTTTGTGATCAAGTCATAGTTCTTCGTGACGGAGAAATTATAAAAGATACTGAAAATAAAGACCTTAATATCATGGAGATAGCAAGCTGGATGGTCGGTCGTGATATGTCAAAGAAGGAACAAACTAAAGAGCTAAGAGAAGTTGGCGATGAGACTATAATGAAGGTTGAACACCTTTATGTAGATATGCCAGGTGAGTCGGTTCGTGATGTTTCCTTCGAGGTTAAAAAAGGCGAAATACTTGGCGTATGCGGTCTAGCTGGTCAAGGTAAACTTGGTATTCCGAACGGAATCATGGGTCTATATCCATCGGGCGGAACTGTTACCTATGAAGGCGAGATGCTAGATATAAATCATACAAAGGAAGTCTTAAAGAAAAATTTAGCCTTTGTATCAGAGGATCGTCGTGGTGTTGGACTTCTTCTTGATGAAGGAATTGACTGGAACATAGCCTTCGATGCTATGATGGTTAACGATAGATTCACTAAGAAGGTCGGACCATTTAAGTTTAGAGATGACAAGGCGATGAAAGAAGCCGCTCTTAAATACATTGACGAGCTTGAAATAAGGACTCAAGGTCCAAGTGAAAAAGCAAAGAACTTATCAGGTGGTAACCAACAAAAGGTATGTTTGGCAAAGGCATTTGCACTTGAGCCAAAATTCTTATTTGTATCAGAACCAACTCGTGGTATAGATATCGGTGCGAAATCACTTGTACTTGAAGCACTTAGAAAGTATAACAGAGAGCATGAAACATCTATAGTCATCATATCAAGTGAACTTGAAGAGTTAAGAAGCATAGCTGACAGAATACTTGTTATATTCGAAGGAAAAGTTTTTGGAGAGCTATTGCCTACAGATCCGGTAGAGTACTTTGGACTAATGATGGCCGGAACAAAACCGGAGGAGGTGTAGAATATGAGAGAAGAAAGTTTTGTTAAAAGAGTCGGACTTCCTAGAATAATTATTTTCTTTTTCATAGTAGGACTTTTCATAGTTGGATCCTTTATAGGCGTTGACTTAAAAAGATCATTTATAGACGTTCTAACACGTTTCGGTATGAACGCAATACTAGTATTATCAATGATACCTATGATACAAGCGGGCTGCGGACTTAACTTCGGTTTGCCAGTTGGACTTATAGGTGGTATGCTAGGAGCAGTTTTATCACTTGAATTAAGATTAACAGGCATAGGCGGCGTAACATTCGCACTTGGTCTAGGAATGCTTTTCGGAGCAATCTTTGGCTGGGTTTATGGTCTAATCTTAAATAGAGTAAAAGGCGACGAAATGATTATCGCAACATACGTTGGTTTCTCATTCATCGCACTAATGAATATATTTTGGGTAGTACTTCCATTTAGAAATCCAGAATCAGTTATGGGTTTCAATGGTGAAGGTTTAAGAACAACTATATCTTTAAAGGCATATTGGGAGAAAGCCTTCTCTCGTATACTTGGTATAGAGCTTGATACAGCAAGTGAATTAGGAGACAAATTACTTATACCAGTAGGTATGTTTATAGTTTTTGCAATATTTGCATATTTAGTTTATCTTTTCTTTAAATCTAAAAAAGGTACTACAATGACAGCTGTTGGCTCAAACGAAAACTACGCAAGAGCAGCAGGTGCACACATCAACAAGACAAGGATGCTAGCAGTAATCCTTTCATGCGCATTAGGTGCAGCCGGTATGGTTATCTATGAACAAAGTTACGGCTTCGTTCAAATGTATAACGCACCACAATTCTTCGCTTTCCCAAGCGTTGCAGCCATACTACTTGGCGGTGCATCCATTAAAAAAGCTAATATAAAGAACGTTTTAATAGGTACACTACTTTTCCAAGGTATATTAACAATGACACCAACAGTTATTAACACAGCAATAAAGGTTGATATATCAGAAGTTTTAAGACTTATCATATCAAACGGACTTATACTATTTGCCTTAACACGTAAGGAGGGTGGAAAATAATGAAAAAGCGTAATAAATTCTTTACAGTAAATGAATACACCGTTCCTGTGATGTTTATCATCATATGCGCGATAGGTATAGTTTTTAGTAGATTCACACCACAATTTTTGGTTTCACAAGTAGTTATAAGATTTGCAAGAAACGCATTTTTGGTACTTTCACTACTAATACCTATAGTTGCCGGTCTAGGCATAAACTTTGGTATGGTACTAGGAGCCATGGCAGGACAAATTGCACTTATATTCGTTGAAAACTGGGGTATTACAGGCCTACCAGCAATTATAATTGCTTCACTTGTATCCATCCCTATCTCAATTATACTTGGTTTATTCGCAGGTGGCGTATTAAACAAAGCAAAATCAAGAGAAATGATCACATCCATGATACTTGGATACTTCATGACAGGTGTTTATCAATTCTTTGTATTATATATTTTTGGTGGAGTAATTCCATTCGCTAACAAGAGCTTAATTTTATCACGTGGTTACGGCGTTAGAAACGCAATCGACCTACAAAGTCAAAAAGGACTTGATAAACTATTTGATAGAATCATTGGTCAAGACATATCAGTTCTAGGTATTCAATTACCAATAGCAACATTCATAGTTATCGTACTAGCTTGTCTTTTCATAGTTTGGTTTAGAAAAACAAAATTAGGACAAGACATGAGAGCCGTTGGAGCCGATATGAAGATAGCCGAAGACGCAGGTATAAACGTTGACAAGACAAGACTTAAAGCCATCGTCATCTCAACAGTTATGGCATCATTCGGACAAATTATCTATCTACAAAACATCGGTAACTTAAACACATATAACGGTGCAGACCAAACAGCACTATATGCAGCAGCAGCCTTACTAATAGGCGGCGCGAGCGTATCGAAGGCGACAATCAAAAACGCTCTTGTTGGTACAGTACTTTTCCACTTGATGTTTATAGTAATGCCTACAGCAGGCGCAAACATCACAGGTAACTCAATGATAGGTGAGTACCTAAGAACATTCATCTCATACGCAGTCGTTACAGTTACACTTATACTTCACTCTATAAGAAGAAAGAGCGAAGCAATTGAAGAGATGGAAAAATTAAAAACAGAAGAGGCTAAAAAGTAATTTCTTCTTTAAAACCATATAAAGAACAAGGCGTTCACTTAGGTGAACGCTTTGTTTTTTTGTGTAAAATATATTTTTTGCTATATATATATATTTGAATAAGAATTGTTTTTTGATTACGATTTTATTTTATATAAATATCTTTTGCTAAAATTTTTTGCTTGGATTAATATTTTGAAGGATTATAAACATTTTATCTACCTTAATTGTTGAGCGAAAATATTATCAACATAAAAACTCTTGACATATTAGTTAGCATGTGCTAACATGTAATCAATATTAATGTTTTTAAAGAAAGGAGGCTTATTAATGAAGCTTTCTATGAAAAATTTACTTAAAAACAAAAGTTATTTAAGCTATTTTTTCGCGAGCGCTTTGTCGATGGGCTCGTCAAATATTTTGCAATTTGCTTTGGCTTTATACATCTTGGATATGACTGGCTCGCCCTTGATTTATGCCTCTATACTTTCTATAATCATAATTCCGAGGATAATACTGACACCCATAGCTGGCGTTTTAGGCGACAGGCTAAGACGTATAGATATAATGAAGGTTTTAAACTTTGCCCAGGCTCTTCTTATGCTAATATATGCGATATTTGCAATTTTTTACAAAAACATTTCTCTTATTGCGGTTTACGCTCTTGTAATTCTTCTTGAGATGATTGAGGTCTTTTATAATGCGGCGGAAAATTCAATACTCGCTGAGATTATTGATCAAGATCTTATGGAGGAAGCTGTCGCTTTTTCAAAGGTGGATGATGGCATTGTCTATGTGACTACACCTATGCTTGCGGCATTTATCTACAAGCAATTTGCTTTGAGTGGATCTTTTATTTTGGTTTGCGCTTTGATGAGTTTAACATTTATTTTAAATTTCTTTATAAAAACGCCTTTTGCGGTCAAGGTCAATCACGACGGAAAAAATTCTTTTAAAAGCTATTTTACAGATTTTAAAGATGGTCTACTTGAGCTAAGCAAAAATAAATTCGCTAAAGTCTTTGTCGTTGTAGCTCCTTTAATAAATTTTTCTTTTGACGCAGTTTGCTCGGTAATTATAACTTATGTTTTTTTAGAAGTCTTTAAGCTTGATGAATATGTTTATGGTGTCTATAGAACGATAACTTCATTAGTGAGCATAACTCTGCCATTTATCATACTTCCTGTAGTTAAAAAATTTAAGCCTTTAAAATTATTGAAGTATGCTTCTTTATCTATAGCCACATGCATCTTTTTAATGGGAGCCGCTGTTTACTACGGCAGCTTGGATTTGGAAAATAATGCAATTATTAGCGTTATCTTAATAACTATTTTTGACTGCTTAATAATTAGCTCAGTTATGCCTCTTAATATAGCGACACAGGTTTTCTTTCAAAAGAATGTCAAGGATGAGTACAGAAGCAGGATTTTATCAGTACTTAGAATGCTTGTTCTATCGTCAATACCTCTTGGCAATATGTTCTATGGATTTTTAGCAAATACATTTGAGGCTTATATATGTATATTCGTTGGCAGTTTAGCTGTTTTTATAACATATCCACTTATTTTATATCTATCGAGAGAATAAAAACTCTTGACATATTAGTTAGCATGTGCTAATATATCATCAAGAGGTTAGTTAAAGCTAACTAATAAAAATGAAAGGAAGAGATTCATGCGAGAAGCTAAATTCGAGCAAATCCTTGCAAATCACTGCGCCCCTGTGCTTATGGGGACTAAGCTTGCAAATTTAATATCTGTATCTAAGATGGATTTTGCAAGTAATGAAGAATTTCTTTCTAATTACAAAAGTCTTTTAAAGCCTTATGGCATAGCGATTGAAAAGCTTTGTGAGTGTGATGAGAGGATGCAGCTTTTTGTATATAACGAAGAAAGGCTTGCTAGGTACCTTAAAAAATCAAGAATTGCTAAGTTTTTAAGCGACTACGGATACGAGTCAAGCGATTTAGATGTTTGTATATCGGTTCTTAAATCTAAGCTTAGGCACTTTGAGTTTCCTCACGAAATTGGTATATTTTTAGGATTTCCTCTTGACGATGTTATTGGCTTTATTGAAAATCAAGGCCAAAACTACGTTTATTGCCGTTATTGGAAGGTTTATACAAGGCTTGAGAGCACTAAGCGCACCTTTGATTTTTATGACGAGCTAAGGACCTTTGTTAAAACAAAACTCATGGAGGGCTATACCATTGAAAAGCTTATGCGTGAGGTTTATCAAAGCAAAATTGGTTTACACAATTTAATAAATGCGTATTAATACTTAGTGGATAGATATCTATCCACTTTTTTCTTGCTATTATCCCGATTTCATTATATAATTAAGATGAGGTGTTCTTATGATATTAATAGTTGAAGACGATAAAGACATAAACAATTTAATTAAGGAGCTCTTAAGTGAGCGCGGTTTTGAGACGAAACAAGTATTTGACGGTGCTGAAGCGGTTGACTACCTAAAGAATAACGAGGTGGATTTAATGCTTCTTGACCTTATGATGCCTAAATTAATGGGTGAGGACGTGATTAATTACGCGAGATCCATGAACATGAAGATGCCAATCATAGTTTTATCGGCAAAGATTGACAAGGCGACTAAACTTGGCTGCCTTGACCTCGGCTGCGATGACTTCATCACGAAGCCATTCGACACTGACGAGCTTATCAGCCGTGTTAGAGCTCAGCTAAGACGTTCAAACGCTTACAATAGGCTTGGCGAGAAGGCTGTGCACTTCGAGGACTTTTATCTTGATAACGATAACAACGTTATTAGTTTTAAAGAAGTGCCTCTTAATTTAACTCGCATGGAGTATAAGCTATTAAGACTTTTAATTGAAAATCCGAAAAAAGTTTTCACCAAGGAAAATCTTTATAGTTCAGTTTGGGAGGACGATATCTACTCAGACAACACCATCAACGTACACATATCAAACCTCAGAAATAAGCTAAAGGAGATTGACCCGGACCATAAATACATCAAAACTGTTTGGTCCATAGGTTATATATTGAAATGATAAATTATTTTGAAAAATCAAGCGAGATACTTGATGGGCTTTATGGCGCGACTAAACACAAGCGCGATATGACTAGCAATGAGAACATGAAGAGGCTCATAGAAATTTTTGGCGTTGACCTAAGTAAGTTAAATGTGATTCATGTTGCAGGAACTGTTGGCAAGGGTTCATTTTGTATAATACTTGACAATATTTTAAGAGAGGCAAATCTTAAGACAGGCATTTTCGTTGGACCTTCGATTGAAGGTATGAACGACAGAATCCGTATCAATGGCGATTTTATTCCGCCAGAAAAATTTTATCATTATTTAAAAACCATAGTTGATAAAATTAATGAGCTTGAGATAAATTGCATTTATTTTGAAATAGTTACACTCATCGCCCTTATGTACTTTGCTGATGAAGGCGTAGATTTCGCCATCTTCGAGGTGGGTGTTGGTGGTCTTTATGACTCGACTAATTGTTTTTTACAAAAATCAGCTGATGTCATTATGAAGATAGATTATGACCATCAAAATGTACTTGGCAACACTTTAGAAGAGATTGCCTTCAATAAAGCCGGCATCATTATGCCATTTGACACGGTTTACGTCTACCCTCAAGGGGACAATGTTATTGATGTCATTAAGGACGAAGCAAAAAAAGTTGACGCCAAGGTAAAAGTTTTGGATGATAAATCCCTGCGCATAGGAAAAACTGGCACAGAGACTGAATTTTCATATGATGGCGAGGACTATAGCGTAAGCCTAGCTGGCGAATTTCAAGCAAAAAACGCAGCCATGGCAGTATGGGTGGCAAAAGATCTTAATGATAGATTTAGACTCGATATAAGTGATGAGGCCATAAAAAAAGGACTTAGCGAAGTTAAGTGGCCATGCCGCATAGAGACTGTTAAGAAAGACCCATACATCATCATCGATGGTGCACACAACGAGGCGAGCGCTGCAGAGCTTAAGAAATATTTGCTTGGACTTAATAAAAAAGTAATCATGATTACATCGTTTTTGAAAGATAAAGATTATAGAAAAGTTTTCGAGACTTTTGAGGGACTAAACGCAGAATTTATCGTGACTAGCCTTGTTTTCAAGGGCAGAGATTTTGAGTTCGAAAAACTTGAGGAGGCCATCGGGGACAAGGACGGCATATACTTTATTAAGGATAACAAAGAGGCCTACAAGAAAGCACTTGAGCTATATACAGAGGATGCACTCATAGTTGTAGCAGGTTCACTCTATCTTGCGAGCGTATTCAGAGACTTGATTTTGGGACTTAAGCATTATAATTAAGATTTTTGGGTATATAGTTTAAGAAGGAGTGATGAAATGAAATTAGTATTTTTAATAGGCTCACAAAGAGAGGGCTCACTGAATAAACTATTAGCAAAAGAAATAGAAAAAGAATTTGATGATTACGATATCGTAGAATATTATCCAAACGATTTTAAAATGTTTAATGGGGATCTTGAAAAACCTGAAGAAGACTGGATTAAGGAGATTAGAGAAAATATCAGAGAAGCAGAAGGCATTATCATCGCTTCACCTGAGTATAACTACTCAATTCCAGGTACAGTCAAGAACATGATTGACTGGCTATCAAGACCAAACGAAGAAGGAAAATACCTTATCGGCGGCAAAAATTTTGCCATAGTTGGAGTCACAATGGGGCTTGACGGAACAAGACTTGCACAAAAAGAACTCATAGCAATACTTCACCAACTAAGAGCAAATATCGATGCAAGTAATTTCATAGCTGTACCATTTGCCGATGTAGAAGGAAAATTTATTCAAGAAAATAAAGAAAGAATCAAAAATTTCGCAGATAAATTTAAAAAATTTATAGCAAAATAAATTTATATCATCATGAGCCGTTTATGCGGCTCTATTTTTATGGAAAAATTAAAGAATTAACAAAATTTTAACAAATTTGCAAAGCCTATTGAAAAATCTCTTCCCATGTATTATAATATGAGAAGTAAAAGGAGTTTGATTATGAAAAAGAAATTTATAATATCTTTCATAGTTGCTTTCTTGGCCTTTAGCTTTGTATTTTACAAGGCGCAAACCAAGATCGATAACGGAGAATTAAAAGATGATAATATAGAAGAAAACGAAGTAGATGAAACGTCTGAAGAGAACAAAGAAACAGAAGAGGAGCTAAACCCAATATTCCCAGACGATCAGAAAGTACTTAAAGAAGAGCACGGCAACGAGCTTTGCTTCTTACTTATGGGTATAGACAAAAGAGATGCCGGTCAAAAAGAGATGAGAGGACAAAGATCAGACACAATGATGCTTTGCAAAGTAAACTTCGACGACGGCACAATCAGGATGCTAAGCCTTCCTCGTGATAGTATAGTAAAAATTAGAGGTAAAGATGATAAATTAACACACGCTCACTCGTATGGCGGACCAGCGTTAACACTTAAAACAGTTAGAGACTGGCTTAAGCTTGATGTGCGCTACTACGTAAGAGTTGACTATAAGGCAGTAGAGGAGCTAGTTGGTATCGTTGGCGGAGTTGAATTCGATGTGCCAGTTGACATGAAATACCATGACACAACAAAAGGAAATGAACTACACATCAATATTAAAAAAGGTATGCAAACAATTACCAAAGATAACGTCGTTGGTCTACTAAGATTTAGAAAAGGCTATCCAAACCAAGACTATGGCAGACAAAAAACACAACAAGAGTTTATGAAGGCACTTGCTAAAAAAGTCCTAAGACCTGAAAATATATTAAAGATAGGTTCAATTTGGAACACAATCAATAAAAACGTTAAGACAAATATCCCGGGAGGCACAATCGCTACATCCATCTTGCAAGTTGGTATAGGTAGAGTTCACTCAGATAATATGGAGACCGCTTCACTTATGGGTACAAGCACTAATTTACGCGGAATGAGCGCCTTGACAATACCTAAGAAAGAGATTGATGAGAAGGTGTATCCGTGGTTTGGAGATTACCGCTTCAAATAAATTCTTGTCTAAATCGCGCCTGGCGCTCGTAACGCTCGCTTACGTCCTGCGGAGTACTTCTATGTACACCTCGGACGTGCGCTCACTAAACTTCGCTCCATGCATCGATTTATTTCAAGAATTTGTGAATAAAGATGGTTTGGATCAAATCGATTAACTTTGCATAGCGTAAAGGTTTTAGGACGTATAGTCCTAAGTTCTTCAATTGGTATGGCGAAAATGATCAGTAAACAAAAAAGATCTTAATCAAACTAATTAAATAATTTTATAAAAGAAGGCTGTCTGCCTTCTTTTTTTATGCTATACAAAAAATTGCACTTAGTCTTTTATATAATTTATTTAGGTGATTTTATGTGTTTAACAAGACCCTTATCAAGAAAAAGGATAAGATGGCTCGCGAACAATTTAAGAAAAGCATTCAATTTACAAGACGAAATTTATTTACCCATAGTTTTAATTTTAGAGGATCTAGCGCGAGAGGGCTGTTTTAATCTTGAGCTCGTATCCATAAGCAAGATGCCACAAGCCTTTGGAGAGTATATTCCGAGTGAAAAAATATTAAGAATAAGAGAGGACATATATCTAGATGCTGAAAGCGGCGATGGATTTGCACGCTCAACTTGTGCTCATGAGCTTGGTCACTTTATTATGGGTCACGGTGAAGAGCCAATAAAATTTCCAAGACATGCAAATAGCACAGCAATAATAAAGCCATACGAAGATTCTGAGTGGCAAGCAAATGCTTTTGCTGGAGAGCTTTTAGTTCCAAAACATTTAGTGGACGGCTTAAATCCAAGGGAAGTTTCTGAGAAATGCGATGTGACTAGGTCGATGGCTAAGTATCAATTGTATGTATATGAACGAGAAAACTTTTAATTATGCAAATATTTGTACAGCGTTTGTGATATAATATAAGCATAAGGAGGCACGTTATGGCAAACTCAAGATTAAATGCATTATACGTATTAAAAATTTTATATGATTACTCTGACGAGGACCACATCTTGTCAAATTCAGACATAGCAAAGAAAATTGAAAAAATTTATGGACAAAGCCTTGACAGAAGAACTATATCTAGCGCAATAAATGATCTTCAGGATTTTGGTATATATATATCGACTTATCTTGACAACAGGAGCGGCTACTACTTAGAGACGAGGGAACTTGAAGAGAGTGAGGCAAGACTATTGATTGACGCTATTTTCTCTCTTTCATACATTAGTGAGGCTCAAAGCAAGGATATAATCAAGAAGTTTCTTGAAACGCAGTCCATTTATAAAAGAAGTATGAGCCGTTATATTAACAAGATCGAGCGCTCATCTGATATGAAGTCTACGAACAAGGAAGTTTTTCTAAATGTAGAATTAATTAACGAGGCTATTGACAAAGCTAAAAAAATTAAATTTACTTATCTTGAATATGGTCTTGACAAGAAATTGCATCCAAGGCGCGATAAGCCTTATATAGTGAGTCCACACGAGATGCTTGCGATGAACCAAAAGTATTATTTGGCGGCGAGTGCCGAGGGACACGAGGATGTCGTTTTATTTAGGATGGATTTCATTGATGGCATAGAAATTTTGGCTGATACGAAACTTAAAATAAAAGACTATGAGCTTGACAGGCTCATCAAAAAAGCGACTTATGCCTTTATTGGTGAGGCTGAGAGGATTGTTATGCGCTGCGACAAGGGTGTACTTGGCTATGTCATTGATGAGTTTGGCCTTGATATCAATATTAGAGATGAAAGTGAAAAATATTTCATCGCAGATTTTAGGGCACCAAGTAATGGAATTGAGTATTGGGCACTGCAGTTTTTGCCTTATGTTGAAGTTCTTGAGCCAAAGGAGCTTAGAGAGAATATTATTGATAGCATAAAAGCAAATTTGTATAAAGATAATTAAAGGGAGTTGATTAAATGAGTATAATTGATGAGCGAAAAGATATTTTATACAATCTTAAACTAATTTATGATAGGCACAAAATTTTGGACGATAGCAAAAGTGATTTCAACATATTCCAAACTATAGCTAATCCATATGATGAGATGAATTTACACTCTAAATTTATTTATACTATATTAAATGAAAAGAAATATGGATATGAGTTTTTGCTTAGTTTTTTAAAAAATATTGGACTAGACTTAGTGGATATTGATAAATCAAGCGTAAAGATTGAAAGAGAAAAAGCAGGAGCTGATGGCAGGCTAGACCTTTATATCGAGTTCAAAGCAAATGATGAGCTTTATAGCATTGCGATTGAAAATAAAATTTATGCTGGCGACCAAAATAAGCAGCTCGATCGGTATTTAGATTATTTAGACGCGATTAACAAAGGAAAGGAAAAGTATCTTTATTATTTAACTTTGGATGGACACGACCCAAGCAGTGAAAGCTGCTCTAATTTGAGTAAGGTCATAAACATATCTTACAGTGAAAATATTTTGAATTGGATAGGCGAAGCTATAAGCATATCGGCGAAGGAAGCTAAGCTTAGAGAGGCTTTGGTTCAATATGAGGAACTTCTTGAAAAAATTTGTGGAAAGGATATAGATTATACTATGGAAATAAAAGATTATATACTTAAAAATGCTGATAATTATGATTTTGTAAAAAGTATAGGACCTGGCTTAACTGAGGCAAGGATTGAGCTACAAGATAAGTTTTGGAAGAGACTAGAAGCTAGACTTGAAGAGCATTTGTCAAGAGAATATGGTTTGGATATGAGTAAGGTTGACAAAACAAAAGAAATAGGGACATCAAATAAATGGTATTCTCTTAATTTAATAAAAAAGAAAAGTAGATATTTTGGTTTAATATATAATTTAGGGAACTTTAAAAATTTAGGAGATTTATATTTAAAGGTTGAAATTGAAAGAAATTTAATTTTTGGGATTAGAAATGTTGAATCGCATATTGAAAATACTTTAGAATACAGTAATATGCTTGATATTTTTAAACAAAACAATTTTATACTTACATCTCACGATTCGTGGTTATCTTATAAGCATGTTAAAGATTTAAAAGGAAATAGATTTGATTTATATGATATAGACAAAGACTTTGCTGAAACCATTATGTACGATGAAAAATTAGATGCACTTATATCTTCATGCATAGAGCAAATTGATGAACTTTTAAAGCTAGTTAATGAATTAGAAAAAAATTAGAAAAAGACGAAGTCTTCAAGTTTATCTAGAAGTCTTTTTGCTGTACATATATTTGTACGGCATCTTTTGTATAATATATATATAAGAACAAAGGAGGTTTACTATGGATATTAAGAAAATGATTTATGATGCGGCTAATGAGAAGTATCCAAACTGTGAATATGTTTATAAAAGACTAGAAAAAGAGATAAAATATTTTGAAGAGAGCGGATTTTTGAACGAATTAGAAAAAATTATTGAGCTAAAAAATATTATTAATATTGATAACATTCTAATCACGTATGCACCTTTCTTGTCATTTTATTTACTTGATTTAATGATTTTCAATCCTCTTCCTGCTCATTATTATGATGAGAAAAGTAAAGAAGTGATCTTTGATAAAAATGTTTTATATGCACCTGACCTTGAAAAAAGAGAAGGATACATAAGGGACGGCTACTATGTAGATGAAGATTATGTTTTATCTAGGCCCATAAAGACACCTATGTATATTTATACAAAAAATAAGGAGCTTGTTTTAAATTATTTGAATAAAAATTTTGATATTATTGAAAAAAATTCTAATTATATTGATTATAAAAAGTCTGCACTTAATATAGAAAAGCCAAGTAAATCTTATTTGTTTGAACATTTTGAGTTGTTTTTTAGAGAAGACTATGAGATAGCGAGTGAAAAAAATTTATTCAAAGCTATAGACCTAGAAGATTTTATGAATTTTCTTAAAGGGCCTTTTCATAAGATGAAGTACTTTGATACAATTAATGAATTTGGATATAAAAAGTGTTCAGTCATTGGCTTAAATAAAATTATAAGTAAACCTAGTACTTTTGAAGATGCTCTATATTTTGCCCTTAGAGCAAATTCAAATATTGATTACAATAAATTACTTTCTTATGATTTTGACTTAAGAAAATTTCCTGCATCAAGAGAAGATTTATATAATTATTTTATAAACCATGGATATGACAGTAAAGCAGCCTACGATATTACTTACAAACTTAGTCTTCATAATGAATTAGATATAAATATTGAAGATGATGATATGAAAAAATTTATTGACGCCATAAGATATCTTAGTGAAAGCTACATTGCCATATCTGATATGATTACTAAATACAAATTCTCTAAGATTGATGCAGAAAATAAAATTAAAGAGCAAAACAAAGTTTTTGAAAAACATAGAAAGAAATATGATGAATTTTGCGAAGATGGCATAGTTAGTGGACTTGATTATATTATGTCAAATTATAAAATTTGCTATATTTTAAAGGAAACTAATTCTAGAACTGGCTTTGATCTTGCAAAATTTGTTCGTGAAGGCTGCTGTGGAGCGACTTGGAACAATATTTCTCGCTGGACGGCGGGTCTCGTTTTTAATAAAGAATTTGATGATGTATCTAGCATAAACAAAGACGATAGGATAAAATATTTAGCGCCAATAGCTGCCATAAATCTAAAAAAGACACCAGGCTCAGCAAGTTCTAACAATAAAATTATTAGTAGTTTCGCTCGAGATGATAAAGCTTATATCCTTGACGAGCTTAAGGCCATAGACCCAGAGATAATTATTTGCTGTGGTACTGGCGATATATTTATAGAAGAAATTCTTGATAAAAAATCAAGCGACTTTGAAAATGTAGAAAATAACGATGATCTATTTTATTATTGGCACAATGACAAGCTAATAATTAAGTACAGGCACCCTCAGTGGCGAAGAAAAACATCAAAATATCTTTTTGAAAATCTTGTTCCATATCTAAAAAAATTATTGATAATAAAAAATACTTCACTACAAGAAAAATTATGAAGAAATCTTAATAATTTAATCCAAATTTACTATTGCCAATCGCCACTATATGTAGTATAATAATATTTGCGAACGGGAGAAGCAATCAAAATATTGTGGAGGTATAAGATGTATATATTCAAGAGAAGCGGCGAAAAAGTGCCATTTGACGAATCTAAGATTGTTGCAGCTATTAAAAAAGCGATGAATTCTTCAACTGGGGTATATGAAGAAGGTCTTGCTGAAAAGATAGCTGATGAAATTAAAAGGGAAGCTGTTGTGGCTGAGAGACCTCTTTCGATTTATGATATCGAAGACAAGGTTTACTACAAGCTTATCGAGAACAAAAATCCGGCTACTGCTAGAAGTTATGAAAATTACAAGGCTGTTCAAGCTTTTAAAAGAAAGATTAACACTACTGACGAGAGCATTATCGGTCTTCTTGATAGAAAAAACAGTGACTTAATGAAGGAAAACTCTAATAAAAATGCTCACATCGCATCTACTCAAAGGGATTTGATTGCTGGCGAAGTATCTAAGGACATTGCTAGAAGACTTATGATTGATGATGACCTTCTTCAAGCGCACGATGAAGGCTCCATACATTTGCATGATATGGACTACATCATTCAACCAATGTTTAACTGCTGCCTTGTTAATATGAAGGACATGCTTGACAACGGCACTGTTGTTAATGGTAAATTGATTGAAAGCCCAAGATCTTTCCAAGTTGCCTGCAATGTTATGACACAAATCATTGCTCAAATCGCATCAAACCAATATGGTGGCCAATCCATTGACATAAAATGCCTTGCGAAGTACTTAAGACGCAGCTACGAGAAGAATTTGAAGCTTGCTAAGGAAATGTTTGATGATGAGGCAAAGCAAGATGAACTAGCAAGAAAACTTACTCAAAGGGATCTTGAAAGCGGCATACAAACTATACAATATCAAATAAATACTCTTATGACATCCAACGGTCAAGCGCCTTTCGTTACTCTTTTCATGCACATGGAAGATGATTTCGAATATGCTGATGAGCTTGCGATGATTATCGAAGAGATTTTAAAGCAAAGAATTCAAGGCATCAAGAACGAATGCGGTGTTTATGTAACACCAGCTTTTCCAAAGCTTGTATATGTACTTGATGAAAATAATATTCACAAGGACTCAAAGTACTATTATTTAACTCAAACTGCTATAAAATGTACTGCTAAGAGGATGTATCCTGACTACATCTCTGCTAAAAAGATGAGAGAAAATTATGAAGGCAATGTTTTTGCGCCTATGGGCTGCAGAGCGTTTTTATCGCCATGGAAGGATAAGGACGGCAATTACAAATTTGACGGCAGATTCAACATGGGTGTTGTTTCTCTAAATTTACCGCAAATAGCTATAGTTAGCGGCGGCGACGAAGATAAATTTTTTGAAATTCTTGACAAGAGGCTTGACCTTTGCAGAAAGGCTTGTCTACTTAGATACGATATATTAAAGAATGTTACAAGCGATTCATCTCCAATTCACTGGAGACACGGCGCTATCGCAAGACTTGAAGAGCACGAGCCAATCAGACCACTTCTTGAGAATGGTTATGCGACTGTAACTTTAGGATATATAGGTCTATATGAAGCGACTTATTTAGTTCGCCACACTACTCATACTGACGAGCACGCAACTGATTTTGCTCTAAAAGTTATGAGAACTATGAATGAAAAATTAAATTCTTGGAAGAAGGAAGATGGCCTTGGTTATGCGCTTTATGGCACTCCTGCTGAAAGTCTTTGCTATAGATTTGCTAAGAAGGACCTTGAAAGATTTGGAGAAATTAAAAATGTAACTGACAAGGGCTACTACACAAACTCCTTCCACGTTGATGTTAGAGAAAATATATCTGTATTTGATAAATTTAAGTTTGAGGCTCAGTTCCAAACACTTTCAAAGGGTGGATGTATCAGTTACGCTGAAATACCTAACATGGGTCATAACTTAGAAGCGCTTGAAACTATAGTTAACTATATCTATGACAATATTCAATATGCAGAATTCAATACAAAATCAGACTATTGCCACGTTTGCGGTTATGACGGCGAAATCATAATCAATGATCATAACGAATGGGAATGCCCACAATGTCACAACAAGGACCAAGCTAAGATGAATGTAACAAGAAGGACATGCGGCTACCTTGGCGAAAACTTCTGGAATGAAGGCAAAACTAAGGAGATAAAGCAAAGGGTACTTCACATATAATGAATTACGCGCAAATTAGGAAGTACGACATAGCGAACGGTCCAGGCGTTAGAACGACTATATTCTTGACGGGTTGTACTTTAAATTGCAAGAACTGTTTCAATAAAGAGTATCAAAACTTTCATTTCGGAAAAGTTTTTGATGAAAAAGCCTTCGATGAGGTCATGGACTGCTTAAGTGATGCAAATATCAGTGGTTTATCGGTTTTAGGCGGCGAGCCCTTCGATAACCTTGAGGGTCTTAAGGAATTCATCTCAAAAGTTAGAGCAAATTGCGAAAAAGATATTTGGATTTACTCCGGCTACACTTTTGAAGAGCTTTTAGAAAAGGACGGCGCTATGGACGTCTTGAAGAATATAGATGTTTTGGTGGACGGACGCTTCGTCGAAGACCTAAAAGATTTGAAGCTAAAGTTCAGAGGCTCCTCTAATCAAAGAATTATCGATATGAAGAGGACACTTGAAGAAGATGAAATTTTACTCATGGATAAATATATGAAAGAAGATTGATTATTCAGTCTTCTTTTTTTATGCCAAAGCGTTGACAAAGCGAGGTCTATGGTGTAGACTAAATATATAATTAGATTTGGAGGTAAATTTATGAAATATAACGCTATAATTCTTGGAACTGATCACAATTCATACTCAGTTGCAAGAAGTTTTTTTGAAGCATATAATGAAAAGCCAATAGTTGTCGGAGCGGCTCTGCTTGTGCCTTTCGTTGCAAGCACCATCACCGATATACACATAGTTAAGGATTTTTCAAGCGATGATGATGTTTTTGTAAATACATTAAATAAAATTGCAAAAGAAAGAGAAGAAGAGGACTTTATCTTCTTCGCACCAACTGAGCACTATGTCGATTTACTTGTAAGGAACGAGGATAAATTCGATTTCAAGGCGCATATACCATATCCAGATCCAAAAGAGGCTGAAAAACTCATACTAAAGTCTGAATTTTATAAAATTCTTGAAAATATTGGCGTTGCCTATCCAAAAACTTTTATAGCGAATAAAAATAATTATCAAAGCGTTAATATCGAAGGCGAAGCATTTTTAAAAGCTGATGAATACAACGACTTCATTGAGTCAAACGCTACCAATATACAAAAAGGCTATCATGCGATGAAGAAAGACGAGACGCTAGCTATACTTGAAGAGATTTACAAGAGTAATTACACAGGCTCCATCATAGTTCAAGACTATATTCATGGCGGTCAAGGAACTGAGTACTCGCTTAATGGCTATAGAGCGCACGATGGCAAGGTATCAATGGTCTTAGCAAGAAATTTACTCTCTGATATGAGGCCGATGTGGGTCGGTAATCATTTGGTTCAAGTTGATCATTTCGATGAAGAGATGTTTAATACAGCGGAAAAAATTGTTTCCAGCCTTGATTACAAGGGACTATTTAATTTTGATTTCAAAAAAGATTCAAAAACAGGCAAAATTTATACGCTTGAGATGAATATTAGGCAAGGCAGAACTTTTTATTACGCTACACTTGGCGGAGTAAATTTAATGAAAATTGCCATTGACGACATGATACTAGGTAAATCGGTGAGCGAAAGGACAAAAAGAGCCTTCATGCTCACAGCCATTGACAAAGATATTTGCAGGGAGCATCTTGATAAAGAACTATTAAACGAATTCGATAAAAAAGAAAGGCTTGAGAACACTGCCATTCATATAGTAAATGAGAGGGATGCTGCGCCTGAAAGGGTAGAGAGGGTCAGAAATGCGCTTAAACGTCAAGCGGATGATTTATATAAATAATCTTTATAAAAAATTCTTGACAAATGGGGAAAATTATTATATACTAACAAGGTAACCTTGCTCTTTATTTATTAAAGAGCCATAAGTCCAAAAGGAGGTGGAAAGATGAAAAAATATGAAGCAATGTATGTTTTTTATCCTGAAACAAGTGAGGAAGCTAGAAATAAATTCCTTGATAGGATAAAATCAGTTATCGAAGCACAAGAAGGTAAAGTAACTAACACTGATGATTGGGGCCTAAGAAAATTAGCATACCAAATCAAATTTAAAACTGAAGGCTACTACTTCTTAATGAACTTTGAAGCAGAAGAAGCTGTAATTCTAGAACTTACAAGAATTGCAAGAATCACTGACGTTTTACTACGTCACATGATAGTAACAGACGAAGATAAATAAGAGGTGAAGAGATGAACGTATGTAGTTTAATCGGAAGATTAACAAGAGATCCTGAGCTAAGATACACACCTAACACAAATCAAGCAGTTATCACATTTACTATAGCTGTTGATAAGGGTTTATCAAGAGAAAAAAGAGAAGAAATGGAAGCAAAGAACATGCCAACAGCAGACTTTATTTCCATCGTAGCTTGGGGTAGAACTGCAGAGAATATCAGTAATTATGTTTCAAAGGGCAACATGGTTGGAGTAACAGGTAGGATTCAATCTAGAACATACGAAGCTAAAGACGGTACAAAAAGATATGTAACAGAAGTCATAGCTTCATCAGTAGAATTTCTAGAAAGAAGAAACATTACCTCACAATCTCCAAACCAATCACACGAAGATTACTTCAGTAGCGACGAAGATTTTTCAAACGTTGACGAAGGCTTTGCTCCTGGAAGCAATAGGGATATTCCATTTTAATTAAAGGAGGGAATATAATGCAAAGAAGATTCAGACCTAGAAAAAAAGTATGTGCTTTCTGCCAAGAAAAGAATGAACACATAGATTATAAAGATGTAGCAAAACTAAGAAAATACATCACAGAAAAAGGTAAAATCTTACCAAGAAGAATAACAGGCACTTGCGCTAAACACCAAAGAGAAATCACAACAGCTATTAAAAGAGCAAGACAAGTGGCTTTACTACCATATACTCAAGACTAAAAAAATTTCTGTGCTTTTTTGCCTAAATCGCGGCTTAGGCTCGTTCGAAATTTTCTTCGCTCCACGTACCTTGAGTACGGGATCGCTTGAAAATTTCTGCACATCGCCTAATCCATCGATTTAATCTAAAAAATCAGGCGAAATTTTTGTGCTTACGAAATCACGGTATAGCAAAATAAAGAAATTTTTGGTATTTATTGAATAAATATTATTAAAGGCTTTCACTTTGGTGAGAGCTTTTTTGATGTGCACGCAAATCCATCGTAGTGCGAAGCACCAAGGTTCCCGGGTACCCGCCCGATGCGAAGCATCGTGGAAGGGTGGGGTTCTTCTTTTCTTTGCAAAATTGCGGTATAGCGAAATAAATAAATTATTAAAAGCTTTCATTTATTTGGAAGCTTTTTTTGATGGGAAACGCAAATCCATCGTAGCGCAAAGGTTCTCGGCTGTTTACAGGCGAGGTTCTTCTTTAATCTAAAAAATCAGGTGAAATTTTTTGTGTGCTTTTGCAAAATAAAGAAATTATTAAAGGCTTTCACTTTAGTGAGAGCTTTTTTAACGCTTTATTACAAATTTGTTAAATATTAAGAAAAACCATTTATTTACACTTGCGTGGGTATATAATATATATAAGTAAAGTAATAAAAAGTGATAAAAGGAGGTTTATTATGAA
This sequence comes from Fenollaria massiliensis, assembly GCF_023347705.1. Taxonomy (NCBI): domain Bacteria; kingdom Bacillati; phylum Bacillota; class Clostridia; order Eubacteriales; genus Fenollaria; species Fenollaria massiliensis. The sequence continues at coordinate 217,532 of NZ_CP096649.1, forward strand.
AAAGTTTTTATCATTTGTTCTAGTATTTGTGCTAGTTTTGTCAATGTCTATGAACATTTCCATGGCTAAGTTTGATGAGACTGGCGCTAAGGAAATTGAATTTCCTCTTGATGTGGAGCCTAAAGATTATAGCGTAAGGATAGGTAAGAAAGAATATCCAATTAAAAACGCAACTATACTATTTGTTAACGGTGAGCTTCTTCCAAAGGTAGAGATTCTTCTTGAAGATGATATGCCTCTTATTCCTATAAGGGCACTTTCTGAGAAACTTGGCTACAAGATTGATTGGAAGGCTAATGAGAGAAAAGTTATATTATCTAAAGATAATTCTAATATTGAGCTTTTTATAGGTAAAAATACTGCTCGTGTTGCTGATAAAGACTATAAGATGGACAAATTAGTTAAGGTTATAAATAATACAACATATATTCCACTAAGCTTTATAGATAATGCTATGGGACTTGAAGTTGTTGATACTAAGGAGATGGAGGGTTTATATCCTAAGTATTACGAGACTCAAATGCCATTATCACCTGAAAAAACTATAGTTACTTCTATGAGAAATATCTTTATTGACGAAAAGCATGAGTATTTGGATAAATCTACTGGAGAAGAAACTATGAAGCTTGTACAAAAGAAGTGCACAGAAGGCCTTAAGAACTTTGAAAAGAGCATGAGAGAACGCATTGAAAAATCTAAGGAAATTCAAGAACGTTTTGATGGAGTTTTTAAAGACATTAAAAGGGAAATAGATAGAATGATTTATTTGGGAGAAATTTCAAAATTTTACAAATACACTATAGGTGTTTATGATATTTATTATGACAGAACAGATGGCAAGATTTATTTTGAGATACCTTCATCAGGTACAATTATTAAGGAAATGGATGTGAATGATCCAGATTTGTATACGGCGATATTTGTAGCTGGCTAGTGTTTTTGTGCTAAAAGAAATTTTGAATATAGAATTTATTAAAGGCTTTCACTTAGGTGAGAGCTTTTTAATGCTTTATTACAAATTTGTTAAAAATCACGAAAATCCATTTAATTTTGCTTGCGTGGGTATATAATATATATAAGTAAAGTAATAAAAAGTGATAAAAGGAGGTTTATTATGAAAAAGTTTTTATCATTTCTTTTAGTATTTGTGCTAGTTTTGTCAATGTCTGTGAACATTTCTATGGCGAAGCTTCTTGAAGGGGAGATAGTAGGGTTTGCAACTGATGTAGGACCAGAAGATGCAACCATAAGTCTAGCTGACAAAACTTATCCTGTTAAGAATGGCACTGTTTTATTTATAAACGGTGAAGTAATTCCTGAAGCTGAGGTAATTATGGAGGACGGCAAGGCCATGCTACCTTTAAGGCTTATTGCTGAAAAGCTTGGCTACGAACTTGGCTGGAACGGCGCTGAGAAAAAGGTTACGCTTAAAAAAGCTGATAAGAGCATTGATATTGCTACTACTAAAAATGAAATGGCTAAGCTTATCAAGGATACTACTTATGTGACTTGCGATTTTGTAGAAAAGAATCTTGCTGAAAGTGCTCTAGTGACTGAAAGGCTTGGCGATGACTTCAAAGAATTCTACGACACTAATATGGCTATAACTCAAGATAAGACTATTGAAAGAAGCCTTAGAAATGTCATCATCGATGAAAAGCACGAGTATAAGGACAATCTAAGCTCGGATGACGCGATGAAGCTAGTTAAGGAGAAATGTCTTGAAGGTCTAAAGAATTTTGCAAAGACTTTGAAGGAAAAAGTTAAGGACGAACCAAATAGGTTTGACGATGACATAAAGTTAATCGAAAAAGATATCAATAGAATGATCTACATCGGCGAAGTTTCTAAGTTTTACAGATACACAATAGGACCTTACGATGTTTTATATGACAGAACAGATGGCAAAATCTACTTCCAAATATATTCAGCAGAAAGTTTAATTAAGGAAATGGATGTGAATGATCCGGATTTGTATATGGGTATTTTTATCGTAGGATAAAGATTAAAATAAGCTCCATTAATTTGGAGCTTTTTTCACGTCTACACAATTTGCAAAAATGATTTTTTAGTATTATAATATAAGTAAGTTTATTAGGTGGGGTGTTATAATGACGGACCTTAATAAAACAAAGTTAAAAAGCAAAGTAACTAGGATATATAATTACACCGTACTAGGCATATATGCTTTGGTTTTGCTAGCGTATATAGTTTTTAAGCTTATGGGTGCTGATGAAAAGACGGGCAGTATCATCCTTAATGCTGTGCTACTAAGCTTATTATTTGCGTTAGTGGGACTAATATTTATCCCGAAAAATACTCTTACATGGATAAACATTATCTTGCCTGTAGTAATAAATGCACCATACTTCTTATGTCTTATAGCTGTTACACACGGTTTGGATTGGATAGGCGTTGCATCTTACTACTTTGAGCGTGTAATTAGCTCACCAATAAATTTAATAAAAGCATTTTTCTAATTTGCGCATAAAAATGCAGCTACATATCATATCATGTAGCTGTATTAATTTTTTTCTAATTACTTGTGGATATATTATCTATGGCTATTCTATCTGAAATATCGCTTAAGTCTATCGGGCTTGAGCTTGACTGTGGCATATCGTCGAAGCTGCCTTCCCAGACTGATTTTATTTGAACGTTTAAGTTCTCATCTTCTAGTTCGAAGCTTATATCGTCAATGCTGCTATCACCGGTACCTGAGGACACACAAAAGTAGGATAATGTATCTTTACTTTCGCTTAGGCCGATGTCGCCTCTAAAGCCGCCTGCTCTAGCTACTCCTATTGGCACAATCTCATCTGAGCTTAGCTCTTTTGTAAAGTCTTTGTTTGGATAATAAAACTTGATGTCTGACATACCATAGTCATAGTCTTGATAAACTAAAAGTAGTGGGTAGTCTAAATTGTTTAGCTTTACAAGTGAATATGTGTAAGTGCAATTAAATCCGTCATCTTTTGTGGCTGGATTAAACTTCTCTGGGCTCATATTGTCCAAAACACTTGTGTATACTTGCTTTACTTTTTCAAGATTCTCATCTTCTTGAGCTAATGCGTTTTCTTCAGCATCTTTACTTTCTTCATTGTCTTCGCTTTCTTCATCATCTTTGCTTTCTTCATTATCTTCGCTTGATTTATCGTTTGCACTCTCTGTAAGATTCTTATCTTCAAGTGTAGTTTCTTGTTCTGATGAACATGCTGTTAGGCTTAAGAGAAATGTAAGGCTAATTAGAAGAGCTATCATTGTTTTTTTCATCATAAGGTCTACTCCTTTTCATAGATATTTTTATATATCAATTCTAGCATATTTTTCTTTGTTTTACAATAATTTTGTATAGTGAAAACCCTCTTCACCACGTGGCAAAGAGGGCATATCTTTATATTAAATTACATCTTTGGATCGGCTTCGTAATGTGTGTGTAGTAGCTCGTGTGCCAATTCGCCGCCAACTTCGCCAAGGTATTCTTTATAAAGTTGTATGATTTTTGGATTGGCGTGTGATTTTCTAATTTTTTTGTTTTCGTCTATATTGTAGATGGCTTTGGCTCTCTTCTTAAGTATTGAGATGTCGCCGTTATGAAGCGGTTGACCGCCTCCGCCTATACATCCGCCTGGACAAGCCATAACTTCTATCGCATCATATTCTTTTTCGCCCGACTTAACCATGTTTAGTAGTTTTCTTGTATTACCAAGGCCATTGGCAACGGCGATTCTGATTTCTCTTCCATCTATATCAACTGTTGCTTCTTTGATGCCGTTAAGGCCTCTAAGTGCAGTAAATTCAATCTCTTTAAGCTCTTTTCCTGTTATAGTTTCATAAGCTGTTCTGCATGTTGCCTCGATAACGCCGCCTGTAGCGCCAAAGATTGCGCCTGCGCCTGTTGATTCGCCCATTGGATCGTCGAATTCTTCGTCAGCCAAGTCTTTAAAGCTTAGTCCTGCTTCTTTGATCATCGCGCCAAGCTCGTTAGTTGTGATAACTATATCAACGTCGCTGTGGCCCTTGCTCTTAAGCTCGTCTCTTGCTGATTCGTATTTTTTAGCAAGGCATGGCATTACTGATACGACTACCATATCCTTAGGATCTATGCCAAGTTTTTGAGCAAGATAAGTTTTTGCTATGGCTCCAAACATTTCGTGAGGGCTCTTGCATGATGATGGTATATCAATCATATCTGAGAACTGTTGTTCCATGAAGTTTACCCAACCAGGGCAGCAGCTTGTAAGTATAGGCATTTTGCCTCCCTTTGTAAGTCTTTCTACGAACTCATGTGCTTCTTCAACTATAGTTAGGTCGGCTGCAAAGTTTGTATCGAAGACTTGATCAAAGCCTAATTTTTTAAGTGCACTAACCATCTTACCAGTAACTATAGTGCCCGGCTGCATACCAAATATTTCGCCTAGGGCAACTCTAACTGCTGGAGCTGTTTGAACAACAACGTATTTCTTCGGATCGGCAAGTGCCTTCCATACTTTTCTTGTGTAGCTCATACCATGAAGTGCGCCTGTAGGGCAGACTGTAACGCATTGTCCACAGAATGTACATGTTGTTTCGAACATACTTCTGTTAAATGTTGATCCAACGTGGCAGTCAAAACCACGGCCAATCTCAGCAAGTGCACCAACTGTTTGTACTTCGTTACACATTGTCTCGCATCTTCTGCAAAGTATGCACTTTTCCGGTTCTCTAACCATAGATAAGCTTCTGTCATCTACAGGTATATGTCTTCTTTCGCCTTGGTAAGGTATCTCTCTAATACCAAGGTCTTGTGCCAATTTTTGAAGTTGGCAGTTTAAGTTTTTATCACAAGTTAAGCAGCTGTTTGGATGGTCCGATAAAAGCAGCTCAACAATAGTCCTTCTCGCATTTATAGCAAGAGGTGATTCGGTTTTTATATCCATGCCTTCTTTAACAGGTGTTGCACACGCTGGAAGAAGTTTGCCGCTTTTTGCGTCTTCTACCATACAAACCCTGCATGAAGCAAGTTTATTTACAAATTTTATATCATGTAATTCCATATGACAAAGTGTAGGTATCCTTACGCCAATGGTTTTAGCAGCGTCAAGTATTGAAGTTCTGCCTTCAACAGTGACATCAACGCCGTTAATTTTTAAGTTTGTTATCTTAGCCATAAGTACCTCCTATACCAATACTACTGCCTTAACTGGGCAGACGTTCTTGCAATTGCCGCACTTGATACACTTAGCTGTGTCAATAATGTGTTTTTCCTTAACTTTTCCTTCAATACAGTTAACAGGGCAGTTTCTAGCACATTTTGTACATCCGATGCACTTGTCAGTAATAAAGTAGTTAAGTAGGTTTTTGCACTTCTTAGCTGGGCAAGTCTTGTTCTCACCAACGTGAGCCATGTATTCGTCTCTAAAGTATGTTAATGTTGAAAGTATTGGATTTGGAGACGATTGACCAAGTCCACATAGTGATGATTTGCTCACGATTATGGATAAATCCTCTAATTTTTCTATATCTTCTTCACTACCATTGCCTGAAGTTAATTTTTCAAGTAGCTCAAGAAGCCTTTTGTTACCAATTCTACAAGGTGTACATTTACCGCATGATTCATCAACAGAGAACTCTAGGAAGAATCTTGAAACGTCTACCATGCAGTCGTCCTCGTCCATAACAACCATACCGCCAGAGCCCATGATTGAGCCTATAGCCTTAAGAGATGCAAAGTCGACCTTTGTATCAAAAAGTCTCTCTGGTATACAGCCGCCTGATGGTCCACCAGTTTGAACAGCTTTAGCTTTTTTACCGCCTTGAATACCTCCGCCTATGTCAAAAACTATCTCTCTAATAGTAGTTCCCATAGGTACCTCAACAAGTCCTGAGTTAGCAACCTTACCAACAAGTGAGAAAACCTTAGTTCCTGACGAATCTTCAGTGCCGATGGATCTGAACCAGTCTGCGCCATGATCAATAATTTGAGCGATGTTAGCAAAAGTTTCAACATTGTTGATAACAGTTGGCTTGCCCCAAAGACCTCTCTCAGTAGTTCTGTACTCTTTATTTCTTGGCATACCACGCTTTCCTTCGATAGATTCCATAAGAGCAGTACCTTCACCGCACACGAAAGCACCTGCACCTAGACGAAGCTCGATTTGGAAAGAAAAGTCAGTTCCTAAAATATTATCACCAAGTAAATTGTTTTCATTTGCCTTTTTTATAGCAACTTTTAGGCTTTCAACAGCCTTTGGATACTCAGCTCTAACGTAGATAAAGCCCTTTTGAGCACCAACAGCATAAGCGCAGATGGCCATGCCCTCTAAAACGCTGTGCGGATCTTTTTCCAAAACAGACCTATCCATGTAGGCACCTGGGTCACCTTCGTCAGCGTTACAAATTATATATTTTATACCTTCTGGTTGAAGAAAAGCTGCTTCCCATTTTCTTCCTGTAGGGAAACCCGCTCCACCACGGCCTCTTAGACCAGAAGTCTTTACTTCATTTATTAAATCTTCTCTTTTCATATTAAGCGCCTTCTCAAGAGAGAAATATCCGCCTAATGCTATGTATTCGTCTAAAGACGATGAGTCTATTATGTCACAGTTTTTTAAAACTATACGGTGCTGTTTTTCGAAAAATTCACCTTTTTTAGTAATCTTGTCACCGTCAATATTAAAAGAGCCGTCTTTTTTAAGTCTATCAAGAAGAAGATCCTTAGTTTTCTTTTGAATTTCTAATAGATTTTCCTTATTCATATACTACTCCTTATACTTATTAATAATTTCAGTGACTTGACTTTCACTAACGTGGTCATAAACGTCGTCACCAACAGTTACAACAGGTGCCAAAGCACATTCACCAACGCATCTAGTCTCAACGATAGAGAAAAGTCCATCAGCTGTTGCCTCGCCCTTAGCTACATTTAACTCCTTCAAGAAGTCATCCAAAAGCTTGTCGGCTCCCTTAACGTAGCAGGCAGTACCTAAGCAGATGCATATAGAATGCTTTCCTCTAGGTTTAAAAGTGAATTGACTGTAAAACGATGCAACGCCGTAAATTTCGCTGCTATGTTTATTAAGCTTCAAAGCCATAAAGTCTACAATCTCTTCAGGTATGTATCCAAAGAGTCTTTGTGCTTCTTGAAGAACAGGCATAACAGCGCCTTTATCGTTCTTTTTTCCTTCTACAAACTCTAAGAACTCATCAAATTTAGCACGATCTTTGTTAAAACAAAAAGCCATAATTTACCTCCTTTATATTTGCATATTATTAATAATATTTTATAATAAAAACGATTTTTTGTCAACGAGATAATTACTATATTAAAGCATTTGGATAAAAACTTAATAAATATATTTTTTATTACACATAAGATAATAATTTTCGTTATTAAAAATAATTATTAAAAATATTAATACTTATTTAATAAAATTATAAAATAATTTATATCAAAGCATAGATATGAAAATAAATTTATTTTATAAAAAAATTATTGCCTTATATATAAAGAAGAGAAAAAAATATAAAAAAATAAAAAATAATTAAAAAATAATTAAAAAAACCCTTGACAGACAAGAGCTTATTATGTATAATATATGAGTGCTTAAATCAAATGGCTATGACTAAGAAAGGTTGCGCATCATGTTTTTTGTTGCGTGATGTGGTAATTTCCCTAGTTTCATGCAAGTCTACTCGAGACTGAAGTAGGCGATTGATTGGCATATTTTATTTACGCTTAGAGAAAACGCACGGATGCGTGTGTAAGAGTTGACTCTCTAAGAAGTAAAAAAATATTACATGGAGGTAATCAAATGTCAAGCAAAAAACAAAAAATCAGAATTAGACTTAAAGCTTACGATCACACACTACTAGATCAATCAGCTCAAAGAATTGTTGAAGCTGCTAAAAAGACAGGTTGTAAGGTATCAGGACCAGTTCCACTACCAACAGAAAAACAAATCGTAACAATTTTAAGATCAGTTCACGTTAACAAAGATTCAAGAGAGCAATTCGAACAAAGAACTCACAAGAGACTAATCGATATCCTTGAACCAAATGACAAAACTGTAGATGCACTAATGAAGATGAACGTGCCTGCAGGTGTAGATATAGAAATAAAACTATAATCTATAAGATTTTATTTAAAATCCGCTGTAAATTATGGAGGTGCAGTTAATGAACGGAATTTTAGCAAAGAAAATTGGAATGACACAAGTTTTCGAAGAAACAGGAAACTTAGTTCCAGTTACAGTTCTTCAAGCCGGACCTATGGTAGTTGTTCAAAAGAAAACTGTTGAAACAGACGGTTACAACGCTATAGTAGTTGGTTTTGGAGAAATCAATGAAAAGAATGTAAACAAACCTCGTAAGGGTCAATTCAAAAAAGCTAACGCTAGCTACAAAAGATACCTTAGAGAGTTTAAAGTAGAAGATGTAGAAAAATACAACTTAGGTGATGAAATCACAGTTGAAATCATGGACGGCGTTGAATTTGTAGACGTTATCGGAACATCAAAAGGTAAAGGTACTCAAGGTGTTATAAAAAGACACGGCTTCGGTAGAGGTAGAGAATCACACGGTTCAAAATTCCACAGAATGCCAGGTGGTATGGGTGCTGCAACATGGCCAGGAAAAGTATTTAAGGGCCATAGAATGATGGGCCGCATGGGTAATGAAAGAGTAACTGTTCAAAACCTAAAAGTAGTAAGAGTAGATAAAGAAAACGGAATTATCCTAATCAAAGGTGCTGTACCAGGACCAAAGAAAGGTTTAATTACTGTTAGAAAAGCAATAAAGAAATAGCGCTAAAGGAGGATTAAAATGCCAAGTTATAAAGTTTTAAACATGGAAGGTAAAGAACTTGAGACAATTGAATTAAATGATGACATCTTTAATCAAGAAGATAACCCTCATCTTATTTACCAAGTAGTAGTTAATCATTTAGCGAACAAACGTCAAGGAACTCAAAGCACTTTAACAAGAGCTGAAGTTAGAGGCGGCGGAAGAAAACCTTGGAAACAAAAAGGTACAGGTAGAGCAAGACAAGGAAGTACAAGAAGTCCTCAATGGAAGGGCGGCGGAGTTGTATTTGCACCAAAGCCAAGAAGCTATGGATACAAACTTCCTAAGAAGTTAAAGAGATTAGCTTTAAAGGTAGCTCTTTCAAACAAAGTTCGTGATAATGAGCTTATTATAGTAGATGATATAAAATTACAAGAAGTTAAGACAAAATACGCTTTTAAAGCACTACAAAATCTTAACGCAAAGAAAGCATATATAGTTACTAAAGATAACGACAAAGACACACAAAGAGCTTTTAGAAATATACCATTCACAATGATTAGTGAAGCAAGAAACATAAACGTATATGATATAGTAAGACATGACAATATGATACTTACAAAAGCTTCTTTAGAAACTATCGAGGAGGTGTTCAAATAATGCTTAATCCACATGATATAATCATAAAACCCATAGTTACAGAAAAGTCTATGAGCGATATGGAAGAAGGTAAGTACACTTTCAAAGTAGACAGAAGAATCAATAAATCTGAAATCAAAAAAGCAATTGAAAACGTTTTTGGTGTAAAGGTTGAAAAAGTAAACACAATGAACATGCAAGGTAAGTTAAAAAGACAAGGCGCACACGAAGGTAGAAGACCAAACTGGAAAAAAGCCATTGTTACACTTAAGGAAGATTCAAAGAGAATTGAATTCTTTGAAGGCATGTCAAATTAGTGATAGGAGGGAAATTTAATGGCTATTAAAACATATAAACCAACTACTCCGTCCAGAAGAATGATGGCATCACCTGCTTTTGAGCTTATCACAAGAGCTAAACCAGAAAAGTCACTTGTAGAAAGCATTAAGAAAAACTCAGGTAGAAACAACACTGGTAGAATCACATCTCGTCACAGAGGCGGGGGAGCTAAGAAGATATACAGAATTATCGACTTTAAGAGAAATAAAATAGGCGTTGTTGGAACAGTAGCTCACATCGAGTACGATCCAAACAGAACAGCAAACATCGCACTAATTCAATACGAAGACGGCGAAAAGAGATACATCCTTCATCCAGTAGGATTAAATGTTGGAGATAAAATCGAAGCAGGAGAACATGTCGATATCAAAGTAGGTAACGCACTTAAATTAAGAGACATCCCAGTAGGTACACTAATCCACAACATTGAAATGAAACCAGAAAAAGGCGGACAACTAGCAAGAAGCGCTGGTTCATACGCACAACTTATGGGTAAAGAAGGTAACTACGCACAATTAAGATTGCCATCAGGCGAGATGAGAGTTGTTTTACTAGACTGTATGGCAACAATCGGCCAAGTAGGTAACCTTGACCACGAACTAGTTAACATGGGTAAAGCTGGTAAGAAGAGATTAACAGGAAGACGCCCTCACGTAAGAGGTTCAGCGATGAACCCAGTAGACCATCCACATGGTGGTGGTGAAGGTAGAGCACCAATAGGTAGACCATCACCAATGACACCTTGGGGTAAACCTGCTCTAGGACTTAAGACTAGAAAGAAAAAGAAACATTCTGATAAGTATATAATCAGAAGAAGAAACGACAAGTAGGAGGGTTTAAATGGCAAGATCGATTAAAAAAGGACCTTTCGTAGACGAACACTTAATGAAAAAAGTTGAAGCTATGAATGAAGCTAACGATAAAAAAGTTATAAAAACATGGTCAAGACGTTCAACAATCTTCCCAGAATTCATAGGACACACAATAGCAGTATATGACGGTAGAAAACACGTTCCTGTATATATAACAGAAGATATGGTGGGACATAAACTTGGAGAGTTCGTTTTAACAAGAACTTTCAGAGGCCATGTTGCTAAAGGCGACAAAAAAGCAGCTGTAAAATAATAGAAGGAGGATATAAATGGAAGCAAAAGCAATAGCTAAATATATTAGAATATCTCCTAGAAAAGTTCACTTTATATGCAACGAAATTAGGGGAAAACATATTGATGAAGCTCTTTCTATTTTAAAGTTTACACCAAAGAAAGGCGCAAGAGAACTATTAGCAGTACTTGAATCTGCAATAGCAAACGCTACAAACAATTTTGACTTAGATAGAGACAAACTATATGTTAAGGATGCACAAGCAACTGATGGACCAAGAATGAAAAGATACAGACCAAAGGCTCACGGTTCAGCTTATCCAATACTAAAGAGAACTGCACACTTATCAGTTGTAGTATCAGACGAGAAATAAGGAGGTAAGAAATGGGCCAAAAAGTAAATCCACACGGACTAAGAGTCGGAGTTATAAAAGATTGGAGCTCAAATTGGTATGCCGACAAGAAAAGTTTCTCTGATAATTTAGTAGAAGACTATAAGATAAGAGAATATTTGAAAAAAGAGCTTTACCAAGCAGGAGTTTCAAAATTAAAAATCGAAAGAACAAGAAAGAAAATTAAAGTTACTATATATACAGCAAAACCTGGTATCGTAATCGGTAGAGGCGGAGAAGGTATAGAAGCACTTAAGAAAAAAATCGAAAGACTTACTACAAAGACAGTTTTAGTAAACGTTGAAGAAGTAAGAAAGCCAGACTTAGATGCTCAACTAGTAGCAGAAAACATTGCGTTCCAACTAGAAAGAAGAATCACATTCAGAAGAGCAATGAAAGGCGCTATCCAAAGAACAATGAAAGAAGGAGCAAAGGGTATCAAAACTCAAGTTTCCGGAAGACTTGGTGGAGCCGACATGGCTAGAAGCGAAGGTTATTCAGAAGGAACAATACCTCTACAAACACTTAGAGCAGATATTGACTATGGTTTTGCAGAAGCAAACACAACATACGGCAAGATCGGCGTAAAGGTTTGGTTATATAAAGGAGAAGTACTTCCAGAAGTAACTGACGAAAGAAAGAAAAACTTTAAAAAGAGAAGTCAAGACGACAAAAAGAAAGACTTCAAAAAGAGAAGAAGAAATAACAACCAAAATACAGGCTTTAAAGACAGAAAAAATAACAATAACAGAAGAGGCTTTAAGCCAGAAGCTAACGAAGCACAAAACGCTAATAACGAAAATTAGTAAGGAGGAAAACATACTATGTTAATGCCTAAAAGAGTAAAGCATCGTAGAGTTCATAGAGGCAGAATGAAAGGTAAAGCATATTCAGGTAACACAATTACTTACGGAGAATATGGCCTACAAGCACTAGAACCAACATGGATGACAGCAAACCAAATAGAAGCTGCTCGTCGTGCGATGACAAGATATATAAAAAGAGGTGGAAATGTTTGGATTAAAGTATTTCCAGACAAACCAGTAACAAAGAAACCTGCAGAAGTACGTATGGGTTCCGGTAAAGGTGCTCCAGAGTATTGGGTTGCAGTAGTAAAACCAGGTAGAGTATTATTTGAAATGGGTGGAGTTTCAGAAGAAATAGCAAGAGAAGCACTAAGACTTGCAGCAATGAAACTTCCTATAAAAACTAAATTTGTAGTTCGTGAAGAAGGTGGTGAAGCTAATGAAGGTTAAAGAAATACGTGATTTAACAACAGAAGAACTAAATCAAAAAGAAAAAGAGCTTAAAAAAGAACTATTTAACCTAAGATTCCAATTAGCTACCGGACAATTAGAAAACCCAAAGACAATTTCTCAAGTTAAAAAAGACATTGCTAGAGTGAAAACAATTGTCAGAGAAAGAGAACTTTCTCAAGTAAAGGAGGCTTAAATCAATGGAAAGAAATCTTAGAAAAGTTAGAACAGGTACAGTAGTTTCTGATAAGATGGAAAAGACAATAACTGTTGCAGTTGAAACAAAAGTTAGTCATCCTATATATAAGAAGAGAGTTAACAGAACTACTAAATTTAAGGCTCACGATGAAAACAACGAAGCAAGAGTTGGCGATTTTGTAAAGATTATGGAAACAAGACCACTATCTAAGACAAAAAGATGGAGACTCGTAGAAATTATAGAAAAAGCAAAATAGTCCTTTTATAGGAAGGGAGGTTAATAAATTGATACAATCTGAATCAAGAATGAGAGTAGCTGATAACTCCGGAGCCAGAGAGGTACTAGTAATTAAAGTCTTAGGTGGCAGTAAAAGAAAGTATGCCGGAGTGGGCGATATAGTGGTTTGCACAGTTAAAAATGCAACACCAGGAGGCGTTGTTAAAAAAGGAGACGTTGTTAAAGCTGTTATAGTTAGAACAACACAACCAATAAGAAGACAAGATGGATCATATATAAGATTTGATGATAACGCAGCAGTTATCGTAAAAGAAGATAAAAATCCTGTTGGAACTCGTATATTTGGACCTGTAACTAGAGAACTAAGAACTGGTGGTTATATGAAGATAATATCACTAGCTCCAGAAGTTCTTTAATGAAGGGAGGTTAAATTATGCACGTTAAAGTAGGCGACAAGGTAATTGTTATTGCCGGTAAAGATAAAGGAAAAACAGGTAAAGTTTTAAAAGCATTACCAAAGAAAGACCGTGTTGTTGTTGAAGGAATAAACATTCAAACAAGACACCAAAAAGCTCGTGGACCTCAAGAACCAGGTGGAATTATTAAATCAGAAGGAGCAATACATGTTTCTAACGTAATGGTTTATAATGAATCACTTAAAAAAGGTACAAGAGTAGGCTATAAAGTTTTGGAAGACGGCAAGAAAGTTAGATACATGAAAGCCGACGGAGAAACATTAGACAAATAAGGGAGGTAGAACGGATGGCTTCCAGACTGGAAACAAGGTACAAAGAAGAAATTGTGCCTCAAATGATGGAAAAATTAGGATATGATAATATAATGCAAGTTCCTAAGCTAGATAAAGTTGTTATCAACATCGGTTTAGGACACGCTAAAGAAAATCCAAAAGTTCTTGAAAGTGCCTTAAAAGAATTAGAGTTAATAACTGGACAAAAACCTGTTATTACACACGCTAAGAAATCTATAGCTAACTTTAAGCTAAGAGAAGGCATGAAGATCGGATGTAAAGTAACATTAAGAAGAGACAAAATGTACTACTTCTTAGATAAGTTAATGAACATCGCTCTTCCAAGAGTAAGAGACTTTAGAGGTGTCAGCAGCACTTCATTCGACGGTAGAGGAAACTATGCATTAGGTATTAAAGAACAATTAATCTTCCCTGAAATCATATACGATGAAGTAGATGAAATCAGAGGTATGGATATCATAATTGTTACTACAGCAAATACTGATAAAGAAGCAAAATTATTCTTAGAGCTTCTTGGTATGCCTTTTAGAAAGTAAAAGGAGGAAGTAGATGGCTAAAAAATCAATGGTTGCTAAGCAACAAAGTAAACAAAAATACAAGGTAAGAGAGTATAACAGATGCAAGATTTGCGGAAGACCTCATGGTTACCTTAGAAAATATGGAATTTGCCGTATATGCTTCAGAAAATTAGCATATAAGGGAGAAATTCCTGGCGTAAGAAAAGCAAGCTGGTAGAAGGAGGAGTGATGTAATATGATGACGGATCCAATCGCGGATATGCTTACAAGAATCAGAAATTCTAACTCACAAAAACACGATTCAGTAGATATTCCGAAGTCAAGAATTAAACAAGAAATCGCTCAAATACTTTTAGATGAAGGATATATAAAAGGCTTTGAAATCGTAGATGACAAAAAGCAAGGCATAATAAGAGTTGAACTAAAATACCTTCCAAACAAAGAAAGAGTAATTTCCGGTATAAAGAGAATTTCTAAACCCGGACTTAGAATATATGTAAATTCAAACGAAGTGCCTAAAGTATTAGGTGGATTAGGTATAGCAATACTTTCTACATCCCATGGTCTTATGACAGACAAAAAAGCTAGAGAAGACAAAGTGGGCGGAGAAGTAATCTGCTATGTATGGTAAAATTAGCTAGGAGGAGTAATAATGTCAAGAATAGGTCTTAAACCTATTACAGTACCTCAAGGCGTTGAAATTAAAGTTAATGACGGAGTAGTTACTGTAAAAGGACCAAAGGGCGAACTTAAAGAAAACATCTGTAAAGATCTTACAATCAAGATTGAAGATGGTATCTTACATGTTGAACGTCCAAATGATGAAAAGAAAATAAAAGCTCTACACGGCCTAACTAGATCACTAATCCATAATATGGTTACAGGTGTAACAGAAGGTTTCTCAAAAGAACTTACTATTATAGGTACAGGTTATAGAGCACAAAAGAATGGAAATAAATTAGCCTTAACACTTGGCTTTTCACATCCACTTGAACTAGAAGATCCAGAAGGAATCACAGTTGAAGTGCCAGAACAAGACAAGATAGTTGTTAAAGGACTAGACAAACAAAAAGTAGGACAATACGCTGCATACATCAGAACATTCAGAATGCCAGAACCATACAAAGGAAAAGGTATTAGATACACTGACGAGTATGTAAGACGTAAAGTTGGTAAGACTGGTAAGTAGGAGGATAATTAGATGATAAACAAAGAAGCAAAAAAAGTAAGTCGTCAAAAAAGACACTTAAGAATCAGATCTAAGATTTCCGGTACTCAAGAAAGACCAAGACTATGTGTATTTAGAAGTGATAAACATATATATGCACAACTAATAGATGACGTTAATGGTGTGACACTTGCTCAAAGCTCAACACTTGATAAGTCTTTAAATTTAGAGAAAACATCAAACATT
Source organism: Fenollaria massiliensis (assembly GCF_023347705.1). Classification (NCBI taxonomy): domain Bacteria; kingdom Bacillati; phylum Bacillota; class Clostridia; order Eubacteriales; genus Fenollaria; species Fenollaria massiliensis. The sequence goes on from NZ_CP096649.1 coordinate 233,161, forward strand.
GAAGCAGCTAAAGCTGTTGGAACAAAAATTGGTGAAATCGCTAAAGAAAAAGGCATAGAAGAAGTAGTATTTGACAGAGCAGGTTATATCTACCATGGTAGAATTAAAGAACTAGCTGAAGCAGCTAGATCAGCAGGTCTTAAATTTTAACGAAGGAGGGGAATTAATGGAACACTTAATTATTGATGCAGCAACTCTTGATCTTGAAGAACAAGTAGTTTCTATAAACAGAGTTGCAAAAGTAGTAAAGGGTGGTAGAAACTTTAGATTCTCGGCCTTAGTTGTTGTTGGAGACAGACAAGGACACGTTGGTGTTGGTATGAGTAAAGCACTTGAAGTACCTGAAGCTATTAGAAAAGCAGTACAAGACGCTAAGAAACACCTAATCGAAGTTTCGATAGTTGATACAACTATCCCACACGAAATTAAAGGCGTTTATGGCGCAGGTAAAGTATTCTTAAAGCCAGCTCCTAAGGGATCAGGTGTTAAGGCATCTTCTGCTATCCGTGCCGTATGTGAACTTGCAGGTATTGAAAATATTTCTGCTAAACGTCTTGGATCAAACAATCCTCGTAACATTGTAAACGCTACAATCAACGGACTTATGAACTTAAAGAAGGCCGAAGATGTTGCTAGAGCAAGAGGAAAATCAGTAGAAGAATTATTAGGATAGGAGGTTTAAGTATGAACACAATTAAAATTAAACTTAAGAGAAGTTTTATAGGTAAACCTTCTGATCATATAAAGGTAGTTAAAGCTATTGGTCTTAGAAAGATAGGACAAGTAGTAGAAAAGAACGATACCCCACAAATTAGAGGGATGATACACAAAGTAGACTACATGCTTGAAATCGTAGACTAATTAAGGAGGTGTAAAGATGAAGCTAAATAATTTACAAGCTCAAGAAGGCGGAAAGATCGGTAAAAAAGCTGCTCGTAGAGGTAGAGGTATTGGATCAGGCCTAGGTAAAACTGCTGGTCGTGGTACAAAAGGACAAAAGTCTAGATCCGGTGGAGGAGTAAGACCAGGATTCGAAGGTGGTCAAATGCCATTATTCAGAAGATTACCTAAGAGGGGCTTTACAAACATATTCAGAAAAGAATATGCTATAGTTAACATCTCCAGCTTAAATGTCTTTGATGATGGTGAGACTGTAGATACACAAAAACTTATCGAAAGAGGCTTAGTTAAGAAGAGCTTAGCAACAGCTAACGGCGTTAAGGTTTTAGGTAACGGAGAACTAGAAAAGAAAATCAATCTAAACGTTGAAAGAATAAGTGAAAGTGCTAAAGAAAAGGTTGAGGCAAAGGGCGGAAAGGTAGAGGTGAAATAATATGTTTAAGACTCTAAAGAACGCATGGGCAGTTAAAGAGATCAGAATAAAGATTTTATTCACTCTTGCTATGCTTTTCATTTATAGACTTGGAAACTTTATTCCACTTCCATTTGTAAACAGAGATGCTCTACAAAGCTTTTTCGCTGCAAATGACTCAAGCCTTTTAGGCTTTCTAGATATGATGGCTGGTGGAGCGTTATCAAGATTAAGTATATTTGCATCAAACATATATCCTTATATCAACGCATCTATCATCATACAACTTTTAACAGTAGCTATACCAAAGCTAGAAGAACTAGCTAAGGAAGGCGAAACTGGTAGAAAGAAAATTAACAGATACACAAGATACCTAACTATAATATTAGCTATAATTCAAGGTATCGGTACAGTATTTGGACTATTAAGAGGAACAATCACTGGCGGAACTTGGGCAAAATTACTTATGGTACTTTGCTTAGTAGCTGGTACACAATTCTTAGTATTCCTAGGTGATCAAATCACTGAAAAAGGCGTTGGTAATGGTATTTCCCTTATCATCTTCCTAGGAATCATCGCAAGACTTCCTGATACAGTAGGACAATACTTTAAATTAACTAAAGCTGGACAATATAGTCTAATCAACGTTATAGTTATGGTTATCGCTATGATAGCTATAGTTGCTTTCGTTGTAGCAATACAAGAAGGCGAAAGAAGAATTGGCGTTCAATATGCCAAAAGAGTAGTTGGTAGAAAGATGTATGGCGGACAATCAACACACATCCCTATCAAAGTAAACATGGCAGGCGTTATGCCAGTTATCTTCTCAACATCATTCCTTGGAGCTTTCCAAACAATCGGAATGATTACAGGAGGTTCATTTGGTAAGTTTATGGAAACATATTTAGGATATAATTCAGTAGCATTTGCTATATTAAACATCTTACTAATTATATTCTTCACATTCTTCTATAACGAAATTCAATTTAATCCAATTGAATACTCTAAAAATTTACAACAAAACGGTGGATTCATCCCTGGTATTAGACCAGGTAGACCAACTAGCGACTTCTTAGCAAAGATCGTTAGAAGAATTGGTCTTGTTGGAGCTATATCACTTGCAATACTTGCTACACTACCAATAGTGCTTGGAGCAATCTTAAAGATGCAAACACACTTTACTGGTACAGGTATCATAATCGTTGTAGGTGTTGTTATTGAAACAATCAAGCAAATCGAAGCTCAAATGATGATGAGACATTACAAGGGTTTCTTAAGCTAGGAGGTAGTAAATGAGATTATTAATTTTAGGACCTCCAGGAGCTGGAAAAGGAACTCAAAGTGATAAGATAGTTGAACATTATAAAGTAAAACACATCTCTACAGGAGATATGTTTAGAGAGAATATTAAAGGCGGTACAGAACTTGGTAAGAAGGCAACTGAGTACATGGATAAGGGACTTTTAGTTCCAGACTCACTTGTTAATGACATGGTTATGGATAGATTATCAAAAGATGATCTTAAAGAACATGGCTTCTTACTAGACGGTTACCCAAGAAATATAAGCCAAGCAGAAGCACTTAAAGACATGCTTACTAAGCTTGATATGCCGCTAGATGCAGTTATCAACATAGAAGTACCTTCTAAATTCTTAATCGATAGAATCACTGGAAGAAGAGTGTGCCCTAAGTGCCAAAGAAGCTATCACATTGCCAACAATCCTCCAAAGGAAGAAGGCATTTGTGATTATGATGGCGAAGCTCTTATTACTAGAAAGGACGACAACGAAGAAACTGTTAAAAACAGAATCGATGTTTACGACAACGAAACAAAGCCTTTAGTAGATTTCTACACAAAAGAAGGTATTATATTGAATATCGATGGAACTCTTTCTATTGATGAGACTTTTGAATCGATAAAATCTAAATTGGGTAAATAGGTGAAACGATGGAATCTACAAAAGATATTGTAGTAGGACAGCTGGTTAAATCTAAATCCGGAAGAGATATGATGAGACTGTTTTTAGTATACGATGTTGTTGATGATGAGCACGTGCTTTTAGTTGACGGCAAACTAAGAAGGCTAGAGAAGCCAAAGCTTAAGAAAATTAAGCACTTAATCGTATATCATACAATAGTTGAAGATTTTCAAAAGAAAGTTGAAGAAAATTCAAGATTAACAAACAGTCAAATAAGAAAGTATCTAGAACCTTTCTTGATAGAGGAACATTAGGAGGACAAAATGGCTAAAAAAGACATTATAGAGCTTGAAGGCGTAGTAGTCGATGCACTACCAAACGCTATATTCAAGGTGAAGCTTCAAAATGAACATATAATTACATGTCATATCTCTGGAAAATTAAGAATGAATTATATAAGGATTTTACCCGGAGATACAGTAAATGTCGAACTTTCTCCATACGATTTGGAGAGAGGTCGTATAACTTGGCGTAAGAAGTAAGGAGAGATAAAATGAAGGTAAGACCATCAGTTAAAAAAATTTGTGATAAATGCAAAATTATCAAAAGACACGGAAAAGTTATGGTAATTTGCGAAAATCCAAAACATAAACAAGTACAAGGTTAATAGGAGGTGTAGCTTAATGGCAAGAATTGCAGGTGTTGATATCCCTAGAGATAAAAGAGTTGAAATATCATTAACATATATATTCGGTATAGGTCTTTCAACTTCACAAAAAATATTAAGTGAATGCGGTATAAATCCTGATACAAGAGTTAAGGATTTAACAGAAGCAGAAGTAAATCAAATCAGAGACAAGATTGATCACATTAAGGTTGAAGGTGACCTAAGACGTGATGTTGCTCTAAATATAAAGAGACTTCGTGAAATAAACTCATACAGAGGAATTAGACATAAAAGAAATCTTCCTGTAAGAGGACAAAGAACAAAGACTAATGCTAGGACTAGAAAAGGCCCTAACGCAGGTAATAAGTAAGGAGGTAGAGTAAATGGCAGTTAAAAAAGGTACAAAAACTAAAACTAAAAGAAGAGTTAAAAAGAACATAGAAAAAGGCCAAGCTCATATTTCTTCATCTTTCAACAACACAATGGTAACTATTTCCGATATGCAAGGAAATGTATTATCATGGGCTAGTGCTGGACAATTAGGCTTTAGAGGTTCAAGAAAATCAACTCCATTCGCAGCACAAGAAGCAGCTGAAACAGCAGCTAAAAAAGCTATGGAACACGGTCTAAAAACTGTAGAAGTTTACGTAAAAGGACCAGGAGCTGGTAGAGAAGCAGCTATAAGAAGTCTGCAAGCAACAGGACTTGAAGTTAACATGATCAAAGATGTTACGCCTATACCTCATAACGGTTGCAGACCACCTAAGAGAAGAAGAGTATAATTATATATATACTTTTAGTCTAAGGAGGGGTTAATTGTGATTGAAATAGAAAAGCCACATGTACAAGTACAAAGTGCTACAAGTGACGGAACTTATGTAAAGATGATTATAGAACCTCTTGAAAGAGGCTACGGAGAAACACTTGGTAACTCATTAAGAAGAGTACTTCTTTCTTTATTACCAGGTGCAGCTATAAACAAAATCAAGATAGAAAACGTTTTACACGAATTTTCTACTATTGATGGAGTATTAGAGGATGTAAGCGAAATAATATTAAATATTAAGAGCTTAGTTCTTAAATACACAGGAGATGAACCGCAAAAACTACTTATCGATCAAAAAGGACCGAAAGAAGTAACTGCAAAAGACATAGTCGCATCACCTGAAGTTGAAGTTATAAATCCAGATCATCACATAGCAACTATAAATGAAGATGGAAAATTAAGTATTGAAATGGACCTTGTAAGAGGCAGAGGCTATGAACTAACAGATATATACAGAACTGGCGACGAAACAGAGGCTGAAATAGGCATTATCCCTATAGACGCATCATTCTCACCAGTAAAGAAAGTTAATATATCGATTGACAATACAAGAGTTGGACAAATAACAGACTTTGATAAATTAACACTCGAAGTATGGACTAACGGAACTATAAAAGCAGTAGACGCTGTAAGTTATGCAGCAAAGATCATTACAGAACACATGGGACTACTAATGGAATTATCCGACGGTATTGAAGATGTTGAAGTTATGATAGATGTTCCTAACAAGAAGAAAGATAAAGCGCTTGATATGCAAGTAGAAGAACTTGATCTTTCAGTTAGAAGCTACAACTGCTTAAAGAGAGCTAATATTAACACAGTTCAAGAGCTTGTTAGCAAGACTGATTCAGAAATGATGAAGGTAAGAAACCTTGGAAAGAAATCACTTGAAGAGGTAAAGAATAAGCTTGCAGAACTCAACTTATTTTTAAAGGAAGAAGAATAGGAGGAAGCTTATGGCACAATACAGAAAATTAGGCCGTAGAACTGACCATAGAAATGCTATGCTTCGTAACTTGGTAACATCACTTATAAAAGAGGGAGAAATAAAGACTACAGTTACACGTGCAAAAGAAACAAAGAGAATGGCTGATAAGATGATCACTCTTGCTAAAAGAGGCGATATGCATGCAATCAGACAAGCACAAAGCTACATCTATGACAAAGAAGTAAGTAAAAAATTATTTACAGAAATCGCGCCTAAGTACGCAGACAGACAAGGCGGCTACACAAGAATATTTAAACTTGAACCAAGAATTGGTGATGGCGCCGAAATCGCGTTATTAAGATTAATATAAGTTAAAGATGTATATAAAGTGGGCTTAACTAGTCCACTTTTTTACGCTTAAATTTTTAGAATATGAAAGATTTAAACAAAAAAAGAATAGTTTCCACTTGGAAAGGTGGTAAAACAACACAGCTTTGCATAGTACCAGAAAATGCCTCACTTCAAGAGAGAAACTTTGATTTAAGGATATCATCAGCGACGATTGATCTAGAGCGCTCAGAGTTTTCAGACTTTAGAGGCTATAGAAGATATTTAATGAAACTTGAAGGAGATATAACACTTTTAATAGATGATAAAACCATCATCATAAAGAGAGATGAAGCCTTTGAATTTATGGGAGATGAAAAAGTCATCTCCATCAGCAAAGAGCCATCACGCGACTTCAACGTCATCATTAAAAAAGATAAAAAAGCAGATATATCCATAAAAGAGAATGAAAAATTGAATACAAATAAGGGAGAATATATATTTTCCCTTGAAAAAGCTAAAATAAATGGCAAAGACGTAGATAAATATGCCCTATATGAAAGTGAAGAAGAGAACATTGAATTACAAGGCAAATTTATCTACATCAGATTACATCAATAGGAGAACTAATATGAAAAAATATAAACAAATACTAGCGTTAGTACTAGTTTTAATGCTAACAATAACATTATTCGCATGCAATAAAACAGAAAATAAAGAAGAAAACAAAGAGACAACAGAAACAACAGAAACAGAAAAGACAGAAGAAACAAAAACAGAAGATAAAGACGCCGAAGCAAAAGAAGGCGACGCTGAGCTTCCTCAAGATGCACTAAAATTAGAAACAAAAAAAGCAGAAAATTTAGACGAAAAATATAACAACGCATACGCACTTATGGACACAGAGAATCAAGACAACAAGGCAAAGTACGATGCCTTATATCCAAACGATCCATACAAGATAGACGTAAACGTTAAAGAAGCGGACGAAGCAAACAAGGCAAACTATCTAGGACTTCTAGAAAATTTAATCTATATGGATAGAAAATTAGATGAAGTGACAGAAGATAAACCTTACGATACAAATAGAAATAAAGGCGAAGCTGTTTTAACATATGTACTTTCAAACGAAGATGGCAAAGATTCAGTATTTTTCGCAAATAGAGACCTATATAACTTCTTAAAACTTGATTTAGAAACAGGCGACAAACTAAGAATTAAAGATTGGTCACTATTAATTGATGAAGCAACACACGTAATCTTAGGATACAATCAAAAAGACAGATACGAATTAGGCAAAACATACGAAATCGACTACTTCGGATCAAAGCTAAAAATTATGCCAGTTGGAGTAGCTAAAGAAGGCACAAGCTATGTTAATGGTAAAGGTGAAGAAATATCATTAGATAACACAATCATCGCTCCACTTAAATATGGTGATTCAAAAGAAATGCTTAACGAAGAACAATATAAAGAAATAATCGACAATGCATTGATATTATCACCAGAAGCTGATAAGGCAATGTATTTAGGTAATTATATTAGAGGTGCATATAAAGCAGTACACTTAAGTGATCTAATTTTGCGTTAAAATTGCCCCTAACACTTGTTCGCTTTTCGGTAATGCTCGAGTATCTTATATACGCTCCGCTTACCTCAAAGCTCCACTTCGTGTTATGAATCAATTTTTCCAGCAAAATTTGGATAGAGATGAATAAATAAAATTCAATCAAATAGTAAAAAAGCATGTGGGCTATATCTCACATGCTTTTTATTGCTTACTACATGTTTATCACTCATTTTAGATATAGCTAATTAGCCACCCGTAACACAATTTAGCGTATTATACTGTTTTAATATTTCTTGCAATGGGTATTTATACATAGGTGATTTTATGAATTTTGAATCTATTATAGATGAAGGTATAAATAATAATAAGGCGATGCAAGGCTGATTTTCGGGGCCGTTGAATAAAGACGGATCTAAAATTAAATTTAAGACTATAATCATGAAGGGCGAGGAGCATTTACAAATTGAAAAATTTATTGATAAAAAAGCTCTTCATGAGAATATTGCGATGAATGAAGCAAAAGAAAAAATTATCGCTCTAATGAATGATTACAAGCAGCTCTTTATAACGGTTGGTTCTGAGTCTTATCAAGTTTTTAATAACAAAGGGAAAATAAAGGCTTTAAGCACAAAAACTGATAAAAAAGCGAAGGCGCTTAGCCATGATAAAAAGAAAAATTACATAATTAATGAGGGCGACAGGGTCGATTTTCTAATTTATTTAAAGGTTATGAGCGAGGACGGCAAGGTCTACAATAGCTACTACGATAAATTTAAGCAAATTAATAAATATCTTGAAATTTTTGACAAGGCGCTCGATAAGATTGATACGTCCAAAAAGATACGCATCTTAGATTTTGGCTGTGGCAAGGCATATCTGACTTTTGCGGTTTATTATTATCTTAAGAATATCAGAAAACTTGATTTTTACATCGAAGGACTTGATTTAAAGGCTGATGTTGTCCGTGATTTAAATAAAATTAAGGACGCTCTTCATTATGATGAAATAAATTTTGTGTGCAAGGACATCAAAGATTATGATAAAAAAGACAATATCGACATCATGCTTACTTTGCACGCTTGCGATATAGCGACTGACATCGCTCTTAAGAAGGCGGTAGAGCTAAATGCGTCACTTATACTATCGGTTCCGTGCTGCCAAAAAGAGCTTTTCTCAAAGATTAAATCTGATGAATTAAATGGAATCCTTAAGCACGGCATACTCAAGGAGAGAGTCGCAGCCATTGTTACTGACTCACTTAGAAGCCTTTACTTAGAAAAGCATGGCTACAAATCTGAAATTATTGAATTCATAGACATGGATCACACACCAAAAAATCTTATGATTAGAGCATTTAAGGACAAGGTAAATCCACTCGCGATAGATGAATACGAAAAAATAAAGCATTTATTCGGCTTAGAAAATATTTTTATAGAAGGTTAGAAAATGATAGAAAATTTAATTTATTTTATAAATAGACCAAACAAAAACGCGCGAGATGCTCTATTTAGAAAGAAGACAGGCTACTTCGTTTCGATAACAGGAATTGTTTTTAACATAATTTTAAGTGTGGCGAAGGTACTTATTGGCCTCTTCGTTCACTCCATCGCCATCATGGCGGATGCGGTTAATAACATTTTTGATACGATTTCATCAGTGGTTACACTGCTTGGATTTAAATTATCAGAAAAGCCCGCTGACAAAGATCATCCTTACGGACATGGTAGGATTGAGTACATATCAGGACTTTTGATATCCATCATAGTTATCATCATAGGACTTCAATTCATAAAGTCATCTGTTTTAAGAATTTTAAATCCAGATATAGTTAAGTTCGACCACCTAAGCTTTTTCATCATGATTTTATCAATACTTGTTAAGGTTTTCATAACAATTTTGAATAAAAAGGCAGGAGATATGATAGACTCTAAAGCGATGAAGGCAACTAGCATTGACTCACTTGGTGACGTTTTTACAACCATGGTTGTTATAGTGCCTATGATCAGCTCATTGTTTACAAAGGTTCAAATCGATGGCTACTTTGGTGTTATCGTTTCACTTATGATTATTAAGAATGGTATTGAGATGATAAAGGAAACTATTGGCCCGATTCTTGGTGAGGAGCCAGATAAGGAACTTGTTGAAATGATACATAAAGACCTTGATGCAGAGCCACTTATCAAGAACGTACACGATTTTCACGCACATAACTATGGTCCTGACAATGTTTATATCTCTTTTGATGTTGAGATGCCAGCGCATCTAACAATTGAAGAAGCTCACAATGTCATAGATACTTGGGAGAGAATTCTTGAGGAAAAATATAACATTACCATAATTATACATGTCGATCCATATTTGGAAGAGGACAATTGCAATGAAATTTACAAAAAAATAGAAGAAGCAGTCAAATCTGATGGCAGTGTAGTTGCTCTACATGATTTTAGGATAGTTAGCAGCAAGTCTGGCAAAGATTTATTACTTTTGGATCTTGTTTTAAATGATATGCAAGGCAAGGACAAGGAGGCGCTTGCCGATGAGATGAAAAAACGTTTTGAAAAGGAGGTTTCAAAGGATTTCGACTACAGATTAAGAATAGTACCGAATTTTACTAATATAGGGGATGAGTAAATGATTAGAGATAAAATTATTGATTATATACGAAGTGGAGAAAAGTCTGAGAAGGACTACGCTATAGGTTTTGAGATAGAAAATTTTATAGTTGATAAGGACAATAGGGCTGTAACATACTGGGACGAAGGCGGTGTGAAGGACATCTTAGAGGATTTAATAGCTCTTGGCTACGAAGCGGTTTATCTAGATGGTGTTTTGCTTGGCGCGAAAAAAGGCAAAACTGAAATTAGTTTAGAGCCGGGCAGTCAATTTGAGTTATCCATAAAAAAGGCTTGGCGTATCAAAGATCTTGAAAGTGAGTATTTTGCGCGCATGGAAGAGATAAAGGACGTGGTAGAAAAAAGGGGCTATCATATCTTACAAAGAGGCTACCATGTAAAAACTAAGATTGATGAGATAAAGATACTTCCTAAGCAGCGCTACGACCTTATGTATAAGTATTTCTCAGAGACAGGGACTATGGGCCACAATATGATGAAGGGCACAGCAGCTTCCCAATCGTCAATCGATTACAAAGACGAAGAAGATTTTAGACGCAAGATGAGAGTATACAATGCACTCAGCCCAGTTTTTTACGCAATTTTTGAAAACGCAAATATTTTCGAAGGAAAGCCCTATAATGAAAACGGTTTAAGAATGAGTATATGGAAAAACACTGACAAAGACCGCTGTTCAATCATAAAAGAAGCTTTTGGCGATGATTTTTCATACGCTTCATACGCTGACTACATTGTGAATAGACCATGTATTTTTATACATAAGAACGGCAAAGACATTTACACAGGACATACTAAGATTAAAGACATAGAAGGGATAGACGAGGCAGATAAGGACCTTGTTGAACATGTACTCAGCATGTTCTTCCCTGACACTCGCGCGAAAAAATATATCGAGATTAGGATGATGGACGCAGTTCAAATTGAGTATCTACTTGCTTTAGTTGCACTAATCAAGGCTACAAGCTATCAAAATTTGGATGAAGTCTATGAAATGATTAAGGATGTGACTTATGAAGACGCTTTAAGGGCGCTTGGTTCATTCAAAGAGCACGGCATAAGAGGCAAATTAAAAGAAAAAAGCTTTTTAGATATAGCAAAAAAATTAATTTCACTTGCTAAATCATCTCTAGGAGATGAAGCACATTATTTAGACGCACTTGAAAAAGTGATTAATTCAGATAAATCGATAAGGGAGGTAAATTTTGAAAAATATGGATTATAATACCATTGGCAAAAGATACATTGACATAGTTAAAGAAGACCCTGAGAAATATTATGAAGATTATAAAAAATTATTAGCGAAGGTCGCAAAATCAACTGCGAAGTATAAAGGCGAGCCGGTTCCTGCCATTTATCAGCCATTTTTCGTATCAGAAGAGGACGAAGAAACTTTTAAATATATTTCTGATATGATGATGAGAATTTCTGACAAAATTACTAAAGCATACGTTGCCATATCTGCATTTAGAAATACTTTTGATTTTGACAATAAAATGAAGCAATTGCTTATACACAAGCCGCTTCTAGCTACATTCGTACCAATTTGTCGCTACGATATATTCTATAAATCGCGCGATGAATTTAAATTTTGCGAGCTAAATACCGATGGCTCCTCAGCCATGAATGAAGATAACGAGGTCGCTCCATTCATGCTTGAGCTTGAAGCGATGAAAGAGATGGAAAAGCGCTACGGATACGAATTTTCTTATTATGAACTTTTTGATTCGTGGGTAGATGAGTTCAAGGAGCTTTATAAAGAAACTACTGGCAAAGAAGATTTTAATCTTGCCATCGTCGATATCATGGAGAGCGCATCGCATGAAGAATTTGAAAAATTTAAAAAAGCCTTCGAAAAGAAAGGCATTAAGACAATCATTTGCGATGTGAGAGATATTAAGCGTAAAGATGGCCACATATATGCGGGCGATTTTAGAATAGATGCTGTTTATAGAAGATTAGTTACTTTTGAAGCGGTACAGCATTGGGACGAGATACAAGAATTTATAGATGGCTATTTAAACGATGAATTCGTGATGATAGGCTCATTTAAGAGTCAAGTTATGCACGACAAGAGGATATTTATCAAGCTTTTTGAAGATAGAGTAAAGAAATTTTTATCAAAGGATGAGCTTGAATTTATTGAAAAACACATTCCTTATACAGCCATGCTAACAAGTGAAACTTTTGACGAAGTTTTAAAGAACAAGGATAAGTACATCATTAAACCAGTTGATAACAATGCATCAAAGGGCGTTTACGTCGGCAAGGATCACTCGAAAAAAGAATTTGAGGCTATTTTGAAAAAATTTGTAGGCACAGGATACATTTATCAAGAATATATCGAACCATACAAAAGAGATGTCATTCTTTTTGATGAAAAAGGCAATTTAGAAGTGAAAAAGCTTAAATCCATTGTTGGTCTATTCATATATAATAAGAAGTTTAAGGGCCTATACACTAGATATGGTGAAGAAAACATCATTTCGAGCTTGCACCAATATTATCTTGGCGTAAATATTAAAGCAAAGGAGTCTTAAGATGAAAAAGAAAATAATTTTAATAATATCTATGCTAATGGTTTTGGCAATGATATTTACAGGATGCAATAAGCCTAAAACTGATGAGACAAAAGAAAATACAGCTCAAGACAATGGCGAGATAAGTGAAGAAGATAAGAAAAATGATGAGTATGTTGAACTTGTTAAAAAAACTAAGGGTGTTTCAGACCTTATAGAAGGCGATATAATTGCTCAATACGTCAAGATTGCAAAAGCAGAGGAAGAAGCTGATAAACTTACGCTAATACTGTCTTATACTGAGCTTGCTTATATTTATGAAGATCACGTTTTTACAAACACAGCTGGTATGCAAATGCCTTTAAAACTTGTTTATGAGAAGAACGGGGACGATTACGAGCTAAAAGAAAAAATCAGCCCAGAAGATGGAGACGGGTTTTATGATTCTTTAATGAAAATGGTGGACTCGGATAAAGAACTTGCTCAAGAGATTACTAGTCACAGCATGAGCGAAAGTTTTGGCGATATTATGAAAGATTTATACAAAAAAGCTGAAGAGGCAGGCTTAAAGGACTTTACGCTAGACCTTGACAATGTTCCTGGCTATCCAAAGGACGAGTCACTATTCTTAGAAGAGGTTCCTAATGAGCCTAAGAACAGCATTGTTATAGTTAATAAGGAAGAATACGAAAAAGCAAAGAAGAATGAGGAAAAAGAGAACTGGCCTCATGTAGAAGGCTTAGTTTACGATAAAGAAACAAAGATTGCGATAAAAGAAATTATCGATGATTTTACTAAATAATAAATAATTTTAGCCTTTCTAATTGAAGGGCTAAAAAAATTTATTGAAACCCTTGTATTTTTATTGACATTGGGGTATAATAAAAAGAAAGTCAAATACAAAGACTAAAAGAAAGGAGCGCAAGATGAAAGAATTTGAGTTAAAAGTCATGAGATCTGAGTCATCTAATGGTTTGTACATAGAGCTAGGTCAAGGGGTAATTGATTTTACTCGAGCTATCAAGGCAAAGATATACTTATCTGTTGATGACAAGAAAGTTGAAGCAAGCATGATTAAATTTCCAAAGGATAAATATGTAGTACCACTTAAAGAAAGACAATTAAAAGTACTTAAGGTCGAAGAGGGTAAGACATATAAGTTCACTATTGAAAATAGAAGATAATTTAATAAATTAAGTCCATAGAAATGTCTATGGACTTTTTCTTTTCAAAAATATAAATAAATTTAAAATGATTTGATTTAAATAATTCAAAAATATTTTCATAAACAAAAAATATTTTAAAGTATTTATAAAAAATCGCAAGAAAAAAGGCCTCACCTATGTGAGACCTTGAGATTCCCCTATGTCTAGTTTGGTTGTGGGGCATCTACTGGACAAACGCTGTTACATTGTCCGCAGTCGATGCATTTGTCTGCATCTATTATGTAGATTTCGCCTTCAGCGATAGCGTCAACTGGACACTCAGGTAAACATTGTCCGCATGCTATGCATTCTTCGCTAATTTTGTAAGCCATTCATTATCCCTCCCTTGTATTTTAATTATAATTTATATATGTCCATTTGTCAAGTGATTAGTATCACATCAGATACTTTTTGTAAATAAATAGCCACAGCACTGCCATGGTAGGCATGAGAGTTAAAAATTTAATCTTTTGCGTCTTATGTCTAAAGACTAGCATAGAGACCACTCCAAGTGGCGCTCCGCCAATCAGAGATAGTCCTAAAAGTACTTTCTCAGGCGTTCTGTGCTTGTAATCACCACTTGCCGCCTTGAATTTATCGAATCCAAATGCCAAGAAGCAAATTACGTTTATGCCATAGAATAAATATTTAAGCATCTTATCACCATTATTTATATACCCAAAATTGTTTGTTTTTAATCACAATAAATGATATAATATTTATAAGGAGGCTTTTATGGATCAAGTATCAGGCACAAATTTTTACATATATCAGGACAAAGATGATTTTTCTTTTGGTATAGACGCAGTGCTTTTATCTGATTTTACCAAGGCTAAGAAAAATCACATAGACCTTTGCACTGGTAATGGCATAGTCGCTTTAAGGCTTGCCTATTTATATGGTGATGCCAAGATCGTCGGAGCTGATATTGATCATAAGGCGATAGAACTTTTTAAAAAATCTATTGAGATAAATAAGCTTGATGAAAGAGTCAAGGCTATGGAAGTGGATATAAGAGAAATAGAAAAATATTTTAAAAAAAATACTTTTGATAGCCTCTCAGTTAATCCGCCATATTTAAATCCAAAGGATAACATAGCTTCTGGCGATTACAAAAGGCAAGAGCTTTTACTAAATTTGGACGATATAGCAAGAGCTGCGAGCTATTTACTTAAGCCATATAGCAAAATATTTATGGTTCACAGACCAGCAAGGCTTGTGGATATAATTTTAAGTTTTAAAAAATATGACATTAATCTTAGAAAATTAAGAGCGATAAAACCATTTGCAGAGAAAAAGTCGAACATGATACTTTTAGAGCTGGAAAAGTCAGAAAAAGAGGGCTTTGATTACATGAAGGAGCTAATCGTTTATAACAATGATGGCTCTTACACTGACGAGGTAAAGGAGATTTACTATGGAAATGAATAAAGGTACTTTATATATAGTCGCGACACCCATAGGTAACTACGAGGACATAACTTTGCGTGCGCTAAACGTACTAAAGTCTGTTGATTACATTGCTTGCGAGGACACAAGGCACACAGGAGTTTTACTTAAGCACTATGAAATAAAAAAGCCGCTCTTTGCTTATCACAAATTTAACGAAATTGACAAATCATCATATATAATCGAACTTTTGAGCGAAGGAAAGAGCATTGCCATAGTCTCAGATGCGGGAGCACCTGGCATATCTGACCCTGGAGTGATTGCGGCACGTGCTGCAAGAGAGGCTGGATACACCGTTACAGCCATACCGGGAGCGACAGCCTTTGTCACATCGCTGATGGCGAGTGGCCTAGACCTTAGTCACTTTGCTTTTATTGGTTTTGCACCTCAAAAGGACGCTAAGCGCAAAAAATTTATGGAAATCTACAAATCATATACCATGCCGCTCATTTACTACGAAGCGCCTCACAGGCTCATTGCCTTTCTAAATACTGCGCTTGAAGTTTATGGCGATAGAATGATTTTTATAAGTCGCGAGCTAACAAAAGTTTTTGAAGAAAATTTATATATGCGCATAAGCGAGGCCATAGCCCATTTTACAGAGAATGAGCCTCGTGGCGAATTTGTCATCACTATTACAGGTCTTGATAGTGATGATGATGGCGAGACAATTGACATAAACGAAGCTGCAAGAGCACTTATAGACGAAGGCCTAAGCATGAAGGATGCGACACACAAGTTAAAGGAACTAGGTTTTAAGAAGAATGACGCCTACAAGGCGCTGCTTGAGATAAAGGAAGAGTAAGATGTACGAAGAATTGCTCATAAAGATGAGAGATTTAAATAATTTAATAAAAGAAAAGTCCATGGACATAGATAAGAGGGGTAGAGAAGGTCTTAAGAAAGATATTTATAACGGTCTTGCAGATAAATACATGATAGAAGACGATATAGACCTTGAAAAGCTTGCTGATGAAG
This sequence comes from Fenollaria massiliensis, assembly GCF_023347705.1. Classification (NCBI taxonomy): domain Bacteria; kingdom Bacillati; phylum Bacillota; class Clostridia; order Eubacteriales; genus Fenollaria; species Fenollaria massiliensis. The sequence continues at coordinate 249,491 of NZ_CP096649.1, forward strand.
GCGGTCTCTGGGCTGTGGATGGCTCGCTGGGTAGGATAGGCTCACTTTATCCGCACTACATCAGCGTTATAGACGCTCTTGTGATATCGACAAAAAAGGGTTTTGAGCACAGAAAGAGCACTATATACTCGCCAATGCAAGGACAAGTGCAAGAGGAGGACGAATTTTCATTTGAGTCTGAAATGTATGTTAAAAAAGAGATGGCAAGACTTGAGGTGCGCGTCACAATTGAGGCTCTAGAAAAAGAAACGCCTAAGATGATATTCATGGATGGCGGTTTTATCCGCTACATCATCAGCTGTAAAGAAGATTTTGAAGAGCTTAAAAAAATTTGCATAGAGCGCGGAATAATTTTAGCTGGGGTCATCGAGGAGATAAAGACCTCAATACTTGGAAAAGAGCTTGATTTGAAGGCCTACGATAGAGAGATACTCTTTTCGCTACTTGATTATAAAGAGGCGATGCTTATAAAGGATGAGATCAATAACAAGGCTGAAGAAGGCATAACGAGTGCCTTTGTTCGAACATCGATGAAGCCTTATGCCATCGGCGTAGATATATCGACTGAGCAAAAAGATGCTATGAAGGATGTACTCAAAACTATGATAATGCTGACGCCAAAGGATTCAAGAGGCATACCTATAATCTTAGATATAGTTGACAAGAAGGTCAAAATTACAGATGAACTTAAACAGAGGGTTCTAGTCAAGGAGCTTGACAAGGACGTTTACGATAGATATTTTAACGAAGTGAGGAATTTTAGATGAAAGTCTTAGGTTTAACAGGCACAAGCGAGGTTTATTTGGCCTCGAATGAGAGAAATTTTAGAATAAATGAGTTTTTGCTCGTTGAAGACAAGGTTAAAAATTATATAGGCGAGGTAGTTGAAGCAAATACCTTCAATCGCTTTATGCCATTTGAAAAAGAAAATGATTTTGTTGATCAAAGCGTGATTGATTCCTTGTATAAATTGGGCTATGATGTGAATAACGAAGTCATCTACTTAGCTAAGCTTAGGCTTTTAGAGGAAGCGATGTACCCAATCATGGCAGGCTCTTCCGTTAGAGTGCCAAAATTTGACGAGATCAAGAATCTTATCATCAAGTCATCACCTAAAGATGGCTTAGTTCTCGGAGTTATCAAGAATACTGATGACCTTTATGAACATGCAGACGAAGAGCTAAAAAATATTGTATATACATTTGAAAATGGCGAGAGAAAAAATCAAAATGATCTTCCATACATCTTCAATGTGAGTGAATTCAGTCAATACCCACACATAGGTGTATTTGGAGGCTCTGGTTCGGGTAAATCATTTGCACTAAGAGTAATCATCGAAGAGCTTATGAAAAAGAGGATACCGACTATAGTTTTAGACCCTCACTATGAGATGGATTTTAAGCTAAAGACTTATGACGAAGCGCCTGACTACAGTAATTTATATCAAAGCTTTTTACTTGGTAAGGACGTTGGAGTTGATTTTAAGGACCTAAACGTGGGCGAGTTTAAAAATTTATTAAACGCAGCTGGCGCAATGACAGATGCGATGGATACCTCAGTTGATGAAGTTTTTAAGAGGGGCGAGAGCCTTGACTCATTTAGACTTAGACTAAGCGAAATACTTGAAGCGCTTGATAGAACTGAGGATGCTCTTAAGATGGATATGCAGACAGCTGAGCTTAATGGCGATGCAGCCGAAGCTGATAGGATAAAAAGATTACAAGGCTACCAAAATAAATATAGCCGCAAATTAAATGCATCGAGCTTAAAAGGAATTAGCTGGAGATTTAGAAGACTTGTTCAGGACAATGTATTTAGCAGCGATTCTGAAGCTTTAGAGGCAGCGCTTAGAAGCGGTAAACTTATTTCATTAAAGGGATCGACAAGATTACTAGAAGTTTATTCATCATATATACTTAAGAAATTTTATTATAAGAGAAGAGCCTATATGGACGCGAAATTACTCGGAACAAACGATGAAGACTACTTCCCACCATTTATAATAATCACAGACGAAGCACATAATTTTGCTCCGAAGGCCTTTGAGAGTGCATCAAAGCCTATTCTCAAGGAAGTTGCTCAAGAGGGAAGAAAATACGGTGTCTTCTTAATTTTGGCAACACAAAGGATAACACTGCTTGATGACACTATCACAGCTCAGCTCAATACAAAATTTATACTAAGAACAGTTAGAGAATCAGACATCAGTACCATAAAAGAGGAGACAGACATCAGTTCAGACGATGCAAAGAGGCTTCCTTACTTGACTACAGGCGATGCCTTTATATCAGAAGCCTCCTTTGGTAGAACCATATTCACAAGATTTCGTTTTGCCGACACCAAAGCCATAGACAAAGTAAATCCATTCTTAGAACTAAAGGGTGAGACAGAAGATAGGATGCTGGCTGTATTTGAAGAGATAAAAGACATTCTTCCAATAAGCGATTTTAATCTAACTCGTGAAGCGGCTAGACTTGAAAAGACAGTCGGCACCATGAGCACAGAAGAATTTAAGGATATACTTGAACGACTAGCACAAGACGGATATATAAATAAAAGAACAAATCCATTCGGACAAAATGAATATATAGAGAAGGAATAAATATGAGAATATTTTTTTTAGCAGCAGAAGTGAGTCCTTTCGTTAAAACAAGAGGACTTGCCGAGACAATGAGGTGCCTTCCACAAGAAGTCGCCAAAGAGGGCAACGACGTATACGTTTTCATTCCCTTACACAAGCCAATAAAGAGAGAATATCAAGAAAAAGTCGAGTTCATGTCATCCTACGGAGTCATGATGGGCGACGGCATTATTTACGCAAGCGTTTTTAAATACGAAGAAGCAGGCGTTAAATATATTTTTATAGCCAACGAAGATTATTTTGAAAGAGACAGGATATATGGCGAATTTGACGACGCCAAGCGCTACATCTTCTTTACAAAGGCAGTTTTGGAATTTATCAAGACCTATAGCATTAAGCCAGACATAATTCACGCGAACGACTGGCATACAGGGCTTGTGCCAATACTCTTAAAGCAGTACAAGAAAAGCGACAGCTATTACAAAGGGATTAGAACAGTTTTCACAGTTCATAATCTAAAATATCAGGGAGTTTTCAATCAAAATATCATAGCTGGCATAGTCGATACAGACCTTGAAGTACTAAAGGATCAAAATTATGAGTTCATCGACTCAATCAATATGCTTAAGGCAGGCATCGTCTCATCCGATATAGTTACTACCATAAGTAAGTCTTTTAGAGACGAGCTAATGGATCCACATTTCGGAGAGGGACTTGAAGAAGTTTTTAAGGAGTATAGCTATAAATTTCATGGCATTGTCAATGGTATAGACAACGAAAAATATAATCCGATGACAGATGAAGCCTTATTTAAAAATTACGATGTAAATGCTTTTAAATTAAAAAGATATAATAAGGAAGAAGTTCAAAACTATTATGGACTTAAAAAAGATGGAGACAAGCCTCTAGTTATTATGATCAGCCGTATGAAGCGTTCAAAAGGAATTAAGCTTGTAATTGGTGCGATTGAAGAGATGATGAAGCTTGATTGTAATTTCATCATCATGGGAACTGGATTTAAGAGCTACGAAGAAAAATTTAGAGAGCTTGAAGAAAAGTATCCAGACAAGATGGCGGCAAGAATTTATTATAATGAGAACGAAGCGAGAAGATTATACGCAGCATCGGACATACTCTTGATGCCGTCAGAGCTTGAGCCTTGCGGATCAGCACAAATGATTGCCATGCGATATGGATCACTTCCTTTAGTTAGAAAAGTTGGCGGACTCAAAGACACCGTCATTGCGTATAACGATGATAAAGACCATGCCAATGGCTTTGCTTTTGAAAATATCGACCAAAATGAAATGTATGAGGCACTGAATAGAGCCTTGAAATTATATTATCAAGATGAAGATGAGTTTAATAGGATTTTGAAAAACGCGATGAGAGTTGATAATGACTGGAAAAAGACAGCGGAGGAGTATATTGGGTTGTATCAAAATCTTTGCGACGAATAAATTTTGCTTTGGGCAAATAAATAAGAATAAAAAATCACAAACCTCTTTGCTTTAAGTAAAGAGGTTTTTTGTTTTATGCTATACGTTTGCTGAAGTAAAATTGCTAAACGTCTGACGAGCCCTTGAAGAAGTGAATTTACTTATCATATGTTAGGCGATTAAGTGAGCAAAACTATTATCGTGGCAAAACTATTAGCGTGGCAAGACCATTAGCAAAAAAATTTATAAAATATTTTTGAAGAGATAAAAATATTTCTTTCATATTTATCAAATTAAAGACTGTGATTCAAGTCACAATGAATTATATTTTCACTTAGCTTGCAAATACTTTAACGGATTAAAAAATTTAGTCTATAATCCCAGACTTAAGCGCTTGCAAGCTTTTCGATTATGTGTTAAAATGATGATGTAATTAAAATTCGGGAGGTAAGTCATGGAAGAAATCAAAAAAAGAATAGAAGCAGACTCTATTGGTGAGAAGGAAGTACCAGTAGACGCTTATTATGGCGTTCAAAGTCTAAGAGGTAAAGAAAACTTTCATATAACTGGCAGACACATTCATCCAGAGATGATTGTTGCTCTTGCTGAAATTAAAAAGGCTTGCGCAATCACTAACCAACAATCACGCCTTATGTCAAAAGAAAAAGAAGAAGCCATTGCCAAGGCTTGTGATATGGTTATCGAAGGAAAATATCACGACCAATTCATTTGCGATGCAATTCAAGGCGGAGCTGGAACTACAGCCAACATGAACGCTAACGAAGTTATCGCTAACCTTGCTAATGAGCTTATGGGCGGAGACCTAGGTACATATGACCACGTTCATCCAAATGATGACGTTAACATGTGCCAATCAACTAACGACGTTTATCCAACAGCTGGTAAGATAGCTGCTGTTAAGCTTGTTAACAAGACTATAGACCAATTAATGGACTTAATTAATGCTCTTGAAAAGAAATCAATTGAGTTTGACGACGTTATTAAGATGGGTAGAACACAGTTACAAGATGCAGTACCTATCAGACTTGGTCAAGAATTTCACGCATATCAAAGCGCTCTTCGCCGTGACGTTAGAAGAATTAAAAAGGCAAGAGACGTTCTAAAAGTTATAAACATGGGATCAACAGCCATCGGCACAGGCATAAACGTTGATGTTAACTATTATGTAAATATTACAGAAACACTTGCGAGAGTGACAGGACTTTCACTTAAACAAGCAGATGACATGATAGACGGCACACAAAATCTTGACGGAGTGGCTTTCCTATCAGCAACAATCAAGACTTGCGCAATAACATTGTCAAAGATGAGTAACGACCTAAGACTTATGAGCTCAGGACCAAGAACTGGTTTTGGCGAAATAATTTTACCGGCTAGACAAAACGGCTCATCCATCATGCCAGGAAAGGTTAACCCAGTTATTCCAGAAGTGGCTAGTCAAGTTGCTTTCTCAATCATCGGTAATGACATGTGCATCACTATGGCAGCTGAAGCAGGCCAACTTGAGCTAAACGCATTCGAACCAGTTATGTTCTACAAGCTTTTCGAATCAATCGAAACACTTGGAAACGCTTGCGAAACACTTAGAGTAAACTGCGTTGAAGGCATCGTTGCTGACAAGGACAGATGCAAGGCGCTACTTGACAACTCAGTAGGCATGGTAACAGCACTTGTACCACACATCGGCTACAAAAAATCAGCAGCCATCGCTAAGGAAGCACTTAAGACAGGTGAATCAGTTACTTCAATCATACTAAGAGACAATATACTTGATCAAAAAGAAATAGATGAAATCTTCAACCCATTCCAATTGACTAAACCGGGAATTGCAGCGAGGGAATTGATCCAAGAAAAAGGCGACAAGGAAGACGAATAAAATTTTGCGTTAAAATGCGCCCTTACGCTCATTCGCTTGTTCGGCAATGCTCGAGTATGACTAATACGCTCCGCTTGCTTCGTCAGTCCACGTCGCCCAATCATCTCGCTTGCTCTACGAAATTAACTCGGGGTATTAGATTATTTTATAGATCGCTTGCTTCGTCAGTCCACTTCGTCTTATCCATCGCAAGTGCGAAGCACCAAGGTTCTGGGGCACCCATTCAAAGCGAAGCTTTGCAAATGGGTCGGGTTCTTCCTTGATCTGCGAAATTTGTTTGGCAAATGTGAACAGTGATAATTGAAGGACAAAATTAGTTCGGAGTAAATAAACTATTTTAATAAATAAAACAAAATAAAAAAATTTATGGGGAGCAAATGCATTAAAAATTTGATGCAAATGCTCCCCATTTTTATTTGCAAATTTGTGCTATAATATAAGTATAAAAAACATAGGAGTAGATTTAGATGAATAAAAATAATAAAATCACTGCAATAATTTGCGCGATATTAGCAGCCGTCTTTTATGCACTTAATACACCATTTTCAAAAGTTTTATTAAAAAACATCTCGCCGACATTCATGGCGGCCTTCCTTTATCTTGGAGCGGGCATTGGCGTTGGTATCATGTATTTATTTAAATACAAAAACGAGGATAAGGACATGAGGCTGACAAAAAATGATTTGACATACACTATACTTATGGTGGTCTTAGATGTAATTGCGCCCATATTTTTAATGATAGGTATATCAATAGGTTCATCAGCAAACGCATCACTTTTAGGAAACTTCGAGATAGTTGCAACAAGCATCATCGCTCTAGTGATTTTTAAAGAAGATGTGTCGAAAAATTTATGGATTGCCATAGTATTTATCACGCTTTCAAGCATTATACTTTCATTTGAGGGTCAAGAATCTTTTAGATTTTCATATGGATCGCTTTTTGTAATACTAGCAACTATGTCTTGGGGTCTTGAAAATAACTGCACTAGAAAAATTTCAAACAAATCCTCTTATCAAATCGTGACCATAAAAGGACTTTGTTCAGGAATTGCTTCCTTAATTATATCTATAATCTTAGGAGAGAAATTTCCTGAGATCCGCTACACTATTTATGCACTTTTGCTTGGCTATGTGGCTTATGGACTAAGCATATTTTTGTACGTGCGCAGTCAAAGAGATTTAGGCGCAGCAAAGACCAGTGCTTATTACGCAATCGCCCCATTTATTGGAACGTTTTTGTGTTTTCTGGTCAATGGTGAAGCTTTAAGTGCTTCATATTTTGTTGGACTTATCTTGATGATAGTGGGAACAGTTTTTGTAGTTATTGACACTTGCTTAATTAAGCATACGCACTTGCACACACATACTATCACTCACACACATGATGGTTATACGCATACACATGTCTTGACACATGAGCACGAGCACAAACACTTTTTGAATGAAGACAAGCAAGGTCACAATGACTTTTTGAGCAGTGAAGAGCACATGAGATTGCATAAGAACAATTTATAGACATCATTGGGGAGCAAATGCATTAAAAATTTGTGCAAATGCTCCCCATTTTATTTTTTGATTTATGCTATAATATAATTATAAAATAAAAAGGAGTTAATTATGAACTGGATCAACGCATTTGAAATAATTTGTTACATAATCGTCGCAATATTTTTATTTGACGTTATCAAGAAGAAAAATTGGAACGAGCTATACATGTTTATATCTGCGGCAATAGCGGGATTTTCGCTTGAGCTACTTGCGGTGCGCCTAACAGAAATTTATCACTACTCAAACCTTTATTACATAATGATAGGCGTAGAGCCATATCAATTCCCATTCTTTGGCGGACTTATGTGGGGTGCAGTAGCCGTCTGTGCCTATAAACTTGCCAAGAAATTTAAACTCAGCCCAATAATGACAGCGCTTCTGTCAGGCTTTTTCGTCGTATCGATGGACCTCCTACTAGATGTAGCAGCCATAAGGCTTTCAGGCGGATTTTGGGTTTGGGAAGGAAGAGAGATAAATTTATCAGTAAATCACCATACCTTCATGTCAGTCATCTGGGTAAATTTCTTAGGATATATCTTCGAAACGCCATCGATAATTTATTATTCAGAAGCGTATTGGCACCGCAATGAAAAATCCATAATCAAAAATATAATTGCCGCCATAATCATAGGCCTTATGTCAGTCGCAACAGTTGGCGTTTTAAGCTTTATTTCACTTAAGCTAAACGATATAACAGACGAATGGTTTTCATTCATCGCATTTTTAATTTTGTGGATATATATATTTATAAGGCTGATTAGAGAAATATTTTTGAAAAGAAAAGATATAAAGATAAAATTTTTTGACCCAGCACTGACAATATTTTGGCTTGCTATCTACACTTACTGCATCGCAGGACTTGCACATTTAGGAGTTTTAAGTGCAATGCTAGTATATGCAGTCTTTGCAGCGTTTTTATTCATAGGAACTATTATGCTAACATTGATTAATTTTGAAAAAAATTATGAAGACAAGAAAGAAGGCTTGAGCAGGTAAGAAGATATAAGGCTGCATAAAAATAATTTATAAGTATTAATATAACATATAGAATATTTTAAATATGTTCTGGGTATATATACTATGGTGATGATATGAAAAAAATAGATACAAAACAATATGTTGATGAATTTTATAAAAAGATAGCCGAGGACAATCAGGTTTCGGACGAGGAAAGGCAAAGGGCGGTCGCCTATTCACTCGGCTACACTGATGAGGACATTGAGCTTGGTGGTGATTTAGGGCTTGGTTGTGGCAATCCCATACAAAATGCTAAACTAAAGGATGGCGAGTGGCTACTTGACCTTGGCTGCGGCAAAGGGGTCGATGTATTCAAGGCGGCTCGTGAGATGCACGGAACTGGCAAGGCTGTGGGTATTGACAGGCTTCCAGAGATGATTGAGCGTGCAAATTTCATTCGTGACAAGAGAGGCTTTGACAATGCCGACTTTTTAGTCTCAGACATTGACGATATTAATTTGCCTGACAATACATTCGACGTCGTTATATCAAACTGCGTTATTAATCTACTTGAAGACAAGGAAAAGGTCTATAAAGAGATATTCCGCGTGCTTAAACCAGGCGGACGTGTATCAATAAGTGATATCATTCAGATAAAAAAGCTTCCTGACGATATCATAGCCGATCCCATCTTTCACGCGACATGAGTAGGTGGATCCATCACTTCAGAGGCTCTGAAGAAAATTTTAGAAAAGGTTGGCTTCATGCCATTTACCATAGTAGAAGAGGACTTGACAGAGGAGTACTTAAACAAGTGGGGACACGAAGGCCTTGATGAATTTATCAAGCGTGGCAAAATACTTGCGATAAAACCATTTAATTAATTTAATAATCATGCTCTTGGATGTCTTTTATTAATGACATCCATTTTTTCGCATAATATTTATCTCTTTAGCAAAGTGACTTGACAATTAGATTATAAAGTGATAAGATTAATGTAGTGAATAGTTTATTATATTAACCCTCCCTCAACCTTTTTCTCCTTCGTTTGAGGGGGGGTATTTTAATTATTTTATAAATTTTATTTAGGAGGTGTTAATATGAGAGCAATTTTTAACACATACAAACTTGTACGTAAGCACACAGGCTCCACATACATATTTATTCTAATTGAATCTTTAATCACAGCGCTTGTTAGTCCAGCGATAATTTACGCTACAGCTATGGCTGTCGACTCGATTCTTAATTATGTACATGGAGAACGTAATTTATTTCCAGTCATTCTTTTGATACTTTTATTTGCTTGGGGAGAAGTATCTAAGTTCATTAGAAATATTTTAGACATAAAGCTTGAGCAAAAGCTTGAACTCAATTTAAACACGACAATCATGAATAAACTAGATAAAATATCTTTGGAAGAGATTGAAAAGTCTGGTTTTCAAGATAAGCTAAACAAGGTGAAGGACAGTCCTCACATGGCAGTGATTGAACTTTTTAACTCATCCATTGCCATAGCAGCTATTGTGGTGAAGGTAGTGGGTATTGCCTTTGTGTTCTTTACAATCTCTATTTATCTTGGCCTTGCTTATATGATAAGTGCTGCGCTTGATGTATTCTTCAGTTTTAAAGCAGTTAATAATATGAATCAGATGTTTGAGTACACCTCACATAATGAGCGTGAGATGGAAAATATTTTAAGGATACTTAAGGACAAGAACGCCATCTATGAGATAAAAGTTTTTCAAATGAAATCTTTATTTCTTAAGAAGTTTAAAAAATATTCCGAGGCTGTTTTTGATGAGAGACTTAAAACGACTATTGCAAGTCAAAAATATCTTTTGCTTAGCTCTTTTATAAACATAATTTGGATGGGCCTTGCAATACTTTTTGTAATATTAAAACTAATTCAAAGAGCAATTACTGTCGGTTCACTTACAGCTGTTATCACATCTGCGTCGACTACCTTAGATATGGCGGAGGACTTTGTTTATGAAGCCTCTAGCGTAGCTAATTCTGGCTACATCGCAGAAACTCTTTTATATATTCTTGATTATGACGAAAAAGAAATTATAGTACAAAACAAGAGTGATGAGAAAATCGTTTTTGATAAATTAAGCTTTAAATATCCACAAAGCGAAAATATCGTTTTAGATGATTTATCTTTAGCTATTGACAAGAATAAAGTTACTGCCATAGTTGGTGAAAACGGAGCTGGTAAGTCAACTATAATCAAGCTGATAGCTGGACTTTACAAGCCAAGTAGCGGGACTGTCAAGATCAACGGTACTGAGCCATACTATTTATCGAAAAAAGAATTGGCAGATAGCTTAGCAATAGTTTATCAAGACTTTCAAAACTATGAACTTAGTATAAAGGATAACATTTTACTTGGCGATGATAAGGATATTTCAGGCGATTTAGATTTAATGGAGCTTGATAAATACGATGCAAATACTAATTTAGGTAAACTTGAAGACGACGGCGTATACCTATCTGGCGGCGAAAGCCAAAGGCTTGCAATAGCTAGAGCCATCTCAAAGTCTTCTGATTTTCTAATCTTTGATGAGCCAACTGCATCCATGGATCCGATGATGGAAGCTAAAATGTATGAGGGCATAATCAAAGTGCTTAAGATGCGCGGTGCTATAATTATCACTCACAGACTTGTTTTATCAAAGCTTGCAGATGAGGTTTTAGTAATTGATAAGGGAAGGCTTATTGAACGAGGCACGCATGAAACGCTTATGGAAAAGGGCGGTAAATATGCAAAGATGTTCACTGAACAAGCGGCTTGGTATAAGGAGGCAAAAAATGACTAAGGTAATTAAAAAAGTTTTTAGCGTAACACCAATCGCGACCATATATGTCTTCATCTATCATATAATTTCAGGCTTCTTTGTCGCAGCAAAGTTATATGCCTCGATGCATATCATACAAAGCGGCTATGAATACATTAAAAATGTTAATGATATAGATGCTTTTATAAAATATGGCCTTATACTTTTAATCATCATAGCACTTGAAAGACTTCTTGAGTACTTATATGCGATAGCAATGAATGGATATTTGTTTGAAAAAACTGGCAGCTACTTAAATAGAGAGATGGCGGCAAAATTATCAAGGGTAGACTTAATTAATTTTGAGGATAGAGATTTTTTAACTATAGAAGAAAGAGCGGGGGCAGCAGTTGATGACGAAAGGCTAAGTAATTCAGTTAGGTTACTTGCTATGGCGCTAGGTCAAGGACTTGAAGTTATCTTTATACTAGCAACGCTTTGGACTTATAGCTCGTACTTAGTTGCACTAGCAGCATTAACAGTAGTGCCGTACCTAATAACAAGGCTTATACGTGGCAAAGCCTTTTATGATTTAAAGAGCATAGAAACCTTTGACGAGAGAAAACTAAATTATTTCTATAGCATATTTACAGATACTAAGACTAATAGAGAAATAAAATCATATAACAGCTCAAATTTTTTCTTAAGTAAATATACAAACGTATTTAAAGATACAAGTAAAAAATATTTTGATGAGAGACTAAAAGATGCTAAGTCACTACTTTTCTGCGACATACTAAGCGTCATAGCTTTCTCTATCGCCATAATTATAACGATAAAGCTTGCCTTTGATGGCAAGATACTCATCGGCATGATGGGTGCGGCTCTCATGGCTTATCAAAATATGCAAAACTCAAGTAAAGAGATGATAGTCACTGTCGGCAATTTACCGAGAAACATTTCCTTCGCAAGCGATTACTTTACTTTTATGGGCAGCAGTGAAGAGAAAAAAGCTTATGATGTAAATTTTGGCAAAATCGATGTCAATGAACTTACATTTACTTATCCAAAAACTGACAATGGTCTTCACGATATAAGCCTAAGTATAGATGAGGGCGAGAGCGTGGCAATAGTTGGCTACAATGGCTCGGGCAAGACTACATTTACAAAGGCTTTGACAGGAGTCTATGATGCCGTGGGCGAAATATCTTTTGGCGGAGTAAATATAAAGGGAAGAGGATTAAGTTTTGATGGTTACACAATAGTTCCTCAAGAAAGGACAGAGACTAATTTAAGTATAGCTGAGCATATCGCATCGCAAGAAACTTATGACGAAGCAAAAGTGAAGTCGCTACTTGATTATGTAGGATTAGACAAATTATATAAAGAGCATTCACTTGATACAAGGCTTGGCAAAGACTTTGACGGAGTAGAGCTATCTGGCGGCGAAAGGCAAAGGCTTGATATAGCGAGATCCATGTATAAGGATGCTAAACTAATTATACTTGATGAAGCAACATCGGCTCTTGACCCGATGCAAGAGAGCGAAATCTTAAAGAAGTTTTTAGACATATCAAAGGGAAGGACATCCATCATCGTTACGCATAGACTTGGAATTTGCAAAAGCGTTGATAAGATAGTAGTTTTTAAAGATGGTATAGTGGATAGCGTTGGCACAAATGATGAGCTATTAAAAAATTCGCCATATTATAGAGAGATGTATGAAGCACAAGCAAAATTTTATAAATAATAAATTAAATTAATCAAAGATTATATATAAATGGTCTTTGATTTTTTTGTCTCTTTATGCTATAATTAAGGGAAAAGGAGTTGAAAGAATGGAAAAATATTATTTGAGTACACCAATTTATTATCCAAGTGGTTACTTACACATAGGAAATACGTATACGACTATAGTTGCGGACATGCTTAAGAGGTATAAAGAACTTCAAGGCATGGATGTATATTTTGTTACAGGCTCCGACGAACACGGCGAAAAGATTCAAAAGAACGCTGAAAAGGCTGGCGTTACTCCACTAGAATTTGTTACTAATATTAATAAAGAAATATATAAGCTATGGGATTTACTTGACATTAGATATGATAAGTATATCAGAACTTCAGATAAATCTCATGATGAGATGGTTAAGAAGATATTTACAAGGCTTTACGAGCAAGGCGACATCTACAAGGGCGAGTATGAAGGTCTTTACTGCACTCCATGTGAGTCGTTCTGGACTGAGTCTCAACTTGTTGATGGCAAGTGCCCTGACTGCGGTAGAGAAGTGCATCCAGCTCATGAAGAAGCGTATTTCTTCAGACTAAGTAATTACAAGGACAGACTATTAAAATATTATGAAGAGCACCCAGAATTTATTGAACCAGAGTCTAAAAAGACTGAGATGATCAATAACTTCTTTAAAGAAGGCCTTCAAGATTTGTGCGTTTCAAGAACTTCATTTGATTGGGGCGTTCAAGTGCCGTTCGATCCAAAGCATGTTGTTTACGTATGGATAGACGCTTTGTCATCATACATTGACGCAGCAGGATATTTACAAGACGATGAAAAGTTCAAAAAACTTTGGCCAGCTGATATTCACTTGGTTGGTAAGGATATTTTACGTTTCCACGTAATTATATGGCCAGCACTACTTATGGCTCTAGACCTTCCACTACCTAAGAAAGTCTTTGCTCATGGCTGGATACTTTTTGAAAGTGACAAGATGAGTAAGAGTAAAGGCAATGTCATTTATCCTGAGCCAATAGTTAAGCTATATGGCAGAGATGCGCTTAAGTACTACGTTATGAGAGAGTTTAACTTTGGTAGCGATGGTAATTTCCAAAGCAAAAAGTTTATGGAAAGAGTTAACTCTGACCTTGCAAATGATCTTGGCAACTTGGTTTCAAGAACTATTGCCATGGCGGAAAAGTACTTTGGCGGAACTGTTAATAAAAAGAATTCTGATGATGCAATCGATAAGGATTTAATAGACGTGGCTCTAACAAGAAAAGCTGTTCTTGATGAAAAGATGGAACATCTTAACCTATCGGTAGCAATTGACGAAGTATTTAAGCTAATTAGAAGGTCCAATAAGTACATCGATGAAACATGCCCATGGACTTTAAACGATAACGAACACAAGGAAAGACTTGAAACTATCATATATAATTTACTTGAAGCATTAAGAATATCATCTGTATTACTTAGCCCATTCATCCCTGATACTGCTAAGAAGATCAGGGAAGCACTTGGTTTAAGTGAAGAAATGAAATATGAAGAATGCGACGAATTTGGTTTAGTTGATAAATATACTGTAAAGAAGATAGATACACTATTCCCAAGACTTGACGTTGATAAAGAAGTAGAGAGACTACTTGCAGAAAACGAAAATTTAATTAAGTCAAGAGAAGAAAAAGATGGCAAGGCAAAGGCAGAAGAACAAGACGCTAAGCCAGCTATAGAGTTTGATGACTTTGCAAAGCTTGATCTAAGACTAGGTGAAGTAATTGATTCAAAGGAACATCCTGAAGCTGACAAGCTTTTGATCAATACTGTAAAAATTGGTGATGAGACAAGAACTATTGTTAGTGGCATCAAAAAGTGGTATAAGCCTGAGGACATCATCGGCAAGAAGGTTGTCGTTGTATGTAATTTAAAGCCTAGAAAGCTTAGAGGCGTTGAATCTCAAGGCATGATACTTGCTTGCGAAAACGGCGATGACTTATCATTAGTTACATCGCTTGAAGATATGCCAAGTGGCTCAGTGATTGCGTAATGATATTCGTTGATTCACACGCTCATCTTGATGATGAGGCCTTTGATGAGGACAGAGACCAGGTCATAGCCGATATTTTATCGGGCGGAAACTATTTTTTCAATATAGCATCTGACCTTAAAACAAGCTACTCGAGCTATGAACTTGCCAAAAAATACGATCACGTCTACGCAGTTGTAGGAGTGCATCCGCATGAGGCAAAGGATTACACAGCAGAGACACGTGAGGCACTTAAAGAGCTATTGAAAAAAGATAAGGTTATGGCGATAGGCGAGATTGGTCTTGACTATCACTATGATTTTTCGCCAAGAGATGTACAAAGAAAAGTTTTTATTGACCAGATAGATTTGGCTAGAGAGATGGATGTTCCTATCGTTATTCACACGCGTGAAGCGATGGAAGAAACTTATGAAATACTTGAAAAATACGCTCAAGATATGAAAGTTCTTATTCACTGCTATACAGGATCCATAGAGATGGCGAGAAAATTTTTAAAATTAGGCTACAAACTAGCTTTAGGTGGAGCGCTAACTTTTAAAAATGCAAAAAACACAGTGGACGTCGCAAGGGAAGTTGATTTGAAAGACCTCCTTATAGAGACAGACTCACCATATATGACGCCAGTACCTTTTAGGGGCAAGAGAAATGACCCGAGAAAAGTAGTCTTGGTCGCAGAAAAACTTGCCGAGATCAAAGGCATCAGCACAGAAGAAGTATTAGAAGCGACAAAGAAGAACGCATTTGAATTTTTTGGAGTAGAAAATGATTAAAGAACTCATAGTTGTCGAGGGCATGGACGACATTGCCCAGATAAAAAATGCTATAGATGCCGACATAGTCGCGACACATGGATATAAAATTAAAAAAACACTCTTTGATGAGCTGAGAAAGGCCGTTAAAACGAGGGGAGTAATTGTATTTACTGACCCTGATTACGCCGGCAAGATGATTAGACGCACTATAAATGAAAATGTTAAGGGCTGCAAAAATGCTTATCTAAAGCAGTCAGATGCGATTAAGAAAGATGATATAGGTGTTGAAAATGCTTCAAAGGAAGCAATTATCGATGCCTTGATGAATGCAAGAGCCTCAACAGAGGAGAGAAAAGTTTTATACACAACGAAAGATTTGTATGAGACAGGTCTTATAGGAGCAGACGGTTCAAGCGAGAGACGCGAAAAACTTGCGAGCCTACTAAAAATTTCTAATTCAAACGCAAAAAAAATGCTCGACGCACTAAACTATTATCAAATTTCGAGAGAAGATTTCGAGGAGGCTATGAAAAAAATTGACTGAAAAAGGTTTATATAGCATAGCAAGACTCAAAGAGCTGCAAGAGAGCTTCGGTTTTGAATTTAAAAAAGCGCTTGGACAAAACTTTTTGATCGATGGCAATATAATAAGAAAGATTGCTGAAGAGAGCGGAATTACAAAGGATACTACTGTGATGGAGATAGGCCCTGGCATAGGCACTTTGACCGAAGAGCTAGCGAAGCACGCGAAAAAAGTCATTGCCTTTGAACTTGATGAATCACTTAGAGAAATTCACAAGGAGACACTCGGCCCGTATGACAATGCCCATGTAATTTATAAAGATTTTATGGACGCGAGTGAGGACGAGATAAAATCCTTGACAGGCGGAGCGTTCAAAGTGTGCGCAAATCTTCCGTATTATGTTACGACACCCATACTAACATTTTTGCTTGAATCAAAACTTGAGATAGATTCAATCACAGTTATGGTGCAAAAAGAAGTTGCTCAAAGGATAGTCGCCGATGAAAAATCAAAAGACTACGGCAGCATATCAGTCTTTACAAGGGCTTATGGAGATGCGCGCATTGCGTTTAATGTGTCAAAGGACTGTTTTTATCCAAAGCCAAAAGTTGATTCAGCAGTATTATATATAAAAAAGAAGAAAAAAGATTTAGCAAATGAAGAGCTATTCTTAAAAATAATTAGAGCTTCTTTTATGAAGAGAAGGAAAACACTTGCGAATGCTTTATTTAATAGCGAAGTGGGTATAGATAAAAAAGATACAGTGGATGCACTTAAGGCCATTGGTAAAGGTGAAAATGCAAGGGCGGAGGAGCTAAGCTTCGATGACTTTGTAAATATAACGAAAGACTTGGAGGGAATATATGGAAAATAAAGAATTAACTCAAGAAGAATTAGACGCGATTAAAAATGATACCATCGATTATAAGATAGTTGAAAGACTTGCAGATATCATGAAAGCGCTTAGCGAGCCTTCAAGAATACAAATCATACATGCGCTAAGCCTAAGTGAGATGTGTGTTACAGACCTTTCATACGCGCTAAACATGACACAGCCACTTGTTAGTCACCACCTAAGAATATTAAGAAACCTTGGCCTAGTTAAATACGAAAGAGACGGCAAGGCGCTGATATACTCACTTGATGACGAGCACGTTTTGATGCTGTATAAACAAGGCTTGGAGCACGCAAAAGAAAAAGTTCAATAAAGTATATATTATCTGTCACTTAGGTGGCAGATTTTTTTGTGTATTTGTTTATGCTTTTACCAATAATGAGATAATGAAACTAATAATTTATCTAAATAATGAAAAAGCACAAAAGACTTGTATTATTATGGGGGAGAGTGTATAAGTCTCTCCTTTTTTATACCTCGAACACTCTTATCATTTATAAAATTACACTTAACTATATTATTTATATGTGCTTATTGCCTTGCATTTTGCCATTCATAGTGATATAATTATATTGATACTGTTTAAGGGAAGTTTAAAAGACGCAGTCGCCGCTGCCGTTGGCGCACACTAAGTAAACACTTATGTCACTGTTATTCGTTTAATAATGGGAAGGCGTTTACAAGGGCTTAAAACGCTAGCCGGAAAACCTTACTTTATCAAGAAATACCTTCGGCAAAGAGAGGTTCTTTTCTAAATCAATCTGATTTTTAAAAGGAGTCTTTGCGTAGGAAAATAAAAGGAGGAATAATTTATGAGAAAGAAAAATTTCATTCTCATGGGTCTTTCACTAATTTTATTGTCCGCAGACGCTTATGCAATGCACATCATGGAAGGTTACCTTCCTAAAGAATGGTGCTTAATCTGGGGACTAATATCACTACCATTTATTATACTTGGTATTAGAAAAATTGCTAAAGACTCTGATTCAAACGAAAAGAAGGTTTTACTTGCACTTGCAGGTGGATTTATCTTCGTTTTATCTGCTATGAAGATCCCTTCAGTAGTAGGTAGTTGTTCACACCCAACAGGTACTGGTCTAGGTGCTATACTATTTGGACCTCTTCAAACATCTGTTTTAGGTTTAATTGTTTTAATTTTCCAAGCTTTGTTATTAGCTCACGGTGGTTTAACTACTTTAGGTGCTAATACATTCTCTATGGCTATAGCTGGACCTTTTGTCGCTTTTGCCATCTATCACTTATTGAAAAAACAAAATAGAAGTTTAGCAGTTTTCTGTGCAGCAACTATCGGTGACTTATTCACTTATGTTGTTACAGCTACTCAACTTGCTGTTGTTTACCATGAAGGCATAGGCTTTGCGGCTGCTTTAGGAAAGTTCTTATCAATCTTTGCTGTAACTCAAATCCCTATAGCTATAGTTGAAGGTTTATTAACTGTAGTTATAGTTAACCTTATGCTTAGATACAAAGGTGAGGGGGTACTTAATAATGAAAGACTATAAGAAAAGCAACTTAATCTTAATTATACTTGCGATTTTACTAGTAGTTTTACCTCTAGTTTTCGTACAAGGCGAATATGGCGGCTCTGATGACGCTGCAAGTGAACAGATAGAAGCATTAAAGCCAGGTTATGAACCATGGTTCGAATCCCTTTGGGAACCACCATCGGGCGAAGTTGAATCCTTGTTATTTGGTCTTCAAGCAGCTATCGGTGCTGGAGCTATTGGCTACATCATTGGCAGCTGGAAGGGCGCTGCAAGTAAGAAGGAAAAAGATAAATAAAGGAGCTAATACAAATTGCTACTCATTGATCAGTTCGCATATACGAACGGTTTAAGGCATGTTAAAGCTGGATATAAATTTTTATTTACATTAATTATGCTAGTTTTAGCACTTGGCCTTGACAATATTTACGTAAATTTATCCATATTTATATTAATAATAATTCTGGAACTCGCATTTGCAAAGTTTAAAGTGAGAAACGTCATATCATTTATCAAAATTCCTATAATTTTCATATTTTTAGGAACAGTGTTCTTGATAATTGGTTTTTCTAAGGAAAATCATTTTGTTTACTCAATAAATATTTTCGGTGTATACTTTGGTGTGATTGAAGGGCAAGAGATGCTATTTCTAAATGTTTTTTTTAGATCTCTTGCGGCGACCTCTTCGGTCATCTTCTTAAGTGTAACGACACCTATGGTCGATATTATCAGAGTTTTTAAGAGCTTGCACTTGCCAAATGTGTTTATTGAGCTGTTTATGCTGATATACCGCTTCATCTTTATAATTATAGAAGAAGCTCAGACAAATATAAACTGTCTTGAGATAAAATTTGGTTTTATCAATACGAAGACATCGTTTAAGTCAGTCAAAATTTTTGTTGAGAATATGATTTTAGGCATATTAAAGAGAAATGAAGAGATGATAAATGCACTAAATATCAAGCTTTACAATGGAGAATTCCCAGTTAGGTGATTATATGTTAGAAGTTAAAAATTTAGAATATACTTATGAGAGTGGAAAAAAAGTTTTGGATGGGATAAGTCTTTCGACTAAAAACGGTGCCATCACCATGGTAATTGGTGAGAACGGCGCTGGAAAGACTACTTTATTCAAAAACATCCTTGGTCTATTAAAAAGAGACAAAGGGGATATAATTGTCGATGGCGAAGAACTTCGCTATGACAAAAAAAGTCTTTTGAATTACAGAAAAAACGTGACTATGGTCTTTCAAGACCCGGATAATCAAATTTTTTACTCGAATGTTTTTGATGACACTGCTTTTACGCTTAGAAATCTTGGCTATGACGAAGAAACTGTCAAGGAAAGGGTTGACAATGCTTTAAGAAGTGCCAATGCATACGAACTAAAGGAGATGCCTGTTCACTTTTTGAGTTATGGACAAAAAAAGAGGGTTGCCATCGCTTCAGCGATTGCTTTGGGCGCTCAATACATCCTTATGGATGAGCCAACAGCTGGTCTTGACCCTGTTTCTATCGGTATACTTAAAAAGACTATCAGCTCTATTGCCAAAAACAGTTCACTCTTAATATCTACTCACGATATGGAGTTTTGCTATGAAATGGCAGATTACATTTATGTAGTAAAGGATGCTAAGATTATCAAAGAAGGAAGCAAATATGAAATTTTCAAGGATGAAGATGTCATTAAACGCGCCAATCAAGAGCTTCCTCTATGTGTTAGAGTGGCTAATGCATTGGGAGTTGATTTCTTTGATAATAATGATCAAATGATAGAGGAGTTAAAGGCTTATGCTAAGCATAGCTCTTAATATAA
Organism: Fenollaria massiliensis; assembly: GCF_023347705.1. Taxonomy (NCBI): domain Bacteria; kingdom Bacillati; phylum Bacillota; class Clostridia; order Eubacteriales; genus Fenollaria; species Fenollaria massiliensis. The sequence continues at coordinate 269,959 of NZ_CP096649.1, forward strand.
AGGATAGACCTGTTACCATAATTGGTGGCGGGTCTGTCGCTTTAAGAAAGTTTAAAACACTTATAAGTGAAGGCGCTAAAGTGAAAGTTGTTGCTAAAGACTTTATTGACGGCTTTATGGACCAAGGCGCTGAATTAATTAAGGACATTTATAAAAAAGAATACATAGAAGGAGCCTATTTAATTTTTATTGCAAGTGACGATGAAGAGCTCAATGCTCAGATTGAGATGGATGCAAAAGCTTTAGGAGTTTTGTATAATAGATGCGATAAAAGCTCTAGCAGTGATTTTATCTCCATAAACATGAAAAAGATTGGCGGGATAGACGTGTCTATATCAACTAGTGGAAGGCTTCCTGATTTAAACAAAACTATCATGGATGATTTAAAAAAGTATGACTCTTATGACGATGAATATTTAGATTTAGCGTCTAAACTTAGATCATACTATATCCATTATCAAAAACAAGATATGATAAAAAAGATAAAAAATTATACTAAGGAAGAAATTTTATCTTACATAAAGGAGTTTGAAGACTTTGAAAATAAGAGTGGGAACGAGAACGAGTAGGCTTGCTTTGAAGCAAGTTGAACTTGTTTTTAATAAACTTAAAGAATTTTATGATATTGATTACGAAGTAGTGGGCATAAATACGCTTGGCGACATCGACAAGAAGACGTCAATCAGTCAGATGGGCGGTAAAGGTGTCTTCGTTAGAGCGATTGAGGACGCTCTTAAAGACGGAAGGATAGATATTGCCGTTCACTCCTTAAAGGACATGACTTCTGAGATTGAAGAAGGTCTTGAAATAATTTATTTTGGAGAGAGAGCTAAAAGAAATGATATTATCGTTCTAAATGAAAAGCATAAGGGCAAGAATGAGCTTAGAAATGGCATGAGAGTCGCAACTGGCTCGCTTCGTAGGAAGTTTTTACTCGCTATGGAAGAAAAAAAGTTTAGCATTGCCGAAATACGTGGCAATATCGAGTCAAGGATAGCAAAGCTTGATACAGAGGGCTTTGACGCGATTATATTATCAAGAGCGGCTATTGATAGACTTGATTTAAGCGGTGGACTTGAGGGAAGAATCATAGACCTAGAGGAAGATGAGTTTTTGCCATCGCCTTGTCAAGGGGTTATTGCTCTTGAAATAAATAAAAATAACCACGAGCTTAAACAGATGCTTAAATCGATAAGAGATGAAAAAACTGATTTTGAGGTCGGCGTTGAAAGAGCATTTTTAAGCGAATCTGGTGCTTCGTGCAACAAACCATTAGGCATACATGTAGTTTCAGATGATAATAAGGCACATGTAAATGCTTTTATGGCGTCGGATGATTTAAAAAGATATAGATTTATAAATTTTGACACGGATAAAGAAAATTATTTAAAAGATGTAAAAAAATATACAGAGAGTATTAAAGGTGATATAGATGTCTAAGGTATACTTAGTAGGAGCAGGCCCTGGTGATGAGGGCCTAATTACTGTCAAGGGACTGAGACTTATACAAAAGGCTGACTACATAATTTATGACAGGCTCATCAATTATAATTTACTTAATGAAAAAAAATCAGACGCAAAATTATTTTATGTGGGCAAAGAGGGGATGAAGTCCTCTTGGAAGCAAGAAGAAATTAATAATTTGCTTCTTAAATGCGCTAGCGAAGAAGGAAAGATTACTCTTAGACTTAAAGGCGGCGATCCGCTTGTTTTTGGACGCGGCTCAGAAGAAGCACTTTTCTTGAAAGAGCATGGAATAGACTCAGAGATAGTTCCTGGTATCTCTTCGTCAATCGGCGGACTTATTTATGGGGGAGTGCCAACAACTCACAGAGAAGTCTCAAGAAGCTTTCATGTATTTACCGGTCACACTATGGATGGCCCAGCTGAGCTTGATTGGGAGAACTTAGCTAAGATGGAAGGAACACTAATCTTTCTTATGGCTATGAGCAATATCGAGACTATAGCAAATAAATTAATCGCGGCTGGCAAAGATCCAGATACAAAGGCAGCCTTTATATATAAGGCGACTAGATCAGATCAAAGGCGCTTTATTACTACACTTAAGGACGCTTACGAATGCAAATGCAATAATGATATAAAAAATCCATCGGTCTTTGTTATTGGAGACGTTGTCCAATTTGCTGATGATATAGACTTTTTTGCAGGTAGGCCACTTAAGGACAGAACATTTATTTTACTTAGAAAAAAAGAATTTAATCAAGATTTTAAAGATTTTCTTATAGATAATAAGGCAGAATTTTTAGAGTTAGAGACAATTAAGTACACGCCAATACATGATGATGATTTTGATAAGGCACTAAAAAATATCGAAGCTTATAAATATTTGATATTAACAAGCCGAAACGCAGTAGAATTCTTTTTCAAAAGAGCTCTTGAGCTTGGCATAGATTTTAGAAGATTTTATAATATTAGGATAGTTTCTATTGGCCAAAAAACTATGAAAGACATTGAGACTTATGGCTTTAAGGCGGACTACGTTTCTGAAAAATACACTTCAGATGAAATGATTAAAAATATCACATCAAAATTTGAAAAAGGCGCACAAGTACTTTATCCTCACTCAGATAAGGCAAAGGGCAATATCAGAGCTGCTCTTAGTGATTATGATGTGGATGCATTTGAAATATATAAAAACAGCGATGAAGCTTATGAAAAGATGTATTTAGAAGATAAGGTATATGATATATTTTTCTTCTCGTCATCAGAGGTCATTAGCTTTAATAAATTTTATCCAGAGCTAATGTCAAAGGCAAGGATATATTCAATAGGACCATATACAACAAAAAGTATAGAGGCCTTGGGATATAAAGTATATAAGGAAGCAAAGGTACATGACTCAGAAGGAATGATAGATTTAGTGAAAGAGGAGATTAATTATGAAGAATAGAATGAGAAGACTTAGATTAAATAGCAATATTAGAGAAGTTTTCGCCGAAACAGCATTAAGAAAAGAAGATTTAATATATCCGATTTTTGTAAAAGATGGAGCAAATGAGGTAGAAGAGATAAAAAGTTTAAAAGGACAAAAACAATACACAGTCGATAGGCTTGATGAAGTCATCAAAGAGCTAAAGGACTTGGGCATACGTTCTGTAATTTTATTTGGCGTGCCAGATCATAAGGACGCATGCGGTTCAGGCGCTTATGCAAAAGACGGCGTCGTTCAAAGAGCGATTAGAAAAATTAAAGAGATAGATAAAGATTTCCTAGTTATAGGCGATGTTTGCATGTGCGAATACACTGATCATGGTCACTGCGGCATACTTCACGGGGATTATGTTGATAACGACGAAACCGTTTCCTATTTACAAAAGATAGCCGTATCCATGGCAGAAGCAGGTGTTGACATAGTCGCTCCATCTGATATGATGGATGGACGCGTTGCAAAAATCAGAGAAGCACTTGATGAGGCGGGATATATAAATGTATCAATAATGAGCTATGCATCAAAATTTGCTTCGAATTATTACGGACCATTTAGAGATGCGGCTGGCAGCGCACCAAGTTTTGGTGACAGAAAACAATATCAAATGGATTATAGAAATAAAAAAGAAGCTCTTAGAGAAATACTTTCAGATGTAGACGAAGGCGCTGACATGCTTATAGTTAAGCCAGCTATGGCTTATGGAGATATAATTAAACTTGCTAGTGAAGAAACAAATTTACCTATAGTTGCTTACTCAGTTAGTGGCGAGTACGCTATGCTCTACGATGCTGTTAAAAACGGCCTTGTCAAAGAAGATATCATTATGGAGACAATGCTTTCATTCAAAAGAGCTGGAGCGAATTTAATCATAACATACTTTGCTAAATATTTGGCGGAAAGATTATAATGGCGAAGAAATATTATGCGGTTAAAGCTGGCCGAAATACAGGCATCTTCGAGACATGGGATGAGGCAAAAGAAGAGGTACATGGCTTTAAGAACGCAATTTATAAATCATTTAAAACTATGGAAGAAGCAGAAAATTACATGATGGGCGATGATTTTGAGGCAAATCACGACTTAGATGGCAAATTACTCGCTTATGTCGATGGAAGTTTTAGTAATATTTTAAAAAAATATTCTGCGGCAGCTGTTTTTGTAATGGACGGAGAAATTATTCACAAAGAATCAATGGCTTATGACGATAAAGAACATTTAGCGATTCGAAATGTGGCTGGCGAGATAAAAGCTTCGATGATGGCTATCAATTATGCGATTGAAAATAATTATAAAGAGATAAATATTTTTTATGATTATGAAGGCATTCGTAGCTGGGCGATGGGCTATTGGAAGACTAATAAAGACGAGACAAAGGCATATAAAAAATTTTTTGATGAAAAAAAAGAAAAAATTTTTATAAATTTTCATAAGGTTGAAGCCCACACAGGCGATAAATTCAACGAGATGGTTGATTCGCTTGCGAAGGAAGCACTTATAAAAATGTCTTGACATTTATATGTCCATAGTATATAATAAAAGTACTTGAATGACAAAATAAAATTATAGGAAAGGTGATTTTATGAATTTTGCAAAAAAATTAAGAAGATTAAGAGCAATGGAAGGCATGACACAATCTGACCTTGCTGAAAAACTTGGCGTATCACTAAAGACAATATCAAGATACGAAGTAGATGGTATGAGACCACGTAGTAGAGATATTTATAACCAATTGGCTAACTTATTTAGAGTGGACGCATCATATTTATTAGTTGATGATGACGACTACAAAGTTCCAGTAGAAGATAGAAATTATGATATGCTTGTTAATGGTGTGATGGGCCTATTTGCAGGTGGCACTCTTAGCGATGAAGACAAAAAGGCTGTAGTTGAAGCCATCACAGATGCTTATTATAAATCAAAATATCAAGGAACAGATAAAAAAGAGCAAGATTAGTGAGTGAAAAATATTTAGATGATGCACTCGCTTTAATTGAAGAACACGGGACTAACGATCCATACGAAATACTAGAAAACCTTGGCGTTGTGGTCATACCTATACACATAGGTGCGGCCTTCTTAGGCATGTTTAGAATTTTGGATGGCGTTAGTTATGTGATATATAACACTCATGCGGATGAGATTGTGATTAGGGAAGTGCTAGCTCATGAGCTAGGACACTTTCTTTATCATAAAGAATACGCAAGTGAGGCAGAGCTTGCGGATTTTGGATTAACTCAAGAGTCTTCCATCATCGAAGCCCAGGCCAATACTTTCGCGGCGCATCTACTTATTGATGAGGAAGAACTTTTAGACACTATGGAAGAAGGAATGAGCTATATGGAGCTTGCTCAAAGGCTCATGGTTGACGAGAATCTTCTTCTTTATAAGCTTAAGTCCATGAAAAAGAGAGGGCTTAAGATTAATTTAAGCGAGGCTCCAAGAAGCCAGTTCTTTCAAAATCTTGCGGAGCAAGCTAAAAAATATGATATCAACTAGTGGAGGATACTATGAAAAAGAAAATATTAAGCGTTGTAGCATTATTTATCCTAGCAAGCTTATTTTTATTTGCGTGCAATGGAAAAGATGCTGCTAAATTTACTATAAAAGAACATTACACAACAGCAGGAACAAACGGTGTATTAACATCTTATGATATTGATGGCAAAGAATATGTCATCTTCGACCAATTTTTAGAATTACTTAATCCAACAACACATAGAGTGGGCAATGTTTATGAGATGGTTGACGGCATTCCTACACCAAAAAAGTCAGAAGATGGATATTATTACCTTGACGATGGTATGTTATATAGCTCAGAAAAGCCTATAGAAGCATTTAGACTTGACAGCGAAACTTATAATAAGATGGAAGACGTAAAATTTCCTATATATTATAAGGACAAAACTATCGATCTAGAAAGCGGAGCTAAAAAACTTAATGATACAGTTCTTTATCCACTAGAAAAATTAGCAGAGGCATTTAGCTTTAAGATAGAAAATGGCGAATTTGTTTTTGCAGAAAAGGACGATAATGAATTAGAAGTTCTTAATCAAAAGGATTATGATTGGTATATAGACCAAAAAGAAACTGGTAAATACGCTGATAACAACTGCGGCCCAAGCTGCGCTGTAATGAGTTTGTATTTCCAAAAAGGATATGATAAAGCTGTAACAGCTGAAACTGCTAGAAACACTCGTGTCAACGATGGTGGTTGGTGGTTTACTAACGATGTTAGTGACTTTTTAAAAGATTCAGGCGTTAAGCATAGAATGAAATTTTACAAAAATCCAGACAGCTTATTAAAACCACTTAGAGAAGGTAAAATTTGCATAATCTGTATTGATTCATCAACACTTCGTTACAATCCAGATGCAAATTCACATTTTAACAAGTATTATACAGGTGGCGGCGGTCACTTCATCGTTGTTAACGGATATAAAGTTGTTGACGGAAGACTTTATTATATAGTAAACGATCCTAACTCTTGGGGTATGAAGTATGCTGACGGCTCATACATGGGTAAGGACAGATATTATGATGCCATTGACATAGACAAAACAGTTAGACAATGGTCAAAAGAATATTACGTTGTAGATAATAACTAGAGATAGACGGCTTAGGTCGTCTATTTTTTTGACTAAAAAAGGAGTGAGGTAGAAGTGGATATACTTGATAAACTTAAAAATAGAGAAGAAATATATTGCCCCATAAAAAGAAATAAAGATATAAATCTGCGTTTTAATTTATATGATGCATTTCTTGCGAAAAAAAGATTCGAGCGTTTTGCGCCTCTCTTTATGGAAGCTTTTGACGAGATAGATGGTCCTTGCTATTATAAAAGTGATTTATTAAAATCAAAGCTTGGTGATGAGCTTTATTTAAAACTTGATTCAGAGCTAAAAGTTGCTCACAGCGTCAAGGCAAGAGGCGGCTTCAATGAGGTCATGTGCAAGGTAGAGGACGTTCTTAAGAAAAATAATATGCTAGATAAATTTAATGAGCTAAGCCTTGATGATATAAGAAAAATTATGAGTGAGTATACAATTGAAGTAAGCTCGACTGGAAATTTAGGCTTATCCATAGGGCTTTGCGCTAAGGCTTTTGGATTTAAAGCCAAAGTTCACATGAGCCGCGATGCAAAAGATTGGAAGAAAAAATTACTCAGAGAAGCGGGCGCTGAAGTTATTGAGTATGACAATGATTATACTTACGCGGTTAAGATGGGTAGAGCTAGCGCAGAGAAAAATCCTATGAGCTATTTCGTTGATGATGAGATGAGTGAAAAGCTTTTTTTGGGATACGCTGCATCAATTTTTGAAACTACTGAAGAGGTAGAAGCGAGTGGAATGATTATAAATAGTGACGAGCCCCTTCATGTGTTTTTGCCATGCGGTGTAGGAGGCGCGCCTGGCGGCATTGCTTTTGCCTTGAGAAGCTTTTTTAGAGAAAATGTCCGCATTTATTTTATTGAGCCGACTGAATATCCATGTATGCTATATAGCTATACAATTGGCGAGGCGGCATCCGTCAATGATATTGGTCTTGGAGGGAAAACTGTTGCAGATGGACTTGCGTGTAGCGTGCCATCAAAACTTGTTTTTCCTATGCTAAACTCACTTGTAGATGGATTTTTCACTTTTAATGATGAGAGCATTTTGAGAGTAAAAAAAGCTATAGAAGAGAGTGACAAGAAAATTGTCGAAGCATCAAGCGCATCAGCTTTATTAGCTTATGAAAAATTAGGAAGACCAAAACATTCTGTGCTTTGGATTACTGGATCAAATGTTGATAAATAGTACTTAAACACTTGAATAAAACGAATATTAGTGATATAATTAAAATTTGGAGGGATATTATGAATTTATTAGTTGTTATTTTAAATGAAATGGATAAGCTTGATGAATTATTACTTGAGCTTTCTAAAAAATCAATCACAGGAGGAACTATACTTGACAGTCAAGGTATGGCCTCAACACTAGCTGATTGGCACAAAGAAATCGGTGCCTTCGGAGGACTTAGACAAATACTTAACGGTCAAAGACCATTCAACAAAACTTTACTTATGGTGCTTGACGATGAAAAACTTGTCGTTGCCAAAGAAGTTGTTAAGAGCGTTATGGGCAATATCAATAACGAAAACACAGGAATTATGTTTACTCTTGATGTAAAGAGCGTGGAAGGATTGACTAAATAGTATGAATTTCGAAATTTTATTACATCTTGGAACAATTTTACTAGTAGGCTTTATAGTAGCTAAAATACTAGGCTTATTCAAATTTCCAGAAGTTACTGGCTATTTGATAGCAGGTATACTTATAGGCCCATCGGTTTTGGGACTAATACCAGAAGAAGCAGTTAAGAGCTTCGATATAATCAGTGAAGTTGCTTTAGCTTTCATTGCCTTTTCTATAGGCGCTGAGCTAAAATTTGAAGATTTGAAAAAAGTGGGTACAGCAATCTTTGTAATAACAGTGCTAGAAGCATTAGTTGCATTTTTCATAGTAACAGTAGTTATGCTTTTACTTGGACAATCATTCCCATTCTCACTTGCAATAGGCTCAATCGCATGCGCAACAGCGCCAGCTGCAACACTTATGGTTATCAAGCAATATAAGGCCGAAGGACCACTAGTTAGAACACTTATACCAGTCGTTGCACTTGATGATGGTGTTTGTATCATCGCATTCGGTGTTGCTTCAACACTTGCTCAAAACATGATACAAGGCGGAGCTTTTTCAATGATGAACATGGTTGGAAAACCTATAATACAAATACTGGCAGCACTTGCACTTGGTGTTGTAGCAGGCATCATCATGGTTAAGTCCATGAGATTCATGAAAAATCAAGGACAAATACAAGTTGCTTTTATAGGCGTTATATTCTTACTTGCAGCTATATCACTACGTTTTGACCTATCAAGCCTTCTTACTATGATGGCTTTTGGTACAACAATCTGTAACACATCAAGAGAAGAAGTTAAAGTATTTAATGCAATCGAAGTTATCACGCCAGCCATCTTCCTATGCTTCTTCGTACTATCAGGCGCAGACCTTGATTTAGCAAGCTTAACAAAGGTAGGCCTTTTAGGAGGAGCCTATGTTGTGGCTAGAGTTATAGGTAAAGCCTTAGGCGCAGGAATTGGCGCGAAGATCGGCAAATTACCAAGTACTGTTCAACAAAACCTTGGTTTTTGTCTTGTTCCACAAGCCGGTGTTGCCATAGGTCTTTCACTTATAGCAAAAAGAATTATACCAGCACCACACGGAGCAGTAATCAGAGACATAATACTTTCAGCTACAGTTATCTATGAACTAGTAGGACCACTATTAACTAAGATGGCGCTACTTAGAGCTGGAGAAATCAAAAAGGAGAACTTATAATGAATATAAAAATTAAGTATTTTGACGAACTAAACACAACTGAGCTATATGAAATACTTAAGCTAAGACAAGCTGTCTTTGTAGTTGAGCAAAACTGCCCATATCACGATATAGATGAGTTCGATCCAGTCTCAGTTCATCTTATGATGATAGAGGGAGACGAACTTATTGGCTATGCAAGAATAACTGAGAAGGGTACTCGCTATCCAGAAGTTTCTATTGGCCGCTTCTTAGTGAAGAAGGACTTTAGAAAAGATGGCTATGGAGACAAATTATTTACAAGAGCGATTGATTTCATCAAAGACGACATGAAAGAGGATACTATCAAGATACAAGCGCAAACATATATGAAAAATTATTATGTGAAGAAAGGTTTTAAAGAGACATTCGAGCCTTATCTTGAAGATGATATAGAGCACGTGGATATGCTTTACAAAAAAGATTAGTATGTATAAAAAAATATTGGCCATGCTTATGGTTTTATGCCTAGCTTTAACAGGATGCGCTAAAGATGAAAAAACTAGTAAAGATGATAAAAAAGATTTAAGTATACTTTTACTTATCAATGGCACACTTGGCGATAAAAGTTTTTTCGATAGCGCTGAGGCAGGCATGAACTTAATCAAGGAAAAGTATCCAGAAATTACTACTAAAACTATAGAGATGGGTGTTGACGAGACAAAGTACAATGCGATAATCGAAGAAAATGTCAGCTCAAAGTCTTATGACATCATTGTAGTGGGCACTTGGCAGCTTAAGGATAAGGTGCAAAAAATTTCTGAAAAATATCCAGAGCAAAATTTTATACTTTTTGACGACAATGCCAACGACGGCGAGAAAAAGTATGATAATATCTACTCGATTCTTTATAAGCAAAATGAAGGCGGCTTCTTAGCTGGAGCACTTGCAGGACTTGTAGAGAATGGCGAGGGATATGACTTTGCTAAAAAAAGCAAAAATATCGGCCTAATTGGCGGCATGGATAATAAGATAGTTAAGGACTTTTTACTTGGCTTTGAAGATGGAGCAAAATACATTGACAAAGACATCAAAGTCTTGACAAGCTACGTTGGTAATTTTACTGATGCGATTAAGGCAAAAGATTTGGCTAATATCTTATACAAGGAGAAAAATGTTGACGTAATTTTCAATGCCGCATCCATAGCTGGTCTTGGCATAATTGATTCGGCAGCTGAGACAGAGCACTACGTCATAGGCGTTGACTCAGATCAAGCAGCTTTACTTGGCGAAGAAAAAGCAAAATACATCTTGACATCAATATTAAAAAGAGTTGATACATCATTATTAAGAGCGATTGACAAGTATAAAGCAGGTGAAAAGATATTCGGCACAACAGAATTTTTAGGCATAAAAGATGACGCCATCGGCATAGCTGACAATGATTTTTATAAAAACACAGTCAGCGAGGCAGATAGAGCCAAGATAAATGAGATTATTGAAGAGTTAAAAGCTGATAAAATTACTATCAGGAGCGAATTTAATGATTAAGATAAAAGATTTGAGCTTTGCTTATGGCGAAAATAAAATTTTTAATAATTTTAGCCTAGAGATTAATGAAAGACTTGCCTTTCTTGTGGGTAAGAACGGCGCAGGCAAAACGACTCTTCTAAAGCTCATTCATGGCGATTTAAAAAATTACACTGGCGAGATAATTTCTGACGATGCTTTCGTGGTGAGTCAAAGTTTTATGCTTTTTGATGAACTTAATGGCTATGACAATATCGCCATCGCCATAGGCCTAGCGGAAAAAGAAGTAAAAAATTTAGTGAAGACATCGCCATTTTATATAAATGGTCTTGAGCGCAAATTAAAATTTATGACGACTATAGAAAAACAAACGCTTGAGCTAATTGCGATGAGCCTAAGCGAAAAAAAGCTGATACTTCTTGATGAGGTGAGTGCACCGCTTGATGCTATAAGTACTGAAAAACTTATTGATTACATCAAGTCATCGAATAAGAGCTTTTTAATGGTTTCGCATGATGAGGATTTTATTCAAAATTTTGATGCTAGAAAAATTTTCTTAGATAAGCAAAAAGATATACTTGATCAAAAAAATGAGGTTCTAGAAAATAATACAAACAAAAAAATTATTGGCATATATATAAAAGATGATGCTAAAATAAACGAAGTACTTAAAAAATTCAAGCAATTTGCTTACGTTCCAAAGGATGTTAGAATGGCGCTCCTTATGGACGAAGCGGCATATAAGAACATCTTTATATATGATATATTAAAAAATATTAAGACTGATTATATAAAAAAAGCCGAGGATTTTATTGCAAAATACAAATTAAAGTTCAAGGCAAATGACATCACCAATACTCTCTCTGGAGGCAATTTACAAAAACTTGTCTTCTTTAGAGAGCTTGAGCGTGATGAGGACGTATACATTTTATATAATTACAAAAAGGGCATGGACTTCGAAGCGAAGGCCCTTGCTCAAGAGGCGATAATTAAGAGACGAGACGAGGGCAAAGAGATTTACATCATCTCGGACGATTACGAAGAATTAAAGGAGGATATAGTTGATGAAATCAAGATCATTTAAGAGATATTTCATTTTACTATATCCTTTTTTGATGCTTCTAACACTTTTTTTGGTGGCAATAGTCTCTCATATATCAATAAGCGAAATATTTATAGCGGCTGTAAAGCCATTCACTTCGCCTTTTTACAGAATAAGTTTTATCAAAGAATTTCTTATAGTCGGACTTTTGTCTCTTGCGATGAACCTTTCCTTGTCAATGGGCGAGATGAACTTTTCGCTTGAAGGCATTTTTCACATGGGTGTATTTTTATCAGCACTAGCTGCGATTTATTTAGGAAAAGCTTTTGCAGCTATAATTTTTTTGCCACTAATTTTATTTTTACTTTGGCAAGTGCCTAAAAAAGTTTCAAGAGGCGATGCGAATAAACTTATAATCTCATCACTTATATTTAACTATCTAATTTTAGGCCTTGTAAATTATTTGGTCTATACATTTTTCTCGGATGAAAATATTTCTTCAGCTGTTACGAAAAAATTTAGCTTTGCTCTTAATCTAAGATTAGGCATGCTTATAGCTGTAGCTGCTCTTGTTATTTTTATAATTTTTGCAATAAAATTCTCTCTAATAAATAAATTAAAAATAATTAAGGACGCGCCAAGCATCTTAGTATCGACTGGAACTGATATAAATAAAGAAAAGAGAGCAATTGACCTTTGCCTTGCTACGCTTACATCTGTGGCATCATTTTTATATTTATTTTTAAATTACGAGCGCTTTTCGCTTCAAGGCTTCACAGGCTACGGCTTTGACGCGATAACTGTGTCTTTACTTGCTCGCGGCGACTTTAAAAAACTTGCCTATCCAGCTATATTAATTACATACATAAGACTTTTAAGCCTTGTCATGCAGACCGAATTTTCATTCATCTCGTCTGTGATGTACTTAATGCAAGGCGTACTCATCTTTATATCGATATTGGAGGCGCGCGATGACAGAAATTCTTAGAGCATTTATACGCATATTTTTATTGTGCCTAGCCATCAATGCGATGCGAAACATTGGTCTTTGCCTTTTACACGCGGACGGCCTTGTCAATATCTCGGCAATAACTGCGCTTATAGTTTATAGTGAAACGCATTCTTTTGCTTTGACAATTTTTGCCGCGATATTCGTAACGCTTGCGATAGATACAAGTTTTATTTATTTAACAAAAAAGAAAGGCGCTTCAGATATTGTTTATGGCATAGCGATGAACCTTATTCTTCGCGGTCTATCTGGCTTTATGCTTTATCTATATGCTGGTGATCTCGCCATGTCGAGTTCTGTAAAGATTGATTTTAACGTAAATATTTTTGGCGTAGACATATTTATAGTTTTGGGATTATTACTAAGCCTTATCTATTATATATTTTTATATAAAACAAAATCAGGACTTGAGCTAAGAGCCGTGGGTCTTGACGAAAAAAAGGCTTTATTTAGAAAAATAGATATTGGAAGGGCAAATTTTACTGCCAATCTATTTGCTTCAGTTTTTGCAGCACTTGTGGGAAGCTTTTTATCGTTATCTTATTTTTCATACTTCACAGAAAATATTTCGCAAAACATGGGATTTATCTCTCTGGCGCTTGAAGGTTTCTCCACTATACATCCAGTATTAACGCCAATCGCAAGCCTTGTATACGCTGTATTTAATTATCTCGCGGGCTCTTTACAAAGCCTAGGTTTTATAAATTACAAACTTTTAGATTTAATTCCATACCTTGTGATTTTGCTTTTTTTATATTTTACAAAATATAGCAAAAAAATAGTCCAGTAAATACTTTTATGTAGATTTACTGGACTATTTTAAATTAAATTATAATTATTTAATTTCGTTTTCCTTTTTTACTTGTAACTCATCTTTCCCATACTTATACATTAAATATAATTCTCTTGCCATAGCAACATAAAAAGCTATCATAAGTATATTAGCTATTATTGATAAAGTGGGAATTGGAGATATAAGTTGCCTTTCAGCGTGAAGATATCCTGAGTCACCTAAAGGAACAGCGTTTGGATTATTAATCCTATCATTTATTATTTGTATTATCGTACTTATATCTTGTACTTTGCCAAAAATGAAACTATTAAATATTTCAAATGTAAAACACTTCATTATATAAATTGCGATAAACCTTTGGAATGATTTCATCATATTAAATACCTCCTCATAGTTAAATTAACAGTATACCCATACTTATATAGAGTTTAATTGCTGTTAAATTTTCAATCAATTTAGTTCATTAAATTAATACCCATGTAATAAAATTTTAAAACGAAAATTATAATAATTTTAAAATTGCTAAGAAAAAATTTTTATGGTATAATAAAAAAAGAGGTGAAAGAATGAAAAAGCTAATTAGAAATTTATTTATACTATCGATACTGCTTTTAGGCCTTATGAATATGAGCTCAAAGGCGGCATCACTTAATTTAATTATAGACGGAAATAACGTGACAAGGAACGCTAGTCCTATTGTTAAGAACAGAAGGACCTTAGTTCCACTACGTTTCATCGGGGAAGCTTTAGGCAAGGAAGTTCAGTGGAACAACGACGAAAAGAGCGTTACAGTTAGTGATAGTAGCAATAGTTTTAAGCTATATATCGATTCAAAGATTATTGATAATAGTGATGGCTCGCTTAAGTTTACTGACGCCAGTCCTTGCATTGTTAATCGCAAAACTTATTTACCATTAAGAGCCATAGCTGAGCTTATGAACATAGGTGTCGGCTACGATAAAGCTACAAGCACTGTTACTATTGATTCTAATAATTTTGATACAGTTTCGCCAAGTACTACAATAGTCGGTCTTGTGCCAAATCAAACAATATCAACTAAGATGAATTTTAATTTTATCACTAGTAAAAATTTTGCAAAGGCAAAGCTATTGTTATTAAATGACAAAAACGAAGGCTATATACAAGACGTAAAGACAAGTGCAGCTGAAACACTTGAGTTTATACCAAGCCTTAAGGACGAGGGAAGCAAAAAATTAGTTCTTGCTCTTTATGATGAAAAGGGCAGAGTAATTGACGCAGCAGGAGCAAAAATTAATTTAAATGTACTTCCAAGAGTAACTTACTCAGGCGTTGAAAACGGCGGCTTTGTTCAAGATGAGTTAAAGATTACACCAGATATAAACTTTATCGCATCAAAGATGAAGGCGACTGTAACTAATCTAACAACAGGCAAGACTGAAACAAAGGACAATCTTGATCCAGAGGGGGAATTTTTATTCAAGCCAAGTTATCTAGACGCTGGCAGCTACTCTATCATGCTATCTGCCTTCGATGAACTAGGCAATGAACACTTTGGCGAGACAAAAACTTTCACCATGAGCATAAATCCATACTTAAATATAACAGGCGTACCTAAAGATGGCATCATCGCAGGACAAGTAACGCTTAATGCGCAAAGAAATTTTGACGTAATGAGAACTGATTATGTTTTGAGAGACCCAGTGACAGGGGCTGAAGAAGTCGTTGAATCAAAATCCTATGGTGCTTGCAAGTTTTTCCCAAATATTAAAAATGCTGGTCAAAAAGAAGTTTTTGTAAGATGCATTGATGCGAGCGGAAAGACTATGGAGAGTGAACACAAACTTGTGATGATTAAGGGCGATTCAAAGCTTTTATTGCAAGGCGTTGCTCCAGGCAGCATAATCCACAAGTATATAGACTTAAATGCTGTGGCAAATGTTGGAGTGAACAGCGTTAACTACTATATCAAAAATCTTAGAACAGGAAAATCTAAGACCATAGCAGAAAATGTGCCTTATGGTGAAAAATATAGATACAATGTTAGCGCAGAAGATGAGGGCGAGAACGAAATTTATGCTACAGGCAATCAAATTGACGCTTTTATCAAGGGCGAGAGCATAAAATTTAGGATATACACAGGAAAAATTTATACAAAGCAGCCACTAATGGCAAAAGATAAATTCCTTGACTATACTAAAAAAGTGGCTAGACGCGAATTTTTAAGAACCGACCTAAGCGGCGCAATCACTACAGCGCAAGCTATACTTGAGTCGGGCTGGGGCCAATCAGTACCAGTTGATAAATACACAGGAAAATTTTCGAACAATCTATTTGGTATAAAAGGATCATCTTCAAACGGTTCTGTAACCATCACTACATCGGAAGTTTATAACAATGTCAAGGTGACTATTGATGACAAGTTTAGAGCGTATAAATCTGCGGACGAGTCCTTTACTGATCACACTGAATTATTCTTCGCAAAGAAATGGTACACACCTTTTAGAAAAGTTATGTTTAGCGATCAAAGAGGTGTATACGCAATCAAGAGATGCGGTTACGCAACTGACCCTAAGTATCCAGCAAAGCTTAAAGCTATCATCGATAAATATAATTTAAAAGAGCTAGATAAAGTTAATTTATAAAATATAGAGCAGGGCAGAAGCCTTGCTCTTTTTTGCTGCAGCATGAGGGAGTCGAACCCCCGACCTTCTGGTTCGTAGCCAGACACTTTATATAAGTTATTGACATCAAAAATCCTCTGGATTACACCAGAGGATTTATTTATATTATTCAGTAATTCTATAAGCTTTATAGCCTTTTGTTCTTAGCTTTGTTATTCTTACACCAGTTGTTTCAATTGATTCAGCGACCATACCATTACCAATATAGAGCATCATGTGCTGACCAGCATTATTTAGAATATCTCCTTTTTGTAATTGATTCATAGGTATTTCGACGAAAGATTCTGGATACCAATCAAGCGTCCACGAATAAAGTCCATCAGCTGGCACATCAAAGCCCGCTACTTGTATAGCTGACGACACAAGACCTGAGCAGTCTACAGCCGAATAAGGCGCTCCTAAAACTGAGTACACATAATCAATCATAGTCTCGATCTTTTCAGCTCTTGGTGGACTTTGATAAACAAATTCATTTGCGCTATCTATGATTATAGTTTTGCTTGGCACATCATAGCCGATTGAAAAATTCGCCGCACAAGCAATATCTCTAAGGCTCATGTAATTATAGTTATTAATATTATATGATTTAACTATCAAAGACGTATAGCTTGGTCTCATGCCTAAGTATTTAAATTTTGGGCTAACTTTAATTTTTTTGGCGCCAAGTTTAGCAAGCTCGCTGCCGTTCTCTTGATAAGTGCCTTCTCTTACAACAACGGGAGTGCCTTCATCAATCTCAACTGCAAAACCCTTTTGAGTACCCATCATAAGTTTAGCCACGTCCCTTAATTTGAAATAGCTATATCCCTTGATATTGTAGCAGCTAACGCTTTGAACATTGCCGTCAACACTTATATTTACATCTTTAACAGTGGCTACGTTACGCGCACTAGCTTTGCTTGTTAGTAAAAATATGCCTATCAGCAAAATAAAAATCTTTTTTCTCATAATAACCTCCCATAACTATTTTCCTATTACAATTATATATGTAAATGGTTTTTATAGCAAGTGCGAAATTTGTAAAAAAATAATTAAATTTAGTGTATTAATAGTTTAAATATGGTATAATTTAAAAAAGGAGGTATATATATGAATTACTTAGTTTTAATAGGCGTACTGCTAATAGTTGTCGGCTTTGCACTAAAGCTTGATGTTGTAGCAGTTGTTTTGATATCTGGCCTAGTAACTGGCTTGGTATCAGGTATGTCATTAGTAGAAGTTTTAGACTTGATTGGAAAGGGCTTTGTAACAAACAGATACATGTCACTATTCTTCTTAAGTCTACCACTAATCGCTATTATGGAAAGGTACGGACTTAAAGACAGAGCAGCTGAAGCCATTAGGAAGATTAAATCAGCAAGCGCAGGTGGCGTTGTTGGCTTATACATCTTAATTAGATGGGTGGCAGCTATATTATCTTTAAGACTAGGTGGACACGTTCAATTCGTTAGACCACTTATACTACCTATGGCTGAAGGTGCTGCAGCAAAAACTGTTAATCTTTCAGAAAAGAAATTAGAAGAGCTTAAGGGACTTGCAGGTGCCGCAGAAAACTACGGAAACTTCTTCGGACAAAACATATTCCCAGTTGCGAGCGGCGTTTTATTAATACAAGGTACACTAGCAGGAGCTGGCTACCAAGTAACAAACGCAGAAATCGCTCAAGGATCAATACTAGCCGGCGTTGCAATGGTGATTTTATCACTAGTACAATGCTACCTATTTGAAAGAAGTTTAAGAAAGGAGCTAAAGAATGTTTAAATTTATATATGCTAATTCAGCTATAATCGATGAAGTCATCTACATTTTATGTGGTATCGTCTGCATTATGACTGGAATTAGAGGATTAAAGAATAAAAAAGCTCCTATCGGTACATTTCTTTTCTGGACACTTTTAGGTATACTTTTTGGAGCAGGTAAGTTTATTATCGATAGCAATGAACATGGCGGAGCAATCGTTGGTGGCTGCTTAATGCTATTAGGCGCACTAACACTTACAAAACAAGTGCAAATAGGCGAGTTCAAGGCACAAGATGAAGAACAAAAAGAAGCTTATGGTAAGAAAGTTGGCAACAAGATATTTATTCCAGCACTTGCAATAGGAGTCATCGCCATGATTATGGCGCAATTCAAGAGCTTTAAATTAGCTGTTGACGTAAAAGATGGCGCAGATGTATTCTTCGGATTCACATCAGCTCAAACACTTGGTATTTCATCAGTACTTGCCATCATCATCGCACTTATCATAACAAAAGCAAAATACTCTGAAACAAAGGAAGATACAAGTAAGATGCTTATGCAAATAGGCAGTTCATCATTACTTCCTCAATTACTTGGAGCACTAGGAACAGTATTTGCAGCAGCAGGCGTTGGCGAAATCATTGGCTCAGGCGTTTCAGCTGTAGTTCCAGCTGAAGCAAAAGTTTTAGGCGTAATCGCTTATTGCGTTGGTATGGTAGTCTTTACTATGATTATGGGTAATGCTTTCGCGGCGTTTACAGTTATTACACTAGGAGTTGGCGTTCCATTTGTTATTGCCAATGGCGGTAATCCTGCCATCATAGGCGCACTTGGTATGACTTGCGGCTACTGTGGTACACTACTAACACCGATGGCTGCAAACTTCAATATAGTTCCAGGAGCAATACTTGAAACAAAAGATAAATACACTATAATAAAGGCACAAGCACCAGTTGCTATACCTTTAATCGTAGTACACATTATATTAATGTTATTAATAGGATTTAGATAAAATTTAGAAAAAAGAGAAAGAACTTGAAAGGAGACGATATTTTGAAGATATTAGTAACAGGCTTTGACCCCTTTGGCGGAGAAAAGATCAACCCAGCGATTGAATCAGTAAAGAAACTACCTGATACAATTGCCGGAGCTGAAATAATTAAGTTAGAGATACCTACTGTAATAGGTAAATCAGTAGATAAAATTAGAGAGAAGATTGAAGAAGTGCATCCAGATGTTGTTTTATCAATTGGACAAGCAGGCGGCAGACCTGACATCACTGTTGAAAGAGTCGGCATCAACTGCGACGACTGCAGAATAAAGGACAACGAGGGCAATCAACCTATAGATGAAAAAGTTGCTGAAGATGGACCAGCGGCATATTTCTCGACACTTCCAATCAAGGCCATGGTTAAAAATATACAAGATGGCGGAGTGCCAGCGAGCGTATCAAACACAGCAGGTACCTTTATCTGCAATCACGTACTATACGGTGTAGCACATATACAAGCTACTAAGCACAATGAAATGAGAACAGGCTTTATACACATTCCATTCCTACCAGAACAAGTTGTAGATAAGAAGAACATGCCATCGATGGCGCTTGATACTATTGTCAAAGGCTTGACACTAGCTATAGAAGCGATTGTAAATAATAAGGATGACATAAAAATAACAGGCGGCAAAACTCATTAATAAAAATAAAGAGATATTTATGATAATTAGAAAAATCGAAGAAAAAGATATTCAAAAACTGGCTAAGCTTATGAAGTCAGTTTATAACGAAGCGCCTTGGAACGACGAGTGGACAGAAGAGAGCGCTAGCGAAGCAATAAAGTGCCTTTTAGCCTTTCCAAACTTTTTTGGCCTTATCGCTTGTGATGAGGGTGATGCGCTCGGAGCCATCTTGGGAGATATTAGACCATATTCAAAGCAAAAAACTTATTATATAGATGAACTCTTTGTTTCTAGCGCCCATAGAAGACAAGGCATAGCAAAAAAATTATATGAGGGAGCAAGGGACGAATTAAAAAATATTGGTGTGAGCGGCGCATTTTTCACTACACTAAAAAATTCTGATGCATATAAATTTTATATAAAGGAAGGCGCTTTTGATTTAGATGATTCAGCAGTTTTCTATCATCCATTTAATTAAAGACAAAGACTAGATGAACTCTAGTCTTTTTTATGCGAAAACTATTGACAAAAAAATTAATCAATGCTATAATAATATTGAACATGGTTCAGTTAGGAGGACGCATGAACAATTCTCATACAACAAAGGATGCTATCTTAGCAAAAATTAGAGAAATAGTCGCAAGAGATGGTCTTAATGCACTTAGCATTAGAGGTCTTGCAAAAGAGCTTGATTCATCAGTTGGAATTATTTATTATTATTTTCCATCGAAGGACGAGCTTATAGTTGAAGCGATAGAAAGCGTATGGGAAGATATTTTTCAAATATCTGATGAAATACAAAATCTAAGTTTTTCAGCTTATATGAGTAAGATTTTTGAAAATATAATCAGTGGCACAAAGAAATATCCAAACTTTTTTACACTTCACACTATCATGCTTCAAACAGATGAAAAATCTAGAGCAAAGTCCATGATGCATATATATATGAATAAGCTAAAAAATAAGATGAGAGAAGTTCTGGATGGCGATAAAACCGTTAAAGACAGTGCTTTTACAGACAGCTTCACAGAAGATGATTTTATAAGCTTTATTATGTCAAACATCATGAGCCTTATACTCGATCCATCGTATAAAAAAGATTTTTTTATTAAACTTATAGATAAAATATTATATTAAAACCCGTCATTTTGTGACGGGTATATATGAAAGCTAGATTGAACATTGTTCAGTAACAAGGAGATGATATTATGCGAGCAATTTTTGAAAGTTTATTCGATGCAATTTATTTAATTACAGTTATTAGCATAGGCATAATCATGGTGAGAGAGGCAAAAGGCAGAAAAGAGTATCATCTCTTTGGGCTTATGGCATTAGTACTAGGATTTGGCGACGCTTTTCACCTAATCCCGAGGATGATAGCTTTACTAACAACAGGTGAAGAAAATTATGTGGCGCTTCTTGGCCTTGGTAAGCTCATCACATCCATCACCATGACAGTCTTTTACGTGATTCTTTATTATGTTTGGCGCCTTCGCTACAAAATTAGTGGTAGAGGCGAATTAACTATAACAATATATGGCCTAGCTTTGCTTAGAGTGCTTCTTTGTCTTTGCCCGATAAATGATTTTTTATCGCTTAATCCGCCATTGTCCTGGGCAATATATAGAAATTTACCATTTTTAATTCTAGGAATTATAATTATGATAATTTTTTATAAATCACAAAAGGAGCATAAGGACAAAAACTTTAGATATATGTGGCTAACTATAGTTTTAAGTTTTGCCTTTTATGCACCAGTTGTTTTATTCGCAGGTGAGCATCCAAACGTGGGACTGCTGATGATACCAAAGACTTGCGCTTATGTTTGGACAGTTTTGATTGGGTATTTTGACATGAAAGGAGAAAAGTATGAAAAAAAGATTAATTAATACAGCTTTTATATATGGTATATTAGGACTAGTCGCTGGAGCGTTCTATAGAGAATTCACTAAATTTATGGATTTTACTGGATTTACAAGACTTAGCTTAGTTCATCCTCATTTATTAGTTTTAGGCACGCTAGTCTTTTTGATAGCGGCATCATTTGCACTAAACATTGATTTTGCAGGCGATAAAAAATTCAGACGCTTTTACTGCTATTACAATACAGGACTTATAATAACAGCATCAACGCTATTTCTAAGAGGCATCTATGAAATTTTAGCACTTTCTAATAATACGTTTAGTGCAGCAATATCAGGCGTAGCAGGATTTGGACACGTTATTATCACAGTGGGAGTGGTATTTTTCTTCTTATCCTTGAAAGAGAAATAATTATTATATTTTGATAAATATTTAATAAGTATATAAGAACTCATAAATACAGAATATACTTTATTCTACCCCTCATTTCTTTTTTTAGCCTCATCAATTGATGGGGCTTTCCTTTTGATTAAATTTGTGTTACAAGGTGAAATTTTCATCTAAATGGTGGTATAATTATATCAAAGGAAGTGAGAACATGAATAAAAAACAATTTATGATACTTATAATATGTGTACTGCTTATTGCTTTAGCTGTAGTTTCTTTCTTATATATAAGACAGACAAACTTGCTTATAGAAAAAGAAAGGCGCATTAGATATCTTGAAGATCAATTAAGAGAAACAGAGAGAGAAAAAAATGAGCTAGAAGAAGCTAAAAGAAAAGACGAAAAAGACGATGAAGAGAGTAAAAAATATTCTGATTTATATGTGGCTATGGCAGAAAAATTAGGCATTAGTCTTAAGAATGATACGAAAAAAGCTATGGTAGTCCCTTTGGGCAGCGCTTATGACGAAGAGACTTTAAAAGAAGTTTTATCAAAGCTAAAGCTATGGAGCTCAGAGTACTACGATGTCAATGACATAAATAAGTTATTAGTTCTTGCCAAGGACGAAGGGGCTAATAATACTTATCTTATGGCTCAAGAGTTTTATATAGTGATCCCAAAGTACAGAGCAGCAAAAGTTTCACTCAAAGAGCTAGAACTTTTGGACACAGGAAAACTTTCACCAGTTAAAAATGATTTTTTAGATGGAAAATCCTTTACTGGCCCTGTTCTTATCTGTCAAAACATTTCAGATATAGCGCCAAATGGAGAAATTTGCATTGATGATGAAGAAAGAGAACTTAAGTTTAGTCCCTTTGTAAGTTTAAAGGACGGAGAATTAATACTTCCAGATGAAGTCTACAACGCATACGGAGCGCTTGATATGAAAAAATACGATAAAAATAATTATGATAAAGATTTATTTAATGAGATCAGTTCTTATTTTTATAGTTACGATTAAGAATAATTATTTTTATGAAATATAATGTTTAAAGTTTATAGGCGGCTAGAAAAGGTCGTCTATAAACTTTTTTATCTCAATAAAATTTAAAAAATTCTTGACATTTTCTTTTCGTTATTGTATAATATTCGTTGTTGGGACCTTTAGCTCAGTTGGTTAGAGCGTCCGGCTCATAACCGGCAGGTCCGGGGTTCGAGTCCCTGAAGGTCCACCAATTTGCCCAGATAGCTCAGTCGGTAGAGCAGTAGACTGAAAATCTACGTGTGGCTGGTTCGATCCCGGCTCTGGGCACCACGCTTAAGTTTTTACTTAAGCTTATTTTTTTGTCTGAATTTTTCATAGCTATTATAATAAGAAAATAAATGTTTATTTTAAATCTTTAGTGGGTATATTTATGACAGATGATACTTAGTGTAAAGAAAGGATGAATATTATGAATGACGTTCTTCTTATTAATAGGATAGATGTGCAGAAAGAATTCGACAAGAAAAAGAAGATCTTTTTTATTGTCGATTACAAGAGTGAAGATTATTCAGAATATAATATAGTCAAGCTATTATCTAGTTTAGAGAACATTAGATCTGAAGATATAGTCTTTAGATACAACGGTTTTCAAATACAAACTGAGATAAGGAACATACCAGCCATATTAAAGGCACTTATGGATGAAAAAGTTCCTGTATATAGCGTTTTTGAAATGTATACACCGGTGGTTTAGTATGACAAGGATAAATCAAAGGCAGAGGAGACTGCGTTTTTATAGAATTTTAGTATTTTTACTTATAGCTTTGATTGCGGTATATTTTTTCTTTTTCAGAAAGAAATTTATAGGTCTAAATAAAGAAGAAAGAGTTGACAATCTAAAGGCTTCCATCGAAGACATAGGAGACTTAGTAACGGTCGAGTACAATTACACAGACATATTAACATACAAAGACAGTTTAACTCTTATGGATATGAAGATACCTTTCACTGATAAAAGCTACATCATAAAGTACAATGGATACATCAAAGCAGGTGTTGACCTTAGTAAAGCTGTTGTTAAGGACATAAAAGAGACAAGTGTTGAGCTTGATGTGCCGGTTGCAACAATCACAGACAGTGTTTTAGATGAAAAGTCCATGGTCATACTTGATCAAAAGAACAATATATTTAATCCTTTAGACTTGGGTGATTACCAAGACACACTTAAAAAAGAATTGAACGCTCGAGAGCTAAAGGCTAAGAAAGATGGTTTACTTGAGAGAGCACAAGATAATGCTGATAAAATCTTAAGAAAATTGCTTCAAGGCCTTGGCTTTAAAGATATAAAAATTAATTACATTTAGGGGGGTATTTTGATATGAAAATTAGTAAGAAAGTTGTAGATGCTCTAGTAGAACAATACAATTTTGAATTGGAAAGTGGCTATGTATACTTAGCTATGGTACATGATTTAAAGGACAAAGCTTGGGATGGCTTCTCTCATTTCATGGATAAACAAGCTCATGAAGAATATGAACATGCTACTAAATTTAAAAATTTCATCGAAGAAATTGGTGAAAGAGTTGAATTAAAAGCTATTCCTGAACCAATGAAGGAATACAAATCAGTTCTTGAAATCTTTAAGACAGCTTACGCTCATGAACAAGAAGTTACAAAGAGAATCGAAAACATCTTTGATTTAGCACTTAAAGAAAAGAACTATGTAGTTGTAGAGTTCTTAAATTGGTTCTTAAAAGAACAAGTTGAAGAAGAAGACAACATGAGAACTATAGTTGAAGTATTAGAAAACTTAAAAGATGGCTACACTGGCTTATATCTATATGATAAGGAACTAGGTAGAAGAGAATAATCAAAGGTATTTAAGAGGGTGCTTAAGTGCACCCTTTAAATTGTATATAGCAAAGCTATAGAATATATATTAGGGGGAAAAATTATGAGAGCAATGACACAAACAAACCTTCAATCAGCATTTGGAGGAGAATCACAAGCGCACATGCGTTATCTTTATTGGGCAGGTGCAGCAGAAAAAGAAGGCTATAAGAACGTAGCTAGACTTTTTGAAGCAACAGCAGAAGCAGAAAGAGTTCACGCTCATCTACACTTTAGAGCAATGAAAGATCTTTCAGGAGACTTCTCAGTAACATCAGGCGCAGGATTTGGTGACCACGGTACATCCAAAAACCTAGAAGCAGCCGCAGGTGGAGAACATTTTGAACATACAGAAATGTATCCAAGCTACATATTAGTCGCTGAAGAGCAAGGCGAAAAAGCCGCTGTATCAGCAATGAAATTCGCAATTGAAGCAGAAAAAGTTCATGAAAAACTATTCTTAAAAGCAAAAGAATATGTTGACGCAGGAAAAGACCTAGACGTAGAAAAGATTTATCTATGTCCGGTATGCGGATTCATCTCATTAACAGGCGAAGAAGAAAAGTGCCCAATCTGTAGTGCACCAGCATCCAAATTCGTTGAATATTAATGAAAAAATTAAAAAAATATTTAAAAAATTCCTATACCATAAGCGTATAGGAATTTTTTTATAAAAATAGTAGAAATATTTGTTCATATGTGATAAAATAGTACTGATTAAATTAGAAAGAGGTATTTAATTGGCAAAATTACTTATAAAAGAATCGAGCCCTTTATTAGGAAAAGTTAGAGTCAGCGGCGCGAAAAATGCTGCACTACCAATACTTGCTGCGACTATACTTGGCACTGAAGACATCATCTTAGAAGATTTACCTAAGCTAAAAGATGTTGAGGTCATGTGTGAAGTACTTGAGTCACTTGGGGCAACGGTTGAGAAATTAGATGAACATAGAGTAAAAATAAATTCAAATACTATAAATAAATACGAAGTTGATTATCAATTGATGCATAAGATGAGAGCATCATTCATAGTTATGGGCGCTCTTATCGGCAGGATGGGTAAGGCAAGGTCATCAATGCCGGGCGGATGCGCTATCGGCGCAAGACCAGTTGATTTGCACTTAAAAGGTTTTAGATCACTTGGCGTAAACGTTGATGTTGAAGAGGCTGATGAGTACACAGATATATTTGCTCATGCAGATAATTTAGCTGGTAATAAGATATATCTTGACTTTCCATCGGTTGGCGCTACACAAAACATTATCTTAGCGGCAGTTCTTGCTCAAGGCGAGACAGTCATCGATAACGCAGCTATGGAGCCAGAAATCGTTGACATGGTAAACTTCTTAAACAAGATGGGTGCAAAGATATATGGCGCAGGCACTTCAACTATCCGTATAAGAGGCGTTGAAAAACTTTTAGGAGCGACTCATCAAATCATGCCAGATAGGATAGAGGCAGGCACCTTTATGGTCGCTGCAGCTGCAACACATGGAGACATCATACTAAATAATGTTATTGTTAGTCACATGAGACCGGTTATAGCTAAGCTTCGTGAAGCAGGCTGCGAAATATATGAAGAGGCTGACTCATTAAGAATCATAGCGACTAAAAAACTTAAGCCAATCAAGGTAAAAACGCTACCATATCCAGGATTTCCAACAGATATGCAAGCTCAATTCATGGCGCTTGAAACACTTATCGAAGGAAAGTCAGAGGTAATCGAAACTGTTTTTGAAAACAGATTTATGCACGTAGAAGAGCTAAGAAAGCTTGGTGCAGACATCGATGTAGAGGACAGAACAGCAACGATTAGAGGAGTAGAAAAACTTCACGCAGCAGAAGTGAAGGCAACAGACCTTAGAGCAGGAGCCGCGCTTGTCATAGCAGCGCTATGTGCTGAGGGAGAGACAACACTTTCAGATATATATCATATCGATAGAGGATATGAAGATTTTGAAGAGAAATTTAGATCATTAGGCGCAAAAGTCTATAGAGTAGAGGAATAAGGAGGATACGCATGGGATTAAGATCTGATGTAGGCATAGACTTAGGTACAGCTAGTGTACTTGTTTATGTAAAAGGCAAAGGTATAGTACTTAAAGAACCGTCTGTCGTAGCGATAGACCAATATACAAATAAATTCTTAGCAGTTGGCGAAGAAGCAAGAAAGATGCTTGGCAGAACACCGGGCAACATCGTTGCGATTAGACCACTTAGAGAAGGAGTTATCTCAGACTACAGTGTTACACAAAGAATGCTTAAGTATTTTATACAAAAGGCACTTGGCAGAATGCTTTTCAAGCCAAGACTTATTGTTTGCGTTCCAAGCGGCTGTACAGAAGTTGAGAAGAGAGCAGTTATTGAGGCTGCGAACGAAGCAGGCGCAATAAAAACTTATCTTATCGAGGAACCAATCGCGGCAGCTATCGGCGCTGGACTAGATATCACTCAGCCTAATGGTAACATGATTATAGATATAGGCGGAGGAACAACAGACATCGCAGTTATTTCACTTGGAGGCATCGTTGTAAGTAAGTCAATCAAAGTAGCTGGTGACAATTGTGACGAAGCAATAACTAAGTTTATTAGAAAGAAATTCAAGATGATGATAGGCGAAAGATCATCTGAAGAGCTTAAGGTAACTATAGGCTGCGCTTATCCACTTGAAGAAGAACAATACATGGAAGTAAAGGGCAGAAACCTAATGAGCGGTCTACCAATGAACGTGGTAGTATCTTCCTCAGATATGCTTGAAGCACTTAAAGAGCCAGTTCAAGAGATTATCGAAGCAGTTCATACAGTACTTGAAAGAACACCGCCAGAACTAGCAGCCGACATCTCTGGTAGAGGCATAATACTTACAGGCGGCGGAGCCTTACTAAAAGGCCTTGATACACTTGTTACAGAAAAAACAGGTATACCATGTAGAGTCGCTGAAGACCCTGTCGAATGCGTTGCCATCGGTACAGGAAAGTCACTTGATTGGGTAGAAATACTTGAAAAATCAAACAATAAGAGCGGAGCAAGCGTAAGATTTAGATAAATTTTTCTATAATTACAGCATAAACTATTGATATTATTTATACAAGAGCGGTTATGATATATCCGCTCTTTTTTTGGGTAAATAGCCTTAAAGACCATAATAATATTTAAGGAGGAATAAAAATGAGTCAATATTTTGAAAGAAAAGATTTACAAGAATTTGGTAGAGGTGCTTTAGGTGAAATAAATAAGGAACTATGGGATAATTTCATGGCTTATTACGGAAGTGTTTATCAAGATGGCAAGCTAAGCGGCAGAGAAAAATCACTTATCGCACTAGCAGTTGCACACGCAATTCATTGTCCATACTGCATAGAAGCTTACACAACAGCTTGTTTAGACCAAGGATACACTAAAGAAGAAATGATGGAAGCAGTTCACGTAGCTAGCTCTATAACTGGCGGAGCAGTCCTTGCTTACTCAACTCAAATGAAAAAACTTGCTGATGAGATGGAGATGTAATTGTCTTATCTAAAGAGTTTACAAGAAGCGGTTCAGCCATTTGCAAAGACAGTAGGCCATGATATACTTGCAAAAAACCCGAAGACACTTCAGTTAAATATAACGAGGAAGTGCAATTTGGCGTGTAAGCATTGTCACGTTGAGTGTTCACCTGCAAGAATAGAGGATATGCAGATGCGTACAGCCGAAAGAGCTATGAAGCTTCTTAGGGAGTGGGACTTTACTACGCTTGATATAACAGGCGGAGCGCCAGAGATGAGCAGGGTTTATAAATATCTTATCGATACAGCCTCATCCATGGGCAAAAAAATTATGACTAGATCAAATTTAACTATTTTTAATGATGATGAGTATAAAGATATACCAGAATTTTTAAAAGAGAGAAAAGTAGAGATAGTCGCTTCACTTCCGTTCTATGAAGAAGTAAAGACAGATAAAGTAAGAGGCATAGGCGTTTTTCACGACTCAATCGATGCACTTCAAAGGCTTTGTACACTTGGTTATGGAAGAGATGAGGCGCTTCAGCTAAATCTTGTATATAACCCCAGCGGTGCGATGATACCATCTAGTCAAGAAGAGCTTGAGGCAATATACAGAACAAAGCTTAAGGACGAGTACGACATAGACTTTAATAATTTATTCAGCATGACCAATTCGCCTATAGGACGCTTTGGCGAGTGGCTAGAGAGGTCAAACAACATGCAAAGGTATTTAACAAGGCTTTGTACAGCTTTTAATCCAGCTACAGTTGATGAGCTTATGTGCCTTGACACGCTATCGGTTGATTACGACGGCACTCTTCACGATTGCGATTTTAATTTAGCGCTCGGCATGAGCATAGCTGGTCCTCACAAAACCATTTTCGATATAGAAAAAAATGATATATTTGGACGAAAAATCAGAACTATGAACCACTGCTACACATGTACAGCCGGTAGCGGCTCGTCATGAGGCGGAGCATTGGAGTAGTTACTCACACGGGACTTCCTGTCATTGACGGGAAGTTTTTTTATAATTATATTTACTCAAATAAATATATGATTATAAATATAGTTTACAATTTATAAAAATATTTATAAAATACTCTTGCTTTTTATAAAAATATATTGTATAATGAATTCAGTTAGCAATGACTAACAAAAGGAGGTTTTTTATGAAAGCGAGCGTAATATACTGGTCAGGCACAGGTAACACAGAAGCCATGGCAAATGAAATTGCTGCAAAGCTAAAAGAGCTTGGAGCAGATACAAAGCTTGTATCAGTAGAAGAAGCAAGCCTTGATGATGCGAAAGAGGCAGAACTTCTAGCACTTGGATGCCCAGCTATGGGAGCAGAAGAACTTGAAGAGGACTATTTCAGGCCGTACTTTGATAGCATTAAAGACATAATCAAAGACAAAAAAGTTGCCATCTTCGGTTCATACGAGTGGAACAGTGGAGAGTGGATGGATCTTTGGAAAAACGAATGCGCTGATAGTGGCATATCAGTTGTAGACGCACTTATAGCATACGACCATCCAGATGCAGAAGCACTAGCAAAGTGTAGAGAGCTAGCAGAAAAATTAATGAATTAATTATCAAGGAGTGCTAAGCCCCCTTGGCGCCCCTTGTACATATATATAAAAACTGCCCACCAAGGCAGTTTTAATATTTAATCAATATTTAAAAATTATCCTAATAATATATCCAGTACCATCATTATGACAAAACCAAAGATGATACCATAAGTCGCTTCCCTCTCATAACCTTTTGAGTGCGTTTCAGGAATTATTTCATCACAGATAACGAAAAGCATAGCGCCCGCAGCCGAAGCAAGCACAACCGGTAGGACAGGTTTAAAAATATTAACAAGGCCAAAGCCAAGTACAGCGCCCACAGGCTCAACTAGTCCAGTTAGAGCCGCCACGATGAAAGCGTATTTCACAGAGTACTTTTCACGCATAAGACTTAAGGCAACAGCTAGACCCTCAGGCATATTTTGAATGCCGATACCAAGAGCAAGTGCAAGACCATCACCAATGTTTTCAGTACCAAAGCCAACACCAGTCGCCATACCTTCAGGGAAATTGTGAATAGTGATGGCTATGATAAATAGCCAGATTTGGCTAAGAGATGACGAGACACCCTCACGCCTTTTGTCAATAAGATGCTCATGCGGAGAGAATTTATCAATCATATCAATGATAAAAGCCCCCAAAATAATTCCAGCCGAAGTGATCATAACCGCCTTGAAGTCACCGCCGCCATATTCAATCGATGGCATAACAAGCGAGAAGCAAGTCGCCGACAGCATTATACCAGCAGCAAAGCCAAGCATAACGTCAAGAAGCTTTTGCGAAACATTTTTCGTGAAAAACACAGGGACAGCGCCTAAAGCAGTCATTAGACCCGGAAAAACGAGTCCGATAGCTATGATGGTCTCCCTAGTAAAATATTTATCCATTACATATCTCCTTTTTCAATAAATATAAAAAGATTATATTATATAGGCATTTAAAAGTCAAGAAAAGGGTAAAATGTAAAAGTGAAGGAGTTGATCAAATGTATTATATAAATACACTTATGAGCGAGCACGAGTACATAATTAAGCTCACAGACCATATATTAGCCGTTTCAAAAGAAATTTTACATGGCAATGTCAATGCAAGCGCCATAAAAACCATAACAGATGTGATTAAAAATTA
Organism: Fenollaria massiliensis; assembly: GCF_023347705.1. Lineage (NCBI taxonomy): Bacteria > Bacillati > Bacillota > Clostridia > Eubacteriales > Fenollaria > Fenollaria massiliensis. Next base: position 301,016 of record NZ_CP096649.1, read on the forward strand.
TGCCGATGGGTATCATCATAAAAAAGAAGAAGATTTAGTTTTTAAAGCTATGCTTGACAATCTTGGCGAGCTAGCAGAAAAACTTGTTACAAGCGGCATGTTAGTTGAGCACGACCTAGCTCGTTACGAACGAATGATGATAGAATTAAGTTTAGAAAATTATGAAAAAGATCATACAGACGAGGCACGCCTTGAACTTATCGGTCATCTTATGAGTTATCGCTCACTATTAATTCGTCATGCAGATAAAGAAAATAAAGTCGTTTATCCATTTGCCATGAAAAATCTTCCAGAAGAAATTCAAAAACATTTAGACGAAGAAACAAAAGTTTTTGAAGAAGAAAATAAAGAGCAAAGAGAGAAATATATTGACATTATAAATAAATTTTAATTATGACAAAATTGTAAAAATTTCAATACAATAAATCAAAAACGCTACTTAATGAGCACAAAGCTCCAAAGTAGTGTTTTTTTGAGCTTATATTGGTATTGAGCGCATTGCAATTAATTTCTAATAGTGATATAATATCTACTATTATAATAGGGATATTATAAAATATAAAAAAGGAAGGAGGGGAGAAAATGAACAGAAAAATAAGAGTAATAATACTCACTTTGGTTCTAACTGTTCTTATGTTTGGAGGCACTCGTTTGATGGCGCAAAATGAAAATAATGCAGTGAACCCTCAAACAACTCCCACAGAAGAAAATTTAGAATCAAATAACGAAGGTGAAAAAGGAGCATCTTTAGTTGAAGAAAGTAAAAATACTGATATAGATAGTAATGAAGCAGAAGCTAAAGAAGATGCAGGTAAAACTGAAAGTACAGAGGCAGAAGCTAATAAAAACACAAATACTGAAGTAAGTGAGCCTAAAGCAAATGAAGATGCACCTAAGGCAAAACAAGAGGAGAAAAAGACTGAAGCTAAAGAAGCTGAAAAGCCAGCTGCTAAAGAAGCTGAAAAACCAGCTGAAAAGCAAGCAGTAAAACCAGTAGAAACACAAGATGTAAAAGCAGCAGAAAAAACAGCAGCAGGAAATGGTCCAGAAGATGGTGCAAAGCCACAAGCAGCACCAGCAAAGGCACCAGAAGCACAAGGCACACCAGCAGGTGAAGGCAATGGTGAAGGCACTGGCACTGGTAAAGGCAATGATCCTAAAACACCAGCACCACCAACACCAGAAGTGGATACAAGCAAAGATGAAGAGCTAAAAGCTTTACAAGATCAAATCAATGCTGAACAAGACCAAAAGAAAAAAGCTGATCTTCAAAAAAAATACAATGAAAAGTATTTAGAAAAAGTTGAAGCAGCTGGAGCTGATAAGACTGACCCTAATATCCAAGAACGTTTAACTAAAGATGAAGATATAAAAAATTATAATATCATCAAAGCTAAACAAGAAGAGCTTAAGCAAAAAAAGGAAGCTCTTGAAAAGAAGATTGCTGAAGGCAAAGCTTCTGAAGAGGATATTGAAGCTTTTAAAAAGTCTATAGAAGAATACAACAATCTTTTAGGAGCTTTTAAACCACCTAGGGCATTGACTGATGAAGAAGCAAGGATCAAAAGCGAAATTTCCGCTAAGCCATATATCAATATTGACAAAGATAAGTCTTCAAATTATGGTAAGGATCAGTACGAAAAATACCTTGCAGCCAAAGAAAAACTAATGAAAGCTTTAGATCCTAAGAAGGATGGATTAACTGAAGCAGATTATAAGGAACTTCGGGAAAAGGGAATAAAAGTAAACAATCTTGCAGACCTGGAAAAAGAATTCTTAGCTTTAAATGATGAAGTGTTAAGATTAATTAAATCAACAAATGATAAAGAGAAAATCGTTCCAAAATTTACAAATGAAGACGGTTCACCAAAGATTGATATTTTCCCATATGACTTTACAGGATCTATAGACCTAGGAAAAAATCTTAATAAAGAAGGTGAAGACTATTACTATCTTCCAGATGGAACTCCACTTAAACTCTTTGTTCAAGTTGGTAGAGATAATCCAGAAAAAGGCAAAGAAGCCACTGAGATTACTTTTACTTTAACACCAAAGAAAATTGGAAATCCAACTGGCGGAGATGCAAGTCCAGATACTCAAGTTATAGTTCTAAATGGAGAGCCAATAGAGCTTAGTAAAGATAAAAATGGAAATTATACTTTTACAACTAAACAAGCTTTTGGCGTAGGACAATTTAAAATCGATATGTCATCTATGTATGGGGAACTTCACGAAGGTTTTACTCTTACGATGGAAGCTACAGGTGATGGAAAGACAACAAAAGTTGAAAAGAATTTCCTGATAACCAAAAAAGGTTATGACGAAAATCCAGAAACTGGAAATATCGGTAACACTGATAAAGAAAAACCACAAAAAGAAGATCCAGGCAAGATTGAAGATGGCAAAGTAAGTGATTATACTGAAAAGGTATTTGATATCTTTGCACTTCTTAAAAAATCCAATGGGTACATCGACAAGGTTTTAGTTAACTCAGTAAATGGTAAGGCACTTCCACTTTCTCATGTGAAAATTACTATGAATATTCCAAAAAATTCTGATGGTAAATTTGCAGAATATATTCATAAATCTGATCTTAAATATGAAGACCAAGGTAATGGAGTATATGTACTTGAACTAGAGAGAAAAGAATTTGAAAATAATCTTGTAGAAGAAAATGGCAAATTTTATCTGAAGAATAAAGATGGGGAAAAAGGAACTGAACTTACAAAAGCTGATGACCTTAACAATGCAGTCCTTGAAGGAAAAGACGGCAAAACTTATGTTGATAGTAATGGAGATGTTCATGAAGGCGTAAAAACTGTAGAAGTTAATGACGGAAAAGCAAATGATACAGAAGAGACTGAGTACAGACTAATTGGTGATCAACTCTCTAAAAAAGTTGTTGACCAAGACGGAAATATTTCCTATACAGATGTAATTAACTTTAATGGGAAGAAAATTGTAACCGAAGGTAATACAACCTATGAACTTCGTGGCGACACACTTCTTATCTACACTGATATAAAGGATGTCTACGACGGCCATGTATCAAACAAAAAAGATACTAAAGATGGAGATAAATTCAAAGCTGACAAACTAGTAACACCTACTGATAAAGGTAAACAAGTTACCGTAACAGAAGATGGCAAAACTGAAAAATCCTACGGTGGAACTATAGTTGAAAAAGGAATCTTTGATAAGACCACAAAAAAATATGTTGGCAAGTCAGGTACTACATTAGAAGGTGTAGCAGGAGATCAAGTTATTGACTCTGAAGGGAAAAAATCAACGGTAAAAAAACCAACTGATACTAGTAAAATTAAGTTTGAAAAAGATGGCGAAAAAGTACTTTATAAATACTTCCAAGATGATAAAGGAAATGTTTATCACATAGTTACTAATGCTGTATTTAATGGAGAATACATTGTTGATGGCTTAGAGTATAAAAAAGATGCTGTCCTTTTAGATAAATTTGGAAGTACAATGAAAGATATTACCGTAACAAAAGAAAAAGACGGCAGTTATACTTTCACTAAAAAAATTGTTGATAAGAATGGAAATCCAAAGGCTGATTTAGAAACCAAAACCACTAAACAACCAGATAATAGTTGCTCTGTAAATTATGATGGTAGAACTATAAAAGTTGATGGAAAAGTTAGACAAATTTTTGTCGATGAAAAGAACTATGTAATTGTCGATAATAATAATCAAATAATCACAAGCGATATGACCAGTGCTTACAATCCTATAATTGGCAAATACTATTACGATAAAGAAAATAAAAAGTTTGAATCTATTGAAGATAAGAAAGACAAAATTATCGATGATAAGTATTATGTTGGTCTAGTAAAAGCTAAGTTAAAAAAGAAAAGCTTTGAAACCTATACAAAGGATGGAAATACTCTTGTAGTTCCAGATACTGCACAAAGATATTTCGGTAGTGACAAAGTAGATGATTATTTTAAAGCTGGCAAAAAATACTATGCTAAACAAACAATTGGTTATGGCGAAGATGCAAAAACTATCTTTGTAAGTGGAGATGAAGTTTTAACTACAGAATCAATTACAAAAATTCTTCAAATTTTTAAAGACGGAAGTAAAAAAATTGTCGATGGAAAGGATATTTTTGAGGAAGTCAACAAGGCTAAATTTGGATTAAAATTCCCAGGATATTTGACAGGAAAAAATATAGTTTACAATCTAAAAACTGAAATTGCAGCAGACTATATCAGATACAATCCTTTAAAGAATGAGTCTGAGGAAGTTTCTATCTATACAGATGATAAAGGCAACCATAAAGAAGCTAGAGAATCTTTTAAAACAATTGATAAATATTTTTACTTTGAAAATAAAGAAGATAAAGACTTTGGATTCTTTAAAGAACATCCAGAAGCCTTAGAAAAAGTCTTAGACTATAGTTTCTTTAATATATTCTTTAGGGATGGATCCGATAGACTTAGAGATGCTTATGTAAAAGACTTATTAAAAAATGATAAGAATGGTAAGTATACTGACGAGGCTATAAAAAAGGCTACAGATGAAAAAGATAAGATTAAACTTATCGAAGAAAGAGATTTCTTAAATCTTTTAAAAGCTGAACTCAAAAAATTTAATGAGAATGCAGAATTTAAAATAGAAGATGATAATCTTAAAGTTGTTTACACAAAAGATGGTAAAACAGTTGAAGTAGATAGGACGCTTCTTTGGAAGGTAGGATTTACGTCAGATGGAAAATTATTCCCAGAAGATACTGATTCTGAAATCACAATCGAAGACCACAATATGGATAATCGTTTAGTTTATGATGAAATCATCATAAACGATAAAAAAGATGATTGGGAAGCAGCTAAAAAAGCTTGGGAAGAAGATAAAAACAATGCAGGCAAAAAATTTGCCGGCACTGATGAATATTTCTTCTTAGACCAATTAAAGAGAATCTTCTTAGGCGTAAACCCATATTATATTGATGAAGCTTTTGTACCAGCAGGAGAAAACTTTGTAATCACAAAGGAAGATATTGAGACTGCTCTTGGTCATAAAGTAGATACAAATAAATCAGTAGTTGATAGTAAGGGCAATGTTACAACTTATATATTCAAAAACAATGAACACTTTATTAAAAAAGGCGATATAGAATATAAAGTGACATACGATCCAAATACAGCTCAAATCAGAATCAAGGTTTTAAATGCATTCCACAAGTCACACAAACCAACTGGTGATGACAAGAATCATTTTGAAAGCCCAGTTCAAAAAGCTTATCAAGCTAGACTTGATAAAGTTAAAGGTGAAGTTAATGGACTTAACACAAGTGATCTTACTAAATTTAAAGATGGTTTTGATGGAATACTAAAAACAACATATACTGAAAACTCAGATTGCTACAAGACATTAAAGCACAAATTTGACAAGATGATGCAAAATGTTAAAAAGTTAAAAGCTGATGAGCAAAAAACTAAAATTGCTGAAATAACTCAAAAAATGCTTGCTGAAATGGCTAAGCAAAAGCTTGAATATCTTGATAAGGCTAAGGGTGAATACAAGTACGATGATATGCGTTTCAACGCTTTGAGATTTGAACTTGCACCTGGCCAATCAATTGGCGGCCCAATAGACGATGCAAAAAAGAAATATATCGGTATCAGCTCAGTTTTAGTTCCAGAAGTCGACATTCCATTTACAGATGAATTTGGAGACCTATTAACCAATAGGGATATGTATCTAAAAGAAGCCATTGAAGAGATTCTAGAAAATGGTATTAAAGTAGATGAAAATACGACTATAAATTTTGATAAGACTTGGAACACCAAAGAAGAAACTTATAAACAGGTTATGAAAGAAGCCTATGCAAGAGTAAACAAAAAAGAAATTGCTGAAAAAATAAAAACACTTGTAACAGTAAATGAAGACAAAAATAAAGTTGGCGTTGAAAAGTACACTGTTAAAAATGGTAGTGACTTTAAATATGAAGACTTTGCTATTGGCCAAGGAAAAGAGAGAAAGAGTCTGAAAGACAAGTCAGACAATCCTGTTAACCCATACTGGATTGGCGATGGTGAAAATTTTAAAACCATTGACAAAAATATTGACGCTCTTATGGAAAAGTATAAATATTCAAAAGAAAAGATGGAAGAATTTAAGAACTCTGAAGAATATAAGAGACTTACAAATCCTAAGATTTCAATTGGTGCATATTATATGCATGTAAAGGGTTATGATAGGGCAACTTTTGCCAATAAAGCAAACTACAAATTAAACAAGGTCCACCAAGGTCCTGGCGTATTTGGCGATGAAAGTCACTGGAAAAACAAAGTTTGTTATCCAGGCCCTATTGGCAAGTGTTTAGAAGAAGCTGGCGGAGACAAATTCCCAGATGAAGATGGCGCTAGCGTTAAAGATCAATTTAAGGGAAATAAAAATGATAAGTTTACAATAACTTATCCATCAACTGGCTACACACCTGATGGTGAATTTCCTAAATTTACTAAAACAGGAACTGAAAATGTTGAACTTTCTGGTCACGATTCAAAAGCTGAAGTTAATTATCAAGTTGACCTAACAGTCGACAAAGTAAAGTCTGATCAAAAGATCGGTGCAGGAGCAACTAAACCTGTCGATGATAAAACTGATGAAGATTCTAAAAATTACAATGAACGTGGTTACTTTGAATACAAAAATTCTTTAATTATCGACTTCTTACCAGAAATATTTAAATTCAAAACTGGTACAATAATGAAGCTAGATATTGATGAGGATGCATTAAAAGCAAATGGAGCTAATGAAAAACTTGATTTTGATAAATTCAAAAAAGATGCAAAACCAATCTATGTTGAAAATGTCTATGAATATTTAGAAAAATTAGACAAAACTAGTGCTCAATACAAAGCTCTTAAAGCAGCCATTGAAGTTGCTGAAAAACAAGGCAAGATTGACAAAGAAGCTAATAAACATGCAGTTCTTGCTTGGCTACCTGATTTTGAAGCACCTCACGGATCAAAGGGTCCACAATTTAGCTTAAAGCTTGAAAAGCTAGAAGTTGATAAGAAGAAATTTAAAGAATATGAAGAAAACAAGGGTAAGGGTGAAATTTTTACCAACCATGCAGTTTTTGATATATTCTATGCTAAGGTGCCAACAACCATCACCGATAAACCAGGCGGATCTGTTGACAAGACCATGAGAATCTATGATAAAGACGGCAATATTGTCAATGATAAGACTGCTAAAGAATGGTTTAGAGGTTATGTTGAACTTAAATTTGGTGATCAATATGATTACAAAATTAAATTCAAATATAACAAAGCTGGCTATGAAGACATCAACTCATCTAAAAGAGATGTGGATGCTTTCATTGTAGATATGTTTGGAAGTAAAGATAAAACTCACGGCTTTAGACCAGTACTCAGAGAATTACCAGATTTTAAGGGTAAATATGAAGGCTATATTGCAGAATATGCCCTTAACATTAAAGAAACTGACAAATTCTACTCAGAAGAAGAAATAGAAAAATTGTTGGCTGAAAAAGAAATCACTCTTGGTAATATAATTGGTGTTAAGATTAAACACAAAGCTGGTTTTGAAATCGGTGGCGATGTTGAATTTGTTTTACCGATGATGATTCCAAATCTTGATGCAAAAGTAGAAAACGGAGAAGTTTACTATATTGGTCAAGATGGCAAGAGAGTTGAACTTGGTAAGGCTGAAGATTTCTTTAAGCTAGATCAACTTAAAAAATCAGATAAAGACTCTGAAATGTATGCATTAAATAGTGTTGAAGGCTCTAATACCGTTACTGTATATCTTGATAAGGAAAGATTCATCAGAGTGTTCAAGGAATTTTTTGAATATGATGGTAAGACTGAAATCAAGAAGGACAGACCTGAAGTTAGATTTGAAATCAAGCAAATTGAAAAAGATGAAAACGGTAAGGTTGTTAAAGAAGTAATTCTTGTCGATAAAGATGGCAAGCCAATACAACTTGTAGTTAACGAAAAGAACAACTTCACAGACATGGTTGACCATTTACCAATCTTTAAGAAGACTACTAAGGTTGATGAAAAAGGAAATGTTACTGTCAAAAAAGTTGAATATGAATACAAGCTTGTAGAAAAGAATGCAGACGGCTATGATGTTGAGTATGAAATTCTTGATAATGGTAAAGACCAATTAGGTTTTGTAATCAAGGCCAAGAACACTGAAAAGCCTGAAACTCCTCCAGGAACTCCACCAGGAGAACCAGGGGACAATCCTAAGAATGTTAAGGTTAAAATTAGCGTTAACAAGGTATGGAAGGTTCTTAACAATGGTGAAACACCAAGTATTCAAGTTGAGCTATATGCTAACGGAAAGGCTACTGGCAAGATCATCACTTTAGGAGTTGACGGCTCATGGAGCGCAAGCTTTGAAAATCTTCCAGCTAAGGATAAAGATGGCAAGGACATCATCTACTCTGTTAGAGAAGTAGGCGAAGCTAAGGGCCTTACTAAGATTGGCGATAGATCATTTGAAGTAAGCTACAGTGATGCAGATGGCGTCTTCACTATAATCAATAAAGAAGTGCCACCAGAAAACCCTGAGCATCCTACACCTGAAGAGCCTGAACATCCTGAAGAACCTGAACATCCTGAAGAACCAGAACACCCAGAAGACAATCACGTCATTCCAAAGACTGGCGTTGCTGAAGATTTAGGCGCTATATACTTTGCCTTCGTATTATTACTCGGCTTAGTATTTATCAAAAAGAGATATCTTGTAAAATAAGGAGATTATATGAAAAGATCAAAGATATTAATCAATATACTGATTTTAATAACAAGTTTATTTTTAATATATAAGGTCTATTCATACATTGACTTGAAAAGGCAAGAGAAAGAGTCTGTGGATATCTATAAGGAGATTGAAGAAAAAGTTTCTAAAAAGGATAAAAAGGATGAGGACGATGCCAATGGTGATGCTGATGAAGCTGAAGAAGCGAAAAAAGTTGATTTTGATGCACTTGAAGCCATTAACAAAGATATAGTTTGCTGGCTAGAGTCTGACGAGGGAAGTATTGACTACCCTGTCGTTAAGGGCAAGGACAACTACTACTACCTTTATCGAGCTGCCAATGGCAAAAGGAATTTGGTCGGATCCATCTTTATGGACTACAGAAACGAATCGATTGAGGACCCCATGGTCATGATCTACGGACACATGATTAAAAATGGAACGATGTTCGCTTCGCTTCACAAGTTTAAAGATAATCCAAGTGAGACGGGCTTTACTATTTACACAAGAGAGCAAGATATTAGAACCACTTGCGTTCTTGCAGCCAGGATCTCGGGCGAAACTTATATCAATCCTAGGGATTACAAGACTTTTGAACAAAGAAAAAAATTCTACAATTTTCTCAAAAAACACGCAGTCTATGATACAGACTACGAGCTAAAAGAGGACGACAAGATTATTAATTTTGTTACTTGCACTTATGAAGCCAGAAATCAAAGGCTGATCGTGCTAACTATTGTAGATAGATAAAAGATGCCTCTATGTAGAGATACATAGGGGTATTTTTATGTCAATTGACAATAAAATTTATTTGATATAAAATATATTATAGAAATAAAATTATAATGATATAAGGAGTGATATACATGGGAGAATATAAAGAGACGCTTAAAATGGTTCTTGATGAATTTCAAGCTGAGGCGAATTTAAAAGAAGGCGAAATACTTGTAGTTGGCTGCTCGACTAGTGAGGTTGTTGGCGGACACATAGGCAAGGCATCGTCGATGGATGTCGCTAAAGAATTTATCGATGTTTTTATGGATTTTGCAAAAGAACATAAAATTTTCCTTGCTTTTCAATGCTGCGAGCACTTAAACAGGGCCATCGTCACTACAAGGGAGTGTATGGAAAAATATTTTCTTGAAGAGGTAAGTGTTGTGCCTAAGATGCATGCGGGTGGCTCTATGGCGACTATCGCTTATAAAAAATTAGCTGATCCTGTTGTGGTTGAAGCTATTCAAGCACACGCGGGTCTTGACATCGGAGACACTTTTATTGGTATGCACATAAAACCGGTTGCTGTTCCAGTTAGAGTCAGCGTGAAAGAGATTGGCGATGCGCACTTAACTCTTGTTAGAAGAAGACCAAAACTTATAGGCGGCGAAAGAGCACAATATAAATAAATGACGAGGAGCGATGCGCTCCTCTATTTTATATGATAAATTAATAAAATTTAATTAAATAATATTTTTTGATAAGTTTATCTACATAGAAAAATATTTTCTGGAAGAAATTATCACGGATAAAATTATTAAAATAATCATGCTCATTGCTTTACAAATAGCTAAATTTGTGATAAAATGATAGGAGAATAATTTTAATTATTATCAAAGGAGGATAAAATGTACGATATAATTGTAGTGGGCGCCGGCCCTGCAGGTGTTTCTGCTGCTCTATATGCTAAGAGCCGTGGCTTCAGTGTGCTTTTGTTAGAGAAGGATGAAGTTGGAGGTCTTATTAAAAGTGTTTCACATGTAACTCATTATGTGGGTTTATCTGAGGGCGAATCAGGTGAAACTTTCAGGGAAAAATTAGAAAATCAAATCGCAGAAGCTGATATTGAGCTAAAATATGAAGAGGTCATCGAACTTGACTTAAAATATGAGTTAAAAAAGGTAAAAACTAGACAAAACTCATACAATGCAAAGGCAGTAATCATCGCTATGGGATCTACTCCAAAGGATTTAGGACTTGAGAATGAAAAAGATATTGGAGTTGAACACTCAGCTTTAGGTCTTGATGATGAGATTGAAGACAGAATCATCTTCGTTGCGGGCGGTTCGGACGGAGCAGCTAAGGAAGCTCTATATCTTTCAAAGCTTGCTAAGAAGGTTTATTTAATCGAAGAAAAGGATGAGCTTGGCATGATTGACGAGTTCAAGGAAAAGATTGAAAATTCTGACAATATCGAGGCGATGACATCGTCTAAGATTGTTAGCGCAAGCGGAACAAGAGATAAAATAACTGAAGTTTGTGTATATGACTCAAATGAAAAGGAAGAAAAGATTTTTGAGAATGGCGAGGACGAATTCCTTATATTTGCCTACATTGGTCAAGCGCCAAACACTGAGCTAGTTAAGGACAGCCTTGAAATGTCAGGAGCATATATAAAGACTGATGGAGTTAAGACATCAATCCCAGGTGTATTCGCTTGTGGAGATATTATTGACAAGAAGATTAGACAGATAGCAACTGCTGTAGCTGAGGGCTGCACTTGCGCTATCGAAGCTCAAAAATATTTAGGATATTAAAAAATACAAAGAAGGGGTGTAAAGATGGAGTTTATTGGAAATGCATTAACATTTGACGATATACTGCTAGTACCAAATTTTTCGGAAATTTTGCCAAAAGAAACTAATACTGAAACTAGATTAACTAAAAAAATTAAGCTAAATATACCGATGATGAGTGCTGGCATGGATACTGTAACTGAATCAAAGATGGCTATTGCGATGGCGAGAGAAGGCGGTATTGGTATAATTCATAAGAATATGTCAATTGAGGACCAAGCTATCGAAGTTGACAGAGTTAAGAGAAGTGAACACGGTGTAATCACTGATCCGTTCTATCTATCTGCTGAACACAAGATTGCTGATGCTGAAGCTATTATGAAAAAGTACAAAATTTCTGGTGTGCCTATAACTGATGAAGACGGCAAACTTGTTGGTATCATCACTAACAGAGACATGAGATTTGAAACTAACATGGAAAAGAAAATTGCTGAGGTTATGACTAAGGATAATCTTGTAACTGGCAGAGAAGGTGTTTCCATGGACGAAGCTTTGGAAGTTATGAAGGTTCATAAGATTGAAAAGCTTCCAATTGTTGACGAAAACTTCCATCTAAGAGGACTTATCACTATTAAGGATATAGAAAAGTCTATCGAATTCCCTAATTCTGCTAAAGATGATCAAGGAAGACTTCTTTGCGGAGCAGCTGTTGGTATAACTGAGGATATGCTTGTAAGAGTTAAGGCTCTATATGATGCAAAAGTTGACGTTATCGTTCTAGATACTGCTCACGGTCATTCAAAGGGAGTGCTTGACGCTGTTAGAAGCATTAAAAAGGAATTCCCTGATTTACAAGTAATAGCAGGTAACGTAGCAACTTACGAAGGAACTAAGGCTCTTATGGATGCTGGTGCTGACTGCGTTAAAGTTGGTATAGGACCTGGATCTATCTGTACAACAAGAGTTGTAACAGGTATTGGCGTTCCTCAAGTAAGCGCTATCATGGAAGCTTATAGAGCATCTCAAGAAACTGGCGTACCTATAATTGCTGACGGCGGTATAAAATATTCTGGAGACGTTACTAAGGCGATAGCTGCTGGTGCTGACGTTGTTATGATGGGTTCATTATTCGCAGGTACTGACGAATCACCAGGAGAAGAAGTTATTTTCGAAGGCAGAAGATATAAAGAATACAGAGGCATGGGCTCACTAGCAGCGATGAAGGCTGGTTCATCTGACAGATATTTCCAATCAAAGGCTAAGAAGTATGTACCAGAAGGTGTTGAAGGAAGAGTTCATTATAAAGGAAAAGTAGGCGAAGTTATTTATCAATTACTTGGCGGATTAAAATCAGGTATGGGCTACCTTGGATGCAAGGACATTCCTACACTTAAGACAAATTCAAGATACGTTCAAATTACAAGCGCATCACTAATTGAAAACCATCCACATGATATCACTATAACTAAGGAAACTCCTAACTATTCACCAAAGAATAACAGGGACTAAGCCATGGATAAAATGAAAAAAGTTTTAGACAAAGGTTATGTAAGGCTTGTAAACCACTTAGGTAGCGACCTTACTGTAGTTAATGCGGCAAGAGTTTCTTATCAAAAAGAATCTTTTGAATTAGATCAAAATGACGAGAAATTAATTAGCTTTTTAGCTAAACATGATCACACATCGCCATTTAGACACGCTATGCTACAATTTGAAGTGTATGCACCGCTTATGGTAGCTAGACAATGGTGGAAATACATCGTTGGTTCATCTCACATGGAAGGCATTGGCGATACTATGAACGGCTGGAATGAATCTTCTAGACGCTATGTTACTGAAGAGCCAGTATTTTATGTGCCAAATGAAAATGAATGGAGAAGCATGCCTGACAATAAAAAGCAAGGCAGCGGCGAACCAGTTGCTACTGAATTAGGCAAAGAATATACAAAAGATTTACTTGAACTTATTGAAAAAGGTCAAGGATTATATGAAAAAGCTATGGAAGATGGCATTTGCTCTGAACAAGCAAGACTTTTCCTACCAGCTTATGGTTTATATGTAAGATGGTACTGGACAGCGTCACTTCAATCAGTTGCTCACTTTATTAAGCAAAGGATGGATGGACACGCTCAAAAAGAAATCAGAGATTACGCAAAAGTTGTTTATGACTTAAGCTTAGAGGATTTCCCAGTAGCAATGAAGGCTCTTATCGAGCACATGAATTAATGAAAATATATTTTACAAGACACGGTTTAACAGAATACAATAAGGAGAGGAGAATTCAAGGCTTACTTGATTCTCCTCTTACACTTGAAGGCAAAGAGAAAGCGAAGGAACTTGGTGCTAGATTAAAGGATGAAGGTATTGAAATCATATACTCATCTGATCAAAAGAGAGCTATGGATAGCGCTAAAATCATTAACGAGGCATTAAAGCAAGACATCATCCCAGATAGAAGACTTAGAGAGGTGTCTATGCTTAGCCATGAGGGCATGACTTGGGCGGAAAGCGTTGCTACTGACCCAGATAGAGAAGATTTAATCATGCAAAGGCCAGACCTTTTTAACGAAGGCGGCATATATCCATACAGAGATGCACTTGAAGACGCCATTGCTTTTATTTTTGAACTTATAAAAACTAATTATGAGAAAGTTCTTGTTATGACTCACGGAAGCAAGCTAAGAGTGATAACAACTGTCTTAGAAGGACTTGATTTAAAAGATACTAACAAGGTAGAGCTTATTAAAGGCTTGAGCCTTAAGATATATGATTATAATGAAGGAAAATTTAAGCTCCTTCATGATGATGAAGATTATGACAACTTTGTATAGGAGGCAAAATGACAGAAGATAGATATAATAATCCCTTGGTAAGAAAACCAATTTATCAATTATTAATAAAATATGCTGTGCCATCGATATTAGCATTTTTAGTTAGTGCTCTATACAATATTGTCGATCAAATTTTTATAGGCAACATTGTCGGTCACTTAGGTAACGCAGCTACAACAGTTAGCTTCCCCATATCTACCATATCCACAGCGATAGCTTTACTTTTAGGCATAGGAACAGCGTCAAACTACAGTATATATAAGGGCAGAGGCGATGATGAAAGAGCCGAAAGGACAGTTGCAACAGGAATTACGGGGCTACTTTTCTTTGCTGGGCTTGAACTCGCTTTAGTTATGACGTTCATAAATCCGCTTCTAAAGTTATTTGGAGCGAGTGAGAACATATTTCAATACGCTTATGATTACACATCGATCACATCCATGGCAATAGTATTTATAGTGTTTTCAATAGCTCTCTCACATATAATCAGAGCTGATGGATCACCAAAATACGCTATGATGCTGAATGTAGTAGGAGCAATACTTAACATTGTTTTAGACTACATATTCATGGTTCACTTAAATATGGGTATAAAAGGCGCTGCATGGGCGACATTCATAGGACAAGCGGTGAGCTTTTTATTAGCACTATATTATATATTCTTCTTGAAAGATAATCCAATCCGTAAAAAAGATTTCAAGATACATAAAGAAGAATTAGCCGCCATACTTAAACTTGGCTCAGCAGCCTGCATTAATCAATTGGCAATGGTTGTTGTGCAGATAGTTATGAACAATGTCATGACTCATTACGGGGCGATGAGTAAGTATGGACCAGATATACCGCTAGCTGCAGTCGGCATCGCGTCAAAGCTCTACATCGTGCTTATTGGCTTTAACATAGGTCTTGCTCAAGGCGGACAGCCAATCATCGGATACAATTATGGCGCCAAAATTTATAGACGTGTTAAGGACACATATCTAACAACAATTAAGATTTCAGTCATCTATAGTACAATATTCTTCTTGCTTGTTGAGATATGGCCACAAATTTTTGTAAATATCTTTGGTAAAGGCAATGATCTTTATATGGAGTTTACTACTATATTACTACGTATAACACTGATAATGACAGCCTTAAACGGTCTTCAACCAATTACAGCAAACTTTTACACATCCATCGGCAAGGCGCGTTTAGGAATATTCGTCTCATTAACAAGACAAGTATTATTCTATCTACCACTGATTATAGTTTTGCCACAATTCTTTGGCATATTAGGAGCGCTTTACGCAACACCAATCGCAGACTTCATAGCTTTTGTGCTAGCAATGTATTTTGTTGTTAGAGAGTTCAAAGCCATGAGCAAGGCGGGAGATGAGGTAATTTTAGATGCAGAAATTCATTAAGTATTTTAAAATAATATTAATATCGCTACTAGTTTTAATTTTATTCTTTGGACTTTATTATTACAATAAGCTTTCTAAAAAGGATAATAAATTAGTTATAGTCGATGAAACAAAGATAAATCAAAAGACTCAGGAGAAGCTTGAGGGTGAATTAGTCTTTGCCTTTTTTGGTATAGACGGGGAGAATGGTCTTGGATATATCAAGAAAAAACTTGCGAAGCTTGAAGGCAAAACTGGCGAAGACAGGTATTTTACTACAGGTAACCCATCTGACACCATGATGCTTGTTAAGATTGATAAAAAAACGGGCAAAGTTAATGTAGTGAGCGTACCGAGAGATACTAGAGTTAAGATAGTGGGCCACGAAGGTATGAGAAAGATCAATGCATCATTTGCAAAAGATGGTCCTTATGCAGCCATTGACACGCTTAGAGAATTTTCTAACGTTGATGTAACAAATTATATCGCAGTTGACTACAAAGGTGTTAAGGCCATAGTCGATATTATCGGCGGAATCGAGATAGATGTGCCATTTGATATGGACTACGATGACCCGACAGACTCGCCTCCTCTACACATTCACTTAAAGAAAGGTAAGCAAAAACTTGATGGCAAGGGAGCTATGGAGTTTCTTAGATTTAGAAAATCAAATCATGGCCAAGGCGATAAATTCTTAGGAGACGTAGGAAGAGTCACTCATCAACAGTATTTCATTAAAGAACTTATGAAACAAACACTTAGCGCAAATAACGTGACAAAGCTTCCACGTATGATACAAGCGGGACTTGAACACGTACTAACAAACATTAGCATAGATGAAATGCTTGAGCTAGCAAAAGTATTTACATCATATTCACAAGATAAGCTTACGATTGAGACAATACCAGGCACAGATAAATACGAGGGCGGCGCTTCTTATTTCATCGCAGATGAGGAAGAGACTGCTAAACTATTCACAAAGATATTTAAATAAGGGGAGGACGAAAGATGGACGCATTTTATTTTTATAATCCAGTAAAAATTCATTTTGGAGAAGGAGCAATTAGAGCACTAAAGGACGAGATGAAGCCATATAAGAAGGTTTTGCTTACTTATGGTAAAGGCAGCATCAAGAAAAACGGCATTTACGATAAAGTTATGGAAGCACTTGAAGGCAAAGAAGTTTATGAACTTTCAGAAATAATGCCAAACCCAAGAGTTGAGAAAGTTTATGAAGGCATCAAACTTGTAAAAGATCATGACATTGATTTCATCCTAGCAGTTGGCGGCGGCTCAACTATAGACTGCTCTAAGGCAATAGCTGCTGGCGCAAAAACTGACGAAGATTTTTGGAAGAAATATTTTATCAACAAAGACGAAGTTTTAGACGCAACACCATTAGGAAGTGTATTGACAATGGCTGGAACAGGCAGTGAAATGGATAACGGCGGCGTTATCACTAACTGGGAAGAACAATTGAAGCTAAGCTTCGGAGGTGACCCATGCTATCCAAAATTCTCAATCCTTGACCCAACATACACATACTCATTACCAAAGCATCACTTAATCAGCGGTACAGTAGATATGTTTAGCCATGTTATGGAAGAATATTTCTCAATGCCAGACGAAGAGAATACTACAGACGAAATAAGCGAAGCACTTATGAGAACCATAATCGAAAATATTTATATAGCCTTAGATGACCCAAGAAATTATAGAGCAAGAGCAAATCTTATGTGGGCATCAACACTTGCAATCAACGGACTTACATCACTTAGCAAACGTTCAGACTGGCTAAGCCACAGACTTGAACATACAGTATCAGCCTTCTATGACGTTTCACATGGCATGGGACTTGCAGTAATGCATCCAAATTATTTAAAATACGTATACAAAGGACATGAAAAGAAATTTAGAAGATGGGCAGAAAATGTTTGGAAGATGGACACATCAAAGATGACAGACGACGAAGCCGCAATCAAGTCCATAGAAAGATTACAAGAGTTCTTCAAATCCATCGGCGCGCCAACAACACTTAAAGAATTAGGAGTGCAAAGGGATAAAATTGAAGACATGGCAAAGAAGACAGGCGTTTACAAGACAAGCTATTCAGATTTAAAATTACAAGACGTAATTAAAATTTACGAACAAGCATACGAATAAAATATATAAAAATATATAAAAATATATAAAGGAAGATAATTTTAATTGAAAGACATTATTACACAGAGACTAATCTTAAGAGACGCAAGCGTAAGCGATGCCGAAGATATGTTTGAATACGCAAAGCTAGAAGAAGTGACAAAACATCTTTCTTGGAAGCCGCATCAAACAGTCAAAGACTCAGAAAAAATCCTTGATGCACTAAGCAAAGAAGCAAAGGAAAAAGACTCCTACGTATTAAAAGCCATAGTCCTAAAAGAAAATAATAAAATGATAGGAACCATAGACGCGAGAATCTTTGACGAGGGACAAAAAGATGCCGAGTTCGGTTACTGCCTAAATCCAAAGTATTGGAACAAAGGCTACACGAGCGAAGCACTTAAAGCCTTTATGCAAGCACTTCACAAAGAATGCAGCATTGAAAATATATTCGGCTCATTTGAAAGAGAAAATATAGCTTCAAAGAGAGTAATGCAAAAGAATGAAATGTATTATTACGAAACAGTGAAGAGGAACTTTAAAAACAAGGGGGAAGTGGAGCTCATACGCTATAAGGAACTTAATATTTCTTGCTAAGTGTGAAGCACTAAGGTTCTCGTACATTTATGTACGAGGTTCTTCTTTTATCTAAGAAATTAATGTGCATTGTATACAAAGTATAATAAAAATAAATAAGAAAATCATAGTAAGAAGCAGTGGACCAATGGCTCACTGCTTTTTTATGCTCATTTAAAAGCTATGTATCAAAGATAAATATCAATAAAAACTATTGTTAAGAAAAAAATAAATTTATTTAAAAAAAGTACTTGACAAAGTAAAAAATAAATGGTAGAATGGATAAGTCATCTGGAAAGACTCCAGAAGGCAAGCAAAACTGAATAAAAGTGAAAAGAACGATTTAAACCAATCAATTTTTTTATTGATTAAAAATAATTTCGAATTTAAGAGCCAAGGTTAACTTGGGATTAAATAAACCATTTAATCGAGAGTTTGATCCTGGCTCAGGACGAACGCTGGCGGCGTGCTTAACACATGCAAGTCGAACGATGAAAGAGAATCCGATCTCTTCGGAGTGAAGAATCTCTGGATTAGTGGCGGACGGGTGAGTAACGCGTGAGCAATCTGCCTTACACAAAGGGATAGCCTCGGGAAACCGGGATTAATACCATATGATATCTATTAACCGCATGGTTTATAGATTAAGGAATTTCGGTGTAAGATGAGCTCGCGTCCCATTAATTAGTTGGTGAGGGTAACGGCCCACCAAGATAGCGATGGGTAGCCGATCTAAGAGGATGACCGGCCACATTGGAACTGAGAAACGGTCCAAACTCCTACGGGAGGCAGCAGTGGGGAATATTGCACAATGGGGGAAACCCTGATGCAGCGACGCCGCGTGAGCGATGAAGGCTTTCGAGTCGTAAAGCTCTGTCCTATGGGAAGATAATGACGGTACCATAGAAGAAAGCCCCGGCTAATTACGTGCCAGCAGCCGCGGTAATACGTAAGGGGCGAGCGTTGTCCGGAATTATTGGGCGTAAAGAGTGCGTAGGCGGCAAATTAAGTCAGATGTGAAAACTAAGGGCTCAACCCATAGATTGCATCTGAAACTGATATGCTTGAGTCAAGGAGAGGAAAGTGGAATTCCTAGTGTAGCGGTGGAATGCGTAGATATTAGGAGGAATACCGGTGGCGAAGGCGACTTTCTGGACTTGAACTGACGCTGAGGCACGAAAGCGTGGGGAGCAAACAGGATTAGATACCCTGGTAGTCCACGCCGTAAACGATGAGTGCTAGGTGTCTGCTCATACGAGTAGGTGCCGTACGTTAACACATTAAGCACTCCGCCTGGGGAGTACGTACGCAAGTATGAAACTCAAAGGAATTGACGGGGACCCGCACAAGCAGCGGAGCATGTGGTTTAATTCGAGGCTACGCGAAGAACCTTACCAGGACTTGACATACCAAGGAAAGTTTTTAGAGATAAAAGCCCTAGATTTATCTACCTTGGATACAGGTGGTGCATGGTTGTCGTCAGCTCGTGTCGTGAGATGTTGGGTTAAGTCCCGCAACGAGCGCAACCCTTACATTTAGTTACTAACAGGTAGTGCTGAGGACTCTAGATGGACTGCCGATGACAAATCGGAGGAAGGTGGGGATGACGTCAAATCATCATGCCCTTTATGTCCTGGGCTACACACGTGCTACAATGGTCGGTACAAAGAGAAGCGAAATAGCGATATCAAGCAAACCTCAAAAAACCGATCCCAGTTCGGATTGATCTCTGCAACTCGAGATCATGAAGCCGGAGTTGCTAGTAATCGCAGATCAGAATGCTGCGGTGAATGCGTTCCCGGGTCTTGTACACACCGCCCGTCACACCATGGGAGTAGGCAATACCCGAAGCCTGTGAGCTAACCGTAAGGAGGCAGCAGTCGAAGGTAGGGTCAATGACTGGGGTGAAGTCGTAACAAGGTAGCCGTATCGGAAGGTGCGGCTGGATCACCTCCTTTCTAAGGAGAACATTAGTTCTTTTCACTTTGGGCTTTGCTTAAATAAAATATCCAAACAAAAGAAGATATGAAAAATATCTATTTATCCATGGGGGTGTAGCTCAGTTGGGAGAGCACCTGCCTTGCAAGCAGGGGGTCAGGAGTTCGAATCTCCTCATCTCCACCATGGCATTTCAAAAGAAAAGCCAAAACCAAATAAAACTTAATAACCATAATCAAATGAAAACGAAACGACATTTATAAAGAAAATAAATACAGTAAATTTTAACAATAAGCGTTAAAGGATTTTATAAAAAATAGGTCAAGTTACTAAGAGCGCAGGGCGAATGCCTTGGCACCAAGAGGCGAAGAAGGACGTAGAAAGCTGCGAAAAGCTCCCTAGATCTGCAAACAAGAAACGAAAGGGAGATATCCGAATGGGGCAACCCACTTAAGCAAACCTTAAGTATCTATATATGAATAAAATAGTATATAGAAGCAATACCGGGAGAACTGAAACATCTAAGTACCCCGAGGAAAAGAAAGAAACATCGATTTTCAAAGTAGCGGCGAGCGAAATGGAAAGAGCCCGCTTAAAGAAATACTAAAAAGATATCCGAATGATCTTGGAAAAATCATCCAAAGAAAGTGAAAGACTTGTAGGAAAAGATATTAGAATTTCAATAAGCTTAACGAGTACCACAAGGCACGAGAAACCTGGTGGGAACACGGGAGGACCACCTCCCAAGGCTAAATACTACTTGGTGACCGATAGAGAACAGTACCGTGAGGGAAAGGTAAAAAGAACCCCGAAAGGGGAGTGAAATAGAACCTGAAACCCTGCGTTTACAAGCAAAGAAAGCACGTGAAAAGTGCAATCTTGTACTTTTTGTAGAACGGGCCAGCGAGTTACTTTTGTAAGCAAGGTTAAGAAGTTAAGCTTCGAAGCCGAAGAGAAATCAAGTCTTAATAGGGCGAAATAGTTTACAGGAGTAGACCCGAAACCAGGTGACCTATCCATGAGCAGAGTGAAGTTAAAGTAAAATTTAATGGAGGCTCGAACCGGGTGTGGTTTAAAACACATCGGATGACTTGTGGATAGGGGTGAAAAGCCAATCGAACCTGGAGATAGCTGGTTCTCCTCGAAATAGCTTTAGGGCTAGCCTTTAGGATGTTTAATGGAGGTAGAGCTACTGACTGGTTGCGGGGTGTTTATACATTACCAAAACCTATCAAACTCCGAATGCCAAGAAAACAAACCTAAGGAGTCAGACATAGTGGGATAAGCTTCTATGTCAAAAGGGAAAGAGCCCAGACCATCAGCTAAGGTCCCCAAATACCGATTAAGTGGTAAAGGATGTGAAGTTACCCAAACAACTAGGATGTTGGCTTAGAAGCAGCCATACATTTAAAGAGTGCGTAATAGCTCACTAGTCGAGTGACCTTGCGCCGAAGATTTCCGGGGCTAAATCGGATACCGAAGCTGTGGACTCGTAAGAGTGGTAGAGGAGCATTGTGTAATAGATAGAAGCAGTATCGAAAGGCGCTGTGGACGAAACACAAGAGAGAATGCTGGCATAAGTAGCGAGAAGGAGTGTGAGAATCACTCCCGTCGAAAACCTAAGGGTTCCTGAGCAAGGCTCGTCCCCTCAGGGTAAGTCGGGACCTAAGGCGAGGCCGAAAGGAGTAGCCGATGGACAACTAGTAAAAATTCTAGTACTATCAAATATCGTATAAATGAAGCGGGGACACAGAAGGATAAGCTAAGCGTACCAGATGGACGAGTACGCTCAAATAAAAAGGCATGCCAGGACTAATAACCAGGCTAAGCTAATTTATGATGAGGATCGAAAACAAGTAGAGAAGTAGCCGATTTCACACTGTCAAGAAAAGCCGCTAAATAGATAAATGATACCCGTACCGTAAACCGACACAGGTAGGAAAGGAGAGAATCCTAAGACGCGCGGAAGAACCTTTGTTAAGGAACTCGGCAAAATGACCCCGTAAGTTAGCGAGAAGGGGAGCCAGAGCGATCTGGCCGCAGTGAATAGGCCCAAGCGACTGTTTACCAAAAACACAAGTTTCTGCTAAGTCGAAAGACGACGTATAGGAGCTGACACCTGCCCGGTGCTGGAAGGTTAAGGGGAAATGTTAGCAATAGCGAAGCATAGAACTTAAGCCCCAGTAAACGGCGGCCGTAACTATAACGGTCCTAAGGTAGCGAAATTCCTTGTCGGGTAAGTTCCGACCCGCACGAAAGGTGTAACGATTTGGGCACTGTCTCAACAAAGGATCCGGTGAAATTGAAGTAATGGTAAAGATGCCATTTACCCGCGACAGGACGGAAAGACCCCATGGAGCTTTACTGTAGGCTGACATTGGATTTCGGTAGTACATGTACAGAATAGGTGGGAGGCTTAGATCCTGGTACGCCAGTATCAGAGGAGCCGAAAAGTGGGATACCACTCCTGTAGTGCTGGAATTCTAACCTTGAGCCGTAATCCGGTTTAGGGACACTGTCAGTTGGGCAGTTTGACTGGGGCGGTCGCCTCCCAAACAGTAACGGAGGCGTTCAAAGGTTCCCTCAGCACGGACGGAAATCGTGCAAAGAGTACAAAGGCAGAAGGGAGCTTAACTGCGAGATAAACAGATCGAGCAGATGAGAAATCAGGACTTAGTGATCCGGTGGTACCACGTGGAAGGGCCATCGCTCAACGGATAAAAGCTACCCTGGGGATAACAGGCTTATCTCCCCCAAGAGTTCATATCGACGGGGAGGTTTGGCACCTCGATGTCGGCTCGTCTCATCCTGGGGCTGAAGTAGGTCCCAAGGGTTGGGCTGTTCGCCCATTAAAGAGGCACGCGAGCTGGGTTCAGAACGTCGCGAGACAGTTCGGTCCCTATCCGTCGTGGGCGTAGGAAATTTGAAAGGAGCTGTCCTTAGTACGAGAGGACCGGGATGGACAAACCAATGGTTTATGAGTTGTAACGCCAGTTGCATAGCTCAGTAGCTACGTTTGGAAAGGATAAGAGCTGAAAGCATCTAAGCACGAAGCCCCCCTTAAGATAAGATTTCCTTTAAGTAAGACACCTTGAAGACCACAAGGTAGATAGGCAGTAAGTGTAAGAGTAGTAATACTTTGAGCCTAACTGTACTAATATGTCGAAAACTTGATCAAAAGACGCTTATTTAAAGAATTATGGTTATTAAGAAATGTGGCAGCAATAGCAAGAGGGAAACACCCGTAACCATACCGAACACGGAAGTTAAGGCTCTTAACGCTGAAGGTACTTGGTTGGAGACGACCTGGGATAATAGGTAGCCGCCACTTAAAAATGCTTGTGTAGCTCAATGGCAGAGCAACCGGCTGTTAACCGGTAGGTTGTAAGTTCGAGTCTTACCACAAGCGCCAGATAAGCCGGGGTGGCGGAACTGGCAGACGCACAGGACTTAAAATCCTGCGACCCTTAAAGGTCGTATCGGTTCGATTCCGATCCTCGGCACCAAAAAAGAAAAGACATCGCGGGATGGAGCAGCTGGCAGCTCGTCGGGCTCATAACCCGAAGGTCGCAGGTTCAAATCCTGCTCCCGCAACCATAATTATTTGTATAATTTAGTTGCCTTAAAAATTAATACATGCTATAATACATTTACATGGCCCTATGGTCAAGCGGTTCAAGACACCGCCCTTTCACGGCGGTTACCCGGGTTCGAATCCCGGTAGGGTCACCATTTTTATTCAAGTTTAAGAATTTATTAATTTTATATTGACAAATTCTTAAAAATGTATTAATATAGAAGTGTAGTCAGTCAAGAGAAAACATTAACTCACGCACTTGATTACGCTGTATCATGGCGGAGTAGCTCAGTTGGCTAGAGCATTCGGTTCATACCCGAAGTGTCAGGAGTTCAAATCTCTTCTCCGCTACCAAGTTCTTTTTAGAACTAAAGTTAATAGATTTATAATCATGCATGGACGATTAGCTCAGCTGGGAGAGCATCTGCCTTACAAGCAGGGGGTCACAGGTTCGAGCCCTGTATCGTCCACCATGCATGGCCCGGTAGTTCAGTTGGTTTAGAATGCTAGCCTGTCACGCTAGAGGTCGTGGGTTCGAGCCCCATCCGGGTCGCCATAAAAGATTAGGCGACAAATATCGCCTAAGTTGCCGGCGTAGCTCAATTGGTAGAGCAACTGACTTGTAATCAGTAGGTTAGGGGTTCAAGTCCTCCCGCCGGCTCCATATCTTTTAGCATTTAGGAAGAGTACCCAAGTGGCTAAAGGGGGCGGACTGTAAATCCGTTAGCTAAGCTTTCAGTGGTTCAAATCCACTCTCTTCCACCATATGCGGGTGTAGCTCAGTGGTAGAGCCCCAGCCTTCCAAGCTGGTTGCGAGGGTCCGATTCCCTTCACCCGCTCCATAATTCAATATATGCGACTATAGCTCAGCTGGATAGAGCAACGGACTTCTAATCCGTGTGCCGGGGGTTCGACTCCTCCTAGTCGCGCCATTGTTGGGATGTAGCCAAGTCGGTAAGGCACCAGACTTTGACTCTGGCATTCCGTAGGTTCGAGTCCTACCATCCCAGCCATGCGGAGAGGTATCGAAGCGGTCATAACGAGGCGGTCTTGAAAACCGTTTGGGTGCAAGCCCACGTGGGTTCGAATCCCACTCTCTCCGCCATTTTTTTTATTTAAAATGGCTTATGCCGAATAATTTAATAAATATTGGAGAAGTACTCAAGTGGCTGAAGAGGCTCCCCTGCTAAGGGAGTAGGTCCTAATTTACGGGGCGCGAGGGTTCAAATCCCTCCTTCTCCGCCACAATGTGGACCTTTAGCTCAGTTGGTTAGAGCGTCCGGCTCATAACCGGCAGGTCCGGGGTTCGAGTCCCTGAAGGTCCACCAATTTAGGGGTTTAGCTCAGCTGGTAGAGCAACGGTCTCCAAAACCGTGTGCCGAGGGTTCGAAACCTTCAACCCCTGCCATAAGCCTTTTATAGGCTTATTTTTTTAGCTTTTTTATAATTTACTATAAAAATTATTTAGAATGGATGTGTTTTCATGAAGGCGCACGCTTTTTTTGAAACAATTGAAGAAATATTATTAGAGTCTTTAAAAGATGAACTTGATTTAACTCCTAAGCCTGGCTGTGTTGATAGAGATGACTGTGGTCCGCACTCAGACATGGATTATGATGTGTTTTTAAAAAGTATTTCATCTCTTAAAGGCTATTTTTTTGAGATAATGGAGGCATCAAATACAGAAAAAAGTTTTTCTGATACTTTCAATGCGATTAGACCCATTGGCATAAAATATGAAAAGAAGATGTATGAGGCAAGTGGGGGAGTCAATACACATAAGGGCGCAATATTCACTCTTGGCGTGATTGCTTCTGCTATTGGTAAAATTTATTATGACAACAAATACATTAGCGTAAATCTAATTAGTGAATATGTAAAAAAATTGTGTGCGAATATTTTTGACGATTTTAATAAAAAAGAAATGCTGGACTCGAATGGCGCTCGTATTTATAAAAATAATGCTAAGCACTCTGGCATTAGATATGAGGCGAAGCATGGCTTCATGACTGCTCTTGATGCTTATGATTTTTATAAAAACACGAAAGACTTCTTAAAGACTTATGTCTACATCATTTCAATTCTTGATGATACGACAACTATTAATAGAGTAGGTGAATCTGGCCTTAATTTTTCTAAAGATTATGCAAAAAAAGTATTAAATAGTGATAATTTTGATTATGAAATAAAGCTTATGAATAAAGTTTACACTAAGAAAAACATTTCAACTGGAGGCTGCGCTGACACCATTGAACTTGTTTACTTTTTTAAGCACATGGACGAATTTTTAGAAATCTATATGAATAATTTTTTAAATAACAAGGAAGATAGATGGAAAATTATTACAAAAGTTATTGAAGACTATAAAAAACCTATTATCACTCTTAATCTAAATATAAAGGGAATGCATAAGGATAAGGCTGAGTTTGAGCCTATTTACAAGGCTGCGAAAATGTTTTTATCTAATTATAAATTAATTTATGAGGATGAGGATAATTATTCAGCCATTTATCTAGCGAAAAATGATGGGGCTCATGAAAAGAAAAAATTTGTGAACTTAGAGGAAGAATATGATTTTATGCGCTTTGTTGATATTGATGTGATTGATACATCTCTTAAACCTATATCGAGATCTGATTTTGGTCTTCATAAAAGGTCTTGTATTGTTTGCGGAGGCGATAGATTTATTTGTATGCGTGAAGATAGGCATTCGCAAGAGGATTTCAACGCACGATTAGACAAAACTTTATTGAATCTTGACAAATAGGCTCATTTACTATATAATATTATCTATGGAAAAAAGGTTTATGAACATGGCAATCAGGGAGGCAATCAAGGCTTACAAGTTAGGCGAGGTGCCTGTTGGGGCTGTCGTTGTTAAGGATGGAGAAGTGATTTCTAAGGCCTTTAACGAGACCATCACCATGATTGATGCATCTGGTCATGCGGAGATGCTTGCTATAAGACGGGCATGTGAAAAGCTTGAAAACTACAGGCTCACAGGCTGCGATCTCTATGTAACGCTTGAGCCATGCATGATGTGCCTAGGAGCAATTTTGGAAGCGCGTATAAAAAATTTATACATTGGTCTACTTGATTATAAGAAGGGCGCTTGTATTAGCAAAATGCAGCTTCACAACTCATCTCTTAGCTATCACAAGTTAAATGTGTTTTATGAGGAGAGCAAAATTTATAAATTTCTTTTGCAAAACTTTTTCAAGACCTTAAGAAACAAATAGGGAGTGGTATCGAAGAGGTCATAACGGGGCGCACTCGAAATGCGTTAGGGGCCTTGCTCCACGTGGGTTCGAATCCCACCCACTCCGCCAATATAATATATGTGCACTAGTAGCTCAGTTGGATAGAGCAGCGCCCTCCTAAGGCGTGTGCCGGGGGTTCGATTCCTCTCTAGTGCGCCATTTTATTTTTTTTACAAGGAGGTACTTTAGTGAACTTTAAGATAAAAAAGCTTGGCATCATCGCAAGTGTGGCATTTATAGCTCTTGCCATGATCATACTTTTTGTATATAAGAATTTTTTCTCAAGGGTGGAAGTTTTTTCTTCTGGTAAATCTTTGGGTGTATACGCAAGTGTACATAAATTTAATGAAGCTATTGATAATTATAAATCCAAATATGAAGATAGATATGGAGTAGACCTTATAAAGGCAAAATATGAGTTTAATTCAAGTGACAAAGAGCTCAGAAACACTATATCTGAAGACGCTTTTGACATAGACGCTTATTCTATTTTAAAAAATGGTAGAAGCATTTATGCACTTAAGAATGAAGATGCTGCAAATGAGTTTTTGACAGATCTTGAAAACCATTACTATAGTGACAACACCGTGAGCGTAAAAATTAAGGACAATGTTGAAATAAAAAGAGAAAAGATGCCTCTAAGAGCTGTAAAGACTGTAAAAGCAGCGCTTGAAGAGGTATTAGAGAACAATAAATTAAAAAATGAAAACGCTATAAATGTATTACTAACTAAGAAGGAAAATACTGAAGAGGTCATCACTATGCCGGTTGAAAGCCAAGATGATCCATCTCTTCCAAGAGGTGAGACTGTTCTTTCAATGGATGGTGAGGACGGACTTAAAACTGTTAAGAGCATTTCTTATTACGAAAACGACGAGCTTATAAGCAAGGTTGTTTTAGAGGAGAATGTTAAGAAAAAGGCTGCTCCGAAGCTTGTTCTTGTTGGAACTAGAAAGGCTTTGGCTGATGGCAGCTTCATAAAACCTACCAGAGGTGGCTACTCATCAGGCTTTGGAAGAAGATGGGGAAGAATGCACCAAGGCGTTGACATAGACGCTGATTATGGCGACGATGTCTTCTCAGCTGATGGCGGCGTTGTAAGCTTTGCTGGAACTTTAGGTACTTACGGTAATCTTATCGAGATAGACCACCAAAACGGCTACAAGACTAGATATGCTCACCTAAGCAGTATAAATGTTTCCAAGGGAGACACTTTAACTAAGGGTGAGTTTATAGGCAAGGTTGGCGCGACTGGTAGAGTAACTGGTCCGCATCTACATTTTGAAGTTATTGTCAATGGCAAGGCTCAAGACCCAATGAATTACTTAAGAGGCAATTAAAATGAAGAAATTTATATTATTAGCACTTGTTCTTTTAATGAGCCTAAGTTTATTCTCGTGCACAAAGAAGATAGAATACAACGAAGCAAAGGACATAGCTCATAAGTATATGGAAGCACTTAGAAGTGCTGATGGTGACGTGCTTTTTGAAGCAGCTAAGCTTAAAAATCAAAAGCAAATTGAAAAAGAAGCTTTTCAAAGATCTTTGACTCAAACTCTTAAAAAGATAGGCGAGTTCAAAGAGGGCAAGGACGAAAAATTTGATTATATTGAAAATACTTATGTATTGTCAAGTGAAGACAGATTTACTTATAGGATGACTACATCCATTATAGAGCTTAACAAGTCAGGCGGCTTAAATAACGCATACTTTATGCTTAAAGAGCCAATTTGTGAAGATAATGACATTTTCAAAGAAGAAAGTTTTATTTTAGACAACGATGGAGCGAAGATGTATGGCGCTCTTACCATTCCAAAGGATTTTACTTCTAAGAAAGTTGTATTTATGATGCAAGGCTCTGGCCCACAAGATATGGACGAAACAGTTGGTCTAAACGGCAACAAGCCATTTAGAGATCTTGCGCATGGTCTTGCAAAGCTGGGTGTAGCAACGCTTAGAATTGACAAGAGATACGTAAATAACGCGCCCAAGGAATACACAGTTGATGAAGAAGTTTTATCGGACGCAAAACTTGCTATAGAGGAGCTTAAGAAAGACTCTAGATTTGATGATGTTTATGTACTTGGCCACTCACTTGGAGCGATGCTTGCACCAAGAGTTGCCAAAGAAGAGGGCTTGAATAAGGTAGCAATGCTTTCTGCATCGACTATGAAGTTTACTGACATAATTTATACGCAGCAAATGGAGTATCTTGACTCGGGCGAAGTAAGCCAATCTGTTGCTGATTTTCAAAAGAAAGAGATCACTAAGATTAAAGAGCAAATCGATGCGATGACAGAAAAGACTAAGGGTAACTTCTTTAGTATGCCTGCTTCTTATGTTTATTCAGTTAACCAAGTGAGTCCAGTAGATGACATAAAATCATCAAACTTTGACGTATTTATAGCGCATGGCTCAAAGGACTTCCAAGTGAAGAAAGATGAGCTTGATAAGTTTGAAAAAGCCTTGAATGGTAGAGAGCATGTCATATACAAGCTATACGAGGGGCTTAATCATCTTATGATGCCAGAGGATTCAGATGAGCTTTCAGTAGAAATATATGACAAAGAAAATCACATAAGTCAAGACGTAATCAATGATTTAGCAGAATTTTTTAAATAAGAGATTTTGGCGAATAGAGATATTCGCCTTTTTTAATAAGGAGGTCACATGTTAAAGGCGATTGCATTTGCATTAATATTCTTAGGAACATCCTTGCAGCTTCCTAGCAAGATTGAATCATATAAGAAAGAAAGAAACGCAGAAAATTTATTGGAGATGCTAGCTTATCTACTAATAGCGCTAGGATCGTTCTTACTAGCGCTTGGATATTGCTTTGGATAAAATTAATATATGTATATGAGAGACTATTGATGAGTCTCTTTTTAATGTCTTTGGGTATATATAAATAGCTTAGTATAAGAAGAGGTGTATTATTATGAAAACTGTAGAGAGACCTTGGTTTAAAGCATTTAAATTCTTAGGCATATGTTTCGGAATTCCATTAACAATAATTGGATTATTTACTTATATATATTGGAAGAATATTGCATTTTTAATAAATGGATTCATATGGTTATTTATTTCTATGGCCTTTTTGTGCAAAGCACTTATTGAATATTATAAATTAAAAAAATTAAAAGATAGTGGAGTTAAGTATAAGTGCACGATTAATAAAGTAATCCCTCTTAACTATATAAGATTTGTTCCATATATAGTATCAAAAGTTGAATGCACATATGAGATCGATGGAATTACATATGAAATTTTGGATGGACCATATCTTTTCCTTCCATTTGAAAAAGAAGAAAAACTATCAGCTTTTGCCTACATAGGAAAAAATAAAAGTATGCTTGTTTTGTCAAGGATATAGCGTAAGAAGCAATTTGCTTTTTACGCTTTTTCTTAACTATTAATAGCTTTTGGGTATATATAATTTAGGTGATTGTATGAAAAATATGAATGAAAATATAAATTTAGCTGATGAACTATACGATAAAATCGAGAAGGAACTTGGCAAGCTTAAGAAGGTGAAGATACTTGTACTAGGCAAAACTGGTGCAGGTAAATCGACTCTTATCAATGCCTTGTTCCGTGAGGATATATTAAGGACAGGCGTTGGATATCCCATGACTAAAAACATTGTCAAGGTAGAGAAGGACGGCGTGCCTCTTACTTTATATGACACACGTGGACTTGAGCTTGATAACGACTCGCGCCTTGAAGTATACAAGGAAGTCGCAAAATTCGCCCGTGAAATGCAAATGAAGGGTGATGAGGAAAAACTTAATCTCATCTACTTTTGCATCAATGCCCAAGGACTTAGGATAGAGAAGGAAGAGGAAGAGCTCATACGTACGCTTAGTAAAGAGAATAAAGTCATCATAGTGCTTACAAAATTCTTCTCTGAAGAGGCGAAAGATTTTTACTCTTTTATTAAAAATATGAATATGGGTGAGTTTGCCATAGCTCCAGTACTTGCAAAGAACCTTAAGATTAACCATGATAATATTATTTTAGCACATGGGCTTGATGACCTTGTTAAAATGAGTATGGACGCGCTTGAAGAGGAGTACCAAATATCTTTTAACAATGCCCAACATGCAGATTTAAAGCTAAAAGCAGAAAAGGCGCGCAGTTGGGCGAAAAAATACATTGCCTCAAGCTTTGGAGTTGGCTTCGTTCCAATACCATTCTCCGATGCATCGGTGCTGGTACCCATGGAGCTAACCATGCTTGCTCATATCACAGCCATATTTGGAGTGCCTGTTAATAAAAAGAGACTCGCTTCATTAGTCGCAGGTATCGGCGGAACCATGGGCGCAACCTATCTTGGTCGCTTCATAGTAAGTAACGCATTAAAATTCTTTCCAGGTGCGGGAACCGTTGTCGCTGGTCTAATAAGCGGCACAACTGCTTCAGCTATCATGGCTTCCCTTGCCTTTGCCTATATCGAAGTACTTACAGTTCTTCTTAAAAAAGCAAAGTCGGGTGACGACATAGATGATAAAGAATTAGAAGAACTATTAAAAAAGCTCTATAAAAATAATTTAAAGAATCACAAAAAGCTTAAATAAATTAAGACCTTAAGAGTTAATTCTCCTAAGGTCTTTTACTTTGCTTATAAAACTAATTATCTATAAATGAACCAAACTAAAACGTATCCGACTAAGACTGCTGTCAATGTGAACGGCACGCTCATCTTCATAAAGTCTTTGTTCTCAACAGTGTAGCCCGCTTCCTTAAGTATGCCAAGTGAAGCGATGTTTGCTGAAGCACCTATTGGCGTGATGTTTCCTCCAAGTGTCGCGCCGCTTAGTAGCCCGAAATAAAATACTGTCATGTCAAATGGCACGTGCGTTGAAATTACTGAAAGAACTGGCAGCATTGTCGCAACATAAGGGATGTTATCAACGAAGGCACTGATCAAGACGCTGCCCCAAACAAGTGCTGTATATAATAAAAGCGGTCTGTCTGCTAGCTTTATGAATAGCTTTGCGATTTCATCGATAACTCCAGCGTTTTCAATACCAGATATAATTATGAATAGTCCTGCAAGTAAGCCAAGTGTGTTGAAGTCGATTTCGCTTGCAACAGTCTTTATTATGGATGAATCTCTATGTCTTAGTAGGTGATAAATTACACCAAACACAGCTACGCCAACGCAGATAAGGCCGTTTAGTATATCTATCTTTTCTTCTTGCGGAATAAATGATGCGAAAATCAATAAAACTATCATAAGTATAACTAAGTATGTTGGCATCATGTCTTTAACTTTGGTTACTTCGATCGCATCAACCTTGCCCTTCATGTCTCTAATTGCAAAATAAATGAAGGCAGTAGCAACTATTGCCGAGATTTGAACTATCCAGAACATACCCATGTGTCCATGATATACGAAGAAGTCGAAGAAAGTCATGTTTAATGCACTTCCTAAAAGTATTGAAGATGTATCGCCAACCAAAGTTGCCGCACCTTGTAAATTTGATGAAATCGATATTGCTATAATCATTTTAACTGGCGATATCTTTAATTTTTTCGCTAAGCTCATCGCAACGGGTGCTATCATTAAAACGGTAGCAACGTTGTCGATGAAGGCTGATACAAAGCCAGCGAACAAGGATAAGAAAAGTATTATTAGCCTTATGTCCTTAACCTTGTTTATGATAAGGTCCGCAAGTCTTGTTGGCATCAAGCTTTCGGAGAACAAGGATACAAGCATCATAGTTCCACCTATCATTAAAAGTACGTTGAAATCGATAGCACCCCAAATTGTATTAACAGGCACTATATTTAAAATTATAAAAACAAGCGCACTTATGCCGACAACGAGCGGCCTATGATTAACAAATTTAATCATGAATATGTAAGTTATGATGAAAAGTGCAGCTGCGAGTATGAGTTTATCCATATTGTCCTCCTTTATATATATTAACTAGATTATTATATATATAATTATAAAAAATGTCAAGGAGTTCGCAGCTCATATTGATTTTTTCATGCATTTGCTGTATTATATTTATAGGTGAAATTATGTTAGAAGAATTAATTTATGAAGATATAGAAAATTTGAATAATATCGTCTTGGTCGATGTGAGAAGCGAAATTGAGTATAAAAACGCTCACATACCAGGCGCCATCAATATACCGATACTTGATAATGATGAGAGATGCGAGGTAGGCACACTATATGATAGGGTGTCTTATGAACTTGCTAAAATAAAGGCCGTTGAATACGTATCGAAAAAACTTCCTGAGCTTTATAAAAAATATTTAGATTTAGAAAAAAATTATGAAGAAATTGTCATATATTGTGATAGAGGTGGATATAGATCGACTGTGCTTGAGAAGACTTTTCGTGCACTTGGCATGCACATCTCAAAGCTTGGCGGTGGTTACAAAGCATACAGAAAATATATAACAAAAAAACTTGACGAATACCTAGATAGGATAAAGGTCCTTAGCTTATACGGTTTAACTGGTACGCATAAGACATATATAATTAGAAGACTTGAGGAAGATGGCATAAAAGTTTTGGATTTAGAAAAGTATGCGAATCATAGAGGATCCATCTTTGGATCAGTTGGCTTAAAGGAAAAAGTTTCGCAAAAAATGTTTGACTCATACATCTATGAAGCGATTAAAAAAGATCCTGATGCGACATACATTACAGAGGGCGAATCAAGAAGGATAGGAGACATCATTTTAGATGAAAAACTATATGCCAAGATGCTCAGCTCAGATAAAATACTTATAGAAGCGTCTCTTGATGAAAGAGCAAAAAACATTAGCGAAGATTATTTGCCAAAGGATAATGAAGAAGAAATACTAGAGACTTTTGAAGAATTTAAAAAATTCATTAGCAAGGAAAGATATGAAAAATACAAGGAGATGCTCCTAGCTAAGGATTACATAGAACTTATCAAAGATATGATGAAGAGCTACTACGATCCGAAGTATTCATATAAGAATTACGAGTACATCAAAACATTTAAAGACGCTAGCTACGAGGATATTAAAGAATTTGTCAAAAAGCACTTGACATTGTAATCTAGTTATGCTAAACTATGGATGTAGTATTAAATACTAAGTGGAGGCAATATGAGAGTTAAAATATTAAACAGTCTTAGCGAACTAAAGCTTCCAAGATACAAGGACTTGCCTGACTTTGGTATATATTCAGAGCAGCTAGTCGAGATAGTTAACAAAGCTTTGGAAGCAATGTTTGATGAGGATAACAAACTAACGAAGTCCATGGTCAATAATTATGTCAAGCACAAAATTATGCCGAGCCCAATCAAAAAGCGTTACTTTCGTAATCACATCGTTTATTGCATAGTGATTACTGTTTTGAAAAACATTTTGAGCATAGCAGAGATTGATGAAGGGATTTTGCATGAGCTTAATAAAAGCCCTATAGAAGAATCATACAATTATTTCTGCAATAAAATGGAAGAAGTGATGAGACTCGTTATAAGCATCTTGGATAGGCAAAGCAGCCCTGAAATTAAAGGCAGAGCATCTATTGATATAGATCTTGACAAGAGAAATGGCTTAACACTTGCCATAGTAAGCGTTTGCACCAAAGTTATTACACAAAAACTATTAAAATACGAGCTTTTAAATGCTAAGGAGGACAAATGAGTAAAGTAGGATTAATTATAGATACAGCCTGCGATGTACCTAAGGAAGCGTACGAAAAATTAAATGTAGCTATGCTACCTTTATGGGTTCATTTCTCAGACAAATCATATAGAGATATCTTAGATATAGAAAAAGGCGAGTTTTATGAGCTTCTTGATAAGGAGTTTCCTAAGACAAGTACACCATCGCCAGTAGAGATAAAAGATATAGTTGACAAAGAATTTGCAGACGGCGCAGATGAAGTCATAATCATCACACTATCGTCAAAGCTTAGCGGTGCTAATAACTTAGCAAACCTTATAGCTATGGACTACGATGGAAAGGTAAAAGTTTTTGATACAAAAAATATTGCAATCGGTGCAGGTTTTTACGCATATAGAGCAGCTGAGCTAAGAGATGAAGGCCACAGTGCTGATGAAATCATCAAGATAATGACAGATGATAGAGATAATATGAAGTCAAAGACATACTTTGCTATACCAGAATTAACTAATCTAATCAATGGCGGAAGGATAGGCAAGGTTCAAGGCGTTATCGGTCAATTTTTAAATATAAAACCAATAATCACATGCAATATGGACGGCGTTTACTATGCAATCGATAAAGTGAGAGGCTTTTCAAAGGCACAAAAGAAACTTATTGAGAGGATAAAAGAAGAGCTAAGTGGTGTAAAAGACTACTACCTAGCTATTTGCCATGGAGCAAATCCAGAAGCATTTAATTTAGTTAAGGAAGCGCTTAAAGACGAAGTAGCTAAGGCAAAAGTATATGTTGAAGAACAAATCGCGCCAACACTAGCAGTACACACAGGCAGAGGCCTTGTAGGCGTTGCATATTATAAATTATAGTTATTAAGCTTAGGAGATAAGTCTCTTAAGCTTTTTTGTTAATATTTTGTAAGATTTAAGTACTTGTATATGGCTTTTATAAGATATATAATATACTTAACGATATATCAGACGAAAGCACAAGGAAGGTGGTTTTATGAAAGCTATTAAGAAAAATATGTTTTTTGTTTTATGCTTACTAGTATCAAGCTTATTATTTATCAGCGCGTGCTCAAGTAATATCGCTTCAAAATTCCCAAAAGATGAGGACGGCTATCCAGAACAAAATTACGCAATGATTGATGGCGAAGTTTATGAGGTGGAAAAGAAAGAAGATATGTATGGAAAAGATGAAAGTGATAATCCAGATGAAAAGGTCATAGACATAAGCACAAATAAAGATGAAGTAGAAGTAGTCTTGCCAGCAGGAAATTGCTTTGACGAGTGGGTTATATCACCAAAGAACGAAGTAGCCGAAAAAACCTTAGTGGAATTTAAAGTAAAGGACGAATTAAAAGAAGGAGGCCCAGCGAATTTTGTAGACGTATATAAAGTTAAACTCAATGGCGATGAGACTATAGAGTTAAAGAAAGTAAACGTTATGAACGAAGAAGAGTATGAGGCGAAAAAGGCTTACTTTGTATTAAAAATTAGGGTAAAAAAAGAAAAGTAAATAGATTATATATAAGGGCTTATTGATTAAGTCCTTATATTTTTGTAAAAATATTTCTATAATGATTGAAAAATATTTTTCTTAGTGATATAATTAGAATGTAATTTTTAAGGAGGATGACGACATGGAAAAGTTAGAACAAGTTTATGAAGGTAAGGCAAAAAAGGTTTTCAAAACTGATGACCCTAAAAAGTTTATCTTATCTTACAAGGATGACGCTACTGCATTTAACGGCAAGAAGAAAGGCACTATAGTTGGTAAAGGTGTTGTCAACAACAAGATGAGTAACTTCTTCTTCCAAAAGCTTGAAAAAGAAGGTATACCAACTATATACCTAGAAGAACTAAACGACAGAGACACTTTAGTTAAGGCTGTTGAGATAGTTCCACTAGAAGTTATTGTTAGAAATGTAACTGCTGGAAGCTTCTCAAAGAGGATGGGTATTGAAGAAGGTAAGGAATTACTTCACCCAATAGTTGAGTTCTCATACAAGTCAGATCCACTTGATGACCCATTCATCAACGATGATTATGCAACAGCACTTGGTCTTGCTACTAAAGAAGAAGTAGAAACTATAAAAGATTATGCAAGAAAGGTAAATGAATACCTTTGCAAGCATTTTAAATCTGTTGGCATAAGATTAGTTGACTTCAAGCTTGAATTTGGTAGATATGATGGCAAGATCATCTTAGCTGATGAAATTAGTCCAGATACTATGAGACTTTGGGACTACGAAACTAACGAAAAGCTTGATAAAGACAGGTTCAGACGTGACCTTGGTAATGTTGAAGATGCATACCACGAAGTCATGAGAAGACTTGGACTAGAAAAGTAATGTTTGATAAAATACATGAGGAGTGTGGCGTTTTCGGAGCTTATTCGATTAAGCACGAAGACGTCTCGACTCTGATTTACTACGGACTATTCGCTTTGCAGCACAGAGGCCAAGAATCTTGCGGTATTGCTGTAACAGATACGCATAAGAGCCAAAATATCCAGGTTTATAAAAACATGGGTCTAGTTAATGATGTTTTTAATAAAGAAAATTTAGCTAAACTCAATGGCAATCTTGGCGTTGGCCACGTTAGATACTCAACTTCAGGGAATTCTACCGTTACTAATGCTCAGCCACTAGTTATAAACTATTGGAAAGGTACTTTAGCCATCGCTCATAACGGCAATATTGTTAATCAAAAATCACTTAAGGATGAACTTTCACAAACAGGAGCCATATTTCAAACGACTTCTGATTCTGAAATCATTCCTTATCTTATAGCAAGAGCTAGACTTGAGTCAAAATCTGTTGAAGAGGCAGTTGTCAAGGCTATGCCAAAGATAGTTGGAGCCTACTCACTAGCAATAGCAAGCCCACAAAAGCTTATCGCTGCAAGAGATCCAAACGGTTTTCATCCGCTTTGTATAGGTCAAAAAGAAGATACATACTTCGTATCGAGCGAATCATGCGCTCTTGATGCAGTTGGAGCAAAGTTCATAAGAGATGTTGAACCAGGTGAAGTCGTTATAATTACTGAAGAAGGCATTAAATCTGTATATAAATATGAAGCTAAAAAATCCACTTGTATATTTGAATACATTTATTTTGCAAGACCTGACTCAGCCATTGACGGTATCAGCGTTTACGAAGCAAGATTAAATGCAGGTAGGATGCTTCACAAGAGATATCCAGTCGATGCTGACGTAGTCGTTGGAGTTCCAGACTCAGGTACACCAGCAGCTTATGGCTATGCACAAGAGGCTAATATACCATTCTCAATCGCTTTCATCAAGAATAATTATGTTGGTAGAACATTTATCAAGCCTAGTCAAGATCAAAGATCACAAGGTGTTTCAATCAAGCTAAATATTCTTAAAGATGAGGTTAAAGATAAGAAGATAGTTTTAGTTGATGATTCAATCGTTAGAGGAACAACTATGAAAAATATTGTAAAGCAGCTTAAGGAGCTTGGCGCTAAGGAAGTTCATGTCAGAATATCCTCACCACCATTCTTACATCCGTGCTTCTATGGTACTGACGTGCCGACAAATAAGGAGCTAATCGCGTTTAAGTATACACAAGACGAAATCAGGGACTACATTGGCTGTGATACGCTTGGTTACTTAAAGGTAGAGGATCTTAAGGAACTTGTAGATGGCAGGTGTGATTATTGCAACGCTTGCTT
This sequence comes from Fenollaria massiliensis, assembly GCF_023347705.1. NCBI lineage: Bacteria > Bacillati > Bacillota > Clostridia > Eubacteriales > Fenollaria > Fenollaria massiliensis. The sequence goes on from NZ_CP096649.1 coordinate 339,325, forward strand.
TACTGGTAATTATCCAACAGAGGTGGAAGATGGACAAATATAATAAATATATATCGCCGTTCTCAGAAAGATATTCTTCAAAAGAGATGCAATATATATTTTCAGAAGAATATAAATTTAAAACTTGGAGAAAGATGTGGATAGCCCTTGCTGAAGCAGAAAAAGAGATGGGTCTAGACATATCAGATGAAGCTATCGAAGAGATGAAGGCTAATAAGGACAATCTTAACATCGAAGTCGCAAAAGAAAGAGAAAAGCTTGTGCGTCACGATGTTATGAGTCATGTCTACGCCTATGGTCTTCAAGCACCAAAGGCAAAGGCAATCATTCACTTAGGAGCAACTAGCTGCTATGTTGGTGATAACACTGACCTTATCACTATGCACGAGGCTCTTAAGCTTATCAGAAAAAAAGTTCTTACTGTTATGAAAAATCTAAGAGACTTTGCCATGAAGTATAAGGACCTTGATACGCTTGGCTACACTCACTATCAAGCGGCTCAACCAACAACAGTTGGCAAGAGAGCATGTCTATGGCTTCAAGACATATACATGGACCTAGAAGAGCTAGATAAATTATTAGCAGATTACAAATTACTTGGATCAAAAGGAACTACGGGCACACAAGCCTCCTTCATGGAACTTTTTGACAATGACGAAGAAAAAGTAAAGAAAGTCGATGAACTTATAGTTAAAAAACTTGGTTTCGATAAAGTTTTAACTATAAGCGGACAAACATATACAAGAAAGATAGATGCCAAGATACTTAATGTACTTAGCCTAATAGCTCAAAGTGCATATAAGTTCTCAGGCGACTTAAGATTACTTGCTAATTTAAAGGAAATAGAAGAGCCACTAGAAAAAAATCAAATCGGTTCATCTGCCATGCCATACAAGAGAAATCCTATGCGTGCAGAAAGAATCGCATCCATTTCACGCTACATCATAGTAAACTCACTTAATCCGCAAATAACTGCCGCAACACAATGGTTTGAAAGAACACTTGATGACTCGGCTAACAAGAGGATTGCTGTGAGCGAGGCCTTCCTAGCACTTGATGGTGTACTTGATATATACATCAACGTTAGCGACGGACTTATAGTTTATGAGAATGTTATCAAAAAGCACTTAAACGAAGAGCTTCCATTTATGATAACAGAAAATATCCTTATGGAATGCGTTAAACGTGGCGGAGACAGACAAGCCCTTCATGACAAGATCAGAGTTCATTCGAGAGAAGCTCAAAAGAGGATCAAAGAAGAGGGCAAGGATAATAATTTATTAAAGCTAATTTCTGAGGACAAAGACTTTAACTTAACTATGGATGACATAGAAGAGATAAAGTCTGATTCAAAGATTAGTGGTAGAGCATCTTCACAAGTTGAAGAATTCGTAAGTGAAACCATTGACCCGATACTTGAAAAGAACAAAGACAGCATCGGTATCAAGGTTGAACTCAATGTTTAGGAGGTATATATGATTACAGCTATAGTAGGAGCTAACTGGGGCGACGAAGGCAAGGGCAAAGTAACTGATATGCTAGCATGTGATGCAGATTATGTCGTTAGATTTCAAGGTGGAGCCAACGCTGGCCACACTATTATCAATAATTATGGTAGATTTGCACTTCATCTATTGCCATCAGGAATATTTAATGAAAACACTGTCAACATACTTGCAAACGGTGTTGCACTAAACATACCATTCTTCATAAACGAGCTTAAATCAATCATTGACGCAGGCGTTAAAGAGCCAAAAGTTTATGTATCTGACAGAGCACAAATAGTTATGCCATATCATATAGACTTTGATAAGTACGAAGAAGAAAGACTTAGCAAGGCATCCTTTGGCTCGACTAAATCAGGCATAGCATATATTTTTGCAGATAAATATCAAAAGATAGGCTTTGAAGTGAATGAGCTTTATGACGAAGAATATCTTTCAGAAAAATTAGATTTGATACTACCAATTAAAAATGCCATTCTTAAGGAGCTTTATCATAAAGAGCCGCTTAAGAAGGAAGATGTATTAAAGACACTTCTTGAATATGGCGAAATGATTAAGCCATATGTTAAAAACACATCCAAGATGCTTAGAAAAGCTATCAAAGATGGCAAGAAAATCTTATTTGAAGGCCAATTAGGTACACTTAAAGATACAGATCACGGCATATACCCAATGGTAACAAGCTCATCAACACTAGCTGGCTACGCAGCCATAGGAGCTGGAGTGCCACCGTATGAAATTAAAAACATCATCGCAGTAACAAAGGCATATTCATCAGCAGTAGGCGCAGGCGAGTTCGTTAGCGAAATCTTTGATGAAGAAGCAAATGGGTTGAGGACTCATGGCGGCGACAAGGGCGAGTTCGGCGCAACAACAGGTAGACCAAGAAGAGTTGGCTGGTTTGACGTAGTCGCAACAAAGTATGGCATAGAAATGCAAGGCGCAACAGATATCGCCTTCATGGTAGTAGACGCACTTAGTTACCTAGACGAGATACCAGTTTGTGTTAGCTACGACATAGACGGCGAGATAACAGATGAGTTTCCTAACACATCCAAGCTTAAAAAAGCAAAACCAGTTCTAGAAAGACTAAAGGGCTGGAAATGCGACATAAGAGGCATAACTAAGTATGAAGAGCTTCCAAAAGAAGCAAGGGACTACATCGAGTTCATCGAAGAAAAACTTGGCAAAAAATTCAAATACATTTCTACAGGACCAAAGAGAGAAGAAATGATAATTAGATAAAGATTAACTACGCTTGTGTATATGAGCGTAGTTTTTTGTTGCAAAAAATTGCATTTGTGATATAATAATTATGTTAAACTACAAGGGAGTACTTAATATGGAACTAAAAAAATCGAAAAAAGAAATGTTAAAGCTTGTTAATATACCTAGCTTTATCTTACTACTTGCACTTTGCTTATTATCAGCAATATTATTTGTAATAGCACCAATCACCTTAAACACGGTTATTGAAAATGTTGGCAAGATTGGTGTTTATGATATACTTAAAGTTATATCAATACTAGCACTTGGATACATAGTTGATTTTATCTCTGTTTTTACAAAGAATCAGCTGGTACAAGATTATCATACAAAAGGCGCTGGTCTTATATATAGCGATATATTTAAATTAGACTACGATAAATACATAAACGAGGGACCAACAGCACTTCGCGAGCTTGCTTATAACGCGGTTGAAGCATATGCTAGTTTTTATTTTGACGTCATACCAAATCTTCTTGTCAATATTGTAACTATAGTTGTAACGATAGCAGTTGCTTGGTCATTTAATTATATTGCAGCTCTATTTATGCTTGCAATCATCCCAATTCACTACTTCGGCTTTAAGGCACTTAATAAAAAACTATCTAAGCTATCAATAAATTTGCAAAGTACAAGTAGTGAATCATTCAAAAATATTAATTCACTTATTTCACAAGTTGATTTTATCAAACAAAACGCTGAGAATGAAAACTTATTACCAGCGATTGAAGATAATATTCATAAATCAGAGGGAGTTAGAAAGAAAGTTAACTACGTTGCTAACGGTGCATCAGGCTTACTTATTGGTTTAAATCAAATCATACAAAATTTGGTAATCATCTTCTTAGCCGCTCTTGCACTTAATGATAAGAACAATTTTGGATCAGTAATATTTGTTATGCTTGTATTTCCTTACTTTTCTAATGCTATTAGAGGTTTATCTTTTACAAATTTAGGCTTTGCTAATGTAAAAGCAGCTGATAATTTTTTAAAGACACTTATAGATTTTAAAGCAAAAGATGGTTCAAAGCCTATGCCAGAGAAAATTGAAAGCATAAAATTTGACATCGACAAGGTCAATATACTTGATAAAAATTTACTTAATAATGTAAAGATGGAGTTTAAAAAAGGAGATATAGTTGGCGTTATGGGCGAGAGTGGTACTGGTAAGAGCACTCTATTAAAACTTATACCAAAGTTTAGAGAAACAGATGGTATATATATAAATGATATTCCTATAAGTGAGATAAAAAATAAAGATTATCTAAGAAAAGTTTCTTATTACTCACAAAACACACCAATTATTACAGATACTTTATATAATAATTTAAATTTTGGACGCAAAAAAGTTTCTAAAGCAATATATGAAGCAATGCCGTTCTTAACTAAGTTTATAAATCTAGATGAAATGATAGTTGAGAATGGAGCGAATTTATCAGGTGGAGACAAACAAAGGATAGCTCTTTCTAGATATTTTACAGAAGATGCTGACATAGTTATACTTGATGAGCCTACATCTTCATTAGATAAAGAAACTGAAGAAGAGCTCATGAAAGAGATACTAAAAGATACTAAGGATAAGATTGTGTTTATAATTAGTCATAACAAAGAAATTATGAAGTATTGTTCACATCTTGTTGAAATAAAAAATAAAACAGCAACAGTTTTATAAAGATTAACTACGCTTGTGTATATGAGCGTAGTTTTTTTGTTGCAAATGGGGGGGGGGTACTTGTGATATAATAAAAAAAAGGGGTTGATAAAATGAAGAAGAAAATAGTTTTATTTCTTTTAGTGCTTTGTTTACTAATGAGTTTTGGCTGCACAAAAACAAAAAAAGAAAATAAAAATGATATTGAAACTAAGAATGAAACGACTGAAGAATCAAGAATAAGTGAATTAGAAGAAGAAAACAAAAAGCTTAAGGATAATCTTGCAAGCTTTTCACTATCACTTGAGGAAAATGAAGAGATACTTAAGTTTTATAGAAGCATATTTTCAAATATGAGCAAAAGAGATGATGAAGACTTAAAAAATAAAGTTAATGCAGATGTGCTTACACCAATGTTTTCATTTAAAGAAAGATTGCTTAATGAAGAAGAAGCTATATCTATAAGTAATCTCGATGACAAAGCGTTGACAATACACTTTACATATAAGAACTTGCCAATAAGTTTAAGACATGAGTATCAATTAGCATTCCAAGATGAGCTAATTAAGATAGATCCTGAAAAGATGCTTGAGATTAAAACTACTCATGATTATGATATTGTGAATAATAATGCTTACGGATTAAATGATGCAGCGATTACGATTAAAGACGTAAAAGCTGGTGACAGCATAAGCATAGTACTTAGTGATGAACTTGATAAGCTATGTGATTATAAGAGCGGCAGCATCACCATAAACATAATTGAGTAATATAAATTAAGGGGAAGTAGTCTCACTTTTCTAATCTATAAAGAAATCTTATTAAAAGAGAGAAGAAATGATAATAAGATAAAAATTAACTACGCTTGTGTATATGAGCGTAGTTTTTTATTGCGCATGGATGGATTAGAAAAAGTGAGCAAAGGACTAAAAAAATCTTGCAAGCTTTTATTTAAGATAAAGTGATTCTTAAGTTTTGATATACACATAGAAATCTTAGCATATCAATATTAGTATAATATATTAATATTAGTATAATATATTAATAAACCAAATACAAGTTTGATATTAATTTAACTTGATATAATAGTTAACATATGGTATACTATCAGTATAGAGAGGGTGTAAGTAAGAAAGAAAATGATATGGAGGTATGAAGATGAAAAAAATCGCTTTATTTCTTTGTTTATTATTAATGATTTTTAATATAAATATTAATGCTCAAAACGAACTTATAACTGAGACAACTAAGGGTAGGCTTTCATATAACTTATATCAGGCAAGACCAGTATCTATTACTGATGATAGTATATATTTTTACATAATTTACAAGCCTATATTTAAAACAAATCCTTATGCATTTTCCCCTAAAATCTTTAAATATGATTTAAAAACAAGTGGTGTTGAAAGCATATTTGCATTGGACAGAAATGAGACTGTTTTGAACTTGATAAGTGATGAAAGAAAAACTTTATTACTAAGTTATGATGGAGCTAGTATAATAATTAGAACAAGATCTAAAAAAGGGATTATAAAAAAAGAAATACTTTCGAGATCTAATTCTAAACCTTATACATTTACTACTGAAAAGAAAATATGTATTTGCTATGAAGACTCAAATAATAAAGAGAATATAGTTACAAAGTTTACAATATTAGATATTGATGCTAATCAATCAATCGTTAAAACTTGCGAATTAATAGGAAGCGATGAAGCTTATAATGGAGAGTATTTATCAGTTGTAGGTGGTAGTGATGGCGCAATATACGTATCTATAATAAGTATGAAAAACGGCAATTTCAAAGGTAAAAATGTTATAAGCAAAATATATGAATATGATGATAAGAGGAATGAGTTGGTAAAAACTGAAGCAGAATATAAGTTTTTAGTAAATGCTATATGTGGAGATTCTAAGTATATCATTATAGATGAGTATAATGAGGAAGATCCTAGTTCTCAAACCTTAAATATTTTTTGCATTAAAGAAAATAAAAATATTAATTTAGCTGAAAAGACTAATAAGATGAGAATTAAAAATATACTAAAAACAGAAAATAAATTTATAATTGAAGCCGATAAAGGTATATATGAACTTAATTTAACCCAATCCGTGCTAAAAACTATATACGACGAAGAATTAGATAGCTTATTATATCATCGTAATAAAATTTATTTATACAATTATGATTCTAATTATGAACAATTTATATTGAGGTTGATAAAATGAAAAGGAAATATGCATTAATTATTTTATTAGTTTTTTCTTTATTTTTAATTTCTTGCAACAAAGTCCAAGACAAAGAAATTAGTGATAATAATGAAAAAATGATAGCAAAAGAAGATGAAATTAAGAATTTAGAGGATAATATATTTAGTCTAAATATGGAAAAAGAAGAATATAGAAAGAATTATGAAGATATTGCAGAAAAATATATCGATTTAGAAGAAGTAACAAATTTTTATAAAAGAATTGCTTGTGAATTTACAGGAAAAGATGCTATAAGAAATAAATTTGCCTCAAATCTACTTGGCATAAGCTTGGGCATTGGCGACAATGAACTTGAAGATGGATATAAGGTGTCTTTAAGTGGACTTTATGGTCAGCCGTTAAGAATTGGTGTTTCATACAATATAATCTCAAATAAAGTAAGACATGAATATTCAAGTTATTTTGGAGAGTCTTTGCCGGCAATTAATTTAGCTTCTATGCTTGATATTAAGACAAGTGGAGACTACGTGATAGAAGGCACCAGCATTGATAAAATACAAAGCGATAAAATTATATTCAAAAATTTAAAAGCTGGTGACAAAGTAATTATTAAAATGAATAAGACTTTACAAGATCTTACTGATTATAAGTCGGATACCATCACCATAAACATAGTAGAGTAATTAAAATTAAGCGAGGCACTTGTCTCGCTTTTTACTTATCTATAAAGAAATCTTATAATAATATACACTTTTTTATAAAAAAATCTATATTTGTGATTCAAATCACATATTTAATATAAAATGACCTGTATAATTTAAACACAATATAATTCATCCAGAGAGGCGGAGGGACTGGCCCTATGAAGCCCGGCAACCTGTTTAAACAAGGTGCTAATTCCAGCGGTTATACCGAGAGATGACGATTTTTCATGATACTCTTTATCTTTTGGTAAAGAGTTTTTTTATTGGATTTATCCAAGGAAGGAGGAGCTTATGATAGAAGCAAAAAATTTAATTAAGACTTACAAGGTGGACGGCAAAGAATTTAACGCTGTTGATGGTGTAAGTTTTAAAGCAGAAAAGAAAGACATCTTAGCCATCATAGGTTTATCTGGTGCAGGTAAGTCTACTTTAGTTAGACTGCTCAATAGACTTGAGGAAGCTGACGGTGGCGAAGTAATCATAGATGGAGTGAACATATTTAACTTAAAGCAAAAAGAGCTCTTAGCTTTAAGAAAGAAAATCGCTTTTATCTTTCAAACTTTTAATCTTTTTAGTCAATACACAGTTCTAGACAATGTGATTTTTCCTTTAAACTTAAATGGATTTAAGGGTGACAAAAAGGTTGAAGCGAGAAAGTTTCTTGATTACGTTGGCTTACTTAATAAAGAGAAGGCATATCCAAGTGAATTATCTGGTGGACAAAGACAAAGAGTTGCCATAGCAAGAGCCCTTGTATCTAAGCCTGAAATTATACTTTCAGACGAAGCAACGAGCGCACTTGATCCAGAAAGCACTAGGATGGTCATAGATTTATACAAAAGAGCAAGAGATGACTTTGATACGACTACCATCATGATAACGCATCAAATGGAAGCGGCAAAGGATGCTTCGAACAAAATTGCTCTTATGGAAAATGGAAGAATTATAGAAGAAAACACTACTACAGAGCTTTTTAAAAATCCAAAGACAAAGCTTGCACAAAGCTTTATCAAAAAGGCGGCTCCTGATATTGAGCTTGATTACAGCGCTTTCACTGGCAAACTAATAAGACTTTCTTATTCAAAAGACACAGTTAAAACCCCTGTATTAAGTAACGCGATGAAAAACTTTAATGTTGATATCAACATCATTGACGGTAACATCAGTAACGTTTTGGATGAAGAGCTTGGTTACATGGTCGTTGAGCTTCGCGGCTCAGACGAAGAGGCGCAAAAAGTAATTTCTTATTTAAAAGCTAATTGCGCAGAGGTATCGGAGGTGATAGCATGAGATTCAAGGAAATAATGGACATAGTTTTACCAGCACTTCCTGAAACTATAATCATGATTTTGGTTCCGGCGCTCATCGCACTAATTATAGGACTTCCATGGGGCATATTAAGTTTTGTGACTAGACCAAAGGGACTAAGAGAAAATAAATTTATTTATACCATAACAAACGGTCTTATCAATATTTTTAGAAGTATGCCAGCCATCATATTAATTATAGTTCTAGCGCCATTATCAAGATTTATAATTGGTAAGGCAATAGGAACTGAGGCGGCTTTAGTGCCACTAACCTTTGCTGCAGCGCCTTTCATAGCAAGATTATATGAAGGATACTTCCTAGAAGTTGATTCAGGCGTCATAGAAGCAGCCAAATCAATGGGTGCAAGCAACTTTGATATAGTAAAGGTACTATTAAAAGAGACGGTACCAGCAGCTATACTTGGCGTAACAACTACAATCATTAACTTAGTTGGCTATTCAGCAATGGCTGGAGCACTTGGCGGAGGCGGTCTTGGAGACATCGCAATCAGATACGGCTACCAAAGAAATCAACTTGATATACTTTGGATATCAGTCGCACTCATAGTTATAATCGTACAAATTGTACAATTCACAGGAAACACTATTTACAAAAAAGTAAACAAAAAATAAATTTACAAATTTAAGGAGAGAATAAAATGAAAAATATATTTAAATTATTATTAGCATTAACTTTAGTAGCAACACTTGTAGCTTGCAATAATTCTACAGGAAATACAAATAAAGATAAGGCAGAGACAGGCTCTGAAACAAGTACAGAAACAAAGACAGACGATGATAACAAGATTATCATAGGTGTATCACCAGTGCCTCACGCAGAGATAACTGAAGCACTTAAAGATGAATTTGCAAAAGGAGGCCTAGACGTTGAAGTAAAGGTATTTGACGACTATGTTCAACCAAATCTTGCACTTGATCAAGGCGACATCGATGCAAACTATTTCCAACACATACCATATCTAGAAAATTTTGCTAAAGAAAGAGGACTTAGCTTAGAAAATCTTGGCTCAGTACACATCGAACCAATGGGATTATACTCAGACAAGATAAAATCACTTGATGAATTAAAGGACGGAGACGAAGTTTTAATTCCAAGCGATCCATCAAACGGACGTAGAGCTTTACTATTACTTGAAAAGAATGGTTTAATCACACTAAAAGACGATACTACAGAAGATATAACTGAAAAAGATATTGATCAAAACACAAAGAATCTAAAGTTTACACCAATTGAAGCAGCTAATATACCAAACGTTTATAAAGATGCAGCACTTGCAGCTATCAACACAAACTTCGCACTTGGCGCAGGACTTAACCCATCAGCTGATGCTTTAGCTCTTGAAGACAAGAACAGCCCTTACGCAAACATCATCGCTGTTAGAAAAGGTGACGAAACAAAAGATAAGTTCCAGAAGCTTATCAAAGTATTCCAATCAGAAGCTTGCAAGAAATTTATTGAAGAAAAATACAAGGGTGAAATATATCCTGCTTTTTAATTTTTAATGACAAGAGAAGTGATGGCTACGGCTATCACTTTTCTTTTGTAAAAATTTTATATTTTTTTCATAAATATATGTTATAATTAGTATAGATGTTTATGCGCGAAAATATTCACGCACTATGAATATTATAAATGCTTTTTTGAAAGGAAGATATTATGTGTGGTATAGTTGGATACTATGGCAAGAATGATGCGATAAATTATGCAATCAAGGGACTTTATAGTCTTGAGTATAGGGGCTATGACTCGTCAGGAATTGCTTTTATTAAAGATAATGATTTAAAAATATATAAAAGAGTTGGCAGGATAAAGGAGCTTGACAAGGTTTGTCCGAAGGAAGCTTCTGACATAGCTATTGCTCATACGAGATGGGCGACACATGGAGGCGTGAGCGAAACAAACGCGCATCCGCACCTTGATACGAGCGCTTCATACGCTATAGTTCATAACGGCGTCATAGAAAATTATCTTGAGCTAAAAAGATCTATGCCTGACTTTACTCCGAAGGGTGAGACTGACACAGAAGTTCTTGTTGAATACATCGCAAGAAATATGAAAGAAAACAATGTAAGTAGCTTTATGAAAGCACTTGAGGGAGTAAAAGGCAGTTATGCGATATTAATTTTGGATAAAAAGACAAAAAATTTATACTTTGCTAAGAATGGCTGCCCATTATTAATGAGCGTGAAAAATGATGAATATCTATTTGCAAGCGATATCTCAGCTGCAATTGAGCTAAGTAATGAAATTATTTATTTTGAAGATGGTGACATGGGCGTTTTAAATAGTGATGGCATCAAGATTTATAACTCAGGTAAAGAAGTTCATAGAGAAATTCAAAAATCAAATGTAAATATAGAAGAAACTCAAAAAGATGGCTACGAGCACTTTATGCTTAAGGAAATACACGAAGAGCCAAAGAAGTTCAAAGAATTACTTGATAGACACATTCGTGACGGCAAGGTATATTTCGATGAATTAGATGGGCTTAATCTAAATGATTTTGATAACATCTATGTCACAGGCTGTGGAACTGCTTATCACGCAAGTCTACTTGCGAAAAACTATCTTGAAAGGTTCTTAGAAAGGCCGATAATTGCTGAAACATCGAGCGAATTAAGATATTCATATAATTTCATTGGTAAGAAAACACTTCTTATAGCAATCAGTCAATCAGGTGAAACAGCTGATGTCATGGGCCTTGTGAAAGAAGCGAAAAAAAGCGGTGCGACAGTACTTGCCATTACAAATGTGATTAATTCATCGCTTGATAGGATTGCTGACTACAAGGTACACATCTTTGCTGGACCAGAAATTTCAGTTGCATCGACAAAAGCTTTTATGATGCAAATACTATGCATATATTTACTAGGAATATATTTTAGAGAAGGCCTTGCTGGCTACGACTGCGGTATGTATAGTCAAATTGTTGATGAACTTATTAAGATATCAAAAGAAATGGATTCAGAAATCACAAGACTTGAGCCTATTGCCAAAGAAGTCGCTAGCAAAATTAAAGATAAGGAAAAAATATTTTTCATCGGTCGTGACCTTGATTATATCGCGGCTCTTGAAGTTTCACTTAAGCTTAAGGAGATTAGCTACATCAATTCGATCGCTTTCAAAGCAGGCGAGCTAAAACACGGAAGCATAGCACTTATAGATGAAAAATCATCGGCCATTGCCTTTGCAAATGAAGGACAAATTTATGAAAAGACTAGAACTACTTTAGAAGAGCTAGTTGCTAGAGGCGCTGAGACTATACTCGTGACAAATCAAGACGAGGGCGAGGGTATAGTGACGCTAAAGAGAACGTTCACAATTTTTACGCCAATTTACAGCGTTTTATTTGGTCAACTTATGAGCTACTATACAGCGATGGTTTTAGGACGAGACATTGACAAACCAAGAAACTTGGCTAAGAGCGTAACAGTAGAGTAGGAGGATATATGATTAGAAAAGCAATAATACCCGCGGCTGGCTTGGGAACGAGGATGCTTCCTCAGACTAAAGCATCGCCAAAGGAGATGATACCAATCTTTGATAAGCCGACCCTGCAATATATAGTTGAAGAGGCTTATGAATCAGGCATCACGGACATACTGATTATAACTGGAAGAAATAAAAATTCTATAGAGGATCACTTTGATAGAAATATAGAGCTTGAGAAATCTCTTGAGGATTCGGGGAAATTCGAGATACTTAAGGAGATTAACAAAATATCTGACATGGTCAATATTTATTACATTAGGCAAAAGGCGCCGCTTGGTCTTGGACACGCGATTTTGTGTGCAGAGAGCTTTGCTGGCGGGGAAGATGTCGCAGTGCTTTTAGGCGACGACATCGTTTATTCAAAAGAGCCCTGCTTAAAGCAGCTGATGAACGCTTATGACGAGACGGGCAAATCCATCTTAGGTGTTGGCCTTGTAAATAAAGAAGATACATCAAAGTATGGCATCATAGCTTATGATGAGAAAGTGAATGAAAGATTATATAAGCTTAAGTCCATAGTCGAAAAGCCAGATATTGACAAGGCTCCGTCCAATATAGCTGTGCTTGGTAGATACATACTAAAAAATGATATCTTTAGCTTGCTTAAAAAGACTAAGCCGGGCAAAAACGGCGAGATACAGCTAACTGATGCTATTGATATGCTTTTAAAACAAGACGATATCTACGCTTATGTATTTGAAGGTCACAGATATGACTTAGGTAGCAAACTTGGATTTATACAGGCAAATCTTGATTTTGCTCTAAGAAGTGATATTCGTGAAGATGTTTTAAAATATATCAAGGATATAGTGAAAGATGATGCTTAAGGACTTTGAGGCAGCCATCTTTGACTTGGATGGAACTGTCTTTGACTCGATGAATGTTTGGAAGAACGTTGACCTAAGATTTTTCAATAGGCACTCGCTTTTCTTAACTGACGACTACTTTGATAATATCATGCACAAAACGCTCACGGACTCTGCAAAATACACAATAGAGCGTTACGCACTTAATATGACGACCGAAGAAGTCGTTAATGAGTGGACTCATCTAGCAAAGGAAGAGTTCGAGAACAATGTAGTGCCTAAGAAGGGCATCATTGATTATCTGAAGAAAATTAGAAAAAAAGGCGTAAAAACTTCGATTGCGACAGCAAATGAGAAGGACATATTTATTACTACGCTTAAAAAGTTTGATATGCACACGCTTTTTGATGACATAGTGACTCTATCTGAAGTCGGTTCAGATAAATCGTCGCCAATCATTTATTTAAAGTGCATTGCAAAATATAATATCATGCCGCAAAACACCTTAGTCTTCGAAGATTTGCCGAAAAATTTAAAAACTGCGAAAAAAGCAGGTTTTGTAACAGTTGGCGTACTTGATAACGAGGACTATCTGTCACATATTTCTAAATATAGCGACATCATCATTAGAGATTTTACAGAAATTTAGGAGGACATTATGAAAAAATTTATTTTAACACTAATTATTCTATCTATGCTTATGGCTTTAGTATCTTGTAAGCCAAAGGAAAAGGAAGAGCTTAAACTAGGCTTTGTGCCTTTAGTTGACCAAGATAAACTAGAAGATTTAACAGAACCACTAACAAATATACTTACAGACAAGCTTGGAACAAAAGTTTCTATGTTTACATCAACAAACTATGTTGGCGTAGTTGAAGCGCTTGGCTCAGGCAAGGTAGATTTTGCAATCATCCCACCATTTGCATATGTACTTGCAAATAAGAATGGCGGAGCACAAGTACTTTTATCAGCACTTAACAAGGATGGCAAAAATTATTATAGAAGTGAATTATTAGTTAGAAAAGATTCTGGCATCAAGGAAGCTTATGAAAAAGACGGCTACGAAGCACTTAAGGGTAAAAAGATTGCCTTCGTTGACCCAGAGAGCGCTTCAGGCTACATCTATCCAGGTGCTATGCTTGTCAAAGGCGGACTTGATCTTGAAAAAGATATCGAGTATATGTTTGCTGGCGGACATGATAAGGCTGTTCAAATGCTTTTAAATGGCGACGTTGACGTGTGTGCTACTTATGAAGGCGCTGAAAAGAAGCTTATGAAGGACTTTGATGGACTTGAAGGACTAGAAGTGCTTGAATATACTGACAAGATCCCATACGTATGCGTAGCAGCAAGCAAGGACCTTTCAGATGATATGAAGAAAAAGATAAAAGAAGTATTTCAAAATGATTTATCAAGCGGCGAAGGCAAAGAAGCCTGCGAAAAGATATTTAATTTAACAGGTTTTGTCGAAGCAACAAACGATGATTTCCGAAATGTTATCGATACAGCTAAGATTATGAATGTTGATTTAAGTAAATGATATTAGAATTAAAAGATATATCAGTACAATACGAAAAAAATATAGACGCAATCAAGGACGCCTCCTTTAATGTAGAGGGAGGCGACTTTGTCGCGCTTATAGGCCCATCAGGTGCAGGCAAATCAACTCTTTTAAAAGCAATTAACGCGCTTAATCCTCTTAGCAAGGGAAGCGTTATATATAAGGGCGAGGACGTTCATAGACTTCGCGCAAAAGATTTAAGAAGGCTTAGAAGAAATATTGCCTTCATTTTTCAGGATACAAGCATTATTGAAAATATTTCAGTTCTTGATAATGTTTTATTAGCACGTCTCGGCGAGAAGAATTTTTTTGAGGCAATGCTATCAAAGTTTACAAACGACGAGTATATGGATGCCCTCAAAGCCATCGAGATGGTTGGGCTTAAAGAAAAAACTTATGCACTTGCAAAAGATTTATCTGGTGGACAAAAGCAAAGAGTTGCCATAGCTCGCTCACTTTTTCAAAAGTCAGACCTTATCTTAGCAGACGAGCCTATATCTTCCCTTGATATAGAAACAAAGAGGTCAATCATGGATATTTTTAAAATGCTTAATACTGATTACAAAAAGACAATTATCATAAGCATGCATGACCTTGATTTATCGCTTGAATACGCAAAGAGAGTGATTGCAATCAAGGACCACAGAGTATATTTTGACAGGAGTGCAAATGAACTAAATTATGACTCAGTTAAAGACTTATTTATCTAAAAAGAGAAAAAAGAAAATTTTATTAGCAATGGCTTTTTTAGTCATGCTAGTGGCATCAGGCTTAGGATCACAAGTTTCCTTAAGCTCTTTTTTGCGTGGGCTGCCAGATATGCTTGACCTAGTCAGAAGGATGTTTACACTTGATTTTTCATATATAGTCTCGGTTATGGACCTAGTTTTCGAAACCTTTCTTATAGCTTTCGTTTCATCAGCCTTTGGCGTTTTTTTGGCGTGCATCATAACCTTCTTCCTTCCGTACAACACAAGCCCTTCACAAATAGTTTCAAAAGTATTAAGCGCAGTATTTTCAGTTTTTAGAACGCTTCCATCACTTATATGGGCAGCGCTACTTGTGAGTTTTTTCTCTGCTGGCCGCTTTTCAGGACTATTGGCACTAAGCATAATTTCATTTTTCATGTCAACAAAACTTATAAAAGAATACATAGAGGCCATGGACAAGGACGATTTTGATTTTTACAAGTCGCTTGGCATTGGCAAGGGCAAAATTTATTATAAAATAATACTTACTAAGATGAGAAAATTTATTGTATCGACTTTTTTACTTTGCTTAGAAAGTAACATAAGAAGCGCGTCAATACTTGGACTTGTTGGCGCAGGCGGCATAGGACAAAGACTTTGGCTTGAGTTAAATCACATGAACTACGATAGAGTCTCCTCAATAATCTTTATGCTGCTTATATTAATTTTCCTTATAGACTTAGTGAGTCAGAAGATAAGAGAAATAGATATAAAAAGTCCGATCAATGTTAATAATTTAGCTTCATACAAAAAAAACAATATACTTAGGGAGATATTATTCATAATTTTTTTGATAGCACTTTTCCTTATAATTAAATTTTCAATCAATATTACCTATGAACGCTTTACACTTGGTCTTAAACAAGGCAGTGTAATAATTAGAAAGATCCTAAGCCCAGATTTTGCTTATTTATCAAGGGCAGTGCCAGCAGCCTTTGAATCAGCTGCCATCGCCATATTTGCTTCACTTATGGGAGCCATCGTATCATTTATATTTACACCATTTACTGCGGTGAACATCGCTCCATCAAAAAAAGTTTCAGTTTTATTTAAAGTACTCATCAATGTAATCAGGACCTTCCCAGCCATCATCTCTGCTATAATTTTCTTCAGAGGCTTAGGACCGGGCCCCTTTGCAGGCGCACTCGCACTAAGCGTTTATACATCGGGTATGCTTAGTAAACTTTATTTTGAATACATCGAAGACATTCCAGCTGAAACAATCATGTCCATGAAGGCACTAGGCTTAAGTCCATTCACCATGTATGCGAAAATTATTTATCCAAAGACATATAGAAGTTTTTTAGGTTTTGTGCTATATAGACTCGAATCAAACGTTAGAAACTCGTCGATACTCGGACTTATCGGGGCAGGCGGTATCGGTACACTTCTTTCTATGAACATAGCGTGGCGCAATTGGAACAGAGTTGGCTCACTTTTATTAGTCAGCTCAATCATGATTATATTTTTTGATTATTTATCATCAACAATTAGAAAAAAATTATTATAATTAAGTGGGCAGACGCTCACTTTTTTTATTTTATATAAATTCAATGATATAAAAATATTTTTATAGGTTTATTAAAAAAGGTATTGACTTTAAATTATTTAAATAGTATAATTAGCTATAGCTAATAAAAGTTAGTTAAAGCTAATGATATATTGGCTGAGAAGGTTTATTTAATGGCGATTATATTTGCCAAATATTTTCGAAAGGAGGAACTATGAAAAAACTAAGCATTTTATTGGTGACAGCATTAATTTTTTTGATGTCCGTTACTAGTGTTTTTGCAGGTAATGCAGATAAAATATACAAAGACTGGGAAGACGTAAGTAAGGACATGGAAGTGGTTTTAAGGGATGCCCTTAAAATTTATGAAGCAGGCGGTCCAGATGCTGGCAAGGAAGGCTATGACAAAATTAACGAAGCTTATTTTAGATATTATGAAAAATTAGGCTTTGAAAAAATTGTTATGGGAACCATTTCTGGAAAGCGTGGATCAACTGTTGAGAACCAATTTTATTTGGCAAGAAAATCTATGCGTCAAAATGAAGATATCGATGTTGTTAAAGATGAAGTTGAAGTACTAATTAGATATCTACACGAAGATGCAAAGACACTTGACGGTATGAGAGGTAAAACCGGTTCTGGCTGGGGCGTTTTCTTTAGCGTTTTAGGACTAACTTTAAGAGAAGGTCTCGAAGCAATCCTAATTGTCGCAGCACTTATTGCTTATCTTGTAAAGACAAACAATTTAAAATACGTAAAAGGCGTCTATGTCGGCGCAATTTTAGGTATTGTTGCTTCAATAATTCTTGCGATTATTTTCAATATGATTGCTCAGAAATTTGGCGAAGACAGCAGTGGTGTTAGCCAAGAGATTTTTGAAGGATGCGGAATGTTTTTGGCTGTTATTGTTTTATTCTATGTATCAAACTGGATGCTATCAAAATCTGAAGTTGAAGTTTGGAATCATTACATCCAATCAAAGGTCGAAAGTTCAATTACAAAAGGAAGTGCTATGGCTTTAGCATTCAGCTCATTCTTAGCAGTTGCCCGTGAAGGCGCGGAATTGATTATTTTCTTCCAAGGTATGAGAGAAAATATTTCAAACAATCCAGCATACATGTGGGGCGGCTTAGCATGCGCAATCGTAGTACTTGCAATTGTATATGTATTAATTACAAAGATGAGCGTAAAGCTTCCATTAAAACCATTCTTCACAGTTACATCAATCTTGATGTTTGTACTTTGTATCTCATTTATGGGAAAAGGAGTCGCCGAACTTCAAGAAGCTGATCTTATCGGAAGGACAATAATTCCATGGATGAATGGATTTACGATTGAGATCTTAGGAATTTATGATAGGGTAGAAACTCTATTGCCACAAGTTATTTTAATAGTAATAACTATTGTAACAGTTATCGTTCAAATTAAACGTAACAAAATTAAAAGAGCAGAGCTCGAAAGAGATTATGCAAATAAGAACTAATAGGAGGTTTATTATGAGTTCAAAATTAAAAAAATTATTAGCACTAGCACTTGCAATTATGACAGTTGCAGCTTACGGATGTAATCAAGCATCAAAACCAGCTGATGACAACACAGCTAAGGTTGAAGACAAAAAAGACGAAGACACAAAAACTGAAGACACAAAAGCTGATGACAGCAAAGACGTTGCAGCTCCTGGTGAAGACGCAGGATTCGACGAATTCCCAATTGGCGACGAACAAGAATCAGGTCCTCTAGCAGTATCTGGTGTTTATTTCCAACCAGTAGATATGGAACCAGCAGGTAATTCATTATCAAAAGAAGAAGCTGACTGCCATATCGAAGCTGACATTTCAGCAACAGAAGAAGGTACAACTCTTGGTTACGGCGCAGGCGACTTTGTTCCTTGGTTAAATGTTAAAGCATATATCCAAAAGAAAGGTTCAGACAAGGTTCAAGAAATTGCTTTCATGCCAATGAACGCATCAGACGGTCCACACTATGGTGCAAATATAAAATTTGAAGAAGGTCTTGGCACATATGATGTTAAGTTTGAAATTTCTGCTCCAGGAAACGACTATCTATTACACGTTGACAAAGAAACAGGTGTAACAGGAAGATTCTGGACAGAGCCAATCGTTATTGAATGGCCAGAATTTGAATGGACAGGTCCAAAGTGGTAGAAAATAGTGGAAATGGCTTTTAGCCATTTCCTCCTTGTACATAGGAGGAATTATGTTAAAGATATTTATTAAAGTAATGGAAGCTGGCGTAGGATTCTCATTTATAATGGGTCTGGCGCTTGGATATCTAAGTACAGAAAACTTCAAAAGCAAATATAAAATTATTTTTGGTACAGTCTTTGTAGGCACTCTTGCGGCAATTATCTCTTCAATCATTAGAGAAATTCCAAATTTTGTCAACAGAAGCGCTTTGTCATTTTGGTCAATGGTACCAATAGTAATTGCTTTTATTGGAATTATCATTTTTTATTTTTTAAAAGAAAAATCCAGTATATATAAAAATATTTTTGTTAGTTTTTTGTCCCTTTATATCATAGCGTCATTTTTCTATTATATGCCGGCTCTTTTTGTTCAGCTAAACAATTTTGTTTATTATGGAGAATCTGCTGTATCTACCATGGTTCTATATAGAATCATTGGTTATGTATTTGCAGTTGTTCTGATGATTTTATCGAGTATTGCAATTTTCAAAATCGTTAGACGAGTTGACAAAATTTATAGGGATAAAATTTTAATGATCTCATTATCAATTTGGGGAATAAATCAAATATTTATTGTTCTTCAAAGACTATACGCAGTTGACCTTATACCGAGAAGTGCAAGTGTATTTAACACAATTGCTTGGGTAATAAACCATGCGCACTACATCGGATTTAGCCTAATGATTTTTTTAATAATCCTGCCAATAATCTTATATTTAAATAATATGAAGGTTAAGGAAACTTTTAAAAATCCTGCAGAATTGAGAAAAAAGAAATATCATATGAGATGCAATAGAAATTTAGCAAAATTTTTATTAATTTTAATCGTTATTAACGTTTTTAGTTTAACTTATTTAAGGGCTTATTCTGGACGCGAAATTCAGCTTTCAGAACCCGAAGAGTATGAAATTGAAGGCGATATGATTGTTATCCCACTGTCAGAACTTGAAGATATGAAACTCCACCGTTATCAATACACGGCATCTGATGGAGTTCACATGAGATTTTTCTTAATTAAAAAATCTCAGGGTTCATATGGAGTTGTGCTTGATGCTTGTGAAATTTGCGGGCCATCAGGTTATTATGAGCGTGGCAACGATGTCATTTGTAAATTGTGTGATGTTATTATGAATCGTGGTACAATTGGTTTTAAGGGCGGATGTAATCCAATCCCTATACCATACATTGTTCACGATGAAAAAATAAAAATCAACACGCAAGATCTTGATGCCAACAGCTTTGTATTTAAGTAGGTGACATATGTTTTTTAGAATGATTAAAGGTGCAATCTTTAGGCAAAAGAAAAAAATGGTCTTGATTGCATTTGTAGTAATGCTTGGCACTTGTCTTTCAACCGGCATGCTTAACACAATGCTTGGCATTGGTGACAAGGTCAACAGAGAATTAAAAGCTTATGGGGCGAATATAAATGTTGTCCCAAAAGAATCTTCCATGCTTGATGATATTTATGGAATTGGCGAGGATAGTCAAAAAAATTATTTGAAAGAAGATGAACTTGGTATGATAAAAACCATATTCTGGTCTTTCAATATCGTTGATTACACACCATATTTAAATATCAATGCGAAAGTTGATGGAGAATCTACAAGAGTTGTAGGAACATGGTTTTATTATCACATGGATCTTCCAACTGGTGAGTCTGTCGATACAGGTATGAGAAAATTAAAAACTTGGTGGAATATCGATGGCGAGTGGATTGAAGACAAAGATACAGACAAAGTCATGGTTGGTACTGTCTTTGCTCTTAGAAATAATTATAAGCTTGGCGATAAAATTAAAATCGAAGGTTCTTCTAAAACAAAAGAATTTACAATCGCAGGTATTTTTGATTCAGGTAGTGATGAAGACTCACACATTTATCTACCATTAAAAATTGCTCAAGAATTGGATGGGGTATCAAATGTAGTTTCTCGCGTAGAAGTTTCAGCCCTAACAACTCCTGACAACGATTTGGCAAGAAAAGCCGCAAGAAATCCAAAGTCTCTTACAATTAAAGAATGGGAGGTTTGGTACTGTACAGCTTATGTAAGTGCGATTTGTTATCAAATTCAAGAAGTTATGACTGATTCGATCGCAAAGCCTATTAGACAGGTGGCAGAAAGCGAAGGCGATATTTTAAATAAGACTACTTTGTTAATGGTTTTAATTACCGCACTAAGCTTAATTGGCGCAGCACTTGCAATTTCAAATCTGGTAACAGCATCTGTCATGGAAAGGCGTGCTGAGATTGGTCTGCAAAAAGCAATTGGTGCAAATAACACGAGAATTATTTCGAGAATTTTAGTTGAAAATATTAGCACAGGTATTATGGGTGGAACCGTCGGATATTTTATTGGACTTGGTCTTACTCAAATCATTGGTATAACAGTTTTTGGCTCTGGTATCCCGCCTACACCGATGGTAATACCTATTGTAATTATTTTGATTTTACTGGTAATTGTTTTAGGCTCCATACCAGCCATTAGATATTTGCTAAAACTTAATCCAACGGAGGTGCTTCATGGAAAAGGCTAAAAGAAAAAATGTACAATTCTTTTGGAAGATGGTTGAGTCATCGATAGCAAGAAGAAAGGCTCGTATGCTAACTGCGCTTCTAGCAATTGCAATGGGCGCAACGATTTTATCAGGTCTTGTTACAATCTATTACGATATTCCAAGACAATTGGGAAAAGAATTTAGAAGTTATGGAGCAAATATGATTGTTATTCCAAAATCTCAAGACGATAAGATTGGAGATAGTCATATTGATGAAATAAAAAAACTTGCAGGCGACAAACTTGTGGGAATTGCTCCTTATATTTATCAAAACGCAAAAATCAATGAGCAACCTTTTGTAATTGCAGCTACAAATTTTGAAGGCTTAAAAAAGAACAGTCCATTCTGGCTGGTCGATGGTGATTGGCCGAGCGAAAAAAGGACAGTTATGCTTGGTCACGAGATTTCAAAAAAACTTGGTTTAAAAATCGGCGATCCTTTTGTACTGAGCACTCCAAAAGAAAATTCACAAGAAATGAGAGACAGTGATTTTAAAGTTGCTTCAATTGTAACGACTGGCGGAAAAGAAGAAGATTTAATATTTATGTCTATTGAAGATATTAGATCTATTATGGGCGATTTAAATATCAATATCATCGAATGTTCAATTGATGCAAACAGTGAAGAGCTTCAAGCAATTGCAAATAAAATAAATGAAATCGATAGCACTGTTAGTGCCAGACTTGTTAAAAGAGTTACAGAATCACAAGGCGTGGTACTTGAAAAGCTTCAAGCCCTTGTATGGATTGTTACAATTATTGTTTTATTTATCATGATGATATGCGTTAGTACAACAATGATGGCTGTTGTAACTGAAAGAAGAAAAGAAATTGGTCTTAAAAAAGCCTTGGGCGCACACAATAAATCAATAATTTATGATTTCTTAGGCGAAGGATTTTTACTTGGACTAATGGGCGGAGCCCTTGGTTCTTTACTTGGATATTTATTTGCAAGTGAAGTATCAAGACGAGTTTTTGCAAGAGGCGTAAATTTTTTATGGGCTCTAGTTCCAATTACAATCATTGTATCAATAGCAATTACAATTGTGGCTTGTATTATACCAGTTAAAACTGCAACTGCAGTTGATCCAGCACTTGTATTGAGGGGGGAATAATGAATATATTAGAATTAAAAGATATCTCAAAGATATACGGAGATTTAAAGGCACTAGATAAAATAAACTTAAATGTGGAAAAAGGCGAATGGGTTTCAATCATGGGTCCATCAGGTAGCGGTAAAACAACAATGATGAACATCATCGGCTGTATGGATAAGCCTTCTATAGGTGAAGTTTTACTTGAGGGAATTGATGTTTCAAAATTAAATCAAAAGGAATTAACCGAGATTAGAAGAGATAAGATTGGACTAATTTTTCAACAATTCCACTTGGTAAACTATTTAACTGCCTTAGAAAATGTTATGATGGCCCAATACTATCACTCAATGGTAGATAAGGAAGAAGCCTTACAAGCCCTTGAAAGCGTTGGATTAAAAGATAGGCACAATCACTTACCTAATCAGCTTTCAGGTGGTGAACAACAACGTGTTTGTATCGCCCGTGCTCTCATCAACCATCCTTCACTCATCTTAGCAGACGAGCCGACAGGAAATTTGGACGAAAAGAATGAAATGCTTGTTTTGGATATTTTAGAAAGACTTCATAACAGCGGATCAACAATTGTAGTTGTTACTCACGACCAAGAGGTTGGTGTTGAGGCAGAAAGAATCGTTTTTCTAGAGCATGGAAGAATTGCTAGAGAAGAAAAACAAAAAAGACAAAGACCAATTTTGGAGGTTTAATATGAAAAAGACTTTATTATTACTATTGGCGCTTAGTTTACTGTTGACAGCATGCGCCAAGAAGCCTGACGATGCTTGTGCTGATGGCTCATGTAGTGATGCATATAAAGATGGCACATACCATGGAGAAAGCCAAGCTGATGAATGGGGCGGAAAGGTTACAACAGATATTACCATCAAGGATGGAAAAATTGTTGAAGCAAATTTAAAAAACTTGCTAGCTGATGGAAGTGAAAAAGACGAAAACTATGGAAAGGCCAAAGAAGGCGCAACAAACCAAGGCCTTTACAAGATTGCACAAGAAGCAGTTAAAAATTCGAAGGAATATCCAAAGCTTTTAATTGAAAAAGGTAAGATCGAAGATGTCGAAGCTATCTCTGGTGCGACTGTTACATTTAAATCTTTCACAGAAGCTGTAAATGATGCATTGAAGGATGCAAAATAAAATCTATTAAAAAAACCAGGAGGTCAATTATGAATAAAAATAAAATTTTTGGAATTCTATTTATAATATTTGGCGTATTAATTTTCTTAACACCAGGTACACTTGCTCCGGTATGCCCAGCAATGCCAGATGGAAAATTTATGAAATGTCATTGGATGGGACAAGCTATTAAAGGCATTGGCGGAGTTATGACTGTTCTAGGCCTTATTTATACAGCTATTAAATCTAAGAAGCAAATGTTTTTTACCCTAGCCATATCTAATGTAATAGTTGGTATTTATGCAATATTATTACCTGCAAAATTAATTGGTGGCTGCATGAAACCTGAAATGGCTTGTAGAGCAAAAACTATGCCTATGATTTATATTTTAGTAGGACTTTATATTCTTGTTAGCATTGTTGCTATAATTTTAAATAGGCCTTGCAATGAATCTAATCAATGTAAATAATTTATCCAAATCATTTAGACGTGGTGAGAGGGATTTTTTTGCAATTGATAATGTAAGTTTTGATGTTAACGAAAAAGATTTTATAAATATTATTGGTAAGAGTGGAAGCGGAAAAACAACGCTTCTTACTCTTTTATCTGCAATTATTGAACCAACATCTGGAGATATCTTTGTGGAAGGAAAAGATCTATCTAAGATGGATGATGAAGAAAAAAGTGGATATAGGAATGAATTTATAGGTTATGTCCCTCAATCACTTGGAACTTTACCAACCCTAAATGTACTTGACAATGTAAGGCTTCCTTACTTTTTTAAAAAACGCGAGGGAAATGGAGTAGAAAGAGCTAGGATGCTACTAGATATGTGCGGCATTTTAGATTTGGAAAATGATTTTTGCAAAAATTTATCTGGTGGCGAATTAAAAAGAGTTTTAATCGCAAGGGCTCTCATGAACGAACCAAAAATTTTAATTGCAGATGAACCAACTTCTGATTTGGACTCAAAAACTACAATTGAAATTATGAATATGCTAAAAGAAATTAATGAAAAAGGCACAACTATCATTATAGTAACCCATGACAATGATTTATTGAAATATGGGTCTCGCCTTCTTGAAATGACAGACGGTAAATTAAATGAGGTGAGCATATGAGATTAGACTCTAAACAAATTGCCTTTAAAAATATTCAAAACAAAAGCGTAAGAAGTGCTTTGCTAATAATCTTAACAGCAATTTTAACCCTTGTTTTATTTTTGTCAAGCTTTTTGATTTTGTCACTTAGAAATGGAATGAGCTCACTTGCCAATCGTATGGGTGCGGATATTATCGTTGTACCTGAGGGATATGATTCAAAGATTAGAGGCGCAATACTTCGCGGAGAACCAAACACTTTCTTTTTAGACAAGTCAGTTGTTGAAAAAATCAGAACAATCGATGGCGTTGAAATTGCAAGCCCACAATTATTTATTGCCACTCTTTCAGCTGGTTGCTGCTCATTTCCAATACAAGTTATTGGTTTTGATTCGGATACAGATTTTGTAGTAAAACCTTGGCTAGAGACTCAAGCAAAACTTCCTCTAGGAAAAGGAGAAATTTTGGTTGGTAACAATATTGTTGGCGATATGCACAAACACGTTAAATTTTTCAACCAAGAATTTATTATAAGAGGTAGACTTGCAAAAACAGGCATGGGATTTGACAATACTGTATTTGTAAATTTTGATGAAGCTAGAAGACTTGCCAAGGAATACGAAAAAATCCTTAAGCTTGAAGACAAGGACCATGAAAATATGATTTCATGTGTAATGATTAAGCTTAAAAAAAGCGTTGATCCAGTTGAAATTCAAAATAAAATTAGAAGCGAATTTAAGGGCGAGGGCGTTTATCCACTACTTTCACAATCAATGATGAACGAGGTCAGCACATCAACTCAAGATATGATTAAATATGTTTATATTTTAATCGCTCTAGTATGGCTCTTGGTCTTCCTTGTACTCACACTTGTTTATTCAATTACAATCAAAGAACGTAAGAGAGAATTTGCCACACTAAGAATTTTAGGAGCAAGCAAAAAACATTTGAGAAATATTATTTTATGGGAAATATTTACCATAAATCTTGCAGGATCTGCATGCGGAAGTGCACTAGGCTTGGTTATTTCAATTTTATTTGGAACTTGGTTTAGTCTAAGCTTTAAAATGCCTTTCCTTGCGCCAAAAGTTTTAACACTTGCAATAATATTTATTGCTGTATTTGCAATTGGCACAGTGATGGGACCACTTTCATCACTTAGCGCAATTAAAAAGATGAATGAAGAAGAACTGGGACTTTTATTAAGGCAAAACGATTAATATGTAATTTTAGATGTAAAATATTTATTGAATAATATCTATGGGGGAGCAAAAACCTCCATAGATATTTTTGTATGAAAATTTGTCAAAAAAAGCTCAAGATATGTCTTTGCAAAAAGAAAAAATTACTATTTAATTTATCTTGCTATTGACTAAGGATTTTATCTTGTGATATAATTATGTAGATCTTTACATAGGGGGTAATCTTATTGGCTAAACTAATTAAAAAGAAATTCACAAAAGAAGAGATCACTAAGATGGTCAAAGAGTACATATTAATATTATTTGGTGCTTTCATAGTCGCAGCGGGCATGTTTTTCTTCTTCAATCCGGCTCATTTATCAGTTGGCGGTGCCAATGGTCTTGCAATAGTACTAAACCACTACTTAGAGCTAGGCGTTGGTAACTGGATGTATGTGATTAACATTGGACTATTTATACTAGCCTTTTTAACAATCGGCTCACAATTTGGCGTTAAGACAATCATTGCATCGCTACTTACATCAGGCTTTTTCGATTTACTAGAAAAGCTAATGCCGCACTTCCAACCATTGACAGGAGATACCTTTGTTGAGCTATTCTTCGGCGTTTTTGTAACAGCGCTTGGCATGGCTATAGTATTTAATCAAGGCGCATCAACGGGCGGCACAGACATCATCGCAAAAATACTAAATAAATTTATCGGTATTGATTTAGGAAAAGGCGTTTTAATCTCAGACGTAGTAATCACACTTCTTGCAGGAAGCGCATTTGGAGCGAGAATCGGTATTTATTCATTATTTGGGGTTATTGTTAATGGATTCTTGATTGACTTTGTCATTGAAGGGATGAACATGAATAAAGAAGTCAAAATCATTGCCGAAGACACAAAACCGATAGAAGAATTCATAATAAAAGAGCTAGACAGAGGCGCAACCATTTACAAAGCTTACGGCATGTACACTAAGGAGCCAAAAGACATCATCATGGTTTTACTTGACAGAAAAGACTTCCTTAGACTTAAAAACTTCTTGAGAGATCTTGATCAAAAGACTTTCATTTCAGTTTCAAACGCATCAGAAGTTTTAGGATATGGATTTAAAAATTTAAAAGACTGATATATGAGAAAAGCCTTTCAAGTGAAGGGCTTTTTGCTTTTTTTAAAAAAAATATTACATACTTTACAATTTCTTAACAAAGAAGTATTACAATGATTATTATAAGGAGATAAAAATGAAATACGCACTAATTGATATAGGCAGTAACTCAATACGCCTAAATGTTTACAACAAAGACAATATTCAAAAGGAAGTCTTCTCAAAGAAGTACATGGCAGGTCTTGCAGGCTTAGTCGAAGACGGTAAGCTTAGCGACAAGGGCATCAAAAAGCTGATGAAGGTTTTATCCGCGCAAAAGATGCTGCTTGATTACCTACCGATTGACGAGATATATGTTTTTGCTTCGGCTTCGCTTCGTAACGTGGACAATGGCAAGGAGATTGTGAAAAAAGTCAAGAAAGAGCTCGATCTAAACATCGATTTAATATCGGCAGACGATGAGGCTTTTTATGGAGCTGAAGGTATGAAGATGGCATACGATTTTGATGATTACTACACCATAGACATAGGAGGCGGCTCGGCAGAGCTTTGCTATCTAAAGAATAAAGAGATTAAAGACATGGCATTTTTAAAGGCAGGATCCTTATCATTGTTCCGTGACTACGTTGAAAACACTATACCGAGCGTTAGAGAGTACGATGAGATGATAAACGCTATCGACAAGATGCTGGCTGAAAACGTTTCCACATACAAATGCACAAAACTAGTCGCTTCAGGCGGAACAGCAAGAGCACTTGGCAATATCTTCGAAGAGCTTTATGACAGTGATGACAAAGAATATACTATTGACGATGTAAAAAATTATATCTATGAGATGATAGACAGAAATAAAAAAATTATACGCACGACTGTAATGGTTGTGCCTGAAAGACTTCACAGCATAGTGCCAGGAGCTATCATGCTATATAGACTCTTAAAGCACCTTGGCATAGAAAAGGTCAATGTCTCAAAGCTTGGTGTGCGCGAGGGATATTTAAAGGATAAGATAATTAAGGAGTGAAATTATGGAAGAGTTCATGCAAAACCGCGAGTTGAGCTGGCTAAAATTTAATCAAAGGGTACTTGAAGAGGCGAGCGACGAGAGCGTGCCGCCACTTGAGAGATTCAAGTTCATATCGATATTCACATCGAACTTGGACGAATTTTTCATGGTTAGAGTCGGATCTTTGTTTGATTTGATGAAGTCTAAGAAGGAGTTCATCGACAAAAAATCGGGTATGACAGCTAAGGAGCAGCTTGATGCCATATACAAGACAATGCCCTACTACTACGAGATGAGGGACAAGATCTACAAGGATGTCATCAAAGAGCTAGATAAGTACAATATGCACAATAAAAACATGAAGTCTTTAAACGATGAGGAGCTAAGTTATGTAAAAAGCTTCTACCTTAGTAAGATTGAGCCATTAATTTCCGCGCAAATAGTTGACGCAGCACATCCACTTCCATTCTTAGAGAATAAAAAGTTATATATAGTGACTGAGATGTGGGACGCTGAAGGCAATATTGCGCATGGACTTGTAGCCATCTCAGACATATTCGAGCGCTATCTATCGCTGCCAGGCGATGAATTTAACTACATCAGAGTCGAAAAAGTGATTGAGCATTACGTTCCAACCATGTTCCTAGGCTATACAATTAAGGAGCAATCACTTGTTGCGGTCACTAGAAACTTTGATTTCGAAACAAATACTGAGATCGAAGAGGAGATTGCCGACTACAAAGACTTTATGAAGAAGGTCATCAAAAAGAGGACACGTCAAGAGGTTCTTCGCCTTGAAATTTCTAACACAAAGTCAAAGAGCATTACTGATTTTCTTAAGGCCGAGCTTGGTATTACGGATGAGATGATACTTGTGACAAAGAGTCCCATCAATATGAAGTACGTCTATGGTCTTGAGGACATCATTCCGAGCTCCGTTATCAAAAAAGTTTCTTACGAAGACTTTACTCCATTTAAAAAATATTCCTTAGAGCGCGGCTCTATCATTAAAAGAATAGAAGAGAAGGATCTTTTACTAAGCTACCCATACGACGATATCGACACCTTCCTCGATTTGATTAAGGAAGCGGCCGAGAGTGACAAAACCATATCCATAAAGATAACTATATATAGACTTGCCAAGCACTCGAAGCTTGTCGAATACCTAAAGAAAGCCTGTGACAATGGGATCGAAGTCACTGCACTTATGGAGCTAAAGGCGCGTTTTGACGAAGAGAATAACATTAATTATTCAGAAGAATTGTTTAAGGCGGGATGCAATATAATGTACGGCTTTGAAGAGTACAAGACGCACTCCAAGCTTTGCTTAATCACATACAAAGACGATAGGGAGAATATCAAGCACATCACGCAAATAGGTACCGGTAACTATAATGAAAACACATCGAAGATTTACACTGACTTTTCACTGATGACATCTAATGAAGAGATAGGACTCGATGCAAATGACTTTTTCAGAAATATGTCGCTAGCTAAGCTCAATGGCAAGTACCTACACCTACTACAATCGCCATCGACACTTAAGGCGAGACTACTTAAGGAGATGGACAAGGAGATAGCCAAGGGCAAGGACGGCTACATTAGATGTAAGATGAACTCACTAACCGATTATGAGTTTTTGGAAAAGTTTGCCGAAGCCTCACAAAATTCTGCCACTGTCGACTTGATTATACGCGGTATATGCTGCATAGTACCTAATGTGACTGGCTATACAGACAATGTTCATGTCTCGTCCATAGTCGGACGCTTCCTAGAGCATTCGAGGGTCTACCAATTTGGAAGAGGCAGTGATATGAGGATATATATCTCAAGCGCAGACCTTATGACTAGAAACACAGAGAAGAGAGTTGAGATAGCCTGTCCAGTACACGATGAAGAAGCAAGGGCAAGACTTGTAAGCTACTTAGATACACAGCTTAAGGATAATATTAAGAGAAGGATACTTGTTAACTCGGGTGACTACATCAAACCAGAGGTACAAGGCGAAGCGCTTATCGCTCAAGATTATTTCATGCATAAAGCAAATGAAAAGAGAGAAAAGTTTTACGAAGAGCTTGAGAGAGCTGAATCAGACGAAGCGCCTAAAGAAAACTTTTTTACTAAGATTAAAAAGATATTTACAAAGTAATATAATATTAAAGAGCCTTTCATTTTGAGAGGCTTTTACTTTGCCAAATTCATAGTGATTGAAAAATACGCTCAGCTGTGATATAATTAAAAAAGAGGTGATTATATGCATTATTTTGACAACGCATCGACAACATTCCCAAAACCAGAAAGCGTATATAAAAAATTTAATGAAGCTTTTAGAGAATATGGAGCCAATCCTGGAAGGAGCGGTCACAAGCTAGCTCTTAAAGCGATGGAAGAGATCATGAAGACAAGATTAAGTCTTGCAAAGCTATTTAACGTAGATAATCCACTAAATATAAGCTTTCATATGAACACAACATACGCTTTAAATACAGCCATCAAGGGTGCGCTTAAGAAGGGAGATCATGTAATCACAACATCTATGGAGCATAACTCAGTCTTAAGACCATTATTCGCACTTAAAGAAATGGGCATCATTGATTTAACAGTAGTTAAGGCAGACAAAACAGGTGAGGTAGGTAAAGATAAGATAGCCAAAGCTATAAAAGATAATACTAGAATGCTTGTAATGACACACTCATCTAACCTATTAGGAACGGTTGAAAACATAGATGAAATTTCAAAAGCAGTTAAAGCTATTAATAAAGATATAATTATATTAATCGATGCAGCTCAATCAGCTGGCATCATAGACATAGACCTAAAAAAGCTAGATATAGATATGCTAGCAACAGCTGGACACAAATCATTATTCGGCCCACAAGGCACAGGCGTTTTATATTTAAGAAATCCAGAGCTTGTTATGCACACGATTGAGGGCGGAACAGGATCTAGATCAAATGAAGTTTATCAGCCAATGGATATGCCGGATAAATTAGAGCCGGGCACTCCAAATGGCCACGGAATCATAGCATTGGGAGCAGGTGCTGAATATATTCTTGAAGAAGGTATAGACAATATAAGAAAACATGAAGAAACTCTAACAAAAACATTTATCGACGGACTAAAAACTATTGATGGAGTAGAAATATATGGCCTACTTGATGAAAAGAGAAAAACTCCAGTCGTTTCAATGAACATGGAAGGAGTAGACTCATCCATATTAAGCTATGTGCTTGATGATGAATATGACATACAAACTCGCCCAGGCCTTCATTGTGCGCCACTTGCACACGAAACCATTGGCACAATAAAAAAAGGTGCAGTTAGATTTAGTTTTTCTTGCTTTAATAAAGAAGATGAAATCATCTACGCAATAGAAACTTTAAAAAATATTAAAAAAGAGGCGAAAGATGGAAAATATCAATAAAATTATAAGCGCTAACTCCTTTATCATAGTTATGGTGCTCTCAGTAATTACAATTGTAGCCATTGTCTTAATAGTTATGCAAATGATTAAGCTAAAAAAACTTAAAGAAAGAGTAGATACATTTACACAAGGTATGGACGGAATTAGCGTGGAAAAGCTTTTAGCTACCTTTGGTAAAGACATCAAAGACATTCATAGAGACATGATACTTAATGAAGACAGATTCACAAGACTTGAGACAAATTTAAGTTTTTGTGTACAAAAAGTCGGCTACGTTAAATACAACGCCTTTCAAGATAGTGCTTCAGAGCTAAGTTTTTCAATTTGTTTTTTAGATAAATTTAACAACGGAGTTTTGCTTTCAGTTATACATGGAAGAGAGCAAAGTGTTAGCTATGGCAAGATGATTAAGAATGGCGAGAGCGTTGTGCCTATTTCAGAAGAAGAGCAAAGCGCGGTAGAAAAAGCAATCACAGGACTTTAGAATATTTATGCATATAGACTTGTTTAGGCAAGTCTATTTTTATGCGTGAAATTAGTTGAAAATAATTTTTAATTAATTTTATTTAAAAAAGATATTTTCTTCATAATTTTATATTATTTACATAAAGCCTCGTGATTGTAGTATAATATAGACAAAGCAATATTTTCACGAGGAGGGGATGTTCTTGAAACACAGTAAAAAAATTTTTGCTTTAATACTAGCTCTAATGATGTTATGCACAAGTTTTTCACAAAACACTTTTGCTAAAAAAGATGTGAATACTACTGAGGCTATGATTAAGGCAATACACACAAGAAAAAGACCTATTAATCAAAAAAGGGTCCTTAGCAAGAGCATAAATGCTAAAAGGGCAAAGAGCGATGCTAAGTCTATGAATGAAAGCGTAAGGCTTGTAGTTGAGCTTGACGAGGCGCCTCTTGTAATGCAAGAGAAGGGCGCTAAGGTTCTTGCCAACACTCGCAAAACAAAGGATGCGCTTAATAAGATTAAAAAATCTGAGGACAATGTTAAGGCTCTTATGCGTAAGGCTAAGATTGATTTTAAGGAATTGTACTCACTTGATACTTTTGTGAGCGGTTTTTCTATTTATACAAAGAGAAAAAATATCGCTGCTATTGAAAAGATTAAGGGCGTTAAGAGGGTTCATATATCTGAAAAATATACTTTGCCTAAGACTAATAAGGGCGACAAGCCACAAATGTATGCGTCTTTATCAATGATATCAGCTCCAAATGTTTGGGCTTCTAAAAAATATAAGGGCGAAGGACAAGTTGTAGCTGTGCTTGATACTGGTTTTGATATGAACAATCTTGAGAGCTTCAGACTTGATGACGATGCAAAAAAAGAGATTGCTCTTACAAAGAATAAAGTTAATGAACTTGAAGAAAAGTATGGCTTAAAGGGCAAATACATCTGTGAAAAGATTCCTTATGTTTATAATTATCATGATGAGACAGCTGATTTAGATGCTTTGCAAGATAGATACGGCTCAAGACATGGTCTTCACGTTGCCGGAACTATTGGCGCGAATGAAGCTGATGATTATAAGAATGCAAATAATCTTGCTAAAACACCAATCAAGGGTGTTGCACCAAATGCACAGCTAATAATTATGAAGGTTTTCTCTACATCTTTAACTGATTTAAACACTTATTCAGACGCTCAATGCAAGGCAATTGAAGACGCTTATAAGCTTGGTGCTGATGTTATGAACCTTTCACTTGGTTCACCTGCAGGCTTTATCACTGATGATGACATCGTTCAAGTCGCTATGCAAAATGCCATCAAAGCAGGCTGCTTAGTTGCTGTTGCCAATGGTAATGAAGGCACTTCATATTTTGATGCTGACGGCGCTATGAAGGCTCTTGAAGGTAACCCTGATTATGGTATGGCTGGTGCTCCTGCTACTGGCTGGGCGTCTACATCTGTTGCTGCCATAACAAATACTAAGTATTTAGTTTGTTCTTTAGATTCAAATAATGATAAGATAAAGAACATTAAATACACTTGGGGCTCTGAAATTACTCCTGAGAACTATACATTTAATAAATTTGTTTATGCCAATAAGGGCAAAGCAAGTGATATAAATAAGATTGAACCTGAAAAAATAAAGGACGCTTTAGTTTTAGTTGACAGAGGTGAATGCACTTTCAACGAAAAGGCAAGTAATGCTAGAGATGCTGGAGCGAAGGGTGTAATCGTTATCAATACTGATGATGAGCCTATGACTATGGTTGGATTTAACGATGTAAATTTCCCAGCTGTCATTGTTGGCAATACTGATGGTAAAAAAATTCTAAAATATATTGATGATAGTGGTCTAAGCATTTCATTTAATAAAGAGATGAGTGTTCAAGACAATCCAAAAGCTGGACAGATGGCGGACTTCACAAGCTGGGGACCAACACCTGATCTTACTATGAAGCCTGAAATCACTGCTCCAGGCGCTGATATATATTCAATCGACCAAGATTATAAATATCAAGTTATGAGCGGTACATCGATGGCAACACCTCATGTAGCTGGTGCGGCTGCGATAGTTATGCAATTTATCAAGGATAGAGACTCAATCTTTTATGAAGAAGCAAAAGATGCTTCTAAGAGAGAGGCTTTAACAAAGACTCTTCTTATGAACACTGCAATTCCTCAAAAGGACGAAGAAACATACTATCCAGTAAGGAGACAAGGCGCTGGCCTTATTGATTTAGCTAATCTAATGAAAGCAAAAGCAACTGTTAAGGCGACAGCTAAAAATGACAGAATGCTTGATGCTAAGGCTGAATTAAAGAGTTTTGCAGATAAAGAGTTCACTATTGACTACACTTTGAAAAATTATTCTGATGAGGACATTGCTTATACTCTTGAGCCAGCTATGCTTACAGAAAAATTTGTTAACGATAAAGATTTTGGTTCTGTATCAACAGAGACTGACAGAGATATGAACTTTAGTATTGACAAAAAATCTGTAATTGCAAAGGCTTCTAGCACTATCAAGTTTAGTGTTAAATTTAATTTTGCTAACGATGATATCAATTTAAATAATTATGTAGAAGGTTTCTTAAGATTTGTTCCAGAAGATACTGAAAAAGATGCGACTCTTACAGTTCCTTATCTTGGTTTCTATGGCGATTGGTCTAAACCAAGACTATTTGACGTATTTAGTCACGAATGGAGAGATGATTTAAAACCAAATATTTTAAATAAAGATACTAATGACGCTATGGGCGATGTTTTTGATTTTACAGAAGAAAGCGATGAGGCTGCTGGCGTTGATAACAAGGTAAACTCATTTGAATACAAGGGCAAGATGACTTATATCACAAATCATGATTCATCTGAACAAATCAAGATAAGATTTGGTCTCCTAAGAAACGCTGAATACATCAAGGCTAGAATTGAAGATGCATCTAATAAAATTCTTATGGACAATCTTATTGATTTAAGCAACTTTGCTAAATCAAGACTAGCTGAGAATGGCGGAGAAAATTGGATTAGCTTATTTAAGGAAGATTTTGCTGAAAATGATTTTGCCAAGGTAATTTTAAAGGGCAAGCTTAATACTGAAAAAGAAAATATTCAAGAAGTTTCAGTACCTATCTACTTTGATGATAATAAACCTATAATCAAGTCAGCTGAAATAATCAGCGAAGGCGATGCTAAATATGTTAAGCTAAGCGTCTCAGATGATATAGGCATAGATACTATAGGTGTTCAGCAAGTAAAAGAAACTGGCAAAGATGATGATGGCGAGCCTATATACAACAATCACAAGTATAATGAAGTGAGCGGACTTTATTATGGAAACATTGATTTTTACACTGAAGATGAAGCGAGAGTGACTGAACAAGATGAAAAAGTTACTAAGTCATTTGAAAAGCTTAAAGATTCTAAAAAATTAAATACAGTTTATGTAAAAGTTGATGACATTTGTGATATTGAAAAATTATGCGTATATGTTAAAGATATTGCAGGCAACTGGGCTGAAGAGAAGGTTCTTGACACTAATTACAAATCAAATGAAACTGTTAAGCTTAAGCTTATAGGCGAGAGCGCTGCTTTTTGGACAGAAACAACAAGTTCTGACAAGAGCAAGTGGAATGACAATATTTATAATATTCAAAAAGGTTCTTATGGTGAAGTTCAAATACAATTGCCAGATAATGACAAGGAATATGCCATCGGATCAGCTATAATCAATGGCGAAGAGTATGCCGATAAATTTGAATATGATCAAGATGCGAGACTTTATTACATGCCATATAGATTTGAAGATGATACTACATTTACTTCAAGAATATATGAGGTAAAACCAGCTGATGCAAAAGGCCTTCCTCAAGGCAATGGATATCCTTCCATATATCTAACACAACCAGAAAACGCATGGACTGTTAGTGAGAACGGACCTCTTAACGATCAAGGCGATGCGCCTGAGATTGAAGATGGCAAGCTAAATGTTATAGGAGCTGTGGCTTTCACTGATAAGAGCGATTTAGCTAAATTAACTCTTAGAATAATAGACGATGTAAATAAAAAAGTTTTATCAGAAAAAGATATTACAAATGAAGTTAAGCTTGAACAAACTGGCGAAATTAGCAATGCTGATGGCGTTATCTACGATGGACTTGCACTTGTATTCAAAACTTCCATCGATATGGTTAAGGGCTATAGCAATCTAAAATTACAAGTAGAAGCTGAAAATAAATCTGGCAAGAAAACTATCACAGCTGCTACAATTGCAGTTGATGAGAGTCCTGCTACATTTAACTACACTATTGACAAAAGAGGCATAGCTAGCGATAAAGCTACTATCAAGTACACTCTTGCTGATGATAACAAATCTACAGAGATTATTGTTGATAGAGTTACAAATGATGACAAGAATGAATTTATAGAAACAGTTTATAGAAAACTTTATGATAAGTTTGATATAGACAGGATAGATGCAGTTAGATACATTAACAAGGATAAGTTTACAGTAAAACTTAAACCAGGTTATAACAAATTTAAAGTTTCTATAAGTGAAGTGGGCACAGCTAGAGTAAATGAAAAATATATAATTATTTACAGACTAGACCCAAGTATCAAGCTTAAGAAGCTTAAATAAGGAGGCAGGGCATGAAAAAGAAATTAGCTATAATTATTTCACTAATCTTAGTCGCTATCTTTTCTGTAAATTTAGTTGCAGCCTCATATAAGGACCTTGATGGACACTGGGCAAAGGACTATATAGACGATGGCGGAGCGCTAGAATTATTTGATAAGCGTGAAGATGGAAGCTTTGGCGCAAATGAAAAGCTTAGCAAAGCTGAAGTAATTGGGGCGATAAACAGATTAACAGGAGTTATTGAAGAAAGTGATATTAGCTTTACTGACATAAAAGAGGATGACCCTTATTACAAAGAATATAAAAAGGCTGTTTACACAGGTTTTATTGAAGATAAAGCTGATAAGGCTGAGCCAAAGAAGTTAGTAAGTAGAAGTGAAGCAGTTGCAATGCTTGCCATTGTTTATGGTATAGACGCAAAAGAAGATAAAGGTGCTTTCACTGATCTTGAAGGAGTAAAGGAAGCTGGCTATATAAACGCATTGAATGAACTTGGCCTTCTTATCGGCTACCCTGACGGAACATTTAAGCCGAATGACAATATTACAAGAGCTGAGTTTATATCGCTTGTAGCAGTTATTTATAAAAGACTTGGTACACCAGTTAGATATCCAGCTAATTACAAAGACGCTGACAAGTCCGAGCTTAAGAAGCTATTAATGAATGGCATGGGCTATGCAAAGAAGGCAAGTGATGAGCTAGCAAAGGCTTATGAATTTGCTTATGCAAACGCAAAACTTGTTTTAAATAATAAAAAGGCAATAGTAAGTGAAATTGAAAGTGCTTGTGAAAAGCTTTCAGACGCGATAGATGCTATAAAAGAAGAAAATGCTGAGACTAAGAGTGATGAGGCTAAAGTTGAAGAGGCAAGTAGTGATAAAGATGAGCTTAAAGATTTAATCAAGATGGCAGACGCTATGATTAAGATGGATGATAGTGATTATTACAAGGATAATTACGAAAGAGCTCTAGAAAATTTAAAAACTGTTCTTAAAAATGCAAAAGAAATTTTAAAATATGACGAAATAAGTGAAGAGGACCTAGAAGGAGCAAAGACTGCTCTTGAAGATGGCATAAATGCTCTTTACGCAGATCAAAATGCAATTGACGAGATAAAGGATGCTATTAATTATCTAAAAGATCTTAATAAGGATATTAAAAATGCTGATGTAGATGGATTGATTGAAGAAGCTGAAAAGCTTATCGTATCAAAGCCAATGCATGATGAAGCTGACGCTATGGTCTATAAGCTTGATGACGCTATAAACATGCTTCTTAATACAATGGATGAAAATTCAAAATTAGCTGAGATGATGAAGGAAGCTCTAAAGAATTTAAAAGCCATCACTCAAAGCAGAATCAGTGATCTTGAAGATAAATCATATACTTTAATAAGACTTATCAATAGAAATAAAAATCATAAGGATGAGGACGAAAAAGAAAAGCTTTACAAGGCTTTAGATGATGCAAGCAAAGTTAAAGAAGCTTATGATAACGCAGTTCAAGACCTAAAAGATATGTCTGAAGAAGTAAAATACTACGAAGGACTTATTGAGGACTTTGGCCTAAATGAAAAAAATGAAGAAAGATTAGCCGTAGAAGAAATTTTAGCTCTTGCTAAAACAGCTTCAAGGGGCTATGGCAAGATAAGTACAGCTAAAATAAGTGAAATTTGGGATAAATTAGACAGCATTCAAGAAACACTTGCATCAGAAATTGATTTAGACACACAAATTTCAAAAGCAGAAGATTTTATTAAGTCAAATAAAATTAAGCTAAATAAAGATGACGCAGCTTTAATTGATTCAGCACCTGATATATTAACACAAGAAAAGCTAGTTAAGGAAGATATCGATACTAAGAAAAAAGCTCTTGAAGAATTAGTAACAAGATTGTACAAAGACATTAAAGACGTTAAAGATGCTAAAGAAAGTATAAAGACAGCTGATGATATACTAAAATATGATTCAAGTCTTAAGAATCTTATAAATAAAAAGAAGGCTCTTCAAGGCGCAATCGCAAGTAAAAATAATGCTGCCATCAAAAAAGCTAATAAAGAACTTAATTCTGAAATAGCAAAAATTTTACCAATCAAGTTTATTTACAATTCTAGAGATATTGAAGGACAAATAGTAAGCTTTGATATGAAGGGCGACATGACGATGGATGAGGTAAAAAGACTTGTTTACGCTATATATCCATGTGGCACAGGACTTAATTCACACGCTATGAAAATAAATGTAACAAGCGAAACAAATCAAGATCTTGCTGTTAGAGACGCTTCTAAAAAGATAGTTAAGTTTAGAAAGCCAAGCAACAAAGAAAAGATAAGAATTAAATTCTCTTATGATTTCGCTGGTAGGACTTATTCAGCAACACTTGAGTATAGACCAGAAGAAAAAGCAAAAAGATTTAAAAATATCTTAGGTATATATAGAGCGCTTGAGGGCGAAGCAATTGATGAAGAATTCTTCAAGACTTATGAAGGATCCGAGGCAGCCCTATTTGACACAGTTACATCAAAAGATGTAAGCGATGAACTTAAAGTTAAGGTAATGAAGGACGGAAAAGAAATAGAATTAAACGAAGAGACAAATAAGCTTAAAAAAGGCGAGTACGATTTAATATTCTATTATCTAGATGGTAAAGAAGAGATTGTCTACGAAGCAAGTTCAAAACTTATAGTTGATAAAACTCTTAACACAAAAGAATTACTTTATATATTCAATCCAGATGATGCATCTTACTTTGTTCCAATGAGGAATGCTGATGGAAGACTTGTCTTTGCTTTTAATATTAAGGACAAAAACTTTAAATTGCCAAGTACAGTTAAGATATTTAATCAAGATAGCGGAGAAGCTTTCTTAAACAAAGATGGCAAGAGCGATATCAAGATTAAATTCATCGACGCAGCTACTAAGGACATCAATAAAAAAGAAGATATTAAGGGACAAATATATCTAATGCTTCTTGAAGATGTTGAGGGCAGCTTAGGCGATAGAAAGATAACGCTTAAGACTGGAGATATAGCCGAAGTATCAGTAATTAAATAATTTAATATTAATTTATATGAGAGAGGCTTTTATAAGTCTCTCTTTTATTTTGCCTTGTGATGCATAAATATTTTTCATTGAAAGGGGTCAATCGATTTATATTTTTATTTTAGAAAAAAAATTTTGTAAACATTTTGTATAAATAATAATATCAATTTCACTTGCCTTTGTATTGATAAATCATCATTTTTGTGGTAAAATTAAGTTTAGAGGTTGATATAATGACAGAGCTTTTAAAAATTACTGATGATAATATAAAATTATGCGCTGAAGAGATCAAAAGAGGCGGTCTCGTTGCTTTTCCGACTGAAACTGTTTATGGTCTTGGTGCAGATGGATTAAATGCCGAGGCTGTTAAAAAAATTTATGAAGCAAAGGGAAGACAATCGGATAACCCTCTGATACTTCATATAGCGTCAAGAGAAATGATAGAGCCACTTGCTTATTATGAGAGTAAATATGATGATTTGCTTGATGCCTTTTGGCCAGGACCTATGACTATAATTTTAAAGAAAAAGGAAATTGTTCCAAGCGTTATCACTGCTGGACTTGATAGCGTCGCTATACGTATGCCATCAAGCGATGTGGCGAGAAAATTAATTGAGTATGCAGGCACACCTATAGCTGCGCCAAGCGCGAATATATCTGGCTATCCATCGCCAACCTGCGCTGAGCATGTATATAAGGACCTTCACGGCAAGCTTAATTACATACTAGATGGCGAAATGAGTGAAGTAGGCATCGAATCAACTGTCATTGACCTAAGTAGAGACAAGGTACGCATCTTAAGACCTGGAAAAATCTCATTAGAGGATTTACAAAAAATTCTTCCTGAATCTGAGTACGACGAGGCTATCACTGACGATAAAGAAGTGAAAAAACCAATCAGCCCAGGACAAAAATACACGCATTACAAGCCAAATGCAAAAGTAGTCATCATCATGGGCGAGGGCGAAGAGCTTATAAATAAGATGAAGGCCGAGTATGAAGTAAATCTTGATAAAAAACCAGTTATTTTTACGCTTAAGGAATATGAAGATGAGTTTAAGAATTTTAATACTATGCACTTAGGCTCAATCAAAGAGCCCATCAGTATATCGCACAATATATTTAACTTATTAAGAACTGCCGATGACAAAGGTTTTGGCTATATAATTTTGCAAGGATATGAGCGCAAAGGCATCTTCATGGCGATTATGAATAGAATCATCAAGTCGTCGGGCCACAATATAAAGTATTGAAAATAAAAATTTTATATGATAAAATTGTAAAGGAGAGGTATCATGAGAAAGATAGGCATAGCATCAGATCATGGAGGATTTGAATTAAAAGAAAAGTTAAAGAGCTACCTTAAGGAAAAAGGTATTGAAGTTATTGATTATGGAACTAATTCAACTGAATCAGTTGATTATCCAGTTTATGGCAAGAAGGCTGCAAATGGCGTTGTAGCTGGCGAAGTAGAAAAGGCTGTCGTTATCTGCGGCACAGGCATAGGTATTTCACTTGCTGCAAACAAG
Organism: Fenollaria massiliensis; assembly: GCF_023347705.1. Classification (NCBI taxonomy): domain Bacteria; kingdom Bacillati; phylum Bacillota; class Clostridia; order Eubacteriales; genus Fenollaria; species Fenollaria massiliensis. The sequence continues at coordinate 380,594 of NZ_CP096649.1, forward strand.
GTTGAAGGCATTAGATGCGCTCTTTGCACTAACGAATACATGGCGAAGATGTCTAGAAATCATAATGATGCGAACATGCTAGCTCTTGGTGCAAGAGTAATCGGTGACGAGCTTGCTAAGTCTATACTTGATACATTTTTAGCTGAAGAATTTTTAGCAGGAAGACATAAAAGGAGAGTCGATTTAATCGAAAATTGTTAGGAGGGTATTATGGTAACTGTATTTGATCATCCACTTATTAAACACAAACTAAGCATATTAAGAATGAAGCAAACTGGCACAAAGCAATTTAAGGAGATAGTTACAGAGCTATCTATGCTTATGGGCTACGAAGTAACTAGAGATTTACAATTAGAAGAGATGCCTATAGAGACACCTATATGCAAAACTACTGGCTATAGCTTAGCTGGCAAGAAGATAGCACTAGTACCAATACTTAGAGCTGGTCTTGGTATGGTAGACGGCATGTTAAGCCTACTTCCAGCAGCAAAGGTTGGCCACATAGGCCTATATAGAGATCCAAAGACTTATGAACCAGTTGAATACTATTGCAAGCTTCCTTCAGATATTGATAAAAGAGAGGTTATAGTACTTGACCCAATGCTAGCAACTGGCGGAAGTGCCACAGCTGCTATAGATTTCTTAAAGAAGAGAGGCGCAAAGCACATCAAGCTTGTAAACATCATCGCTGCTCCAGAAGGAGTTGAATACGTAAAGAGCCATCACCCAGATGTTGACATCTATGTAGCGAATGTTGATGAAAAGCTTAATGAACACAAATACATCGTTCCAGGACTTGGAGACGCAGGAGACAGACTTTTCGGAACTAAGTAGGTGAATTAATTGAGGAGAATATATTTTGCGGCATTTGTAAGTTTAGTTCTTGGACTAATATTTACAAAGCTTCAAATACGTTTGTCTAAAAAATTTGGCTTTATAGACGTTCCTAAGGATCAAAGACGCATGCATACTGATTCTATCCCGACTTGTGGGGGATTTGCTATGTATTTCGCAATCTTTATCCCATATATGATACTTTATAAGTTTACGCCAAGGAACACAGCTATATTCATAGGTGCTACGATCATCATGCTATCTGGATTTTATGATGACATTCATGACCTTAAACCGAAATATAAAGTATTATTTCAACTCATAGCTGCACTTATCGTTTATTTTTTAGGCAATATCAGGATAATGAACATAGGTAACCCATTTATAGATAATAATTTATTGAGCTTGGGCTTACTTTCTCTGCCTGTAACACTATTTTGGATAGTTGGCGTAACTAACATTATAAATTTAATAGACGGACTCGATGGTCTAGCGGGCGGCATTGTCTTTATCTCGTCAATGACTTTAGCTGTGGTATCTGTTTCGTATGAACAGTACTCACTTACAGCACTTTGCTTATGCGTAGGATTAAGCTACTTAGCCTTTTTAAAATATAATTTTGCTCCAGCAAAAATATTTATGGGCGATACAGGCGCTTTACTCGCTGGATTCATGCTTGCTGTAATCACAATACAAGGAGCAATGAAGGCAGTCGCAGCCATAGGTATCATAGTACCAATCATGATTCTTGGTCTACCTGTCTTTGATACAACATTTGCAATGATTAGAAGACTTCTTAGCGGAAGATCCATTGCTTCGGCTGATAAAGGCCACTTGCATCATAGACTTTTAAGAAAATATTCGACAAAAAAGACAGTTTTGATACTATATACGATATCAGCGATATTTTCAATCTTTGGCATACTTGTGATGAAGCTTAGAAATACTGTGTCTGTGCTTATGTCTGGAATTATATTTATGATAATAGTTTTTTTAGCATATAAGATTGGATTATTTAAGGATGGTGAAAATTGAAAGCTTTAGTAATATTTGGAACAAGGCCTGAAGGTATAAAGATGGCACCTATTATTAAAGAGCTTAAAAAAGCTGATGGCGTTGAGCTTGTAACATGCATAACAAGTCAGCACAGAGAGCTTTTGGACTCGGTAATAAAGGTTTTTGATCTTGAAATTGATTATGATTTGAATATATTTGAAAAAGGACAGACTTTGACTGATATAACTGTAAGATCCTTAAAGGGTTTGGAAGAAGTTATCAAGAAGGAAAAGCCTGATGTTGTCTTGGTTCAAGGCGATACAACAACTGTGTTTGCTGGAGCACTTGAGGCTTTTTATAATGGTGTTAAGATTGGTCACGTTGAAGCTGGTCTTCGTAGCGGCAATATTTTAAGCCCTTTCCCAGAAGAAGCGAATAGGAAGCTAACTGGCATCATGACTGACTTTCATTTCTGTCCAACACAGAGGGCAAAGGAAAACCTTATCAAGGAAGGCTATGACGAAAAAAAGCTTTACATAACTGGTAATACTGTCATAGACGCACTTTTAATGACTGCAGATAAGGTCGACTCATTTACAAGAGATGATTTAAAGAAGATAGATTTAAATAAAAGATTAATTCTTCTTACTTCACATAGAAGAGAGAATCAAGGCGAGCCCATGGAAAATATCTTCGGAGCTGTAAGGAAAATTGCTGATGAGTTTAACGATGTTAACATTGTTTTTCCTATGCATCCAAATCCAAGGGTTAGAGAGCTTGCTAAAAAGCATTTAGACGGAGCAGATAATGTAATTTTAACTGAACCGGTTGAGTATGAAGACATGGCTTATATACTTAAACATGCTTACATGGTAGTGACTGACTCGGGTGGACTTCAAGAGGAAGCACCAGCACTAGGTGTACCAGTTCTTGTTATTAGACGTGAGACTGAAAGGCCAGAAGGTATTGAGTACGGCACTGCAAGGCTTGTCGGAACTGAATTTGATAGCGTTTATGAAAATATGAAGACGCTACTAACAGATAAAGACGAGTACACTAAGATGCATAAGGCCATAAACCCTTATGGTGACGGCAATAGCGCCAAAATGATTAAAGATATATTAATAAGAGAGGTAAAATAATGAAATTAGGTTTAGTAGGACTACCAAACGTAGGTAAGTCAACACTTTTCAATGCCATCACAAAGGCGGGAGCAGAGGTAGCAAACTACCCTTTCTGCACCATAGATCCTAACGTTGGCGTCGTTGAAGTGCCAGATGAGAGACTAAAAATATTAACAGAAGTAAATAAATCAAAAAAAACTATACCAGCAGTGATTGAATTTTATGATATAGCTGGTCTAGTTAAGGGCGCATCAAAGGGCGAGGGCCTTGGCAATAAATTTTTATCACATATAAGGGAAGTAGAAGCCATAGTTCACGTGCTAAGAGTTTTTGAAGACGAAAACATCGTTCATGTTGATGGAAGCATTGACCCACTAAGAGACATAGAGACTATTAACCTAGAATTAATCTTCTCTGACCTTGATATGGTTGAAGCAAGAATACAAAAATTAACAAAGCAAGTGAAGGGCGATAAGTCTTTGCAAAGTGAACTTGATTTATTAAATGAAGTGAAAAAAGTTCTTGAACAAGGAAAGTCAGCGAGAGTGCTTGATCTGAATGATGATCAAAAGGCTATGCTTAGAGGTTTTAATTTGCTTAGCCAAAAACCTATAATTTATGTTTTAAATGTATCTGAAGATGATTACATCAATGATTTAAAGGACAATAAGTACGTTGATAAACTAAAAGCATTCGCTGCTGAAGAAGGCTCCGAGATAGTTCCTATCTCTGTTAAGATTGAAGAAGAGATGAGTGAACTTGATGATGAAGAAAGAAAAGCATTTTTAGAGGACATGGGCATAAAAGAATCGGGTCTAGATAAATTAATCAAAAAGAGCTACGAGCTTCTTGGTTTAATGAGCTTTTTAACAACTGGTGAAGATGAGACAAGGGCGTGGACTATTAAAAAAGGCACTAAAGCTGTTGATGCAGCTGCCAAAATTCACTCAGATATCGCTAGAGGCTTTATACGCGCGGAAGTTGTTAGCTACGATGACCTTGTTGCGAACGATATGTCCATGAACAAAGTAAAAGAAAAGGGTCTTATGAGACTAGAAGGCAAGGACTATATTATGCAAGAAGGAGATATAGTTTACTTTAGGTTTAATGTATAATGAAAATTTTAGAATATGATGAAAAATTAACTTTTAAGTCAAAGTACTACGATGAGGAAGCTGTTTTTCTTGATATTGAAACGACAGGACTTAGCCCCATGAGAAGCTTTATCTACCTCATTGGGCTAGTTTTTATTGATTTAAAGAGAAGGACAATGCATATAACTCAGCTCATAGCTGAGAATAAGGATGAGGAAGAAGAGATTCTTAAGCTGATGAACGAAAGGCTAGAGGGCTACAAGACGGTAGTTACCTACAATGGAAACTCTTTTGATTTGCCCTTCATCAGTAAAAGAGCTGAGCGCTACGGCATAGACGTCACTGAGCCAAAGTCCTTTGATATGTACGAAAAACTTAGGCTGCACAAGGACACCCTAAATCTCGATGGACTTAAGCAAAAGAATATTGAAAAGAAGCTTGGCATTACTAGAGAAGACCGTTACAATGGCGGCGAGTGCATCAGTTTTTACAAAGATTATGCAAAAAATAAAAATCAAGAAAGTTTTGATAGATTTGTACTTCATAACTACGATGACCTTTTATATATGCCAGCAACTATGTCTATACTAGACCTTTTAGATGAGAAGATCACCATCGACATAGACGGACGCAAATACAAATTCGATAAGCACAGCATAAAAAAAGATCTTTTGATGATTGATTTTACTACGGATATGGGTATCAATACCTATGTAGAGGAAGCGGATTATTTCATTGAAGAAAATGAAAGTCAAAGACACCTTGAGTTTACGCTAAAGACTGGCTATATGAAGGACGCACGTAAAGTTAAATACCTTGATAAGAGCTCCTTAGGCAGACTAGAAGGCGAGGACTTTGATGGAGAAGATTCACTTGAAGATGGCATAGTTCCTATACGCATACAAAATAAATTATTTATTCGAAATATAATTAAATTAGGTAGTATTTAGGAGGTTAAGATGAAATTAGAACTTTATTACAAGGCTGAGTGCCCATACTGTCAAAAGGTATTAAATTACATGATGGACAATTGTCAAATAAAGGATGTTCAATTAGTTGACATCAAAGAAGGAAACAATAACGAAGACTTAATTAAAAGAGGCGGAAAAGACCAAGTACCATGCTTATTCATAGATGGTAAGGCACTTTATGAATCGGATGATATAATTAAATATTTTAAAGAAAATTTTTAGGAGGTAAAATTATGGACTACAAAGATTTACCAGCACAAGAGGTTTTTCATTGGTTTAGAGAAATTAACCAAATTCCAAGAGGATCGGGCGACGAAAAAAGAATTTCCGATTTCCTATACAATTGGGCTAAGGAAAGGAATTTAGATGTATGGCAAGATAAGGCACTAAACATCGTTATACACAAGGGTGCTACTAAGGGTTATGAAAATGCTCCAAAAGTTATTTTACAAGGACACATGGATATGGTTTGCGAAAAAACTTTAGATAGTGATCATGACTTTTCAAAAGATCCAATCGAGATGATAGTTGACGGCGACTACCTAAGAGCAAATAATACAACACTTGGCGCTGACGATGGTATAGCAGTTGCTATGGCACTTGCAGTACTTGATGCAGATGATATCGAGCATCCAGCACTCGAAGCAGTATTTACAACAGCTGAAGAAACTTCCATGGTTGGAGCGCTTAATTTAACAAACGAACACTTAAGTGGAGACTACTTATTCAACATAGACTCTGAAGAAGAAGGCATATTCTTATCTTCAAGCTCAGGTGGAGTTAATAGTGAATCCAAATTCAAAGTAGAATACAAAGATAACGACAAAAAAGCTTTAGAAATAACACTTAAAGGCTTTACAGGCGGACACAGCGGCATGGAAATCATCAAGCAAAGAGCAAACGCTATCAAAGTTTTAGCAAGACTTTTAAATGAATGCAACTGCGATAAATTAAAATTAGTTTCAATCGAAGGCGGTACTAAGCACAATGCAATTGCCAACGTCTCAAAGGCTACTATAGTTCATACAGATTACGCTAAAGTTAAAGAAGCGATGAATGAATTATTCGGCCATATCAAAAAAGATTATCATGTAGAAGATCCAAATATGACGCTTGAATTTAAAGAAGTCAAAGCAGATAAACGCATGACAAAGAAAGATACAGATAGAATTATAAACTTCTTAATGCTTGCTCCACACGGCGTTATCTACATGTCTAAGGACATAGAAGGCCTTGTAATGACAAGCTGCAACGCAGCTATATTAAGAACTGAAGGTAATAGCGTGAACTATCTATGCTCAATCAGAAGCTCATCAGATGCAGCACTTGTTGAAGTAAGAGAACAAGTTAGAATCATGACAGAAGTACTTGGCGGCAAAGTTGAACTTTCGGAAAGCTATCCATCTTGGGAATTTGATGAAGACCCAGTACTAAGAGATTTAGTAAGTAAAGTATATAAGGAAGAAACAGGCAAAGACGCAGAAGTAAGCGCTATACACGCAGGACTTGAATGCGGTCTACTAAAACAAATCTTACCAGATACTAAGATGATAAGCTTTGGACCAAACATCTACGACGTTCATACAGCTAGAGAGCATCTAGATATTAAGTCAACTGAAAGAATGTGGAAGTTCTTAAAGGCGCTACTAAAAGCCGTTAAATAAGCTTATTCTTATCAAAATTGCGCCTAAGGCTCGTAACGAATGCCTCTATATCCTCGACGTGCAACAGCACGACTCCGGTATATCGCATTCTAGACTTCGCCTTTTGCATCATGGCGCAAAGGTTATCGTACATTTATGTACGATGCCTTCTTTTGCCTACAGAATACTTTCAAATTAAAACAGGCAAATCCATCTGTTTTCTCTTTGAAATAAGCAGGATAGATATATATAGAAAATATTTCCTAAGCAATTAGAGAAAAACTAAAATTAAATTATACGAAGGTAGTATGAAAAACATATTACCTTCTTTTTTTATTTGTGCTATAATATATTCAAGAAAGGAGTCAATATGAACTATATTACTTATGGAGATAAAAATAATGAGTCCTTAGTCTTTATTCATGGCCTTGCATCGACTGCTGAGCTATGTTTTGGAGCGCTTTTGCCATACTTAAGTGATTATTATGTAGTCTTATGCGAACTTGATTGTCATTATGATGAGAGCAAAAAAGATATTTTCTCAATGAATGATTGTATAGAAGACATTGAAAATTACATAATAAATAATTTATCAGGCGAAGTTTATGGTTTATGCGGTTTTTCAATGGGCGCGACCATGGCAGTTGATCTTGTTTCAAGAGCAAGTATAAGAGCAGAGAGACTTTTTCTTGACGCAGCCATCACCATAGAAATGGGTCTTGCGGCAAAACCATTCGCCTATGCTTTTGCTATAGGAACGGATAGGATTAAAAAAGGAAAATTTATACCAAAGTTCATGCTTGACTACTTTATGGGCAAGGGCAATGATAGCGCAAGTGAAATGATGTATACAAATATCACTAAGAAGACCATTTTAAACGCTTGTAAGACTTTGTATCACTATCATGTTTCAGATAATCTGAAAAATTTTAATAAGCCAGTTTCATTTTTGATGGGCAGCGAAGAAGCTATACCCAAAAAGAGCGAGGCAGTTTTGAAAAAATATTTACCGCAAATGAAGACCGAAGTTTTCGAAGGCAAGGGACACGGACAATTCTTGCACGAAGAACCTAAATTATACGCAGAAAAATTATTAGATTTTCTTAAATAAAAATATTATATATACAAAGAAATGCACCTCTCATGAAGTGCATTTTAAAATTTACTTTTTAATTTTCATAAGCTGCGATGGAAGGCAGCCTTTATATCTTTTGTAAAGTGTTGAGAACCTGCTTTGAGATGCATATCCAACAGATTTTGCGATAGATTTGGCATCAAGATCAGTAGTTAGTATCAGGTTTTCAGCGACATTCATCCTTTTTCTTTGAGTGAACTCAGTTATGCTCATACCGTATTTCTTTTTAAAAGTGTATTTAAGCTTAGTCGGGCTCATCATTGCAATTTTTGACAAAAGATCTTCTTTTAAATTCATGGAGAAGTGATCCTCGATATATTTTGCAACGCTGGTGATGGCTCTGTCATCGTCTTGAGGGAGTTTTACATTATCTTTTTCATCAGCTATAGCACTTAAAGATATTGCTATCCACTCCTTAGCTTTTTTTTCGAAAAATAATTTTGCGTCTTCCGCATCCAGCTTGCACTTAAGTATCTCCATCGCTATCTTTTCAATCTTTTTTGATACTTTTCCTTTATTTTCTACAAATATTGAAGCAATTTTTGTTTTATTAAGATTATTCCTTTTAAAAAATTCATCATCTAGAAAACTTTCTTTAATCTTTAAGCTCACAGCGCTATATCTAGAATTTTTATGCAAAACATATTTCATAACAGGCTTTGTCCTATCTATTATATATAAAGTTTTTGGCTCAACAACTTGATAAGGGTAGAAGGTTTCGCCCGAAGCAGATATGATGTATATAGATGAAATATAGAAAAAATTAAAAATATCAGGCACATCCTTATAAACAACATCATCAAGCATTGTTAAATCATTTATATCAAAAATAAAATCATCAGTTTCGTAGAACCAGTAGTAGCCCTTGATATCTTCTTCGTTTATCAAATAAGTTTCGCCAAGCTTTGGAAATTGCTTAGGATTTTCAATCCTTTCCTTAGCGTATAATTTAATTAAGTCTTTAAATTTATTCATAGCTTCAACTCCATTATCACAATTAGCCAATATATCAAAAAGATATATCTTTTAAATCTATTGTAGCACAGTTTGAATTATAGTACAATAGATACACATAAAAAAGTTAGCTATATATAACAAAAGTTTTACTTATTTATTTTTATATCTTATATGTCTAAATAAGATAGATAATGAAAGTTTTTTAAATCTCATAAAAATACCCTCCTTACTGGTTTGTCCAGTAAAGAGGGTACATATCATTACGAAGTGCATTTATTTTATATAAATTATTTAGTTTTTATGTCAATACCTTTTTCCTTAAGTTTTTTGTCCTTGTATATGCCAAGCAGTGTATATATAGTTGAAAATAACGGAACAAAGAGTATCATGCCTATGATACCAAAGAGTGCGCCGCCGACTGTGATTGCGACGATTACAAACATCGCTGGCAAACCAACCTTATTACCAACAATTCTTGGATAAGTGACGTTGCCATCAAATTGTTGTAAGCATAACATAAAGACCACAAACATCAAAGCCTTGAATGGCGATTGTAAAAGTATTAGAAGTGCGCCAGTTATAACCCCGATGTAGGCTCCAAGTATTGGCACTAAAGCGCCAAGACCCACGATTATGGATATGGCTGGAGCAAATGGGAACTTAAATATTAGCATGCCGACGAAACACATTGATCCTAATACAAGCGCCTCTATAAATTGTCCTGTGAAGAAATTGAAGAAGTTATCAAAAACTATTTCTCCAAATCTAACTAATTTATCAGCCCAAGTCTCAGAAAAGGCAGAGTATAGAAGCTCCTTAGTCTTTCTAGCCAAATCCTCTTTGGACGATAGAGCATATATAGCAAAGGTAAAGCCCATAAACACGGCAAATAGAGTATTTAAAACTGATCCAACCCTTGCGACTATAGTGTTAAATAAATCAGAGTTAGCGTTTTGAACGTAATTAATTAGCGCTCTTTGTGCGTTATAGATATTTAATTTAGAGAAAAATTCATGAATATTTTCCTCGTACTCCTTTAGTATAGGTAGCTTAACAAGCTGATCCTCAAACTCAGGAAGTTTTTGCGCAACACTTATAATTGATTCTTGCACACGAGGCGCAACGATGTAGCCAAGAAGGAACATAATCGCAATCAGTATGCATATAGTAAGAAGCATGCATATAGCGCGCTTAAAACCAATTTTTTTAGGCTTCCACTTGCCAAAAATTTTCTCCTCGAATAGTTTTAGCGGAATATTTAGTATAAAAGCCACAAAACCACCCGCTAAGAATGGCGTGATTATACCTAAGAAAATGTTTAGATATGACCAAAGCGACTTTAAATTAGAGAGTGCCACGTATAAAATGACACCAAAGGCAACTATTTTAAAATAAAAGAATAATGACTTTTTATTGTATTTTTCGTCCATATTTCTGCCTCCTTCATAATTTAATTATACAATAGAAAAAAATTTTATTCAAGGAAAAAGTAAAATTTACACAAATTTTACAAAGACTTAACCACAAAAAACACGATATGACTTATAATATAGTTGTAGAAATTTTCAAATCAACAAAAGGAGTGTGTTAAATGAGATTAATGTCACTAGCATTTTCACTTATTAAGTATCCGAATATTTATAAGAATGCGGACAAAATACACTTCAAGAAACCTCCAAATTAAAATTTACCTGGGAAAGAAGAGCTCGGCAGAGCTTTTCTTTTTTTATACATGATAATTTGTCAAATCAAGTGCAACATTCATACAAATACTCATCAAATAACTCTTGAGGTGTTTTATAGTTAATGCATTTTCTTGGTCTGTTATTGAGAAGTTTGAGGACATCTTAAACTTCTTTTTCGTTTGTCTTAAATAAATCCATATGTTTAGGATAAAACTCTCTTAGTAATCCGTTAGAATTTTCATTTCTTCCTTTCTGCCAAACACAATACGGATCCGCAAAGTATATTTTAGTATTTAATTCTTCTTTAATTCGTTTACATCCAGCAAATTCTTTTCCTAGATCGCAGGTTATTGTTTTTACAGCTCCGTTTGGCAAATCTTTTAGTAATTCTATTATGGCATTAGTAACTGTTTCTTCTTTTTAATCTGGAATCAATTTAATTAGATAAAGTCTTGCCTTTCTCTCTGCAAGAGAAACAAAACAGTACTTGCTTTTTAAAGTATAGTTGTTTATTTTACCTGAAACAACTGTATCTGCTTCCCAATATCCTAATGTATTTCTTTTAAACTCATATTCATTTCTTTAAAATTTGCTATACAAGCGCCTCCTTCTATGGTAATGTGTATAGTTCACATTTATTACTCCTTAATGTATGATTGGACACATACATTATATCATGAGTAGTAAATATGAACTCTTTTTTTTAATTTGCTGTGTGTTGCCCTTGTTATTATAAAATATCTTGACAAAAAAACCAAAAAGTGATAATATAATTATCAAAGATAATATAATTATCAAAACTTAAAAAACGAGAGGAGAAAATACATGTCGTATTGCTCAGATATAACGAAAAATAGAATTTTAGAATGTGCGAAAGAGGAGTTTTTAGATAAGGGCTTTGAGAAAGCACAGGTAGCTGAAATTGCTAAATTGGCAAATGTAACTACAGGAGCGATTTATCGTCATTTCAAAAACAAGGAAGCATTATTTTTTGCTCTAATTGAAGAGGAATATAATTATACGCTAGCTATTGTTTCTGATGTTGAAAAAAGGAGTGAACATAAAACTATTCAAATAGATTCTGATTCAGTCGATGATGAAGCGATTATAGAAAATTTATTTCTGGAAACAATGTTATTTGTTGATTATATGTATGCACATTTTGATAACTTTAAGCTGATCTTTGCATGTAGCAAAGGGTCTAAAGTGGAAAACTTTATTGAGGATATTACTGAAAGATATACAGCTAAAAACATGAAGCTTATTCATTTTAATGCTAAACAAGAGCAAATCAACACAGAAATTAAAGAGTTTGAAGTTCATATTATTACAAAAGGATATATCACATCCTTATGCGAGTGTGTTCTTCACGATATACCACATGATAATGTTAGTGAATATATTAAAAGCATTGTTGTTTTTCAATATTATGGTTGGCAAGGTTTAATGAAGAAATGCAATGAATAATTTTTAGCCTTGAGGTTAGCAAACGCTAACTTAATGGTCGAATGAAGGAGGCTTTATTCTTGGAAAATAAAAATAAAAGTGCTATTTCAGAGTTATTTAATTACGCTGGTAGCGAGAAAACACAATTATACAAATCAATTTTGTTAGCAATCATAGGGGAAGTATTTGGAATGATTCCCTTTTTAGCCATAGCAAAGTTGATAGAAAAAATATATCAATCTGAAGTGTCATTTAGAACAGTATTGTGTTTAACACTTATAGCTTTGTGTGGGCAAGTTTTAAAAGGTATTTTTACTTTATATTCAACAATAACCTCACACAAAGCAACATTTCATATTTTAAAAAACATACGAAGTTTATTAGCTGAAAAAATGCTAAAAGTACCTATGGGTATAATGATAGATACTCCCATAGGTAAATTTAAAAATTTAATTGTAGATACAGTGTCGAAGTTGGAAGATTCAATGGCTCATTTTATGCCGGAGATAACATCAAGTATAGTATCTCCTGTTTTATTTTTAGTTTTGATTTTTGCTTTGGATTATAGGATGGGGTTGGCTTCGTTACTTACAATTCCTTTAGGAATGCTTGGATATATAGGTATGATGAAGGATTATGAGTTTAGAAGCAAAACATATACTACAGCTCAAAATAATATGAATAGTACTTTGGTTGAATATGTTAATGGCATTGAGGTCATAAAAGCTTTTAATCATAGTACATCTTCATATGAAAAATTTACGAACGCAATTAACTTCTTTCATGATAGTACACTTGCTTGGTGGAAGCAAAGTTGGTTATGGTCAGCATTTGTTCAAGCAGTTATGCCATCCACACTTTTAGGAACTTTGCCGATAGGTGCATATCTGTATATGAATTCAGAAATATCGTTATCAAGCTTTATTGTGTGCATTATACTGCCTATTGGTTTTATTGCACATTTAATGAAAATTGGTAAATATTCTGAACAATTCAACATGGTTAAGGCAAGTTTAGACGCAATAGAGGAATTTCTATCGAAAGAGGAACTTAAAAGACCAAAAGAGAAGGTAATCTTTGATGACACTCTTTATCGTTTTGAAAATGTTTCATTTGCATATGATAAGGAACTTGTGCTAAAAAATATCAACTTTGAATTAAAACCAAATACAGTAACCGCATTGGTAGGAAATTCAGGTTCTGGAAAATCTACAATAGCAAAACTTATGGCTGGTTTTTGGAATCCGTCAAATGGGAGTATCTATTATGGTGGAAAGAAAATACCCGAAATTCCATTTGAACAACTAACAAATGAGATAAGCTATGTTGCTCAAGACAATTTCTTGTTTAATACAAGTATAAAAGAAAATATAAAAATGGGAAACCCAACTGCAAGTGATGAGGAGGTTATTGAGGTGGCTAAAGCTGCATCTTGCCATGATTTTATTATGGAACTTGAAGATGGATATGACACAAAGGTAGGTGATGCAGGAGGTTCTTTGTCGGGTGGAGAAAGGCAAAGAATTACCATTGCAAGAGCAATGTTAAAACAATCTAAGGTAATAATTTTAGATGAGGCAACTGCATTTGCGGATCCAGAAAATGAATATCTCATTCAAAGTGCAATTAACAATCTTATTAAAGGAAAGACTCTTATAGTGGTTGCTCACAGACTTTCTACTATTAAAAATGCTGATACAATCCTTGTTATGAAAGATGGAGAAATTGTAGAGAATGGAACTCATGAAAATCTTGTGAAAAAAGATGGAGTATATGCTTCCTTGTGGAAAAATTATGTGGGCAGACTAGATGACGGAAAGGAGGCGATTTAAGTGATTGCGATTGTAAAACGAATATTAAAAATATCAGGGGAATATCGAAAAAATGTAATCCTTGGTCTTATATTTAGTGGATTAAAATCATTTTTCGTTTCTTTGATGTTGTTGGCGGTTTTATTGATTATGATTAATCTTAAACAATTGAACATGACTATTATTATGCAGGCAACAGCGATTATAGTTGTGAGTATATTCGGCAGATTCATATTTCAGTATCTTTGCGATAGAAAACTTAGTGCTTCAGGCTACGAGATTTTTAAGGATAAAAGAATTGAAATAGGCGAAAAATTAAAGAAAGCTCCGATGGGATATTTTTCAGAAAAAAACTTAGGGACAATTCAAGCGGTTCTAACGACAACTATTTCCGACTTAGAAGCTATGGCAATGCTTGCGATGAACTTTATTGTTGGCGGATTTTTCCAAGCTCTAACTATGACAATCATGTTATTAATCTTTTGTTTCCCGGTAGGGATGGTGTCTTTAATTGCGATAATCCTTGGAATAGTTGTTCTTAAATTAATCACAAAGAAGACTGAAAAGTATTCTCCTATTATGCAAGATTCGCAGGAAATATTAGTTACAGAAGCAATTGAATATATCAGAGGAATTTCAGTGCTTCGTTCATTTAAGAAAGGGACTGATGGAAAAAATAAAGTTGAAAAAGCTTTTATGAGGAAATGCGAAGTTGATATAGAGGTCAATGAAGGTTCAGCTTATTTAATGAAATTATATGAAATGATTTTCAAGGTAGCAAGTTGTGCCTTAGTGTTTGTTGCTACGAGTTTATATATGAATTCACAAATTCCACTTTCATATGCACTGATGTTTATAGTATCTGCCTTTCTGATTTTTTTGGAATTGGAGTTGGTCAGCGATGGAGCTTTTTTAAGTAGGATGCTTGCAACACAACTTAATAGACTGGAATATATTTCGGATATACCTTCACTTGATGATGGTGGAAAAGAGATTGATTTGGATTCCTATGATATTGAATTGAAAGATGTTTGTTTCGGCTATGGAGAAAGGGAGATTTTGAATAATATAAACTTGCAAATAAAGTCTAATAGCAGTTTAGCCATTGTGGGTGCTTCAGGTTCCGGGAAAACAACGCTATGTAATCTGATAGCAAGATTTTGGGATGTAAAAAAAGGTGAAGTTCTTATTGGTGGACATAATGTTAAGGATTTTACTTCTGAAAGCCTTTTAAAAAATATCAGTATGGTATTTCAGAAGGTGTATTTGTTTAATGACACGATCGAAAACAATATAAAATTTGGAAATCCTAATGCTACACACCAAGAGGTGGTAGAGGCTTGCAAGAAAGCATGCTGTCATGAATTTATAACAAGCCTTAGTGATGGGTACGATACTGTTGTTGGTGAGGGTGGTTCTACTCTGTCAGGGGGAGAAAAACAAAGAATATCTATTGCAAGAGCAATTCTTAAGGATGCTCCAATTATTATACTTGATGAGGCAACATCAAGCGTAGATCCTGAAAACGAGTATATGTTAATCAGTGCAATTAAGGAATTAACAAAAAATAAAACGCTTATTAGTATTGCACATAGACTATCTACAGTAAGAGAAGCAGATCAAATTATTGTCATTGATAAAGGTAGAATTGTGCAACGAGGCAATCATAAGGAACTAATTGGTCAAGATGGAGTATATAAACATTTCATTGAAATTAAAAAACAATCTATTGGCTGGCAAATATAGGTGATGAAATGGAAAATGTAGTTATTGATTTTGAGAATGTGAGCTTCAGCTATGGGACACAAAAAGAAGGGTGTCTAAAGAATATAAATCTTAAAATTAAAGAAGGAGAATTTGTATTGCTTACTGGTCAGTCTGGTTCAGGGAAAACAACGGTTACAAGATTGATAAACGGCTTGATTCCTCATTTCTTTGAAGGAATTTTGACTGGAAGCGTGAAAGTAATAGGAGATGATATAAGGACTGTTACTCCCGGAGAAATGGGTAAAAATATTGCTTCTATATTTCAAAATCCACGAAGTCAATTTTTTACGACGAATAGTACCAATGAAGTGGCATTTGCTCTTGAGAATTATGGAGTAGATAGAGATGAAATGATAGATAGAGTAAATTGTTCGTTTCACGATTTTGAAGCTGAAAATCTTATGGATAGGGATATGTTTTCTTTATCTAGTGGTGAAAAACAGAAGATAGCGATTATAGCTGCAAAAACCTTGAGTCCTAAGATTTATGTTTTCGATGAGCCATCTGCAAATTTAGATATTCCTTCGATTCTTAAATTGAAGGAAATAATGGAAAGCTTAAAGAAACAAGGACATACAGTGATTGTTTCAGAGCATAGATTGTTCTACTTAAAAAATTTGGTAGATAAATGCTTGATAATGAAAGATGGAGAAATTGATAGGCAACTAAATCACGATGATATTGAAAATTTGGATGAAACGGATCTTCAAACATATAAACTTAGAACATTTAATTTGAGCAATATCAAGTATGGCTTAAAGAACAATGCACCTATTAGTAAGCAACAATCAGACTTTAAGGTGGAGAATTTATCATTTTCGTATAATGCAAATAATTCGATTTTAAATAATTGTAATTTAGAAGGAAATTTTGGTGAAACAGTAGCTATAGTTGGACACAATGGAAATGGCAAAACGACATTAGGAAAAATAATGTCGGGTTTACTAAAAGCAAAAAGTGGACAATTTTACATTGATGGTAAATTTGTAAAGCAAAAAGAATTATACAAAAATGTATATTTTGTGATGCAGGATGCAGATTATCAACTTTACTCTGATTCTGTCGTTTCCGAACTGATGCTTAGTTCTATGAATAGTATTAAGCAAAATGATGAAAAAATAGAAAATGCCATGACTTTATTGAATATTTCATCATTCAGAAATAGACATCCGCAAAGTTTATCAGGAGGGCAAAAGCAGCGAGTTACTATTGCAGCTGCTATAGCTTCAAATAAAAAAATTCTGATTTTTGATGAGCCAACCAGTGGACTTGATTATGAGAACATGAAAGGTGTATCGGAAGCAATAAATTATCTTCGCAAAAAGGGAAAACTGATTTTTGTTATTTCTCATGATTTAGAGTTTTTAAGTAAAGTAGCAAGTAAAGCAGTGTTTATAGAGAACAATACTATCATTAAAAGCATCAGCTTAAAGAGTAGTGATGATTTTGAAACGGTAAAAAAATTTTTATTACAGAATGAGAGATATGAAGAATGAATAAATCTTGCAAACAAAATGGAATAAGATATGATCCGAGGATTAAGTTGTTACAAGTTTTAATTATAGGGATTTTAGTATTTACATTGGCTGGTAAAAAGTATGAAGTTCTACTTTTTTTGTCAGTATTTGCATATGGAATGATAAGTGGAATTTACAAAACTTGTTTTAAATTCTTAGTTTTATATGTAGTGTTGTTTATGCTAGCAGAAATAAGTCCTTTATTTATTTCAACAACAATACACTACTTTATCCTTCCCTTTGCAACATTGACATTTGCGGCTATTAATATGAGTAGGACAAGTGATGTATCTGAAGTATTAGCTTCCTTGCAAAATATGAAAATCCCATACTATATCAACATTCCATTGGCTGTTATATTAAGATTTTTTCCTACCTTGAAACATGATTTTATTTGTATAAGGCAGGGAATTAAAACGAGAGGGATTGATATTTCCTTCCTTGGATTTTTAAAACATCCATTTAAAATTTATGAAATGATGTTGATTCCTATGTTAATGCGAATGTTATGTACTGCAACTGAGTTGTCGGCATCTGTTGAGACACGAGGACTTGGAGTTTCGTGCAAAAAAACTAGTTATACAGAAGTCAAATTTCGTATGCTTGATATGTTATTGCTAGTAATAATGATTGTATTTTATATAACTATCATCATTATGAAAATAAAAAATATTTAAAAATAAGGAGAATGATTATGGAAGAAAAAAAGAAATTTCAAATTAAAGATTTAATTATTACAGCACTAATGGTGTTATGCTCACAGGTTTTATACAGAGTATTAACCTTTTTGTTTGTAACGCCATATACAATGTTATTGGCTGTTCCAATATGGGCAATTATTGGAGCTATTGCTTATTTCTTAGTACCTTTTAAAACAAAAAATCCGTGGATGATTTTATTGTTCTGCATACTTACAGGAATTATAAGCTTTTATCCACCATATATAATTAGTTTGATAATCGCAGGAATTATTGCGATGGTAATTGCACAAACAAAGGGAATACAAAATTATAAAGGATTAACAATCGGTTATATAATATTTTGTATTCTTGCTGGTTTTGGTGGAATGTGTGTTCCATTTCTTTTCTATGCAGAGCAAACGATTAAATCTTATGAAAAAATGTTTGGCAGTGAATATATGGAAACTCTAACTAAACTTGTTTCCCCTATGACCTCAGTAATATTTCTTGTTGTTATAGCGATTTGTGCCTTGATTGGAGCAATAATCTCCAAGAAACTAATGAAGAAACATTTTGAAAAAGCAGGAATGATTTAGGATTTTTAATAGAAGAAATTGTGGAGGGATAATAATGGAAATGACAAGATATGACATTACGATCATTTAAGTTATTTCACCCTTCCTAAATTCAGAAATGCTTTTATATAGCAATAGTTTTTAAAAAACAGCTAAATAGAAAAAATAATAAAACATTAGTTTTTAAACCGAGAGGACTTTTTACGCCAAAGTGTAGGAGTCCTCCTTTTTTATTCAAGAAAAATCCATGAGACTTAACTCACGGATTCTTGTTTTATATTTCTGAAGCCACTTGGCAAGGTTACTACGCTTGGTTTTTCTGGCATCTTATTATTGAGCTTAAGGCCTAGGTAGCCAATTTTGTCTTTGCCAAATTTATTTCTAATTTCATTAAAAACTTTTTCGAGTCTATCGTCTTTAACAATTTGTTTTGGCACGAAGAGACTTATTTGCTCTGATTTTGTGTTTCTTGTAAGATTTATCGCGGATATTGTAAGGCTTCTTATACCTTCTTTGAAATCGTAGCGCTCTTCAAATAGTTCCATGGCTTTGTCGTTTAGTCTAAGCGCGCTGATGCTTGTCTCTGTAAAAACTTTTTGAAAGCTAAGTGTTTCAAGATTTTTATCTCTTATGGATATTCTCACGCCGCCTGCCTTAAGATTTTCTTCGATTAATTTTTTGCTCACGTCAATGGCGAGCTCCTCGAATATTTTTTTAACTTCATCGTATGAGTTTAAATCCGCCTTGGTGGTTACACCTCTGGATATGGACTTGATTTTATCGTGGTGGTAGTAGTCATAAACCTCACTATTATCGTATCCGTTGGCGTATTGCCATAGATATAGTCCTCTTAGTCCAAGCTTTCTTTTTAATAAATTTACATCTGTTTTAGCAAGTTCACCAAGTGTATTTATGTTCATATACATAAGTTTTTTCTTTGTTTTATTGCCTATGCCAATGATTTTATCTGTATCAAGTGGCCAAACTATCTCTTTAAAATGCTCTTTAGGAATGAGCGTCACCGCATCTGGCTTTTTAAGGTCGCTACCAAGCTTTGCGAATATCTTGTTGAAACTCACACCGATACTAACTGTGATGCCAAGCTCTTTTTTGATGCGCTCTTTGATCTCGTGAGCAATTTTTTCTCCGCTACCAAAGAGTTTCTCAGAACCGGTCACATCTAGCCAGCACTCATCTAAGCCGAAGGGTTCGACTTGATTGGTGTAGCTGTAATAAATTTTGTGCGCAAGTTTTGAGAACTTTAAGTACTCATCGTAATGAGGCCTAACAGCTACTAAATCGGGGCATTTCATTTTCGCTTCATAAAGGCTATCTCCTGTCTTGACTCCAAAAGCTTTTGCTTCGTAGCTCTTTGCTAAAACTATGGAGTGTCTGTCTTCGACTGAACCACAGACTACAAGCCGTTTTCCAACGAGAGATGGATCTAGTTTTCTCTCGATGGATGCGTAGCAGTTGTTCATGTCTGAATGAAGTATTGTTCTTGTCATCTTATCACCTGTCTTTCATCTACCTTCTTAAATATTATTACTACTTGAATGACTAAGACAATTATAGACTATTTACATGGGCTTGTCAATACTACTTTTGTAGTATTTTGACATTTTTTGTCATAAATATTTTGTTAATTTATATTCATTAATTTATTTTCGATTTATAAAAATTATAAAACTACTTAAATTATAATTAAGATAATCAAGCTAAATACCTTGTAAAATCGCGCCAAATATGGTATTATTAAATTTAGGTGATAGCATGATTAAATTTGAAAATGTAAGTTTTGCTTACGATAAAAATGAAAAAGAAAAAAAAGCTCTGGACGATGTGAGCTTTGAGATAAAGAAGGGTGAGTTTGTATCCATACTTGGCATGAACGGCAGTGGCAAGTCGACCATAGCGAAAATTATGGACGGAATTTTGCTTCCTACTGAAGGCGACGCGACTGTCATGGGCATGAACACGAAGAACGAAGAGAACCTTCTTGAGATAAGACAAAACTTAGGACTTGTTTTTCAAAATCCAGATAATCAAATCATAGCGACTATAGTCGAAGAGGACGTTGCCTTTGGCCCAGAAAATCTTGGCCTACCAACACCTGAGATTAGAAAAAGGGTTGACGATGCTTTGGAGATAGTTTCGATGACGGAATACAAAAAGCACGCGCCAAACCTATTGAGCGGTGGACAAAAACAAAGGCTTGCCATCGCTGGTATACTTGCTATCAACCCGAACATAATTGTATTTGACGAACCAACTGCCATGCTTGATCCGCTTGGCAGAAAAGAAGTCATGGATACTATTATCAAACTAAATAGACAATACGAAAAAACTATAGTGCTTATCACGCACTTTATGAGTGAAGCGGTTTTATCAGACAGGCTCATGGTTATGCATGAGGGCAAGCTGGTTTGGGACGATACACCTAGAAATATATTTTCCAATGTAAGAAAGGTGCACTCGCTTGGACTTGACGTGCCACAAGTGACTGAATTAAGTAATTTGCTTAAAGAGGACGGCTTCAATGTTACTGGTGATGAGCTTAGTATAGATGAATTGGTGGCAAAATTATGATTGAAATAAAAAATTTATCATTTATATATAATAAGGACACGCCATTTGAGGTGAAGGCGCTTGACGATATATCGCTTACTATCAAAGATCACAGCTTTATCGGTATCATTGGCCACACAGGCTCTGGCAAATCAACATTTATGCAGCAATTAAATGGTCTACTTAGGCCTTCATCAGGCAATATAATTATAGATGGGGTAGACATAACTCAAAAGGACATCAAGCTAAACAAGCTTCGCGAGAGCGTTGGGATGGTATTTCAATATCCTGAGTATCAGCTATTTGAAGAGACTGTTGCGAAAGACGTTGCCTTTGGACCAAAAAATCTTGGACTAAGCGATGAAGAAGTAGCTGAGAGAGTTAAAGGCGCAATTGAAGACGTTAGACTTGATTACGAATGGGTTAAGGATAGGTCTCCATTTGAATTATCAGGCGGACAAAAAAGGCGCGTTGCCATAGCTGGTATACTTGCTATGAGACCTAAGGTGCTTATACTTGATGAGCCAACTGCTGGACTGGATCCAAGAGCTAGAGAAGAAATTCTTAATGAGATATATGATATATATGAAAAAACGAAAATTACAGTAGTTTTAGTATCTCACTCAATGGAAGACGTTTTTACTTACGCAAATGAGATAGTTGTTCTAAGCAAGGGCAAACTTATAATGCATAAAAGTACTGATGAAGCAGTTAAGGAGCGCGAACTTCTTAAGAAATATGATGTTGGCGTGCCTGAGATAACTGAGTTTATGTTTACTTTGCAGGAGAAATATCCGGGTCTAAACCCTTATGTAAAAACTGTTGAAGAGGCGAGACGCAATATACTTGAGTATTTCGAGGTGAAGAAAAATGTTTAATAACGTATCCATAGGACAATATTTTCCGACAGATAGTTTTGTTCATAGACTAGACCCAAGAGTTAAACTTATCTTTGTCTTCGTATTTATGATAGCGATCTTCTTTGTTGATTCATATAGTATACTTGCTCTTGTTGGCATCACTATAATTTTACTTATACTAATGAGCAAGGTACCGCTAAAAATAATATTAAGAGGGCTTAAGCCGATGCGCGCGATTATCATAATGACACTCATCTTTAACATATTTTTTACACCAGGCACACAAATATTTCCAAATATTAAGTGGCCACAAATGTCATATGAAGGACTAAATACAGGTCTTTTCATGTCATTTAGACTACTCTTATTAATACTTGGTTCATCTCTACTAACATTAACTACATCACCAATAAGACTAACTGATGGACTTGAGTCACTTATGAGTCCACTGAAGCTTATTAAAGTGCCAACTCATGAACTAGCAATGATGATGACCATAGCACTAAGATTTATACCGACACTAGCTGAAGAGGCAAATAAGATAAAGATGGCGCAAGAATCAAGAGGCGCAAGCTTTGATGGCAAAAATATTATAGAGACGGCTAAAAAGATGCTTCCTTTAATGATACCGCTTTTCTTAAACGCACTTAAGAGAGCAGATGAACTAGCCATCGCCATGGATGCTAGATGCTACTCAGGTGGAGAGCACAGAGGCAAGCTAAATCCACTTATTTACACTACTGTAGATAGATTAGCTATACTTGTAATAATTATATACTTTGGATTTATAATATCAACAAAGTATTTATTTAATTTAATATGAAGAACATAAAATTAATTATAGATTTTGACGGAACAAATTATTCAGGCTTTCAAGCGCAAGACAATGCACACACAGTTGAGGACGCTCTGAACGCATCCATTAGCAAGGCTTTGGGTGAAGACATCAAAGTTATTGGCTGCTCGAGGACTGATAAGGGCGTTAGTGCTCATGGTTTTGTTTTGAATTTCAAGACTGAATCGGTTTGTCCGGCTGAAAAAATGATTTATCCAATCAATGACAAGCTTCCCGAAGATATTAGAGTACTTAAGAGTGAAGAGGCAGCGGATGATTTTCACGCGCGCTTCTCATCAAAGGGCAAGTACTATAGATATACGCTTGAGCACAGAAAATTTGGAAGAGCGACAGCTAGGCACTTTGCATATAATTTCCCATATAAGCTTGATTTAGATTTAATGCGTGAAGCAGCGAAATACATGGTCGGCGAAAAAGACTACAGAGCCTTTATGGCTATAGGAAGCGCTGTTGATACGACAGTTAGAACTATTCATTCAGTCGATATCATCAGAGATGGCGATTTTGTTTACATCGATGTAAAAGGAAGAAGCTTTCTATATAATATGGTAAGGATCATGTCTGGCACACTTGTTTTTGTTGGAACAGGAATTTTAGATATAGATTCTATGGCTAGAGCGATTGAAGATGGCGATAGAAGGGGACTTGCACCAACTTTGCCAGCAAAAGGACTTGTCTTAGAAGAAGTTTATTATTAATATGTATCTCTTGCCTAGAGCGAGAGATATTTTTTCGCCTAAACCACAAGAATCGCCTAAAATATGGAGTGAATTAGTCGATTTGAAATAAATTACACAAAAACCCAGCTCATTTGAACTGGGTTTCATATTTGATATATTATTTTTATAATTTTAAAAATTGTCTCCGCCTTTAAAGCCTCTACCTTTTACTTCGTTTGTGTCTTGTATAGTTATAAAGGCATTTCTATCGATGGAGTTAGTTATTTTTTTGACATCAACTATCTCTCTTGGTTTAACTAGCATGAATATAATCTTTAAATCGCTCTTTGACCAAGCACCGTACGAGTCGATGATGGTTGCTCCACGCTCAAGTTTATTCATAAGCTCATAAGAAAGTTTTTCGTAGTCCTTTGATATAATTAAAACACTCTTTGTCGCGTCGAAGCCTGTTTGCACCTTGTCAAGCACTTGATATGCAACAAACATCGATAAAACTGTGTAAAGTCCTTTTAACACACCAAATTTTATGCTCGCTAAACTTATTATAATGCCATTCATCGCCATAAGAGCACTTCCGATATTGATATTGTAGCGCTTTTTACATACTGCAGCAACTATGTCAAGACCGCCTTGACAAGCACCGTGCCTAAATAAAACACCCATGCCTATACCATTAAGCACACCACCAAAGATGGCGCTGATAAGTATGTCATCAAAAGTATTAAGCTTTTGCATTGGTCTAAAGAGTACCATAGTCGCGGATAAAACAAAAGTTGTTATAAATGCGTAAACTAAAAATTTCTTGTCAAGCTCTTTTAATCCAAACAAAAATATTGGTAAGTTAATCACGAATAGCATGATACCTGCAGGTAAGCCAGTAAGTAGTTCTATGATGATGGAGATACCACCGACACCGCCGGCAAGTAATTTATTTGGTATGAAGAAAAAGTTTATCGCAAAACTTGATAGCATACAGCCGATGATGATGGCTGTGATCGTTGTGAAGATTTCTTCGTTGTCGCCAAAGTATTCGTATCTGTCAAATTTCTTTTTCATTTTAATTTTATAAACTCCTTAAATATATTTATTGCTTCTCCATTATTATTCACAGCCATGGCTTCTGGATGAAACTGCACTAGATAGATATTTCTATGAGCATCATCCATTGCCTCGATAATTCCATCGGAAGACTTTGCTGTGACTTTAAAACCTTCCGCCACGTCCTTAACTGCTTGATGATGCTCTGAATTAACAAGCATCTTCTTTAATCCAGTCGCTCTGTGTAAAAAGCTTTGTTCTTTGATTGTGATGTAGTGAGCACCAGTCGCTATGGTATCGAAGTTTACGTGTTCTAGCTTAGCCTGATTGTCCTTGTATATATCTTGATATAGAGTTCCCCCTAAGCATGCATTTATCAGCTGCATTCCTCTACATATACCAAGCATTGGCTTTTTTAATCTGATTGCTTCTTCAATCAGTCTCATATCAAAAGCATCTCTTTCAGTCGATATACCTAATATGCCTTTTTGAAGTTCTTCGCCATATATAAGCGGATTTACATCGTGACCGCCTGTAAGTATGATTGCATCAGACATTTCAACGAGTTCACTTACTCCTTCAAGGTCAGTGTATGGAGCGATGAAAGGTACTGCGCCAGCTAATCTTACAGCTTCGGCGTAATTTCTATTGATTTGTACATAATTTCTCTTGCCATCTGAATATGGCTGAGAGCTTATCAAAATTTTTTTCATTTTATTCTCCAATCTATTTCTTTAATATTATGTGCTTTTAAATATGCATTCGTCTTTGAGAATGGCCTTGACCCGAAAAATCCTCTATATGCTGACAATGGCGATGGGTGAGCTGAAGTGATTACAAGATTTTTACTTGTATCGATGTAGTGCATCTTGCTTCTTGCATAAGCGCCCCATAGGATATAGACGACATTTTCTTTATTTTTGCAAAGCGTTTCTATAATTTTATCAGTAAAAATTTGCCAGCCAATGTCTTTATGTGAATTAGCATAGCCCTTGCGAACCGTTAATGTTGAGTTAAGTAGGAGTACTCCTTGCTTTGCCCACGCATCTAAATCACCAGTTTTATTAAGAATGCCTAAATCATCATAAAGCTCCTTATATATATTTCTTAAAGATGGCGGGAGAGCCACTCCGTCATTAACAGAGAAGGCAAGTCCATTGGCTTGATTTACTTCATGATATGGATCTTGACCCAAGATGAAAACTTTTGTATCTTTTAGTGGCGATAGCTCAAGCGCCTTAAATATTTCATAGTATTTTGGATATATAGTGTGCTCCTTGTACTCGCGGCGAAGCGCATCACGCATCTTGATGAAGTAGTCCTTAGTGTATTCATTTTGTAAAAATTCTTCCCAATCGCTATTTATGATCATGTTTCTTCATTTCCTTATATCTTGCGAGCTGCACCTCATCTTCTACCTCTAAGTCCCTGTAATTTGCGAGACCTTCCATGTGATGAGTGAACTCATGTTTTAAAACGTGGTAAATCATGTCCTTAATTTCACGCTCTGACCAGTCCCCATACATCTTCATAAAAGAGCCGTAGTAGATGTATATAGCTTTGCCCATGGCTGAGCGCTCATATTGACCTAAAATAAATAAGTCATCGTCAATTGCATCTGGAGAAATTTTTAAATCTTCTGAGACGACTACACCTAAATTTAAATCTCTAAAGAATATTTCAGGTAGTCTCTCGCAAGCTTCATCAGTCCAAGCTGTGAATGTATCAATGTCTGGCATCATAGGAATTTCGCTCCATCATTAAAGTCTAGTCCATTTTTGAAAATATCAAGAACCACATGAGCTGCCTTTAAAGCTATATTTTCTTGTTCATTAGTGATTTCAACGTGCTTATCAGTAACGCCTGTACCGTAGTTACCAACAACGTTTAAAGATGCGTATTTGATGCCTAGTTCGTTCATTAAAATAACTTCGGGTGAACCAGTCATGCCAACGACGTCTCCGCCGATTGATTTATAAAATTTATTTTCGATTTTGGTCTCAAATTTTGGCCCTTCAGTAGTTACCAAAACACCTGTACTAATCTTGCCATCGTATTTTTCTTCAAATAATCTATTCATCTCTAATGAATAAGGCTCATCCATGGCAATGAATTTAACGCCTTTATCAAGACCAGTAAAGAATGTGTAGTCCCTTTTTTTAGTAAAATCAAAAAAATCATTCGCCATAACTATAGTAAGAGGCTCTATCTCTTCTCTAAGCGAGCCAACTGAGTTGATGGCGTAGGCATACTCCACACCTAAGTCCTTCATCGCCTTAACATTGGCTCTGTAATTTATAAAAGTAGGGGGAACTGAGTAATTCATTCCATGTCTTGGAACAAAGATGGTATCTTCATTAAGAACGTTGTATTCGCAAACGCCATATTCATTCTCAATGCTTTTCGTTTCAATGCTCTTCATGCTTTTAAGAGCAGTTCCACCAATTATTGCGTATTTAAACATTTTTACCTCCTTGAGCACAGGATGAGACCAAAAATCTTCTCAAAGCCAGCGTCTTTCATAACGCGAGCCGAGTCCTTCATAGTCGTTCCTGTAGTTATTATATCATCAATTATTAGTACATTGCCACTTGCATCAGCACTTTTTTTAAAAATATTTTTCATATTAGCTCTTTCAGAGAAAGAAAGCTTGTGCATATCACGCTTTTGTAGCTTTTCATAATTATATATTTTTATACCCATGTCCTTAGAAATTATTTTTAAAATTTCACCCATGTGATCAAAACCTTTTTTTCTTAGTTTTTCTGTATTCATAGGGACACTTGTGATGTAATCAATTTTTTCATTTTGCATAATATTTTTTAACTCTTCTTCATATAAATAGGCGAGTGCAGATAAATATTTTTTCTGCATGCCAAACTTGTAGTTAAATAGATGCTCTCTAAAAAAGTCATTGTAGTAGACTATTGAGTGAAGCTCATCAAAACCATCGACATAAAAAGTTTTTCTGATTATCTCAATGTTAGCGCCGCAGCTAGAACAGTAGGGCATACCGCCGTCAAAATCTTCATTGCAAAATGGGCAGATTTTCATTTGAATACCTTCTTTAAATCACGAATTCTTTTTTCAAGGCTAGTGTATCTCTTCATGATGAAATTATTATCAATCATGAGTTTTAAATATTTTTCCCTGCCAACCAAGATAAGAAGTTTTTTTGCTCTAGTTATGGCAGTGTATAATAAATTTCTAGTTAGTAGCTTTTCATTAGCATAGGTAATGGGCATGACAACGCAGTCAAACTCACTTCCTTGAGATTTATGAACGGTTAGTGCATAGCTAAGTGAAAGCTCTCCAAGCAAGGAGAAATCATAAGTAGCGCTCTTACCGTCATCAAAATCTATATCTAGGGTCTCGTTATCTTTGTCAACGCTTTTAATTATACCTGTGTCGCCATTAAAAACGCCAGTAACTTCTTCGTATTTGCCGTTCTTGTATTCATGAGAAATTATATCATAATTATTTTTAGTTTGAATCACTTTGTCGCCAACACGAAATTCCTTGCCCATGGCTCTGACAGTTTCGCTATCAGCGCGTGAATTAAGTAAGTTTTGCAACATGTAATTTAGATTAACTGTGCCAAGCTTACCTTTTTTAGTTGGAGTAAGTATTTGCACGTCTTTGAACGGGTCGAGACCGAAGTAATTTATCAGCCTTTCATTTAAAAGATCAAGTATTTCTTCAAGTATATCATCATCAGAGTCTTTGCTAATGAAGAAAAAATCACTATCTTTTTTATTTACCTCAGGCATATTGCCTAAGCGTATCTCTTGTGAGTTAATAGCTATCATGCTGTTTTCACTTTGTCTATAAATATGCTCAAGCTCAGTTGTTTCAACCTCGCCAGAATTGATTAGATCTTCTAAAACATTGCCTGCACCAACGCTTGGGAGCTGATCTTTATCACCTAAAAGTAAAAGTGTCTTACCTGGCTCAATAGCTGCCAAGAGCTCACTAAATAACAGCGTATCCATCATAGAGACTTCATCCACGATAATGAAGTCAGCATCAATCTCTTCTGAGCTTTCAAAAAAATCCGCGCCATCGATAGGGGCGATATTTAAAAGTCTATGGAGCGTCATAGCCGCTTCACCAGTTTTTTCTTCCATACGCTTAGCGGCCTTGCCAGTTGGCGCCGCAAGTGCAAAAGATATATTAAAATTTTTAAGTATATTTATGATAGCTTCTATGATAGATGTTTTTCCGGTACCCGGTCCACCAGTGATGATGGAGATGTTATTGACAAAGGCTTTTTTTATAGCAAGTTTTTGTTTTTCATCAAAAATAATATTTTCAGCTGCTTCATATTTTTCTATAAGTTCGTCACAATCAAATACATAAGTCTCTTTAGCAGCATTTTTTATGTCATAAAGCCTCTTTGCACATTCAAGTTCTTTCTCGTAATAAAGACTTAAGTATACATTATATTCTTTACTGCGCTCCTTCTTAACAGCGATGCTGCCAGTCGTTGCGAGCTCTTTTATAGCTAAATTAAATTTATCTTCGTCCATAGTCATAAGAAATTTTAGTTCTTCATAAAGTCTATCCTTTGGTATGTAGGTAGAGCCTTGAGCAAGATATATGTTTAAAAGATAGATGATGGCTGCTTTTAACCTTTCAAGTCCATTGGCATCGACGCCTTCTTCTAAAGCAATCTTATCCGCAGTTTTAAAGCCTACACCGATTTTGTCATATATCAATCTATATGGATTATTTTTTAATATATTTATGGCCTCATCACCATAAATATTATATATTTTTAATAGTGTAGCCGTAGGTAAATTATATTTTGCAAGCTTTTGAAGTATTTCTTCACGCTCTTTATTTGATTTTATGTACTCTTTTATATCGGCAAGGGCTTTTTTTCCTATGCCTCTTACTTGAAGAAGTTTATCTGTTTCATTAAAAATTACTTTAATAGAATCAAGGCCGAAGAGGTCAATTATCTCTTCGGCTCTTTTTTCACCAATTTTAGGAATGCCACTTTTAATCAAGTAGCTTCTAATAGATTCAATTGTGTCTCTCTCTTTAAAAGAAAGCTTAGTAAAATTAATTTGCTCGCCATACTTTTCATGAAAGACAAGTTCGCCTTCAAGCTCAACATAGTCATGCTCCTTAACAGTCAGAGCAGTGCCAACGCAAGTAATAAGCTCACCATCAGAGTTAACTTGCATAACGGTGTACGCGTTTAAATCATTTCTATATACAATTTTAATTACTTCACCGTCTATAATCATATTAACTCCTTTAATAATTTTAATTATTCTTCAGTATTTTTTTCTTCGATTGAATTATTTTCTTCTTTTTTCGAATTTTCTATAAGTTCTTTTTCTTCCTTAGTAATAAGTCTTGTGCCAGCCTTTGACATCTTAGGGATATTGTTAATCTTATTTTTAAGTGCGTCAAATTTTTCATTAGTCTCTTTCATTAGATCCATGAATTTGTCATCAATATTTTTTGCCATATTATCACTTCCTTAAATTGTATTTGCTAATTACACCTAGTGAATAGAGAAGCTTTGTCAGTAAAAATCCAATAAATGATGTGATAGCGTTTACTGGTATGAAAAAACTTTTCAAAATTAGGTACATAGCTTGATTAATTATATTGAATATAAAATATTTCTCTGTAAATAGCTCTGCTTTTATATAAAATTTTGAAAAAATCAGCGAGGCTATAAATATGATTAGGCCTATAAATATGATTAAGTTGTACGATTTAAGCGCTTTATTTTTTCTATATTTTGTATTTACTAAAAATCCTGATAAATAGAATAGTATCAGTATTATTAATGAATAAAGTATCATTACTATCCTTAAAACTAAGGGACTAGTAAGCTTTTTTAGTGAAAGCATCATAAATACTGCCACTACTGTGATTAAAATATATGATAAAAGTGCTTTTATTGTGTTCTTAATCATTAGTTTGTTGCTCCTAAAGATTTGGAGTAGTGCTTAAGTCCATCTGTATAAAATTCAGTATTATCAAAGTTTATCCACAATGCTTCAGTGTCAGGGAAGTCCTTAATTGTTTCAGCGCCTTCTTCATAAGTCATTGTAAATAGTAGTGTTGATAAAAAATCAGCTATGCCTGAGTCTTTAGTGATTACAGTGACAGCTCTAAAATTTCTTGCGCTAGATAAAGTTCTTGTATCAATGATGTGATTGTATTTAACGTTGTCAAGTCCATAGAAATATCTTTGATAATCACCAGATGTAACTATTGATTTATCCATAGTATATAAAATATCATAAATTTCTGAGTCGCCTTCCTTCATCTCTGAAGCAGAGTAAGGATTTTCAACGCCTACAGTCCATTTTCTCTTAGTTTCTCCGTTAGGGTGGCCGATAGTTTTAACGTTACCACCAGCACTGATGACTACTGAATCAAAGCCTTCGTCTTTAAGCTCGTTACATATAAGTTCAACAGCGTAGCCCTTGGCAACTGAGCCAAGATTTATTTTAGTTCTCTCATCTGTTATATATACAGTACTTTCTTCTTTATCAATGATAATATTATTTAATGAAGCGTATTTTGCTCTCTCTTTTAGCTCGTCTATATCTGGTGTAGCTGCCTTTAATTCGTCATTTTCATAAGCTTCGGTCATACTCTTTTCCCAAAGCTCGATTATAGCGCCAAAAGCAATGTTTACGCGAGAATCATATTTTAAGCCAAGAGTTTTTGATTGAGATATAAGATTAATTAGTGCTTCATCAACCTTAACTTTTTCTTTGCCAGCCATCTTATTTATAGTATAGACATTGTTTAAGCCTTCATGTTCCTTGTGGCAGTCAAATAAATTATCATAATATTTTAATTTTTCAGCTAATTTTTTATCAAATTTATCTGCTTCTTCTTGAGTAAAGAAGTAGCCAGTCGCCTTAACTAAAGTATCGAAGCTATCGAAATAATCAAATGAAAATTTCATTCTTACCTTTGGTTTGCACGATGCTAGTAAGCTAAATAATAAAACTAGTGCTATCATTAACGATATTCTTCTTTTATTCATAGTTTCACCTCTAAGTATATAATACAACAAAAAGCTCGATTTTTCAAGATTTAATTAAGTCCGTTCACGCTGCCAAGAACTAAACATGTGTCAATTTCTTTTTCATGAACAAAATCATTGATATTTTGATTAAAGAAACGTTTGTCAATCATGTATATAGTTTTGAAATCATTTGTGAATAGACTTGCAACTGCGTTTGCGAATGAGTCCTTTATAATAAGTAGAGTTTTTGAAGAGGCTTCGTTGCCACTTATTTCAACAAGACCATAGTTACCACTAAAAAGTGCTTTGTATTTATCTTTGTTTTTGAATTCATCCTTGTTAAGCACTTTTATATCTTTATCGTCGCCTTTAACCTTGATCTCGTCATAATTTATTGGCAAGTAAAATAATATTTCATCTAGAGCGCTATTATAATAAGAAGACTTTGAATCAAGTGAGCCTCTAAAATTTTCACAAGTGACTTTTTCAATTGTCTTCATCTCATCAAGACCCATGGATTTAGCTATATCTTTATAAGCAAGGTAAGCGCCTTCACGCCAGTGGTGATCAGACTTGTAGAAGATGTATTCCTCTTTGTGATCCATCATAAGCTTATATAAATCGATGTAATTGCCTTTGATTTCATTTTTGTATCTATTTAGAACCATTGTTTCATCGCTAAATGTAGCGCCTTTCGGAAGATTTTCTCTATAAACTTCGCCTTTATCGGGGCAGATGGCTATGAATTTATTTTTTACATCGATATCGTTTATATACTTAATAAATTTATTCACTTTATTTGCATCA
Organism: Fenollaria massiliensis; assembly: GCF_023347705.1. NCBI lineage: Bacteria > Bacillati > Bacillota > Clostridia > Eubacteriales > Fenollaria > Fenollaria massiliensis. Next base: position 412,647 of record NZ_CP096649.1, read on the forward strand.
TAAATATATTTTTCATAATAATTTTTGTCCGTGCCGATATAAACGCCGTTAAATTCTCTTTTGCCAAGAGCGTAGTCAAGTCTTGATCTTGCACCAACTAGAGCATCTTTCATTATAAATTGATCCTTGCAATAGGCCTCGAATTTTTTAGTGAAGTCACCATTTTTAAGTGAAAAAAATGAAAATTTTGGAAGTTCTTCTAAAACTCTATTTTCATTTTGGCTAAAAGTTTTATCTTTAGCAAAAATATTTGCGATTAAAACTGAGCTTATAAATATAAAGAATAATATTTTTAATAATTTATCTTTCATATATATCACCTAAAATCTAAAATACAAGAATGGGTTGTAGGACTCGCTAATTAGTGACATTGTCACAAGTATTAAAAGGATGAATAAAAAAGCAATTTCTAAATAAGATGTTTTTCTATCCTTATCAATAAGTTTTTTGCATACGCCAAGCGATAAAAGCGCACCAACGATTAGATAAAAACCATACTCTTTTAAGTAAAAATACGCTTCTAAGGATGAGAAATTTTTAAAATTGAACATTGCCTTTATAAATGGACCTATCTCAGTCACTTTAAACTCAAATATTACCCAGCCAATAATTATAAACAGAATTGCATATATATGTTTTATAAAATTTGGTGCCTTATCAAGTGCTTTTGCATAAACAAATTTTTCTAAAACTAGCAAAATAAAATAGTATAGACCCCATAAAATGAAGTTAAAGTCCGCTCCATGCCAAAAACCTGTTAAAAACCACGTGATAAATAAGTTTAGTATCTGTCTTGGTAATTTTACTCTGTTACCGCCAAGTGGTATGTAGACATAGTTTCTGAACCATAGTGATAAACTCATGTGCCAGCGTCTCCAAAACTCAGTTATTGACTTGGAAATGTATGGGAAATTAAAGTTTTCTAAAAAGTCAAAGCCAAGCATGCGGCCCAAACCTATTGCCATGTCTGAGTAGCCACTAAAGTCAAAATAAATTTGCAAGGTGAAGGCGATGATGCCAAGCCAAGCCATTGACGATGGTAGAGATGCTATCTCTTTCGCAAGAATTATTTTATATAGCTCACCAAGTTTATTTGCAATCAAAACTTTTTTAGCAAGACCATAAACAAACCTCTTTATGCCATAGGCGATGGAATTGTCAGAAAAGTCTCTATTTTTTAGTTGATTAAATATATCGATGTATCTAACTATAGGTCCAGCGACAAGCTGAGGAAACATCGCAACATAAGCGCTGTAGTCAAAAAAGCTGTTTGACGCTTCGACCTCGCCTCTATATACATCTATTGTGTAGCTAAGCGTTTGGAATGTATAGAAGGATATACCAAGAGGCAGACTTAAATTATTTGCGCTAATATTTAAATTAAATAAATAATTTAAATTATCAATCACAAAATTGTAGTACTTAAAGAAAAAAAGCAGACCAATATTGACAATTACACTCAATATAAGGACTGCTTTGCGTTTCCATTCATCTTTAAATTTATTTAAAAGTCTTCCATTGCAGTAATCAAATACACTGGAAAAAAGCATTATCCCTACATATATCGGCTCGCCCCACGCATAAAAGATGAGTGAGAGTATAAAGAGCGTGAAGTTCTTTATCTTTTTTGGCGATATATAGTATAAGAATAATGCAATTGGTAAGAATACGTATAAGAATAAAAGTGAAGAGAATACCATTACTTATAAAGCTCTGCTAAAGCCTTCTTAACATCTTCAGACTTTTCTGAAATTACTAGTACGATAGTCTTGCCATGTTCTTCATATACGCTGTCTTCAACAAGCTTTGCTTGATCAGGAGCGTAGTCTTTATAAATTTTTATAAGATTTTCTTTATATGCATCAATTTTTTCTTTAAATTCACTTGCATCACTTGCATTTTTTAGTCTTAACAATAGCACTGCGTTTGTATTTAAATTAGTTTGAGGACCATACATCTCATAAGAATCGATTTTTTCCGTATCAAAATCAAAAGTGTCCTTTAGATAAGAATCTTCTTCTTCCTTAGAAAAAGTAGAAAAATCAATAGTATCTTTAAGTTTGTCCTTAATATCATTAAGGCTTACGTCCTTACTAGAGCATCCCACCATAAATATCATAAGTGCTACGCTTAAAATTATTAATATCTTTTTCATAATAAACCTGCCTTTAACTGTTTATATTTTTAACTTCATTTAACCAAACCTTGTGGAATTTACTCTTTAAGTGCATTCCATCAGGTTCAAAGTAATTTTGATTCTCATTTAATAGATAAGAAAAATCTAAAAAGTCAAGTCCTCTCTCACTTGCTATAGATTTAATAACACTATTAAATGAATTTATCTTAGTATTATTTACCCTTGCATCTTCTTTCTCATCCAAAGCCTTGCTCACAGGGAAGATCGCTTGAAGATAAATTTTGGCATTAGGAAACTTAGCTTGAAGTGCATCAAGCATAGCCACATATCTTTCTTTAAACTTTTCCTCAGTTTTAACAAAGACAGAGTCATTAAGACCCATCATTAGATAAATATTTTTTGGCTCAATACCAAATTTTTCATTTGGAAGAAGCTTTCTAAGAGTATCAGTATTTAAACCAATCTTAGAAAAAACATTGTTTTCGTAAAGAAATTTATAGTATTTAAGCTCTTCAGTGATGGAGTCACCGATGAAAAGGTCATTTTTAAAGAATTCTGTATAAACCGATATAGGAACAGTATTTACAGAAGATTTAGCAACCTTAACATTTTTAAATGCCTTAGGATCAATTTCTTTACCCTTTTCAAGTAGCTTTGCAAGTTCTTCTTCCTTGACTTTTTTTCTATAAGCTAAAAGTTCTTTTTCTCTAATTGAAAAATTATAGTTATAAATTTCTTTATCTACTAAATTTTTAACAATATCTGCTTGTTTAATACCTTCAAAAACTTCATCAAGATTTATTTTTTCTTTTTTATTATTTAATTTATGATTATTATATAAAAAATATATTGCACCCAATATAATAAGAATAAATATTATTGAAGAAAATATTCTTCTTGATTTTCTTTTTTTTCTTCTATATTCAAAATTATCTCTCATTAATTACACCCCTATTTATTTCGAAATGATTTTTATGAAACAAAATTATATAATTTCATTTTTTTGAAATAATTTTATGCATAAAAATAAAGTTTTCATTCGAAATATCTCTTTCAATATTATATAATGTAAATGTAGAAAATTCAATACTCTTTGCCCAAATTATTGAAAAATGATATGAAGAATTTGTCATAAGTTGTAACATTTATGTCATAATTTAATTAAAAAACTTTAACTAGACATTTGTTAAAAATTTTGTTAAAATAAGACATACAATTTAGGAGGGACAAAATGAATAGGAAAAAATTTATTATTACATTTTTACTATTGTTTGTTTTTCTTTGTGGATATTTTTTAAATAGTACAGGAACTATGGCGCAAAGGGAAGATGAAAACAATCAAAACAATAATCAAGAAGATATAGATATGATTATTAACTACAATGAAGATGATATGGTAAATAAAAGAGATGGTGAGATGATTGCTAACATAGACGAACTAGTTTTAGTTATGGTAGAAGAAGAAAAGAATCTTACATACGATGTTTATCAAAAAACAAATTTAAGTGTAGAAGAGTTTAATAAAGTATTAGCAAAGACAGCACTTGCTGGACAAGGCGAAAGCTTTAAGGCACTTGAAGATGAGTTTGGAGTTAATGGCATATTTGCTATAGCTGTTTCAATCGCTGAAGCGGGCTGGGATGGCAGACAAGCTAATAAGAACAATTTTTACGGTATGAGAGGAGCCAACGGCTACCTAAGCTTTAATACACCAAAGGATAATATTTTATACTTTGGAGAATTAATTACAAAAAGCACATACAAGGGAAAAACATTAAAAACATTTGCAAAGATATATTGCCCACCACGTCACAAGAAGTGGCACTCAGACGTTGTTTGGATCATGGGTAAGTTAATGGAAGAAATTAAATAAGATTTAGAAGAAATTTATAAATATTAAATTAAATAGTAAAATAGTAAAATAGTAAAATGTAATAGATAAGCTTGCAATTATTTGCAGGCTTATTTTTTATGTGTAATTATATTTTAATCATGAAACTATATTTAATTATTAAAAAATTATTTTAAGATAATCATGATTAACTCATTATAAAAAAATTATTTAAAAGTCATGAATCATTAGTAAGAAATATATATTCGTTTTAAAAATTATAAATATATTAGTAATTTTTTAATGTATAATTATTATTGATAAATATAATTCATATGTGATATAATATCTAAAGAGGTGTGAGTATGAACGGAAAATATTTAATCAAAGCAGCATTTATAATTCTACTAGCATTTACAATAGCTAATGTAGTACATAAACCCATAGCGGGTTATACAGTTCCAGCACTAGCTATAGTTGATGTACTTTTGATCGTAGGCTTATGTACAAGTAAACCTGAGAGAAAGGAGAAAAAGACTGATGAAAAATAAATTATCACAGTTCTTAGTAGATGCAAAGGAATGCCTTTTAAAGACAGTTGACTTGCTTAGCAAGGACTTTGACTATGTATCGATACTTGCTACTGATACTGACTCTACTAATTATATGGTATCAAAGAGCATAACACGTGTCGGTGAAGGCATGGACAGCGAGAGAGGCTTCGTAGCACGTGTATATAACAATGATTATTACGGTGAAGTATCTTTTGATAAAATTCAAAGCCCAGAAGAGCTCTCCAAGAAGATAAAAAAAGAAATTACTGAAAATTATAATTTTTATAAGAAGAATAATTTTTCTATGAGAAAATACTCTTTAATAGATGAGGAAGAATTCGTAAAGGATTTTTCATCTGATTTAGAAATTTCTCTTGATGATATGAGTGTTCAAGAGAAAATAAATTATTTAACAGAAATTAAGGACAAGATGCTTAAAGAGTCTGATCTAGTTGTTTCTGCGAGAGCTATGTACATAGAAACTGAAGTTAGAAAGCTTTTTGTTTCTAAGAAGATGTGTTTAAATCAAGCATATACTTTTACTAGCGTCATGGCTGAAGCTGACGTTCAAAAGGACGACGACTTTAGATATGATTACAAGGGCGTAAGTAGATTAGGAGGTTTGGAAGTACTTAAGGAGCTTGACAAGATATATAAAGAAGTGGTTCATAATGCAATTGAACTTCTTGGATCAGAACTTGTTAAACCTGGTTACTATGATTTAATTAGTGCACCAGACATAACTGGACTACTTGCTCACGAAGCTTTTGGTCACGGAGTAGAGATGGATATGTTTGTTAAGGACAGAGCTTTGGCAAAGGACTATGTCAATAAAAGAGTGGCAAGTGACATAACTACAATGCATGACGGCGCCACAGCCATTGGCGAATGCTCAAGCTATAGCTTTGACGATGAAGGCACTTTAGCGTCTGATACTGTTATTATTGAAAATGGTATACTTAGAAGAGGTATGGCGGATAAGCTATCTGCAATGTCTTTAGGCGTAAAGCCAACAGGCAATGGCAAGAGAGAGTCTTTCAGAAGAAAGGCTTATACAAGAATGACAAATACTTTCTTTGAAGGCGGCAAGGACAGCGTTGACGATATGATTAGGTCCATTGACTACGGATTTTTGCTTGATGGCATGAACAATGGTATGGAAGACCCTAAGAACTGGGGAATTCAATGCACTGCAATGAAGGCGAGAGAGATAAAGGACGGTAAATTAACCGGAAAAGTATTTAGTCCAGCAACACTAACAGGCTATGTGCCTGATGTGCTTGAGTCTATATCTATGGTTTCTGGCGAAATCGAAATGAATGGCGCTGGTTACTGCGGCAAAGGATATAAGGAATGGGTTAAGACTTCAACTGGTGGTAGCTACTTAAAATTTAAGGGGAGATTAAGCTAATGGACAGAATTAAAAATATTATTGATATAATAAAAGAAAATAAAGAAATCTCTGATTTTAAGTTAATTAGAAAGAAAACATCTAGCAAGGAGCTTTTCTTAATAAGAGATCAGGTAGATATGGACAGAAGCGTTGAGACTGATGACGTGAGTGTGACTATATATGCTGATACTGAAGAAGATGGCAAAAAATTTAGAGGAGACTCTTCATTTAATACAGCTCCATCAGATAGTGATGAAGAAATTGCAAGAAAAGTAGCTCTTGCTTATGAAAGAGCAAAATTCATTAAGAATAAATATTTTCCTTTAGCTGAAGGAACTATATTGACAGATGAAAAAGATTATATAAACGAGCTTGAGACTATAAAAAAGGTGAAGGACATAGTATACAAGGATTATGGAACAAAATCCAAGATAAACTCATGCGAAATCTTTGTTAATAATATAGAAGAAAATCTTGTGAACTCAAAGAGCTGCGACTGCAAGTCTAAAAAGAGCGAGATAATCGTTGAATCAATTGCAGATGCATGTGGTGAAGCGGGCTCAATCGAGGTTTATAGAATGTTTACTTTTTCTAAGCTAAATGAAAAAGAATTTGAAGAAAATATTTATGAAGAGCTTAAAGAGGCAGAGGATAGAGCTATGTCTAAGCCAGCTGAGCCAATTGAATCAGTTGATGTAATCATCACTGGTCTAGATGTTCCAGCCTTCTTTAACTTTTATGATTATCAAGCAAGCGGCTCAACTCATTATATGAAGCTAAATAAATTAAAATTAAATGAAGAGGCTCATAAAGGAGCCAAGGGTGATCTTGTAAATATCACTTTAAAGCCTGAGATTGAAGGTTCCGTGCATAATAGCAAGTATGACAGCGATGGTGTTAAACTAAAAGAAACACAAATATTTAAGGACGGCAAGATGATAAATTTATCTGCTGGACAAAGATTCGCGTCATACATGGGCATTGAGCCTACAGGTAATTTAGTAAATATCGAAGTAGCTCCTGGATCTATGTCAATCGATGAGATGAGAAAGAATAGACACCTTGAGATAAAGAGTTTCTCAAGTTTCCAAGCAGATGCTTCCATCGGTATATTTGGCGGTGAGTTTAGACTTGCCAAGTATTTTGACGGCAAAGAAACAAAAATCATTAACAACGGTGCTTTTTCAGCTAATATCATGGAAAAAGGTTTGGATATGTATTTTTCTAAAGAGATGATTCATATAGATAATTACTATGGACCAAAATATATTTTAATTAAGGATGTGAACATAGGATAATGTCATACAAAGAAGATTTTATACATTTAATGCTTAAATCAGATGTTTTAAAGTTTGGCGATTTCAAGACTAAGTCTGGAAGGATGAGTCCATATTTCATAAACACTGGATTTTTTAATAATTCTGAAGAGATAGCTAAGCTTGGCGACTTTTATGCAAAAGCTTACATGGACAATATTAAATTAGATAAGCCATTGCTATTCGGCCCAGCATATAAGGGAATACCGCTAGTGGTTTCTTGTGCTGTAAGTCTTTACAAAAACTATGGCCTTGAGATTGGCTACTCATTTAATAGAAAAGAAGCAAAGGATCACGGCGAAAAAGGAATTTTTGTTGGAGAGACTCCAAATGCTGATTCAGATGTAGTTATCATCGAAGATGTAATCACTGCAGGAACTGCTGTTAGAGAGTCCATTGATATACTTAAACACTATGATGCAAAGGTCAAGGCTCTAATCGTCTCTGTTAATAGGATGGAGAGAGGTAGTGGCGATAAGTCAGCTATTCACGAGCTTGAAGACGATTATGGCGTTAAAGTTTATTCGATACTTGATATAAAATTTATCGCTGACTACTTAAGAAATAAAGAAATTGATGGTAAAGTATATATAGACGAAGAGATGTACGCAAAGATTATGAAGCATCTCGATACTTATAAGGAAAGATAATGCAAATAGAGAATAAAAATCTTGAGACGGCTATAAGTTTTGTAGTCTTAACGCTAACCATGTTTATAACAAGGTACTTAGGCATCTTTGCGATGCCATTCGTACTTGGAGCTTATCTAATGAATTCGATTGAGAATAAAGATTACAGCTCAATATATTTATACATGGCTTCACTTGGCGTCTTGGCAATATTTTTAGAGCCAGCGTTTATATTTGAAAAGGCCATATTAGGTTTGCCATTCTTAATAATAGCTGTCACTTTAATCAAAATGAAAATGAGAGGCGATAAGCTGCTTTTAGCGATGACGCTTACTTTGGTGGTCTCAAGTATAGTTTATATAATTTTCTTAAGAGATATTTTCAATATAAATCTCATAGAAGTTTTTAATAAAAGTTTAGACAAGCAAATGGAGCTCGTTAAATCTTATGAGGGCGAACTTATTTTTGACAAGGACATGGTGAGTCTAGCGTATCAAGAGTTTAAAAAGTACTTAGCAAGCACTGTCTTTTTTCTAGCATTTATAGCCTCTTTCATAGCTTTAAAACTGCCTCATTATATAATAAGAAAAAGAGGCGATGTCAATATAACAGAGCCATTTATTGAAGCATTAAAATTTAAAAGATCAGCATTTTATTTAATGCTAACAATTCTTTTGATTTTTATGCTAACAGATTTAGGAATAAATGAGCTTATAATTGACAATATATCTTTAATGATATTTATGAGCTTAGCTGTACAAGGACTTTCTTTTGTGATGTTTACATTAAAAATACGCTACAAAAAAACAGTCGCGGCAAATTTATATTTTGCCATATCCATATTTTTCTTAGGAATAATGTTTTTTATAAATATAATATTTGGCTTCATAGACGGTACTACAAGGATAAGGGGTGCATAAGATGTTTAAAAAAATCGAAGCATATGTAAAAGAAAATTTAATAGAAGTGATTTTTGAGCTTGCTTTAGTTATAATGCTTATGATATTAAATATCATCATAGGTTTTATTGCACTTGTAATCTTTGTTTCGCTACACATAAGATTCTTGCAAGATTTTGAAGACCAAACTACACTTATGCAAAAGAATTTTGAAAATATAGAGGAAACTATTGACTCGTTAACAAAACAAGCTGTATTTAAGATGCCATTTCCTATGGTTATCATTAATCAAGATGGTGAAATTAACTGGTATAACAGTAAATTTATCAAAATGCTTGAAATTGATGGCGAGCCTGAAGATAACATTCTTGACGCTATATCATCAATTAATCTAAATGAAATTTTAAGCGCAGGCGATGAGCCACTTAAAATTTTATATAGAGATAACTACTATCAAGTTTATGTTAATAAAGTTAAATCAAAAGACAGCAAAGACAGAGAAATGCTTCTTCTTTACTGGATTAACAGAACTGATTTAAAAGAAGCAAAGGACACTATTGACAAGGAAAAGATTGCGACTATACTATTATATATAGATAACCTTGATGAAGTTAAAAGCAGTGTTGAGGACAGTGCTAGAGCGACTATTACTGGTAATGTTGAGACTGAGATCATAAATTATTTTAATGCTTATGAAGCAACTGTTAGAAAATATGATGATGATAGGTATTTAATCATTGCAAATAATGAAAATCTTCAAAAGATTATACAAAAGAAATTTGATATTCTTGATAGGGTTCGTGATTTAAAAGTACAAAGTATAATACCACTAACTCTATCAATTTCAGCGACAACTGATGGAGAAACACCTCTTAAGCAATACGAGATTGCTAGAAACACTATGGATATAGCTTTAGGTAGAGGCGGTGACCAAGCAGTTCTTAGAAGAGGACACAATTACGAGTATTTTGGCGGAAAATCAAAAGCAGTTGAAAAAACTACCAAGGTTAAGGCCAGAGTTGTTGGTGGTGCACTAAGATCACTTATAGATGACGCATCAAACGTAGTTATCATGCCTCATAAAAACGCTGATATGGACGCAATCGGCTCAGCTATCGGCGTAGTAAAGCTTGTTAGAATGAGAGGTAAGACTGCCTATATCGCACTTAACTCAGTTAATATGAGTATTAGAAATATCATGGCTAGACTTAAAGAAGAAGAAAGTCTTAATGGTGTTGTAAGGACTGAGGCTGAACTTAGCTCACTAATTGATGATAAAACTTTACTTATAGTTGTCGATCATCATAAAAAATCAATCTCTGAGGCACCAGATTTAGTTGATCAAATTAGAGACAGGGTAGTTATAGACCACCACAGAAGAAGCGGTGAATTTATTGAATCGACTGAACTTGTATTTTTAGAGCCTTATGCATCTAGTACAGCGGAGCTTGTAACAGAGCTATTCACATATATGACTGACAATGTTGTTTTAAGCAAGTTTGAGGCAGAGGCATTACTTGCAGGAATTACAGTTGATACAAAGAATTTTACTGTTCAAACTGGTGTAAGGACATTTGAGGCAGCATCAATGCTTAGAAGGTTTGGAGCTGATCCTGAAGTAGTTAAGAAATACTTTAAAGAAGATTACATGGTTATTAAGAATAGGGCTGACATAGTCAGACAGTCAGAAATATTTATGGATGATACTATTATTGGTATACTTGAAGATAAGGTTGATAACTCAATACTTATAGCAGCACAAGCAGCAGATGAGATGCTAAGCATCAATGGCATGAAGGCTTCCTTCGTTGCGGTTAAGATCTCAAATAACGAAACACATGTATCAGCTAGATCACTTGGCGAGATAAGCGTGCAATTAATTATGGAAAAGCTTGGAGGCGGCGGCCACTTAAATCAAGCAGCTACTAGGATAGATTTATCAGTTGATTTGGCTGTTGAAGAATTAAAGAGAAAAATTAAAGAATATAAAGACGAAGAAAAAGAATCTAAGAAAGAAGAAGGTGTTAAATAATGAAAGTTATACTAATTGAAGACGTTAAAGGCCTTGGCAAAAAAGGTGAGATGGTTAATAGTAAGGACGGTTACGCAAGAAATTTCTTGTTTCCAAAAAAACTTGCTTTAGAAGCTACTGATGAAAACATAAAGCAATGGAAAGAAGAGCAAGCCGAACTAAAAGCTAAAATCGAAAAAGAAACTAAAGAAGCAAATGCGATCAAAGCAGATATAGAAAAGAAAGTTCTTAAGATGAAAGCTGAAGGCGGCGCGACTGGCAAATTATTTGGCGCAGTTACATCACAAGATATACAAAAGGCTTTGCTTGAAGAATTTGGTTTAGATATTGATAAAAGAAAGATAGAGATGAAGGAAAATATTAAACAAGCAGGTGTATATACTGTAGTTTTAAGACTTTATCCACAAATCACAGCTAATTTAAGAGTAAATATAAGTATATAGGGGAGTAATATGGAAGTTTTAAGAGAATTACCTAACAACTTAATAGTTGAGCAGGAAGTTTTAGCAAATGCAATGCAAAATAAAACTGCTGCTGTCAAAGCTATTGAAGGACTTTATGAAGCTGATTTTTATAACGAGCTTCATAGAAAGATTTTCAATGCGATTAGGACTTTATTCTCTTTAAACAAGCCCATAGACCTATTGACAGTAACAGAAACACTTGAAAGAAATGAAAAAATTGATGCTGATACAATAACTTATATTGCAAATATTTATGCAAATAACGAAGGACTTAGCTCAAATCAAGATGCTTATATAGATATACTTAAGGAAAAATCTATACTTAGGAGTCTTGCAGAATTTTCTGACGAGATAAAAGCCTTATCGCTTGAAGATAAATCGCCAGCTAAGAATGTGCTTGAAAAGGCTGAAAAAGAACTTTTTGAAATTTCTCAAGGAGGTCTTAGAAACTCATTAACTGCTCTTGAAGATATTATGAGCGAAACAGTTCAAACTATAATGAAGAGGGTACAAAACAGAGGCGAGCTTAGCGGTGTAACTACAGGCTTTACTGATCTTAACTCACTTTTAGGCGGTTTTCAAAAATCAGACCTAGTGTTATTAGCGGCGAGACCATCCATGGGTAAGACTGCTCTTGCGGTTAACCTTGCAGTAAACGCAGCCAAGGCGGGCAAAAAAGTTGCCATGTTCTCTCTTGAAATGAGTAAGACACAAATCGGTCAAAGAATTTTAGCGGCATTCGCTCAAATGAACTTATCTAGCTTATTCAAGGGTGAGCTTGAAGGTACAGACCTTGTCAATCTGATTACTGCTTCAAATGAATTATCAAATTATAATCTTCATATAGATGATACAGCAGCCATTTCTTTAATAGAGCTTAAAGCAAAATTAAGAAGGCTTAAGATGGAAGAAGGCTTAGATTTAGTTGTTATTGACTATTTACAACTTATGACAACTGGCGAAAGAATTGAAAACAGAGTTCAAGAAATTTCACAAATATCAAGAGGCCTTAAGGCTATTGCTAAAGAGCTAGACGTACCTGTTTTAGCACTTTCACAGCTATCAAGAGCACTTGAACAAAGACCAGATAAAAGACCAAAACTTTCGGACTTAAGAGAATCAGGAGCCATAGAACAAGATGCGGACATAGTTATGTTCTTATATAGAGACTATGTTTACAACAAAGAAACTGAAAATCCAAATTTAGCAGAAGTAATCGTTTCAAAGCACAGAAACGGTCCTATTGGCGTGGTTAACTTAATTTGGAAAGATGAATACACAAGGTTCTTTGACGTTTCAAAGAATGCGTATGAATAATAATAAATACAGGATAAAGCCTTTAGAGCTTGAAGACGCATACAAGTTTAGTGGCTGGGAGAGAGGCAATTACTATCTTTTAAATGATTATGACTTCATTTATGAAGAGGATTGGGAAATAAAAGAGTGGCTTAAAACTAAGAAGGGCATATTTAAGCGCTATTTTGCAATTTATTATGAAGATAAGGCTATTGCCTACATTGGACTGAAAGAGATAAATATTTTAAAAAAATCTGCTGAGTTATCTATAGTCATGGACGTACGCTATCAAAATCAAGGCCATGGCTATAAAATACTTGTAGAATTTTTAAATTTTGTCTTTACTGAACTAAAATTTAAAAGAATATGGCTCGATGTTAATGCGTTTAACGAGAGAGCCATACATTTATATAAAAAATTAGGTTTTACTAAGAAGGCATATTATCTAGATACATTTAATATTCAAGATATTGATAAAACTAGAGAGGAATACATAGAAAATGAAGAAGAGTTTATACAAAATGGCAGGGAGCTGCTTTCTTATGTATATACTTATGAGATAAAGAGAGGTGAGTTTTTTGAGCTTCACGCTAGAGAAAATTAATTCAAATTTATTAGACACATCAGTTAATAATATATTTATCAGTGAGTTTATGCCTCAAGCGGACGGAACCTTCGTTAAAGTTTATCTTTTAGCGCTAAGATTTGCGCAAGATGATGACATAGAGGCGAGCAACGAGAAGATAGCCGAAGTTTTAAAAATTCCTGTTATAGATGTCGTATCAGCTTGGAGATTTTGGAAATCAGTAGGTATAGTTGATTTCGATGACGATGGTGATAGCTTGAGTTTTAGTGTCTTATTTAAAGATTTAAGAGCTCTTTATCTTAGCGGCTCATCTCTTGATAAGAACAGCGCAAATATTGCTACTAGTCAAAATACTTATGATGACGAGCTTGATATAGATGAAGGAGACTTAAGTAGCGACACTAAATTAATTATTGAAGTAAATAAGGACGACGGCGTAAAAAAGATGTTCCAAGACGTCGCCCACATAGTCAGAAGGCCCCTTAATACACAAGAGAAGATTAAGATTATCAAGTGGCTTCGTGATTACAATATCAGCTGCGAAATGATATCGCACGCTTATTCATACGCTTATGATATACTTAAGAAGAAGTCACCAGCTTATGTTGAGACCATCATCATGAATTGGTACGATAAGGGTTTTACAAATCTTTCTCAAGTTATGAGTGATTTTAACGTGATGAACGATAGCCAAAGAAATTACAATAAACTTATGCAGTCACTAGCAATGCCATTTAAAAATGTATCTGATTTTGAAAAGAAAATCATAGACAAGTGGTACGACGATTTTAATTATGGCAATGATATAATTTTAAAAGCTGCTGAAAACTTTATATACACAGCTAAGCCTTCTATCGCATATCTTGATGCAATCTTAGAAGCTTGGCACAAAGAAGGCATAAAGACAGTTGAAGACGCTGAAAGAACGAATGAGCTTTATAGGTCCGATAGAAAAAATAATAATACTAAGAAGCCAAAGGCGAGAGTAAAGGACTTTGATGAGAGAGAGTACCCAGATGATTATCTAAGCGATACCTATGAAGGCAATTGGAGGAAGTAGCATGACTTTGTTAGATGATGTTTATAGACAAAAAGCGAATATTAAGAACATTAGAGAGAGGGAGAGAAGCGAGAGGATAGAAGCTATTTATAAAAAATATCCTGAGTTTTTAAGCCTTGAGAACGAAAAAAATTCTGTGCTTAATGATTTTGCGTCTATGAATTTTACAAATTATGAAGATATTAATAAAAAGATACTTGATATAGAAGCTAAAAAACAAAAACTTATAGAGACTTATGGTCTTAATGATGCTTTCAAAGTTCATTATGACTGTGAGAAATGTGAAGACACAGGCATTTATCAATCAAAGAGATGCTCTTGCATTGACGATATGCTAAGAGAAAAAATGCTTGAGACGAATGAACTAAATACTGAGATGAGAGAAAAAAGTTTTGAAAATTTTGATGCCAATATATTTTCAGATGATGTAAGAGATGAAATGATTGAGATAAAAAAGAGTCTTGAGTCTTATGCGGATAATTTTAATAAAGAGCACAGATCCATATTTTTCTTTGGAGACGTTGGTACAGGTAAATCATTTATGGCGGTATCACTTGCAAAGAGACTTATAGAAAAGCTTATCAATGTTACATACGTGGGCTCTTATGAAATGTGCCAAACCATTAACGAAGCTATATTTAAGGCCGATGGCGACGCTGTAACGAAGAGAGATTTATTTTATAACACAGACTTTTTAATCATTGATGACCTTGGAACCGAGATAGATACACAGGTTAGCTCGAAATCTATACTTGATTTGATAAATTATAGACTAAGTAAAAATTTAAAGACGCTAATCACAAGCAATTTAAATGTTGACGCAATAAAAGAAAAGTATGGAGAGAGACTATCGTCAAGGATATTATCAAATTATTATATATATCGCTTTAAAGGACGCGATTTAAGATTAAGATAAGGAGTGATTTTATGCTAGATATAAAAAGAATTAGAAAAAATCCAGAAGAAGTATTAGAAGCTTTAAAAAAGAGACACGGAAGTTTCCCAATTGAAGAACTTCTTGAAGAAGATAAGAAGAGAAGAGAGCTTTTAACTGTTGTTGAAACAATGAAGCAAAAGCAAAATGCCATTTCAAAAGAAGTACCTAAGCTAAAGAAGGCTGGGGAAGATGTCACTCACATTTTTGAAGAGATGAAAGAGCTTTCAAACGAGATCAAGGAGTATGACCAAAAAGTTAAGGAAATAGATGACAAAATATCTGAGTACCTACTAAGTATACCAAACGTTCCTAATAAAGATGTTGTTTTTGGCAAGGATGATAGTGATAACGTTGAAGTAAAGAAGTATGGCACACCAACTGAGTTTGATTTCGAGCCAAAAGCTCACTGGGACCTTGGAACAGACCTTGATATACTTGATTTTGATAGAGCTGGTAAGATAGCTGGATCAAGATTCTCTATATTTAAAGGCGACGGAGCAAGACTTGAAAGAAGCTTAATTCAATTCATGCTTGATCTTCATACGCTTGAACAAGATTATACTGAGATGAGCACTCCATTCATGGTTAATAGAGCGTCTATGCTAGGCACAGGACAATTACCAAAGTTTGAAGATGATATGTTTTATTTACCATCAAAAGACTTTTTCTTAGTGCCAACAGCAGAAGTACCTCTAACAAATATGCTTAGAGACGAAATTGTTGATGAGAGCGATTTGCCTATCAATATAACTGAGTACACACCATGCTTCAGACAAGAAGCGGGCGCAGCAGGTAGAGACAACAGAGGACTTATTCGTAACCATCAATTTGATAAAGTTGAACTTGTTAAGTTTGTTAAACCAGAAACAAGCTATGATGAATTACAAAAATTGTTATCAGATGCTGAGGCGGTTCTTCAAAAGCTTGAAATACCATACAGAGTTGTTCAATTATCAACAGGCGACTTAGGTTTTTCATCAGCAATGACTTATGACATAGAAGTTTGGATGCCAAGCTATGGTAGATACGTTGAAATATCAAGCTGTTCGAACTTTGAGGACTTCCAAGCAAGAAGAGCCAACATTAGATATAGAAACGAAGAAGGCAAATTAAACTTCGTTCACACACTTAATGGTTCAGGACTTGCAGTTGGTAGAACATTTGCAGCACTTGTAGAAAATTATCAAAATAAAGATGGCTCAATCACTATACCAAAAGCTTTACAAAAATATTTTGGCAAGGACCGCATCGAAAAAAAATAAATCAAAAATAAAATCAAAAAATTAATTTAAATAAAAATATTAGAGCTATGCATATCAATCGATGCGCATAGCTCTTTTTATAATTATATTTTATTCTTCATTCACATAAGCCTTTACTATTTCACCTATATAAACATAGTGAAAATCACGCTCTGGGTAGTTTTTCTTAAGTATGGATTGATCGATGAAGCCTTCCTCGTGCAAAACGCCCTTATAAACTTTTCTGCATACCAAAACCATTTTAGCTTCTTTAAAATAAACGCTTTTATCGCTAAAAACAGGTGTTAGAGATGTTCTAGCAAGTTTATCTTCATTGCGGCCACTATGAGTACCTAGATATAATAAATCAGTTTTATAATAAGGATCAAAAAAACTTAATGTGTAGTAATCATTCTTGTCAACAAATTCCCTCGTATATCTTTGTGGCCTTAAGTAAATAACTGACGTTGGCATATCGCCGTTCCATATTGCACCCAAGTGACCCCACTGAGCAGTCATTGTGTTAAACGCCTTCTCATTACCGGCGCTAACAAGCATCCATTCCTTGCCAATCAGCGTCATCGGATTAAAATTTAATTCTTTAATATCAATAGCTTTTAAGCTCATACCATCACCCCTTAGATAAATTATATCACAAAGACTATAAATTTATTACTTAAAATTTACCTTGCGAGTCTAGAAAAATATGTCTCTTTGTGATATAATAGTTTTTGGTGAGTATATGAATTTTTTAATCAAAATATTTTTAGTGTTTTTCAAGATAGGCCTCTTTAGTTTCGGCGGAGGCTATGCTATGATGCCACTTTTTGAAAAAGAAATCATAAATGGTCTTCACTGGATAAGCTACTCAGATTTTATAGATATAGTTGCCATCGCACAAACAACACCTGGCCCATTCGCAGTTAACTCAGCAACTTTCATCGGCAATAAATTAGCAGGTTTTTTAGGAAGCGTTGTTGCTACACTTGGAGTGACACTACCAAGCTTTATTATAATGAGTATAATATTTTTAACAATAAATAAATTTAGAGAATCAAATGCTGTAAAAGTCTCAATCAGAGGTATAAGACCAGTTGTTTTAGCGCTTGTATTAGCAGCTGTTGTAACCATTGGCAAGGGAGCGATAATTGATTACAAATCAGTAATTATAGCGATAATTGCCTTCATACTAGTTAGAGTGAAAAAACTAAACCCAATACTTATCATGGCTATAGGTTTTGTGGTCGGCATATTTATTTATAGGTGATGAGATGAAGATACTTAATTTATTTATAACATTTTTTAAAATAGGTGCCTTCACCTTAGGAGGCGGCTTTCCCATGCTTCCAATTATCGAGCGTGAGATAGTTACTAAGAAAAAATTAATGACAGACGAAGAGTACATAGACTCGATAAGCCTTGCGCAAACAGCACCAGGACCTATCGCAGCAAACATTTCCATACTAGTTGGCTACAGAATATATGGCTTTTTAGGCGCACTCGCTGCATTTTTAGGCGCAGTTTTGCCAAGCTTTATCATAATACTAGTTATATCGCACTTTTTTATGGGCGTTCAAGATAATACTTATGTGCAAGCGGCCTTCAAAGGCGTTAGACCAGTCGTATGCGCACTAGTGTTTGCAGCACTTGTAGGCTTAGTTGAAAAGGCACATTTAAATAAATTTGAATACGCAATAAGCGCTTTAGCTTTTTTAATAGTAGTATTTTTAGATGTCAATCCCATCTTCGTAATTATTGGCGGAGTTGTGATTGCACTTAGCAAGGATAAATTTATCAAGAATAAATAGGAGGTTATTATGGATTTATTTGAAGAATTAAAAGTTGAAGTAAAAGAAAAACATCCATCAATTGTTTTTCCAGAAGGTGAAGATGAAAGAGTTTTAAAGGCTGCTTTCAGATTAAAAGAAGAAAATATTTTAGAACCAATAGTTCTAGGTAAGAGAAGTGAGGTAGAGGGGGCTGCTAAAGCTATAGGCAAAGACCTAGCTAATATCAATTTCATCGACCCAGCTGAAGCTAAGGACATAGATGAGATGGCTCAAACATTTTTTGAAAGAAGAAAGGGTAAGATTACTTTAGAAGACGCTAAAGCATTACTTCTAAAGGACGTTAACTATTTCGGAACTATCTTAGTATATATGAAAAAGGCAGATGGACTTGTATCAGGCGCTGCACATGCAACAAGCGATACAGTTAGACCTGCACTTCAAATCATTAAGATGAAGGAAGGATACAAAAAAACTTCAGGCGTATTCGTAATGGTTAAAGGCGCTGAAAGATACATCTTCGCTGACTGCGCTATCAACATAGCACCTGACTCAAACGATATCGCAGAAACAGCAATTCTTTCAAACATGACAGCAAAGAGCTTTGGCGTTGATCCAAAGATAGCTCTACTAAGCTTCTCAACAAAGGGCAGCGCTAAATCAGATGAAACAGAAAAAGTTATAAATGCACTTGAAATAGTTAAAGAAAGAGATGCATCCATCGCTGTAGATGGTGAGCTTCAATTTGACGCAGCTTTTGTACCAACAGTTGCTGAAAAGAAGGCAAAAGGCTCAGCTATCGCAGGTCATGCTAATGTATTTATATTCCCATCACTAGAAGCAGGTAACATTGGTTACAAGATTGCTCAAAGACTTGGCGGATACGATGCTATAGGACCTATACTTCAAGGATTAAACAGCCCAGTTAACGATTTATCAAGAGGCTGTAACTCAGACGACGTTTACAAACTAGCTCTAATCACAGCAAAACAAGCAATATAATGATACTCGTAATGGCAGTCGACGCCAAATGGGCGATTGGCTACAAAGGGGACATGCTTACACGGATACCCGAGGACTTAAAGCGCTTTAAAGAGATGACCATGGGCGGAGTTTTACTCATGGGCAGAAAAACTTTTGACGCGACAGGCGCGCTTCCTGGCAGAGAAACTATTATCGTCTCGCGCTCACTCAAAGATGTGGATGGCGCTCACATTGCCCATGACCTTGACGAGTTAAAAAAGATTATAAAAGAAAAATTTTCTGACAAGAAAATATTTTTAGTTGGCGGAGCAAGTCTCATCGATCAGCTCATAGGCGAGGTGGACGAGGCAGAAATAACTTTTATCAAAAAAGATTTCAAGCCTTATGATACTGTTATGAGAAACTTGGATGAGGATGAAGCATTTGAGTTAGTTCAAACGAGCGAAGAACATACTTATCAAGATATGAAATTTGAGTATCGAAAGTATATTAGAAAGAAATAAAATTATCAATATAAACCCTCTTTACTAAATAAGTAGAGAGGGTTTTATTTTGCATATAGATTATTTACGAAGTGCATATTATTTAAAATAATTTATTAAAAAGTCACTTCTTATTTTGAATTATATAAAAAACTCTCAAGTATTACACTTAAGAGTTTTGATGAGAAATCTTAATTATCTACGATAAGTAAGATTGTATATGTTCATATCTTCATCGTAAAAAAAGTCATAATAAAGTATTGGTTTAGTAGCATCGCCCAAATACTTAATTAGTATCTCGATAGCTTTGCCTTGCATACTTTTATCAGCAAAAACATCCTTTGCTTCTTTTTCTGCAATATTAATTTGAGGCTTTGAGGAATTGCTATTTAATGAATCGATATCATTAAGAATCATATCATATAGATTTTTAATGTCTTCTTCTTTTGCACCTACATTACCAAAGTATGCTTTGAATGCTTCGTAGTCTTTAGACTTGACTGTGCCAATGACCTCAAGCGATTTATTTATAAATGCCTTGTATTTTTCTTTTAGCTCATCTTGATTTTCTTCAAAGTCTGCCGTACTTAGCTGGAAACTTATAAGCTGATTAGCAATATTTCTTGCAAGATTAAAATATATCTTTTTCTTTTCGCCTTGGCATAGCGCTTGGTAGATGTAAGCCTTGCTACCATCTCCATCTTGACCTGACTCCATTGATACCTTTTCAATCTTTACAATATCGCCAGAGATTTCTAGCGGCTTTAGCGCCTCTATAATTAGATTTGGATCTTTATCTACCGCAGTTTTTGCACTGCCGGCTAGGCTTGACTTTATCTTGTCAATATCCTTAGAACAAAGCAGTTTAACATTTTTTTCTATCCACTCTTTATCATTATCAGTCATTTCAACTTGCCATACAGTATCTTTGACTAGACTATCGTCATTTGCTTCATCATTTAAGCTTTCTTCAGATGTTTCATTTTTTTCGGTACTTGAGCTAGCTTCTTTTTTATCTTCACTCGCTATCTTTGTTTCACTATTTGTTTTAGCTTTGTCATTAGGCTTATCACTTGAGCAGGATGCGCAGATAAGCAACATAATAGTTAAGCTCATACATAAAAAAATTTTTTTCATAGATTTACACCTCCTATGATTGATTCATTATACATATATATTGTAAAGAAAAAGGCTAAAATATATTAATTAAGTGTAAAATTCATATATATATTTTTTATCTGCTCCTTATGGGGCAGATTTTTTATGTTTTAAGCCTTATTTATGATATAATTAATAAAAAGGGGGTCATCTTATGTCAAAATTAAACATTGATCAAAAGACTATTAAAGATTTATTTTCTGATAAAAAGAGCGATTTTTTAATACCTGATTATCAAAGGCCATACGCATGGGAAGAAAGTGAATGCCAAACTTTATGGGATGATATATTTGCATTTTCATTTCCTGATGGTAACGCCGATAATTTTGATTCAGAGAATGATGAATATTTTTTAGGCCCTATAGTTACCTTTAAGAATCAAGATACTGGCAAGAGTGAAATTATTGATGGTCAACAAAGAATTACTACGCTAATGTTATTATTGAGAGCGTTTTATGTAAAGCTTTTAAATATGAAGGATAATAATACTATTAAGACTAGAGATGCGATTGCTTCATGTATTTGGAAGGCTGATGAATTTGACAACCCTGATAAGACAAGACTAAAAATAGATTCTGAAGTCGCATCTGATGATGACAAGGAAGAATTTTATTATATCTTAATAAATGGAGAAGTAAAGAAAGATATGAAAAGCCGTTATGCAAATGCATTTAGGTTCTTTGAAGAAAAGATTCAAGTATTTTTAAACGAATTTCCATCTTATTTTGCCTTTTTACCAAATAGAGTTTTGAAAAATTGTATATTGCTTCCTATTGAGGCTGAGTCGCAAGATACAGCTCTGAGGATATTTTCAACATTAAATGACAGAGGAAAGTCACTATCTGATACAGACATATTTAAAGCTCAATTTTATAAATATTATGCATCAAAATCTGAGAAAGATGATTTTATTGCTAGATGGAAGGATCTTGAAACTTTATCTGAAAAGATTTTTAGTTCTCAATCAGGATCTGCCATGGATGAATTATTTACCGAGTACATGTATTATTTAAGAGCTAAACAAGGTATAAAATTATCTACAACAGAAGCTTTAAGAAAGTTTTTTGAGAAAAATAATTATTCGCTTCTTAAAAATGATGAAGCGCTTAATGATTTAGAAAAACTTGCAGATTTTTGGAGCGCGATAGAAACTCAAGATGAAGCCTTTTCTGAAAGGGTTTTAAAACAATTATTCATTTTAAATTACGCTCCAAATGGCATGTGGAGATACTTTCTTTCGGTTTATTATATGTCAAGAGGCGTTGATATAGTTAATTTGGATGAGGAAAAGCTTTATAATTTTTTAAATAAGACTATAGCGTTTATTTGGTCATATAATTTTATACGTCCAGGTGTCAATGCTCTTAGAACGCCTATTTATCCAGAGATGGTTAATCTTGTGAACGGAGAAGAAATTGATTTTAGAGAGTATTTATTTGATAAAAATGAACTTGAAACGAATATTAAAAGCTTTACTTATACAAATGGTAGACCAATTACAAAGTCAATGCTTGCTTGGTGGCTGTATCAAAATCCAGAGCAGAGCCTTATTAGTTTAGGGGAAAAACTTGAGGTGGAACATATATTTTCACGCAAGAGGCAAGAGATTGAAAATTCATTGTCACATAAAAATATTTTGGAAAAGTTAGGTAATAAAGCTTTATTAGAAAAAAATATAAATATAAGAGCCGCTGATTATCGTTTAGAAGATAAGAAAAAATATTATGAAGGATATACGAACGATAAGAATGTCAAAAAACATGGCACTAAAAACAAAGATTTATTAAACATTTCTAAAAACTATAAAAAATTTGATGAGGATGAAATTTTATCTAGAACTAATGATATATTTAGGGAATTTATAGACTTTGTCAGAAAACAAGACTTATTGAAATAGTGATAGTTAAATAAAAAGGGGGTCATATTATGAAAATCAATCTTATGTCTTTAGCGTTTAAGACTAAGGACCTTGAACATAACAAAAACATTATTATAAAATCTATGCGCGAATATGCTCAAAAGGCGGATCTACTTGTTTTTGGTGAGTCTTTTTTACATGGTTTTGAGGCTCTGTCTTGGGATTATGAAAAGGACAAGGCGATTGCCATAGATATAAATGATGATATTATTAATGAAATAAAAATTGCTGCGAAGGAAAATTCTATCGCTGTTAGCTTTGGCATGATTGAAAAATCTGATGACGCTCTTTATTCATCGATGATCACCATTGGCAAAACTGGCGAGATAATGGACGTTTTTAGACGCGTATCTGATGGTTGGAAAGAGCCAATTGCGGGACATCAATACAAGGAAGGCGATGGTTTTCACGCTTTTGATTTTGATGATAAAAAAATTCTAGTCGGCATCTGCGGTGATTTTTGGCACGATGAACTTATTCAAAAAGCGGCTGATATTGAAAAGGATTTAGTTCTTTGGCCTGTTTATACTGATTTCGAGCCGCGTGTTTGGAATGAAGAAGAAAAGTTTGAGTATGCAGTGCAAGCCGAGAAATTAAAATCACCTGTACTATATGTGAATTCTGTTTGCTACGATTTTGATGAGCCATACATATCTAAGGGCGGCGCTTGTTATTTTGATGGTGGCAAAATTATTAAAGAGGTGCCATCGGGCGCTGAAGCGGTACTTAAAATTGAAATTAATTAAGGAGGAAAATTATGAGAAGAGCAGATAGAGAAGTTACGGATATAAATGAAATACTTAGAATAATGAAAGACTGCGACGATGTAGTTCTTGCCTTTAACGATGAGAGCTCGCCATATATCTTAGCTGTTAATTTTGGCGTGAGCGAAGCCCAAGGCGAAATCACTTTATTCATTCACGGAGCAAGAGAAGGAAAGAAGTATGATTATTTAAAAGATGGCGCTGCTGTGAGCTTTCAAATGAGTGCAAATCATAAGCTTATTATGGACAAAGAGCGCGGCTACTGCACTATGAATTACGAATCAATTATAGGCAGGGGCGAAGTTTATGAAATTAATGATTATGACGAAAAAGAGGCGGCACTTGAAGTTTTAGTGCAAAAGTATCATATTCCGAGCGAAAAATTTGTTTATGCAAGAGCTGCTATACCTAGAACGCGTGTATTTAAAATTTGCGTGAAAGAATTAACATGCAAGGCAAAGGCATAAAATTATGATTTATAAAGATGTACTTTTTGAGCTAAAAGAAAATTCTGATGCAAAGTACAAGGATTTTATAGCTAAGCTCGTTCCAAATATTAATAAAGATACTATCATTGGTGTACGCATGGGAGCTTTAAGGCGTCTTTCTAAAAAAATCAAAAAAACTTGCAGTATTGAAATTTTTAACGAGGCAAAATTTTATTATAGAGAGGAAAAACTTTTATATGCGCTTTGCATATTTAAGATGAGTAGAAGCTTTGATGAAGCTATGGACACGCTTGATAAGTTTCTTCCATACATCGATAATTGGGAAGTAACGGACTTAATCGCAGGTGAAATAATTATTGATGAAGCGCATCGCGAAGAGATTTTTCAAAAGGCACTAAGCTATGTGCACAGTGAAGATGAATACAGCATTCGCCTTGGACTAGTTATATTAAATAAAAAATTTAATGACGAGGCTCACATAGAAAAAATTTTAGATGCAATAAAAATAATTAAGATTAATACCTATTATGTAAATATGGCGGCGGCGTGGCTACTTTGTGAAATTTATTTCAAAAATAAGGATAAGATAAATAAATATTTATCAAGTGCAAGTCTTAATGAAGATATAAAAAAGATGACTCAGCAAAAAATTCGTGAGTCACTCAAAAAATAATATATATTATATAGAAGAAGCCAGAGAATTATCTCTGGCTTTTATCTTATTTCTTAATTTGTGCGATAATCTTAACGACATCATCAAGGCTTGCTCCCTTATTTATTGTGAACTTACCTGATTTTAATTTTGTATCAAGTTTTAGCTCAACGCACTTGTTTACAAAGTCTGTTGCGCTTGATACAACGCCTTGTTGCTCAAGTATCTTACCTATCTCACCTGGTAAAGACTTAGCAGGTATATTAACCTCAACTGTTCCTGTTTGAACTGGCTTTTCTTCTGCCTTTTCAGCAGGTTTTTCCTCAGCTGGCTTTTCTTCAGTATCTTTTGCATCGCCTGCTGTTTCAACAGGAGCTTCTTCATCAGCTGGTTTTTTCTCTCCAGCTGTTTCTGCAGGAGCTTCACTATCTGCACCTTCTTTAACTTTTTCCCCGTTGTCTTCGTTAGTAGCTTCGTTATCTTGGTCGCCGTCTATATTTTCAACCACTTTATTATCTTCGTTATTATTCTCAATGTTTTTAGTTAGAGTTGAGTTAGCACCGTTGTTAACAAACAAGATGTCAAGTCTCCAACTGATTATGCATACAACAGCTATGATTACTATGAGCATGATTATGTAATCAATCGAGTTATACAAAAAGTCTTTAAATTTTTCCCAAAAATTCATTATTACACCTCTTATTATTAAACTTTCTTTTTTTTATACTTTGTATTATAATTATATCATATATTATAGAAAAATAAAAGGTGAAAATGATGAAAGAGATAAAAATTAATGAAAATGATAATGATCAAAGACTTGATCGCTTCTTAGTGAAATTTTTTCCAAATGCGACAAAGTCCTTTCTCATGAAAATGCTTAGAAAGAAAAATATAGTTTTAAACGGCAAAAAAGCGAGCGGTGACGAGAGGATTTTAACTGGCGACGTGATAAAAGTATTTTTCTCAGACGAAACTTTTGAAAAATTTAGCGAAGCGCCAAAAAAGTTTAACCCAAATATCATTGATTTGAATATAGTTTATGAGGACGAAAACATTGCCATCATTGATAAGGATGAAGGCGTCTTAAGTCACGCTACTAAGGAAGGCTTTGAGAAAAATGTTGTCGATAGCTTTATAAAGTATCTTATAGACAAGAAAGAATTCTCTCCACGTAATGAAAATACTTTTAGGCCAGCCCTTGCCAATAGGCTTGATAGGAACACTAAAGGCCTTTTGATTGGCTGTAAAAATTACGAAGCGCTTAAAGAGATGACTAAGCTTATTAAAGATAGAAAGATAAATAAATATTACAAAACTATTGTCAAAGGAAAATTTGATGTTGACGAAACTTTTGAAGTGAATTATGAAAAGAACGAAAAGAAAAATATGATGAAGCTATCTGATGACGGCTCTGAGATGATAACTCATTTTAAGTCCATTTACATGAAAAATAATTTTACTGAGCTCGAGGTACTTTTATTAACGGGTAAGACTCATCAAATACGTTTTCACCTAAAAACTTTAAAGCATCCAATTGTTGGCGATAGAAAGTACGGAGATGCCGCTATTAACGCAAGACTTGCAAATATAATAAATAATCAGCTTTTATATTCATATAAAATTTCTTTTCCAGAGCTAGATGGATTTTTTAATTATTTATCCAATAAAGAATTTTATGCGCATAACTGGGCTACTTACGATAAAGTCAAGGAGGTTTTGCTCAAGTGATATCCGTATATGAAATAAAGAAAGACGCTGCGAACCTCTTTAGCGCCATGCAAATGGATGAGGGCGGCAAAATATTAATTATAACAAAAAACACTGAGTATAAAGACTTTATTGTTCAAGAGGGTTTGAAAAATCTTGGAATGCTCCTAAACACAAGCGTTTTAAGCATAGATGAATTTTATTTAAGATATGCCAAGGGAAGCTACAAATTTTTATCTGATTTAAGCATGCGCCTTATAATTAAAAAAATTATTGAGATGAATAAAAGCGAGATGGAATTTTTATCTTATCCGTCGTATATGGATTTAATTTTCGAAGCGATTAAGGACGCTAGCAAAAAAGATATTGATTTAATTGTGCATGGCGGCGAATACAAGAAAATTTACGAAGACTACGAGTCTTTAATCAAGGAGGGTGGCTATCTTGGCATGAACGATACTGCTGAGCTTGACCCTTTAAAGATAAAAAATGCAGACGCCATATACTTTATTGGCTTTAATGAAATAAATAAAAAGCTAAGTTATTTGATTGATATGGCAAAGAAACTTGATAAAAAAACTAAAATTTTCATTGAAGAAGACTTTGCTTCAGATGATCTAATGGCTTATTTAAAAGAAAATGCTGATGAAGTTCATCTTGATGAGGATAATAGTGGCTATTTTGAAAAATTAGCAAAAAAATTATTTAATGAAGAAATTATTGATACAGATGGAATAAATTTTGTGCGTGCAGACTCAGTTGAGGCTGAGCTTGACTACGCTTTGACCGATATAAAAGAAAAAGTTTTAAAAGAAGGCTACGCTTATGGCGATGCACTCATCTATCTTATGGATAAATCAGAAGAAAGATCTCTTACTGAAATGCTTAATTCTTATGAGATACCCATAAATAAAAACAGCGTATTTAATCTTAAAGATATAGTTTGGCAAGAAAAACTTTATGCTGATATATTGGCAAATGAGTTTGAGACAAACGGTGTAACTCTTTTAGAAATGATAAATAAATACACAGCTGATGAGATGCTTTTAGATAAATTTGAAAAAATAATTGCAGCAATTGAAGAGATTTATGGCAAAACAATTAGCAATGAAAAGTGGATAGATTTATTAAAGATAGCTTTTAAATATGAAGTCTATAGAGAAAAAGACAGAGTGCCTTTTGGCGTATCTATATACACAGCTGATTTTGACACGCTTAGGCATTATAAACTAATCTACATAGTCGGAGCAAATATGGACAATTTTCCAAAGACCATGAGCGAAAACTTTTTGCTTGACAATATTTATAATGAGATTGGCTACGATAAAAGCGAGTACATGTCAAAGCTGTCGAAGAATTTGATGAAAAAACTGATTAAGGCGACTGATGAAAAGCTCACTATATCGTACTCAGCGAAGACTTTGTCTGATTCGGATCAAGGCGCTTCGTCTTTATTTAATGAGTTTTATATATTTGATGAAGAGAATAAAATTAATAAATGGATTGTACTTGATAGTCTTAATTCGATTAAAAAAAGCACTTCGCTTGCTACAAATCCTGAGCAAAAGAAATATATAGAAGCTTACAAAGGATTAAGCAAAACTAAATATCCTGATTACGACGAGATAAATAAGCTTAGAAATGAAGGCGAAGCATCAAAATACAACGGAAAGTTTGAAAATTATTCTACCATGGCAAAGGTTGATGAATTTTTGAATAATGGTTTTAGCGTTTCTTTCTTAGGTGCTTATGACACTTGTCCGTACTCTGCTCTTTTAGGCTACATCTACTGTATAGAGCCGGCTGAGGTCGATATGAAGGCAAGAAACATTGGCACTTACATGCATAAAGTTTTAGAAATTTATTATAGTAATTTTATTGGTAAAAAAGTTATATACGATGAGGCTCTGCTTGAAAAAACTATGGAATTAATCAAAAAGACTAACGAATATGCCGATGTTTATGGTTTTGAGCTTGAAAATATCGAGACATATATAAAAGATTTTATTATTTATGATGAAGAAAGAATGAAAAAATCAAACTATGTTGTTAAAGAGCTTGAGAAAAAAATAAAAATTTATGTCGATGGCTATGAAATTAGAGGAAAGATAGATAGGGTCGACGAGGATACTTTATCTGGAAAACTTTTATTAATCGATTATAAAAAAAGCTCTAGCACAAAGACACATGATTCGCAGCTCATCTCTTATTCCTTATATTACAAGCCAAGTGGCGTAGATATAGATGCAGCCTTTATAGGCATATCCAAATTTGATGATCAAATAGAAACTATGGCGCCAATACAAGATGACGCTGAAGAAGTTATTAGTGAGATAATATCAGGCGTGAAGAGCTATAATTTCCCTATAATCAAGAGCGGAAAGAAAAGTGATTGTCCTGCGTTTTGTGAGTTTAAAAATATTTGTAAGAGGGGGAGAGAGTGATGAAATTAAATGAAAAGCAAGCTTTGGCTGCTAATACCATAGATAAAAACGTTTTACTCGATGCCTCTGCAGGTACTGGAAAAACTACTGTCCTTGTCAATAGATATGTAAACATCTTAGACAAGGGGAAATTTGACGGAATAAAAAATGAGGATGTACTTTCTTCGGTAGTGGCTATAACATTTACAAAGAAGGCAAGTAATGAGCTTAAAGAAAGAATCTCAAAACTTATTTATGAAAAAGCAAAAACAGATGAAAGATTTAAAGCTTATTATAATAATATGCCTTTCGCAAGCATTTCGACCGTGCATCAATTTGCACTAAAGATGCTTAAATCACTGCCTTTGCTTGCAAAGATCGATCCGCGCGCCAAGGTAGCTGAAGAGGATGAGGCAAAATTATTACTTGATAGAGCGATAAGAGAAGCACTTGAAGAAAAAAATTATGATGATTTTTTTAAGGCGCTTGGAAAAAATTATGACGATGATTTTGTCTCTAGTCTTAATGCTATTGCAAATAAAACTATGGGCATGGATATAGCTAAATTATGCGATAACACAAAAGCTTTTCTTAAAGAAATAAACAACGAAGAAAAGATAAATGAAGCCATTAATACTATGCTAAATACAATCGCTGAGGTGAAGGGCAAATTAACAGATAGAGCTACTTTATTTAAAATGATTAAAAAGCATGAGGCCGCCTTAAATAATTTAAAGAACAATGGCGTAAGTGATAGCGATATTAATCTTATAAAGATTTTTGCTTATGAGATAGGACAAAATAAAAAATTAGAAGATAAGTACGATATCATTACAAATAGCGCAATTTATATACTCAGCGCACTTGAGATAGCTAAGCTAGACTATTATGATGAATTTTTTAATTTGCTTGAGTCTATTCACGAAAAATATAAAAGCATTAAAAAAGAAGAAGCGGTTCTTGATTTTAATGACCTAGAGATATTATTTAGAAATTTATTAAAGCAAAGAGAGCTACGCGAATTTATCAAATCAAAAATTAGCTACATCATGGTTGATGAATTTCAAGATACATCGCCTATACAAAAAGAAATTTATTATTTATTAAATGATATACTTGGCAAAAACAGACTTTTCGTCGTTGGTGATTTTAAGCAGTCAATATATGCATTTAGAGGAGCTGACGTGAGTCTATATAACTCAGTTAGAGAAGATTTTGAGAAAGATGATAAAAATTCCACTTGTATATTGATGAACGATAATTATAGGACTGGTAAAGAAATTATTTCAAGTGTAAATAAGCTATTTAATGCTAAAATGCCAGGCTATGTAGATCTTGAAGCAAAGGGAGATATTGTAAATAGTGAAGTTAAAATAATTAATTATATAAAGGACAGAGAAAGGGACGATGAGGCGCGAGCTATAGCAAATGAAATTATTGATTTGCACGAGAAGGGAGAGGCTTTTAAGGATATAGTTATACTAGTTCGTAACAATAACAGCTCAGAAGCCATAGAAAAGATGCTAAAGTTTGTGAATATCCCTGTTTATAACAATGCGAGCATATCGCTTAACTCAAGAGACGAGATTGAAGATATATATAATTTTATTCATTATTTAAGATATGAAGATGAACTTTCATTGATTGCGCTTTTAAGAAGCAGCGTCTACGCGCTCGATGATGACGAGATTTTCACGATTAAAGATAGAGATGAGTTTAAAAATTATAAAGAAGAACTAAATTTATATATATCGATGAAAGATGATGAAAGACTTGATGAAGTCATTAAGACTTTTATCAAAAATACTAATTACACCGAAAAAATTTTGCATAGAAATAGAGCTCCACAAGCTTATGCCAATATCCGCAGTTTTATAAATAAAATTTCTACTTATTATGACAGTGGCATTACAAATTTTGAAAATATTGCCGATGCTCTGCTTGCATCAAGAAATAGAAGTGCATCAGAGGCATCATATATCAGTGAAAATGATGATTTAGTGAGAATAATGACCATTCACAAGGCAAAGGGTCTTGAAGCAAAAGTAGTTATATGCGCAAAAACAAATTTTAGAAAGAATTTTGACAACGGTTTTGCAAAACTATCTGGAGACAAAATATTTTTAAGATTCAAAGATCTTTATGCAAATTTTAAATCTTCTCAAGAAGAAGATAATCTTCTTGATGAAGAAGAAAAGAAAAGAAATCTTTATGTTATGTTAACAAGAGCTAAAGAAAAGCTAATTATATTCAAATCTAAGGGCAGTGCTGGATTTACGCTACTTCTTGAGGGCATGGATGGCAAATATGAAGAAGCAAATATTGAAGAGAGAGTGCTTGAAGCAAAAAAATTAGATATAGAAGAGTCAATGGATGATCTCATTACTAAAGAAAAGCTTCAGTGGCAAAGCTTATATGCACCGCTACCATCTAGGGCTGCCTACGCTTATGACTTTAATTCCAACAGCTTTAAGGTGTATGATGACGAGAGAGATATTTTAGAAGAGGGTAGCGATAGAAAATCTCTTGGATCTGCTGCTCACAGATTTTGTGAGGCTTATGAGGGAAAAAACTTTGATGAGATTTTAAATGAATCAGCCGAAAGCTATAAACTTAGTGAAAAAGAAAAAGAACTACTAAATATATGCGCAAAAAATTATGAAAAGTTTTACAAAACAGTTACAAATGCAAAAACATATAAGGAATTCGAGTATTATTACATTAAAGATGATATAATATACACAGGAGTTATTGATAGATTAGATGAATACGAAGATCATGTAGAAATAATTGACTACAAGGTCACTAGCCTTGATGAAGATACTGTGAAAAATATTTATAAAACGCAGATGAAAATGTATGTGGATGCTGTAAAAAATATTTTCAAAAAAGAGGCGAAAGCAAAAATATTTATTCTATCAAGAGATAAATTAATCGATATGGAGTAGATTATATGAGTTACAGAGTACTTTTAGTCGAAGACGAAGCGGCTATACGCAAATTTGTTAAGATAAACTTAGTTAAGGAGGGCTACATCGTTAGTGATTTTCCAAGCGCAGAAGAGGCTCTCGAAGCGTGCAAAGAGGAAAGTTTCGATATAGCAGTTCTTGATATAATGCTTGAAAAGATGGATGGAGTCACACTTCTTAAGATACTTAGGGAAGTTTATCCAAACATGGCAATAATTATGCTAACTGCAAAGAGCGAAGACATTGACAAGATAAATGCTTTTGAATCAGGCGCTGATGATTACTTGTCAAAACCATTCAACCCGAAGGAATTAATTTTAAGAATTAAATCAATCAGCAGAAGGCTCATCGCTGATAAAAAAGAAGAAAAAGAAATTGTTCTAGGCAAGTTTAAGCTGGATTTGAATTTAAAAGATTTTTATCTTGATGATGAGCTTATTGAGCTAACACCAACTGAGTTTGGCATAATCAAATATTTAATCGAAAATGCTAATAAGCTTGTAAAGAGAAAAGAAATTGTCAAAACAGTTTGGGGCTACGATTATCTTATGGATACAAAGCTAGTTGATGTCAATATATCAAGGCTTAGAAAAAAGATAGAGAAGGATCCATCAAATCCTGAGCATCTAAAAACTATTTGGGGAGAGGGATTTACTTTTGAATACAAGGAATAGCTTAAAGAAGAGCTTGATGCAAAATTTCATCTTGCTTGTCTTTATTTCGCTTGTGCTTATAAATATTTTCTCGTCTTACATGTTCAAAAGATTTTATTATAATCAAACTATTAAAAATGCTAAGGATACCTTGAATATGTATGTTGATTACGATAGAAAATTTTATGGTTTTACAAGCAATGATAAAATAAAGGAAGCAATTAATCAGCATCCAAACCTCTTCTATAACAATATTGATCAAAGGCTCGAAATTTTGGACACGGATGGCACAGTGCTATTTGATTCGGAAGGCTATAAGTACACAACGGCTCCTGAGATGGAGGCTCTTATTAAGAACGGCAGCGCGACTTGGATAGGACGCGATGCGGCATCTGGCGAGAGGGTATTAACTGTTAGTACAGCTGTTAAACATAAAGATGAGCCTATATATTATTTAAGATTATTTTTCGGCTTAGGGCAAGTTGATGAATTTACTAGCAAACTATCTATCATCATAGCGGCAATAAGCCTTTTAGTCTTGCTTGTTTGTATTTTTATTTCAAATTTTGTAAGTGATTCAATTGTAAATCCAATAAAATATTTAACAAGGATAGCCATGCGCATGTCGAAAGGTAATTATAAAGAAAAATCAAAGCTTGAATTAAAAAATGAAATAGGAGCTCTATCTAACGCGATGAACACGCTATCTGACGAGATAATCAAGCATGATGAGTTAAAGAATGAATTCATCGCCAATATTTCGCATGAGTTAAGAACGCCTCTTACATCGTTAACTGGCTGGGCATATACACTTAAAGATGGAGGCCTTGATCAAGAGACGACAGAGCTTGCTCATGATATATTAATTAGTGAGAGCGAAAGACTTAGCTCACTTTTGGAAGAGCTTCTTGATTTTTCAAGACTCATCTCAGGAAAAATTTCTCTTAACAAAGATTATTTCGATTTAAAAATATGCGTTGAAAACATCACTAAGCAAGTATTTCCAAAGCTTGAGAAGAATAAAGAGACGATTGAGCTTAATGTTTCACCAGCTTCATATATTTATTATGGCGATGAGAACAGAATTAAGCAGGTCATGATAAATTTACTTGATAACGCGGTTAAATTTAATAAAGAGCGAGGTCTTATCACTGTTAATCTTTATCAAGATAAGGATAATTTCTTCATCGATGTTATTGACCAAGGTGTTGGCATTGATGACGATGAAATTAAATACATTTTCGAAAAGTTTTATGCGGGCAAAAAATCTAAATCACATACGGGTATTGGTCTTGCCATAGTTAAGGAGATAGTCACGCTTCACAAAGGAAGCGTTGAAATTGAGTCGAAGCCGGGAGAAGGCACTAAATTTACGGTAAGATTAGCTAAGGAGCTTAAAGATGAAAAAAATTCTTAGTTTTATCTCACTTATCATAATCATAATGACATTAGCTTCGTGCTCACCAAAAAAAAATATATCAAATCCAGACCTATATGGCGTTTGGCAAGTAAAAGAGATAAAAGATGTTGAAGAAAAACAAAAAGAGGTCGATGCTGCACTTAGAGTTGATGACTACATCTACATAAGTGAAGATGACTACATCATAGGTAACGACGTAATTAAAGGGGCAGATGTAAAATATAGAAAAGTATCTTTAAAAGATTATCTTTTCTTTAATTATAAGATAGAGCTAAATAATATTGATGGCGCAGATGCTGATGTTTACTCGATTTATGAAAATGGCAATTTTAGATACGACCTCATCATTAACGATGGCAAAATGATGATTAAACTTGGCAAATATCTTTACACGCTAACAAAAACTGATAAAAAACTTGACGAGATGCATCTTAAGGAGCTAGTTACACTTGTTGAAAGCACTCAAGACCTTGAAGGAGAAGTCATAGATGAAAATATCGGATTTTTGATGGGCGTGAGAGAAGATAACGGAGGTACTTATAAGTACAAAACCATATACATGCAGCCATATAAGGGCGAGGCATACGAGCTTGATTATTTATTAGTGCCAAGGCGCGACGGATTTGCAAGGATTGAAAATGTTAGCATTGACAAGGACGGCGTATATCAAGAGGACTTTTTAGTTATCAATGACCATGTCAATACTTTTAAATCTATAATTTTATATGATGCCGAAAAAGAAAAGAAACTTGATAGACTAAGAAAAATTTTATTCGTTGGCAATGATTATTTTTCTTACGAAATAGAGTCAAAATTTAATGACAACGGAGATATAGGTGTATATTTTCTTGATAATTACAGTCAAAACAACAAAGCCTCTCTACGTGAGTTAATTGAAGATGACGAAGCAGACAATACCAAGACCTATAGCATGGATGAGTTTAAAAATATTTTAAATGACGAAAGAAATTTAGCTGTTGAGAGAAAC
The DNA here is from genome assembly GCF_023347705.1 of Fenollaria massiliensis. Taxonomy (NCBI): domain Bacteria; kingdom Bacillati; phylum Bacillota; class Clostridia; order Eubacteriales; genus Fenollaria; species Fenollaria massiliensis. Next base: position 447,379 of record NZ_CP096649.1, read on the forward strand.
AACGGTTACTGGATACTTAAGAAGAGGGACTATGATATTAATCATCCTAGACTTTATAAGGATAGTTATGTTATGAAGAGGCCAAATAAAAATCTTGTGCGCTTTGATGAGCTTTATTTTAATTACGAAAGTCTTAAAGAAAAATTCCCTAAGCTTAAGGATGCCTTCAGTGCGCCTAACAAATCCATGGTCATGATATATAAGGACAAAACTTTCTCTGCCTATGAAGTTTTTAAAGATCATATATATGATGAAATCTTTTCGATAGATTTAAATTCAAATATAATTATGAATGAGTGGGCACTTGGTCAATACGGTGACATGTGGAAGGAAAAATTTATCTCGCTTGGTGCAAAAAAGATAAAATAATTAGGCTTGCAAATAGAGTCTGTATGTAGTATAATTAGTAATCATGGCGAGGGTGAAGTAATGGGTACTATAAAATCGATTTTAGAAAAAATACTTACAGAAGTAAAACCATATATGACAGAAACGTCACTTATATTTATAGTGGCACTTGTTTTTGCGGTTTTAGTTTTATTTTTGCATATAGCTTTTATGAAGTATAAATTTGTTAAATATATACCGACTATAAGCTTAATAATATTTGCTGTTTTTGTTTTATTGAAGGGTAATAAGAGAAGTATACTTCAAGCATCAATCATTGATATGAAGCTTGCAATCATTTCATTGACGGCTGCTTTTACCTCACTTTTTGTAGCTATAGCTATGGGTTCCATGGCAAAGAGAAGAAAGTCAAGAAAGACTAGAGTAAAAAGAAGTAAAAGTGAAGAAACAGATAAAGAAACAAGTAAATAAAATATAGAAAGAGTAGATATTTAAACCATCTACTCTTTTTTTGCGTCTTCTTCTATTAATTTTAATTTTGCTTCTTTATTAAGCTTTTTTATCGCTGCCTCTCTTTGCATTGCCTCTTCCTTGGTAAAAAAGCTCTCGTAGTGAACTAGCTCAAAGGGTCCGCGCCCTCTAGTGTATTTCGCACCTTTACCGCTTCTATGCTTTTCTATGCGCTTATAAATATTATCGGTGTAGCCAGTATAGATGGACCCGTCCTTGCACCTAAGCATGTATATATAATAAATCTTATTCATTATATATCGACTATGTTCTTTATGTCTGAGTAATCAAAGCCTCTGCTTATTAAAAAACGAATAATTTTATTTTTTCTCTTATACTCATCGGTCTCGCTCTTAGTTGCTTCAAGTTTTCTCTCGTAAGCTTCTTTAAGCGCATCATATTGCATATCACTTGCTTCTTCTATCGCTTCATTTATTTTATCGTCATCTATCCCTCTTTGTTTTAACTCGTAGACAATTTTTCTAGCGCCTTTATTTTTTATACGAAAACTATCTTCAACGAAAAATTTTACATACAAATCATCATCAACAAGGCCCACTTCTTCAATGTAGTCACAAACTTCACTCGTTTCTTCATCAGTAAAACCCTTTCTGATTAGATAATCATAGACATCTTTCTTCGTCTTAATGTTCTTTAAATATTTAATTGCATAATTATAAGCTTTTTCGTTCATAATACACCTCTAAATTAATTCTAACAGATTAGTAAATTTTTTTCAATATCCATGGCAAAAACTCTTCATTTGTGATAAAATAAAGATGAGGTGAAAGCTGTGGACTTTTTTTCAATATTGTCAATGATATTAAAATATATTTTTATAATAATTATATATCTTTTCGTTTTTCAAATAGCGAAGATGATTTTCCAAGATATAAAGTCTACTCAAGCTTCGAGGAAGGGCGCGTACTTAATGCTTTTAGGCGATGAAGAAAAAGATAAGATATATCCAATCAGAGAGAGCTTAAGCGTTGGCCGCGATAGATATTCAGATATAAGGCTTGATTATAATTTTGTATCAAAAAATCATTTTACAATTGAAGAAGATAGCGGAGAATATTATTTAAGTGATCTTGGTAGTAAAAACGGCACTTATGTCAATGGAACTAAGATTGATGATGAGGTCATCTTAGAGGACGGAGACATAATTGAGCTTAATGACATAAAATTTGTTTTTGTAAATAGGGAGCAATAAATGAGAAAAAAAGTAAAGATATCAAGTTCCTTATTGTTGGTCTTTATGTTTGTAATACTTGAACTTAGTTTATTTTTCTTCTACAAGGACATGAAGCCAACACAAAATTTTATATATTATACAGCTGGAGTACTTGTACTTATTTATCTATTAAATATTTTACTTATAAAGATATCACCAAAGGCGGATCGATATTTAAACCTTATCGTTTCAATGTTATTTTCAATAGGAACTTTTGAGATACTAAGGCTTGATGAGACGAGTGGCTTTAGACAAATTATTTGGATAAGTATAGGCATAATTGTATTTTATCTCGCCATATTTATATTAACGGCGATGAAAAATAAATTCAATAAGATGTTTTTTATAGTATTATCACTTATATACATACTATTTATAATTACACTTGTATTAGGCAAGACAAAGTATGGAGCAAGAAACTGGATCAGGCTTGGACCAATTAGATTTCAGCCGGGCGAGTTCATCAAGATATTATATATATTCTTGCAGGCGATTTATTATAAAAATTATAAGAGATACGCGTCAATTAAGTTTGGACCAGAGATATTTACTCTTATCTCATATAGCTTCATAATGTTTTTCTTCTTGCAAAAAGATCTTGGCTCAGCAGTTATCATCTACGGTATGATGATGTTTAGCGAATTTGTATTTGAGAAGAAAAAATATTTAAAGTATGTAAATTTACTTTTAGCAGTTGTGATGAGCGTCGCGAGCTATTATTTATTTAGTCACGTAAGAGTTAGGGTTTTAAGCTTTATCAATCCATGGGACTACATGGACGGTATTGGCCTACAAATAACACAGTCGCTCTTCGCCATCAGTTCAGGTGGTTTCGTCGGAACAGGAATTGGATTAGGACTTCCAAATACAATACCAGTTGCGACAAGCGATTTTATCTTCTCAGCTATATGTGAAGAGATGGGCACACTTGTAGGCATTGCAGTTATCATGCTATTTATAATGCTTATATCGAGAATGTTTAAAATATCACTAAAATCGAACGACACTTTTTATAAAGTTTTGAGCTTTAATTGTGCGGTATTATTTTCAATTCAATCGCTATTAATATTAGGCGGCGTTTTAAAATTGATACCACTAACAGGCGTTACGCTTCCTTTTGTTGCCTATGGAGGAACGTCAATTTTGGCGTCATTCATAGTACTAGCCATGGTGCAGCTTTCAAGTATAGAGGGTGAAGTCGATGGATAGAACGAATAAGAGAATTATAATTTCTTTAATAATATTTTTGGCGGCATTTTTTGGAATAATATTTTATTTAACATATTTCCAACTATTCTTGGCTAAGGACATAAAAAATAATCCTTACAACAGAAGAAATAGGGTCGACGAAGAAAATGTAATTAGAGGAACAATTTATGATAGGAAGGGTACGATCCTTGCTGAAACAAAAGTTAAAGGCGAAGAAAAGACCAGAATATATCCATTTGGACAAAGATACTCACACGTAATTGGTTACACTAGCAAAAAATATGGCAAGCAGGGTCTTGAAAGTACTTTCAACGATGTTTTGACGGGTACCGACAAAGACGATTATTTCAAAGATATAAGAAAGATTTTTAACGATAGAGCAGGTAAATCATTAGTTTTATCTATAGACAATGATTTAGAAGGCCTAATCGAGAAAAATTTTGCTAAAGATAAAGGCGCTGTCATTGTCATGGACAACAGGACTGGAGAGATACTTGCTATGCACTCAAACCCAGGATTTAATCCATCTACTATTGACCAAAACTGGGACGACTTTGTAAATTCAAATAACGGCGAGCTTTTAAATAGAGCAGCCCAAGGACTATATCAACCGGGCTCAACTTTTAAACTCGTGAGCGCTATGGCGATTTTAAAGTCAAAACAAGATTTAAATTATACAGATACAGGTAAAGAGTCGGTCGACTCATATATATTTAAAAATTCTGGCGGTAAAAAATATGGTAACATAGATTTAAACACAGCCATGAGCAATTCCATAAACACTTATTTTATTAATAAGATTATGAATATGGATAAAGATAAATTTTTTGATACGATTGAAGAATTTTATATCGATAAAGATTTTGATTTTGATTTAGTTTTTGCCAAATCAAAATTCAATAGAGATGCTGGCAAGACCGAGATAGCCTCTGACGCCATAGGTCAAGGCTCAATACTTGTTAGTCCACTCAATATGCTTATGATGACGAGCGCCATCGCTAAGGAAGGCGTTATGATTAAGCCATACATTGTTAAGATGGTCAAGGACAATAAAGGCACTTTGCTTGAATCGACTAAGAGTGAAATTTATAAAACTATTAGCAATAAAGAGGATGCAGATAAAGTTAAAGAGGCGATGATAGAGACAGCAAAGAGAGGTACTGCAAGCTCTTTACAAAGAAAAGGCTTTACAATTGGCGCAAAAACTGGTACAGCTGAGCTTGGCAAGGGCAAGTACAACGCATGGCTCGTAAGTTTCATTCAGTCGGATAAGCTTGATTATAGCATCTGCGTTGTGAGTGAAGACCAAAGAAAGATGGGTTACCAAATGCAAGGCATTGTTAAACTGATAAATAATTATTTAATAAAAAACTATAATAAATAGAAAGGGATGTTAACATGGACGAATTAAAAACAAGGGATCAAATTGAGGAACAATTTAAGTGGGATCTTACAAAAATCTTTGAAAGTGATGAAAAATGGCTTGAAGAGTACGAAAAGTTCTCTAAGGACTTTTTAAAGCTAAGTGATTATGAAGGAAAACTTGGTGAAAGCGCAAAGACTTTATTTGAATTTACTAAATTAAAATATGATCTTATTCATAGACTTGAATTAATTTATGTTTATGCAAGCTTAAAATTTTCACAAGACACTACAGATACAAAGAGCCAAGAGCTTGCTGACAAGGCACAATCAGTAGAAGTTAAGTTTTCAACAGTACTTGCTTTTGAATCACCTGAAATTTTAAAGATAGGAAGAAAGAAAATTGAAGAATTTATCTCTGAAGAAAAAGGCCTTGAAGAGTACAGAAAGACTTTTGAAGACATACTTAGATATGAAGCTCACACACTAAGTGAAAAAGAAGAGGCATTATTATCAAAAGCAGGCGATTTATATAGTGCACCAGATGATATCTACCAAATGTTCTCTTATGCTGATCTAAAATTTGATTCAGTTGCAGATAAAGATGGCAAAATGCATCCACTTAGCTCAGGTGTATTCACTAAGCTTCTTTCATCAGATGATGAAGTTTTAAGAAAAAATACATTTAACACATACTATGACAATTATGCTGATCATATCAATATGCTTGCAGCTACATTAAAGGCAGCTGTTAAGAAAAACATTTTTAGAGCAGAAGTTAGAAATTTCAAGAGCGCTAGAGAAGCGGCACTTTTTGCAAATGCTGTTGATGAAAAGATTTATGACAATCTAATCGAATCAGTTCATGATAAAATTCACTATCTTCATAGATATATGAAGCTTAGAAAGAAATACATGGGGCTAAAAGAACAACACATGTATGATATATACATGCCAATGCTTAGCAGCTTAAAATTTGAGATAGATTATCCAGAAGCAACTGAAATTATAAAAGAAGCAATTGCTCCACTTGGCAAAGAATATCAAGACATTGCTTATAAGGGATATCACTCAAGATGGGTTGACGTTTATGAAACAAAGGGCAAAAGAGGCGGAGCCTTCTCATCAGGTGTTAAGGGCACTTATCCATACATCTTATTAAATCATAATAAATCAGTTGACTCATTATTTACATGCTGTCACGAAATGGGTCACTCAATGCACTCGTACTTAACAAACACAAATCAACCTATTCAATATGCTAACTATAGTATATTCTTAGCAGAGATAGCTTCAACAATGAACGAAACACTATTAACTCATTACATGATTGACAATGCTAAGACTAAAGAAGAAAAATTATATTTCATAGATAATTATCTTGAATCATTTAGAACAACACTATATAGACAAGCGATGTTTGCTGAATTTGAAAATATAATTCACAAGTACGCTCAAGAGGGCGGCACATTAAACGCTGATTTCTTAAATAAAACTTACTATGACTTAAATAAATTTTATTATGGTGAAGATGTAGTTGTTGATGACAAAATCAAATACGAATGGGCAAGAATACCTCATTTCTACTACAATTTCTACGTGTTCCAATACTCAACAGGTATCAGCTGTGCTACAGAATTTGCTAGAAAAGTTCTTTCTAAAGAAGAAGGAGCAGTTGAAAAATATCTTGGCTTCTTATCAAAGGGATCAAGCGAGTACCCAATTGACATACTTAAAGAAGCTGGAGTAGATATGACTAAGAAGGACCCAATACTAAACAGTTTAGATACATTTAATGAATTTATGGATAAGTTTGAAGAACTTATGTAGGAGGACCTATGTTCGAACAAGTTAAGGATGTATTAGTAAATTTTAAACTAAGCTACCTTGTCGACATCACAATCATTGCCTTAATAATATATCAACTATATAAGCTTGTTAAGCAAACAAGAGCCGAGCAGCTAACAAAAGGCTTCTTGGCCTTGCTTATAGTTACCAAGCTAAGCGACGTTTTTCACCTATATACACTTAGGTGGTTAATCGAAAACCTATTCAATGTAGGTCTTATCGCTTTAGTTGTTGTGTTTCAGCCAGAATTGAGACGTGGACTAGAGTATATAGGAAGGATGAAGTTTTTTTCTAAATCCATTTCCGAGTTTAAAAAAGAAAATTTTTCAAGAACAGTTAATGAGATAGTTGACGCCTGCCTATCATTATCAAGGCAAAAGATAGGCGCACTTATAGTAATCGAGAGAAAAACTGGTCTTAACGAGATAGTTGATACAGGTACTGATATAGACGGACTTGTATCAAGTGACTTACTTATCAATATATTTATACCAAACACACCTCTACATGATGGTGCAGTAGTTATTAAGAGCGATAAGATTAGAGCTGCTGCTTGTTTTTTACCATTAACAGATAATCAAAACGTTCCAAGAGAATTAGGTACAAGACATAGAGCGGCACTTGGCGTAACAGAGATGAGTGATGCACTTGCAGTTATAGTATCAGAAGAGACAGGATCCATATCCACAGCAGAAGAAGGCGTTATTTCAAGATACTTAGACGAAAATACACTTAGAGAAAAATTATTAAGCGTTTATTTACCAGAAAGTAGCGAAGAAAAAGCATTATTTAAATGGAGGGCAAAAGATGAAGTTCAAGATGAAGAAGTTCAAGATCAAGAACAAGAGTAATATCATTGCAAAAGTAGTCTCAGTCATCGTTGCTATCTTCCTTTGGTACTATGTTATGGGACTTGTCAATCCAGAAGAAACAAGGACATATAGAAATATTAACGTAGCATTTAAAAATATTGAATACCTTAATAACACTAAACTTGTTAATCTTGGACCAAATGAGGCAAAAGTTTCAGTTCAAGTAAAAGGTAAAAAGAGTGAGCTTGATAATATTAACGAAAACAATATCAAAGCAGCCATAGACTTTAGAGGCTACGATTCAGGTCAAGTTAGGATACCAGTTAAAGCTGAAATTATCGGTCAATACAATACACTACAAGTAACATCAGTTGGACCATCAGAGGTAATTTTTAATCTTGACAGCGTTGAATCATATAAGAAGCCTATAGAAGTAAGACAAAAAGGCGAAGTTAAAGAAAATTGCGCCTTGTCAGACATATCCATGGACGTGGAAAATGTTAAATTGACAGGACCAGAAAGCTATTTAGCAAAAGTTGATAAAGTTATAGCCGAGATTGATTTAACAAATAAGGATAAACCATTTACAATATCAAGTAAATTATATGCAGTTGATATAAAAGATAATCAAATCGATCAAGTGAGTCTATATCCACAAGTGGTTAATATCAATGTACAGATAGATAAAACAAAATCGGTTCCTATAGAAACAGACTTTGTAAGTCATTTGCCAAGCAATTACAAAATTGTTAATATCAAAACTAATCCACAAAAGCTAGTTATCAAAGGACAAGACGATATCGATAGTGTTAATTCAATCAAGACAGAAAAGATAGAGGTAAGCGATGCAGTTGAGCCAAAAGATGGCGAATTAGTAGTTAAACCAATACTCCCACAAGGCGTTTCACTTCTTGATGATAGTGTAAAAATCACGGTGACATATGAAGTAGAAGAAGAGGCAGAAAAAGAAATTAAAGTGCCTATAGAAAATTTTGAGCTAGTTAATCTAAAAGATGATATGGAGCTAAGAGATACAAATGAAAAATTTATCACAATAAAATTAAAAGGATACAAATCCGTCTTAGACAAGATAGACGAAGAAACATTCAAGCTTAGGGCAGACGCATCAAACGTAACAATAGAGGGCAAACAACAACTTAGACTTGAGCTAGTAACAGACAAAGAGTATCTGGATTTAATTAACGACACTATTAGCCTAGACTTTGCAATGAAAAACAATTAAAAAAATAATATGAAGAAAAACTGAGTAAGATCTTACTCAGTTTTCTTTTTATATAAGAAAAATTTATAATAAACGAATAAAGTATAAAATTTACAAATATATATAATATTGCTTGCAAATTTTTAGGAGGGTGGTATAATGGATATAATAAGAATTTATTTTGATAAATCATTATAAGGGAGGGTCTTATGAAGTACAAGAAATTTTTTATAATCATGTTTATCTTGATACTGTGTTCATCGATATCAGCACTACTTGCGCCGATATTTATACAGCTATGGAAGGCAAATGGCACGTCACTTGATACAAAGAAGATAGTATTTATAGTCTTACTTATACTTGCATCAAAAGTGCTTACTATATTATTTACAATATTTAGAGAAAAGTTTGCAAAAGAGTATAATAAAGGCAATTTTATTTCTTACATAAAAAACATTTTCAATATGAACTACGATAGCATCATAGAAAAAGGCGCTATGAACTTACTAGAGAGGGCATCGATATCTGTTAACAGCATCTACTCCTTCATGATGAGTGGCTACATACAGATATTCTCCTCACTTTTAGTTGCCTTAGTATGTTTAATTTTAATTGCTAATGTAAATTTGTATTTAGCATTGATAATGCTTTTAGCGCTACCTATAAATTATTTTGGCTATAAATTATTAAATAAGAAGCTAAAGAAAAAGTCTGAAGAGATGCAAAAGAGCACGGGCATGGGATTTCAAGAAATACTTTCTTATGTACAAGAGGTTGACTATGTAAAGCAGCTATCTGATAGATCTGTGATATATAACAAATTAGAGCCAGCGACTGAAAAAGTTTATGGCAGCATGGCAAGGGTCAATGAGTACGCTCAGTCAATGACTGTAGTTTTAGAAGGTATTAACGAGATCATCAAAACACTTTTACTGCTAATAGTTGTTTATGATTACATGGCAAACAGCAGCAGCATTTACTCAATTATACTAGTTACACTAATCTTCCCTTTATATTTTGCTAATGTATCGACAATAACTAATTCAAATATTGAGAAGAGAAATTTTGATATAGCAAAAGATTTTGAAAAAGAACTTATTGCGAATAAAGAGGCCGATGGCAGTGAAGCAATTGACATGATTAATGATATAGAGCTTGATATCAGTAGCATAAATATTAAGGATATGAAGCTTGATTTTAATGCAAATGCAAAGCTTAAGAAGGGAGACATCGTTAGAATCAACGGAGCAAACGGTAGCGGTAAGAGTACTTTTGCCAAGGGACTAGTAAAGTTTAGAGACGTTAAGATAATTAAAGTGAATGGCATAGACATTGATAAGTGTAAAAATGAAGACATAAGAGATCGTATTGAATATGTTGTTCAAAACGCACCTATAGTCAACGGTTCACTAAGAAAAAATCTTCTACTTGATTTTGATGACGGAAGCCACATAGATTTAACACAAAACCAATTTATTAGATCCATACTTGAAAAGAAATCACTTGACGACGAGATACTTATTGGCGGCACAAACTTATCCGGAGGCGAAAAGCAAAAGATATCATTTGCAAGGTCTTTACTAAAAAATCCTGACGTACTCGTTTTGGATGAGATATGCTCAAACATTGACAAGGAATCGACGAAAGAGATATATGATTACTTAGATAAGACTAGAGAGGAAAGGATATGCTTCATCATTAGTCACGACGACTTGACAAGTGGCTTAATTAATGTTAATATAAACGCATAGTATGACTCTAATACCATTGTCATAGTAAAATATTTTTGCAAAATCAAAAAAAGTACTTGACAAATAATCTATATGAGTATATACTATATGAGTAATGAATAATAAAACAAGAAGAAAAATGCTTTCTCACCTTATAACCGGTTGTTCATAAGGTTAATTAATTGTATTGTACGGGCATTTTTTATGCCCGTTTTTTTAATGGAGGTGTAAACAATTAAAGAGCTACTAATCAACGAAGAGATTAGAAATCCGAAGATAAGACTTATTGGTGAAGATGGAACACAATATGGTATTGTCGATAACAGCAAGGCTTTAGAGATAGCAGAAGCTGCTAAGCTTGACCTTGTAATGGTTTCTCCAAATGCTGACCCTGTTGTTTGCAAGGTCATGGACTACGGTAAGTACAGATATGAACTGCAAAAGAAGAACAAGGAAGCTAAAAAGAAACAAAAGGTTATCAATATCAAAGAGATCAGAATGACTCCAAACATTGAAGAGCATGACTTAAATGTCAAGGTTAGAACTACACAAAAGTTTATTCAAAATGGGGACAAGGTTAAGGTATCCGTTCGCTTTAGAGGTAGAGAGATGGGACACACTGAGCTTGGTAAAGAAGTTCTTGATCAATTTCTTGAACTATTAGGTCCTGAAGCTATGGTTGAAAAAGCACCAAAGTTAGAAGGAAGAAACATGTCTATGACTGTTATTCAAAATAATAAAAATTAGGAGGAATACAAATGGCAAAGATGAAAACACACAGAGCGTCTGCTAAGAGATTTAAAAGAACTGCTTCTGGTAAATTAAAAAGATTTAAAGCATACAAGGGTCACTTAACAGGAAAGAAATCTGCTAAGAGAGTAAGAAATTTAAGAAAAGGATCATTAGTATCAAAGGGCGATCAAAAGAGAATCGACTCTATGGTAATGTAGTAGGAGGATAAATATGGCTAGAGTTAAAAGAGCAGTAAATGCTAAAAAGAATCATAAAAAAGTTTTAAAACAAGCTAAAGGATATTTTGGCGCAAAGAGCAAGCTATTTAGAACTGCTAACGAAGCAGTTATGAAGTCACTTAGCTACGCATATATTGGTAGAAAGAACAGAAAGAGAGACTTCAGAAAACTTTGGATAGCTAGAATTAACGCTGAATGCAGAGTAAACGATATGAGCTATAGCAAATTTATCGGTGGTTTAAAGAAATTAAATATTGACATAAACAGAAAAATGCTTTCCGAAATGGCTATTCATGATAAAGAAAGCTTTAAGAATTTAGTTGATATGGCAAAGAATGCTTAAAGTTCTCAATTTTGGGAACTTTTTCTTTTCTATATGGCAAAAATTCTTGATTTGTAGTAAAATATACTTATGGAAATAAGAAAAAAATTATTTAAAGACAAATTGAACCCGCCACAAGTTTTGGCGCTAGGTTTTCTATCCTTAATACTTATAGGTAGTATACTTTTAAATCTACCTATAGCTTCATCAAGCGGCAGCTCTATTGGCTATGTAAACAGTTTATTCACATCAGCATCGGCTGTGTGCGTAACTGGCTTAACAGTTCTTAATACTGCTAGGGACTTCACGCCTTTTGGTCAAGTCATCATCATCACTTTGATACAATTTGGTGGACTTGGTATAATGACTTTAGCTACTGTTGGCTATATCATTATGGGCAAGAAGATATCTTTCAAAGAAAGGCTTATGATTAAGGAGCAATTAAATACTGAATCAATACAAGGTATAGTTAAGCTAACCAAAAAGGTTATCGGCTACACTTTCTTTCTTGAGATGATGGGATCATTACTATTAGCCCTTCGCTTTGTTCCTATGTTTGGCTTTGAAAAGGGCTTAGCCTTTAGCATATTTCATGCGATAAGTGCCTATTGTAATGCTGGCTTCGATATATTTGGCGATTCTTTAATTATATTTCAAAATGATTATTATGTTTTGCTTATACTATCGCTACTAATTATATTAGGAGGCTTAGGCTTTACTGTTTATGCGGATTTATTAGCAAAAGATAAGCTAAGAAAGTTAACGCTTCATTCGAAGGTAGTGCTTATCATGACTGGATCGCTTTTAATCATAGGTACACTTAGCTTTTTATTATTTGAAAGCTCAAATCCTGGCACTTTGGGTTCTATGAACTTTCCATCAAGACTTGCAAACTCATTTTTCCAAAGCGTTTCGCCAAGAACAGCAGGATTTTATTCTGTAGATATGTCTAAGATTAGAGAAACAACCATATTCTCAACTATAATGCTTATGTTTATAGGCGGATCACCTGGATCAACAGCAGGTGGTATTAAGACAACAACATTTGCCTGTCTACTCCTTACGACTATATCTGTAGTAAAGGGAGAGGAAGATGTTAACTGCTTGAATAGAAGGTTACCATTCGAAACGATTAAGAGAGCTGTATCAATATTTTTAATTGGCTTAGCTATAGTTTTTTCAACAGCTATCATACTAACAATTACCGATAGCTCTTTAAAGTTTATCAACCTACTTTTTGAGTCAACATCGGCCTTTGGCACAGTTGGCTTAAGCGCAGGCATAACTGATAAACTTAGCACTCTAGGAAGGCTTGTAATCACTCTAACTATGTATATAGGTAGGGTTGGACCGCTTACTATGGCATACGCTTTTGCCAAGAGAAACAAAAAGAGAGACTTTAGAAACGCACCAGGCAACCTAATGGTTGGATAGGAGGATATATGAAATCATTTGTAATAATTGGACTTGGAAGATTTGGTATGGCTCTTTCGAAGGAGCTTTCGAGGATAGGTCACGAGGTCTTAGCGATAGACTATGACCCGGCTTTAGTAAGTGAAGTGGCTGACTATGTTACTCATGCTGTTGAAGCTGACGCAAAAAATGAGATGGCACTTAAAGAGATAGGTTTATCAAATTTTGATGTTGCTATCATAAGCATAGGCTCTGACCTTGAAGCGAGCATCATCGCTACGCTTACTTGCAAAGAGCTTGGTATCAAGACTATAATTGCTAAAGCTACTAGCGAGTCACATGGTAAAGTATTATCAAAGATAGGTGCAAACAAGATTATATTCCCAGAAAGAGACATGGGTACAAGGCTTGCACATAACTTGACATTCAAAAACATTATTGATTACATCGAACTTTCTAGTGAGTACTCAATCGCTGAAGTTAAGATACTTAAGTCATGGATAGGTAAGTCCCTACTTGACCTTAAGCTTAGAAATATTTATGGCGTCAACGTCATTGCTATTAAGAACGATGACAATATCGATGTGTCACCAAAACCAGATAAGGGTCTTGAACAAGGAGATGTTTTAGTTCTTCTTGGTCAAGTTGACGATATAAGTGCCTTGGAAAAGGACTCTCAAAATGAGCAATAGTCTGATCACATCCAAGGACAACAAAATTTATAAATTAATCAATTCCTTAAAGAAGCCCAAATATAGAAAGAAAAATTCTATGTTTATTCTTGAAGGAAAAAGATTGGTTTATGAGGCTATAGAACGCTCTGCGTCTATAGTGTACATAGTTATTAATGAAGACTTTGATGATGAAATCATATCTGATAAGTCTTATGAAATTGTTAAAATCGAGAATAATTTATTTAAAAATATACAAGATACAGTTACATCTCAAGGCATAATCGCAATTTGCAGAGAAAAATTAGATGAAGCTTATGATTTTGATGAAAAAACAGTTTTATACTTAGAAGATATTCAGGATCCGGGCAATTTAGGGACAATAATTAGAAGTGCGGCATCATTTGATGTGAAAACATTAATATTATCAAAAAATTCCTGCGATGTGTATAACGAAAAAGTTTTACGCGCATCCATGGGAGCCATATTTTTAGTTGATGTTCACTATGAAGATTTAAATATAATAAATACATTCAAAGAGCATGGCTACAAAGTTTACTCAACATCGCCAAGAGGCAAGGCCATAAGCTATACTGACGAAAAGGCTTTTATACTCATGGGTAATGAGGGCAATGGCTTAACAGAAGAAGCGTTTAAGATGAGCGACGAGACCATCACTATTGCTAACACTGGCAAGCTTGAATCACTTAATTTAGCTGTAGCAAGCTCAATTATCATATATGAAAGATATTTAATGCAATAGTAGCAATATGTGGTATAATATAAGTATCGGAGGAAGCATATGAAAGAAGAACTATTAAAAATTAAAGACGAAGCCAAAGCTTTGATTGAAAAAGCTGAGGATTTAAAGAGTTTAGAAGATTTAAGAGTTAAATTTTTAGGCAAGAAAGGTGATTTAACAGCCATACTTAAGATGATGGGCTCTCTATCAGCTGAAGAAAGACCTGTTATGGGCCAACTTGCTAACGAAGTAAGAGAAGACATTGAAGCTCTTCTAAAGAATAAATTTGACGACTTAAATGCTCTTGAAAGAGAAAAAAGATTAGATGAAGAGACTTTGGACATAAGTATTGATAAGGATTTAGTTTCACTAGGCCATGAGCATCCGCTAATCAAGGTTAAGGAAAAACTTGAAGATTTATTTATGAGGATGGGCTTTAAGGTTATAGAAGGACCTGAGATTGAAACTGTTGAAAATAACTTTGATCTACTTAACGCACCACAAGATCACCCATCAAGAGATATGTCTGATACTTTTTATATTGATAAAGAAAATTTGCTTAGAACACAAACATCGCCAGTACAAATTAGAGCGATGAAAAAGTATGGAGCACCGCTAAAGATGGTTTCTTGCGGAAGAACATTTAGGTTTGATGACGTTGATAACACTCACTCACCAATGTTTTATCAAATGGAAGGACTTGTAGTAGGCGAAAATATTTCTTTAGCGAATTTAAAATTTACTATAGATCAATTTGTTAGAGAACTTTTAGGTGAAAAGATACAAACTAGATATAGACCGCATCACTTCCCATTCACAGAGCCAAGCATGGAGGTTGACGTTACTTGTCACAAGTGTGCAGGAGAAGGCTGTGAATTTTGCGGAGGAACTGGCTGGTCCATGGAATTACTAGGCTGCGGCATGGTACACCCAAATGTGCTTAGAAACTGCGGCATAGATCCAAAGAAATACTCTGGCTTTGCCTTTGGTTTCGGAGTTGACAGAATCACTATGGTTTCGTATGGCATCAATGATATAAGATTGCTTTATGAAAACGATCAAAGATTTTTAGATGAGTTTTAGGAGGACGATATGTTATTACCAATTAGATGGCTAAAAGATTATGTAAATATTGATTGCGACAATAAAAAACTAGCTGAAGACATCACTTTAACAGGTTCTCACGTAGATGGCATCGTTGACTCATTTAAGGGCCTTGAAGGTGTTATAACTGTTAAGATTAAGCGCATAGAAAAGCATCCAGATGCTGATAAATTAAGAGTTTGCTATGTTGATGATGGCAAGAGCGAGATTGTTATAGTAACTGCTGCACCAAATGTTAAAGAAGGCGACATAGTGCCACTTGCTACAGTTGGAGCAATAATTGCTGGCGGAAACAAGATTGAGGAGCATGACTTTAGAGGAGTGGTTTCTTATGGTATGTTCTGCTCGTTAGCTGAGCTTGGATACGATACAAACGTAATCAACAAAAAAGTAGCTGAAGGAGTTTTAATTCTTGATGAAGATACTCCTATAGGCAAGGATATAAGAGAAATACTTAATTTAGAAGAAAAGGTTTTAGATATTGAGATTACACCAAACAGACCTGACTGCTTAAGCGTTTTAGGCATGGCAAGAGAAGCGAAGGCAACATTTAATAAAGATTTAAAAGAACCTGAGTATAAAGAAGCAAAAGACTCTGATGAAATTAAAAAATATATTAAAAATATATCTATCGATACAAAAGACTGTTTAAGATATTATGCAAGAGTCGTAAAAGATGTAAAGATAGCTCTTTCTCCACTTTGGATACAACAAAGACTTATGGAGTCGGGTGTTAGACCTATTAACAATATAGTCGACATTACAAATTATGTTATGCTTGAACTTGGCGAGCCGCTTCACGCTTTTGATGTAAATACTATTAAAACAAAAGAAATTCATATAAAAAATGCTAAAGAAGAAAAATTCACTACACTTGATGAAATCGAAAGAGATTTAAAGCCTGAAGATATCGTTATAACAGATGGAAGTGAAAATCTTGCTCTAGGAGGCATCATGGGCGGACTTGACTCTTCCATTACAGATGCTACTGAAACTATCATGCTTGAAGGAGCTAGTTTTAATAGATCTCAAATCAGATACACATCAAAGAGACTTGGCCTTAGAACAGAAGCTTCGAATAGATTTGAAAAAGGCATTTCTCCTTTAATGTCGAAAAAGGCAGTTGATAGAGCTGCTTATCTAATTGAGCTATTAGGCGTAGGTACTGTGGTTGATGGCTACTATGATATTGTTAACTACGAAGAAAAAGACGAAGTGATTAAGTCTGATCCAGCTAGAATCAATAATTTACTTGGTAGCGATTTAAGTGTTGAGACAATGCTTGATAATTTATCAAGACTTGGCATTGAAACAAAATATGAAGACGGCCTTTTAATTTCAAAGTCACCATATTACAGAACTGACCTTGCAATTGAAGAAGATATAGCTGAAGAAGTTGGCCGTATCTATGGTTTCCACAATATCGAAGCAAAACCTATCAAGTCTGAAACATCAGTTGGTATGCTTGATTACAAGAGACAAATCGATAAGCACATCAAGACATTGCTTATAGGACAAGGCATGGATGAGATACTAACTTATTCATTCATCAGTCCAAAGAATTATGATGCACTTAATTTAAAAGAAAATCATGAATTTAGAAAATATATTGAATTAATCAATCCACTTGGAGAAGACTTTAGAGCGATGAGAACAACACTTATTGCTAATATGCTTAAAGTTTTATCGCTAAATATCAACAACATGAACGAAAAAGGTGCTTTCTTTGAATTTGGAAATACATTTGAAAAAGAAGGAAGTAAATATATTGAAAACAAGACTATGTCCGTAGGTTTCTACGGATATGGTGACTTCTATATGATTAAGGATATCTTAGTAAAAATACTAGAAGGACTTGCTATAGAAGGATATGAAGTAAAGAGAAGCACAGAAACAAGCATATTCCACAAGGGTAGAAGCGCTGATTTTTACATCGGTGGCGAGAAATTTGCAAGCCTTGGTCAAATTGATTACGCTGTTTGCGATAATTTCTCCATAAAAACAGATGTTTATGTAATGGAGCTTGATTTAGAAAAGATATATCCACTAGTTAATCTAGAGAGAAAATATGTTAAGATAAATAAATTCCCAGCAGTTAAGAGGGATTACGCCATAGTTTTAGATGATAAAGTGCCATTTGGAGACGTTAAGAATGAAATTTTATCACATGGCTTTGAAATTGTTAAAGACGTACAAATATTTGATATTTACAAATCAGATAAGCTTGGAGCTGACAAAAAATCATTAGCTTTCAAGATTAAGTATCAAGGCGAAAAAACTCTTAAAGATAAAGATATACAAAAGGTTGAGAGCGAAATTTTGGCTTCACTTGAAGAAAAATTCGCTGCCATCTTAAGAAAGTAAGGAGGTAGGAAATGCCAGAGAGAGTAACCGTTCATATAAACGGCAGAGATTTTAATATTCGTTCGGAGTATGATGAAAAGTATGTTTCAGACATCGCATACTATGTTAATAAGTTAATAAAGGATCTTTTAGCTAATAATCCAAGGCTTGACTCGCTTATGGCAACAACCCTTGCGACTGTCAATGTTACAGATGAATTATTTAAAGCACAAAAAAAGCTTAGCGAGTATGAAAACACTCCTATAAATAAGTCGGCGGAATACATGGACCTTAATGAAGCTTATCAAGAAGCTCTTAAAAAGATAGAAAAGCTTCAAGAAGAGCTTAATAACAAGGCGGACGAACTTGTTAAGACTAAGCTAAATACAGAAGATCTTTATCAACAGCTTAGCCGCATCAAAGAAGGAACAAGTCAAGACAGTGACTCAAAAACAATAAAAAATAATAACAAGAAAAACAATAACAATAATAATGTTAAATAAAAAGACAAAAGTACTAAGCCCTGTCGGCACCTACGAAGCGTTCATTGCAGCGCTTAAAGCAGGTGCTGATGAGGTTTATTTTGGAAGTGAAAAATTTAACGCAAGGCGCTTTGCAAAGGGCATTACAGATGAAGAAATAAAATCTATGATAGAGCTAGCAAAGCTTTATGATATCAAACTTTGCATGACAGTAAACATTATTTTAGATGATAAAGAAGTAGTCGACGCACTTTTTTTGATAGAAGAGTATAGAAACATGGGTGTCGATGCCTTTATCATTACTGATCTTGGTTTAATATCGCTTGTGAAAAAATATTTGCCAGATGTCGAGGTGCATGCGTCAACACAGCTAAATATAGCGAATCTATCGAGCCTTGACTGGGCTATTGAGAATGGATTTCAAAGAGCGGTTATAGCGCGTGAAAAGGACTATAGATTTTTAGAAAAAGCATCTGAAAAAGATATAGAGCTCGAAGCCTTTGTTCATGGAGCACTTTGTTACGCAGTTTCGGGTCAATGTCTAATGAGCTCACTCATAGGCGAAAGGTCTGGTAACCGCGGCACATGCGCACAGCCATGCCGTAAGATGTATGATGTTTATAGCGAAGGAAAATTATTAAGAGAAAAAATTTATGCTATATCTGAGTACGATTTAAACACTTTAGATTCAATCGATAAACTTGTGGGCCGTGTTGATAGCTTAAAGATAGAGGGCCGCATGAAAAATCCGTCTTATGTTTATCTTATAACTAAGCTATACAAGGATAAAATTTTAGGCGTAGAAAATACTCATAGACCTGACGAAGTCTTTAATAGAGGCTTTACAAAGGGTCATATATTAAAAGATGGCATGAACAAAATGCTGGTCAAAGAGAAAAAGCACTTTGAAGGCGGTTTTGAGCTAGAAGATTTTTCATTTACAAAAAAAGATATAAGTTTCGATTTAAAAGCAAAAATTGGTGAAAAAATAATTTTAACCCTTAATTATATGGATGAAGAATATATTAAAGAGTCTGAATACATAGTTCAAAAAGCAAAGACAGCTTCAATTGATAGAGAAAAAATTATTGATCCAATCATTAAGACTGGAAAAGAATTTTTTAATGTTAGAGAAGTGAGATTAGATGTAGATGAAGATGCCTTTATACCGGTTAAAGAGCTTAAATCCTTAAGAAGAGAGCTTATAGACGAGCTTCTTAAAAAAGATTTTAAGGGCGTTAACATTAATACCAAGAAAAAAGATATCTTGGCTCCTTATGATAATAAAAAGAATAATAAGCAAAAAATTATTCTTAGAGCCTCATCTTATAAAGACCTTAATGGAATTGATATAAACAAGGCTGATACGATTAGCTTATATCTAAATAAAGATAATATTAAATTTTTAAGTAAAATAAATATCAATAAAGAAGTTTATACATCAAACGCAGCGAGCGACGAAGACCTAGACGAGTACTATGATTTAATTAATGAGTATGGTAAAAATATTGACTCAATCGAAATAAGTGAGCTAGGTGCATATCAAAAGTTAAAAGACTTTAATAAAAAAATTTATGCTTCATATATGATGAATATTTTTAATTCAGAAGCCGCTAAATACATGAGTGAAAGCCATTTCTCGGGCTTTACATACTCACTTGAGATGAGCTTAGCACAGATGGAAAAAATCATGAACTATGGTCTTGAAACAAGGCTATTTACTTACGGATATCCGGTCGTGATGATGAGCAAGGCTTGTCCACTAGCAAATATTAGGACTGATTGCAATCAAAGATGCGAGACTTGTCCTATAAACAAGGTAAATGAACTAGTTTATGAGGATAAAGAGCGTTTTATCTTTACTCGTAAAAATAATTACACAAAGATTTATAACTCGCAAAAAATTTTTATGCTAGACAAGATGGACGATGCTAAAAAATTAGGGTCAACAAGCATTATCATAGACCTTGACAATGAAAATGATAAGAAAAAAATTAATGAATATATTGATAGAATTAATAATGGAGATGGAATAGACGCGATAGAAAGTTTTACTAGAGCGCATTACTACAAAAAAGTTTTATAGGTGAATAAATGGACAAAGCACTCAAAGTTTTAGAATATGACAAAATAATAGAAATGCTACTAGACTTGACTCAAGGGGAGCTTGCAAGAGACTTGGTAGAAAATCTTGAGCCGTCAAATGACATAGATGAGATAAGGAGCATGCAAGAGGAAACATCAGAAGCCTACAGGGTTTTAGTGAGGTACGGAGACATAGATTACTCGGCTGCATCACATATAAAGCATCTTGTCTCAAAGGCAAGTCTTGGATCCATGTTATTTATAGAAGATTTATACGATATAATGCAAAACATCTTCTTAGTAAGCTCAATTAAGAGATATTTAAAAACATGTATAGAAGATGAAAATTTAAATTTAAATCACTTAAGAAATCTTTATGATAGTCTAGCTTCACTTGATGATCTTAAGAAAAAGCTTAGCATGACCATAGTATCAAGAGATGAAGTTGCGGACAGCGCTTCGAGCACTTTAAGAAGCATAAGGCGTAGCAAAAAACTTAAGAATCAAGCGATAGAAGATAAATTAAACTCATATATAACTAGTGATAAAACAAAAAAATATTTACAAGATGCCATAGTTACTATGCGTGAAGGAAGGTATGTAATTCCTGTTAAAAATGAGTACCGATCAAGCGTTGAGGGTATGATTCACGACATATCTCAAAAGGGATCAACAGTTTTTATCGAGCCGATGGCAGTCGTTAAACTAAATAACGAGCTAAGAGAGCTTGAAAACGAAGAGAAAAAAGAGATAGAAAGGATACTTTATGAGCTATCAAGCGAGGTCTCTGAGTACAAGGCCTATCTTGAAACGAATGAAGAAGCTTTAAAAAGCATTTCATTTATATTCGCAAGAGCAAGGCTTGCTAGAGAGATGAGGGCGACAGAACCGATACTTAACGATAAAGGCTATGTCAATCTAAAAAATGCAAGGCACCCATTGATACCGAGAGATAAGGTAGTACCAACAACAGTTGAACTAGGAGATGAGTATACATCACTTATAATCACAGGACCAAACACAGGCGGCAAGACAGTTAGCTTAAAGACAGTTGGACTTATTACGCTGATGGCAAAGTCTGGATTAAACATACCATGCGATAATAATTCATCGGTAGCGGTCTTTGATAGAGTCTTTGCTGATATAGGCGATGAACAATCTATAGAGCAGTCACTATCAACATTTTCTTCGCATATGAAAAATATTGTTCATATAGTTGAAAATGCTGAGTATAATGATTTAGTTTTATTTGACGAACTAGGTGCAGGCACAGACCCAACTGAGGGAGCGGCCCTTGCCATATCCATATTAAAGCTCTTTAGAGAGAGAAGAATCAGGACCATGGCGACGACACATTACTCGCAAATCAAATTTTATGCACTTACGAGCGAAGGAGTGAAAAACGCGTCGATGGAGTTTAATGTTGATACCCTTTCGCCAACATATAGGCTCATCATAGGCATACCGGGTAAGTCAAACGCTTTTGAAATATCAAAAAGGCTTGGATTAGATCAAAAGATTATTGATAGTGCAAAAGAGCTTCTTAATGAGAATGATACTCGCTTTGAAGATGTTCTTAAGGCTATCGAAGAAGATAGAACTGAGATTGAAAACAAAAGAATTAAAATAAATGAAGAGAATGAAGAGATAGAAAAGCTTAGGGAAAAGCTTGAGAATAAAAATAAAAAACTTGAAGAAAGACAAGAAGCCATCATAAACAAGGCGAAGGAAGAAGCAAGAGAGATAGTTAAGAAGGCAAAAAGCGAGAGCGCTTTCATTATTGATGAACTAAAAGATATATCATCTTTATCGAAAAAAGAGGACAGACGAAGGCTTCAAGAGGCGAAGGACTATCTAAGAGACCTTGAAGATGAAAACAGATTAAAGATAAAAGATAATAAAAAGCGTACAAAAGAAATTCCAAAGGATATTAAGCTCGGCGAAAGCGTCAGAATCATTAGCATAGACAAATTTGGCGAAGTAGAAACGCTTCCTGATGAGAAGGGTGACTTAAATATTCAAGTAGGAATTATGAGTGTTAGAAGTAATATTAACGACATAGAACGAAGTGAATCGAAAGAAGAAGTAAAGGCTGAGAAAAAAACTAGGTCCATTAACAAAGCTAAGTCAAAAAATATAAGTTCAGAAATAAATTTAATTGGAAGAACAGTTGATGAAGCGATAATTTTACTAGACAAATATCTTGATGATGCCTACCTTGCAAGGCTTAAGGAAGTTAGAATAATTCACGGAAAAGGTACAGGCACACTTAGAGATGCAATAAGAAAGTATTTACAAAATAGCAAACATGTTATAGAATATAGAGAAGCAGATTATACGGAAGGCGGTTCGGGAGCTACCGTAGCTGTTATTAAATAGGAGGTAATTATGATAAATTTTAAGGAAAAAGTAAGAGATGCGTTAAGCACAGTAATTGAGGGACTATCTAAAGAAGAGATAGAAAACCTAATTGAAACACCGCCATCGTTAGATATGGGCGATTACGCCTTCCCAGTATTTAGACTAGCAAAAACATATAAGAAGGCACCTAATTTAATCGCTGAAGAGATTAAAGAAAAACTATCACACAATGAATATTTTGACAAAGTAGAAAATGCAGGACCTTATGTAAATTTCTTTATCTGTAAAGAAAAACTTCTAGAAACAGTTTATAAAGAGATAGAAGAAAAAGGCGATATGTACGGTTCATCAGACATGGGTAAGGGCAAAAACGTTATCGTTGAGTTCTCGTCACCTAACATTGCAAAACCAATGCACATAGGTCACATAAGATCTACAGTTATTGGTAACGCTCTTTATCATATATTCAAGCACCTTGGCTATAACACAATCGCCATCAACCACTTAGGTGACTATGGTACTCAATTTGGTATGCTTATAGCAGCTTATAAATTATGGGGCGACAGAGAAGCTATCGAAAAGAATCCTATTGATGAACTTCTTGATTTATATGTAAGATACAATAAGCTTCAAGAGCTTGATCCAGCTGCAAGAGACACAGCTAGAGACTGGTTTAAAAAGCTTGAACAAGGCGATGAAGAAGCAACTGAAATATGGACTTGGATGAAGAAACTTTCTATAGTTGAGTTCGAAAAAGTATATGATATGCTTGGAATAAAATATGACTCATACAAGGGAGAGGCATTCTACTCAGACAAGATGCCAGCAGTTATCGAAGAGATAAAAGAAAAGAACATAGGCAAGATGGACGACGGCGCATACATTGTTGACTTAAAACCTTATGGACTAACTCCACTAATCATAGTTAAGTCCAACGGAACAACAACTTATGCGACAAGAGACATAGCTGCAGCAAGATACAGAAAGAAAACTTATGATTTCTACAAAAACATCTACGTAGTTGCCAGCGAACAAAATCTTCACTTCCAACAATGGAAGCAAGTTCTTAAGCTTATGGGAGACGAGTGGGCAGATGATTGTATACACGTTAACTTTGGCTTAATCTCATTAAAGGACGGCGCTTTATCAACTAGACAAGGAAGAGTATTAAAACTTGAAGACGTTTTAAACAAGGCAATAGAAAAAACTAGAGAAATTATTGAAAAGAGAAATCCAAATCTTGAAAATAAAGAAGAAGTTGCTAAGAT
Source organism: Fenollaria massiliensis (assembly GCF_023347705.1). NCBI lineage: Bacteria > Bacillati > Bacillota > Clostridia > Eubacteriales > Fenollaria > Fenollaria massiliensis. Next base: position 471,416 of record NZ_CP096649.1, read on the forward strand.
GGTTGGTACTGGAGCAATAGTTTTCCAAGAGCTATTTAACCAAAGAATTAAAGATTATGTATTTGATTGGGATAAAACACTTTCATTCGAGGGAGAAACAGGTCCTTACGCTCAATACACTTATGCTAGATGCAAATCATTAATCGAAAAGAACGGCGGATTCGATCCAGCTAAAGTTGATTTTAATCTAGTTAAAGATGAAGCATACGAAATTTTAAAATATGTTTACGATTTACCAAGAACTATAGTTTTAGCTATGGAAAAATACGAAGCATTCTATATCACAAGAAACATCATCGACATAGCAAAAGCATTTAACAAGTATTACGCAGCAAATCAAATAATTACAGATGACGAAAAGCTTACAAATTCAAGACTTGCTATAGTTGACATAGTTCAAAAAGCAATTAAAGTAGGCATGAACTTAATAGGAGTACAAACTCCAGATAGAATGTAATGAAAGTCGTATTTGTAGGTATTAACGCAAAGTTTTCACATACAAATATTGCTATAAGATATTTAAACAATGAGCTTAAAGATATGGTGGATTCTTCATTTGAGGAATTTACCATAAACGAGCCTTTGGAGAAGATTGTCTATGAGCTTCATAAGAAAGACGCTGATGTACTTATGTTTTCGTCATACATCTGGAACATTGATCATATAAGAAAAGTAATTAATTCACTTAAAAAGATTAAGCCAAGCTACACTATAGTCCTAGGCGGACCTGAGGTAAGCTTTGAAAAAGAAAGCTTTCTTAGAACAAATCCAGACTGTGACTACATAATTTATGGCGAGGGCGAGAGAGCTATGAAAGAATTTATTCTTTATAAGCAAGGCGAGCTAAGCATTGATGAAGTTCACAATCTAGCCTATATTAATGATAATAGATACATTAAAACTGAAGAAGCACCCCTTATCGACATGAAGGATTTAAGCTTTCCTTATGAAGATGAAGAGGCTTTGGAGCATAGAACACTCTATTATGAAGCACAAAGAGGCTGTCCATATAGGTGTTCTTTTTGTTTATCTTCAGCAATAAAAGGTCTTAGATATAAGCCTATAGATTTAGTGAAGATGGATTTAGATAGGCTAATAGCTATGAAGCCGTCCATAGTTAAGTTTATAGACAGAACCTTTAACTCAAACGAAGACTTTGCCATAAATATAATCGAACACATTTTAGAAAATAATAAAACCAATACAAAATTTCATTTTGAAATCACTCTCGATAGGATGAGTGATAGATTTTACGAGACTTTAAAGAAACTTCCTAAGGATATGATTCAGTTTGAGATTGGCCTTCAGTCGATAAACCCGAAAACCCTTAAAGCGATTCAAAGGCACAATGACCTTGAAAAGATAAAAGAGCATTCACAAAAGATTAAGGATTTAGGTACTATACATCAGCATATAGATCTTATAGCTGGACTTCCTTACGAGGATTTTGAAAGCTTTAAAGAGTCTTTTAATTATCTTTATGATTTTAAGATAGAAAAAATTCAGCTAGGCTTTTTGAAAATGCTTAAAGGCTCTTTAGTTCGCTCGCAAGAGTTGATTTTTGACTACAAGTATACTGATTATGCGCCTTATGAAGTTTTGAAGAATGAATTTTTATCGACAGATGAAATAATTGAGCTAAAGAAAATTGATTATGTAGTTGACAAAATTTATAACGAAGGAAGCTTTAAAAGGACGTTTGACATACTTGAATCAAAGTATACAAGCCCATTTGCAATGTTTGAAGATCTAGCAAATTTTATAGATGAAAAATATGGCGTGGATAAAACTATTAAAAAAGAAAATTTATATAGACTAGTCTATGAATTTTTAAAAGCAAAAGACATTCTTTCAGATAAACTAATTGAGGCTTTAAGCCTTGATTATGCAGCAAACGTTAAATCACAGGCACCGCTAGATTTTATGCCATTTACAAAGCTTAGAGGCGACAAGCTTCATAGCCTTTTAAGAGATGAAGAGTTTAGAAAAACTTATTTATGGCAATATATAGAAGAGAAGAATAAAGATATTGTCAATAAAGTCGCTATCATACTTATGGATGGAGCGGCCTACCTTGTTGACGAGGACGTAGAAAGGATCAGTGATGATTATGTTCAAAGATATAATTTATACAAACACAGAAGCGTTTAAAAGGCTATTTGTAACAATTAAAGATAATTTTTTAGTTTTAATCATAACAATGCTTGGACTATTTGCCTTTGATTATGTGACAAATATAATAAGCATGGCACTTGCTATGGCTTTTGGCGGCGGTTTTACCATTATGCTTATAAGTTTATTTATGTATGTACTTATGCTCTTGAAATTTTCATTTATTGCGAGTCTTTTGTCAAGAATAGTGGAAGGCGAAAAAATAAGTTTAAATAGTATTTTTTATGGATATAAATACTACCTAACAAAGTTAATTAACTACGTTTTTATAACATATTTGTTTGGCTTAGCCTTAGATATGATTTTTAAAACAGGCTCATTTTACGATCCGTACCAAATAGACCATACTTTATTAATTCAAAAAATGATAGTGAATTTAATCGTTGTTTTCATTTTTAATGCATCGTTTGAAACGCTTTATCAAACAGGGAACAATAGCTTTGCCATCTTTACTTATGGAGCGAAATTTTTTGCAAAGAACTTTCTTCAATGGTTATTAGCGGCAATACTATTGATGCTTGCACTTAATAGTGATATATATGCAGATACAATTACATTGAGATATCTAGTGAGCTACATTATATTGCCAATCATCTTCATATATAGAGGTCACCTATTCAAATTACTTGACAATTCATCCATGAGGATGAGAGCATTCAGAAGGAGAATGAACTAATGAATATAGATAGCTTTAAATATTTATTAAGCGAAATATTTTTCATAGACTTAAAAGACGAAAGAGGCGCGTTTAAGAAAAATGTTGATTATCCAGTGCTTATCAAGGACATGAGAAATATTGTAAAAGAGAATAAAGAAGACATAGACGCAAAATTATTTTTAAAAGCCATGCCCATAGTTTTGGCACTTGATAATAGTTTTAAGCACAAAGCTGTTTATGAAGATGTAATCAAAAATGTGAAGGACTTTGACAAATTTTTATTACATGAAGCCTTAAATGAAGATACAGACATAGAGATAAGACTTATTTATGCCCATTATCTTAAAGAAAATTATGACGATATAAATTATGTATATTTATATGTCTCACTACTTGAAGAAAAATACAAAGACAAGGCCATTGACGAAGCTATAGAAATTTTTGAAAAGATATATCTTAATAATAAAGAAGCAAAATACGCTTTATACAAGCTAGGCTATTACTATAGATTTAAAAAAGATTATATCAGAAGCAAGGCATACTTTGAAAAATATCTGAAGCTTGAGAACGAGCTTGAGAAAAAAGAAGAAGTAGAGGGCATTTTGAGTCTTGACTATGAAGAGTATAAAATAGAACTAGCAGAGTACTTTATAGGCGTGAAAAAATTTAGAGAAGCATATGATATATTGATAGAAAACATTGATAATGCTAAGGACGACAGAGTGTTTTACTACTTAAGTGTTGTAATGACTATGACGGGCAATTTCAAAGAAGCACTTGACTATGCGATAGAGGCGAGCAAAGACAGACAAAGCGCTCAGTACATGGATCAGCTTGCGATATCAAACTACAATAGCGGCAATCTAGACAGCGCCATTGCTATACTTGAAAAGCAGATGAAGAAAGAAGACTATACTCCGAGCACCAAAGAGTACTTAGAGAAGATGAAAGAACAAAGAGATATGATGAATAAATAGATGAATAAATAATAGATGAACCCTCATTGACGAGTAAGCCAGTGAGGGCGTTTTTTTAGATTTATAAATAAAAATTGAAAATTTATTGCAAAAGATAATAATAGCTTATACTAAACAATACTATAGATAGTGGTAACAGAAACGTATTTACACAATTTTAAAAAAATTTTAAAAATTGTGTAAAAATATTCGCAAAAACCCTTGACAAAGTAAAAAATAAATGGTAGAATGGATAAGTCATCTGGAAAGACTCCAGAAGGCAAGCAAAACTGAATAAAAGTGAAAAGAACGATTTAAACCAATCAATTTTTTTATTGATTAAAAATAATTTCGAATTTAAGAGCCAAGGTTAACTTGGGATTAAATAAACCATTTAATCGAGAGTTTGATCCTGGCTCAGGACGAACGCTGGCGGCGTGCTTAACACATGCAAGTCGAACGATGAAAGAGAATCCGATCTCTTCGGAGTGAAGAATCTCTGGATTAGTGGCGGACGGGTGAGTAACGCGTGAGCAATCTGCCTTACACAAAGGGATAGCCTCGGGAAACCGGGATTAATACCATATGATATCTATTCACCGCATGGTTTATAGATTAAAGAATTTCGGTGTAAGATGAGCTCGCGTCCCATTAATTAGTTGGTGAGGGTAACGGCCCACCAAGATAGCGATGGGTAGCCGATCTAAGAGGATGACCGGCCACATTGGAACTGAGAAACGGTCCAAACTCCTACGGGAGGCAGCAGTGGGGAATATTGCACAATGGGGGAAACCCTGATGCAGCGACGCCGCGTGAGCGATGAAGGCTTTCGAGTCGTAAAGCTCTGTCCTATGGGAAGATAATGACGGTACCATAGAAGAAAGCCCCGGCTAATTACGTGCCAGCAGCCGCGGTAATACGTAAGGGGCGAGCGTTGTCCGGAATTATTGGGCGTAAAGAGTGCGTAGGCGGCAAATTAAGTCAGATGTGAAAACTAAGGGCTCAACCCATAGATTGCATCTGAAACTGATATGCTTGAGTCAAGGAGAGGAAAGTGGAATTCCTAGTGTAGCGGTGGAATGCGTAGATATTAGGAGGAATACCGGTGGCGAAGGCGACTTTCTGGACTTGAACTGACGCTGAGGCACGAAAGCGTGGGGAGCAAACAGGATTAGATACCCTGGTAGTCCACGCCGTAAACGATGAGTGCTAGGTGTCTGCTCATACGAGTAGGTGCCGTACGTTAACACATTAAGCACTCCGCCTGGGGAGTACGTACGCAAGTATGAAACTCAAAGGAATTGACGGGGACCCGCACAAGCAGCGGAGCATGTGGTTTAATTCGAGGCTACGCGAAGAACCTTACCAGGACTTGACATACCAAGGAAAGTTTTTAGAGATAAAAACCCTAGATTTATCTACCTTGGATACAGGTGGTGCATGGTTGTCGTCAGCTCGTGTCGTGAGATGTTGGGTTAAGTCCCGCAACGAGCGCAACCCTTACATTTAGTTACTAACAGACTTAAGCTGAGGACTCTAGATGGACTGCCGATGACAAATCGGAGGAAGGTGGGGATGACGTCAAATCATCATGCCCTTTATGTCCTGGGCTACACACGTGCTACAATGGTCGGTACAAAGAGAAGCGAAATAGCGATATCAAGCAAACCTCAAAAAACCGATCCCAGTTCGGATTGATCTCTGCAACTCGAGATCATGAAGCCGGAGTTGCTAGTAATCGCAGATCAGAATGCTGCGGTGAATGCGTTCCCGGGTCTTGTACACACCGCCCGTCACACCATGGGAGTAGGCAATACCCGAAGCCTGTGAGCTAACCGTAAGGAGGCAGCAGTCGAAGGTAGGGTCAATGACTGGGGTGAAGTCGTAACAAGGTAGCCGTATCGGAAGGTGCGGCTGGATCACCTCCTTTCTAAGGAGAACATTAGTTCTTTTCACTTTGGGCTTTGCTTAAATAAAATATCCAAACAAAAGAAGATATGAAAAATATCTATTTATCCATGGGGGTGTAGCTCAGTTGGGAGAGCACCTGCCTTGCAAGCAGGGGGTCAGGAGTTCGAATCTCCTCATCTCCACCATGGCATTTCAAAAGAAAAGCCAAAACCAAATAAAACTTAATAACCATAATCAAATGAAAACGAAACGACATTTATAAAGAAAATAAATACAGTAAATTTTAACAATAAGCGTTAAAGGATTTTATAAAAAATAGGTCAAGTTACTAAGAGCGCAGGGCGAATGCCTTGGCACCAAGAGGCGAAGAAGGACGTAGAAAGCTGCGAAAAGCTCCCTAGATCTGCAAACAAGAAACGAAAGGGAGATATCCGAATGGGGCAACCCACTTAAGCAAACCTTAAGTATCTATATATGAATAAAATAGTATATAGAAGCAATACCGGGAGAACTGAAACATCTAAGTACCCCGAGGAAAAGAAAGAAACATCGATTTTCAAAGTAGCGGCGAGCGAAATGGAAAGAGCCCGCTTAAAGAAATACTAAAAAGATATCCGAATGATCTTGGAAAAATCATCCAAAGAAAGTGAAAGACTTGTAGGAAAAGATATTAGAATTTCAATAAGCTTAACGAGTACCACAAGGCACGAGAAACCTGGTGGGAACACGGGAGGACCACCTCCCAAGGCTAAATACTACTTGGTGACCGATAGAGAACAGTACCGTGAGGGAAAGGTAAAAAGAACCCCGAAAGGGGAGTGAAATAGAACCTGAAACCCTGCGTTTACAAGCAAAGAAAGCACGTGAAAAGTGCAATCTTGTACTTTTTGTAGAACGGGCCAGCGAGTTACTTTTGTAAGCAAGGTTAAGAAGTTAAGCTTCGAAGCCGAAGAGAAATCAAGTCTTAATAGGGCGAAATAGTTTACAGGAGTAGACCCGAAACCAGGTGACCTATCCATGAGCAGAGTGAAGTTAAAGTAAAATTTAATGGAGGCTCGAACCGGGTGTGGTTTAAAACACATCGGATGACTTGTGGATAGGGGTGAAAAGCCAATCGAACCTGGAGATAGCTGGTTCTCCTCGAAATAGCTTTAGGGCTAGCCTTTAGGATGTTTAATGGAGGTAGAGCTACTGACTGGTTGCGGGGTGTTTATACATTACCAAAACCTATCAAACTCCGAATGCCAAGAAAACAAACCTAAGGAGTCAGACATAGTGGGATAAGCTTCTATGTCAAAAGGGAAAGAGCCCAGACCATCAGCTAAGGTCCCCAAATACCGATTAAGTGGTAAAGGATGTGAAGTTACCCAAACAACTAGGATGTTGGCTTAGAAGCAGCCATACATTTAAAGAGTGCGTAATAGCTCACTAGTCGAGTGACCTTGCGCCGAAGATTTCCGGGGCTAAATCGGATACCGAAGCTGTGGACTCGTAAGAGTGGTAGAGGAGCATTGTGTAATAGGCTGAAGCAGTATCGAAAGGCGCTGTGGACGAAACACAAGAGAGAATGCTGGCATAAGTAGCGAGAAGGAGTGTGAGAATCACTCCCGTCGAAAACCTAAGGGTTCCTGAGCAAGGCTCGTCCCCTCAGGGTAAGTCGGGACCTAAGGCGAGGCCGAAAGGAGTAGCCGATGGACAACTAGTAAAAATTCTAGTACTATCAAATATCGTATAAATGAAGCGGGGACACAGAAGGATAAGCTAAGCGTACCAGATGGACGAGTACGCTCAAATAAAAAGGCATGCCAGGACTAATAACCAGGCTAAGCTAATTTATGATGAGGATCGAAAACAAGTAGAGAAGTAGCCGATTTCACACTGTCAAGAAAAGCCGCTAAATAGATAAATGATACCCGTACCGTAAACCGACACAGGTAGGAAAGGAGAGAATCCTAAGACGCGCGGAAGAACCTTTGTTAAGGAACTCGGCAAAATGACCCCGTAAGTTAGCGAGAAGGGGAGCCAGAGCGATCTGGCCGCAGTGAATAGGCCCAAGCGACTGTTTACCAAAAACACAAGTTTCTGCTAAGTCGAAAGACGACGTATAGGAGCTGACACCTGCCCGGTGCTGGAAGGTTAAGGGGAAATGTTAGCAATAGCGAAGCATAGAACTTAAGCCCCAGTAAACGGCGGCCGTAACTATAACGGTCCTAAGGTAGCGAAATTCCTTGTCGGGTAAGTTCCGACCCGCACGAAAGGTGTAACGATTTGGGCACTGTCTCAACAAAGGATCCGGTGAAATTGAAGTAATGGTAAAGATGCCATTTACCCGCGACAGGACGGAAAGACCCCATGGAGCTTTACTGTAGGCTGACATTGGATTTCGGTAGTACATGTACAGAATAGGTGGGAGGCTTAGATCCTGGTACGCCAGTATCAGAGGAGCCGAAAAGTGGGATACCACTCCTGTAGTGCTGGAATTCTAACCTTGAGCCGTAATCCGGTTTAGGGACACTGTCAGTTGGGCAGTTTGACTGGGGCGGTCGCCTCCCAAACAGTAACGGAGGCGTTCAAAGGTTCCCTCAGCACGGACGGAAATCGTGCAAAGAGTACAAAGGCAGAAGGGAGCTTAACTGCGAGATAAACAGATCGAGCAGATGAGAAATCAGGACTTAGTGATCCGGTGGTACCACGTGGAAGGGCCATCGCTCAACGGATAAAAGCTACCCTGGGGATAACAGGCTTATCTCCCCCAAGAGTTCATATCGACGGGGAGGTTTGGCACCTCGATGTCGGCTCGTCTCATCCTGGGGCTGAAGTAGGTCCCAAGGGTTGGGCTGTTCGCCCATTAAAGAGGCACGCGAGCTGGGTTCAGAACGTCGCGAGACAGTTCGGTCCCTATCCGTCGTGGGCGTAGGAAATTTGAAAGGAGCTGTCCTTAGTACGAGAGGACCGGGATGGACAAACCAATGGTTTATGAGTTGTAACGCCAGTTGCATAGCTCAGTAGCTACGTTTGGAAAGGATAAGAGCTGAAAGCATCTAAGCACGAAGCCCCCCTTAAGATAAGATTTCCTTTAAGTAAGACACCTTGAAGACCACAAGGTAGATAGGCAGTAAGTGTAAGAGTAGTAATACTTTGAGCCTAACTGTACTAATATGTCGAAAACTTGATCAAAGACGCTTATTTAAAGAATTATGGTTATTAAGAAATGTGGCAGCAATAGCAAGAGGGAAACACCCGTAACCATACCGAACACGGAAGTTAAGGCTCTTAACGCTGAAGGTACTTGGTTGGAGACGACCTGGGATAATAGGTAGCCGCCACTTAAAAATGCTTGTGTAGCTCAATGGCAGAGCAACCGGCTGTTAACCGGTAGGTTGTAAGTTCGAGTCTTACCACAAGCGCCAGATAAGCCGGGGTGGCGGAACTGGCAGACGCACAGGACTTAAAATCCTGCGACCCTTAAAGGTCGTATCGGTTCGATTCCGATCCTCGGCACCAAAAAAGAAAAGACATCGCGGGATGGAGCAGCTGGCAGCTCGTCGGGCTCATAACCCGAAGGTCGCAGGTTCAAATCCTGCTCCCGCAACCATAATTATTTATATAATTTAGTTGCCTTAAAATTAATATATGCTATAATACATATAATATGGCCCTATGGTCAAGCGGTTCAAGACACATGCCGTTTTAATGACCTAAGCACATGAGAAGCGAGCATAGCGAGCTTACGAATGTCAGCTAGGTCAGATGCCAGTCTCGTTTCATTTTCCGTAGGAAAATGTCAGAAGCAGGCCACGGCGGAGCCGTGAAAGCACACAATTTAATATATAAATAAAAAATACATATAATATGGCCCTATGGTCAAGCGGTTCAAGACACCGCCCTTTCACGGCGGTTACCCGGGTTCGAATCCCGGTAGGGTCACCATTTTTATTTTTTAATAAAATTTTATGCATGGACGATTAGCTCAGCTGGGAGAGCATCTGCCTTACAAGCAGGGGGTCATAGGTTCGAGCCCTATATCGTCCACCATGTTGGCCCGGTAGTTCAGTTGGTTTAGAATGCTAGCCTGTCACGCTAGAGGTCGTGGGTTCGAGCCCCATCCGGGTCGCCATAAAAGATTGGCGACAGATATCGCCTAAGTTGCCGGCGTAGCTCAATTGGTAGAGCAACTGACTTGTAATCAGTAGGTTAGGGGTTCAAGTCCTCCTGCCGGCTCCAAATCTTTTATTATATAGCCTTATGGAAGAGTACCCAAGTGGCTAAAGGGGGCGGACTGTAAATCCGTTAGCTAAGCTTTCAGTGGTTCAAATCCACTCTCTTCCACCATATGCGGAAATGGCTCAGTGGTAGAGCATCGCCTTGCCAAGGCGAGGGTCGCGAGTTCGAATCTCGTTTTCCGCTCCATATTCTTTTTTAATACCGCAAAATTTGCGGGTGTAGCTCAGTGGTAGAGCCCCAGCCTTCCAAGCTGGTTGCGAGGGTCCGATTCCCTTCACCCGCTCCATACGTTACATGCGACTATAGCTCAGCTGGATAGAGCAACGGACTTCTAATCCGTGTGCCGGGGGTTCGACTCCTCCTAGTCGCGCCATAGCAGCAAAACTTAATATTCTTTTGCTGCTTTTTTTACATAAATATTATAACTCTATAGACCATCTGGCTACAAACCAGGCACCTTAGTTATGATATTACAATTAAATAAAATAATATGCGACTATAGCTCAGCTGGATAGAGCAACGGACTTCTAATCCGTGTGCCGGGGGTTCGACTCCTCCTAGTCGCGCCATTTAGTAAAATTTTAATAATTTTATTTACATGCATCATTAGCTCAGCTGGATAGAGTGTCTGGCTACGAACCAGAAGGTCGGGGGTTCGACTCCCTCATGATGCGCCACTTTAGGACTAAGTATTTTCAACTACTTGGTCCTTTTTCATATATAAATAACTATGATTATGGAGGGGGATTTATGTCAAAATTAAGATCAGCTATATAGGGTCTTAACTCTATACCAAAAGAGTGGATAGATAAGTTAAAGAATAAAGAATTGATTGAAGATTGTTTATTTGAATAGATTGTATTATGCTACTAAGTATTGTTACTTAGTAGCTTTTTTGTGTTTTAGCAAAATAAACAATATAATATAAAAGAAACTTAACAAAATATAATTTAACGTTAAAAAATACTTGACAGTTGAATTATTTTATGTTATCATATATTTAAAGATGGTAAGTGAGGTGAGAAAATGAAAGAAGTTCATATATTAAACACACTAGAAGAAATTAATTTAGTAAGTGATCCTATAAGACTAAAAATAATTACAACGCTTGGAACTACAGCAAAGACTGCGCAAGATCTTTCGGATGCCCTTGGAGTTAGCCGCTCGAAAATTCATTATCACTTAAGGCTGCTTGAAGACAATGGTATTGTAGAGGTTGTTCATACAGAGCTAATAAATGGAATAACGCAAAAATATTTTCTACCAGTAGCTAAAGCTTTTATACCTAAGAGCGATATTTTTAATAAGGAATCAAACGAAAATATTTTTAGCTTTAAAATTAATAAAGAAAAGTATAAAGAATTTAGTGAAGACTTAGATAAACTCATAAAAAAATATGGCGCTGGAGAAGGAGATAAGGAAACACTTCAAGTAGAAGTTTATAAATTAGATTAGTTAATGCCGGTAAGTAATATGCTTACCGGAAAAAAATAAGTAAACTGTAAAATAAAACTGAACGATAAATAAAAGGAGAATGTTAAAATGTTTAAAAAAGATAAAGAAAAAAAGAAATTTATAAGAAGTAAAGATTTTTATATCTTATTATTAGGTAGACTCATAACCAACTTTGGAGACAGCTTGTATGCGATAGCATCTACACTTCTTGTTTATAAGATGAGTGGCTCAACGTTTTATTCTGGTCTAACACTATTTCTCACATCATCCACGGCTATAGTGCAGCTACTTTTAAGTCCAATACTTGACAGAATAAATATGAAGAAATTTTTAATCAATAGTCAAATTATACAAGCTGTCTTAATTTTATTAATACCATTATTACACTCATTAAATGCACTTGAAGTATATCATATAATGATTATAATGCCTATTATATCACTGATAAATCAGTTAGTTTATCCTGGACAAATATCATTATTACCTAAGATACTTAGTGAAGACGAGCTAGTTACAGCAAATTCCTTAATGACAATGGCATATCAAGGGTCAAATGCAATATTTGATACCTTAGCCGGAATTACTATTTCGTCTTTTGGATTTATGGCGGCATTTTATACTGATTCTGTCACTTTTATAATAACTGCTATACTATTTACATTTTTATCTAGAAGCTTGAGCGAATACAATATAAACAAAAAGAAAGATAATGAAAACTTTATTAAAAATCATTTTGCAGAACTAAAGGAAGGCTTAGCACTATTTAAAGATTCTAGGATATATGCTTTAGTATTTGGAGTTGTCTTTATTAATTTTGCTGCAACAAGCATAAGCGCAGTATTACCTGCTTTTGCTAGTGATGAAATTTATTATTCACTTATGCTTGCGGCGATGGGAGCTGGCGTCTTAATAGGATCATTATTTTCAAGCTTTTCAATATTTAAAAAGTGCCCACTTGGTAAACTTTATATTTGTGGTATGCTAATTCTTAGTATATTTTGGTCAGATGTTTCATATTTTTCGAATAATATGATTCTAGCTGTTATATTATATGGACTTGGATGGTTTGTTGTTGGAGTTGTTAATGTATATGCTCAAACTATGGTGCAAATTTTAGTTCCAAGAGATAAATTAGGAAGTGCAATGGGAGCAATGGTTGGTATATCAACATTCATGGCACCTCTTGGTGCACTTATGGGCGGAGCCTTAGGTGAATACTTAGGAAGTCCTATGACAATTTTATTAGCTAGCTTTATAATACTGGCAGTAGCAGTATATTGGATATTTAATAATAGTATTAGAAAATTGCCTTCAGTTAATAATTTTCACGAAGTATTTTAATGTTATGTGGTATAACATATGTTACAAAAACAAATAAAATAAGAGAGGTATTCTGGTATAATAGGTTTGACAAATTATCGTGCCTATAAAAAATATTATAAAATACAAAATATGATTTAATGTTAAAAAATACTTGACTGTTGAATTAATTTATGCTATTTTATATTCAAAGATGGTAAGTAGGATGTGAAAATGAATGAGGTTCACATATTAAGCACACTAAAAGAGATTAATTTAGTAAGTAATCCTGCAAGATTGAAAATAATTACAACATTGGCACTACAGCAAAGACGGCACAAGACCTTTTAGATGCTTTATGAGTTAGCGGCTTAAAATACATTATCATTTAAGGCTTTTTGAAGAGAATGGAATTATTGAGTTTGTTTATACTGAGTTAATAAATGGAATAATGCAAAAATACTATAATTACCTGAAAAAAATCTAAATTATAAAAGGAGATAATAAAATGGGCTTGTTTAATTTATTTGGTGGCAAAAAAACAGTTGAGTTAGATAATGTAAAAAGCAATGAAAACAAAAATCGCATGAGAGAAATCTTTGATAATAAAGTAGATAATGGTTCGGAATATAAAATAGTTTATGCTTATTCAGAAGATATTGGTGGTGCGAATTTCGTAGTGCTTCGTACCGTTTCCTATAAATACAGAAGTTTTATACTTGGCTATAAGGAAGATGATTTAAGTTTAGTTTTTCTTGAAGTAAGCCCTGATTTAAATCAGGTTGGAGAAGCACTTTTGTATAAACCACAAGATGTAAAGAAAACCAATTTTACGAAAATGGTAGGTGCATATTATTTACAGTATGGAAGTTCGTTCAAGAAAGAATTTTTCAACTTTTTTGTTCCTGAGACTATTGACGATATAGTTAACCATGATTGGTATGATGAAGATACTTTTACTTACATTGACCAAAGAGAAGTACATGGCAGCTGGGTGGATTTTTGGAATAAATTTTGCAAATAAAAGGTAATTTATTATGAAATTAAAGCAAGCTTACACTGTTATTTACATCAAGGACAAGACTACTAATAAGTTTTTGTTCTTATACAGAAATAAAAAGAAAAATGATATTAATCACGGTAAATACATTGGCATTGGCGGCAAGATTGAGCCGGGAGAGTCGAAGGATGAGTGCATTATGCGTGAGGTGTATGAAGAGACGAATCTTACACTTAAGACTTTTTATTACATGGGCGAGGTTCGCTACATCGACATAGGTTCTAGTACTTATGAAAAAATGTATGTATATTACAGCGACGATTATAAAGGCGAGATAAAAGAATGTTCTGAAGGCACTCTTAAGTTTATGAGTGAAGAGGAATTTTACGCTAGTCCTCATTGGGAGGGGGATAAAATATTTCTTGATTATGCTCTAAAAAATAATGCATTTAAATCAATAAATTATTATTATAAAAATGGTCTTAATTTTAAAACTATATTATTAAATAGACAGGTGTAACAAAAATCAAGGGATAGACGTTTAGTCTATCCCTTTTATATTAGCAAAATCTCATTCTATTTGGATCATCTCTTACGATGTCTTCCCAAAATCTATCTATCTTTATAGAATTTTTCTCAGCGAGTATCGCTATCTTTTCTTTATCTTGTGCTTCATATATGATGCACAAACCACAGCAATGGTCTGCATTTCTTGGCGTTGGTGCTATGGTTACTTCAAATCCATTATCTTTAAGTAGATAGTATAGTTTTGTAGCCGAAGCTGAGTCGCCTAAAAGAATATAATTTCTTAGCTCTTTCATTTTATTAGTCAAGCATTTCTATGAAGGCACCGATTCTTGTCTTTAATTGTTCTGCGTCTTCATCTGTGTAGTCTGTTTCTATGCCCATAACTGGTATACCTAGCTTGTTAAGTTCTTTTTCTACGAAGTAGCCTTCTGTGTCATATAGGTTACAGAACTTAAGGTTAAGGTCGATAACGCCGTCTGCCTTATATTCTTTAGCTAGTCTTACGATATCGTCGATTCTTGCATGGTTTGGTGTGAAGCAAGCGCAGTTAATGCTGCCAAGGTATCTTTGTGCAAGATTATGAACCATAGTATCCATATCAGCGCCATCATCTTCTTCAACAAGTTTGTAGCTGTAACGAATTCCTGTACACATTTCTTCACAAACAACAGCTGCGCCTAGTGATTCGATGATGTGGTGCATCTTCCAGTTAGGTATTGAAAGTGGTGTACCTGTAAGAAGTATTCTCTTTGCGCCTGGTTTGTAAACTGACACTTTATTCTTAACTCTTTCTTCAAGTTCGTCACAAAGCTTATTAATCATTTGTGTAGTTCTTTCTGGATCGTCATAGAAAGCAACTTGAGTGATAATTAAAACGTCTTTACCGCTTATTGGAACTAAATCGTTCTTTCTAAATTCATTAAGTCTCTTTAATGCTTTTCTTTTATTGTTGACAATATGTATAGCCTTTCTTAGACCTTCTTCAGTAACTTTGTTACCTGTTAGTTCTTCGATTCTCTTGATGTAGCGTTTTATTTCTGCTTCCCATTTTTCGAAGTCTTCGTCTCTTTTCATTTGAGGTATGTCCATGATAAACATTGGTGCGTCTTCTGCAAGTATTTCCCAAGCTTTTTTCTTACCGTCACAAGTTGTTTCACCAACGAATAAGTCGGCTATTCTGAAGAATGGGCAAGTTCTATCAAATCTTGCACCTAGTGATGCTTTGATTAGTGGGCAAGTTGCTGTAGGAAGCTTCTTTTCTCCTCCTGGTACCCAGAATTGTGATCCACTGCAAAGTCCTGTAACTATTGCTCCTGCAGCTATAGGCACTTCATCTGGTACGTGTATACAGAATGTTCCAACTACTTTGCCACCGTTTTTTTGATGTTCGATTAATTCAGCTGGTCTAATACCGTGGATATCGCCAACTACCATGTTCCAGTAGTCCATACCCTTTGGTCTGTTTTCTTGGCTTAGGAATACGTCTCCAAAAGCTCCTGGTAAAACTTCACATAGCATATCATGTTTTTCAACGTCCATGCCTAGTTTGTTCCACATTTCATGATTCTTATCCATTTTGTCCTCCTTTTAATATACAGCCCTTGGGAGCTAGATCGATTTTTTTGTAGCTCTCACAAATTGGGCTCTTTAATGTATCCAGAATTATTTCTGGACAGGCTACATTAATACATTTATATTTAGTTTTATTAATGCCGTTAATATTATCCTCTAAAACCTTTTCTAAGATTTTAACCCTTTTTTGAGGTTCAGCCACATATCTAATATAGTATTTAACAATGTTATACTCATACGGCTCAATCTTTTTTTCTATCGTCTCTAAAAGTTCATCGATTTTAGAAAATGTTTTTTTATATTCTTTATATTTTTTCTCGTCAAAATTAAATCCATAAACAGATTTTATTATGCCGTCAATGTCTGTTCCTGCAATATCACCACTATATTCATAAATATATCTATCGCAATTAGCACTAAAGACTTCTGTAAATTTTTTACAAATATCTTCAATAAGAAAAATTTTTGATGAATAGATGAGTGGACACTTTTTTGTAGTCATGTAAATGGTAGTCGTGCTTATCATATCGCAGGTGTTATACTCGCCATATTGTAAAATCTCAGTGTCAGTCGATTCGATTGGGTAGGGAACGAGGCCGTAGCTCATTAAAAATGCTTCGTCGATGTCTTTGGCAAAGTAGCCAATGACGTTATTCTCGCTCATCTTAAAAGTGACGGCTTCGACATAGGCATTACGCCTTAATTCTTTAAAGAATTCTACGTCTATCATTATTTTGCGAGTAGTGCAGCGCCTATGGCTCCAGCAAATCTTGCGTCTTTATGAGTTTTTACTGGTCCACCAAGTTTTTGGCTAAGTAGTTCAACTGTAAATTCTGAGTCACAGAAACCACCAGTTAAGAAATAATTGTTTGAAGCATTTTTTCTATTGGCAAGTGCAGCTACTTTCTTAACTATTGAGTCAACAACGCCTCTTGCGATGTCTTCACGAGGAGTTCCTTTGCCCATAAGTGAAATTACTTCTGATTCGGCAAATACTGTACAAACAGATGATATGTTAACAGATTGGCCTCTTTTAGCAAATTCAAACATTTCTTGCAATGAAAGTCCAAGTCTATTAGCCATGACTTCTAAGAACTTTCCAGTACCTGCTGAGCACTTGTCATTCATGATAAAATCCATAACGTTTGAGTTTTGCACAATAATTACTTTAGTATCTTGTCCACCGATATCGATAACTGTCATGTCCTCAGGATTTAAGAAGTGAGCTCCTTTTGCGTGGCACGTAATTTCGGTAACAGTTCTGTCAGCATAAGGCACACTGATTCTGCCGTAGCCAGTCGCAGTGATTTTAACATCATCTTCGCCGTATCCTAGTGATTTGATCCATCTTTTAATCTCTTCACCAGTTTCTTTACTATTCCAGCCGCTCGGCATAATTTTTTCGTGCAATATGTTCTTTTTTTCTTCGTCTAGGATAACAGCTTTAGAAGCGGTTGATCCTATGTCAATTCCTATGTAATGCATAATACACCTCACTTAATATAGTTAATTTGATTATATCTCATTAAGAAGCCATATTCAATAAGTATAAAATAATTTAATACTTAGAGGCTTTATTATAAATATTTTTAATAATAATTTTTTATAATAAAGACTTAAACTATAAAATTTTCTTATAATAACGAAAAAGTCTTATAATTATGATATACTCATACAAAGGAGGAATATTATGAAGAAAAAACAAAACTTAATGATCTTTATTGGAGGCGCCATTATCGGTATAATCGGAGCCTTATTAATGCACTTCGGCAACCCTGGCAACATGGGTATCTGCGTTGCATGTTTCTTTAGAGACATAGCTGGAGCTTTAGGCTTACACGGAGCAAAGGGAGTTCAATATATAAGACCAGAAATTATCGGTTTTATATTAGGAGCTTTTATCATTTCCATGGCTACAGGCGAATTTAGAGCAAAGGGTGGCTCAAACCCAGCACTTCGTTTCGTTTACGGCTTCTTAATGATGATAGGCGCTCTAGTATTCTTAGGCTGCCCACTTAGAATGCTTCTAAGAATTGGCGCTGGAGACCTAAACGCTGTAGTTGGTTTACTAGGCTTTATAGGTGGTATATTAGTAGGTATTTTATTTATTAAAAAAGGTTATTCACTTGGTAGAAACCATGATCAATCAAAATTATCAGGACTTATTATGCCAATATTTGCTGTAATCCTTTTAGTTCTAGCACTAGCTAAACCTATGTTTATAAACCTCTCAGCAAAGGGACCTGGCTCAATGCACGCACCATTTGCGATGTCATTAGCAGCTGGACTTATAGTTGGAGCTATCTTACAAAGAACAAGACTTTGTACAGCAGCTGGCTTTAGAGATGCAGTTTTAATTAAAGACTACCATTTTTTATATGGCATCATTGGTATAGTTCTTGCAAACGCTGTATTAAACATGGCTTTAGGACAATTCAAACTAGGTTTTGCTGAACAACCGATCGCTCACTCAGAACACTTATGGAACTTCTTGTCAATGGGCTTAGTTGGATTAACAGCAGTTTTATTAGGCGGTTGCCCAATCAGACAAACAATACTTGCTTCACAAGGCGACACAGACGCATTCATGACAGTTATCGGTCTTATCTGCGGAGCTGCTGCATCACACAACTTCAACCTAGCTTCATCAGGTAAAGGCACTACACCATCAGGAAGAGTAGCTGTCATAGTTGGACTTGTACTAGTAGCTATCGCTGCTTGCTACATCATAGCTGAAAGAAAGAAAGGAGCTCACAATGGCAAATAATGTTATAGATGCAAGAGGACTTTCTTGTCCAGAACCAGTTATATTAACAAAAAATGAAGCTGATAAAGGCACAAAAAGCATCACAGTACTAGTTGATATAGAAGTTGCTAAAGAAAATGTATCGAGATTTCTTGAAAATGCTGGCTACAAAGTAGCAGTTAAGGAAAGTGGAGAAGATTTTGAAATCACAGCAACAAAATAATGTTGTCATAGTAACATTTTATTCAATATCATCGTGCCTTATGCTAAATAATAAACTCAAAGAGATTGGCATTGAATCGCTGATAATACCAACACCGAGAGATCTTTCTTCATCCTGTGGCAATAGTTTAGCCACTTCGATTAAAAATAGAGAAGCTCTTGAAAAACTTATAGATGAATTTGATTATGAAGTCGATAGAGTAGAGGATTATTGTTTATACGAAAGCGAAAAATTAAAAGAAATTTTATAATGGATTAACAGCTACATTATGTGGCTGTTTTTCTTTTACATATTTTTGATTTTTTCTTATGAATATGATATAATTTATTGTATATTATGGAAAATTTAGATTACGCTATTGATATCTTGAAAAGATTAGGAAGTTCCTCATACATTGTTGGAGGTGCTGTGAGGGACTATTTGCTATGCAAGGATGTCTACGACATAGACATTTGCACGGCAAAGAGGCCTGATGAGATAATAAATCTTTTAAGTGATTATGAGCTTGATACTAAATTTATGAAATATGGCTCTGTCAAGATTAAGGGCGAGAATGCGATTGAGATAACTACTTTTAGGCGTGAGGATGATTACGCTGATGGAAGGCACCCGAGCACTTTAAGTTTTACGAGTGATGTCAAAGAAGACCTTATTAGGCGCGACTTCACCATAAACACCATGCTAATGGATGAGAATAAAAATATTTATGATTTTCTTCAGTCAAAAAAGGATCTTGATGCGAAAATTTTAAGAACGGTGATTGATCCTTATGAAAGTTTTGCTAAGGACTACTTGAGAATACTGCGTTTAGTGCGCTTTGCGGCGAAGCTAGGTTTTGAGATAGAGGAAGAGACTTTTAAGGCAGCGAAAAAATATGCGCCTTTCATAAAAACTCTTTCGAAGGACAAATTTCGTGAAGAATTCAACAAGATTTTGCTTCTTGACAATGCCCAATACGCTTTTACTCTTATGCACGAGCTGGGCATTTTGAAGGAAGTGCTTCCTGAGATTGACAATGAATTTGACTACGACCAAAACAATCCTTATCATAGCTACGATTTATTTACTCATACGATGAAGGCAGTTGAAGCGACTGAAAAAGATTTGCCGACGCGTCTTGCAGCTTTATTTCATGACGTTGCAAAACCATTGACACGCTCTGAAGATGGGGACATCTCGCACTACTACGATCACGACAAGGTCGGCGCCGAGATGGCAGTAGATATTTTAAAAAAATTTAATTATGATAAGAAGACTATAAATTTGGTTCATGACCTTATTTTAAAGCACATGAAGCAGGATCCGAACTTTGGCATCAAGGCTGTGAGAAGGCTTTATAATTATTATGGCAAGGACAATATCTATCGCTATCTTGATTTAATTAGAGCAGATACTATTGCGACTAGACCTGGCAGAGAACTTGATAATATCGCAAAATTCGAGACTTACATAAAAGAGATTGAAGATAGTCTTGATAAAAGCGGCGAGCTGAAACTTGCTGTTAGCGGCGATGATTTGATTGCGATGGGCTATGCGCCAGGCAAAAAATTTGCACACGCACTTGGAAAAATTAAAGAAATGGTGAGTTTAGGCGAGCTTGAGAACGACAGAGAAACTTTGCTCCCACTTCTTAAAGAATATATGGAGGAAGAATAATGAAGAAATTATTTGGTACAGACGGCGTTAGAGGCGTCGCTGGCGAGTTTTTAACTAGTGAATTTTCATACAAATTAGGTAAATATATAGCAGACTACTTTATTGGCGGTGAGGGCAAAAAAGTTTTTATAGCGAGTGACACAAGAGAGTCAAAGGACATGATAAAACTATCGCTTGCAGCAGCCATCACATCTATGGGACTTGATGTATATGATTTAAACGTAACATCGACGCCAGAAGCAAGCTACATCATTAGCAAAAACGATTCTTTATTCGGCATCGTTGTCTCAGCATCTCATAACCCTTATGAATACAACGGCATAAAGGTTTTTAACAAGGACGGCTACAAGCTAGCTGACGAAGTTGAAGAAGCGATTGAAACGAATATGCTAAATGACAAAGAGCTAAAAAAGCCAGAACGCTTTGGTAATTTCATCACTGATGAGATTGATAAAACTGAGTACGTAAGCTATTTACGCACGCTTATGAAGGACTACAGCGGCCTTAAAATTGTTTGCGATATGTCAAATGGAGCAAACTATGTGACTGCGAAAGAAGTTTTAAACGCATCAGGCGCTGAGATGATATACATTCACGACGAGCCAAACGGCAGAAACATCAATAAAAACTGTGGTTCAACTCATCTGGAATCACTTACAGAAACTGTCAAAAACAATAAGGCAGATATAGGCATAGCCTTTGACGGCGATGCGGATAGATTATTAGTAGTTGATAATGAAGGCAAGATTATGGACGGAGACCATATATTAGCAGCGCTTGCGACATATTTGAAAAAACATGATAAGCTTAAGAAGAATAAACTTGTTGCGACTATCATGTCAAACATTGGCCTAAAGAAGTATCTTGATACTATTGGCGTAGAGCTTGATGTGACTAGCGTTGGCGATAGATATGTACTAGCTGAATTAATTAAGGATGAATTATCACTTGGCGGCGAACAATCGGGTCATATAATATTAAAGGATTATCAAAATACTGGAGATGGTCTTTTAAGTGCGATATTTTTAATAAATTCCATGGTAGAGCTTAAAAAGACAGCCGCTGAATTAAACGGACTTATGAAAACATATCCACAAGTACTTTTAAACGCAAAAGTTACTAACGAAATAAAAAATAAAGTTTTAGAGATTGAAAGCGTTAAAAACGCTATAGATGATTTAACAAAGAATAACCCCGACATGAGGGTAGTCATCAGACCATCAGGCACTGAGCCGCTTCTAAGGGTCATGCTTGAAGGTGAGGATGAAGATGAATTGAAAAGATTAGCTAAAGATTTAGTTGATTTGATAGAAAGAGAGACGAAATAGTTTGAAGAGAGTTTTAATAGCTTTATCGGGCGGGGTAGATAGCTCCGTCAGCGCATATTTACTAAAAAAGCAAGGATACGATGTAGTAGCTATCACATTTAACTTGTGCGACGATATTATTAAAGACAATTACACAAAGATGATAGAGGACGCAAAGAGAGTATCTGACTTCCTTGGCATAGAACATCACGTGGTTGATTACAAGGAAGATTTCAAAGAGAAGGTCATTGAGCCATTCATCCGCGAGTACGAGTTAGGCCATACGCCAAACCCTTGTATCTTTTGTAATAAAAATATCAAGTTCAAAAGATTTCACGATGAGATGAAAAATTTTGATGCTGATTTTATTGCAACTGGTCATTATGTTGAAAAATATGAAGAAAATGGCATTCATTATCTAGAAAAATCTTCAAACATCAGAAAAGACCAAAGCTATTTTTTATATAATATCAAGCAAAATCAATTAAAAGACGCGATATTCCCTGTTGGTGCTATGGACAAGGATAAAACTAGAGCCATTGCCAAGGAAGCCGGCATACCTGTTTATAATAAGAAGGATTCGCAAGAGATTTGCTTTATTGCAAATGATGATTATAAGGCATTTTTAAATAAATATTCAGAAAATATTAGCAAGAAGGGTCTTATTAAAGATAAAAGTGGTAAAGTTTTAGGTGAGCACGATGGTATTAGGAACTACACAATAGGCCAAAGGCGTGGACTAAATGTTGCTTTAGGTCAAAGAGCTTTTGTGACTAAGATAGATCCAATCCATAACGAGATTATTCTTGGGCCAGAAGAGGATTTATTTAAAAAGACTGCTATAATTAAAGACGTAAACTGGATTTCAATCGATGAGATTGATGAAGATAAGGTATATACAGCAAAAGTTAGATATAGATCGAATGATGAAAAAGCAAAAATAAAGAAAAATGAAGACGGTACTTACACGGTTACTTTTGAAGAGCCACAAAGAGCTATAACTCTTTCACAAAGCCTAGTTGTATACGATGGCAGAACTGTTGTAGGCGGCGGCGTTATATTGGATTAGCTATGTTTTATGTAGATAAAATAATTAAAGGCTCATCGAGCGAAAAGGCTCTTGAAGAATTTTTATTAGATAAAGAAGTTATCTATGAAGATGTTGATGCGAGCTACGTTATAAGAGATGCTGGTGATATAATCGCAACAGTATCAGTAAAGAAGAATCTAATCAAATTCTTCTACATCGATGAAGCGTATCAAGGCGAAGGACTAGCCATAGAGCTGATCAATAGTGCGCTTGAAGACATCATTTCCAAGGGATACAGAACTTATTTTGTGTTCACCAAGGCAAAAAATGAAAACATTTTCACTTCATTATCCATGGATGTTATTGAAAAAACTGAAGATGTCGTGCTATTAGAAGGCGGCTTCTTTAAATATGCTGATTGGATTCAAAATATTAAGAAAGACCTTGATAAAGATGAATATAGCGCAATCGTCATGAATGCAAATCCACTCACACTTGGTCACGAATATCTAGTAGATAAAGCCTTAGAAGAGGCTCGTGACTTAATAATTTTCGTTTTAGAAGAGGATGCATCATACTTTAGTACTAAGGATAGATATGAGATAGTTAAAAATCATTATCATAATAATGGCCGTGTACATGTGTATAAATCAGGCCCTTACATTATTTCAAGAGCGACATTCCCAACATATTTTTTAAAGAAGGATACAGATAAACTCAAGGTATATACAGAGCTTGACGCAAAGATATTTGCAAAGCGCATAGCTAAGGACTTAAATATAAAAAAAAGATATTTTGGCACAGAACCCATTGACAAAGTTACTGAAAAATACAATGAGATGATGAAGAAGATACTTTTTGAATATGGTGTTGAGAGCGAATTTATTGAGAGAAAAAAGATAAATGACGAGTATATAAGCGCATCAAAGCTTAGAGAAGGCATAGAAACTGATTTTGAAAGCATTAAAAAATACTTAAGCCAAGATGTTTATGAATATTTAAAAGAGAGGTGCTTGCATTGATAAGTATAAAAGAAGTCAATGACAAAAAAACACTAAATGATTTCGTAGATTTTATTTATGAAAATTATAAAGGAGATAAAAATTTTGTTCCGCCACTAAGAAGTGACTATATTAAGTACGTTCAAGGTGTTGACAACGACCTAAATGAAGCCGGACCAAATGCTAAGTACATCTGTTATGATGATGATAAAGTAGTTGGAAGACTTTTAGTTGGTGTGAATAATATTATTAATAATTATCACGGCTTTAAAGAAGGGTACATCTCTTTGTTTGAGTGCGTGGAAAATTATGAGTACGCTGAAAAACTTCTTGATAAGGCGATAGAATTTTTAAAATCTCATGGCATGACAAAGGTCAAGGGGCCTCTATCACTTCCAGGCGGCGAGGACAACAGAGGTTTTATCGTAGATAATTTTGATGCACAGCCATTTATCATGAACACATACAATAAAAAATATTATAATGACTTTTTTATAAAGTATGGATTTGAAAAGTATTTTGACTGCTATGCATACAAGGACACCATTGGAAATGCCGATATAGAGAGATATGAAAAGCTAGTTCCTTATGCAATGAAGAAATTTGATTTTAGAGTGGATAATATTGATCTTTCTAATGTAGATAAGGACGCCATGGATATTATGAACGTTCTAGAAAGAGCACTGCCACGTGAGTGGGACGACTTTGCTCCACCAAGAGAAGAAGAGATAAGAAAGATAGTTAAGCAGCTAGTACCATTTGCCGATTCAGATCTTATATTTATAGCGAGAGACAATAAAACAAACGAGCCAATCGGCTTCAATATAACACTTCCAGATTATAATCAAGCAATTAAAAAGATGAATGGAAAAATGTTCCCATTTGGATTTTTAAAATTCTTGTATTATAAGAGAAAGATCAATAGAATTAGATTTTTCGTTTTATTTGTAGTGCCAGAGTATAGAAAAAAAGGCGTTACAAGCGTAATGTACTTAAAAACTTATCTTAATGCACTAAAGAAGGGTTATACAGAGCTTGAAGGATCAACAATTTGGGAGTACAACAGAGATATGATGAACGACGTTGAAAGCTTTGGAGCAAAAATTAACATAACATATAGAATTTATCAAAAAGATATATAGTTTAGGGTGCCTAGCGCACCTTAAATTATTATCAAAGTTATATTTAGAGATATTCTGGGTAAAAATAATAAGTACGGGGATGAATTTTGGTTTCGACGGGGGTTTGGAATTTAGAATAGCGAGCCGGATCGATGGATACGTTACATCTGTCAAAAAAATATAAACGCAGAAAACAATAATTTTGCATACGCTGCCTAGTTAGGCATCTCTCAATATAGAGTTTTCTCGTACGGCTTTATATTGGGTCAACTTAGACGAGAAAATCTTTTAGCCAAGCTTAAAAGTTAAAAGATTATCTTAAAGCTAGCTAAGACTTTATTTTGCTTTTTAAATTGGTCTTAGTGAAAATTTATAAAAAGCTGCGCTCGGAGAAGTTCTTTAGGAAGGGCTTTCGGACAGGGGTTCGAATCCCCTCATCTCCACCATTGATATAAAACAGCTTGTAGAATAGATATACTACAAGCTGTTTTTATATGCTTATTTATAATCAAAAAGTTTTATTATTAGTAAATAACAAAAATCGTTAAGGATTTTTTATTGTCTTTCGCTTTTTTACTTCCTAAAATTTCCTTGACTTTTTATCTTTTAAGTGGTATTATAAAAATACAACCTCTTAAAAAGATAGAGTCTTTTTAAATGTGTTTGTTGTTTTGAGGACGCCTGTGCGGTTTGGTCATTGCTTGTGGGCGTTCTTTTTTTATCTTTACATGTATGCAACATCATAAGGTTCGAGTTTTGCCAATAGTTTTTTATTATATTTTATCTTTGTACTTGTCATCTTTTCTTAGGTCTTTTATTATTAATAAATAAATATAATCTGATAAGCTTCTTAGTTCATCTTTAGCTTTTTCTTGTGCTAATTTTTTTATATTTGGTGTGCTTGTAATTTGGATTAGTTCGCTTCTTAATTCTTCCACTTTTGTCACCTCCTGAAAATGTTCTTGATTTTACTCTTTTTGTGCGCTATAATATGTATGACTTAGGAAGAGAGCAAGAACTCCTTAAGCCTGTAATCTTGTTTGAAGAGTTATTATAATAACTCTTCTATTTTTTTGATTGCATCTTCTTTGTTGTCGCTGTCTTTGATAATTTGAATTATCATTTTTAATATTGTTGTTAGCTGTTTATCTGTCATGTTTTCGTCCATTTTGTACTCCTTTCTTTTGTTATTCTCGTCACCTAATTTCAACTATATTATATCATAGTATGATTAACATAACTAGTGGCTATTAATTATTTTTTAAATATTTTTATTTTTTTATATGTATAAGCAAGCTGTGGTAAGATTTTTGAAATACGACTTATGGAGTATTGATGCCTAGAAGTGGTGATCACAAAATCAAACTTAAAAATAAAAAGACTAAATATCTGTTGATATTGTAAACACTATATGCTATACTATAATCACATAAGAAAGTAATTATAGCATGCAAGTATGAAGGGAGGATTACTATGGCATATGTAAAGAAAAATAATATGGTTAGAAGTGAAAGAATTATGTTTAGATGCCCTAAGGAATTTAAAGAAAAATTAGAAATGCTCTCTAGGGAAGATAATAGATCACTTAGTGAATTTGTTTTAGTATCACTAATGAAATATTTTAAAGAAAAAGAAGCTGTAAATAATGACTAAAAATGTGATTGCATATATTAGTGATTTTATTTTCAAACAAGATAAGAGAAATAAATATAGTTTGGAAAAGCAAAAGGAAAAAATTATAAATTATTGCGAAAAATATGAGTTAAATATTTTAAAATGGTATTCAGATGAGTGTAATGCGCGTGTTGAAGAAAGAAGCGGATTAGAAGAAATAGTTTATGAAAATAATAATCCGCCTTATGAGGCTGTAATTGTAGCTTATTCAGATATAATAGACAGAGATATAAATATTTACTTTTATTACAAAAGCGCATTATTA
Organism: Fenollaria massiliensis; assembly: GCF_023347705.1. Lineage (NCBI taxonomy): Bacteria > Bacillati > Bacillota > Clostridia > Eubacteriales > Fenollaria > Fenollaria massiliensis. Next base: position 498,214 of record NZ_CP096649.1, read on the forward strand.
AAAAAAGACATAGAGCTAATAAGCGTTTGTAAGGGATTTCACAAATTTAGAAAATATGTTCATATCTTAAATGATTTTATATCAATTTCAGCAGAGATGGATAGAATTGCTATAACAAAGAGAACTATGTCGGCACGCGAGGTTAAGTCTTCTAATGGCGGCTATAGTGGTGGTAGACCTGCTTATGGATATAGGTCTGTAGGTGGTAAGCTTGTAGTAGTACCAGAGGAGGCTGAGATAGTAAGAGAGGTATTTAATCTTAAGAATGATGGATTAACTTATAGAGCTATAGCCGAAATATTTAAAGATAAGGGATATAAAACTAGAAAGGATAAAGATTTTGCCGCAAGCACTATACAAGTAATTTATAATAACCAGAAACTATATTTAGGTTATTATAAATATGGTGATAATGATTGGGTATTGGGGGTACATGAAAGCATTTTATGATTGAAGCGATTATATTATTTATTATATGGGTGATTTACAAGTTTTTCAGACTTATTTACTTGATGATGAAAGGCTGTTTTATATTTATGTGTTTTTCTATAATATTTGGTATAGGTTTTATTTATAATTTTGTATATGTAATTTATAGCGTTATAACTCATAAAAAGATAGATTTTAAGAACAATGGATTTTTCAAATGGGTAAGAAAAAGACTAGAAATAAGAAGACAAAGAAAAATGAATACTGTGACTGTAGAAGAAACTTATTTTTTCTTCTAGTGAATTAAATTAAGACAATCAATATATTCCTGAAGCTGTGAGACAACGGCTTCTTTTTTATTAGTAAAGTTGCAAAACTAAAGTATATTTACAATGGACAGTGACTGCATATAAGAATAAGCAATTGCAAGCATCATAAAGCTTTATGAATAAAAGTTCATAAAGTTGTTTCATTTTTATCAAATTTGTGTTATAATATATTTGGTGATTCTATGGACATCGATAAAATCAAAAAAGGAATAAAAATATTTCTTATAATATTACTAATAATATTCTTTATAAATATGATGAATAAAGACTTTTTTAATCAAAATGAAAAAGATGTAAAAGTAGATAAGGCCTTTGATACGGGCTCTAAAGACTCTTTGGATGAAAGTGACGATGCTGATGCATATATTTATGCTCACATCACTGGCGAGATTAAAAAGCCTGGCGTATATAAGATGAAGTCTGGTACTCGTATAGATGATCTTGTGAAAGAAGCGGGCGGCCTTACTGAAGATGCTGACATAGACCAAATCAATCTATCTGAAAAGCTAGTTGATGAGGAGAGAATAATTGTCCCTGCTAAAGGTGAAGCTAATGAAACAGATGAGACAAGTCATGCAGCAAGCGCTGTACAGTCTAAGAAGATTAACATTAACAAGGCTGATTTATTTGAGCTAACTTCAATACCGGGTGTTGGCGAGAAGACTGCGCAAAAAATTATTGACTATAGAGAGAAGAAAAAGTTTAAAAAGATTGAAGATGTCATGAACATAGATGGAATCGGTGAAAATAAATTTAAAAATATGAAAGATTATATATGTGTAAATGGAAGGTGATTTTATGATTAATGATGCAGATGTAAAATTAACAAGTTTCGCTAAGACATCTGGTTGAGCGGCTAAAGTAAAACCGGAGGTTTTAGATCAAATATTAAAAGGGCTAGAAAAAAGTACACCAGATTCAAATCTATTGGTAGGGCTAGAAACAAGTGATGACGCAGCTGTATACAAGGTTAGCGAGGACAGAGCCATCATAGAAACATTAGACTTCTTTACGCCAATAGTTGACGATCCATATACATTTGGTCAGATAGCAGCAGCAAATTCACTTTCAGACGTTTACGCCATGGGCGGTGAGCCAATACTTGCGATGAATATCTCATGCTTCCCAAATTGTTTATCGCCAAATATATTAAAATTAATATTGAAGGGTGGTTTTGACAAGGTCAAGGAAGCAGGCGCCTTGCTTATAGGTGGACACACTGTTCAAGACGACGAGCTTAAATACGGCATGAGCGTTACAGGTTTTGTTCATCCTGATAAAGTGCTTAGAAATACTGGCGTTAAGGATGGAGACGTGCTTATATTAACTAAGCCTCTTGGACTTGGTATAATAAATACAGCTGTCAAGGGCGGCATCTGCGATAAAGACTCCTTAGATGAGGCGGTTTTAGTTATGAAGACTCTTAATAAGAAGGCAAAGGACGCTATGGATGGCCTTGATGTACACGCATGCACAGACATAACAGGATTTGGACTTATGGGCCACGTATACGAAATGCTTAGAAATACTGATGTAACAGTAGAAATTTATACAGAAAAACTTCCTGTGCTAAAAGGAGCACTTGATTATGCGATGATGGGCCTTGTTCCGGCAGGTGCTTATGACAACAGAGTTTTTGTTGGAGATAATTTTAGAATAGACGGTAAAATTAAAAGAGAGATGGAAGATCTTTTATTTGACCCACAAACTTCTGGAGGACTATTGATTTCACTATCAGAAGAGGACGCAAAGACATATATGGAAAGGATAGACCTTCCATTTGGTGTAAATATTATTGCAAAGGCAAAAAAATTCGACGATAAATATATTTTAATTAAGTAGGTGTGATATGAATTTATTTAGAATGATCCCAGGCGTTGATCAAGTCATGGAAAATGAAGAGATCAAGAAGCTTTTCGAGCTTCACGACGCTGGACTTATTAACGATACTATAAGAAATATCTTAGATGAGATGAGAGATGACATTAAGAAAGGACTTGATGAGGACTCACTTAGAGCTAGACTTAAAAATATTGATAAGACTGTTATAGAAAGACTAGCTGATGAGCTTAATTATAGTCTTAGACCCGTGATAAATGCTACAGGTGTCATCATTCATACTAATCTTGGCAGATCAAAATTACCTAAAACAGCTCAAGAAAATATTATGAGGCTATTATCAAGCTACTCAAATCTTGAATATGACCTTGAAAGAGGCGAAAGAGGACTAAGATATTCTCATATAGAAGAAAAGCTTAAGAAAATTACTGGAGCAGAGGCGGCACTTGTAGTAAATAACAACGCTGCAGCTGTTATGCTTGTACTTGATACACTTAGCAAGAACAAAGAAGTAATCACTTCAAGAGGCGAACTTATCGAGATAGGCGGATCATTTAGAATACCTGACGTTTGCGAGAGAAGCTTAGCGACACTTAGAGAGGTCGGCACAACAAATAAGACTCATCTAAGAGATTATGAAAACGCTATAAATGAAGAGACTGGCGCGATTTTAAAGGTACACACATCAAATTACAAAATTTTAGGTTTTACTGAAAGCGTTAGCGCGAGTGAACTTGCGACTATAAAGGGCGATTTACCTCTTATAGAAGACCTTGGCTCAGGCGTTTTAATTAATCTTGAGGATTATGGTCTTGAGCACGAACCTACTGTTATGGAATCAGTTGCAAGTGGCGTTGATGTAGTTACTTTCAGTGGGGACAAGCTTTTAGGCGGCCCACAAGCGGGCATCATTGTCGGCAAGGAAAAATACATCAGCCAAATTAAGAAAAATCAATTACTTAGAGCGCTTCGTGTAGACAAGATGACTATAGCAGCGCTTGAAACAATACTAAACTATTATATTGACAAGAACAAAACATTTGAGATACCGACTATAAAGATGATTACAGAGTCTTACGAATCAATAGAAAAGAGAGCAAAAAAACTATTCTCAATGCTTGAAGGCGTGAATGGAGCTGAATTAAGTATAGTTGAAACAGCTTCAGAAGTAGGCGGCGGCTCACTTCCAAACCAATTTATCAAGTCAAAAGCAATTGAAATCGATCCAAAAAATATATCGGCTGCAAAGCTTGAAGAAAAACTTAGACACCTTGAAATACCAATAATTGTAAGGATATACAAGGATAAGATACTGCTTGATTTAAGGACTATTGACGAAGAAGAATACGAAATTATTGTAAATGAAATTAGAGGGATTTTAGGAGAGTAATAGTGAAACATTTAATACTTGGAACTGCGGGTCACGTAGACCACGGGAAAACTTCTTTAATACGCGCGTTAACTGGCAGACAAACAGACAGGCTTAAGGAAGAACAAAAAAGAGGGATATCGATAGAGCTTGGCTTTACTTATTTTGATCTTGAAAAAGATTTAAGAGTAGGTATAGTCGATGTGCCGGGCCATGAGAAATTTATCAGAAACATGGTTCAAGGCGTTAGTGGCATGGATCTTGTTATGCTTGTTATAGCAGCTGACGAGGGCATAATGCCTCAAACGATAGAGCACTTAAACATACTTAAAATGCTTGGCGTTGAACACGGCTTTGTTGCTTTAACCAAGACTGATTTAGTTGATGAAGAGTGGATAGAATTAGTTACTTCAGATATCAGAGACGCTTTGAAAGGCACTTTTCTTGAAAATTCTGAGATAGTTAGAGTTTCTAACAAAACTTTAGAGGGCATAGATGATATTAAAAATATTTTAAGAAAACATGCCGATAGCTTTGAAAAAGAAGAAAAGAATGATACACCAAGACTTCCTATAGACAGAGTTTTTGTTATATCAGGCTTTGGAACCATAGTTACTGGCACGCTTATGGATGGCAAGCTATCTCTACAAGATGAGATCGAGATATATCCAGAGAGAATCAAGACTAAGATCAGATCCATTCAGGTGCATCAAGAGTCACAAGATGTGGCTTATGATTCACAAAGATGTGCTCTAAACATTCCTGGCGTTAAAAAAGAAGATATACATAGGGGCAGCGTAATAAGCCTTCCTGATGCACTTAAAAACACTAATCTTATTGACGTAAAGATCGAGTGTATTAAGGATCAAGAAAGAGCTATTAAGAATGGCTCAAGAGTCTTCTTATATATAGGCACAGAAGAAATTCTAGCTAGAGTTGTACTTTTAGATAGAGATGTGCTTAATCCTGGCGAAGAAGGCTACGCTCAACTAATTCTTGAGAGCGAAACAGTTTGCAAGAGGATGGATAGATTTATACTAAGATTTTACTCACCAATGTCGACAATAGCGGGTGGCATCATACTTGAAACTAATCCAAAGAAGAAAAAACGTTTCGATGAAGATGCTGTTGAAGAATTTAAAATAAATGAAAGCGGCTCAGATACAGATGTTCTTAACAATCTTATCTACACAAGACAAGATGATTTCTTAAATAAAAAAGAAATTGCTAAATTATTAAGTAAATCAGAAGATTTAGTAGATAAAGAGCTAAATGACTTAGTTAATGAAGGCACAATAAAAGTTTACGAGCTAAAGAACGGACTTTATCCTATATCCTTAAGATATATACAAAATGTGAACGAAGAACTTATAGTTCACCTAAATAAATACTATGAAAAATATCCACTTAGAAGAGGAATTTTTAAAGAAGAGATTAAGAATAGATTTTTCAAAAAACTTAATAACAATCAGAAGCTTTATGAATATGTTCTTGGACTTATACTTGATGAAGCAAGCCTAGAATTAAATGGCGAGCTAGTCTCAATCAAAGGATACGCACCAAGTTTATCGGATGAAGACAAAAAATCCATGGACATGGTATTAAACATGATAGAAGAAGCAAAATATGATGGCATCACAAAAGAAGAAATTCAAGAAAAAATTAAGATCAATCCAGAATTTTTAAATGAAGCACTACAAGATTTACAAGCTAGCAAGAGCATTTACAGGCTTCAAGATGACTATATAAGCTACAAAGCCTTCTTAAATGCAAGAGAAGATCTAATTAAGTTTTTAAATAATAATCAAGAGATAAGTTTAGCTGAGTTCAGAGACCTTATTTCGTCAAATAGAAAAATATCGCTTGCTTTGCTTGAAGATTTTGACAAAGCCAATTTAACTAAGAGGCTTGGCGATAAGAGAGTATTAAAAAGGTAGGAGTATATATGCAAAAGATTTTATTAATAGATAGTGATGAAACCTTTGTTCAGGGGCTCAAATACAGTCTAGAACAAGATGAGTATCTTATAGATACAGCATATAGCGCTGAAGAGGCACAAAAGCTTCTTAGGCCAAATGAGTACAATTTAATAATTATGGAGATAGACTTGCCAGACAAAAGCGGTCTAAACCTATGTCAAGACATTAGAAGAGACTCAAATGTCGGCATAATCATATCAACAAATAATAAGGAAGAAATAAAAAAGATACTTGCGCTTGAATATGGTGCAGATGACTTTTTAGTTAAGCCTTATAATATACTTGAGCTTAAAGCTAGGATGAAGTCCTTGTTTAGAAGAGTTCAAGGCGCAAGTGATGATTCAAAGAACAGTATACTTGAGTTTAATCACTTTACTATAAACACCATTGGCAGAAAACTTTTCAAAGATGGCGTTGAAATTTCATTAACAGGTAAAGAATTTGATTTACTATATATACTTGCTTCGAATAAAGAAGTTGTTTTCTCAAGAAAAGACCTTTTAGAAAAGGTTTGGGGCTATCAATTCTATGGAGATGAAAGAACCGTTGACGTTCATGTAAGAAGACTTAGAAACAAGATAGAAGAGAGCAGCAAGAGACCAAAATTTTTAAAGACTAAATGGGGGGTAGGCTACTACTTCGTAGATTAATATATGGAAAAGAAAAAAACAAATAAATTTTTTAAGAATACCTTTATTCTTGTTATAGCAGGAATTTTAGTTAAGATTATAGGCGCTGTATATAGAATACCTATAACAAATATCATCATGGATACAGGGATTGGCTACTATCAAGCGGCTTATCCTGTGTATCAAATACTCTTAACAATATCAACAGCAGGTCTACCTATAGCGGTTGCAAAGCTCGTTTCAGAAAATTATGCACTAGGCAGGATAAAGGCAGCTCATAAAGTATTCAGAGAGTCGACAAAGCTAATGTTCATCTTGGGCATAGCGAGTGCACTCTTTGTTTATGTGTTCAGTCACCAAATTGTTGGCTTTTTACAAAATGAAAACAGCTGGTACTCATTAGTTGCACTAATACCAGCACTTGTATTTGCGCCACTTATGTCATCATTTAGAGGCTTTTATCAAGGTAAGGACAATATGGTGCCGACAGCCATCTCACAAGTTATTGAACAGTTATTTAAATTAATATTTGGGCTTATACTAACAAAATATGCACTAAGTATGTATGGCGTAGCCGTTGCAGCAGGCGCAGCACAATCAGGCGGCTCAATCGGTGCCTTCTTTGGCTTTTTATTTTTGCTTATAGTATTTTTATTTAATTTTAAATCATATAAAGCAGAAGAAAAACTAGACGAAAGCGGCTTTATTTATGCAGATAAAGAAGTTATAAGAAATATCTTATCAATCGCAGTACCCATCACCATCGGCGCATCAATCAATCCTCTTATGGATTTTATCGATACAAAATTAGTTTTTATGAGACTAACAGATATCGGCTACACAATGAGCCAAGCAAATGATATGTTTGGATGGCTAAAGGGCATGGCGACAACACTTATTAATATGCCACAAGCTATATCCATAGCTTTGTCAATGAGTATAGTACCACTAGTTTCAGCGTACATGGTTAAAAAAGATAACGAAAAAATGCATCAAACAATATTTACAGGACTTAAGTTCACTTGTCTTTTTGCATTTCCTTGTGCACTTGGATTTATTGCCTTAAGTAAGCCTATAATATCATTAATTTATTATAATAATTCACCAGAAGCAATCAATGGAACGGCTGAATTATTAAGTATTTTATCGATAAGCCTTATCTTTCTATGCTTAATACAAATACTAACAGCTATACTTCAAGCGGTTGGTAAACCTGAAAAGCCAGTTAAAAACCTTGTAATTGGATCAATTGTAAAGATAATTTTAACATATATACTAACAGGAATTACATTCTTCAATGTAAAGGGCGCGGCTATAAGTACAAATGCTGCATTTTTAGTGGCGATGATACTAAATTATATCGATTTGGAAAAAATACTTGATAAAAAATATAATTTATTGTTCTATACATTAAAAGTTTTAGCTGTAAGCATATTTATGGCAATTTCGGTTAAGGTAGCTTATGAACTTTTAAGCATGAGATTTTCACTTTTAATATCAACATCGCTATCGATTTCATTAGGCATAATAGTTTATGGTGGCCTCGCACTTTTACTAAAATTGGTAAAAATTGAAGATTTTATATCAAAATAGCAAAAAAATCGCTATTTTTTCATAAAAATTTAAAAAAAATGCAAAAAAACCTTGATTTTTAGAGAAAATAGGTTATAATATAAGTATAGAAGAGCCACGAATGGCTTTTCAAGCACTTTTTAAAAGGAGGATTTATTATGAACAAATCTCAATTAGTTGCAGCTATGGCTGAAAAAACTGAAATGACAAAAAAAGACGTTGAAGCTTGTCTTAACGCTTTCACAGGTGTTGTTACTGAAACACTTAAGAGCGGTGAAAAGGTTCAACTAGTAGGCTTTGGTACTTTCGAAGTAAAGGACAGAAAAGCTAGAGAAGGAAGAAACCCTAGAGATCCTAAACAAAAAATAAAAATTCCTGCATCTAAAGCACCTGTTTTCAAAGCTGGTAAGACTTTAAAGGAAACTGTAAACACTAAAGGTAAAAAGAGAGCAAAATAGTCCCAAAAGGATATTTTCTTAAAACACAATAAGTAAAAAGTCAGGCTATGCCTGACTTTCTACGATGTACATAAGGGTGATTTCATGAGACTTGATAAGTTTTTAAAACTATCGAGAATTATTAAAAGAAGAACAGTAGCTAATGATGCTGCGAAGAGCGGCAAGATACTTATAAATTCAAAAGTAGCTAAACCGGGTGATGATTTAAAAGTTGGCGACATTATAACGACAACGTTTAATGAAGACCACAGAAGCTATGAAGTAGTATCCTTGCTTGAAAGTCCAAACAAGGATCAAGCTAAGCTGATGTATAAAGAGCTATGATTTGTAAGGAGTGATGATTATGAAGAAAAATAAAAAAGGTGGCATTACTGCATTTAAATTAGGAATTATATCTTTATTTTTAATTGTATCAATCCATTTTTATAATCAAATAGCAACTTACAATAAATTAGTGAAAGAAGATAAGGCAAAGCAAGAAGAGATTGCAGAACTTAAGGACGAAATATCAAACGTAAAGGTATTGCTTTCTAAGTCTAAAACTCAAGAATTTATTGAACTAATAGCTAGAGATGAATTAGGCATGATTAAGCCTAAAGAAATAAAAGTTGTTGACAAAGTCGACACAGATATATTTAAAGAAAACAAATAATAATTAAGGAGGATTTTGTTTTTTATGACGCTTTCAGTTGGAGACATCGTGAGTGGAAAAGTTGTTAATATAACTAATTTTGGAGCATTTATCGAGATAGAGGGTGGACAGAATGGTCTTGTGCATATCTCGGAGATATCAAATGATTACGTAGAAAATGTTTCAGATGTTTTAAAAAAGGGACAAGAGGTTAAAGCTAAAGTTTTGTCGAATGACAACGGAAAACTAAGTTTGTCAATTAAGCAAACTCTTCCAAAAAAGGAATTTGTTAAACAAAAAGATTTTAATAATAAAAAAGATTTTAATAATAAAAAAGATTTCTCAAAACCAAGAAGAGATTTTTCTAAGCCACAAGCAAGAAAAGCTTATACATGGGAAGGAGAAAGGACAGAATCTCAAGATTTAAGCTTCGAAGATAAAATTTCAAGGTTTTTGAAAGAAAGCACTGAAAAGATGGATCAAATGAAGTTTAAAGAAAACAGAAGAAGCAGTTATCATTCAAAAAAAGGTGACTATAGAAATTAATTGCTTCTGAGTCTAATAAGTATTTAGCAAGGTTGAACAATTGTTCAGCCTTTAATTTTCTTTATATTTTATCTATGGTAGAGGTTAGTATGAATAGTATAGAAAAATTTAGAAATTTCATCAAAGAAAATAATTTAATAAATAAATCAGATACCATAGTCAGCGCTGTATCTGGTGGCTCTGACTCTGTTTTTATGCTTGAAATGCTGCTTAGTATTAAAGAAGAATATAACCTTCACATTATAGTTTGTCACGTTAACCATGGTCTTAGAGGAGCAGAGGCACAAAGAGATGAGGATTTTGTAAAAAATCTTTCTGAAAAATATGGCCTTATATATGAAGTAGAGCACATTGACATGGCGGGCTATGCCAAGGAGCATTCATTAACTTGTGAAGAAGCAGGTAGAAAGTTAAGATATATCTTCTTTGAAGAGCTTAAAAATAAATACAAGGCAAATTCAGTTGCCATAGCTCACAATGAAAACGATGTAGCAGAGACCATGATGCTAAATATATTTAGAGGCACAGGACTTGACGGACTTGAATCAATTCCACTAAGAAGAGATTTTTACATAAGACCAATACTTTGCTTTGAGAAATCAGAAATTCTTGAATATTTAAAAGAAAATAATATTAATTACGTTGATGACTCGACTAATTTTACCAACGATTATAAGAGAAATCTTATTCGTAACGAGATGATACCATTTATTGAAAAGAATTTTAATGAGAATGTAATTGCATCTATGGCTAGACTTGCAGCCATCTCTAAAGAGAACAATGAATATATTGAAATTATTATAAATGATAAGTATAAAAGCATAGTCAAGGCGGGTAGCATTGACAGAGATGGTTTTAATAAGCTTCATCACTACGAAAAAACTATTATTTTAAGAAAATTTTTAAAAGAAAATTTAAAATATTTAAATAATATTAGCAAAGAAAATATTGAAGAGATGATCAATTTAATTTTGCTCGATTCGGGTAAAAGGTATGATATAGATAATAAACATTATCTTGTAAATGATTTTGATAAAACCACATTCAAAGTGCTTGATAACAATGAGTTTTCAGAAGAAATATCGCTTGACTTTAAATTAGATAAAGTATACAATATTTATGGAAGAAAATTTAAATTTGTCTTAAGTGATAAAATTCTTAGCAAAAAATATCTCGACTATGATTTATTAAATGGAAAGCTTAGTCTTAGAAATAGAAGAAGTGGCGACAGATTCAACCCCTTCGGCATGAGTGGCTCAAAAAAGATTAAGGACTACTTTATTGATAAAAAAATTTCTTCAGATGAAAGAGCTAAAATTTTATTTTTGACAAATGATGAGGACATAGCTTGTGTTATTGGCTACGACATAGCTAATAAATACAGAGCAAGCACAAAAACAAAGAACTATCTTAACATTATAATGGAGGATAATTATGGCTTATAGAATTAAAGAAATTATGTTCACTGAAGAACAAATTCAAGAAAAAGTTTTAGAACTAGCAAAACAATTAACAGAGGATTATAAAGGAAAGAGCCCAATCTTTGTTGGGATATTAAAAGGATCCTTTGTGTTTATGGCTGACCTTATTAAAAATGTTGACAATCACGAGCTTAGAGTTGATTTCATGAGAGCATCAAGCTATGGAAACAAAACTAAATCCGATGGCCAGGTCAATATCAAGTTAGATATGGAGTTTGATCCAAAGGGTGAGGATATACTTATCATTGAAGATATCATCGATTCAGGCTACACTCTTAAGTGTCTTCACGAGTACCTTTTAAACAAGGGTGCAAAATCAGTTAAGATAGTTACACTGCTTAATAAGAGTGAAAGAAGAGTTGTAGATATAAAGGTTGATTACGTTGGTTTCGAAATACCAGATAAGTTTATCATCGGCTACGGACTTGATTTTAACGAGCACTTAAGAAATTTACCATACATAGGAGTTTTAGATGAAACTTGTTTAGGTGAGGAGGAATAATTTGAAAAGATCTTCAATTAGAAATATAATTGTTTATGCATTTATATTGATACTTGTCTTTTTCTCTTTGAGATTTTTCTCGGGAAGTTTTTTCTCGGAGGATAGAGCCAATGTCAATACTTTCATAAACGATATTAAAGATGGAAAAGTAAAGAGAATTAGCCAAGAAGGCTATGGATTTAAATATACAAAAAATGACGGTAAAAGTGATTATGTTGAGGTAGATCCAAATGTTTGGCAGTCTATATATGATGATTATGTTAAAGATAGAGTTATAGCAAACAAGCTTCAATACGATGTGAGCATGCCTAAGGATAATTCCATGATGATAAATATACTTATGATGGCAGGATCTATGCTATTCTTCATATTTATCATGCGTGCGTTAATTGCACCGAGAGGACAAGATGGAACAAGTCCACAAAATTTTGGCAGATCTAGAGCGAGAGAATCAAAAACTGTCAATGGTAAGGTCATTAAATTTGCAGATGTTGCAGGACTTGTAGAAGAAAAAGAAGAATTATTTGAAATAGTTGACTTCTTAAAAAATCCTATGAAATATATAAAGCTTGGCGCAAGAATACCAAAGGGTGTTTTGCTTGTTGGCGAGCCAGGTACAGGTAAAACATATCTATCAAAGGCAGTTGCTGGCGAAGCAGGAGTACCATTTTATACTATATCCGGTTCTGACTTTGTAGAAATGTTTGTCGGCGTTGGTGCTTCAAGAGTTAGAGACCTATTCCAAACAGCAAAGAAGAATGCACCATGCATAGTATTTATAGATGAGATTGATGCAGTTGGTAGACAAAGAGGCGCAGGCCTTGGCGGCGGCAACGATGAAAGAGAGCAAACACTTAATCAATTACTTGTAGAGATGGACGGTTTCACTCAAAATGAAGGTATTATCGTTATGGCGGCAACCAATAGACCAGATATACTTGATAAGGCTTTATTAAGACCAGGTAGATTCGATAGAAATATATATGTTTCACTTCCTGATGTTAAGGCTAGAGAGGCAATACTTGAAGTTCATGCAAAGAATAAAAAGCTTGATGAAGATGTTGATTTAGAAAATATTGCTAAGAAAACAGTAGGATTCTCACCAGCTGACCTTGAAAATCTTCTTAATGAAGCAGCGCTATTAACAGCTAGAGAAAATCTTGACAAGATACCTATGAGACTTGTTCAAGAAGCGTCAATCAAGGTAGTTGCTGGACCAGAAAAGAAATCACAAACTGTTATAGAAAAAGAAAGAAAGATAGTTGCTTATCATGAAGCGGGTCACGCTATAGTTAGTCACTACACAGATGAATTATATCCAGTTAACATGATAACTATAGTTCCAAGAGGAAGAGCAGGCGGCTTCACAGAATATCTTCCAAAAGAAGATTTTAATTATACAACTAAGTCCATGATGGAGAATATGCTTAAATCACTACTTGGCGGTAGAATAGCTGAAGAGATTATATTTAAAGATATATCTACAGGCGCATCAAACGACATTGAAAGAGCAACAGATCTTGCGAAAAACATGGTTACTGTCTATGGTATGAGCGATAAGCTTGGACCAGTTTGCTATGACAATGAAGGCGAAAACGTTTTCATAGGCAGGGACTACGGAAGAACAAAAGTTTATTCAGAAGAAGTTCAATATGCTATAGATCAAGAAATAAAAGATTTTATCTTAAAAGCAAAAGAAGAAGCAACTCAAATACTTTTAGAGCATAAGGATAAGCTTGAAAAATTAGCTCAAACACTTCTTGAAAAAGAAACAATTAATAGAAAAGAATTCTTAGAAGTTCTTGGAGAAAATCAATAAGATTATTAAGCGGCTATAAATTTAGTCGCTTTTCTTATGCAAAAATATTATATTATCACAAAGAGACAAAATTATTACGATAACGAAAATAATTTACAATAAAAATTATAATAAACTTGAAAAAAACTTTCTAAAATGATATAATAACTATTGTAATAGTTTACTATAAAGGAGTGATTTTATGTTTTTAGCAAGTTTTATTTCGCCTGAAAACACTTGGGCTCTTTGGTCAGTTCTAGCATGTTCAGCTGCTTTAGCAATATTCCTAGAACAAAAATACAAATGGGCTAACAAAGTAACAGGCTGTATCTTAGCGTTAACTATCACTATGATACTTTCAAACGTTAACTTTATTCCAGCAGATGCACCAGTTTATAATGCTGTTTGGGACTATGTAGTACCTCTAGCAGTACCTATGCTATTATTCAAAGCTAATATTAAGAAAATTGCTAAGGAATCAGGAAGAGTATTTATTATTTATCTATTAAGTTCAGTAGGAACAATACTTGGTTCTTTCGCAGCATTCTATATCTTAAGAGGCGCTATAAATGACCTTGGTAGAATTATCCCTATGTTCACAGGAACATACACAGGCGGAAGCGTTAACTTCGTAGCTATGGCTGACAACTATGCAGTTGATCAATCAGTTACAAGCGCCGCTCTAGTTGCAGATAACTTATTAATGGCTATCTACTTCTTCGTTTTAATAGCTTTACCAGGAATTTCATTCATCAAAAAAGCTTACAAGCATCCATACATTGATGAACTTGAAAAGAACGCAGATCTTAAAGACAGCAGCAAGACTATGGCAGCTCAATATTGGGGAGCAAAGAATATATCATTACTTGATATAGCAACAGTAGTTGCAAGTGCCTTCCTAATCGTTACAGTATCTGACCTTATTGCTTCATTCTTAGGATCAGTTATACCAACAGGCAACTTTGTAATGCAATTATTCAACGGATTACTTGGTAACAAGTATCTAATCATGACAACTATCACTATGATACTTGCATCAGTATTTAGCTCTTTCTTCGAAAAGATTAACGGTAGCCAAGAAATCGGTACTTTCTTAATTTATCTGTTCTTCGCAGTAATCGGTGCACCAGCATCATTAAAGTTAATCATCGAACAATCTCCACTACTATTATTACTAGCAGCAATCATAGTATTCACAAACTTAATCGTATCACTTATATTTGGAAAGATTTTCAAATTCTCTATCGAAGAAATCATTATTTCTTCAAACGCAAACGTTGGTGGACCTACAACAGCAGCAGCTATGGCTGTATCTAAGGGCTGGCAAGCACTTATTGTTCCAGCACTATTAGTTGGTACACTTGGATACGTTCTAGGCAACTGGTACGGTATTTTAGTAGGTACAATACTTCAATAATTTTATTAATTAGTAAACTATAATTATTACAGGGTAAGCAGTCAGAAATGGCTGCTTATTTTGTTTAACTCTTGTTTAAGAATATGGTATAATAGTATTAATATATCTTTGATAATATATAGGAGGTATTATATGGTAGAAACAAGACAAACGATTTATAAAGACGGATGGCCAGTATTTAAGAACAATTTTAATGAAAGAATTAGTGGACAAGCCAATATTAATGGTAGAAAACAGACTATTTTTTTAGGACCTAATGAATATGCAAAGGAAGATGGTTTAACATATACACCACTAGATTCGAATCGCGAGCCAATGTTTTTATCACATGGCCGCTATGTTAATCGCGAGGGCAGTGAATATCATGAGGTGGTATCGGATTTGACTATAATACCGAAAGACAGCTACGGCAATCCTATGTATGAATTTTTCGGCCAATTTGTAAGTCCTCAGACAAGTGAGGTATTTATTAACTTTCAAGGACAAAACATAATCGATTCACATGGAAAACCAATGTATCTTGTTGGTGATATGTTTATAAGTGAAGATATGACTGAGTGTGTTTATTTTGATCAAAATGGTTTTAGCGAGCGCATCAGTCCACATGACAGTGACGGCAACCCTATGGAGTATGTTCCACCAGTATTTGTTTCAAGAAAGACTAACGAGTACTTTCATAGAGGCAGCATGAGAAAATTCGTTTTTCCAATAGCTGACAATGATTTATTGTTTACTGATAGAGATTTTTTAGGTGAGTTTATGAGCTATACTAGGAGAGACACAAGAAAGATATATCACTCAGCTGATTATGACCATTATGTTTTAGGACAAGAGCTTACTTGTGGAAGTATGTGGAAGGATGGGCCAAAGGACTCGAGGGGCTATAATATGCTTAAGTATGGCGACCTTATTTTTAGCTCGGATAAAACAGAATTTATCTTTGAAGAAAAGTTAAGACCAGCTATGGATGAAGATGGAACACCGTATGAATTTGTTTGTGGAGCCTTTTATGATAGGAGAAGAAACACTTTATACACAAGTCTTGGTGCATATGAACTAAAAAAGAACCCTGGCTTAAATGACATCTATATCGATCCTAGTGATTTTGATAATGAAGAGGACGTATCATTTTTTGAAATTTCATATAATAACGCAATTAATCATGGCATTGACGCACTTGATCCAGATGATGATCCTGAATACAGATTTAAAAGAGCATCGATAAGCGAGGACTTTTTGAGATATTATATGGATTACTGTGATCGCACGATTAAATCTATAAAAGCAAGACCTGTTTCTGGACCTTGTGACAAAAGAATTTATGATTATAATGAAGAGATGAATCTCGATTTAAGAGAAAAACTACTTGCAAGGCCATGGGATTCGCTTCATCCGCATGAAAAGTGGTTTATTAATAACAATGGTGGACTGCCAATGGATCACATAGATAACCCAAATCTATACAATATTGAATTTGCTAAAACATATACTTATACAGACAAGGACGGAACTCGTTATGAAAGAGGTCCAAGCGAGGAGCAGCTCGAAGCTATAAGAAGGGAAGATGAGTATCAAGACAATCTTAGTAGCTGGTCAAGCTATAGTGACGATGACGACGAAGAATGCATATATCATTTTAAAGATGAGAACAGATATGAAGATCTTAATGACGATGAAGAGGAAGAAAAAGATGATTTCGATGATATAAATTTCTGGCTAACGCTAGAATACGGAGACGATTGGGCTGACAAGATATAATAAAGAGAAATGCCAAGATATATTGGCATTTTTTATGTATTAAGCATAAATCATTGCAATGGATTTGTCTTTGTGCTATAATATTTAGCGTAAATCAAACGGTATCCTTAGTGAACCGGAATGGAGGTAATTTAATGAACATGAGCAAGAACTCGAAAAGAGTCGCTTTCGCAGCTATTTACATAGCTATAGTACTATTATTTGCATTTACACCGATAGGCTTCGTGCCAGTTGGTCTAACTAATGCAACAACACTACATATACCAGTTATATTGGCGGGCATACTAGAAGGTCCACTTATTGGGGCCATTGTTGGTTTTGTTTTTGGAATAACAAGCATAATCAATGCAATAATCAAGCCAAATCCTATATCACTAGTATTTTTAAATCCAATTATAGCTGTTGTGCCAAGAATTTTGATAGGATTAGTATCTGGTCTTGTCTTTAAATTTATGAACAAAAGAGATGAAAAAACAAATAAGGCAATCACTTTAACAGTATTTGCACTAATTTTTATCTATTATTTAAGATGGGTCATCCTTTTTATCGCAAGTCCTGAGATTAAAGTCATAAACAAGCTAGTTAACGTAGGATTTTTATTAATTACGCTAATGATACTCATCTTTATCATTAAAGGCTCAAAAAAGTATAGACTTGATCTAGTAGTGCCAGCATTTATTGGGACGCTTGCAAACACTGGACTTGTATTATCATTTATGTATTTAATTTATGGAAGCTTCATTGAAGGAGCGCTTGGACTAGAAGCAGGCGCTGCAAAGGGCTATATACTTGCAATTGCAACAACAAACGCAATACCTGAGCTCATCATAGCGATTGTGGCTGTGACAGTAATCGCTTCAAGAGTATTATCAATTGAGAGGAGATAATTATGCTATTAGCAATGGATGTCGGCAATACTAACATAGTTTTAGGCTTGTTCGACGATAATAATATGATAGAAAGCTTTAGACTATCCACAGATAAGGATAAAACTTTGGATGAATATGGCATTATTTTTCATGATTTTTTGAATTTTGCAAAAGTTGATGCAAAAGAAGTGAATGCAGCCATCATCTCATCGGTTGTGCCTCCTGTGACAGGACCACTTATTGATTCAATTAAAAAATATTTTAATGTTGATGCTGAACTTGTTGGCAAAAACTTAAAGACAAAGATCAACATTGTCATGGATAATCCAAAGGAGGTTGGCTCAGATAACATAGTAAACTCAGTAGCTGTAAGAGCCATCACAAATAAACCAGCTATAGTCATAGACCTAGGTACAGCAAATACTTATCACTACTTAAATGAAAAAGGTGACTACCTTGGAGGCATCATCACACCAGGCTTTAAGATATCGATGGACGCTCTATCCGAGAGAACATCAAAGCTTCCGCGCGTTGAGCTTGAAATGCCTGAGCACGTTCTTGGCAAAAATACTGTTGAGAGCATTAAAAGCGGTATTATGAACTCAAAAATCGGTGAGATGGACTACATTATAAAAAAGATTTTGGAAGAGATAGGTAAGACTAAGGAGGAGCTTCTAATCGTTGCAACTGGTGGACTTTCAGAAAAAGTTGCCAAATACAGCGAATATGTTAATTTAATCGAGCCAAATCTAACTCTTCTAGGTCTTTACGAAATATATAAGATGAATCATGCTTAAAATATCGAATTTTGAAATAAAAAATTCATTAGTCTTAGCACCGATGGCAGGTTTTACTGACTATGCATTTAGGCATATAGCTTGTGAACTTGGTGCTGGCATGACAGTCTCTGAGATGGTTAATGTCAAAGGCCTTGTTCATGATGACAAAAAAACTTTAGATTTAACTAAGAGAATAAAAGATGAAGCCATATATGCAGTACAAATTTTTGGAAGCAATGAAGATGACTATAAAAGAGCGATAGAGGAGCATCTAAACGCTATGGACGCGGGCATCATAGACATCAACATGGGCTGCCCTATGCCAAAAATTACGAAAAATGGCGATGGCAGTGCGCTTCTAAGAGATACAGAAAAAGTATATAAGGTAGTCAAAGCTGCAAAAAGTGCTTCAGCTAAACCAATTACCGTAAAAATACGTATTGGCTGGGACGATGATAACTTAAATGGCGTAGAGAATGCTAAGGCGATAGAAGAGGCAGGAGCAGATGCAATCACCGTTCACGGAAGGACTAGAGAAGCCTTCTACACAGGAAGCGCTAATTGGGATTACATCAAAAAGATTGTAGACGCAGTTGATATACCAGTCATTGCCAATGGCGATGTGGCGAGTCTTGATGATTACAAGAAGATACTTGAAGTGACAGGTGCAAGTGGAGTTGCCATAGGCAGAGGAGCGCTTGCAAATCCATTTTTATTTAAAGAGATAGACAGCTACTTAAAAGGCGAAGAGTATATTTCGGAAGAATACCAAAAGATAGACGTCGCACTAAGGCACATGGACTTAGATCTAGAGCTATATCCCAAGGAGCTATTAAAAAACAATATGAAGAAGCAGCTCTTACAGTACATCAAGGGACTAAGAAACGCTGCAAAAGTTAAGAACGCCATCTGCGAGAGCAAAGACTTTGATGAGATATATGAAATTTTATTAAAGTATAGAGAATATTTAAAAGATAATATTGAGTAATAATATATGCCAAGAGAAATCTTGGCTTTTCTCTTGCAATTATTTTCTATTTCTTATATAATAGAATAAAGTAAACGAAGAGGGGTAGATTTTATGAAGAAGAAAATATTCGCACTAGGCATGGCTATAATGCTTTTAGCTAGTCAAGTGAATATACTTGCCAAAACTGAGGTAAAACAAGTTAAGCTTAGAAATAGAAGCTGCAATGTAATTACTGTTACATCTGATAATACTACTGCTTTTAAGGTAGTTAAGCCAAATATGAAGCAAGTTGGTGTTACGAATTTTAAAAATTTTATTGCTTCATATAAGCCAAGAGCAGCGATAAACGCAAATTATTTTGAAGCGTACAAGGGCGGATTTTACCCTTATGGAACGCAAATGACTGAGGGCAAAATGATAAACATGTCAGGTAATCACGCGAGTCTACTTGTTTTTGATAAAAATAAATTTAAGATAGTACAAGGCTTTCTTCGTTACAATGGTTTTCTTGATGGACAAAGAGAAAATGACTGGATAAATAAAAAAGCAAACACTTTTGAAATTTGGAATGTAAATGGCAATCTAACAAGCGAAAAGACTGCTTACGTATACAATTCACACAGAAACGCTCCTACTAAGTTTGGCGGTGGAACTGTCATAGAAGTTGTTGATAATAAAGTAAGTAAAGTATATAAATCATCTGAGAACATGGTTTTGCCAAAGAATGGCTACATAATTTATTATGGTAAAGAAGCTTGTGACGATAAATACATTAATGATAGATTCCAAGAGGGAAGAACAGTTGAACTTGAATTAGTTTTGTCAAAGAAAACTAACGATGGCTTCGTGACTGAAACTGAGTTTGATTACAATGGAGAAAAAATTTCATATACAAAAGTTACTGAGATAATATCAGCTGGACCACTACTAATAGAAAACTCTAAGAGCGTGTACGAAACTTATGTTAAAGGCATGGAAGCGAAGATGACAACTGGCGCAGGAGCAAGAACACTAATAGGTATCAATAAATCAAATCAATTAGTCATGGTAACTACTTCAGGAACTATGGCGCAAGTCACAGGTATAATGCAAGACCTTGGCTGCACAGATGCTTTTAACCTTGATGGAGGTGCATCGAGCGCTATGTATGCTAACGGCAAGTACTTTAGAAATGCAGGTAGAGCGCTTAATACAGTATTTTTAGTACAAGATGTAAAGCCAGCTAAATAATTAAAGAAAAAATAATTTATTAAAAACATGGCGATGGCTTAGTCCATCGCCTTTACTATGCAAAAAAAGAGTGGGCATTAATTTGCTCACTCTTTTCTGATTTATATTTAGTTTTGTCTCATCGCTTCAAGTGCACTTAGCTTAGTTGCTTTCTTAGCAGGGAAGTAACCTGATACTATACCTATAAGTGCTGAGAAGACAAGGGATGCTAGTGCAAGCCAAACTGGTATGATTGACATCTTTAACTGAGATGGATCAAAGTCTGGTGAGAAGCCTCCTCCTGACATATTTCCTGCAAAACCATATTTCACGCCCAAGTAGTTTAAGAGTGTGCTTATCGCGTAGCTGAGGACTATACCTACCAAGCCACCAAGTAGACCGATGAAGGCTGATTCAGTTAAAAACATTTTCTTTATATCAGAGACGCTCGCACCTATAACCTTCATGACACCAATCTCTTTTGTTCTTTCATATATACTCATGACCATGGTGTTCGAGATACCGATAGCTGCGACTAGTAATGATACGGCACCGATGCCGCCAAGTATTAGTCTTTGTGTTTTAGATGAGTTATTGATTTCGACTAAGATATCGTTAAGCGAGCGAGGCTTAAGTCCCATCGCTTCGATTTGCTCTTGAACAATTTGAACATTGTCAACGTTATCGACCTTTACCTTGATGTTATTGTATTTATTGTCTTTATCTTCACGTCCGCCCATCATATATCCGCCATACATATTTTGATTGGCACCAGATTGTAATTTTTTGGCATCTTTTTTAATTTTTCTTAAATATTCTATCGGCATGACGATGTAATAATTATTTTCATAGTCGTCATCTCTAAATACACCAACTGCTTCGATAGGATATTTTACATTAGGCTTATTAGGCTCAGTACTTTGACCTTCTGGATCGTAGCTACCACCTGTATCTAAAGTAAGAAACATCTTAGTTGTAAGTGGATCTCTTTCTTGATCCTTCGAAGGACCGTTCATACGAGGCCTTTGCGGATTGCTTAGCCATCTAAGAACATCTCTTCCCATGACAACTTTGTTCATATCGCCTTCTTGAAGAAGTCTACCGCTATCTAGCTTTATATCAAATTTAGCGTACTCAGCAGGGTCTACACCGACTATTGAAGCATATCCTTGTAAATTTTTTACATTTATCTTCGCGTCAAATTGTTCAGTTGCTAAAACCGCATCAACATGAGGAATTTTTTTAAGCTGCTCAACGGTTGCATCATCAAGCTTAGCGACTTTATCAGTTTTTTTCTTCTTCTGATTGCCATCTTCATCCATATCGCCGCCATATCTATTAGCAGGGTAGATGTCAATCTGAGTTAAAGATCCCGCTGAAGCAAGTTGCTTTTTAGTTGAGTCTGTCATACCAAAGCCTAAGGATATCATCATGATGATGGATATAGAACCAATAACTACACCTAATACTGTTAAGAAGGTTCTTAATTTACGTCTATTAAGATTTCTTAAACTCATCAATATTAGATCTTTAGTCTTCATCTATCTTCAAATCCTTTTCTTTCTTTTTATTTTTAAGCTTTTTAAATACTACAAAGCCTATAGCTCCTAAAATTACAAGTGCCACTGGAATTATAAATAAAGGTTTTTTATACCAAGGAGCTTCTCCCATAGCTCCATCTGGCATTGGCATGCCGTCTGGTCCAGCGTTTTCATCTACTGGAGGAGCCTCTTCAACAGTTATATTGATATCTTCTTCTTTTTCTTTTACTTCACCAGTTGAGTCCTCATAAGTAAATTTAAGCTTACCTTTTATTTCACCTGGTTCATTTGGCATGATTGAGCCTTCATAAACGTCTTGTCCACCAGAGTTAAAGTTACCGATATAGTATGTGCCATTGTTAACAGTAGCATTATCAGCAGTTAGAGTTACTTTGAAGTTATATAGAGTAACCTTACCTGTGTTATAGAAATTTGCAGTAATTGGAATACTATCTCCAACCATGGCGTTTGTTTGATAATTTATTGGGTCTATATCAAGTTTTGATTCTTGATAAACTGGTACGCCAATGTTTTCACTTGATTTGTACTCGTTATTTTCATCGTCTTCATATTCAAAATTAGCTGTGATATTGTAAGTTTTTGCTGTTGCATCTGGAACGACAAACATTTTGATAGTTTTTTCAACTTTGCCGCTCGGAGCAATTCTACCGATATAGAATGTATTTGAACTATCAACAGGAGTGAATACTGATGAGCCAGCTGTGTTTGAGTCGCTTTTACTTGTGTCTTGACTTGTTAGGTCTATCTTAATATTCTTAACAGCTTTTTTAGCGTTTGTATTGTAGAATGATAGATTCATTTCAAATTCATTTCCAGCAAGTGGAAGTTTTGGCTCAAATTCGTATCTGTCAATGATTAGCTTAGGAGTTGATTTCTTAGCATCTTTGCCATCGCCAACATTTTCAGGATTATTTAAGAAAATGCCAACAATTTGTTCAACAGTTTTTGGTTCTTTGCCTTCAGTAAAATCATCAAGATATTCTATCTTAATATTGATAGGATAGTTCTTAGTCGAGCCGCCCTTTGTTGTAAAGAACTTGTAGCTAACTGTTTCTTCTTCGCCAGGAGCTAGATCTCTAACAAGTATGTCTGATACTGTTCTTGACACAACGCCCGATGGGTCATCGCTCTTAGCGCTTGCTCTGATCCTCTTAGCAACGGATTGACCTTGGTTTCTGATTTTAAAGCTTACATCGAATGTTTTGTTTACGCCAAGTGTTGCTGAAGGGAATTTTAAGTCTTGTATAATTAATTGTGAGTCTTGTGAAGCATCTCCGCCAATATTGATAAAGGCAGTTGTTTCTTCTTTGATTGGCTCTTTATTGAATTCACTTTCATAGCTTAGGTCAGTTTTTATCTCATAAGAACCAAATTTAGCAGTTTTTGCTACATTTAATTCATAGTATAAATAAATTTTCTTTCCTGATTCTATAGTTTTAACTTTTTGAGTAGTAGTGCCGCCTTTAACTGATAAGCCAGCTGCAGCAAGACCAGATATGTTTAATTCAACATTTTTAGCTAAAACATCGGAAATATTTTCAATTTCATAACCAAAGGCTACATAAGAGCCAGGAACTACGTTTGCTTCTGGAAGTATGTCAACTCTAGTAATTTTTAGCTGAGCTTTGTTTTGGCTGCCTCCGTTAACTCTTACATAAGCTTCACCCTCAACCTTAACAGGTGCACCATCACTAGCACCTCTGCGCTTTGCTTTACCAACAAGGCTAATCCTATAAGTACCTGCTTCTGCACTTTGTGGGATTCTAACTCTTACTTCAGCACCATTCATTCCGCCATATGAGTTAATAACATAGCAGTTATTGGGGCTATCGCTAGTAGCTCTTACTGAATAGATTTCATAATCACCAGCATAATTGTAATATCTACGATAACCAGGATTATCTTGTTCAAAATATATTGTAGTTTCATCACCAGGTTTTAATTCTTCAGTAGATGTTGATACCAAAAATAAATCATCCTCAACTACTGATGGCTCTGTGCTTGGTGGTGTTTGTGCACCTGGATTGGATGGGTTAGTTGGTTTACTTGGATTAGTAGGGCTACCCGCATACATATTTACACTCAAGGTGCTTATCATCATTATAGCAATTAATAAAATGCTAAATATCTTCTTCACTTAATTGTGCCTCCTTTTTATCTGTGTTCATCTCGTCTTTCTCAATCAGTCCGTCACGCACGTGAACTATCCTGTCCGAGTAGACTGCTGTTTCTAAGTCATGAGTTACTATGATAAGCGTTTGCTTGTCTTTTTTCGTCATAGTAGTCATTAGTTCCATAATCTCGACACTAGTCTTAGTATCAAGGTTACCTGTTGGTTCGTCTGCAAAGACTATCTTCGGTTTGTTTACAAAAGCTCTAGCTATACTTACTCTTTGCTGTTGACCACCACTCATCTCGCTTGGTTTGTGCTTCATTCTATCCTTTAGGCCTACCTTTTCGAGTAGATACGCGCTTCGTTCATCTCTTTCTTTTTTAGAAATGCCTTTAAATATTAAACCTAAACCTACATTTTCAAGTGCAGTTAGGGTAGGGATGAGGTTATACGACTGAAACACAAAACCAATGTTTAGCTGCCTAAACTTAGTTAGGTCATCCTCATTAAGATTCTCAATGTGTATGCCGCCGACAATTATCTCTCCCGACGTTGGCTTTTCAAGTCCAGCCATCATATTTAAAAGAGTAGATTTACCTGAACCAGATGGTCCAACAATGCATATCGCTTGCTCCTTATATAGAGTGAGGTCTATGCCTTTAAGTACAAGAAGACTTTCTTTACCGATCTTAAATGCTTTTTTTAATTTTTTTAGTTCGATAATTTCTTGCATGTTTCCTCCTTTATTATATATCTTGATTATAACATATAGAATCTAATAAATGTATACAAAAGTGTTAAAATAAATAAAAATATTTTAAAAAAAGTCTTGCATTTTAAATTAATTTGTGTTATATTATTATTAACATATAAATATATGTTTATGTGTTCATATTTATATATGGATGCAAAATAAAAATATTATAAAAATATATAGGAGGCGGCCATGGAAAAATTAATTTTAAATGGACTTAATTGCGCTAATTGCGCACAAAAGATAGAAAGTTTTGCAAAAAATCAAAAGTCTGTTGAAAGCGCAAGCTTAGACTTTATCAATTCTATTTTAACGATTGAGATGAAAGACGAAGCTGATGCTGAAAGCACTTTAAGAGAAATTACAAAATATGTTAATGACTTAGAGCCAGATGTTTTAGTTACACGCGGTGAAGCTGAGAGCGAAGAAGAGGAAGAAGGCTTTTCAAAAATATTTTTACTTAGGATAGCTTTATCACTTCTAGGACTTGCGGCATATTTATTCATTGACAGCCCATATAAGATGGTCTTTTTTGGACTATCATACATCATTATTTCATACGATATAATCATACACGGTGTTAAAGGTGCTCTTCGTGGCATACTTGCTGAAGAATTCTTGATGACGGTAGCAACAGTCGGCGCTATATTTATAGGCGAGTATCTAGAAGCGGTTTTAGTTGCACTTTTATATCAAATTGGTGAAATCATTAGTGACATTGCAGTTGACAAGTCAAAAGATAAAATTAAAGAGCTTATAGTTAAGACTCCAGTTTTTGCTACTCTTATTAATAATGGCAAAGAAATTCAAAGCGAACCATCTGAAGTAGCTGTTGGCTCTAAGATTATAGTTCGTGAGGGCGAGTCCATCGCCATAGACGGCATAGTCGTTGAAGGAAACGCAAAAGTTGATAACGCTCACATAAGCGGCGAGTCAGAACCAGTTTATGTAGATATCAATAGTGAGGTTTACTCAGGCGCTATAGTTAAGGAAGGCTACTTAATTATAGAAACTACTAAACTTGCTAAAAATTCGACAGCAGCTAGAATACAAGAACTTGTTAGAATCTCACAAAGCGATAAAGCTAATCTTGAGACAAGCGTTTCAAAATTTGCAAGAGTTTATACACCAATTGTCGTTTTCATCGCAGCACTTATTGCGCTTCTTGCACCAGTACTAAAAATAATGCCTCTTAAGGAAGCTCTTCACACTTGCTTTGCCTTTCTAATAGTTTCGTGCCCATGCGCAATCATCATTTCAGTACCACTAGCATATTTCTCTGGTATAGGTAAGATGAGCAAGAACGGTATTCTTTTCAAAGGAACAAAATACCTAGATCAATTTAGAAATATAAAAACTTTCTGCTTTGATAAGACTGGTACTTTAACTAGCGGTAAATTTAAACTAGTTCGTGTTGAAGCTATAGACATGGATGAAGAAAAGGCTCTTCACCTAGCTAGACTTGCTGAGTATCATTCAAAGCATCCTATAGCAAGTGCTATACTTGATAGTAGAGAGACAATAGGCAAAGAAGAGATAATTTCTTACACAAGCCTTAAGAATGGTGTTGCAGCTGAAACAAAATTTGGCAGCGTTAAGGTTATTACAAGTGAAAAGGAAAGTGAATACAAAGTTCTTGACACTTATCTTGACGATAAACTTATCGGTCATCTATATATAGAAGATGAAATTAAGGACGAGACTAAGAAACTTCTTAGTGAATTAAAAGAAAGAAATGTTAAGCCAGTTATGCTTACAGGCGATACTAAGATATATGCTGAGAAAGTTGCTCATGACTTAGGTATAGATTCATTCGAGGCAGAACTACTTCCTCAGGATAAGATAAAGTTTTTTGAGAAAGAGCAAGGTAAGGACGGTTTGGTAGCTTTTGTTGGTGACGGTATCAATGACTCGCCAGTTATTAAGAGAGCAGACATCGGTCTAAGCATGGGAGCACTTGGCTCAGACGCAGCCATAGAAGCATCGGATATAGTTATCATGGACGACAGAATTGAAAAGATAGTAAACATTTTCGATACATCGCACTTTGTTAATAAAATTATAAAAGAAAACTTATTTTTCACTGGTTTTGTTAAGGCGGCCATCATCATACTAGCTTTGTTCATACAATTACCTCTATGGTTAGCGGTTTTTGGCGATGTTGGCGTAACACTTATATCAGTTATAAACACACTAAGAATTAGATAATTTAATAAAATATTTAAGAAGTTCACAGTTAAGAGATAAATTCTCTATATGACTGTGAACTTCTTGACATATTGGCGTAAAATATATATAATAATAGAATAGACTTAAAAGGAGTGTTATATGATTTATTTAAAGACAAAGGATCAAATTAATAAAATGATTGATGCAGGCAAGATACTTATCAGCGTGCATCACGCCTTGAGAGACAAGGTTAAAGAGGGCGTAACAACTATGGAGTTAAACGATTTTGTTGATAATTTCATAGTAAGTCAAGGCGCTTATCCAGAGCAAAAAGGATACGAAGGTTTTCCTTATGCTATATGCGCATCAGTTAATGACGAGATATGCCACGGTTTTCCAAGCAAGGACGTAATTCTTAAGAATGGCGACATCATCTCCATCGATATGGTTGTTAATTACAAAGGATGGATGGCTGATTCATGTTGGTCATATCCAGTAGGAAAACTTTCTGAAGAGGATCAAAAACTTTTTGATCACACAAGAGAGGCAATGTACAAAGCCATCAGCATAGTTGATGAAAACGTTAGGATAGGCGAGATTGGTAAGTGCATCGAAGCTTTTACTAAACCAAAGGGATATTCAATAGTAAAAGAATTTATTGGTCATGGTATTGGCAAGAACATGCATGAAGACCCACAAGTTTTTCATTATGATGCTGGTATAAAAGGGCCAAGAATAGTTAAGGGCATGGCATTTACGATTGAGCCAATGATTTGTATGGGCTCAGCAGCTATGAAACTTGACAAGAACGGTTGGACTGCTAGAACAAAAGATGGTAGCAAATGCGTTCAATTCGAGCATACTTTAGCTTTAACTGACAACGGAGTAATAATTACGACTGATCAAGGAGATGTTTAGATGAGAGATACGAGAGACTTAACACAAGGAGAAATATCACCAATACTATTTAAACTTGCAATTCCTTTGATGGGTACCTCGCTCTTGCAAATGTCATATCAAATCACAGACATGTTCTGGCTTGGCAAAGTTGGTACACAGGCGGTTGCGGCCGTCGGCATAGTTGGTCAATACCTTTGGCTGATTAGCTCACTAATAATACTGTGCCAAGTTGGACTATCTGTTGGTGTTTCACAAAGCTTTGGTAAATCAGATTTAGAAAAAACTAAAGATTATATAAGCGGCGGTTTTAGATTAGGCCTTATAATTGCCATGACGATCACAGCTATATTTATAATTTTTCACAATGAGCTCATAGGACTATATTCATTCAAAGAGGGTGACGCAGCTGTTCAAGAGCTAGCAAGTGAATACATGGTAGCAATTGCCTTTGGTTTAGGATTTATGTTCTTAAATCCACTCTTTGCAGCAACATTTAATAGCATGGGTAACAGCAAGACGCCATTTATGATAAGCTCAATCGGTTTATTAGTAAACATGGTTTTAGACCCAGTCTTTATATTTGTATTTCACATGGGAGCTATGGGTACAGCAATCGCCTCAGTTATAGCAACTTTAGTAATATTCTTAATATATATTTACATAGGCTTTAAAAATGATTTAATTTATGTTAGAGTGAATTATCTTAAAAAAGTGCCAAGTGAAATAACAAATCACATACTTAAACTTGGCATACCAATGACGCTTATGGAAGCGTGTCACGCAGCGGTATCTATGGTATTAACAGGCTATTTAACAAAGCTTGGTGCTTATGCAGTTTCAGCTATGTCGATAGGCTCGCAGATAGAGTCAATATCTTGGATGACAGCAAATGGCTTCTCAGTTGCAAACACAGCTTTCACTGGACAAAACTTTGGTAAAGGTACTTATGACAGGATAGTTCTTGGTTTTAAGAAATCCATGAGAATTATGGCAACTCTTGGAACAGCTACATCTCTATTACTTATAGTATTTGCAACTCCGATATTCTCAGCGTTTTTACCAAATGACCCAGTTGCGATGCAGGCTGGAGCTGATTACTTAAGAATACTTGGCTATTCACAATTATTCATGGTTATAGAGATAGGCGTAACAGGATTTTTCAATGGCATAGGTAGAACGAAGGAGCCATCATACTCTGGAGTTATACTAAATTTAATGCGTATACCATTTGCAATATTCTTTATGAAATACTATGGACTAGATGGCGTTTGGATAGCAATTTCACTATCGTCAATATTAAAGGGGATAGTTGCTTATGTTTGGTTTAAGATTATACTTAAAAAAGAGATAGAACCGAGGGTGATAGCATGATGGTACAATGCGTCTGCTGCCCAGTTTGCTGCAGAATAAAAATTGATGGCGAAGAAATTTCTGGTAATCGCTGCGGAAGAGGATATAATTACGCAAAAAGCCTTCTTCAAGAAGAGGACGACTACGTTTATGGCAAGATTAGGATAGATAGTCTGATGGTTTCAGGTCTGCCAGTAAAAACTGATAAAAAAGTGAAGAAAATTTATCATCAAGCAATATTAAAAGAAATATTTAATTTGCGAGCAAAGGCACCTATAAACGTAGGTGATGTAATAAAGAAAAATATTTTAGGCTTGGATGTAAATATAGTTAGCCAAAAAAGAATACTTAAGTAGGAGGAATTATGAAAAAGATAATTTTATTATTATTAATGATGGCTATGTGCTTTAGTTTAACTGCATGTAGCAAAAAAAATGACAATGGTGGTGAGGGAGAAATGAAAAAAGAAAGAAGCGAAAGCGAAGTAACTACAGATGATGCAGAACTTGTTCAACTACAAAATCCTAAAGCAGGTGACAAGGTAGCAACTATAAAGACAAATAAGGGCGAAATCAAGGTAAAATTATTTCCTGAAGTAGCTCCAAAGGCAGTAGAGAACTTTACTAAGCACGCAGAAGATAAATATTATGACAATTTAATCTTCCATAGAGTTATAAATGGTTTTATGATTCAAGGCGGCGACCCAAATGGTAACGGAACTGGCGGAGAAAGCATATTTGGCGGACCATTTGAAGATGAATTTGATATAAATACAAGAAACTTCAGAGGCGCTCTATGCATGGCCAATGCTGGTCCTAACACTAACGGATCACAATTCTTTATCGTACAAGGCCAAGCTGTTCAAGATGATATCATTAAGCAAATGGAAGAAGCTGGTGAAGAAAAAGGATATCCAAAGGCTGTTGTTGACGCTTACAAAAAGATCGGCGGAGCATTCTGGCTTGATTATAAGCACACAGTATTTGGCGAAGTATATGAGGGTATGGACGTTGTTGACGAGATTGCAAAATCACAAGTTAACGAAAACGACAAACCTCTAGAAGACGTTGTAATTGAAAGTATTACAGTAGAAGATTATAAATAGGAGTGAGGGTATGGATATTAGAGAACTTTATAAGAGCTACAAGGAGCTTGACGGAAAAACTGTTGAGGTTCAAGCTTGGATAAAAAATTTAAGAGCACAAAAAGAATTTGGTTTTATCGAAATTAATGATGGATCCTTCTTTAGTAGTGTTCAAGTTGTTTATGATAACACACTAGAAAACTTTGAAAGAGTTTCAAAGCTATATCTAAGCGCATCAATCAGAGTAAAGGGCAAGCTAGTTCTTACACCAAACAATAAACAGGCTTTTGAGATAAAGGCAGAAGAGATTGAAGTCTTAGGTGATTCAACAGCTGATTACCCACTACAAAATAAGAGACACTCTATGGAATTCTTAAGAAGCATAGCTCACTTAAGACCAAGAGCTAACCTATTTAGAGCAGCTTATAGAATTAGATCACTAGCAGCCTTTGCTATACACAAATTTTTCAACGAACAAGACTTCATTTATGTGCACACACCAATACTTACAGCATCAGATGCTGAAGGCGCAGGAGAAATGTTCCAAGTAACTACACTTGACATAGATAATCCGCCAAGAACAGAAGATGGTGCAGTTGACTACAGCAAAGACTTTTTTGATAAGCCAACACATTTAACAGTATCAGGTCAATTAGAGGGCGAAACATTTGCCATGGCTTTCTCAAAAATATATACATTTGGACCAACATTTAGAGCAGAAAATTCAAATACAACTAGACATGCGGCAGAATTTTGGATGATAGAGCCAGAGATGGCATTCATGGATAACAATCAAAACATGGATGTAGCTGAAGCAATGCTTAAATACGTAATTAACTATGTTATGGAAAATGCCAAGGAAGAAATTGATTTTTGCAATCAATTCGTTGACAAAGGTCTAATCGATAGACTAAATCACGTTAGAAACTCTAATTTTGAAAGAGTTACTTACACTAGAGCTATAGAAATATTAAAAGAACATGAAGAAAAATTTGATGTTAAAGTTGAGTGGGGCATGGACCTACAAACTGAACACGAAAGATATTTAACTGAACAAATATTTAAAAAACCAATCTTCGTAACTGATTATCCAAAGGACATCAAGGCATTCTATATGAAGCTCAACCCAGACAATAAGACAGTTGCTGCTATGGACTGCTTAGTTCCTGGAATTGGCGAGATTGTTGGCGGTTCACAAAGAGAAGAAGACTATGCTAAACTTGAAAAGAGAATAAATGAGCTAGGACTTGATATGGACTCATACACTTGGTATATGGATCTAAGAAAATATGGCAGCGTAGTTCACTCTGGTTATGGTCTTGGTTTTGAAAGACTTATCATGTATATAACTGGTATTGAAAATATCAGAGACGTCCTACCATTCCCAAGAACAGTTCATCACTGTGAATTCTAGGAGGACACTATGAAAGAATATAACCATAAAGATATAGAAGGCAAGTGGCAAAAGATTTGGGCAGACAATAAAGCGTTTCATGCAGAAAACGATTCAGACAAGCCAAAATACTTTTTGATGGTTGAGTTCCCATATCCATCAGGAGAGGGTCTACACGTTGGTCACCCAAGGAGCTATACAGCACTTGATATAGTTGCTAGAAAGAGAAGACTTGAGGGATACAACGTTTTGTACCCAATGGGCTGGGATGCTTTTGGACTACCAACAGAAAATTATGCCATAAAGCACAAAATGAATCCAAAGGATGTTACTAAGAGAAATGTTGCTCACTTCAAGCATCAATTAACATCACTAGGACTTTCATTTGACTGGGACAGAGAGATAAACACAACTGATCCAGAATATTACAAGTGGACTCAATGGATATTTATACAATTATTCAAAA
The DNA here is from genome assembly GCF_023347705.1 of Fenollaria massiliensis. NCBI lineage: Bacteria > Bacillati > Bacillota > Clostridia > Eubacteriales > Fenollaria > Fenollaria massiliensis. The sequence continues at coordinate 530,569 of NZ_CP096649.1, forward strand.
AAGGTCTTGCTTATAAAAAGGAAATGAATATTAACTGGTGCCCAAGCTGTAAGATTGGTCTTGCAAACGAAGAAGTTATTCAAGGACACTGCGAAAGATGCGGCCATACAGTAGAACACAGAGTTAAGACTCAATGGATGCTAGCTATAACTAAGTATGCTGACAGACTTATAGATGACCTTGACACAGTTGATTTCATCGAAAGAGTTAAGACACAACAAGTTAACTGGATAGGCAGAAGCCACGGTATGGAGCTTGATTTTGATATAGATGAAGTAGATGACAAGCTAAAAGTTTATACAACTAGACCAGATACCATCTTTGGTGTATCATACATGGTTATCTCACCAGAGCATCCGCTTATAGAAAAGTATAAAGATATTATCAAAAATATTGACGAAGTTCATGAATATCAAAATAAGGCAAAATTAAAATCTGATTTTGAAAGAACTGAGCTTGTTAAAGAAAAAACTGGCGTTAAGATTGATGGACTTACAGCAATTAACCCAGCTAATGGAGAAAAAATTGCCATATACGTATCAGACTACGTATTAATGACTTATGGCACAGGCGCAATCATGGCAGTACCTGGTCATGATCAAAGAGATTATGATTTTGCAAAAGCCTTTGGAGAAGAGATTAAGGAAGTTATTTCTGGTGGCGATATCAGTAAAGAAGCTTATACTGATACACAAAAAGGCATTTTAGTTAACTCAGACTTTTTAAATGGTCTTTCAGTTGACGAAGCAAAGAAAAAAATAATTAAATATTTTGAAGATAAAAAAGTAGGCGTAGTTAAGACAAACTACAAGCTAAGAGACTGGGTATTCTCAAGACAAAGATATTGGGGAGAGCCTATCCCTATGGTATACTGCGAAAAATGCGGTTGGGTGCCACTTAATGAAGAGGATCTGCCATTAACATTACCAGACGTTGAAGCGTACGAACCAACAGATACAGGTGAGTCACCTCTAGCTAAGATTGATAGCTTTGTTAATACAACTTGTCCTCATTGCGGCGGCCCTGCTAAGAGAGAGACAGATACTATGCCTAACTGGGCTGGATCAAGCTGGTACTTCTTAAGATATACTGATCCAAAGTGCAGTACAGCACCAGCATCTATGGATGCACTTAAGTACTGGATGCCAGTTGATTGGTACAACGGAGGTATGGAGCACACTACACTTCATTTACTTTACTCAAGATTTTGGAATAAATTCTTATACGACATCGGCGTAGTGCCAACAAGCGAACCATATCAAAAGAGAACATCACATGGTATGCTACTTGCTCAAGACGGAGAAAAGATGAGTAAGTCAAGAGGCAACGTAATAAATACAGATGACATAGTTGAAGAGTATGGCGCAGACACACTTAGAGTTTTTGAAATGTTTATGGGCGACTACGAAAAAGTTGCTATGTGGTCAGAGACAGGTATACAAGGCTCAAGAAAGTTCCTTGAAAGAGTTTATCGTTTGATGGACATATTAAATGACGACGAAAACTATTCTAAAGACTTAGAACAAGATTTTCATATCACTATCAAAAAAGTTTCAGAAGACTTTGAAAACTTAAAGTTTAACACAGCAGTTGCTAAACTTATGGAGCTACTTAACAAAATTACTTCAAAGGGAAGCATCACAAGAAAAGAGCTTAAGACATATATCACACTTCTTTATCCAATCGCACCACACATCACAGAAGAAATCAATGAGATGGTGGGCTTCGATACAGAGCTTTATAAATCAACTTGGCCAAGCTTTGATGAGGACAAAACCATCATCAAAACTATAGAGATACCAGTTCAATTCAACGGCAAAGTTAGATATACTGTTGAGATCGATAGAGATGCCTCTGAAGACGAAGTAAAAGAAAAAGTTTATTCACACGAACTTTTTGAAAAGTCAAAGCAAGGCAAAAATATCGTTAAAGAAATATATGTAAAGAACAAAATATTTACAGTAGTAATTAAATAATTTATAAAGAAAGATCTATTAGCTTAGGTCTTTCTTTTTTCGCGCAAATATTTCTAAATGTGATATAATTATCTTAAGTAAGGAGGCGTTCAATATGAAAAAGAAAACAATAATACTTATAATCATATTGGCAATAATCTTTTTTATTAGATTTGGAGTACTTAGCTTTCCATATACAAGTGATGTGAAAGCATTTGTATATAGAGATGGTAAGTGGAGCGAATCAACTTTGCACATGGATTTAAATTATAGGCACAAGTTTTTTGCTGCCGATGAATTTACTGGTAGCATCTACATTGATGATGTAGATATAATGAAGTATTGGAAAGATTATTCAAGAATTAGCTCATCAGCTAAGAGTGGCGCTTGGAATGTTAAAGAGCTTGTGTATAACGTCAAGAATACTTATCTTGATGGTGAGTATCAAAACTCTAGCTTTAATAAAAACTATACAAAGAGCATAGGAAAGATTTATTATAAAGACTTTCTTAAGTCTATAGTGATAGCAGTTAATGATTACAAGCTTGAAAGAAAAGCTGGAATTAATTATGTCGATACAAGTGAGATGAAGCCTATCATAATTACGGCGGGCAATGTGAGCTTGGATGATATTAAGAAGATTAAAGAGAACGATATAGTTTTAGATAATGTCGATAGAGATGCTATAGATGATATTAGCATAGAAAATAATATTAAGATGCCTATATTTAAAATTGAATTGACAAGGTGGAATGAAGGCAAAGAATATGCCCTTGAAAAAGAATATAAAGACTTTGATTGGAAAGCACCAAGCTCATTCGTCTCTGATGAAGACTTTAATAAAACTTTTGATGAAGTATATGACGAAGAGTACATCAAAGAAAAGATTGCAGAGCTTGAAAACTTTAAGTCTGGCTTCGTTAACGAGGTTAAACTTAATAAAAAGTCAGCACACAAAGAAGATGATATGATACTTACAGAAGTCACTTATGATATTAAAGATGGCCAATTATACTCCGTTCTACTTATGAATAGAGGCGGTAGTGACAAGGGCTACATCGTTCAAAGCGTTTATACCATAAAGATAGATGAAGATGGCAAGCAAGAATTTATTTCGGATAAGCTTGGTATATTTAGTAAGTAATATTGATATGAAGAAAGATCTTTTATAGGTCTTTCTTTTTTGATACAATTACTATTATATAAATAAAATTAAAATAAATTTTACTATTGACTTTAATAATGTTAAATGATATACTTAATATAGTCAAAGAAGAGGTGATCTTATGGCAATAAATATTGTTCCTGAATGGATGGCAAATCTTGAAGATGAAGACATTTCTTTCATAAAAAGATTTATACTAGCATCTGGATCATTAAAAGAGATTGCAAAACAATATGATGTTACTTATCCAACGGTTAGGCTTAGGCTTGACAGGCTTATACAAAAGATACAAATTAGTGAGGATGCTGAGAGAGAGCCATACATTTCTTTAATTAAGAGATTAGCTTTGGACGATAAAATTGATTTTGAAACAGCTAAGATATTAGTTTCAGAGTATAAGAAAGAAAAAGGGGTTGATTAATATGAAAAACATTTTGACTACTATGACAATAATTTTATTTGCTTTAATATTGTCGATATTCTTACAGGTATATTTATCAAAGCAAAAAAGTAAGTATTTTGGTTTAATTCTTCCTCTAATAAGTTTTGTATTTTCTTTGATTGTATTAGCAAATTATGTAGTGCCTAATGGATTGAAAATTGGACCATTTTTAATGAGCGTTTTAGGTATATTTTTATTCGCTAATACATTTACGTTAATTTACTTAGTAATTTATTTTACATTTAAACATAAAAAGAATTCAAGTTCCGAAATTGATAAGATGAATATTAAAGATTTGTAAAGTACTTTATAAAGAAAGATCTATTAGCTTAGGTCTTTCTTTTTTCTTGACAAAAATAGCCATTACCATTACAATGAAGATAAGATAAATTGCAAATATATCTGTAAAGGAGAAATGAAATGAGTAAAGTACAAAAGAAAATAGTTTTCGGTAGCTCTATGTGTCCAGGTTGTCCACCATTTAAAAAAGTTATGGATGAATCAGGGGTACGCTTCCTATATCTAGACATAACAGAAAACCTTGCTAACATGAAAAAATTTTTAGCAGCAAGAGACAGTATGAAGGAATTTGATGAGACTAAGAGAATAGGTAACATTGGTATACCATCTCTTATACTTGGTGACAACGAAAGAGCCATCCTAGATATAGATGAGCTAAAAGATTATCTAGACAGTTTAAAATAATTATTTGGGCCTTGTTAATGCAAGGCTCTGATTACATAAAGCGTTTAAAAAGATTATTATCGGGTAAAAATTGATAGAGGTGATGATATGGGGGCTATACTTATAGCTGATGACGATGAAAATATAAGAAACGTGCTCAAGGAGTACTCAGTCATTAATGGCTATGAGGTGATCGAGGCAGTTGACGGCATCGACGCTCTTAACAAAGTTAATAATAACGATATAGACCTTATCATCTTAGATATAATGATGCCAAAGCTTGATGGTTTCTCGGCTTATAAGAGGATTAAGGAAGTAAAGGACGTGCCAGTTCTTGTTCTTAGCGCAAAAGGCGAGGAGTATGACAAGCTTTATGGATTTGAGATAGGCATCGATGATTATGTTGTCAAGCCATTTAGCCCGCGTGAAGTTATGGCGAGGGTCAAAGCTATACTTGCGAGACACACAAGTGATGCAAGGGCAAATATTTATCATAACGGCAGCTTAAAAATAGATTTTGATGCGAGAGAAGCTTATCTTAATAACAAAAAATTAGATTTAACACCAAAGGAGTATGAACTACTTGTTTATCTAGCTCAAAATGAAGGCATAGCTCTATCGCGTGAGACTATACTTGAAAATGTTTGGGGGTATGATTTCTTCGGAGACAATAGAACTGTTGATACACACATAAAGATGCTTAGAAACTCACTTGGCTCTGAGAAGGAGATAATCAGTACAGTTCGCGGCTATGGCTATAAACTGGAGAAAAAAGATGAAGAATAAATCATTATTCACAAAGTTAATCAGCTATTTTTTAATATTCACTGTGCTGATACTATCAACAATGTGGCTATTTAACATAGTTTTCTTCAAAGAGATATACACGCAAAAGAAGAGGGAGCTAATTCAAAACACTGAAAAAGAAATTTCATCTTATTCAGGAAGAGATCTCGTCTCGTTTTTAAATAGTGTTGCAAGCAAAACTAGACTCGGCATAATTATTTTCGATGAGAATGGTTTGGTCTTGTACCCAAATTATCTACTTGAGCTTGATAAGGAAGACCTTGACTTTGTTAAAAGTAATGAAGATAGTGTAGACTATATCAAAAAGCATGACGATAGAGAATACCTTGTATTTTTAAAGAGATACGAAACAGTTAACGCAAAATTATATATGAAGCTTATTGACAATCTCGATGAAGATGGCTCGGTTAAGAAGATGCTAAAGGAAGAGCTTTTATACATAAGTCTCGTTGCAATAGTTTTGGCACTTGCTCTTTCATATTTTTCAGCAAAAAAACTTACTAAGCCAATCAAAAATCTTTCAGAAGCGTCCAAATTTTTGGGCACAAAGAGCTTTTCTGTAGAAGAAGAGGGCGGCTACGAAGAGATTGAGGAGTTAAAGAAGAGCCTTGAGAGTGCAAATGAAGATTTAAAGAGGACTATGGACTTTCGTGAGAATATCATTGCCAATGTATCTCATGACTTCAAAACGCCTCTAAGCGTGATTAAGTCTTACGCTGAGATGATTAAGGACATAACAGGAGATAATAAAGAAAAGCGTGGAGAGAATCTCGACACCATCATCGCAGAGGCAGACAGACTTAACGGCATGATTAACGAGATGCTTGAAGCGTCAAAGAACGTAAGCGCCCTTGGTGAACTTGAATTAAAAAGAGTTTCGCTCGAAGCTATTTCCAAGGAGATTATAGATAAATTAAATACTGCTGAAAATAGAGAAAGAATTAAATTAGACGTAAGTGGCTCTAGTATGGTCATGGCTGATGAGAAGAAGATTAGAAGCGTTATATATAATTACTTATCAAACGCACTGAACTACTCAAATGAGGATGAGGACGTTCTTGTAAGAATAACTGAAGAAGAAAAAGGCGTTAGATACGAGGTTATTGATCACGGCATGGGCATCAAAGAAGAGGACATCAAGAGGGTTTGGGACCGCTATTACATCTCGAGCGCGAACCATGAGCTTAAAAAGTACTCGACAGGCCTCGGCTTATACATCGCACGCGAAGTGCTTTTGCTTCACAAGGCAGAGTTTGGCGTAGAGAGCAGCTACGGAAAAGGATCGAATTTTTATTTTGTATTAAAAAAGGGAGTGTAGATATGAACTTTGATTTTTTAAAAGACATGAACATTGGTAATTTCAATAAGGATGAAGCCATGAACAAGATTGGTGACATCGGTGAAGCCATCAAAACAAATACTGATTTAGCAAAGTATCAAGACCTAATTAATGATTTTTTGGACCTTGTTAAAGATTATTACAATGGCCATTATAAAGGCATTGAAAAGAAAAATATGCTATTTATCATCTCAGGGCTACTTATAGTTTTGTATCCAAATTCATACAAGCAAAACGCTTTCTTCATCATAGCGTCGAAAATATTTGGTATATCAATATTAATAAAGGCGATAAGCGAAGAAGTGGCTAAATATAGAGAATGGAAGAAAAATTTAATTTCTATAGAGACTGATTTAGGAACTATTGAATACAACGAAGAGGAATTTTAAATGGCAAAGATAATGATATACGGCACGACATCGTCCGCAGGTAAATCGACGATAGCGACTGCTATGTGCAGGTATTATAAAGATAAGGGCTACAAGGTTTGCCCGTTTAAATCGCAAAATATGTCGAGAAACTCATTTAAGCTTCAAGACGGAAAACTTATTAGTAACGCTCAAGCGATACAAGCCTACGCCGCTGGAATCAAGGCTGACGAGTACATGAACCCAATACTTCTAGTGCCATCGTCTGACACAGGTAGCGACGTCTATGTGCTTGGCAAATTATATAAGCACATGAATACAAAGGAGTATTACTCGATTAAAAAAGAGCTAAAAGCGAAAGTAAAAGAAGTTTTTGAAAAACTTGAGAAAAAATATGACATCATGATTATAGAAGGAGCCGGCTCGCCAGCTGAGATAAATCTACTTGAAGATGACTTTGTAAATACTGGCATGGCTGAACTTGCCGATACTAATGCCGTCATCGTCGCAGACATTGACAAGGGCGGCGTCTTTGCTTCAATCTATGGCACTTACATGATACTTGATGAAAAAGATAGATTAAGAATAAAGGGTTACATCATCAACAAGTTTAGAGGCGATGCGAGCCTATTAGATGAAGGCATAAAAAAACTTCATGAGCTAACTGGCCTTGACTGCCTTGGCATAGTACCATACACAAAGCTTGAGATAGCAGACGAAGACTCGCTTCACGACTACGAGAAAAAAGTCAACGCCCACATGTCAGAGCACGATGCGATGAATAACGAGATCGATAGACTCGCTAAAGTATTTGAAGAAGCCATCGATATAGATAAGTTAAATGCAATACTTGGCTTATAAACTCATCGCCATACTTATAGGCGTTTTGCTTGATTTAATCTTAGGGGACCCTTATAACTTTTTTCATCCAGTTAAAGTCATGGGCAATATTATTAGCTTTGAAGAAAAATTAATTCGAAGGACAGGGGCGAGAGGCGGCTTTTTGAAAGTACTTGGCTTAGCTGCAGTATTATTCAACATTAGCCTTGCATTTTTGTTCGGCTACTTGGCAATAATATTATTTAAAATCAATAAATATTTGTATCTAATATACACTTCATACATGGTCTATGTGTGCTTAGCCGCACGATCACTTCACTTCGAGGCAGATATGGTCGTAAAAGAGCTAGACCATTCGCTAGAAAGAGGTCGAAAGAGGCTTTCCTACATAGTTGGCCGTGACACAAGTGAATTAAGCGAAGAAGAGATACTTAAGGCAACCATCGAGACAGTCGCTGAAAATACTTCAGATGGTGTCATAGCGCCGCTTATCTACATCGCGATATATACACCACTTGGACTAGTTTATAAATTTATAAATACCATGGACTCAATGTGGGGCTACAAGAATGAAAAGTATGGTGATCTTGGTTTTTTCGCGGCAAAGATAGATGACCTAGTCAATCTAGTGCCAGCAAGATTAAGTGCGCTTCTTATATTAATCACGAACATCTTTAATAAAAATATTTTCTACGCATGCAAAACATTTTTTAAGTATAGATATGCACACGCAAGCCCAAATAGTGCCTTCCTTGAAGCGCCCATAGCAGGTCTTTTAAAAATTCGTTTAGGTGGACCACACAAATATTTTTCTAAAATTGTCGATAAACCATATATTGGCGACTTAGATGAGAAAGTGAATAAAAATGGCGTTTATTTCACCATAAAAGCGATGTATAAGGCACTTGCCTTATTGATATTAGCAATCGTAGCTATATATTTAAAATTAATATTAAAATAAAAAAATGCAGTTATGTCAAAACAATTGTTTTACATCTCTGCATTTTTTTGTAAGCTAAATTTTTAGGAAATTATTTTTGAAAAAGTATGCACATATTATATAGCTCTAATTAAGTCATGTCCGTGTTTTGAATCACAAATAATAAAATTTATAAAAATTTATTATTACACTTGAAAAAAATTTTTATATATGATATTATATAGGTGTAATTTTTGAATGTTCAATATAAAGGGAAGCTGGTGTAAATCCAGCACAGCCCCCGCTACTGTAAATAGTGACGAGTCTATGTATACCACTGGGAAACTGGGAAGGTTTAGATGAGGTTGATCTATAAGTCAGGATATCTTTAGAACGTTCGTATAAAGTTACTTCTTCGGTGGGAAGGAAAAACTTACTAAATATGTATGTTTTATATCCTTGATACCCCTATTCAAGGATTTTTATTTTCCAAAAAACCGGCGAGAGAAAAGGCGCGCTTCTCCTATTTTTCCTTTTCTCTCGAGTACATATTATGGAGGTTCATATGAAAAAGGCAATATTACTTAGTTTTTTTGGCACAACAAGGCTTAGGGAACACGAAAGAGTCATTGATAAATTTCTTAATGGCTTTAAAAATGAATTTAAGGACTGCGATATAAAGATATGCTTCACTTCAAGGATAGTAAAGAAGATACTTGAAAAGAAGGGCATGTCTTTTGATGATGAGTGCGAGGCCATAAAGGCATTGAAAGAAGCTGGATACAAAGACATAAGAGTAGTTTCGACAAACATCATCCCAGGAGAAGAGTATAAGAAGCTTAAAAATGTTTCAAATAGACTGACTACGCCATTTATCAGTAATAGCAAGGATATAGCTAAGCTTATAGATGGAATGACTGCCTTTAAATTAAACGAAGGCGAAGAATTTATTTATGTGGGTCACGGTACTTATCATGTGGCTGATAGGATATACGAAGACATTGACAATGCTTTTAGAGAAAAGAACAATAAATATCACATGATGAGCATTGAGGGTGAACTTGATCTTGATAGCGTTGTAGAAAATTTATCTAAAGATACAAAAACAATTTATCTAAGACCATTTATGCTAGTTTCTGGTGTTCACATGCTTGAAGACATCGCTTCTGATGATGAGGATTCAATTAAATCAAGACTAGAAAAGCTTGGCTACGAAGTAAAACTTATTGACAAAGGTCTTGGAGAAGAAGATTATATCTTAAACGACTCTATAGAAAAAGTTAAGGCAATGGAAGAGCCGCAACTAAACATAGTTGGCGTTGGGCCTGGAGATGAAGATTTATTAACTGTCAAGGCTATACTTACTTTAAAAAATACAAACGCTGTATTTGTTCTTGACAACAGAGGTCGTAATCTTGCTCTTGACACAGTTATGAGCTATGTTAAAGATAAGCCAATCATCAAGATGCCTTTTGATATGAAAAGTGCTAACGAAGCTTTATATAATGAATTAAAAGTTAAACTGGAAGAGGCTTTAGCTGAGTATAGAGACGTGAGCTTTGTAACTATAGGCGATGCGGCAGTTTTCTCAACACCTATGAATCTAAGTAAGATACTTGATAAAAAGATAAATATAAATCTAATTAATGGTATGCCATCTTTCGTTGCACTGACTGCCATGAATAAAGAGCCGCTTATTGAAAAGGGCGAAAGTCTTGTGATAAGCGATAATACAGAACTTGTTGAGGCGGCAAAGCCTGACAGAGCTGTTATACTTAAGGGAACTCTTAACAAAGAAGCCGTTTTAAAGCTTAAAGATACTTACGAGGCTGAATATTTTAAGAGGATATCGATGCCGAATGAAATGTATCTTACAGATGAGGAAGAAATACGCAAGGATAACGATTATATATCGCTATTCTACTTAAAGAAAAGGAAGTAAATTATGCACGGAGCCAATTTTTATGATTACGACAAAAAACTCATAGATTTCAGCTCTAACATAAACGTATTTAATATGAACGAAAGACTTTTCTCAATTATCAGGGAAGATTTTGACCATGTCAATGTTTATCCTGACATAAAGGCGAGAGAAGCGATAGATAATGTAGCCACTTACTTGGCTTGTGATGCGTCTAATATTATCCTGGGCAATGGGTCTATAGAGATAATTGATAAGGCGATACACAGGGCGAGTCGAGTGGTTATTTTTGACCCTTCGTTTTACGAGTACGAGCTTAGAGCGAGTGTTTACAAAAAAGAACTGATTAGAATAAAATATAAGGATTTTAAAATAAATTTTGATGAATTAAATATTTTGAAGAAGGGTGACCTACTTATACTCACTAACCCAAATAATCCTAATGGCAGATTATTAAAAAAAGAAGAACTAATTAAGGCGCAAGAAATTTGCAAAGAGCATGGTGCGACACTTTTACTTGATGAGGCATTTATTGAGTTTACTTTGCATGATTATGACAGTATAAAACTATTTAAGGATGAAGACGTGATTATTGTAAGAGCTATGACAAAGACATTTGCTTTGCCAGGCGTGCGCTTTGGCTTTGCCTATGCGTTAAAAGACTTCAAAGACTACTACGATGAATTGAGTCTTGCTTGGTCGACTGGCTTTATACAAAATGAAGCAGCAAAATTATTGGCGGGTAGCGAAGAATATTTAAGTCAAACAAAAAAATATTATCAAGAAGAAAGAAATAGATTAAAAAATTTATACAAAGATTTTAAAAATTTTGAGATGATAGATAGTGATGCAAATTTCTATTTAATTAAATTAAAAAAACATAATGACGAAGAAATGTATATGATTATGCTAGAAAAGGGTATATTAATAAGAAGGATGCAAGGTTACAAGAATATCGGCAAAAATTATATTCGCCTTGCGATAAGAACTCGTGAAGAAAATGATTATTTAATCGAAAAACTAAGGGAGATAGAAAATTGAAAGGTATATGTATAGCCGCAATGAACTCAAATAGCGGCAAGACAACTATAAGTTTAGCTTTGGCAAGACTGCTTGCGAATAAAAATAATAAAGTGAAGTACCTTAAGAGTGGACCCGATTTTATCGATTCAAGGCTCGGCTCATTCGCATCTAAAGGTGATTATGGCAATGTTGACATCTTCATGCAAAAGAGTGGCGCGACTGAAGTAGGTGCAAGTGATGCGGACTACTGTGTTCTAGAAGGTGTTATGGGCTACTTAGACGGCATATATAATACGATGAAGGCATCAACTTATGCTAATGCAAAAGCTTTGGGACTAAAGACAGTTTTAGTACTTACACCAAAGGGCGAGATGTTTTCACTAATTGCTAAGCTAAAGGGATTCATGGACTACGCTGATAATATTGTTGGCGTCATATTTAATAAAACACATGCAAAATTATATACGATATATAAGGATCTAGTAGAAAAAGAACTTGGCTTAGAAGTTTTTGGCAATATCGAAATGGACGAGGACTTTCTTATAGAGGACAAGGACCTTGGACTAGAACTGCCAAGCGATATCAAGGCTTTTGATGAGAAGCTTGACAGAATAGCTGCAAAATTAGAAAAAGAGATAGATTTTGAAAAACTTTTAAAATATTTCGAAGCGGCAAAGACAGAAGAGAAAAAAGATTTTCCAAAATCAAAAACTAGAGTAGCGATAGCCTATGACAAGGCATTTAATTTCTATTACAAAGAGAATATTGATTTTCTAGAAAAATATTTTAATGTGAAATATTTTTCTGTGCTAGACGAGGAAGAAGTTCCTGAAGCTGATTTACTCTACATTGGCGGAGGCAATTTAAAAGATTATTTAGAGATAATCGAAAAATCAAAATCATTAGAAAGCATAAAAAAATATTATGATAATGGCGGAAAAATATTTACCGAAGGAGAAGCGACTTACTTTTTAGCTGAAAGCTTTAATGAGCACAAGATGCTTAGCCTTATAAAAGGTAAGGCTGTTAGTGAAAATAGGCTGCATAATTTTGGTTACGCTTATCTAAAAGCACTTAGAAAGAATTTTTTATTTGATCAAGACAAAATTTTCCATTCGCAAGAATTTCATAAGAGCAGCTTAAGTGATAACGAATTTAATTTATTTAAAGTTGAAAAACCATATAGAGATGACACTTGGACGAGCTCTTTTGCAAATGAAAGAGTCGTTGCGATTGAGCAAAACATTTCCTTTGTTCAAGATGAAGAATATTTTTATAAAAAGATAGATAGTTTAAGAGGTGAAAATGATGTATAATTACGACAACAACCCCATGAATATTGAAAACACAAGTATGGACATAATCGATAAGGAGCTTGAAGGAACAAAATTTACTGATACCGAAAAGCTTATAGTGAAGAGAATGATTCACTCGACAGGCGATTTTGATTATAAAAACATAATTGATATAAGAAATAATTTTCTTGATGAAGCACTTGATGCACTTAAAAAAGGTGCCAAGATTTATACTGATACAAGGATGACTATGGCAGGCGTGAATGAAACTAGCTTAAAGAAGCTAAACTGCGAAATTATTAATCACATTAAGGACGACGACGTAAGGGAGCTTGCTAAAGAAAAAGGAACAACAAGAAGCTACCAAGCGATAGAGAAGACTATAGGTGAAGACATCGCCATATACTCAGTAGGCAACGCGCCAACCGCTCTATATAGAATCATAGAACTGATTAAAGAAGAAAAAATTCATCCAAAGGCTGTTATTGGTGTGCCAGTCGGCTTTGTTGGAGCTGCTGAATCAAAGGAAGCGCTTAGAGAAGTAGGCATAGCACAAATCTCGACAGTGGGCAACAAAGGCGGTTCAAACGTAGCAGCATCAATAATTAATGCACTTTTATATATTTTATACAGAAAATGAATAAATACGATATAGTTGATGGCAAAAGCCTTAGATATGGCTACACAACTGGCACATGCGCGGCTGTTGCAACACATGCAGCGCTTATAAATCTATTGGATGCTCCAGTTAGTGAATATGATATAGACCTTCCTTGCAATGAGACTATTAACGTTGCTATCAACTCTAATGAAAAAGAGGGTGGCTACGCTATAAGCTCGGTTATAAAAGACGCTGGTGATGACCCAGATCAAACTAATGGTATAGAGATCTTTTCAAAAGTTTCTTTAAGAGATGATGGCAAGGTCATTATCAAAGGTGGCGAAGGCGTTGGCATTTATACAAATGATTCAATCTTCGGCAAGAAAGGCGAGTACGCTATAAATAAGGTGCCAAGAGAGATGATTACAAAAGAAGTCGAGCTTTTAACTGATAAAGGCGCTGACGTTACTATATTTACGCCCATGGGTGTAGAGATTGGCAAAAAGACTTTTAATCCAAACATTGGCATTGAAGGAGGCATCTCAATAATCGGCTCTACTGGGCTAGTTAAGCCTATGAGCGAAGATGCTCTTCTTAAAACTATAAATTTAGAGATAAAAACGCTTTATCTTGATAAATGTTCGAGAGAAATCGTTCTTACGCCAGGCAGTCACGGTCTTAAAGAGGCTAATAGCATAGGCATAAAAGAAAATGTCGTTTTAACTAGTAATTACATCGGCGACTCATTAAAGATGGCTTATGAAATTGGTTTTAGAAAAATTACACTCATTGGTCACATAGGTAAGTTTGCTAAGCTTTCAATAGGTGTATTTAACACGCACTCAAAGAACGCCGACACTCGTATGGAGGCTTTTGTGTATTATTTAGCGATGATGAACAAGCCTTATGAACTCATTAAAGAGGTGGATGCGTTTATCACAGCAGAAAAATGCTACAATTATCTTTATGATGCAGGCTACAAGGACGTTTTAGGCGCAATGGAAGAAGGCTGCGAAAAGCGTGTCAAGACTTATTTAAAAGATGATTCGCTTGAAATCGATGTAAAAGTATATTCGTTTGAAAAAGGGGTATTAGATTGTTAATAGTTATTGGAGTAGGACCAGGTAAAAGTGAATATATGAGCGTTAGAGCCTATAGGACTATAAAAAACGCCTCAAAGGTTTATGCGTTTAAAAGGGTCAAGGAAGAGCTTGAAGATGAATTCACTCATATAAACGAAATTTCTGTTAAAGATCTAAAAGATATTACAGAAGGCGTTTTATTATTATCTGGCGACCCATCATTTTTTGGCGCAGTTGATTATCTGAAGCGTGAGGGCATAGCCATTGACGAAGTAATTCCGTCTATAACAGCTTTTCAGTACCTAATGAGCAAGGCACAAGTTAATTGGAACGAGGCAAAAACATATTCTCTTCACGGAAGAGAGCTTGACGATGGATTCAAGACCATAGTCATGAATAATGATAAGGTTATAGTTTTATGTGATAAGGATAATAATCCAAAGGCTATAAAAAAATATTTGGACGAAAAAAATATTAAAAGAAAATTTATCGTTGGCACAAATTTATCTCAAAATGGAGAAATAATTAAGACTTACGATGCAGACGATGAGATTGATATAGAAAATAGTTTATCGGTGGTGATTATTATAAATGAAGTGGTTTAAAGACGAGGACTTTATCAGGGGCGAAGTGCCTATGACGAAGTTCATAAAGAGAAACGCAATAGTGAGCTTACTAGACGTGAGTGAAGATGACAAAATTTTAGAGATAGGTACGGGCACAGGCAGCGTCACTTGTCAAATGGCTGTCATTTGTAAAGAGGTCACTACGATTGAAAGAAATGACGAGGCTATAGAGGTAGCGAAGAAAAATTTTGAAAAGTTTGGCCTAAATAATGTTAAGCTCATAAAGGGCAAGGCGCCTGAGGGAATGGATGGAGCTGATTTTAACAAGGTTTACATCGGCGGCTCAGGAAAAAATTTAGAGAGTATTATGGATAAGCTTGATGAAAAAAATAATTTTACTGTAATCGCTAGTTTTATTATTTTTGAAAATGCTTATGAATTTAAAGATTTACTAAAAAAGAGAAATTATAAAAACATTGATACATACATGATAAATGTGTCTAGGGCGGAGAAGCTTGAGATGATGATAGCTGAAAATCCGGTGATTATTGTGAGAGGTGAAAAGAATGATTAGTTTTGTAGGTGCAGGACCTGGGGATAGTGATTTAATTACAGTTAAGGGACTAAAATTATTGAATGCAGCGGACGTGATTATATATGCTGGCTCTTTAGTATCGAAGGATATATTATCTGGAATAAAAGAGGGCGCAAAGGTATTTGACTCAGCTAAGATGACTTTGGAAGAAGTTATAGAAGAGTTTACAAAAGCAGAGGAAGCTGGCCTAAACACAGTTAGACTACATACAGGCGACCCAAGTATATATGGAGCAATTAAGGAGCAAATAGATACGCTGGACTTACTTGGATACAAATACGAAGTGATTCCAGGCGTTACAAGTGCTACAGCTGCTTGCGCTAGAATAGCTAAAGAATTCACTCTGCCTGAAGTGAGTCAAACGCTCATCATCACTCGTATGGAGGGGAGGACTAAGGTGCCTGAGACTGAAAAACTAGCCGAGCTAGCTAAGCACAAGACATCTATGGCAATCTATCTTTCGGCTTCATTAACAGAAAAGGTACAAGCAGCTCTATTAGAAGGCTACGAAGATCCAAACACACCAGTTGTCATCGCATACAAGGCGACTTGGGCTGACGAAAAAATTATTTATACAAACATCGCAAATCTTGTAAAAGATGCCAAAGAGCACAAGATTACTAAGCACGCTCTAATACTTGTCGGTAACTTTATTAATGCTCATTACGAAAGAAGTAAACTTTATGATCCAAGCTTCTCGACTGAGTATAGAAAAGCACATGAATAAGATCATTATCACCTACACCGAGGCCGGTCTTGCTATAGCAAAAACCATAGAAGCTAGCTTTGATGCAGAAATTTTTTATAAAGATAAAAATATTGATAAAGTTTTAGAAAAAGAATGGTCTTCAATTGAAACAATAATTTTCATTAGCGCTACTGGTATAGCGGTTCGTAAAATTGCTCATTTAATCAAGGATAAATACACAGATCCAGCAGTTCTTGTGATTGACGACAAGGCAAAGCATGTTATATCGCTTCTTTCTGGTCACATAGGCGGGGCAAATGAGCTTGCCATAGCTATAGCAAAGAAAATTGGTGCCGAGCCTGTCATTACAACAGCGTCTGACAATAGAGGTCTAGAAGCTCTTGATATTTATTTAAGAGATAATGATTTTGTATATAACTCAAGGGAAGCTCTTACCATAATTATGGGGGCTATAGTTAATAATAAAAAAATTTATTTAAAGGCAGATGAATTTAACTTTAAATATGATAAGTTCACGAACGATAGAAGTGAAGCTGACTACGCCATAATCCAAGATGAAAGCTACGATGGAAATTATGAAAAAAATACTCTTTATATCATCAAGAAAAAATACAATATGGGCATAGGACTAAGACGAGGAACGGACTTTGCTGTTTTAGAAAAAGCTTTTCAAGAAATTCTTAAAGAGATGGACATAAATTCAAAGGCAATTAAGCGCTTTGGCTCAATCGATATAAAAAAAGACGAAGAGGCACTTCTAGAGCTTTGCAAAAAATATGATAGAGAACTAATTTTTTATACAGCGGATGAACTTAACGAGGTAGATGTCTCAGAAAAGTCTGATTTTGTTAAGAAGATTACAGGTGCTTACTCAGTTAGTGAGGCGGCGGCGAAACTACTTGGCGGCAAAATTATTTTATCAAAAAAGATTATCGATTCAATAACATTTTCAATTACGGAGGAGATATAAAATGAATAAATTATATGTTGTGGGCATAGGACCCGGTTCAAAAGAAAATATGACTTTTAAGGCAGTGGACGCGATTAAAGAAGCGGATACAATAGTCGCATACACAAAGTACCTTGATTATGTAGAGGACTTTATAGCTGGCAAAGAAATTATCAAAACTGGCATGACTGGCGAAAAAGAAAGATGTCAGCTTGCTATCGATGAGTACAATAAAGGCAAGACTGTTGCCATTATTTCAACAGGCGACTCAGGTCTATATGGCATGGCTGGTCTTGTTTATGAAATAGATTCAAGTATAAATATCGAGGTAGTTCCTGGCGTGAGCGCTGCGTTCTCGTCAGCGAGCGTTGTTGGCGCGCCTTTAATGCATGACACAGCTTTAATCAGCTTATCAGACCTACTTACTGATTGGGATCTTATTCTAAAGAGGGTAAGGAACTGCGCTGATGCTGACATGGTTATCGCTCTATATAATCCAAAGAGCAAAAAGAGAGTAGATAACTTAAAAGAAGCGCTTGATATAATTAGAGAATATAGAAGTGCATCGACACCTATTGCCATGGTTAAAAACGCTCTAAGAGAAGGCATGGACTATAAGATAAGTACACTTGATGACGTTGATTATGATTTTTGCGAGATGAACACGACTGTCATCATTGGCAATAGCCAAAGCTATATTAAGAATGGCAAGTTCATTACGCCTAGAGGATACAAGCTATGATACTGATCATAGGTGGCACAAGCGAAGGCGAAGAGATATACGAAAGACTTAAGGACAAGTACGAATTATATCTGTCGGTAGCGACAGAGAGCGGAAAAAAACTTTATGCGTCTAAGGATTTAATCATGGGCAGAATGAATAAGGACGGCTTTAAAGATTTTATTTCGAAAAACAATATCGACATGATTATAGATGCGTCACATCCATTTGCTGTTGAAGTGACTAAAAATGCGAGTGAAGCTTCAAAAGAGATGAATATAAGCTACCTTCGTTATGCGAGAAGCGTTTTGGACTACGAAGAAAAAGATAATATAGTGAGAGTGCCATCTTATGAGGCGGCTTTTAAATATATTGACACGTTAAAAGATAAGGAAGAAAATTTTTTATTCACGACTGGTTCGAACAGGATAAAAGATTTTGAAAAAGTGAAGGGCAAGAATAGATTTATCTATAGAGTCTTGCCGAGTGCTGAGAGCATAAAGGTTTGCGACGACAATCATATCGAAATGAAAAACATCATTGCTCAGATGGGTCCATTCACACTTGAAGAAAATGTCGCTTTGATAAATAGGTACGATATAAAATATTTAGTGAGCAAAGAAAGTGGCAAGATAGGCGGAACTGACGCTAAACTTGATGCTTGTTTACAAACAAATATTATTTGTGTTATAATTACAAGAGAAGAAGAAAATGCTATACATAGCATAGATGAATTAATTAATTACGTGGAGGCTAATTATGGAAGATTCATATAGATTTTTTAATAACAAGAAATGTGCTTACATGCCTTGCCATAAAGTTGATAACACTGAGGATTTTAACTGCTTGTTCTGTTACTGTCCTTTATATCTAATGGAAGAGTGTGGCGGCAATTACAAGATGGCAGCTGGTATTAAAGACTGCTCTGACTGTTTATTACCTCATAGACCAAAGGGTTATGATTATATAATAAAAAAGTTTAGAGAGTACAATCAAAAAAAGGCAGAAGAATATATCGCAAATCTTGAAAAAGCAATGAATAAAGACAATGATTAAGCTTGTTTTAGGCGGAGCACGAAGCGGCAAGAGTGAATTTGCTGAAGATATTTATAAGGGTGTCGATGACGTGACATACATAGCCACAGCCAAAGGCATCGATAAAGAATTTGCAAATAGAATTGCACTTCATAAAGAAAGGCGCAATACTAAGTGGACTACCATAGAAGCTTATGATAATTTTGCGTCCATCGATATGAAGACTAAGTACTATTTCCTTGACGATGTGACAAATATGCTAACAAACATACTTTTTGATCATATTAAAGATAGGGACATTACTGATGAAGACGCATCTTTAGTAGAGAAACTTGTGATAGATGAATTTGAAGTTTTATTTAAAAATATAAAAGAAATGGATGCTGATTTAATTATCGTTTCATCAGAGCTTGGTGCAGGACTTGTGCCAGAAGCAAAATTATCGAGACTATTTAGAGACATGCATGGAAAAATCAATCAATACATCGCTAAAAATGCGGACGAGGTTTATTACGTTATCGCGTCCATAGGAGTGAAGATAAAGTGAAGGGACTAATACTAGCCTTGCAATTCTTAACTAGAGTGCCAATAAATATAGGAATTGATTTTAATAAGAAAAACATAGGAGCAATGCTATGTTTCTTTCCTTTTGTGGGCTTAATTATAGCTTTATTCACATTTGTTCCGACAATATTTTTGCGTGACAAAATATCCATGGATTTACTTGCATTACTAAATATAATTTTTTATCTGGCTATAACAGGCGCGCTGCACATGGATGGACTATCCGATACAGCCGATGCCTTTTTATCAAATAGAAGCAAGGACAGAATGAAGGCCATAATGAAGGATTCTACAGTCGGTACTTTTGGCGTAATAAGCATAGTCATAGTGCTTGCTGCGAAATTTTTTGCTTTTAGAGAGCTAGCTGTGCAAGGCTTTAAGTGGGACTACATATTTATATTTATTTACTCAAAAACACTTGCAATGAATGCTTTTATCTACTTTAAAAGCGCTGATAGCAGCACTTTATTCAAGACATTTAAAGATAGCAAAAATATTTTTCTAATAAATTTTATGAATTTTGTAATTATAGTAGCGAGCATTTTATTTGATTACAAAGTTTTAATGTATTTAATTATTGAAGCAATAATTTTTATAATATTATATATAATTTCACTTAAGAAAATAGATGGCGCGACAGGAGATATTATTGGCGCAGCCATAGAATTATCGGAAACAGTGAATTTATTCATCATATAGGGGGTAATATGAAATTTTATTTAATAAGACATGGCGAATCAGAAGACAATTTAAAAAAGATCACATCACGCGTCGATACTAAATTATCGGCTAATGGAAAGGCTCAGGTAAAGACATTAAGAGATGAGTACAAAGATATTAGCGATAAAAAAGTTATAGTATCAAATTTATTTAGAGCTCAAGAGACAGCTGATTTACTTGGCGTTAACGCATACGAAATTGATGAGCGAGTTAGGGAGATAGATTTAGGCGATTTTCAAGGACATTCATTTGATGAGCTTGAAAAATTATATCCAGAAGAGACAAAGAAGCGTTTTGAAGAGCCATATACATTTAAATTTCCTGGCGGAGAATCATTTACTGATCTAAGGAAGCGCGCAGAAGAATTTTACGAAGAGAAGTCAAAGCTTGATGAGGACATAGTTGTTATATCGCACGAGGGCTTTATCAAGACTATATTATCCATAGTTATCGGCAAGAAAGAAGCTTATTACAATTTTAAGATAGAAAACGCTAGAATATGCGAGATTGAAGTTATAGACGGCTTTCCTATCATTAATAAACTAAATTACGGAGATTAAAATGGAAGCACAAACAAAATTATTTGAAAATAAAAAAATTTGGGGATTAAATCAAACACAGCTTAAGTTTATAGCGATACTGTCAATGCTTGTTGACCATTTAGTATACGGAATTTTTGAAGTGGGCTTGTATCAAAATATAATCAGTGCTGCAAACATCACCATTGGCGGATCATACGTAACAGGCGAGATGATGGATAAAATTCACTTCTTTGGCAGGATAGTTATTGGCAGGATTGCCTTTCCACTCTTCTGTTTCTTCATAGTCCAAGGCTTTATGCATACAAGAAATAGAATGAAATATGCACTAAGATTATTTATATTCGCTTTTATTTCAGAAGTGCCATTTGACCTAGTAAGTTCAAACACAATTTTTGATCCAAACTATCAAAACGTATTCTTTACATTATTTTTAGGCTTAGCAGCACTTATCATCATAGAAAAATTTGCAAATCAGCCATTTATAAGAATAGCTGGCGTATTACTTTGTATATTTGCAGCCAAATTTTTAAGAACTGACTATGATATATTTGGCGTAATTTTAATAATCTTAATGTATTTTGTGAGATTCAATAAATTCCAAAACTTAATGGTTGGTATGTCAACACGCTTTTTCTATGGTTTTTATTATCAAATGACAGCCTTCGTACTAATGTATTTATATAATGGAGAAAGGGGAAAGGGTTTTAAATATTTCTTCTATGCATTCTACCCAGTTCATTTATTATTAATTTATTTCTTAAGAATGTATATAGCAAAAAACCCGATAGCAATATTCTAATGAAAAAGACGATAATTTTAATTGTAATAGCTATGCTAATAAGCCTTGCTTCACCTAGGCTCATGGCCCAGGAAGCTATCAAAACTATAAATATTAAATCAGCTAAATTTGAAAATAATAAAATCGAGATTGAAATCGATACTAATGAAGCTTATCAAAATTTGGAGCTTGACTACAAAATAGATAATCACAAATGGCTTAGCGAAGATTTTGACAATCTCATCACACTTGAATATAAAGAAAAAACTCGCAAATATGTACACAGTTTTAAAGAGGAAATAAAATTTTCTAAGAGCCTTGAAATTAGGATAAGACCTATAATAAATGCTAAAAAAGGTGATTTTTCAAACGTTATTATTTTTAACTATATTTTAAATGCGAAAAATTATGATTCGTGGGCGGCTGATTTTATTCATAAAGCAGATACACTTGGCTTGGTGACTGAATCGATGAGAGAGGATATGATGGCGAGTGCTACTAGACTTGAATTTATTGAATCACTAATCAAGGCGCTTGAGTACAAAAAGACAATTAAGGATTTTGAAAAAGAAGAAGTCAATGACACAAAATCCATTGCCGTGAAGAAAGCATATAAATTAAATTTATTAACTTATAATAAGGATAAAACTTTTGGACCAGATAGAAAAATTACAAGAGAAGAAGTAGCTGTAATCTTGGATAAACTCTCTAGCATAATCAAGGTGGAAGACAAGTTTGAGAATAAACTTAAATACGATGATGCGAGCAAATGGGCTCTTAGCGCAATTGATAGCGTTATTAAAAAGGGTATGCTTCTTGGCGACACAAAGCAAAGATTTAACCCAAAAAAGAATATGACAAGACAGGAAGTTTTAGTCACAGTTCTTAGATTAATTGAGATATAATTGTAACTGCTGAGCCATGTGCCAGCAGTTTTCTATATTATTTATAGATTTTTATCGTGTTGACAATTATATTTATCAAGTGTATAATATTTATTAGAGATTATTTTTTGGAGGTTATTATGAAAAAAATATTAATTTCATTACTATTAGCAATATCATTACTAAGCGTTGCTTGCTCAGCACCTAGCACTAAACAAGCAGAGAAGAAGACTGAAACTGCTAGTGAAGAAAAAACAGAGGAAAAAGATAAAGCTGATGATAAGGCTGAAGAAAAAGATGACAAAAAAGAAGCTGGAGATATGAAGGACAAGGTAAATATCAAGTATTTTGACGAATTTAAAGATGATGAAGTCCTTGCTATAGCAAACGTTACTTATAACAATGACAAGGAAGATTTATTTGCCGCATACAATGTAAAAGAATTACGTCTTAGCGAGAATGACGATGCTAAAGAATATCTAATCATACCAAAGGATGACAAGACTGATCTTGTGATTAAGTCAAGTGACTCTGAGGGAGATGGTGAATCATTTACTTTAGGTAAAAAATTTGGACTAAAGCTAGCTATATCAGACAGCGATCTTGATAAGTTCGTATTTACTGTTAAGAATGGCGATAAGACTAAGGACTTTAGCTTGAAGCTTAAAGAAGATGGAAGCTTAGACTTAGATAAAGAAATAATGGAGGTTGTATTTAAATAATGAAAGATAAAACCAAGGGTATATTATGTATGATAGCTTCTGCATTAGCATTTTCACTAATGCAGATAGCTGTTAAACTTACATCAGAAGGTGTAAGCATATTTTTACAAGTTGTTTTTAGAAATTTCTTATTATCAATATTTAGCATTGTAATGCTTAAAAAACATGGAGAAAGTCTAGTTCCTGTAAAAGAACATAGAGTTGCTCTATTTTTTAGAGGCTTTTTAGGTTTATTCGGTGCAGTTATGTATTTTTATGCGACAAAGAATTTGCCAACAGCAAATGCAGCTATTTTACAAAAGAGTTCACCTTTCTTTGTAATGATATTCGCGGCGATATTCTTAAATGAAAAATTAACAAGATTTCATATCATGTCGTTAGTCGTTGCTTTTATTGGAGCCTACTTAGTAACAAATCCATCGGGTAATTACAATCTAATTCCAGCACTATCAGGCATATTCTCAGCAGTTTTCGCAGCAGGAGCATATACTATAATAGGCTCGCTTGGAAAAACTGAGAACCCATATAGAATTATGCTTGCTTTTGGCGCAGTTACATGTGCTTGCTTAATTGTACCTTTAGTACTAACATATAAGAACCCACTTCCAATTGATTGGTTATGGTTAGTCCTTATAGGCGTGTTTGGAGGCTTAGGTCAATATTTATTAACAATTGCATATCTATATGCACCAGCAGGCGAGGTAAGTATATATAACTACACATCAGTTATATTCTCAGCGATACTTGGCTTTATAATCTTTAGAGACAAGATTGAACCGATAGAATATATAGGCATAGTTTTAATTTTAATGTCAGCTGTAATACTATTCTTATATAATCAAAAGAACCTTGGACGCTTAAAAAAACAAAAAAATTAAAAAAATTTAAAAAAACTATTGACAAAGATGGATAATAGTTGTATAATAAACGAGTGCTTGATGAGATTAGGCACTTACTAAATGATAGATAAAAGAAATTAATAAAATGTAAAGATTTTTTAAAAAAGGTCTTGACAAGCTCTCTTTTATTTGTTATAATAGCAAAGTACTTGTTAAGAGAACTGACTAGTTTGGCTGAACATAGTAAGTGATCTTAATTCCAGAGATATGGTGGGTATAGCCTAGTTGGTTAGGGCGCCAGATTGTGGCTCTGGAGGTCATGAGTTCGAATCTCATTATCCACCCCATAATTTTTTTAAAATTTGGTCCATTAGCTCAGCCGGCCAGAGCACCTGACTTTTAATCAGGGTGTCCCGCGTTCGAGTCGCGGATGGATCACCAACATGCGGGAGTGGCGGAATTGGCAGACGCGCTAGACTTAGGATCTAGTGTCAACGACGTGGGGGTTCAAGTCCTCTTTCCCGCACCAAAAGAAGTGTTCGCACTTCTTTTTTTTATACATAAATTTATATCTTTATAAATCCATTGAATAATCATCTCATAGTCATAAGTATAAATGATTAAAAACTATTCGCATCTATAGCTCAGTGGATAGAGCAGCCGACTCCGGATCGGCAGGTCAAAGGTTCGACTCCTTTTAGATGCGCCAAAAAATTCTTGACAAAGCAAAGTCTTTGTGATACTATATAATAAATTAATATTTAAAGATAATGAGAGGAAGAGTAGTATACTTAAGCTTATCAAGAGAGGGAATGCTGGCTGTGATTTTCCTATAAGCACTTATATGAAGACTAACCTTGAATCGGATCCGAAAGGAATCACGGAGTTGAGCACGTTATAGCTCTAGAAAAGAAGTAATTAGGGTGGAACCACGGTCTCATCGTCCCTTGAGGGATGGTGGGCTTTTTTTATTTCACCATTAATATTATAGGAGGTAAAAATGTCAAAAATTATTGTAACACTACCTGATGGCTCAAGTAGAGAGTATGAAAAAGGAGTCAAACTTTATGATGTGTGCAAAGACATATCAGAAGTATTATTAAGAGATGTATTAGGAGCCGTTGTTAATGGCACAACAATGGGTTTACAAGAAACGCTAGAAGAAGATAGTAAAGTAAAATTTGTTAAATTTGAAGACAAAGAAGGTAAGGCTATATTTTGGCATACATCAGCCCATCTTATGGCTTATGCAATACAAAGATTATACAAGGACGTTAAATTCGCGATAGGCCCATCAATTGACGATGGTTTTTATTATGACTTCGATACAGAACATAGATTTGTTCCAGAAGATTTTGAAAAGATAGAAAAAGAAATGACTGCCATAGTCAAAGAAGGCGGCGTTCTTGAAAGATATGAAATGCCTAGAAATGAAGCGATTGAACACTTCAAGAAACTTGGTGAAAAGTATAAGGTTGAATTAATCGAAGACCTGCCAGAAGATGCTCATATTTCATTCTATAAATTAGGTGACTTTGTTGACCTATGCAAAGGACCACACCTTTATGACATCTCAAAGATTAAAGCATTTAAACTACTTTCAATTGCAGGCGCTTATTGGAGAGGAGACGAGCACAATGAAATGCTTCAAAGAATTTATGCTGTATCCTTCCCTAAGAAGAAGATGCTTGATGAGCATTTAGCAAGACTTGAAGAAGCAAAGCTTAGAGACCACAGAAAGATTGGCAAGGAGATGGATTTATTCAGCATGCATGACGAAGGACCGGGCTTCCCGTTCTTCCATCCAAATGGAATGGTCGTTAGAAACGAGCTTTTATCATGGTGGAGAGACGTTTTAGCTAAAAATGGTTATGGCGAAATTTTAACACCTATCATCTTAAATGAAGACCTATGGCACAGAAGCGGTCACTGGGATCACTATAAAGAAAATATGTATTTTACTAAGATAGATGATAAAGATTATGCAATCAAACCAATGAACTGCCCAGGCTCAACTATAGTATACGCAAACAGCCAACACTCATACAAAGAGCTTCCAATTAGACTTTCTGAGTTTGGTCAAGTACACAGACATGAACTTTCTGGTACATTACACGGATTATTCAGAGTAAGAACATTTACTCAAGACGACGCTCACGTATACTGTTTGCCATCACAAGTTGAAGACGAAGTATTTAAGATGATAGACCTAGCAGACTATTTATACAGCACATTCGGTTTCAAATACTCAGTTGAATTATCAACAAGACCTGATGATTTCATGGGCGAGATAGAAACTTGGAATATAGCTGAAGCGGCACTTAAGTCAGCACTTGAAAAGAGAGGTATTAAATATACTATAAACGAAGGAGACGGCGCTTTCTACGGACCAAAGATTGACTTCCACCTAGAAGATGCTATCGGCAGAACATGGCAATGCGGAACTATTCAGCTAGATTTCCAAATGCCAATCAACTTCGATTTAACATACATTGATGAAAATGGTGAAAAGAAGAGACCAGTTATGCTTCATAGAGCTTTATTTGGCTCACTAGAAAGATTCTTAGGAATACTTATCGAACAATTTATCGGTAAGTTCCCACTATGGCTTGCACCAGTACAAGTAAAGATATTATCTATATCTGAAAAGTTCAACGACTATGCAAAATCTGTTTACGATGAACTAAAATCAAAAGGATATAGAGTTGTTCTTGATGATAGAAATGAAAAGATTGGTAAAAAGATTAGAGAAGCACAAGTTGAAAAAGTTGAGTATATGTTAATAATAGGTGAAGAAGAAGTAAATACAAAGACAGTTACTATTAGACACAGAGACTTAGGAGATCAAGGAAAAGTATCACTAGATGACTTTATTGCTAGAATAAAAAAAGAAATCGATACTAAAGAAATTGTAAAGAAAGAAGACAAATAACGTACTACTAAAGTATGATAATTAAGAAAAAATTAAAAAATTTATTTGATAATCAAGGGAAATTTAAGATTTTCCTTGATTTTTTTTTATATTTATTATATAATATCTAGTACCTAAGGGAGGTAATATAATGAAAAACTCAAATCACAGATCATGCGTCTTACTAGTTTCTTTATTTCTAATCTCATTGATCGGATTTAAAGACTATGGCGTTATGGTTAAACCTTTCGTTAGCAAAGATAATGTAAAATTCAGCGATAAAGAAATTGTTAACATAATAAATGAAGATAATGACTCATATACAGTTAGTAAAAGCGGAAAAGCTATAAAGCTTTCTAAAGATTGTTTGATAGTTACGCATAAAGATACAAAGATGTATAAAGTAGTGTCATTTACAGGTATTGTTGCGTCTAAAGGACTTGCTCCGTTTGACTACCTACTACCAGGAGACACTGTTGAGTTATTACAAAAAAGTGACGATGGATACATATTTGTAGACTCTAAGAAACGTGTTGGATTTATTGATATTAAAGATTTGGAAAATATCAAAGAAGCTAATTCAACACAAGCATATTCAAAGGTTAATAAGACTTTAAAGTCAGGAGATAAAACGCTTGCATTAAAGAGAAACGATAAGGTTAGTGTAATTGCTTATGACGGACAAACATTTACATTAAGTGATGGAACTAATTCATTTAAAGCTCATAAGAACGATATATCATTAACAGAAGTGAAAGAAGAAAAAGTAGAAGTAGACAGATCAGCATACGCTGGCAGAAACGATGTCGCTGGACTTATAGATTTTGCTAAATCGCAAATAGGTAAGCCATACGTATTCGCATCAGCTGGACCAGATAGCTTCGACTGCTCTGGTTTAGTTTATTATTGCTACAAGAACGTTTTAGATATAACTGTTCCAAGATCATCAGCAGCTCTTGTTTCATGCGGAGTTTCTGTTGAAAGAGAAGACTTGCTTCCTGGCGATATACTTTTATTCAACACATCAGGTTCTGGTATATCACATGCAGGTATTTATATTGGCGATGGCAAGATGGTTCATGCATCAAGTGGACAACTTATGAGCGTTGTTATTTCAGACATCGACTCAGGTTATTATTTGCCAAGATTTGTCGCAGCTAGAAGAGTAATTAAATAATTTATATTGAGCTCCTAGTATGGAGCTCTTTTTCATGTCGGGTGCATGAGATTATTTTCATGTATGATCCTCATTAAGAAAGGTCTAGATATATCTAGACCTTTTTCTTTGCTATTTTATTCGCAGTGATCACATTTTATCTCGTGGTGATTGCAAACTGAATTTCGTACTTCACTAGGAAGTTTTCCCTTATATCTTTTGTAATAAATAGAAAATTTGCTTGCAGATGTGTATCCAACAGACTCTGCTATCTCTTTTATAGGTAGTCCTGTGTTTAGTAGAAGTGTTTCAGCTACATTCATTCTTTTTCTTTGAGTAAATTCTGTAATGCTTTGACCATATTTCTCTTTGAATAGATTTTTTAATTTAGTCCCGCTCATTTTAGATATTTTTTCAAGCGTACCTTGATTTACATTTGTTGCGAAATGATCTTCTAAAAATCTTGCAACATCTTCAAGTGCTTTATCATCATCAATTTCAATTTTATAATTTTTTCTATTTAGGTAGGTATCTATTACAATGCTTATCCATTCATTTGCTTTGGCTTTAAAGAAAAAATCAGCGGCGGGTGCGGCCATTTTACAATTCAATATTTCCATTGCAACTTTTTCCAAGGCCTTTGTAAGAATTATTTGATTCGGTTGAAGTAAAGATGAATAAAATGATTCTGTA
The DNA here is from genome assembly GCF_023347705.1 of Fenollaria massiliensis. Lineage (NCBI taxonomy): Bacteria > Bacillati > Bacillota > Clostridia > Eubacteriales > Fenollaria > Fenollaria massiliensis. Next base: position 559,394 of record NZ_CP096649.1, read on the forward strand.
TCTATGTTAATAGATGCTAGGTGGTTTTCCAAAAGTTCTCTTTTAAAGCCTATAGAAACAGAAAGATAATATGAATTCTCGTGCAATAAAAATAGAAAGTCATCTCTTATATTATCAAAATCAAAAGTGCATAAAGAGTTTGCGGTCAAAGTTTGATAAGGACTAAATTTTTCTCCGTTTGCACTGACTATGTAGCTTGAGTAAATTGATACATAATCTGCCATACTATATGTGCTATTTTGAATTAGTTCTTCTTTGATATAAAAATCATGTATATTAATAATGAAGCCGTCTCCTTCATAAAACCAAAACAGGCCTTCTCCATAAGTTGAGTCCTCTTTATTCCAACAAAAAGTGTGTCCTGCACTTGAATACTTTTTATTGTATTTGCATTCATCCACCTTCATATAATCTTTTACAAAATCATAATAAGTCATAATACACCTATCCCTTTTAGACAATATCCCTAATAGCCTTAGTTAGCCGCGGCTATTGCATTAATAATTATACCTGATGTATAATAAAAAAGCAAGGATAATATTTGCTAGCAAAGTAAATTTTATCTAAAAGGAATATCAAAGAAGGGAGATAATATTATGAAGATTTACAAAAAACTATTTGCTTATGTGCAGGATAAAAAATATCTTGGTTTTTTAGCTATAGTCTTTTCTGCTATATCTGCTGTACTTACGGTATATGGATTTTATTTAATCTACAAATTTCTGGATAATTTAATAATTAATTCAGATTTATCTGGTGCAGAGAGCATAGCATTAAAATCTGTTATCACACTAACATGTGGAGCAATATTTTATTCTGTTTCAGGAACATGTTCTCACATACTAGGTTTTAGGCTTGAAACAAATTTAAGAAAAAGGGGGATAGACGGCTTAGAGAAAGCAAGTTTTAGGTTCTTTGACTTAAATCCATCTGGTCAAATAAGAAAGATCATAGATGACAACGCCGCGCAAACTCATCAGGTTGTAGCTCACATGATTCCCGATAGTTCTCAGGCAATAGTTACACCCGTACTTGTACTTGCACTCGGCTTTATAGTAAGTATAAGAGTTGGCATAACTTTGCTTGCTCTTACCATAATCGATGGCTTAATTTTGGGGGCAATGATGGGCGAGCAAGAATTTATGAAGATATACCAAGAAGCTCTATCTAAACTAAGTGCAGAGACTGTTGAATACGTTAGAGGTATGCAAGTAGTAAAAATATTTAGAGCAAATGTAGAGTCATTTAAAAGCTTTTACAAGGCGATAAAAGATTATTCAAAGTATGCTTATGATTATTCACTATCTTGTAAAAAACCTTATGTTTTGTATCAATGGTTATTTTTTGGTTTAATTGCAATTTTAATTATTCCTATAGTTTATTTTATGACTAGCTTAGGCAGCACTAAGGTGATTTTACTTGAGCTTATCATGGTTTTGTTTTTATCAGGAGTTCTCTTTGTTTCATTTATGAGGATAATGTGGTACGCTATGTATATTACTCAAGGCAATTATGCAGTAGATACTTTAGAGGCACTTTACAATGATATGCAAAAAGATAAATTAGTGCATGGCAATGTCAATAATTTTAAAAACTACAATATAGAATTTGACAAGGTAAGCTTTGCTTATAACGACAAAGCCGTCATTGAAAATTTATCCTTTAAATTAGAAGAAGGAAAGTCCTATGCACTAGTCGGTTCATCTGGATCAGGCAAATCAACAGTAGCAAAACTTATATCGGGTTTTTACAATGTTAATGAAGGAAGTATAAAGATAGGCGGGATTCCAATAAGTGAATATTCTGACGAAGCCTTAATTAAAGCTATTTCCTTTGTTTTTCAAGATTCGAAATTATTCAAGAAAACTATTTATGATAACGTCGCTTTAGCTAATAAAAATGCAGGCAAAGATGACGTTATGAGAGCCTTAAAATTAGCAGGATGCGATTTGATACTAGACAAATTCCCAGAAAGAGAAAACACAGTCATAGGCTCAAAAGGAGTTTATTTATCAGGTGGAGAAAAACAAAGAATTGCAATTGCTAGAGCAATTTTAAAGGATTCTAAAATTATTATTATGGATGAAGCTTCGGCTTCTATTGACCCAGATAACGAGTTTGAATTGCAAAAAGCTTTCAAAAATCTGATGAAGGATAAAACGGTTATCATGATTGCACACAGACTATCTACAATTAAAGACCTTGATGAAGTTATTGTAATGGATAGTGGAAAAATTATAGAAAGAGGTTCTGACAAAGAATTAATGTCAAGTGATACAAAGTATAAGAGACTGCAAGAACTCTTTAACAGTGCGAATGAATGGAGGGTTTCAAATGAAGGAGTTTTATAAAAAAAGATTTGCTCTTACAGATAAAGGAGCAAGAAATTTAAGTAAAGCAACACTGGCTTCATTTTTCGTTTATTGTATAAACATGCTTCCTGCGATATTACTAATGATTTTTGCTCAGGAAGTTTTGGAAAATATTGTTAAAAGCAAGGGATTTTATATAGCATTCTCAGTTTTTACCTTGATAGTAATGTATATTTTGCTTTCTATCGAATACGATAAATTATATAGAACAACATATCAAGAAAGTGCGGACTTAAGAATAAGGACAGCAGAGAATTTATCAAAACTACCTCTATCATACTTTTCTAAACACGATATTTCAGACCTAGCACAGACAATCATGTCTGATATTGAAGGTATAGAGCATGCAATGAGCCACTCGATACCAAAAGTGGGCGGTATGGCACTCTTCTTCCCACTAATATCCATTATGATGCTAGTGAGCAATGTCAAGATGGGTTTAGCTGTAATTATTCCATCACTTTTAAGCTTTATATTTATACCTTTATCTAAAAAAATTCAGGTTAAGGGACATAAAAGATATTATGATATTCTAAGAAAAAACTCAGAAAGTTTTCAGGAAAATATCGAAATGCAAATGGAGATTAAAGCCTATGGCTTATCAGAGGAAATGAAAGAAAAGCTGTATGAAAAAATGGATAAAAGTGAAAAAGTGCACTTAAAATCGGAAATAATTACAATTTTAACTATGTCTATATCTTCAATATTTAGCTTCATATCTCTTGCTGTTGTAATACTTGTAGGAGTTAATTTAATTATCAATAAAGAGATAAGCCCTCTCTACCTTATAGGATATTTACTAGCAGCTATGAAGATAAAAGACGCTCTTGATGCATCTAAAGAGGGAATGATGGAGATATTTTATTTATCGCCTAAAATTGAAAGATTAAAAGAAATTCAAAATCAAGATTTACAAGAAGGCGATGACTATGAACTAAAAAAATTTGACATTGATTTAAAAGATGTTGAATTTGCCTACAATAAAGACACAAAAGTTTTAAATGGTGTAAGCTTTAAAGCTAAGCAGGGAGAGGTAACTGCTTTAGTAGGAGCAAGTGGCTGTGGCAAAACAACTATATTGAAACTTATATCAAGACTTTATGATTACGACGAGGGACAAATCTTAATCGATGGCAAAGATATAAAAGAAATATCAACAGAATCCCTTTTTGATAAGGTGTCTATTGTTTTCCAAGATGTAGTTCTATTTAATCAAAGCGTTATGGAAAATATTAGGATCGGAAAGCAAGATGCAAGTGACGAAGAAGTTAAAAGAGCAGCAAAACTTGCAAATTGCACAGATTTTATAGAAAAAATGGATAAGGGTTTCGATACAGTTATTGGTGAAAACGGTGCTGAACTATCAGGTGGGGAAAGACAGAGGTTATCAATAGCCAGAGCCTTCTTAAAAGATGCACCGATATTGATCTTAGACGAGATAGCAGCAAGCCTTGATGTTGACAATGAGAAAAAAATTCAAGAGTCTTTAAATAATTTAATTAAAGATAAGACAGTTGTTATCATTTCACACAGAATGAAATCCATAGAAAATGCAGACAAGATTGTAGTTCTTGAAAACGGAAAATTAGAAAGTGAAGGCAAGCATGAAGAGCTTTTACAAAAATCAAAAGTTTACAAGAATTTAATAGAAAAAACAAAAATGGCAGAAGAGTTTATATATTGAAGAAATTAAAAATGAAACAAAACATGAAAGAACAGTTATTGACCAAGAAGCCATTGTCTTTAATGTTTCAATTATCTATACCAGCAGTAATTGGCATGGTGGTTATAGGCCTATACCCACTTATGGATGGAATATTTGCTGGACAAATAATTGGTGAGAATGCTATGGCGGCTTGCTCAATAGCTATGCCACTTACCTTTTTTAATAATGGGATTGCAACGCTTATAGGGATAGGTTCGGCATCAATTTTATCAAGAGCCATGGGAAAGGGTGATAATAATACTATAGACAAGCTTATGGGAAATCTTATCTATTGGATTATATTTTTTTCAACAATCATAACAATAGGAGGAATGCTTCTAGGACCATATTTTTTAGATTTAATTGGAGCAACAGGAGAAATAAAGGCATTAGGTATAAGATATTTAAGAATAATATTTCTAGGCTCAATTTTTGTAAACTTTACCCAGTCAGCCAATATGGTTATGCGTGGTGAAGGGCTTATGAAAAGAGCAATGAGTATCATGGGACTCGGTGCCTTTATCAATATAGTTCTTGATCCAATACTAATGAAAGCAATGGGCGATTATGCCATTGAGGGAGCAGCTATAGCAACTGTAACAGCACAAATAATTCAAGCTGTTATTACTCTTTATTATTTTAAGAGTAAAAGTGAAAATGTAAAAATAGGGAAAATAAAAAAAGAAAAAGATATATCAAAGGAAATGTTTGGAGTAGGAGTATCAGCTATGATCATGCAAGTATTTTTCATGGTTCAACAAACATTGCTTTATAGACAAGCTTTTAGATATGGAGGAGATCCAAATGCAATATTAATGTCGGCAACTTTGAGATTTTATGGATTTTCATTTATACCAATTTGGGGAATGAGTCAGGGGTTACAGCCGATTATTGGTACAAACTTTGGAGCAAAACAATACGATAGAGTAAAGGAAACTATGAAGATATTTTCTATAGGAGGAACAGTACTTGCAGCAATTTTTTGGTTACCAGCACAAGTATTTTCAAAACAGTTACTTGGTTTATTTAAAGTAAGTCAGGATATAATTTCAAGCGGAGTTAATAATTTCAGAATATTCTATTCAGTATTTATTCTTTATGGAATTATGATTATGACAATCACTTTTTTTCAAGCGATTGGGGATGGAAAAAAAGCTGGAATGATTGTAATGCTAAGACAGTTAATACTACTTGTTCCAGCCTTACTTATATTGCCAAGAATATTTGGAGCAGGGGCTGTTTGGTGGGCAGAACCAGTTGTAGATTTTACTATGATAATGGTAGGTTTAGCAATGCAAGCCAAGGCTCTTTCAAATATGAATGTAAAAAATTAAAAATAAAATAAAGAAAAAAACAAAAATAGCAGAAGAATTTATTTATTAGGAGGACTAAAATGGACAACAAAAAATTAAAAGTAAAAGATTTAGTAAGCATCGGTGTTTTTGCCGTAATTTATTTCGTCTTATTGTATGGTGTTGGTATGATGGGTATGATCCCAATATTGTTTTTAATATACCCGACTGTATTAGCTATAGTTGCAGGAACTGTTGTTATGTTATTTATGACTAAGGTTCAAAAACCATGGGCGTTATTTATTTTTGGCATGATAGCACCACTTTTAATGTTTGCTATGGGACACACTTATGTATTGCTAGTGCTTTCATTAATAATAATGATAATAGCTGAGTTAATTAGAAAGATTGGTAACTATAATTCATTTAAATACAATATGCTTTCTTATGCAGTATTTAGCACATGGATATGTAGTTCTTTAATGCAGATGCTTTTATTAAAAGAAAAATATTTGGAAATGACTTTGGGAATGATGGGACAAGAATATGCTGATGCATTGGAAAAGTTAATAACTTATCCTCACATGGCCTTAGTAGCCTTAGGTGCTTTTATAGGAGGAATTATTGGAGCATATATAGGCAAGGCTCTATTGAAAAAACACTTTGAAAAAGCAGGCATTGTATAATGCCTACTTTTTCTTCAAGTGCTCCCTTTAATCCCAATCCCATAAGTAAGATATTAGCCGTATTTCTTACAGGCTTAACTGTTGTGCATAGCATAAATATCCGTTTTGAGCTAGCGATTGTTTGTCTTATTGGCATTTTATTTTATTTGAATGGGTACAAAAAAACATTTTTCAAATGGATAATTTTATGTGGGATACTTTACTCCTTGCCTAATTTTATGATTTTTTCTACATTAAACCCTATACTTAAAATGTTTTTGAGCATACCTATTGTCTTTAGAATGTTTTTATTGCCATTTATGGCAGCAAGCTTCTTGGTTAAAACTTCTGATGTAGGTACAATAATTTCATCGATGGATAAGATTAAAATTTCAAAAAATCTATCCATACCTATTGCGGTTATGTTTAGATTTTTCCCATCTTTTAAAGAGGAGAAGAAAAACATCAAAATGGCTATGAGAGTAAGAGGTATAAATTTTAAAAACCCAATCAGATATCTTGAATATGTTTCAGTGCCACTACTAATTATATCTTCAAACATTGCAGATGACATTTCAAAAGCAGCAGAAACAAAGGCAATAGAAAATCCAATTGCCAAGACTAGATATACTCGTGTAAAGGTACAGCTAATTGATTTTGTTTATGTTTTAGTAATTGCTGGACTTATTGTGGGAGGCTTAATATGGTAGAAATAAAAAATTTAAGCCTTGATTATGGCAAAGAACATATAATAGATGATATATCACTATCCATAGCTGAGGGAGAGTGTGTGCTATTTACAGGAAAAAGTGGAAGTGGCAAGTCATCTTTAATAAATTCAATCAATGGACTAGCTGTAAGGTATGATAACGCAAAGACAAAGGGCGAAATAATTATTGATGGTAAAAATATAAAAGATTTGGAGCTTTATCAAATCTCAATGCTTGTCTCAACTGTTTTTCAAAATCCTAAGACATATTTCTTTAATATAAATACGACATTAGAATTATTGTTTTATTTAGAAAATATTGGTCTTGCAAGAGAAGAGATGGACAAGCGTTTAAATGAAATGCTTGAAATATTCCCGATAAAAAATCTTTTGAACAGAAATATATTTAATCTATCGGGTGGCGAGAAGCAAATACTATGCATTGCCGCTTCTTATATAGCAGGCACAAAGATAATAGTTATGGATGAACCTTCATCAAATTTGGATATTAAAAGCATAAATGTTTTGACAAAGATGCTTAAAATACTAAAAAATAAGGGCATAAGCATAATTGTAGCAGAGCATAGAATTTATTATTTGATGGACATAGTTGATCGCGTATTTTTGATAGATAAAGGCAAGCTTAAAAAAATTTATGCAAGAAGTGAATTTTTAAAGCTAGATAAAAATGAATTGAACGCTTTAAGCTTAAGAGATAAAGAATTAAGTAAATTAGAAGTTCCGTATTTACAAGGCGGTGGAGAGTATCAGATAAAAAATCTTAGCTATAAATTTACTGATGGTGAGTGTTTAAGCATAAAAGATATTTCGTTCAAGCTTGGTAAAATATATGGCATAATAGGATCCAACGGACAAGGAAAGTCAACGCTATTAAGATGCTTAATTGGTCTTGAGAAAAAATCAAAAGAAGAAATTTATTTCAAAGGCGAGAAATTATCTAAAAAAGAAAGACTTAAAAACTCTTCACTTGTTATGCAAGATGTAAATCATCAATTATTTACAGATGAAGTATTCAAAGAGCTTAGTTTAGGTGTAAAGAATTTTGATGAAGAAAAGGCAAAAATCATTTTAAAAGATTTAGGCTTAGATGAATTTATTGAAAGACATCCAATGAGTTTATCGGGAGGACAAAAACAAAGACTTGCAATAGCGTCAGTTATGTGCAAAGACTCAACTTTTGTTTACTACGATGAACCAACAAGCGGTATGGATTATACCAATATGGAAAAAATATCTGAACTGATTAAAAAATACAAAGCTATGGATAAAATAATTTTTATCGTTTCACACGACATAGAATTTTTAAATGAAGTAGCTGATGAAGTTTATGAATTATAAAAAAGTTTATATAAAATTTAAAACAGCAATATTTATGAGAAGGGTCTAGTTATATCTAGGCCTTTTTCTTATTATACAATTGAGTACTTATATAATACGAAGCATTATAATCAAAACTTTAAGATTTTGTATATTACTTTTTTATATAGATTTTCTTTATAAAAAATGCTTTTAATATGAAGCAATTTATGATATAATAATTAAATATAGATAATGGGGTTATTGTATGCAAAAATGGTTTTTGAAAAATAGAAATGCTGAAAATTATACGGCAGTTAAAAATATAGTAAAAGATGATTTATTAGCAAAAGTTCTTTGCAATAGAGGTATTGTAGAAGAGGGAGAAGTAATTGATTACTTAAATGATGACTACTCTTTAATCTACAGAACAGAAGGCCTTCCGGATTTGGAACCGGCTCGTAAAACTATTAAGGACGCTATTGAGAATCACATGAAAATCAGAATCGTTGGCGATTATGACTCAGATGGCATCATGTCTACTACGCTTTTACTAAGAAGCCTTAAGACATTTGGAGCAGAGACTAGCTTTGAAGTGCCTGATAGAAAGCAAGATGGCTACGGCATTAACAAGCGCATTGTTGACGGCTGTATAAAAGACGACGTTTCTGTCATAATTACTTGTGACAATGGTGTATCAGCCTTTGAAGCTGTGAAATATGCGAAAGATAATGGCATCAAGGTCATTGTGACAGACCACCACTTACCAAAAATTGAAGATGGTAAAGAGATTTCTGTTGAAGCGGATGCAATAATTGACCCAAAAGTAGAAAAATCTTCATATCCATTCAAGGATATATGCGGTGCCTTTGTGGCGTTTAAGCTAATCACATATATTAGCAAGGACTATGAATTTAATGCGGATTTAATTGATGAGATTACGCAGTATGCTGCATTTGCAAGTGTTACTGACATTATGCCACTACTTGATGAGAACAGAGATTTGATTAAAAGAGGCTTAGAGCTAATAAATTCAAGACCAGCCAAGGCATTTTATCACTTGAAAAATGAGCTAAAAGTTGATAAGGAGATAAATGTATTTCATATCGGTTTTATTTTAGGGCCATCAGTAAATGCTATAGGCAGATTAAGCAATGCAAATCACGCGATTGCAGCTTTTGAGTCTTATGACGATGATAAGATTATAGCCATCTGCAAAGAGTTATACGCTTTAAATCAAGAGAGAAAAGATTTAACAGAGCTTGGTTATGAAGTAGCTATCAAAGAGATAGAGGCAGATGAAAATTTTCTTGATAAAGATGTAATAATTGTAAAATCAAAAGATATAGAAAGAAGCGTCGCGGGTATTGTAGCTGGAAGACTCAAGGAAAGGTACTATAGGCCAGCTATAGCTTTATACGAAGAAGACGGCGTTCTGTATGGTTCAGCTAGATCAATTGAAGAATACAATTTATTTGATGAGCTAAGCAAGGCGAAGGACCTTTTAAGTGGCTTTGGTGGACATAAGCTTGCGGCAGGACTTGAATTAAAACTTGATAATTATGACAAATTCGTCACATTTATAAATAACAATTCAAATTTAACGGACGAAGATAAGATAGAAAAAATTTACATCGACGCTTTTTATCCAATTGATTTTCAAAAGTTTTCGATTTTTGATACGATTGAAAAATTAAAACCATTTGGGGAGAAGAATCCAGATGTATTATTTGCAGACAAGGATCTTGTTTTAAAAGATATAAGCGTTTTCGGACAGAATCGCAACGTTATAAAGCTAAAATTTAGAACTAAGCTTGACAACATCATGACTGCAATACTATTCTACAAGGAAGATGAGCTTAAAAAAGACTACGAAGACGAGTTTAATTCGGATATTTACAGAGATTTAGCAAGTGGTAAAGAGATAATTATGGATATTTGCTACAATCTTAGAATTAATGAGTACATGAATAATAAAAATCTTGAAATAAATGTAAAGCACTTTAGATTTAGGAGGTGAGCTTATGATAGAAGATTTAATTAAAATTATTGAAAAATATATGACTGAAGAGGAAGTTGCCTTTGTGATGAAGGCTTATGAATATGCAAAATTAATGCATAAGGATCAAAAGAGAAAGTCTGGTGAGCCTTACATAATTCACCCTGTCAATGTCGCTATCATACTAGCTGACCTTGATATGGACGTCGAGACCATTGTGTCTGCTTTATTACACGACGTTGTTGAGGACACTCCAGCAACTTACGATGACATCAAAGAGATGTTTTCTGAAGATGTTGCGAAAATTGTTGATGGCGTAACTAAGTTAAACAAGCTTAATTACAAGAGCTCTGAGGCTTTTCAAGCAGAAAACCTTAGAAAAATGATTCTAGCTATGAATAATGATATAAGAGTCATTATAGTTAAACTTGCGGATAGACTTCATAATCTTCGTACGCTTGAGTACATGAATGAAGAGAAGAGAAAGCAAAAAGCTCAAGAAACTATAGAGATATATGCACCACTTGCTGGAAGACTCGGAATTTTCAAGATTAAGTGGGAACTTGAGGATTTATCACTTAGATATCTTGATCCAGAAGGATACTATGATTTGGTAGAGAAAATCAATAAAAAGAGAAGCGAACGTGAAAAAGAGATTAATGAGATTATTAAGAAGATATCAGCAGAGCTTGATAAGCAAGAGCTTCACTACGACATAAGCGGTAGGCCTAAGAATTTTTACAGCATATACAAGAAAATGAAGGGCAAGAGCAAAAGTTTTGAGTCCATATATGATTTGATTGCGGTAAGAATTTTGGTCGACACAGTTAAGGACTGCTATGCGGTTCTTGGCATAGTTCACTCCATGTGGAAGCCTCTTCCAGGAAGATTTAAAGACTACATAGCCATGCCTAAGCCAAACATGTATCAATCGCTTCACACAACAGTTATATCAGATACTGGCGAGATATTTGAAATACAGATTAGGACATATGAAATGCATGAAGTGGCCGAGTATGGTATCGCTGCGCATTGGAAATACAAGGGCGGTAAAACTCAGGGCAAAGACGTTGATAGCAAGCTTGATTGGTTAAGGCAATTACTTGAGTGGCAAAAAGATTTAAAGGATCCAAAAGAATTCATAGATACACTTAAGATAGATTTCTTCGATGATGAAGTATTTGTATTTACACCAAATGGTGATGTTGTCGACCTTCCAGAAGGATCAACTCCAGTTGACTTTGCTTACAGAGTTCACACAGGCGTTGGTAACACTTGTGTTGGCGCTAAAGTTGATTCAAGGATAGTTCCACTAAACTATAAGCTTAAGAATGGTAATATAGTTGAGGTTATCACACAAAAATCATCATCAGGTCCAAGTAGGGACTGGCTGAAATTTGTTAAGAGTCCAAGAGCTAAACAAAAGATAAAACAATGGTTTAAGTCTAAAGAAAAAGATATAAGCATAGAAAAAGGCAAGGAGCTATTTGACAGAGAAGCTAAAAAACTTGGCCTTGATACAAATATTTTAGATAATGAGAAAATTTATCAAAAATTAGCAAAAGAGCTGTCGATAAACTCGATTAGTGATTTATTTGCATCCATTGGATATGGTAATTTCAAAGAAAAATTAGTTATAAATAAAATTTTAAATATTAAAAATGCTATTGAAAATATTGGCTTAACAAAGAATGAGGATGATTATCTAAAGAGCTCATCATCTAAGAAAGATGCTACAGGCGTTAGGATAGATGGCCTTGAGGGCATGAAGATTAAGTTTGCTAAGTGCTGTAACCCAGTTCCTGGAGATGAAATCATTGGTTTTGTTACTAGGGGATACGGTGTTTCTGTTCATAGGAAGGACTGTACAAATATTGCTAATTATCTAGACTCGGACAGATGTTTAGAGGCTGAGTGGGATACTGAAGCTAGTGATAAATTCCTTGCAAATGTTACAATTAGAGCGGTTGACAGAACTGGTATACTATCAGAAATAACCGCCATGGCTAAAGAAGCCAATGTTGGTATACAGTCACTGAGTGCTAAGAGCAATACCATTAGCGATATATTTATATATTTGACGTTTGAAGTAGTAGGAAAGGATGAGCTTGATAAGATGATACAAAAACTTAAAACGATAAATGGAATTTTGGATGTTTACAGGGCATAGATATGAGAGCAGTTGTACAAAGAGTAGAAGAAACTCGTTTAGAAGTAGATGAAAAGCTTATAAGCGAAATAAATGGCGGTCTTTTAGTTTATATCGCTGTTGAGGACGATGATACAGAGGCAGATCTTGAATATATCTTCAAAAAAGTCACTAATATGAGAATTTTTTCTGATGAAGATGACAAGATGAATTTATCCGTTCAAGATGTTCATGGCGAAATACTTCTTGTTTCGCAGTTCACTTTATATGGTGACGCAAGAAAGGGCAATAGACCAAATTTCATGAGAAGCGCTAAGGCTGAGAAAGCTGAAAGCTATTATGAAATATTTAAAGAAAAATTAAAAACAAGTGGAATAAAATTTAAATCAGGAGTTTTTGGAGCAGATATGCACATACATGCGCATCTTTCTGGACCTGTGACAATATTATTGGATTCGAAGAAGGAGTTTTAAATGAATATTTTTAAGAAAAATGTTGGTGTATATGGATCAAATTCATACATTATTAGTAATGATGATGGTGATGCAATAATCATAGACGTTGGCGGCAATGCTGATGATTTATATGCTTATATGAAAGAACATAATTTAAATCTAAAAGCGATTTTACTTACACATGGTCACTTTGATCACGTTTTAGGCGTAAATGCGCTAAGAAAATTAACAGGAGCACCATCATATATATCAAAAGATGATTATGATATGACACAAAGAACAGATTTTATGCTAAATGACAAGATGAGAAATTACATAGATGAACCTATAAACATAGACCACACAATTGATAAAGAAGGTCCAATGAAATTTGGTAGCATTGAGCTTAATGTAATAAAAACTCCTGGACACACAAAGGGCGGATTAACTTATCAAATAGGTGACAACTTATTTGTTGGTGACACTATATTCTTCCACTCAGTTGGTAGAAGCGACCTTTATGGCGGGGATGAAGCTGAACTTATGGATTCAGTTAATAAAGTTTTGAATTTAGAAGGCAATTACACAATATATCCAGGACACAGCATGAACACTAGCTCAGAAGAAGAAAGGGCAAATAATCCTTACGTCAATGCTAAGAGAAGCTAGTATAAAGAGGATAAAAGAGCTCTTTTGGGAATTTCAAAATATCAAGCCTGGCATTATTTATGAAATTTTGGATGATGGTGTAAAATTTTCTATAGATGGCAAAGAGAGAACGCTAAGTGGTTTTGATAAATTGACAAATAATGAGATGAAATCTCTTATTTACAAAGAGTTTTTAAAAGAAGGCATAAATCTTCCTTGGGGCATACTTACTGGAATTAAGCCAATGAAGCTATATGCTAAATCAGATGATAAAGAGGCTTTTAAAGAAAAATTCTTTATTTCAGATGAAAAATTTGAGCTGATGGAGAAAACTTTTAAAAATCAAGTGCTTGGGTTCAATCCAAAATATAGTTTATATGTGCACATACCATTTTGCAAGGGGATTTGCTCCTATTGCTCATTTTATACAAATGACATCACAAAAAAAGATTTTGATTTTACAAAATACATTGACACAGTTATCGATGAGATGAAATATGAGAGTAAAATTAGAGATATATCAGAGCCTGATAGTATTTACATAGGTGGTGGAACGCCATCTGCGATTGATAAGGCCAATATAGGAAAACTATTAAAATACATTAAAGAAAATTATAAATTTAAAGAGCTAACATTTGAGTGCGGCAGAGCCGATACTATGGATAAGGAACTCTTTGATATACTTGATAAATATGGTGTTACAAGGATATGCATCAATCCGCAGACTATGAACGAAGAGACACTTAAGAGAGTTCATAGAAATGCGAGCCTTGATGAGCTTTATAAAGTTTATGAGCTTTCAAGGAACTATAATTTTGATATAAATATGGATCTCATCATTGGCCTTGAAGGCGAGAGGAGAGCTGATTACACCAATTCAGTTAAAAAGCTTATAGCTATGAGACCTGAGTCCATCACCATACACAATTTAGCACTAAAAAGAAGGGCAGTTCTTGCTCAGGAAGATTTTAAGCTTGAAAACATCGATTTATCAAAAGAAATTTACGTTATGCTTTATGCGGCTGGTTATGAGCCATATTATATGTACAGACAGAAGATGACAAACTCAAATCTTGAGAATCTTGCTTTTTCATTAGCTGGTAAGGCGTCCATTTATAATGTGATTTCGATGAATGATTTAAGTAGTATATACGCTTTTGGTGCTGGAGCCGTATCAAAATATATTGACAATGATAATTTAGAGCGAAAATTTAATTATAAAGACATTGATTTGTATATAAAAAACGTTTATAATAAAGATATATAGATTATTGGGAGGATATTTATGGAAACAATGGGAAACTTGCGCAGGAGTGACTACTGTGGCGAACTAAGAATGAAAGACATAGAAAGGGAAGTTATTCTAATGGGCTGGGTGCAAACTCAAAGAAACTTAGGACAACTTATCTTTGTTGATATAAGAGATATAAGTGGTATATCTCAAGTAGTTTTTGATGAGACTATCACTAAAGATGTCTTTGAAAAAGCTAAGGGACTTAAGGGCGAGTATGTTATTGCCGTTAGAGGAAAGGTTAGAGAGAGATCTCAAAAGAACCCACACATCCCAACTGGTGATATCGAAATTTTAGCCGAAGAGCTTAAAATACTTGATACAGCTCAAACACCGCCTATCTATGTAAAAGATGATGACAATGTTGGCGAGCAAATGAGATTAAAATACAGATTTCTTGATTTAAGAAAGCCATTTATGCAAAAAACTCTTATGACAAGAGCAAAAATTTACAAAGCTTTCAGAGACTTTTTAAATGATCACAGATTTATAGAGATAGAAACACCTATGCTTGGCAAATCAACTCCAGAAGGAGCTAGAGACTACATCGTTCCTAGTAGAGTTAATCCTGGAAAGTTCTTTGCCCTACCACAATCACCACAATTATTCAAGCAATTACTAATGGTTTCAGGCATGGATAGATACTATCAAATCACTAAGTGCTTTAGAGACGAAGACCTTAGAGCTAACAGACAACCAGAGTTTACTCAAGTCGATATTGAAATGAGTTTCGTTGACGAAGACGACGTTATGTCAATCAATGAAAAGCTTATAGCACATATATTTAAAGAAATTTTAGATATAGATATAAAGCTTCCTTTAAGAAGAATGCCATTTGACGAAGCAATGGATAAATATGGCGTTGATAAACCAGACTTAAGATTTGGATTTTTAATTCACGATGTGAGCAGCATATTTAAGAACAGTGGCTTTAAGGTATTTAAAGATACTGTTGATGCTGGCAATATGGTTAACGCAATCAACATAGACGGTTATCAAGAAAAATTTACAAGAAAAGATATTACTAAGCTGGAAGAATTTGCTAAGACATTCGGAGCAAAGGGACTTGCTTGGGTTAAGTATGTAGATAATGAATTTACTGGTCCTATAGCAAAATTCTTTACTGATGAAGAAAAAGAAGCTCTTATTAAAGAGATGGATATAAAAAATAACGATTTAATTTTATTCGTAGCAGATAAAAAATCTGTTGTTAAGAAAACTCTTGGCAACTTAAGAAATGAAATTGCTAAAGAATTAAATTTAAACGATCCAGATAAGTTTGAACTACTTTGGATAACAGATTTCCCACTATTTGAATACAGTGAAGAGGAAGGAAGATACATGGCTATGCACCATCCATTCACACATCCAAAAGTTGAGGATATACCATATATTGAGGAAAGAAAAGATACTGTTAAGGCAAAAGCATACGACATCGTTATCAATGGCGAAGAAATTGGCGGAGGAAGTATAAGAATCAATAACTCCGATTTACAAGAAAAAATGTTTAAGGCACTTGGCTTTACTAAAGAAAGAGCTGAGGAACAATTTGGCTTCTTCATCGAGGCCTTCAAGTACGGAGCTCCACCACATGGAGGAATTGCCTACGGTCTAGATAGATTCGTTCAATTGTTAACAAAGCATGACAATATCAAAGACGTTATCGCTTTCCCTAAGACACAATCAGCAACAGACCTATTAACAGGAGCACCAAGCGAAGTTGATGACAAGCAATTACATGAAGTATCTATAAAGGTAGATATAAATGAAGCCGCAAAGAACGATTAGGACTAGAGTTGTTTTAGGAGACGAAATTTTTAATAGTTTTAAAGATGTTAACATTTTAATTGTTGGTATAGGCGGTGTTGGTTCATTTACCTTAGAGTCCTTAGTTCGCTTTGGCATAGAGCATATCACTATAGTTGATTTCGACACAGTTAGCGAATCAAATATTAATAGGCAAATTTTAGCTCTCGATGATACCATTGGCAAGAAAAAAGTTGATGTGATGAGGGAAAGACTTCTTAAGATTAACGATGAACTTGATATAAGATGCATTGATAAGATTTATTCTAAAGAGATTAATGATGAAATTTTTGACAGGCAATACGATTATGTTGTTGACGCCATCGATATGCTTAAAAATAAAATTGAGCTAATCGAGACTTGCCTTGAAAAAAATATTAAAATTATTAGCGCAATGGGATGTGGCAATAAGCTTGATCCGACAAAACTTGAGATATCAACGCTTGACAAGACGAGAGTATGTCCATTAGCAAGAAAATTAAGACAAAAGATAGATAAAAGAGTACAAAAGAAAATTAACGTGGTTTATTCAAAAGAAGAACCTATAGAGAAGAAATTAAAGGATGATGGTAAGGTGGTGACAGGGTCTATATCCTTTGTAACAGCTACAGGCGGTTTATTAATCGCATCAAAGCTTGTTAGAGACCTATTAGATGGAAGAAAATGAAAGCATAGGAAGAATTATTAAGATAGAAGATGGCGAAATGCTTATATCTATGAAGAGAGACTCAGCATGTGGCTCGTGCGAATCGTGCGCAGCTGGATGCGATTCAAAAGAACACATAGTTAAAGCAAAGCCAAGAGCAAACTACAAGGTAGGCGACTTAGTATCTATAAGAGTTGATTCGAGAAAGATGCTTAGAGGGGTAATGATGGTATATTTAGTACCTTTACTGGCATTTTTGATAGGAATTTTTGCTTCAAACTACATTTTTAAAAAATTTAGCTTTAAAGTTCCCGACTTTTATAGTATAATATTAGGTGTAGTCCTATTAATAATATCTTTATTCATAGTTAAGTCTTATGACAAAAGATATTCTAAAGGAGACAATGATTTATTAATCATAAATAAGCTAAATTAATTTTATTTAAAGGGAGGAAATTAAGATGGATTTTGACAATCTAAAAAAGACAGACAAAGAGATTTTTGATGTCATTGAAAAAGAACACAATAGACAACAAGATCACTTTGAAATGATAGCATCTGAAAACTATGTTTCAAAAGCTGTTATGGAAGCAATGGGAAGTGAGCTAACTAACAAGTACGCTGAAGGATATCCAGGAAAAAGATATTATGGTGGATGCGAAGTAGTTGACATCGCTGAAAACATTGCTAGAGACAGACTTTGCAAGCTATTTAACGCTGAACATGCAAACGTTCAACCACACTCAGGAGCTAATGCTAACATTGGTGTTTACTTTGCTGTATTAAAACCTGGCGACAAGGTTTTAGGTATGAACCTTAGCGAAGGCGGTCACTTAACACACGGTTCACCAGTTAACATCTCAGGATCATTCTTTGATTTCGCTGCTTATGGAGTTGACTCTAAGACAGAAGTTATTAATTATGATACACTTAGAGAAATCGCTCTAAAAGAAAAACCAAAGCTAATAGTAGCAGGTGCAAGTGCTTATCCAAGAATTATTGATTTCAAAAAATTCAGAGAAATCGCTGACGAAGTAGGCGCTATGCTAATGGTAGACATGGCACACATCGCTGGATTAGTAGCTACAGGCTTACATCCATCTCCAGTACCTTATGCTGATTTTGTTACAACAACAACACACAAAACATTAAGAGGACCTAGAGGAGGAGCTATACTTTGTAGAGAAGAAAACGCTAAGAAACTTGACAAAGCTATATTCCCAGGAATCCAAGGCGGACCACTAATGCACGTTATAGCTGCAAAAGCAGTTGCATTTGGTGAAGCACTTAAACCAGAATTTACAGATTATTGTAGACAAATTTTAGCAAATGCTCAAGTACTTGCTAAAGAACTTGATAAATACGGATTTAGATTAATTTCAGGCGGTACAGATAACCACCTAATCTTAATCGATATTAAGAAGAAAGGCTTCACAGGTAAAGAAGCTGAAGCAATGCTTGGTGAAATCGGTATTGCAGTTAACAAAAACACAATTCCTAACGAAACAGAATCTCCATTCGTTACAAGCGGTATCAGAATTGGTACTCCAGCTTTAACAACTAGAGGATTCAAAGAAGACGAAATGAGAGAAGTTGCTGAAATCTTCAGAGATACATTTGATACATCAATCGACAGAAAGAAAATTAGACAAAGAGTATCAGATATCTGCAAGAGATTCCCAATGTACGAAGGAATATTCTAAAAAACGAATAAATATTATATTAGAAGCGAGAGATTATCTTTCGCTTCTTTTTTGTGTAAAAATTTTTATTGCATATTAAAAATTATTAATGAATGATATATTATTAATAAATATATTTTAATGAGAAAATATCTTTCTTAATACTTATTAAGTGTTGAAAACTGTTAATCTTTGTGTTATAATAATTAAGATAAGGAGGTGTCTGTATGAATAGAGCTGTAGTTAGTATAGTAGGTAAACCAAATGTTGGTAAATCAACTTTATTTAATAAAATTGTTGGTAGAAGAATATCTATCACTGAAGACACACCTGGTGTAACAAGAGACAGGATTTATGCTGAAGCAAGCTGGCAGCAACATGTTTTTGATGTTATCGACACAGGAGGACTTGATCCTTTTGACGATGACAAGATTATGTCAAACATCAGAAAGCA
This sequence comes from Fenollaria massiliensis, assembly GCF_023347705.1. NCBI lineage: Bacteria > Bacillati > Bacillota > Clostridia > Eubacteriales > Fenollaria > Fenollaria massiliensis. The sequence continues at coordinate 578,563 of NZ_CP096649.1, forward strand.
AGCGAACATCGCTATAGAAGCTTCTGACGTGATATTATTTATTGTTGACGGAAGAAATCCAGCGACAGCACTTGATCATGAGATTGCAAATATATTAAGAAAATCAAATAAAAAGATAATTTTAGTTGCAAATAAGACTGAAGGCAAAAGAAAAGATGAATTTTATAATGTTTATGAACTTGCCTTAGGTGAACCGATGTCAATATCTGCAGAGCAAGGACTTGGCATAGGAGATCTTCTTGATGAGATAATTAAGAATTTCCCTGAAGATAGAGACTTCGAAGAAAAAGAAAACTTATTAAAAGTAGCCTTCATCGGAAAGCCAAATGTTGGCAAATCATCTTTAACTAACAGAATTTTAGGTGAAGAAAGAGTTATAGTAACTGACATCGCTGGAACTACAAGAGATGCTATCGACTCATACATCAACATCAAAGGACAAGAGTTTATGTTCATCGATACAGCCGGTCTTAGAAAAAAATCAAGAGTAGATTCATCGGTAGAAGCTTATTCACAAGTAAGAACGCTTTCAAGTGTTGATAGAGCTGATGTATGCGTATTTTTGATAGATGCTGTAGAAGGATTTACTGAACAAGACTCAAAAGTAGTAGGATATGCTCACAATCAAGGGAAAGCGATAATTATCTGTGTAAATAAATGGGACATAGTGGAAAAAGATTCTAAGACTATGAAAACATTTACTGACAGTCTTAGAAATAACTTGCCATTCTTATCTTATGCGCCAATATTATTTATATCGGCTCTAACTGGTAAGAGGGTTGATGAACTTATTGACAAGATCATGGAAATTAATGAATCATACAGCCATAGACTTTCTACTGGTTTATTAAATGATATAATTTCTAATGCAACACTAATCAATCAACCGCCATCTGATAAGGGCAAGAGACTTAAGATACTTTATGCAACTCAATCAGGAACTAGACCACCAGAGTTTACCATCTTTGTAAATGATAAAGAATTAACACATTTTTCATACACAAGATTTTTGGAAAATCAAATAAGAAATGTTTATCCTTTCGAGGGAACATCTATAATTATAAACTATAAGAACAGGAGCGAGTAATGAAGGGCGTAGTACTAATTATCGTTACTTACTTAATTGGATCAATCTCTAATTCATACATCTTAGGCAAAGTATTTAAGATGAAAGACATTAGAGATTATGGCAGCAAAAATGCCGGCGCAACAAACATGATTAGAGTTTTTGGCGCAAAGCTTGGCATAATCACACTTTTTTTAGATGTATTTAAAGGCGTTCTAGCAGTATTTTTATCCAGATACTTTGAAGTGGATTTTGCTCAGTACATCGCTTTATTAGGAGTAGTACTTGGACATGACTTTCCGTTTTATCTAAATTTTAGCGCAGGAAAAGGCGTATCAACGACTATAGGCGGCTTATTACTAATAGACTACAAGTTCGCTCTAGCAGTGATGGTATCTATGTTTTTAATAGTTTTAATTACAAAATACGTTTCATTATCATCTTTACTTATGTTCTTAGCGTTTTTCATATACACTTGGCTTAAGTTTAAAGAGATAAATTTAGCAGTTCTAATAAGTTTTGCCATTGCTTTAATAGGCATAATAAGGCACTTTAAGAACATAACTAGACTAATAAAAGGCGAGGAAAATAAATTATATATATTTAAAAAGTGAGGCAGAGTTTTGAGAATTTCAGTAATAGGTGGCGGTAGCTTCGGCTCAGCCCTAGCTATACACCTAGCAAAGAGTCAAGAAGAATTAAGTCTATACATTAGAAATAAGGATTCTTACAATTTAATAAAAGAAACTCGAATGAACAAAAAATATTTAAAGGATGTTAAAATTCCTGAGAATATATTTTTAATTAATGACATAGAAGAAGCGGTTAAAGACGCTGATATCGTTGTGCTTGCGGTACCTAGTCAAGAACTAAGAAGTGTTTTAAAGACTATAGAAAAGTATATTGACGAAGAGAAAATTTTTGTAAATGTTAGCAAAGGCATTGAAATAAGTACGCTTAAGACTATGAGCGAAGTTTTTTATGACTTTAATCCAAAGGCAAGATTTGTTTCACTATCTGGCCCATCACATGCAGAGGAAGTTGCTGTTGGTATACCAACAACCATTGTCAGCGCATCAAAATCTGTTTCTGATGCAGAGCTAATTCAAGATATATTTTCAAATGACAATCTAAGAGTTTATGTCAATGATGACCTTTTAGGTGTTGAACTTGCTGGCGCAACTAAAAATATCATTGCTCTAGGAAGCGGTATATGTGAGGGAAGAGGCTACGGTGACAATACTAAAGCGGCTTTAATCACAAGAGGCATACATGAGATAACAAAACTTGGACTTGCACTTGGAGCTAAAGCATCGACATTCTATGGACTTGCGGGTATAGGCGACTTGGTTGTAACATGCACTAGTAGACACTCAAGGAACAAAACTTGTGGCGTGTATATAGGCGAAGGATTATCAGCAGAAGGCGCTATTGACAAGGTAGGCATGGTTGTCGAAGGCATAAAAACTACTAAATCAACTTATATGCTTAAAGAAAAATATTCGGTTGAAATGCCTATAGTTGATATGATGTACAAGCTTTTATACGAAAACTACCCTCTAGATAGCGTTGTTGCTGAGCTTATGGGTAGACCACTTAAGCATGAGATGGAAAAATATGAAGATAGATAAGAAGAACGGCAAGGGCTTTTCAAGCTTTTTAGGTGCGTTAGTAGCTTTCATATTCATAATAGTAGCATTTAATACTATAATTACATCATTTTTCAAAAAAGATGTCAAGACAGAAACACCTGTTGAAGAAGTTTTTTATAATTCTGTTGTGATGAATGCGGCATTAATCAAGAATGAAGAGGTTTATCAAGCAGGAAGAAATTCTTATTTCACAACTCAAGCCAAAGAAGGCGAAAAAGTTAAGAAAGGTCTTGAGAATTTAAGCGTAACAAAGAGCGCAAACGATGTGATTGATAAAAAATTAGCAGCAATAAATAAAAGACTTAAGGATCTTGATTATGATACATCTGATGATATTGGCTTAGATAACAAAGTGATGACATCAAAAATTAAGGCTTTACAGATAAGTATAAATCAAAAGAGATACGAGGATTTATCTCAAATTTTAAATAGCACTGAAGATGATGAGGATAAATACTACGAAAGTATTAAAAATTACTCCATTGACAAGCTTTTAGAGATGAAGGATGAACTACTTATAAATAAAAGAAGCGATGCACCATCAATTAGAGTGTCAATGTCAGGCATAGTTAGTTATTTTATCGATGGACTTGAAGATAAATACACAAACAAGAATTTTGATGCTATATTCGAAAAAGATTTACTTGAAGATAGCAAGAGCTACAGTATAAACAAAGCGCAGAGCAATGATAAGTTCAAGATATTTGATAATTTTTCTATGAACATCTTAGCTTTTTCTAACAATGAAAAACTTGAAGATGTAGGTGTAAACGATGTAGTCCTAATTGAGTGGGACTTGACTGGGACTAAAACTTATGCTAGAGTACTTAAGAAGGAAAAAGTTGATAAGACTTATAAATTTTTATTAAATATCAGAGAGAGAATATCAGAGCTTTATAAAGATAGATTTTCTAAGATGGAAATAATTTTTGATGAGTACAAAACTTTTAAATTGCCAAAGAGCGCTTTAATTGATAAAGGTAGCGAAAAAGGGGTATATATTAAAGACATAGATAATACCATTAGATATAAAAGGGTACTTTTAGTCGGCAGTGACAGAGATAACATATATGTGATGAGAACTGACGATAACGGGCTAATGAAGTATAAGAAGCTAAAATTTAGAAGTATAAAATATTATGACGAAGTTGTGGTATTCCCATCGACTGTAAAGGAGGGCGACATACTATAATGAGTGTAAAAGAAAATTTAATAGATCTTTTAGAATCTATTGATAAAGAAATAGATCTTGCTGGCAGAAAAAAGGACGAAGTAAAATTACTTGCAGTTACAAAAACTGTAGATATTAATCGAATCAAAGATATTAAAGAATTTGGTCTACACGAGATTGGCGAGAACAAAGTTCAAGAGATAGAAGAAAAGTATGACGCTTTAAAGGATGATTTCGAATTTCACATGATAGGCAGTCTTCAAAAGAATAAGATAAATAAGTTACTTGGTAAGATTAAGCTGATTCATTCGCTTGACAGCCTAAGCCTTATCGAAGCACTTGACAAGAGACTAGCAAGTAATAATATGGAATTAGACGGTTTGTTGCAAGTAAATATCTCTAAAGAGGAGTCAAAGAGCGGCTTCTACAAAGATGAGGTAGAAGAAGTTTTAGAAAAAATGCAAAAGTACAAGAACCTACATATACTTGGCTTTATGACTATGGCTCCATTTACAGAGGATGAGGCTGTTGTCAGAAGCACATTTAGAGGTCTTTACGAGCTAAAAGAAAAGATGGCTAGCAAAAAATTTGACAATGTCAATTTAAAATATCTATCCATGGGTATGACGCACGATTATAAAATAGCAATACAAGAAGGCTCAAATATTTTGAGGATTGGCTCAAAGATATTTGGCGAAAGAAATTATTAGGAGGTTTATTATGGGTTTTATGGACAAAGTTAAGTATTTCTTAGGATTCGGCGATGACGATTACGATGAAGAATACTATGACGACGAAGATGAAGTTGTAGAAGAAGAGCCACAAAAGGAAACATCTATCTTCTCAAGAAAAAAAGAAAAGGAAAATGTTGTTCCTATTCAAAGAAAAACTGGAGCAATGGTGATTACAGTACAAGAACCACTTGGCTACGATGAAGCGCCACTAATTATTGACGATTTAAGATTAGGCAAGGCAGTTGTTGTTAATTTCGAACAACTAGAAGCAAGTGTGAAAAGACAAATTTTTGACTTTATCAATGGCGGCATCTACGCTATCGACGGAAGCATTCAAAAAGTGACTAGAGACATCTTTGTTTTAGCACCAAAGAACATTGCAATAGACGGCTTAAAAGACGAACTTAAAAGCAGAGGCATGTTTCCATTTTAATGAATAAGTCAAAAAATTTAGATCATATCAGTACTGAGAACAAAGAAATTGCAAGAAGGGTTATAGATCTTTGTGAGATTGTGGCAAAGACTAGGTCTATACAGTGCACAGACTTCTACAACCCTTTTGAAGTGAAGGAGCTTTCTTCACTTATCAATACGTATGATACTATAAGTTTTAGCCTTATTGGGAATGAAGATTCTGAGAGTAAGGCTATTTTAATTTATCCTGATTACATGAATGAAGTAAACGCAGCTGATTTTGTAAGCCTTATACGCATAGATAAGAAGGATTATGATATTGCTCATAAAGATGTTTTAGGCTCGCTTCTTTCACTTGGCATCAAGAGGGAGAAGGTCGGTGACATAATTATTAATGACGAGGCTATATATTTTTATATTAGAAACGAAATTTTAGATTATGTTTTACTCAATTTAGAAAAGATAAAAAATTACGGAGTAGACCTTGAGGTGATTGATTTAGAAACGCCTCTAGCTCGCGCGATAGATTATGAGGAAAAGCTTGTGACGTGCGCATCAGCAAGACTTGATTTGGTATTGGCCAATGTTTATAATTTATCCAGAAGTGATGCAAAAAACGCCATAGAAGCAGGTCTTGTGAAAATAAACTATAAGGTTATATACAAGATTAGCGAAACACTTGATGTAGGCGACATGGTATCTATGCGTAGACGCGGACGCTTTATTGTAGGCGATTACTTGGGTCTTAGTAAAAAGGATAAACTTAAACTTATTATAAAAATTGTAAAGTAGGTGTTATATGATTTATTTTTTAATAGTGGTACTAGCGATTGCTTTGGATCAAGTCACAAAGTATTTTGCTAAACTTCATTTGGATGGCAAAGCTGCCTATGAAATAATTCCAAACTTTTTTTCTTTTGATTACGTTGAGAATAGAGGCGCGGCTTTTGGCATTATGCAGGGCAAACACATTTTCTTTTTTATAGTTACCTTCATTGCCATAGCAATAATTTTATATATTTTCATAACAGAGTATAAAACTCTTATGGTATATGAAAAAGTATTTCTATCGTTTTTCTTAGCAGGAATCATTGGTAATTTTATTGATAGAGCCTTTAGAGGATACGTTATTGATTTTATTTCGTTTAAGTTTGGCTCATACCAATATCCATGCTTTAACCTAGCTGATAGCTACATGTGCGTAATAATATTTTTATTCCTTGGATATTATATTTATAGAAAGATTAAAGAAATAAAATGCAAATAAAAGAAATTAAGATAGATGATCAAGATGCTGGTCAAAGGCTAGATGCATTTTTAGCAAATTTTGATGAGAGCAAGACGAGGTCCATGTACAAAAAGCTTATTGAAGAAGGATATGTTAGTGTTAATGGCAGCCTCTCAAAACCATCATACAAAATAAATGTAGGGGACATTATTGAAATAAAAGAAAAAGAGTCAAGGCGATTTGAAAAAGTGGCTATGGATATAAAAGTTCTCTATGAAGATGATGATATAGCTGTCATCGATAAACCAAGAGGTCTTATAGTTCATCCTACAAATGATGACGAGCTAAGTCTTGTGAATTTTTTATTATATAGATTTGACTCACTAAGTAGCATTGATGAATCAAGGCCGGGCATAATCCATAGGCTTGATAAGGATACTAGCGGCCTGATTATAATAGCAAAAAACAATGAAGCACATGAAAAGATGAAAGAGCTATTTAAGTCGAGAGAGATTTATAAAGAGTACATCACCATTGCCGTGGGTACTTTTAAGGATGAAGTGACTATAGTTGATAAGGGCATTATGCGCGACCCGATTAAAAAGATCAAGATGTGTACATCAGATGAAGGCAAAGAAGCTCACTCCGAAATCCATTTAATTAAACAAAACGATGAATATGCTTATCTAAGTGTTATTATCAAAACGGGAAGAACGCATCAAATTAGAGTTCATCTTGCTTATATTAATCATCCTGTTCTTGGTGACAAAACTTATGGATATAGAGGAAAAATAAAAATGGACGGACAAGTCTTACATTGCAGAAAAGTAAGTTTTATCCATCCAATTACAAATAATTTAATAACAATAGAAAGTGATTTGCCAGAATATTTTAAAGAGGCACTAATCAAAACGAATTTATATAAAGCTAAAGATCTACAGTGATAGTTTTGAAGTTCACATAATTAACGAGACCGGTCTTACCGCTTGGATGTTTTTTAACATTCTTTCTCGTAGTGAAGTCAACATCAACCTTGTTAGAGTCTTTGGCTTTTGAATTTTTTGCGGCAATTTCAGCCGCGAAGACTAAAAGCTCATCGCTTGGGTAGCCATCACACTTGATTACAACGTGTGATCCAGGAAAGCCTTTTACGTGCATCCATACATCGTTTTTGTCAGCGACTTTGAAAGTGATATACTCATTTTGCAAATTGTTCTTGCCATAATAAACTTTACTTGTATCGTCATAATCAATAGAGTGTATGGCGATTTTTTTTGGCTTATTTTTTATTTTTTTATCTTTTTTAATATAATTATTCTTTATTAACTCAAAATATATCTCATCAAGGTTCTTTACATCGTCAGTTCTGTCTATAGCGTCAGTTACAAGCTCAAGATAATTTATCTCATCTTCAGTATTTTCAATTTGCTTTTCTAAAACTATCTCTCTTTGCTTCATTTTTTGATATCTTTTGTAGTATTTTTGTGCATTTTGCACAGCCGATAACTTTTGATCAAGAGGAACCGAAATTTCATTCATATTATCATAAAAGTTTTCAAGCTTAATTTCTTTTAGTCCCTTAGAAATTTTGTGTATATTTGATGAGATAAGGTCAGCGTATACCTTGTATGCCTCTCTGTTAGCACTTTCAAGCATCTCTTCTTTTTGCTTTTGTAATTTATTTTTAGCCCTCTTAAGATTTGCACTTATAGTATGTCTCATGTTTTGCGAGCGCTGCGCTATTCTGTCTTTTTGGTCCTTTTCATAATAATATTTATCCAGAAGCTCACTTATGCTAGAAAAATTTTCTTTCTCAAGCGAAGCGTATTGATTTAAGTTGATGGCGTTGTAGGCACTCTTTCTTTCGCTTAGCTTATAAATATTGAAGCTATAATTTTTTTCTTTAACTTCTTCAAAAGTTTTTATAAAAGATGAAATAAATTTATTCGTATCATTCTCATCAAGATTTTTAAGAAGATTCTTATCATCTATTGCTGCGTCGAATATTATTTTATTCGCAATCTCAGTACTTAGGCCAAGGAAGGACCTCATTAAAAAGTCTCTTAGTTCAAGATCAGCGTTATTAGTCATCATATTTTTAAGATCTTCTTCATTAGCGTTTATAGGCGAGACTCTATCAAAGACAGGAGGCCTTTCATATATAAGACCTGGCTCTATCTCTCTTTTGCTAGACATGACATTAGAAACTCTTTTAATTGCATCAATAACCTTGTGATTTTCGTTGCAAAGAACTATGTTTGAGTACTTGCCCATGATTTCAACGACAAGATAATAAAGAGCTTCTTCATGAAATTCATTGTAGCCACTAAAAACAAATTGTGCGGCTCTATCAAAGCCAAATTGCTCGACCTTAACGAGCTTTGATCCAGATAGATTCTTTCTAAGTATCATAGAGAATAAAGGCGCTTCACTAGGATTTTCTTTACTAATCTTGCTCACATAAAAGCGCGGATTATTACTCGAAGCACTAACAAGTACTTTAAAAGAGCCATCTTTGCTTCTCATATTAATCATTATCTCATCTTTTTCAGTTTGATATATCTTGTCGACCCTTGCACCGATGTAATTATTATTGAACTCATCAGTCAAGGCTCTTGTTACTATTGCATCAAATGACATTTAATCACTCCTTATTTATATTATATACAAAGTTACTCTATTTAAATATGAAGAATTTGTCATATTCTATATATATTTTTTTAAATAAATGGTATAATATATGCATAAGGAGTGAGACTATGTTAAAGAGTATGACCTCATACGGTTCTAGCGAATATGTTTGTGAAAAATATAAAATAAAATTTGAACTAAAATCTGTAAACAACAGATATTTTGATTTAAACCTAAGAAGCCCGCGCTCGCTTATCGAGTACGAGGACAAGATTAGGCTTGCAATTAAAAAAAGAATATCCAGAGCAAAGATCGACTGCTTTCTAACAGTTGTCTTTCTAGAGGATGATCCTAACGATGTTGAAGTGGATTTAGTATTTTTAAGAAAATATATGAAGGCGCTTAGCTTAATTAAGGAAGAGCTTGGCCTTGATGACGAGATTAAGCTTGAAGACATAATCAGTCAACAAGAAGTTTTAAGCATAGTGAAAAATAATTACGAAAGTGATGAATTTTTAGATATAATGCTTGAAACACTTGAGAAGGCACTTGATAATTTTGACGACATGAGAATTAGAGAGGGAGAAAATCTTAAGAGCGATATACTAAATAATCTTACAGCAATTGAAGAAAATGTTGATAAGATTAAAGAGATTTACATTGATTATACAGATGAATACAAAGAAGATTTTATGAAGAAATATAATGAGCTTATTGAAGACAAGAGCATCATCGATGAAAAAAGACTTGAGTTTGAGCTTGCACTATTAGTCGATAAATACGCCATCGACGAAGAGATAGTTAGAATGTATAGCCACATATCTCAGTTTAAGTCCATGCTTAATTCAGACGAGGCCATTGGCAAGAAGATGGATTTTTTAATTCAAGAGATGAACAGAGAGTCAAACACTATACTTAGTAAGACTAAAAACATTGAAATATCTAAGATAGGCGTTGAGCAAAAGAACCTTATCGAAAAGATTAGAGAACAAATACAAAATATAGAGTAGGTGAATTATGGAATACATTAACGTAGGATTTGGTAATTTAATCAATAAACATAGAGTCATAGCTGTCGTTGGGCCGGAGTCTGCTCCTATAAAGAGATTAATTATGGAGAATCGTGACACAATCAGACTCATAGACGCGACTTGCGGCAAAAAAACTAGAAGCGTTATCATCATGGATAACGAGTCCATAGTTCTTTCAACGCTAGCAACTTCAACTATTAGCGAAAGATTGAATGGAGGTAATTAGATGAAAAGAGGTTTTTTGATAGTTCTTTCCGGACCTTCTGGCTGCGGTAAAGGTACTGTTGCTGACGAACTGTTTAGACGCAACGATGACATAGTCTTTTCAGTCTCAGCAACAACTAGAGAAGCTCGTCCAGGCGAAGTAGATGGCAAGAGCTACTTCTTCTTAAGCGAAGAAGAGTTTTTAAAGAAGGTAGAAAACGATGAGTTCTTGGAATATGCTAGCGTTCACGGACATTACTATGGAACTCCAAAAGATTTTATCACTAAAAAGATAGAAGAGGGAGAGATAGTACTGCTTGATATAGACGTTCAAGGTGCGCTTCAAATAAAACAAAAGATGAAAGAAGTAGTCTTTATATTTTTAGTACCGCCATCGATGTCTGAGCTAAAAAGAAGATTAGTTGGCAGAGCGACTGAGAGCGAAAAAGATTTAGAACTTAGAATTGCGAACGGTTTTAAAGAGATAAGCTTCGTCGAAGAATATGATTTCTTTGTAGTTAATGATTATTTAGAAGATGCCGTTAGAGATATAGAGGCCATAATCAAAGCTGAAAAGCACAGAGCAAAGAGATTCAAATATATAAAAGATAGAGTATTGGGGGAAAACAAATGATTTATATTAAAAATAAGGAAGATTTAGAAAAATTATCAAGATATGCCTTAGTTATGATACTTTCAAAGAGAGCTAGGCAAATAGTTGATGGAGCTGAAGCAAAAGTTGACACTGAGTCACACAATCCTGTATCCATAGCTATGGATGAGTATCTTGAAGATAAGATAGAATACGATATTTAAGATGAAGAAAAACATTGTAGTATGTGTCACTGGCGGCATAGCAGCTTACAAGGCGGCAGATCTTGTATCTAAGCTTTCAAAAGCACACAACGTAAGAGTACTTATGACGAGGGATGCCGTTAAATTTGTGGGCAGCGAAACGTTTAAGATACTTTCAAAAAATAATGTTTATACGGATGTCTTTAATGACGAGGCTAAACCTATGCACATAGAAATAGCTAAGTGGGCAGACATCTTTGTTGTGGTGCCTGCATCAGCAAATACCATAGCTAAACTTGCCAGCGGCATCTGTGATGATATGGTAACTTTAGCATTTTTAGCAAGCAAGGCAAAAAAACTTGTTGTTCCAGCCATGAACACAGCTATGCTTGAAAATTTGGCAACACAAGATAATATTCAAACGCTTAAGGATAGAGGCATAGATATACTTGATTCAGACAGCGGACTGCTTGCTTGTGGAGACGTAGGCAAGGGCAAAATGCCAGATCCAGATAGAATAATTGATCGAATTGACTATTTATTATCAGAAAAAGATCTTAAGAGGTATAAAATACTTGTAACAGCCGGTCATACAGTAGAAGCGATTGACCCTGTTAGATATATCTCAAACCGATCAACAGGCAAGATGGGTTACCAAATCGCTCTAAAAGCTTATAATAGAGGAGCGAATGTCACTTTAATCATCGGACCAAATGACCTTGATATAAAAGATCCATTCAATATCATCAATGTTGTTTCATCAAAAGATATGTATGAAGCGGTTAACAAAGAGTTTGAAGGAGCAGATGCCTTGATTATGGCGGCTGCACCAGCTGATTTCACTCCAGCAGAATACAGTCCTGAAAAGATTAAAAAAGATGATAGCGATAATCACGATATTAAAATAAAAAAGACTGATGACATAATCAAGTCGCTTAAAGATAAAAAAGATGACAAAGTCGTGATAGGTTTTGCGGCTGAATCAGAAAATGTTATTGCAAATGCAAAGAAAAAACTTTCTTCTAAGGGTGCCGATATGATAGTCGCTAACGATATTACACTAAAGGGATCAGGCTTTAAGAGCGATGAGAACAAAGTAAGTTTTGTATATAAAAATAAAAATGCGACATCATTTGATTTAATGAAAAAAAGCGAGCTAGCAGATATCATTCTTGACAATCTAGCTGTACTATTAAAAGATAGAAAGAAAAATTAATGTTTGCTCAAGTTGTTATTGACACAAAATCGAGAGTTTTAGATAGAGTTTTTACTTATGAGACTGACGAAGCCATCAGCGTTGGAACTAGAGTTTTAGTTCCATTTGGCAGGTCCAATAAGCCTAGCATCGCTGTGGTTTTAAACACTTGCGATGAAGTAGACATAGATGAAGCAAAGATCAAATCCATAATCAAAGTGCTTGATGAGAAGGCAATCATCGACGAGAAGATGATTGAGCTTGCTCTATGGCTTAGAAATAGATACATCTCGACTTATAATGACGCACTTAGACTAGTTTTTCCACCAGGAGGCATTAAGGAGCTAGAACTTTTTTATTATGCTAATGACGATGCGCATGGACTTGAAAAGGACAAGGCATATAAAAAAGATGATTTACTTAAAATCATGACGCTTAATGATTTTAATAAACTCGTTAAAGAAAATATTTTAATTGAAAAATATAAGATTAAGCAAAAAGTTAAGGAGCATTACGAAAAATACATTAGCCTTGTGACTTATGACGAGAAGGCGAGTGAAAAGCAAAGAGCTGTACTTGATTATTTAAAAGAGAATGATGGCATCGCTCTTGAAAAAAATATAATCACTAGCCTTAATATATCTTCATCACCTATAAAAACGCTTATAAAAAAAGGCTTAGTGAGAGAAGATTTTATTCAAGAATCAAGAAAAAGAGGCTACGATGTGTCTTCTTATGAAAAGATTAAGCTTAACAAAGATCAAGAAAAAGTTTATATGCGCATGGAACGCTCCATTGAGCATAATTTAGGTGAAAAATTTTTATTAAGAGGCGTGACTGGATCGGGCAAGACAGAAATTTACCTACATCTTGTTGAAAAATGTCTTCAAATGGGTAAAGATGCTATATTACTAGTACCTGAAATAAGTCTTACACCACAAACTATTAGACGCTTCATAGGTCGTTTTCAAAGAAAAGTACATGTACTTCACTCAAAACTAAGCTTATCAGAACGCTTTGATGAGTATGAGGATATAAAATCAAATTCGCCAAGCATAGTTATAGGCGCAAGGTCAGCGATATTTGCTCCGTGCAGAAACTTAGGACTTATAATCATGGACGAAGAGCACGATCAAAGCTACATATCAGACATGAATCCAAAGTATCAAACAGACGAAGTAGCTTATTATAGAAGCATGAGCGAGGGAGCAACGCTATTACTAGCAAGTGCTACGCCATCGATATCGTCTTACTATAATGCAAAGCATGGCATATATGAACTACTTGAGCTTGATAAAAAAGCAAAAGGACAAAAAGAAGCTGATATAGAGCTAGTCAATATGATAGATGAGCTTCAAAGAGGAAACATCAGTCAAATATCATCAAGATTTTATGAAATTATTGATGAGAATCTTAAGGCAAATAAACAAAGTATAGTTTTTTTAAATAGACGCGGCTATAACAAAGAAATATTTTGTAAAAAGTGCGGCTATACCTTTAATTGTGACAATTGTGATGTGAGCATGACTTATCATAAGGGTATAAACAAGCTTAAGTGTCACTACTGCGGTCTTGTGAAAAATATTCCAAAGACTTGCCCAAGATGTGGGGCAGAGGCCCTAAGCTTTGCTGGTTATGGAATAGAGAAGGTCGAGGAACTACTTAGAAAAACTTTTCCAGAAGCAAAAATACTTAGAGCAGATAGCGACACAATCAAAACAGAGGACGATTACATCAATTTATATAAAAAAATGAACTCAGGAGCAGTCGATATACTTATTGGCACTCAGATGATTAGCAAGGGGCTTGACTTTAAAAATGTTGATGCGGCGATCATCGTGTCAATCGATGCTAATTTAAATTTCCCGAGCTATTCGGCAAGTGAAGACACTTATAACTTAATCACTCAAGTTGCTGGCAGAGCTGGACGCGATGAAAAAGGCAGAGTGCTTCTTCAAAGCTACGCTAGCGATAACGAGACGATTAGCTATGCGATGAGGGGAAATTATGAGGCTTTTTATAGAAATGAGATTGCTCTAAGAAAAGAATTTTTGTATCCGCCATTTATCAATATGATATACATCGTTGGTACTAGTCTTGATAAAAACATCGTTCAAGCTGAGATGGATTACTTAAGAAGCGATATCGAGAGATATTTGAATAATAATGGCATCAGATGCAATGTCTCAAAGCTAATGCAATGCGCGATTGAAAAGATAAACGCAAGCTATAGATATCAAATAATTTTAAAATACACGAACACTTATTCAAAAGAGATAAAAGATTATATTCGCTTCATTTTATACAGAAGCAAATTTGCAAAGAACAAAAAAGTAAATTATAACATTTATATAAATCCAAAAAATTTTTTATAGGAGGTAAAGATGGCACTTAGAAATATTAGACACGATCAAGATGAAATACTTAGAAAACAATCAAAACTAGTTAAGGTTTTTGATGATAAACTTAAAGAATTAGCAGATGATATGATAGAGACAATGAATCATGCAGAAGGCGTTGGTCTTGCTGCAGTACAAGTAGGTATACTTAAGCAAATGATAGTCATAGACATAGGCGAAGGACCGATGGTCTTTGTAAATCCAGATATAATCGAAACAGCTGGTAGCTGCGATGATTACGAGGGCTGTCTATCAGTTCCAGGCTACTCTGGTGTGGTTGAAAGACCAGAAAAGCTTAAGCTTAAGTACCAAGACCTTGAAGGAAAAGAACATGAGCTTGAGACTGAAGGCTTCTTAACAAGAGTTATATGCCACGAGACAGATCATTTGAAGGGTATTTTATATACAGACAAAGCAAAAGAAATGTTTACAAATGACGAGCTTAAGGCAAAATTAGATAAAGAACATAAGATGGCAGAGGCTAAATAATGAAACTCATCTACATGGGAACGCCATTATTTAGCTTAGCTCCCTTAAAGGCTTTAAAAGATCATGGCTTTGAAATCACCTTGCTAATAACTCAGCCAGACAGAAGACGCGGTAGAAAGATGCAAATCACTTACTCAGAGCTAAAAACTTATGCTCTTGAGAATGATATAGAAGTTTTTCAGCCAGAGGACGTCAATAGCCATGAATCTGTAGAAAAAATTAAAAATACTGATGCTGATGTCATCGTTGTTGCTTCTTACGGTCAAATAATAAAAGAAGAAATACTTTATATGAAGAAGTATCATGCAATAAATATACACGCATCACTCTTGCCAAAATATAGAGGAGCGGCTCCTGTTCAAGCAGCCATCATTAACGAAGACAAAGTAACAGGCATCACTCTTATGAAGATGTCAAAGGGCCTTGATACAGGAAACATGCTGATGACAAGAGAGATAGCTATAGCAGATGATGATACAGCAGATACACTTACTATGAAGCTATCTAATTTAGGCGCTGAGATGATAGTAGAGTATTTAGCTGGTCTTGACACGCTTGATGAAGGCACTCCACAAGATGATTCAAAGAGCTCTTATGTTAGAATGATTAAAAAAGAGGACGCTTTTATCGATTTTAGTGAAAGTGCTTCAAAAACTGAGCATATAATTAGGGCTATGCAGCCATGGCCAGTTGCCTTCACTACTTATAAGGGTGAGAATATGAAGATATTCACGGCAGCCATAGTTAAAGATACTAGTGATAAAAAGGTAGGTACTATACTAAATGTTAATGAAGATGGTATTTTGATTAAGTGCAAGGACGATGCCATCATCATAAGTGAAGTACAAATGCCAAATAAAAAGAGAATGAAGGTTTCTGATTATATAAGAGGAAATAAGATTGAGATAGGTGAAAGGTTAGGAGATAGATAATGATAAATTTTTTAATGCTTACTGGAAGATATCATAATTATATAAGCTCATATTTTATATATATAATTCCAGCTATGCTACTAAGCTTATTCGCTCAATATAAGATACAGGCAGTATATAGAGAGTACTTAGGCAGAATTAGCTCACTTGGTAGAAGCGGTTCAGAGATTGCTAGAGCGATACTTGATAAGCATGGACTTAGAAATGTAAATATAAAGGAAGTTCCGGGCACTTTGAGTGATTTTTATGATCCGAGAGATAAAAGTCTTTCTTTGTCAAGAGATATATCTGCTGGTACATCCATCGCTTCAATTGCAGTTGCAGCTCATGAAGTCGGACATGCAATTCAAGATAAAGAGAGCTATCCAATGCTAAATTTAAGAAGCTTCATGGCACCGGCTGTAAGAATTTCAAGCAGCTTAGCAATGTATTTGATACTAGCAGGATTATTTTTTGATTTTACTAGATTATTTGATATAGGTATAATTTTATATGCAGTCATAGTTTTATTCACACTAGTGACACTACCAGTTGAGTTTAATGCATCAAGAAGAGCTTTAAACGAGATAAGATCAATGCCGGGAGTAAACGATGAGACCATATATGGTTCTAAAAAAGTTTTAAGGGCAGCGGCTCTAACATACGTTGCATCAGCTTTTGCGGCGCTAAGTGAACTACTAAGACTACTTTCAATGAGGAGAAGAGATGACTAAGATTAACGATAGATACAGAAGCTTTTTGATATTAAAAGATATTTTTGCAAGCGGAGCATACTCAAACATAAGCCTAAGAACTGAGCTAAATAAGATTGACAGCGAAGTATCTAAATCCTTCGTAACAAAGCTTGTTTATGGCGTTGTTGAGAGAAAAAACTATCTTGATTACATTATCTCAAAGCTATCGTCGACAAAACTAAGTAAGATGGATATAGACATAGTCATTATTTTAGAAATGGCTTTATATCAAATCATATACATGGATAAAGTGCCTGAGAGCGCCGCAGTCAATGAGGCAGTAAAGCTTGCTAAGATTGTTAATAAAAGGCTTTCTGGATTTGTTAACGCTAATCTTAGAAATTTTTTAAGAAATAAAGATGATTTGATGAAAGTTAATATTGATGATGAAGATGAAAGATTAGCTGTAAAATATTCAATTAATGAAGAATTTTTGGAGCTTTTAAAGAGTGATTATGATAAAGAAACTGTAAATAATTTTTTAAAGAGGTCCATGGATGAAAGGCTTCTTAATTTTAGAGTAAACACAAAGAAGACTACTAAGGATAGCATCAAAGCAGTTCTTGATAAATTTAATATTAAGTATGAAGAAAGCGATATATCTGTTGATAGTCTCATCATTTATGATAAAGTGAGCGATGTTGTAAAAAGTTTATTTAAGCAAGGATATGTTTCTTTTCAAGACGCGACGAGCTCCAGTCTTCAAGATTATATAAAGCTTGATAAGGGTGATAAGGTGCTTGATTTATGCGCAGCACCTGGAGGAAAATCCATGCACATGGCAGAGAAACTTGAAATGGGCTCAATCACAAGCTGTGATATATATGAGCACAAGATAAATCTACTAAAGAACGAAGCCAATAGACTTGGACTTGATAATATTAATTTTCAGATCAATGATGCCATGAAATTAAATAAAGAATTTATTAATAAATTTGATAAAGTATTGTTAGATGTACCGTGCTCAGGAAGTGGTATAATATCTAGAAAGCCTGAGATAAAATATCAAATCGATTTAAAAGAGCTAAAAGAACTTAACGATAAGCAGTGGAAAATATTAAATATTTCCAAGGACTATGTTAAAACAGGCGGGCTACTTGTATACAGTACTTGCAGTATACTTAAGCTAGAGAACGAAATTATGGTAAAAAAGTTTCTTGAAGAAAACAATGATTTTAATTTGGAAAAATTTATTAAACACATGCCAACAGAAAAGATTAACGATGGCTTTTTCATTTCATATCTAAGGAAGGAATAATTTGAATAACATTATTAATAATATGTATATTTCAGAGCTTGAGACATATTTTTTAGATCTTGGCGAGAAAAAATTTAGAGCAAAGCAGTTATTTGAAGCTATTCATAAGCAAAAGATAAAAAATCTAGATAAACTCACTACATTCTCACAAGATTTAAAAGATAAAATAAATAATAGCTCTGAGATATATGGAGTAAAAAAAGTTTTAGAACTAAAATCAAAACTTGACGAAACAAAGAAATATCTTTTTGAACTTCATGACGAGAATGTGATTGAAAGCGTTTTGATGAAGTACAAATATGGCTACACAGTCTGCATATCAACACAGGTTGGCTGCAAGATGGGATGCGCTTTTTGTGCTTCAACAAAGAAAGGTTTAATAAGAAACCTTTATGCATCAGAAATGCTTGACGAGATATACGAGATAGAAAGACTAAATGATATAAATGTATCAAACATTGTATTAATGGGTAGCGGCGAAGCACTTGATAATTTTGACGAACTTATAAGATTTATTGAACTAATTAGTGCTAAAGAGGGTAAGAATTTATCGAAGAGAAATATAACTATATCAACGTGTGGTCTTGCCGATAAGATTTTAAAATTAGCCGAATACGATTATCCAATAACACTAACGATATCATTACATAATGCAGACGAAGAAGAGAGAAAAAAGATTATGCCGATTACAAGGAAGTATCCTTTTGATGAGCTTATCCCAGCTCTTAAAGAGTATCAGGCAAAAATCAATAAAAGGATATCCTTTGAATACGTTTTAATCGATGGACTTAATGACTCTTATCAATCTGCTTTAGATATAAAAAATTTATTAAAAGATATTAAGTCACACATCAATTTAATTCCGCTTAATAAGATTAAAGAGTACGACGAAGAGCCAAGCACTTCTGAAAATATTAATAAATTTAAAAAATATTTAGAAGATTTTGGCTTTAACGTAACTATTAGGCGCGAGTTAGGAGCGGATATAAACGCTTCGTGTGGACAGCTTAGAAATAATTATCTTGAACAATAGGAGGTGGTCTATGTGAATCTTGGTTATGTATCAGATAAAGGCAAAACTAGAAGCAATAATGAAGATAACTTTTTTATCTACGATGATTATCCATTCCCATTCTTTGTAATTGCAGATGGAGTTGGTGGACACAAGGCAGGCGAATTAGCTAGCAAGATGGCGGTCGATACCATTGCCGATGTTTTAAAGAATAAAAATGATGCGGTTTGTATAGACGATGTTGAAGACGCTATAAGAACTAGCATTGTAAGCGCAAACAATTCCATTTACAAATATTCAAAGTTTAATAAAGAGTGTGAGGGCATGGGCACGACAATTTTGGTCTGCGCCTATTACAAAAACACTTGCCTTATAGCTCATGTAGGCGACTCAAGAGCCTACCTTATAAGAGAGCATGAGATAGCTCAGCTAACAGAGGATCATACCTTTGGTAACGAGCTAATAAAAAGGGCAGGAAGCAAGATTTTTAATGTTAAAAATATAGATAACAAAAACGCTTTAACCAGAGCTTTGGGAACAGAGAAGACTGTTGTCATCGACACTTACAAGTTTATTCACAGAAGTGATGACATAGTGCTTCTATGTACAGACGGACTAAACAAAGAGGTTGAAGATAACTCGATACTTGCAATAGTAGAGAAGAATAAAAATATCTCAATGCAAAAGGTAGCTGAAGAACTAAAGGATAGAGCTATACTTATGGGCGGAAGAGATAATGTTACTATAATAACTATAAAAGCTTAGGGGTGAAAAAATGGATAAGATGATAGGAAAACTTTTATCAGATCGATATGAAATACTAGAAAAAATTGGCGATGGAGGCATGGCAACTGTTTACAAAGCCAGATGTAGAGTTTTAGATAGATATGTTGCTATAAAAATTTTAAGACCTGAATATGCAAGCGACGAAGAATTTATAAAGAAGTTTAATAGAGAATCAAAGGCAGCTGCATCATTATCGAGTCAAAACATAGTTGGCATCTACGATGTAGGCACAGATAAAATTGATGAAGAAAGTATTTATTATATAGTTATGGAATATATAGACGGAACTACATTAAAGGATATAATCGATAGCAAGGGAAAACTTTCTGAAGATGATGCAATTGATTACTCAATACAAATACTTAGAGCCTTAAAGGATGCTCATGACCATAATGTTGTTCATAGAGATATAAAACCACATAATATTATGATTACTAAGCAAGGCACAGTTAAAGTAACTGATTTTGGTATAGCGAGGGCATCAACATCAACAACGGTTACAACAACATCAGATGTTCTTGGCTCAGTTCATTATATATCGCCTGAGCAAGCTAGAGGCGGCTATACTGATAATAAAACTGATATATATTCATTTGGTATAGTTTTATATGAGATGCTAACGGGAAAGAAGCCTTATGATGGGGACAATCCGATCTCAGTAGCGATGAAACAAATACAAGATGATATAATTCCGCCGTCCGAGTATATTCCAAATATGAATAAAAATCTTGAACAAATAATACTTAAGTGTACAAGAAAAAAACAAAGTGAAAGATATCAAAGCGTTGACGACATCTTATCGGACTTTTTATACTTAGATGATGAAGGCACTTTTAATTATAACAAGCAAAATGATAACTGGAATGACGAAACAGTCGTTTTAAAACAAGAAGATATAATTAGAGAAGAAAAAAATGAAAAGATTAAAAGAAATAGGGAGGAAAATATTTCTGAAATGAGACAATCAAACAGAAATCGCCGCAGAAGAAAAAAAGAAAATGGCTTAGTAGGCGTTTTCTTAGGAATAATAACAGCTCTAATATTAGTTGCTGGACTATTCTTTGGATATAATTACTTAAAGGGTGCTTTAAGCGGAGGCGGCTCAGATGAAGTAGCAGTACCAAATGTTGTGGGCGACGATTTAGATACAGCTAAATCAAAACTTGAAAAACTTGGACTTACTTATGAAGTTGTTGCCAAAGAAAAAACTGATGGCAAGGCAAATATTGTTACAAAGCAAGATCCAGAAGCGGATTTTAAAGTTAAAAAAGACTTTAAGGTATCATTAACTATATCCGAATCAGAAGATAGTGTTGAAGTACCAAATGTAGTTGGAGAAACAATCCTTGATGCAGAAAGCATTCTTTATAAATATGGTTTAAAATTAGCAGAACCAAGCTATGAAGAAGACAGCGAGCATGAAGAAGGCACTATAATTAGACAAGAGCCAAGCGAAGGCTCTGTAGCCGATAAGAATAGCTTGATAAAGGTTGTTGTTAGCAAAGGTGATTCTAATGCCATCGAAGTTCCTGACTTTGTAGGCAGAAATAAAGATGAAGTTATAAAAGAAATAACAGATTTAGGATTAAAATATAAAATAACAAGCAAAGACAGCGAAGATTATGATAAAGACATTGTTACAGAGCAATCAGTAACATCAGGCTCAACTGTACAAAAAGATGAAGTTATTTCGCTTGTAGTATCTAAAGGCAGAATAGAAAAGCCAGCAGAAGAAGAAAATACAGAAAACAATGATACAAATGAAAAAACAAAAGAAGAAGATAAAAAGCCAAAAGAAAATGCAGTAATTGTTATAGACATAGTTCTTCAAGCCGATCCAGACCTTGATCAAACACACTTCACTATAATTAAAAACTCTAATGGAGTTAAAGAAACTGTCTATGATCAAATGGTTAAAAGAGAAGACGGTCAAGTGAGATTTAAGTATAATGCAAAAGAAGGAGATACCTTCGATATTTATAAGAACGACACTTATATAACAACAAAACAAGCTAAATAATGAAGGGTAAGATAATTAAATCTATCTCTGGCGTTTTCTTTATCGAAAGTGAGGAAAATGTCTATGAGGCAAAGCAGTTAGGAAGCTTTAAAAAACTTAAAATGAAGCCACTTGTAGGCGATATTGCAAACTTTGTAGAAAAAGATGGCTCTTATTTAATAGAAAGCATTGAAGAGAGAAAAAATGAGCTTATAAGGCCAATCGTAGCAAACGTTGATAATTTACTAATAGTCATGACTATATCAACACCGAGTATAAATTTACTCTTGCTTGATAAATTTTTAGTCATGGCTGAGTATAATCACATCAGGCCTATAATTATAATAAACAAAAAAGATATCAAAATTGATGAGCTTATATATAATATGTATAAAAATATTGGCTACGATGTTTTTGAAACAAGCATATATGATGATAAATCCATCCATAAGGTATTAGAGGAAATAAAAGGACAAACTTCTGTTTTATCGGGACCATCAGGTGTTGGCAAATCATCAATCATGAATTATCTCAATAAAAATAAGCTGATTAAAACACAAGAGATATCAATGAAACTAAATAAGGGTAAGCAAACAACAAGGTCTGTGCAGTTATATTCGATCGATGAAGCGACAAGCATCATAGATACGCCAGGTTTTACATCACTTGAACTTGACTTTTTGCAAGAGGAAGATGAGTTAAAAAATTATATAAGAGAGTTTAATAAGTATAAGAACAAATGCAGGTTTGCATCGTGTGCACATATCAATGAACCAGATTGTGAGATAAAAAAACAATTAGAAGAAGAAAATATTTCTCACATTAGGTATAAAGATTATCTACTAATGTATGAAGAAATAAAAGCAAAGAGGAGGTATTGACTTGAGAGAGATAGCACCATCATTATTGTCGGCAAACTTTTATAATTTGCAAGATGATTTAGAAAGACTTAAAAAATCAGGCATTAAGTATTTGCATCTTGATGTTATGGATGGAAACTTCGTTCCAAACATATCTTTTGGTCTGCCAATCATTAAATCAGTAAGAAAAAATACAGATTTTATTCTTGACTGCCACTTAATGATTGAAAAACCTGAAAGATATTTGGAAGATTTTAAAAATGCCGGAGCAGACATATTAACAGTGCATCAAGAGGCGACTATACACTTACAAAGAACGCTTGCTGAAATCAGAAGACTTGGCATGAAGGCGGGCGTTTCGCTAAATCCATCGACAAGTGAAGAAACACTTAAATATATCATGGATGACCTTGATTTAATACTGATTATGTCAGTTAATCCAGGTTTTGGAGGTCAATCATACATAGAAAGTGTTAATGAAAAGATTAAAAGAGTGAGAAAGATG
Organism: Fenollaria massiliensis; assembly: GCF_023347705.1. NCBI lineage: Bacteria > Bacillati > Bacillota > Clostridia > Eubacteriales > Fenollaria > Fenollaria massiliensis. The sequence continues at coordinate 601,658 of NZ_CP096649.1, forward strand.
ATTGATGAGAGCGAAAGAGACATCATATTAGAGGTCGACGGAGGAGTCAACAAGGATAATATTAAAGAATTAGAAGATTTAGGAGTAGATTTATTTGTTGCTGGCTCAGCAGCATTTAAAAATTCAGAAATAGAAAAGAATATAGGAGGATTAAGAGATGATAAATAAAGTAGCGATAGTATTAAATGGACCAATTGATTGTTTTTTAACAGGAAGCATAAGAGATTATGCCTTTGTTATAGCTGTTGACGGAGGTTTGAATCATTTAGTTAAATATGATATGGATGCAGATTTATTCATAGGTGATTATGATAGCGTTAATGATGATGCAAAAGGATATATAGAAACAAGTAATATAACACATGTAGATTACAATGAGGATAAGGATAAGACTGATTTTGAACTTGCCTTAGAATATGTTAAAGAAAAGTGCAAGATAAAAACTGTTGATATTTACTGTGCTATGGGCGGAAGAGAAGACCATACAATGACAGTATTAAATAATGTTTTAGCTTATAGTAAAGATTTAAATATAACTGTTTATGGTGGCGACCAAGCAGTAAAAGTACTTAACGAAGGCGATGAGATTAAAGTTGTAAACAGAATCGATGTTACATCATTCTCAATGGTACCAGTTGATGAAGAATTTACTGTATCAATAAAATCAGCTAAGTGGGAGCTTGATCACGAAACTGTTTCAAGATCTAGTTCATTACTTATGAGCAACAAGGCGATGGGCGATCACGCATTAATCACAGCACATAAGAACAGAGCATTTTTATTCATAACATTGTTCATATAATTAAATAAAAAACACAAATATAAAATACCGATGCATAAATTTGATATGCATCGGTATTTTATGTATTGAGCAAAAAAAATTGCAGTAAGTCTGCAATTTTTATTCGGCTCTTTGCACCTTGCCTGATCTAAGGCATCTAGTACAAACATTTATTCTTTTTACAGTTCCGTTAACGTTTGCTCTAACTCTTCTTAAGTTTGGCTTCCAAGTTCTTCTTGAGTGTCTTAAAGAGTGAGATACTTTATTACCGGCAATTTTACCTTTACCACATATATCGCAAACTTTTCCCATTTTCTTACCTCCTCTCAAGCTTTAACTACTTAATTATAGCAAAGTTCATTACAAAAATCAAGCTTTTTTTATAAAAAACAAAAAAAATTTAAATAAAATGTCAAAAAAACATAAAATTTGCATATATATCTTTAAAAAAAAGCTATTTAATGATATAATATAATTAATTATGGACACAAATAATTAAAACTAAATGAGAAAATAAATTTATTAATTGAATGGAGGGAGATTTATGCCTTGTCAATATACTAATGATTTAGGAACTATTAATATTGCCGACAATGTTATCGCTAAGATAGCAGGACTATCTGCCATGGAAAGCTATGGTATAGTAGGTATGAGTGCAATTGATGCAAAAGACGGTTTTTACAATTTACTTAATATGGAAAATTTATCTAAGGGCGTAAAGGTAAGTACAGACGGACAACACGTTGATATATCTTTATACGTTGTATTAGAGTTTGGAGTAAAAATTTCAGTTGTTTGTGACAACATTATTGAAAAAGTTAAATACAATGTTGAAAAGCAAACAGCTATGTCTGTTAAAAATGTCAATGTTTTTGTCCAAGGACTAAGAATGAATGACAAAAAGTAGGAGGTAAATGTGAGTACTAATAGAATTGACGCAATTGTTTTAAAGAAAGCATTGATTGGAGCACTTAATTCTCTTGGCGAAAATAAAGAGATAGTTGACGCTTTAAATGTATTTCCTGTTCCAGATGGAGATACGGGTACAAACATGCTTCTAACAATGAAGTCAGCAGTTACAAATGCAGTTAAAGAAGAAAATAAAACTATAAAAGAAATAGCAAACGCTTTAAGCAAGGGAGCTCTTCTTGGAGCGAGAGGAAACTCTGGTGTAATTTTATCTCAGCTTCTTAGAGGTTTTAAAGAAGCTATAGAAGATAAGGAATACATTGACATCGAAGGACTTATGGAAGCCTTTGTTAAAGCAAGTGAAGTTGCTTATAAGGCTGTTATGAGACCTACAGAAGGCACTATACTGACAGTTTCAAAAGATTTAGCAGGTTTTGGATTAAAGAATTATAGAAATTATACAGAACTTTCTAAATTTGCTGATGATGCACTTATAGCTTTGGAAGAATCACTTAACAGAACACCAGAATTACTTAGCGTATTAAAAGAAGCTGGTGTAGTTGACGCTGGTGGTAAGGGTCTTTACTTTATAGTTAAAGGTGCAATTAAAGGTGCTAGAACTGAAAAATTAGAAATTACAGTTCAAGATATAAATAAGACTAAACAAACAGCTAATAGAAAAGAAATTTCTACAGATAATATTAAATATGGTTATTGCACTGAATTTATCATAACTGGTGATACTAGTAAGGTTGATGAGTTTAAGGAAACTATATCAAAGATAGGCGACTCAATGGTTGTCGTTGCTCTAGATGATATAATCAAGTGCCATATACACTCAAACAATCCAGGACAAGTTATCGAAGAGGCTTTAAAACTTGGTTATCTAAAAGATATCAAGATTGATAACATGCGTCTTCAACACCATGAGATATTATTTAGCGAAGAAGAGTATAAAAACAGCAATAAAGAAGAAAAAGCAAAAGAACACAAAAAATATGGCTTCATAGCTGTAAGTTCAGGTGATGGCTTTACTAAGATATTTAAGGACTTAAAGGTTGATGAAGTTGTCACTGGCGGCCAAACTATGAACCCTTCAACAGAAGATTTCATGGAAGCTATTGACAATATCAACGCAGACGATATATTCATATTCCCTAATAACAAAAACATCATCATGGCAGCTAAGCAAACTATTGATCTAAGCGATAAGAATATCCATGTTGTTGAAACAAGAAACATGCCAGAAGCCATCAGCGCTATGATTACTTTCGATGAAGAAATGAGCGCAGATGAAATTCTTGAGAGCATGAAGGAAGCTATAAGCGAAGTAAAAACTGGTGAAGTTACTTTTGCTGTAAGAGATACTACTATTGATGGTAAAGAGATAAAGAAGGGTAATTACCTTGCAATTAGCTCATCTAAGATACTTGCAAGCTCAGCTAATTTAAATGAAACTACTATGGCTATGCTTGATGAACTTATCGATGAAGATACATCTTTAGTAACTTTATATCTAGGCGAAGATGCTGAAAAATCTCAAGCAGAGGAATTAATCGAAGAACTTGAAGAAAAATATCCTGATATAGATTTTGAAGCTATTGAGTCTAAACAAGCTTTATACTATTATATAATTTCATTGGAATAATGAAGCTAAAAGAAGTCAAGGGAGTAGGAAGCAAAACTGAAGAGTATTTAAACAGACTCGGTTTATATACAGCTGAAGATGCACTTTTAAATAGACCCAGAAGATATGAGGACAGGAAGAACCTTAGATATATATCTGATGAGAGTTTATCTGATGCGTCTTTGTTTAAAGTTAAAATCATATCTTCGCCTATAATGAGACAGAGAAATATGATGATGTTTGATGTTTGTGATGAGAAGAATAACGCAAAAGTCTTTTTCTTCGGCATGAATTTTTACAGAAACATATTTAAGCCAGGCAAAACATTTTACTTCTTTGGCAAATTAAATAAAAATAAATTTGGTTATAGTTTTTCTAATCCTGAGTTTTACAACAGCTTAAACACAGACAGACTTGGCTATATTGGTCCAATATACAATCTTGTAAAGGGTCTATACAATTCAAAGCTAGTCTCAATAGTAAGTGAATTACTTAATACAAAAGGCTTAGTAAAAGAGATAATTCCAGAGATTTTAATACGTGATTATAATCTATACGGCATAGATGAAGCGCTAAAAGAACTTCATTTTCCAACATCTCACGAGACTTTGGAGAAGGCAAGAAGAACTTTAGCTTTTAGAGAAATATTTACCGTTGAATATGGTTTTAAAATCTTAAGAAAAGAAGTACAGGATGAAAATTTTGTAAAATTCAAGCACTTTGATGAAGAAGATAACTTTATTAAAGGTCTTGGCTTTGAGTTAACACCTGATCAAAAAACTGTTATAGATGAGATCAATGCTGATATGCAAGCTGATAAGAGGATGAACAGACTCGTTCAAGGAGACGTTGGTAGCGGTAAGACCATAGTCGCTGTATATGCCATGTACAAGGCATATCTCAATGGTTATCAAGCAGCTATGATGGCTCCGACTGAAATCTTAGCTAAGCAGCACTACGAGAGCCTTAAAGATATTTTTAAAGATAAAGATATAAAAGTAGCACTGCTATCATCATCTATATCAAATAAAGAAAAAAACGAGATTTATGATGGATTAGATAGCGGAGAGATTGACATAGTTGTCGGAACTCACTCAATAATTCAAGATAAAGTAAATTTTAAAAATCTTGGCCTAGTCATAACTGACGAGCAGCACAGATTTGGTGTAAAGCAAAGGGCTAATCTAACTAATAAATCGGTATACGCAGACACCCTTGTAATGAGCGCAACACCTATACCAAGGACTATGTCCTTAATTTTCTATGGCGACCTTGATATATCAACTATCAAGACCATGCCGCCAGGAAGAAAAAAGGTAGAGACATACGCTGTGCCTTATTCTTATAAGGAAAGAATTTTTAATTTTATAGAAAAAGAATTAAAAAATTCAAAGCAGGTCTATGTTGTTACACCTCTAATCGAAGAGAGCGAGTCGCTTGACTTATCAAACGCAAATGATGTATACTTAGAGCTAAAGGAGCACTTTAGGAACTATAATGTTGCTCTGCTTCATGGAAAAACTTCAAACGAAGAGAAGAACAAAATAATGTCTGCTTATGAAGAGAACAAAGTTCAAATACTTGTTTCAACTACTGTTATAGAAGTCGGTGTAAACGTTGCCAATGCTAATCTTATGGTCATATTAAACGCAGAAAGATTTGGCCTATCTACACTTCATCAGTTAAGAGGAAGAGTAGGAAGAAGCTCTGATCAAGCGTATTGCGTCCTTGTTTATGATAAGCTAAATGACATTAGCTACGAAAGATTAAAATTGATGCAAGAGACTGGCGACGGCTTTGAAATATCGAAAAAAGACTTGATACTAAGAGGACCAGGAGACTTCTTTGGAACAAAGCAGCACGGAGCCATAGATTTTAAATTTTTTGATTTTGATAAAGATACCGAGATGATTAATGATATTAACAAAGAGGTTTTATCAATATTAAGAGGCGACATTGAATACGAAAAAGACAGATATGACGCTTTGTTAAATAATATGGATTCAGTTTTTTATGACAGTAAACAAGATATCATCTTAAATTAAGAGGCAAGAGATGAGAGTTATATCAGGCAAATTCAAATCAAGAAAATTAATTGCGCCAAAGGGCCTTAATACGAGACCGACTTTGGATAATATAAAAGAAACAATATTTAATATCATATCGCCAATAACGATAAACGCAAAAGTCTTGGATCTTTTTGGTGGCACAGGACAGATTGGCATTGAGTTTTACTCAAGAGGTGCGAAGGAAGTATATTTAGTAGATTCATCGCACGAGGCCATAAGCGTGATAAATAAAAATTTAGAAAGCTTAAAGCTTGATGACGAGATAAATGTCATGAAGATGGATGCCATAAGAGCCTTAAAAGGGCCTCTTAAGGAGAAAAAATTCGATTATATCTTCTTAGATCCACCATATAAAAAGCATGAGCTACTAAATGAAGTACTTAAGCTGATTATCTCACATGATTTAATTGATGAAGGTGGCACTATAATCATTGAAGAGAATAAAGACTATGATTTAGAAGAAATAATTAGCACAGATGATTTTGATATTGATATAAGAATGATTGGCGATAAGAAAATATTTTTTATTAGAGGTGTTAAATGAAAGCAATTTACCCAGGTAGCTTTGATCCTATAACCAATGGACACATTGACATCATCAACAGATCTAAGGACATCTTTGATGAATTGATTATAGGTATCACTACTAATGTACAGAAAAAACACTTATTCACTATTGATGAAAGAAAAAAGATGATAGAAGAAATTTTTAAAGATGAGAAGAAGATTAAAGTAAAAACTTTTGATGGACTTCTTACTTCATTTTGTGAAGAAGAGAAGACAAACTATGTTATCAGAGGACTTAGAGCCGTTTCAGACTATGAATATGAACTTCAGATGGCTATGGCGAACAAGTCACTTAATAAAAATTTAGAGACTATATTTTTAGTTGCTTCACACAAGTTTAACTTTTTAAGTTCTTCTATAGTTAAGGAAATTGCTTACTATCATGGAGATATATCGGCACTAGTGCCAAAAAATGTTGAAATTAAATTGAAAAACAAATACGAAAGGGGTTAAAAAATGGATGTATTAGGTCTTATTGATGAGATTGAGGATATTGTTGAATCAGCAGGTTCTCTACCTCTAACAAGTAAGGTTTTAGTTCAAAAAGAAGAATTACTAGATATAATCAGCGAGTTAAGAATAAAACTTCCAGATGAAATAAAACAAGCTGCATGGATTAAAGAAGAAAGAGAAAGAATTATTAGCGAAGCAAATAAAGATGCAGAACAAATTATTAAAGAAACAAGATTAAAACTTGAAGAACTTGTAAGCAAGGAAGAAGTTTTAAAAGAAGCAAACGAAAGAGCAAAGGATCTTATGAACAAAGCACAAATCGCTTCAACAAATTTAAAACGCTCTTCACTTGAATATTCAGACAAGCTTCTAATGAACGCTCAAGAGAATTTAAAAGATATGATTACTACTTTAAATGAAAACAGAACAGAGCTTAGAAAGATGTCTGCTAGCGTTAATCAAGAAAATCAATTAGCAAAAGAAAAAGAAGAAAAGTAAAAAAATAAATGCGAAAGTACATAAATTACCTTCGCATTTATTTTTTATTTTTTATAAAATTATTTTGCCATAGGTGAGTTTGTTGACTTGCCTTCAAGTGTTTCTACTGCATCCTTAAATACTTCGGCAATAGTTGGGTGAGCATATATCATATTTGATAAATCTTCAACGCTTAAACCATTGGCCATAGCTATAACAGCGTAGTGAATCAATAGGTCAGCGTCTTTACCAATTATGTGGCAGCCTAAAATCTTTTTATGGTCTTTTGTTGATAGTATCTTTATAAAGCCTTTAGTTCCACCAACTGCAAGCGCTTTACCATTTGCTTGGTACATGGACTTAGCTTTATCATATTCAATACCTTCTTTTTCAAGATCTTGTTCAGTTTTACCAACTTGAGCAAGTTCTGGAACTGTGTATAAAACAGCTGGTACTATGGATAAATCAGTTTTTGGCTCAATTCCAGATAATTTTTCAACTACGTGGAAGCCTTGAGCTGTAGCGAAGTGAGCAAGTTGAGTGTTTTTGTATATAACGTCGCCGATAGCGTAGATATTGTCATTTGATGTTTTTAAGTTTTCATCAACTAAAACGCCGCCGTCCTTTGTTTCAACTTTAGCTGCTTCAGTGTTAAGACCGTCAGTATTGCTTGCTCTGCCTAGTGCAACTAGTACGTATTCAGCTTCATACTCTTTTAAAGTATCTTTGCCAACCATTTGAGTAGTTACCTTAAGCATATCGCCAGCTTGTTCAATCTTCTTAGAGTGTTGCTTTGTAGCGAACTTTAGATTTGGATTCTTTAATATTGATTGTAATCTCTTTTGTATTTCTACATCAGCTGTCTTGAACATATTGTTACCAATAACAGTTACTTCAGTACCAAAACTTGCATATATAGTAGCAAATTCAAGACCTATAACGCCTGTACCTATAACTATCATTGACTTAGGTATTTCTTTTAAGCTTAATAGAGTAGTCGAGTTTAAAACCTTTGGCAAATCACAGCCTTCAAGTGGCTTGATATCCTTTGATCCAGTAGCTATGATACATTTATCGAATGTAACATTTTCTTCGCCACCTTCATTTAAAACTACTTTTACTTCATTTTCACTAACGAATGAAGCAGTACCCTTTAAAAGCTTGATATTGTCATAAGTTGAGATTAAATATTCGATTCCGTCTCTAAGTTTACTCATGACATCTTGTTTTCTTTGGTAAATTTTTTCAGTATCAAGGCTATAGCCATCAACTTTTACGCCAAATTCTTCCGAATTTTGTACTTCGCTATAAAAATCAGCTATCTTTACCATAGTCTTAGTAGGTATACAGCCAATGTTTAGGCAAGTACCACCAAGTAAGTTCTTTTCAACAAGAACTACATCATTTCCTAGTTGAGCAGCTCTGAAAGCGGCTTCGTATCCGCCAGGACCTGCACCGATAATTAGTAATTTCATTTATGTCCTCCTTTATTTTATTTATTATATTATTCTTAACATTTTAATTATATCATATAATTAGCTAATTTTTATAAAATTTTAAACGCTTAATAAATTTATTTTATACGCGTCTTTTACATCCATGCCTTTCATCATATAATAAATTTGATCATTGTTTATCAATATCTCAAGGTCTAGCTTGCTCTCATGACTCAAATTATCAAGATCTTTGTACTTGCTAATAATATTTACATCGCTATGTTTTTTTATCTCTTTTAAAACTTTTTTCCCTATATCGTTAGCGCATAAAGGAATTATGAAGTCATATTCTTTGTCCCTTGAAACATTATCTTTATATATATTTAATAGCATAGCAAGCATGAATCTATTGATCTTGCTTTTTGAAAAGTTTTTTCTTGAGACCATATCCATAAATTCATTATAGCCCTTCGCTTCATAGATGTGCTTTTTAATATAGTTTACAGTATCTTCATCGTATTCAAAATACATTTTAAAATTCTTTTCTCTTATAAAAATAGACTTAATATAGGAAAAATATTTTTCTAAATCAATAATTTTTTCATCGGGCAGTGCTGGTACAAAATTATTTACATCCTTACCTTTATATATCAGGTCCCTTATATGAGTCGCACTCGCAAAATCATTCTCATCATGAGTATCGTTGTAGCTTGGGCCATGTCTTTGAAGGGCAAAAGCTTTTATTTTGCTCTCTGTTTCATTAAGAGCACTTATATAGTTATAAGCGAGAATATTATTTGATTTATTCATAATATCTGTAGATGTAAGCTCATTAAAGCTTAAAGCATAAGCCCTTGAAAAAGAAAGGCCACTCGACAAATGCTTTTTAAGTACTTCATCAAAAGCATTTTTATTTTTTATCATTAAATTAAGTGCCTTATCAAGCGTTTCTAAGCCATCTTCACTTCCAAAACTTAAGTAGTCTATCACATTTAATTTATTTAATATATTCACAGCATTTTTTGCAAATATATCTGCAGGCGCTATCGAAGAGAAAATAGGCAGCTCAAGAACTAGGTCACAGCCATATTCACAGGCAATCTTGGCTCTTTCATATTTAGAAAAAGCACTAGGAAGACCCCTTTGAACAAAATTACCACTCATTAAAGCAACGACAGCATCAATGCCTAGAGCTTCTTTTGTCTTATTTATATGATAGAGGTGACCATTGTGAAACGGATTATATTCACAAATAATTCCAGCTATTTTCAACTTTTTCCCTTCTTTCTTAAAAAACACTTGAAATTTTCTATATTTTATTATATCATATATGTATATGATTTGTTAAATATTTAGGGAGGTAAAAATGAAAATATTAGTAATTAATTGCGGATCATCATCATTAAAGTATCAATTAATGAACATGGATGATGAAAGCGTAATCTGTAAAGGTTTAGTAGAAAGAATAGGTATCGAAGGTTCTAAGCTTACTCACAAAGTTGAAGGAAGAGAAAACTTTGTAGTTGAAGAAGCTATGAAAAACCATAAAGATGCCATGAAACACGTATTTGATGCACTTGTTAGTAAAGAACATGGAGTTGTTGCTTCACTTGATGAAATCGACGGTATTGGTCACAGAGTACTACACGGTGGAGACATAATAACTGACTCAACACTAGTAACTGAAGACGTTAAGAAAACTATCGAAAAGTTCATCTGCTTCGGACCACTTCACAACCCAGCAAACCTTATGGGTATAGAAGCTTGCGAAGAACTTGTAAAGGGCAAACCAAACGTTGTTGTTATGGATACAGCCTTCCATCAAACAATGCCAGCTAAGAACTACATGTACGCTATTGACTACGATCTATACGAAAAGTACAGACTTAGAAAATACGGTTTCCACGGAACTTCTCATAAATATATAGCACATAGAATGGCTGAAATACTTAATAAAGACTTATCAGAACTAAACATAATTAACTGCCACTTAGGTAACGGCTCAAGTTTAGCTTGCATTAAGAATGGTAAAGTTTATGATACATCCATGGGTGTTACACCGCTTGAAGGACTTGTAATGGGAACAAGATCAGGCGATATTGACCCAACAGTTGTAACATTCCTTTGTGAAAACGAAAATATTACTCCACACGAAGCTAACCAATGGTTAAATAAAAAATCAGGCGTACTTGGCGTTTCTAAGTTAAGCTCAGACTTTAGAGACCTTGAAGAAGCAAGAGACAAAGGCAATGAAAAAGCAGGACTTGCACTTGATATGTTCACAAATAGAGTTAAAAAATACATTGGCGCTTACATGGCACAAATGCCAGAGCTTGATGCAATCGTTATGACAGGTGGTATTGGTGAAAACTCAGACACAATGAGAAGAGAAATTCTTCACGGACTAGAACACCTAGGAATTGAACTAGATGACAAGAAAAACGACGGAACAAGAGCAAAAGAAGTTAACATCGCTAAAGATGGCGCTAAGATTAAGATCTACATTTGCCCAACAAATGAAGAATTAATGATAGCAAGAGACACAAAAGAAATTATTTCAAAATAATTTAAAATAAAATATAAAAAGTCTTGACAAATAGATAAAAAAACAGTATAATTGTAATGTTATAAAAGCGAATTAGTAAACAAATACATTTACTGTAAATTAAGGAGGTGTTTTTAATGGCAGTACCTAAAGGACGTACATCAAAACAAAGACGTAATAAAAGAAGAGCTTCATCTTATACATTAAGAAAAGCAACATTCGTTGAATGTCCTCAATGTCATGAAATGAAAAGACCACACAGAGTTTGCATGAGCTGTGGTTATTACAATGGTGAAAAGGTTTTAGATGTTGAATAAAAAATACTCAGGTTAATTCCTGAGTTTTTTTATTTTTTATTGTTCCTACTAGGTTCAAAGGAGCTTGGAGCAGTTTCAAGTGGGACAATGAAAAAACTAGGACTATCTCAATAAATACTAACGCAAGCACAAGTATTAAATTGACTTTTAAACTGATGTATGCTATAATTTAAGGCAAGATTTAATATAAGTTGATGGTTGATCATTTTTGATAGGATGTGCAGTTGTCGCTTGTATTGCACTTTTTGGTCTAGGAGTATATAATGGATATAAAGATACTAAGGATCAAAAAAATAAACCGTTATAGATTGGAGGTGACTTTTTTATGAAATTTTTAGGAAAATCAATGGATTCTTATCCTAGATATTATAAAATAGTAGGTATTCTTATACTCATGTTTCTTTTATATAAGTTTGGGTATTTAATTGGCAAGTTTGTTGCAAATATCAATTTATAAACTGTGTACTGATTATTTTTAAAGCTCAGCATATTTGTAAAGGAGAATAAATGAAAACAGAAATACTTAGAGTTTTTAAAATTGTATTGCTATTTATTTCATTATTTGTGATTAATATTATATTCTTTAAAATTATTTCACTTTTAGGGTTTAGTATTATTATGACAGATTTAAGCTATTTGGTGCCTCCGTTATTTGCAACAATTGTATTGTTATTAATTAATAAATATAAAAAAACTAAGTAATTATTTAATTTGTATTGTTTTTTAGATTAATTATATATAAATACTGAAAATACAAATAACTACATGCATTTAACGGAAATTATTATAAATAATTAAATTTTTAATTTTAATAATTTATGGAGTTATCTAATCAAATAAATAGTCTGACTCAGGCTAATGCCTGAGTTTTTTTATTTTTATGGTGTTCCTACTAGGTCCAAAGGATTTGGAGCAGTTCCAAGTGGGACAAGGAAAAAAACAAGGACTATCTCAATAAATACTAACGCAAGCACAAGTATAAAATAGGCTAAATTGACTTATCGGTCTATTTATGATATAATATATCTTAACAATTAAACGGATAAGGGGTAATAATATGGCAATTTCTTATAAACCATTATGGCACTTATTGATAGAAAGAGAAATGAACAAAGAAGACTTAAAAAGAGCTGCAACCTGTAGATCCATTGAAAGAGGTATTAGATATCCTGATTAACTATAGTAATAATATTTATTCAGACAGGAGGAAATAAAGTGAGTCAAGAAAATAAGATAAATCAATCTTGCTGAGGTTCAATACAAAAAACCACTGGTACAGTGGAAGAAAAAGCAAATTGCCCCAAATGTCACAAAATAGGAGAAAAGGTTAAGAATATAACTGTAAAGCATATGGTATCAGAAAACCTTATGGGAAAGGTTGTAGATGAAGAAACTTACTATTTATGTATGAATGAAGATTGTGATGTCGTGTATTATAACTTAAACAATGAAAGAGTTTTTTATAAGGAAGACGTAAAAGTTCCTATATGGTTTAAAAAGGATGCAAATCCCAAATATATATGCTATTGCAACCAAGTTACAGAGCAACAAATTATAAATGCTGTTTTAGATGATGGTGCAAAGAATATTAAAGATATTATTAGACTTACAGGGGCAATGAAAAATGCAAAGTGCGAAATTAACAATCCTTTGGGTAAATGCTGTAGTCCTTTTATTCAAGAAACCATAAATAAAGCATTAAATAGCAAAAAATAGTTTGCGACAAATAATTTATAAAGTACGTCATAACAGTAATAAAATTAAAAATAATAAAAAACTATATAATTAAAATTTTAGAGGTTCAGATGTAAAAGTCTGGGCCGCTTTTTTATTTTCCCCGGAAAGGAGGTCACCTATATGGTAAATGATGAAGTTAATAATAAGGCTATAAATATTGAGATAAAAGTGGCTCAGTATTCAGCAAAGGCTATTTTAAAAGCTATGAAAAAGATTATAGAAGATGCCAATGAAAAAAGTCAACAACTTGCAGATTATATTAGTGAAAAAAGAAAAACCAATTCAAGGAAACTTAAGGATATGGTAAAGAAAGGTCATCTGGAAAATATTGATAAGCAAATCGAAAATAAATTCAATGCTTTTAAGGATTACGCATAAAGGCGTAAAATAAATTGGGGGTTTGTTAGAGATAAAGATACAAGACTTTATATTAACAATACAAACTACACAAAAGAAATGAATAATGAAAACTGTAAAAGGCTGGAAGATTTATTTTAATGCGTTGTTGGATGACAAGAAATTTAATAATGAAACTTTTAAAGAGATAGCATAAATGTTAACTCTTTTTATTACAAGAAAGGAGTTATATATGAATAAATTAGAACAAATAAGACAAGAGTCAAAAGAAATAAAAGACAAAATTGATGATACAGAAGAAAGACTAAGGCAACTAAAAAATTAAGAAAAGAAAATATTAAAACAAGACATAGTAAAAAGAAGAAAAGAAAGAACTCATAGACTCATAACAAGAGGAGCAATCTTAGAAAGCCTTATAGAAAATGCAGAAGAACTAACAGATGAAGAAATAAAAATTCTACAAGAAGAGGCAACAAAGACAATTTTTTTAATCTCTGATTTCCATGTACATAAAGTTAAAATATAAAAAACTTGATTTAATAGGCAAAATAATGTATAATAATTATGATTTAGAACGGAGGAAATTATGAAATTATTAATTGATACACAAGGCGGAGACAAAGCTCCTATAGCTATGTTAAATGCTGTGCAAATGGCAAAGAAAGAAAATAATTCTTTAGATTTTGTTTTATTTGGCGATAAAAAAGATATTGAAGAAGTTTTAGGCGCTGACGCAAAAAATTATGAGATAGTTCAAACTGAAGACATCATTACAAATGAAGACGAAGCGGCTCTATCCATTAGAAAAAAAGATAAAGCTTCCATAGTTTTAGCATCAAAGTACTTAGTAGAGCATGAGGACGCTGATGCATTTATATCAGCTGGTTCAACTGGCGCGCTACTTGCAGCAGCTATGCTTATAGTAAAGAGGATAGATGGCTTCAAAAGAGCGAGCATACCAACATTCTTGCCAGGATTAAAGGGACCAACACTACTATTGGACTCAGGAGCAAATGTTGACTGCGAACCAGAATTTATTTATGAGTTTGCAAAACTAGGCTCAAAATATGTAGAAAAGCTACTTGGCATTCAAAATCCAAAGGTTGCTTTAGTATCTAACGGTGCTGAAGCAAAAAAAGGCAATGAATTAACTAAGAAGGCTCATGAAATTCTTAAAAATTCAGAACTTAATTTTATTGGTAACATTGAAGCGAATGAGATACTTACAACTGAAGCAGATATAATTGTTCAAGATGGCTTCGTTGGCAATGTAATCTTAAAAGAACTTGAGGGTATGAGCAAAGTTTTTGTAGGCAATGTTAAAAACTTTATTATGCAAGATAATAAATATTTCTCATCAGATGAGATGAAGATGTTATTTATGAAAGATTTGATGTCTCTTATGGGACTAACTAAATATGGCGGATCACCTGTTTTAGGTGTAAATAAAGCGATAATCAAGGCACATGGCAACAGTGATGAGAAAGCTTTTTATCTAGCTATAAAAAATACTGTTGATTTTGTAAATTCTGGAGTTATAGAATATTTAAAAGAAAATTAGGAGGAACTATCGTGGAAGAAAAAATTAAAGAGATAATTGCTAAACAATTTAAAGTTGATGTAAAAGATTTAAAAGATGAAACAACATTTAAAGAAGATTTAAAGGCAGATTCCATAGCCATAGTTGAATTAATAATGAATTTAGAAGACGAACTAAATGTAAGCTTAGATGATGACAAGGTTACAAGCGTTAAAACTGTTGGAGAGGCAATCGCATTAGCCAAAGAAGCAATTAAATAATGAAAAGTTTTGATATATCCGATGCTCGCGAAAAGCTCAATAGCTTGCAGGCGATTATCGGATATACTTTTAATGATGAAAATTTGCTCTTCACTAGCTTGGTTCATAAGAGCTCGGAGGAGGCAAAATTTTTAACTAAAGCGTATAATGCTCAGAGCCTAGAGTTTTTAGGTGACAAGGTGCTTTCTTATGTTTTGGCGAAATATTTATTCACTAAGTACATAGACAAGGACGAAGGCACTTTATCTGAGCTTATTGCTATGCTTGGAAAGGCTTCGTACCAAAATATGGTTGCTAAAGACCTTCATTTAGACGAGTACATCTATATGGAGACTAATCTAAGGCTAAATCTCGATAAGACATCAATACTTGCTGATCACTTAGAAGCTTTGATAGCAGCTATTTACTTAGATTCAGACATTGACACAGCTGAAAAATTTATTTTGGATAAATATTTAAGGCATGCATATAAAGTTTTGGATGCAAAGAATGATTTTATAAACTATAAGAATATTTTAATTGAACATGCTCAAAAATATAATCTAGACTTAATATATACGCTTTTAAATGAATATGGACCTGATGATGACAAAAGTTTTGAGTATAAAGCTGAGCTTGATGGGCACAAAGCAATTGCCACAGCGAAGACAAAGAAGGCTGCTCAACAAATGGCAGCGAAAAAACTTGCGATTGAGATGAATTTGATACAATGAAAAAAAACTATATAATACCAATTTTTATACCGCATCTAGGCTGCCCGAACGATTGTATTTTCTGCAATCAAAAGAAGATTGCTAAGGACTATGATGCGCAAAAAGAAGAAAATATAAAAAATGATATAGAAAAATATTTGGCACTATATGAAGGAAAGAAGGATATAGAGCTTGCTTTTTATGGCGGAAGCTTTACTGCGCTTGATTATCCGCTTATGCTTAGCTACTTAAAGCTTGCAAATACATATATCGAGCGCGGTTTAATAGATAGCATAAGGATATCGACAAGGCCCGACGCTATTAGCGAAGAAATTCTTGATGAGCTTGAAAAGTATAAGGTAAAAATAATTGAGCTTGGTGCTCAGTCAATGAATGATGAGGTTTTAGCTGCACTAAAGAGAGGGCACAAGGCGCTTGATACTATTCGCAGCGCTAAAATGATTAAGGATAGAGGCTTTACTCTTGGACTACAGATGATGACAGGACTATATAAATCCACTAAAGATATGGATATAGCTACAGCTGAAGCGATAGCTGCGCTTGAACCAGACTTTGTAAGGATATATCCAACGCTTGTTATAAAAGAAACAGAACTATTGGATAGACTTGAAGATGGCTCATACAAGCCCTTAAAAGTTGATGAAGCAATTGATACGCTTAAGAGCATCGTTATAATATTTGAAGCAAAAGATATAGAGATAATTAGGATAGGTCTTCAAACTACTGATAATATTCAGCTAGGTAAGGACGTAGTGGCAGGGCCATTCCACCCGGCGATACGCTCGTTAACATACGAGGCTATCTACCTTGAAATCATAGAAGAATTTATCAAAATGAATAAAATTACTAGTGATTTTGCTATATCTTCTTCTAAAAAAGTAGCTTCTTATCTAAGTGGTTCGAATAAAGCTAATAGGCAGAAAATATATAATAAATATAAAATTAATTACGAGATAAAAGGCATTTTTGATGAGGATGACAGGCTATTGTTTTACGATGGAAGCCCACAAAGTTACTCATTTAAAGAGCTTATAAAGAACAAGTACGAAAGGGGCAAATATTTTGCGTTTAAATAAATTAATATTGAAGGGCTTTAAATCCTTCGCAAATAGAACTGAAATAGTCTTTACCCCTGGAGTTACAACGGTTGTAGGTCCTAATGGCAGCGGTAAGAGTAATATATCTGATGCTGTTAGATGGGTTTTAGGTGAGCAAAGTAATAAATCACTCAGAGCGAACAAGGCGAGTGACGTTATTTTTCAAGGAACTGAAGAGAAAAAAGCGCTTGGATACGCTCAAGTAAGCATAATATTTTCAAATGACGATAACGCATTACCTGTTGAATACCAAGAGGTTGAGGTCACAAGGCGCATGTATCGTTCAGGTGAGAGCGAATTTTTGATTAATAATAAAAAAGCTAGGATGAAGGACGTTAGAGAACTTTTCCTAGATACAGGCGTGGGTAAAGACGGCTACTCCATCATTGGCCAAGGAAGGATAGATGAAATTCTTTCAAATAAGCCAGAAGACAGAAGAGCCATCTTTGAAGAGGCATCAGGCGTTAGTAAATATAGATACAAAAAAGAAGAATCCTTAAGAAAGCTTGAGAAGACTGAAGCAAATTTACTCAGAATAAAAGATATTCTTTATGAGATAGAGCAAAATGAAGCGAGACTTAAGGGCGAATCAGAAAAGGCTAGGGAGTACAAAGGCCTTATGGAAGAGTACAAAAAGGTCGATGTATCTATATCATATAATGCTTATGAAAAAATCGAGAAAAATTTACTTAAATTTACTGCAGATAAAGATAGACTCATTGATGATTTAAAATTAAGCGAAATAAAGAATAAAGAAGTCGAAGAAAGCGCAGCGCCACTACAAGCTGAGCTTAAGAAATATGAGGCACTTATTGATGAGATTAAAGAGCAAAGAAATAAAGATCTAAGAGACTTTGATATCAACAGGCAAAAACTTGAAATAAACAAAGAAAAACTTAGATCAATCGAAGATAAAGTGCTTGACAATAAACTTAAAGAGAAAGAACATGAGAATAAATTATTAGAATCAGAAGAAAAGATAAAAACATTAACTCTTGTTAAAAAATCTAGCGAAGAAACTCTTTTGAATTTAGCAAATGAGCTTGAAAAGCTTAAAAATGAAAACGCTAGCTTTGACAGAACTAGCTATGATGACGCTATAAACATGGGTATGGAGCTTGATAAAAAGATTGAGGCGCTAAGATTAAGCATAGAAAATTATAAAAATAATAAAAATAGTCAAAACCAAAAACTTAAAGACATAGAGAAAAAGATTCGCGATAAAGAAAATGATTTAAACAAGCAAAATGATGAATTTAAAAAATATAATGAAGAGCTTAATGATTTAAATAATTTATTTAGCAAAAAAGAAGAGCTTTATAAAAAAGCTAAAGATGATATCACAGAAAAAGTAGATGATTTAGCGAAGTCTAAGGAAAATTATTTTGCTATGGAAAATGACCTTAGAGTTTTACAAAAAAGTTATGAGATGCACAAGAATCTTGAAGAAAACCTTGATGGCTACTACAGAAGCGTTAAAGAGATATCTAAAGCAGCAAAGAAAAATTATTTTAAATCAAATTCAAGACTTGTAGTTGATATATTTAATTGTGATGAAAAGTATTCACTTGCAATAGAATCAGCGCTACAATCGAATTTGCAAGCTATAGTCATAGATAGAGACGACGATGCCAAAGAATACATCGACTTTTTAAAGAAAAATAACTATGGTAGAGCAACTTTCTATCCACTTAATAGATATAATTTTAAATCTAATGAAAATTATAATATTAATGATAAAGATGCTATAGGTTTTGCGAGTGAACTTATTAACTATGATAAAAAATATGATAATTTATTTAATAGCCTTCTTCAAAGAACAGTTGTAACGACGACATTTGACGCTGCACTTAGAATATCGAAAGCTCATAAGCAATATAGATATGTTAGTTTGGATGGACAGATAATTAATTCATCTGGATCAATAGTTGGCGGTAGCCAAGTTAAATCTTCATTTATTTCGCGTAAACACATGCTTAATAAACTAATGGATGAGATAAATGAGAAGAAAAATGCTCTAGAAGATGCCAAAAAGCTTCTTATTAATAAGGAAGAAGAGATTAAATCAGAAAAAATCTCTTATGACAAGCTAAATGAAGATATATTAAGTATCAATGAAAAGATAAATACAGCTAAAAAAGAAATTAATTCACTTGAGATAAATATTACTTTTGCTCAAAGAGATATAAGCGAAGCAAAAACTCAAGTTGAAGAAATAAATAAGTCATTTGAAGCGCTTGATGAACACATTAGTCAAGGAAATAATGATTTAGATGCGCTTAATAAAGAAAAAGAAGAGCACGAGAAGAAGATAGAGCAAGAAAAAGAACTTATTAAGGGCTTTGAAGAAGAAAAAGAGAGACGAAATGAAAAGCTTCTTCAAATAAGCGTAGAAAAATCTACTTTAGAGCTAAAGCTTGAAAAAACGGTTGAAGATATCGCTTTTTCTGAAGAATATATTGCTAGATCAAATGATATAAAAGAAAGCCTTGCAAATGACTATAAAGAACTAAACCAAAATAAAGAAGCACTTGAGAATGAAAATACTAGCATCATGGACTTCTTGAAGAAAAATGAAGAGCTTGAGCAAGAATACATTGACAAGATCAATCAAAAGACAGATGAAAAAGAAAAGGTTTTATCCAAGATTTTTGATTTGCAAAATGAAATTAAGGCTTGTCAAGAGGGCATAATCGCCATCAAAGATGAGATTAACAAAAATGAGGTCCTACTTGCTCGTAACGAAGTAATGAAGGATAACATCAAAGAAAAGTTATCAAATGATTATTTTATAAATGTTGAAAATATTGATAAAGAAAGTCTTGTTAAGGCTAGTACAAAAGATTTAAAAGAGCTTCAAGAAAAGATTGATGCACTTGGCGATGTATCGTTATCATCTATAAAAGAGTATGAAGATACATTAACAAGATTAGAGTTCTTAAGAAAGCAATATGATGACATGCAAGATTCTAAAGAGGACCTACTAAATATAATTGATGATATCGATGAAACTATCAAGATAAAATTTAAAGATAATTTCAATATCATTCAAGGATATTTCTCAGAAATATTCCAAAACTTATTTGGTGGCGGTGAAGCGAAAATATATATAAGCGATGAAAATGACATACTTAACTCAGGTATTGAGATAGAGGCACGTCCACCAGGAAAGAGCATGCAATCACTAAGCCTACTATCAGGTGGAGAGAAGACATTAACGGCGATAGCACTATTATTCGCGGTACTAAAATCAAAGCCATCGCCATTCTGTATACTTGATGAGATAGACGCGGCTCTTGATGATGCCAACATAAGTAAGTACACGGCCTACCTTGACAGGATTAAGGACGAAACACAATTTATCCTTATTACTCATAGAAAGGTAACTATGGAGATATCGGACGCTATATACGGAATTACTATGAAAGAAAAGGGTATAAGCTCGATACTTTCGATGAAATTAACTTAAGAGGTGAAATATGTTTAACTGGTTTAAAAAGAAAAATAAAGATGAAGATAAAAAAGTTCAAGAAGAAAAAATTGATATATTGACAGAAGATGCTGATGCGGCGCAAATAAACGAAGATGCACATGAAAATGAAAAAATAAATTTCAATCAAGATGCGCAAAGCATTAATCAAAATCAAGGTAATGAAGAAAAAGTACAAGAAAAGCCCGAAGAGGTCAAAGAAGAAAAAACATCTTTCTTTAAAAGAATGTTTTCTGGACTTGAAAAGACAAGACAAAATCTAAATTATAAGCTTCAAACAGTATTCAAAGGAACTGACATTAATGATGATTTTTATGATGAGCTTGAAGAAGTTTTAGTCACATCAGACATTGGCGTTGAAACTGTTATGAATATTATCGATAATCTAAAAGAAAGAATCGTTAGAGAAAATGTTCTAGATAGAAAAGATGCTCTTCCTTTACTTAAAGATGAAATAAAAAGGATAATGAATGACAATATTACAACGAGAGATCTAAAGCTTGAGCCATCGCCAGCCATACTTTTAGTTGTTGGGGTCAATGGTGTTGGCAAGACGACTACCATAGGCAAGCTTAGCTACCAATTTAGACAAGAGGGTAAAAGTGTTTTAATCGCCGCTGCAGATACATTTAGAGCAGCTGCCATTGAACAGCTTAAAGAGTGGGCCAATAGAGCAAACGTTGATATCATTGCTCATGAAGAGTCAGCTGACCCAGCAAGCGTTATTTTTGATGCAATCATGGCGGCTAAGGCGAGAAAGACTGATATACTTATCTGCGACACAGCAGGCAGGCTTCATAACAAGCAAAACCTAATGAACGAGCTTAATAAAATTAAAAGAGTTATCGATAGAGAATTTCCAAACGCAGTTAAAGAGAATTTATTGGTTCTTGATGCGACAACTGGTCAAAACGCAATCATTCAAGCAAAATCATTTAAAGAAACAAGTGATATAACAGGCGTTTGTGTTACTAAACTTGATGGAACTGCAAAGGGGGGCGTAATCATCGCGCTTGAAAGTGAATTACACTTGCCAGTTAAGATTATAGGTGTCGGAGAAAAAATTGAAGACCTTCAAGCGTTTAACGTGGATGACTTCGTTGAAGCATTATTTTAAAAATATTTAAATAATTTTAAAAAAAGTATTGACAAAAGTCAATCTATATAGTATTATATTAACTGTCAAGTAAATAGCTTGACAGTTTTTTATGTGATAGCACTAAGAAAGAAACGAATTTTATAAGGAAAAAGATAAAATGAAAGTATTAGATGATTATATATATATCGGAAGGCTATTAGATTTTTATGGAAGCCTCTTAACAGAGAGTGAGTCAAAATCAGTTGATTACTACTACAACGAAGACTACTCATTAACAGAGATAGCTGAACTTCTTTCAATATCTAGACAAGCGGTGAGCCTTAACATTAAAAGAGCTATAGACAAATTGAAGTCTTTTGAGGATGCACTTAAGCTTATAGAAAAGTTTGAAAAGAAAAAAGAGGATAAAGAAAAATTAGAAATTATTTTTAAAGGTCTTTCAAGCTGTGACGATATAGATGAAATTAAAGGAAGAATTAAAGAAGCTGAAGAGATTATAAAAGAGATGTAAAAGGAGCAAGAATGATATTCGAGAGCTTATCAGAAAAACTACAAAAAACATTAGATGGCTTAAGGGGCAAGGGCAGACTTAGTGAAAAGGATGTTGACGCAGCACTTAGAGAAGTAAAGCTAGCCCTTTTAGAAGCAGACGTTAATTATAAAGTAGTTAAAAAATTTATAGATAATTTAAAAACAAGAGCCATTGGTTCAGAAGTTATGGAGAGCTTAACTCCTGGTCAACAAGTTATTAAGATAGTTAATGAAGAATTAATCAATCTTATGGGCAAGACAAAGGAAGGCTTAAATCTTAGCAAAAATCCAAGCATTATCTTGATGTGCGGTCTTCAAGGTGCAGGTAAGACAACAACAACTGGTAAACTTGCCATAAACCTTAGAAAGAAAGGCAGAAGACCACTTTTAGTTGCTTGTGACGTCTATAGACCAGCAGCTATTAAACAGCTAGAAGTAGTTGGTAAGTCAGTTGACGTGCCAGTATTTTCTATGGGAGATAAAATAAAGCCGCTAGATATAGCTAAAAGCGCTATAGAGCACGCTAAGAAGAATGGTAACGACATAGTTATAGTCGATACAGCAGGACGTTTACACATAGACGAAGTACTTATGGATGAGCTAAAAGGTTTAAAAGAAAATCTTGATCCATCAGAAATACTTCTTGTACTTGACTCAATGACAGGACAAGACGCAGTAAACGTTGCTAAATCATTTGATGATGCACTTGGCATAACTGGTGTTATCTTAACAAAACTAGATGGCGACGCTAGAGGCGGTGCGGCACTTTCAATTAGAGCCGTAACTGATAAACCAATCAAATATGTTGGTATGGGCGAAAAGATGGATGAGCTTGAAGAGTTTCATCCAGACAGATTAGTTTCAAAGATACTTGGTATGGGAGACGTACTTACTCTTATTGAGAAAGCACAAAGCAATATTGACCAAAAGAAGGCTATGGAGCTAGAGAAAAAACTAAGGGAAGAAACATTTACTCTTGATGACTTCCTAGGTCAAATAGCTCAGATGAGAAACCTAGGACCAATTGAAAATATACTTCAAATGATACCAGGAATGAATTCAAAAGCCTTAAAGGGCATTAATGTAAGTGATAAAGATATAGGCAGAGTTGAAGCCATCATCAGAAGTATGACTATGAAGGAGAGAATGACTCCAAATATAATCAATGCTTCAAGAAAAAAGAGAATTGCACTGGGAAGTGGCACGACAACTAATGATGTTAACAAGCTTCTAAAGCAATTCGAAGATACAAAGAAGATGATGAAACGCTTTGGTAGCATGGAAAAGTCTATGAAAAGAAAAGGAAAATTCAATTTTCCATTTAATATATAATTTTAAGGAGGTGAGATTGTGGTAAAAATTCGTTTAAAAAGAATGGGATCAAAAAAGAATCCATTTTACAGAATCGTTGTAGCTGATTCAAGAAGAGCTAGAGATGGCAAGTTCATCGAACAACTTGGTTATTATGACCCATTAACTGAGCCAAAGACAATTAAATTTGATCAAGAAAAGGCTGAACAATGGATAGCAAATGGAGCTAAAGCAAGTGAAACAGTTCAAAGATTATTCAAATCTCAAGGATATGATATAACAGCAAAAACTGCTAAGAAAGCTGAAGCAACAGAAGAAACAGAAGCTGCAGAAGCTTAGGATGTGGGGGTTAATATGAAAGAATTAGTTGAATTTTTAGCAAAATCTATTGTTGATAACAAAGACGATGTTAAAGTTACAGTTAATGAATCAGCAAACGAGGTCAACATTGATCTATATGTAAATCCAGATGATATAGGCAGAGTTATTGGTAAAGGCGGTAAGGTTGTTAAAGCAATCAGACTTATTGCTGGAGCTACTCTTAAAGACTCAAGAAGAATTAATTTAGAAATAAGGGAATAAATCTTGGATCTTATTAAGATAGCAAAGATTGTCTCTAGCCATGGCTTAAATGGAGAGGTAAAAATCTTTCCATACACAGATGATTTAAATGGTTTCAAAGAGTACAAAAAAATCTATGTCGATGGAGAAGAGCTTGAGATTATAAGTCAAAAGATAGCTTCAAAATTTATTGTACTTAAGTTAAAGGGCTTTGATTATATTGATGATGTCAAAAGACTTATTGATAAGGATACTTTTATTGATAAAGCCCAAATGCCTTCACTAAATGAAGGCGAGTACTATATTCATGAGCTTATAGCCATGGAAGTATATAGTGAGGCTAACGAATTTATTGGCACTGTTAAAGATGTCATGGAAACTGGCGCAAATCATGTGCTTGTTATTGATCATGACGGAAAGGAAGCACTTATTCCTTTTGTTAAAGCCTTTATCAAAGAACTTGACTTGAAAAATAAAAAGATCAAAGTCAAACTCATAGAAGGTATCTTATGATAAAGTTTAACGTCTTAACGCTATTTCCTGAGATGTTTACAGCACTTACTGATTTTAGTATAATCAAAAGAGCTATAGATAATGAACTTATAGAGATCAATCTTATTAATTTTAGAGATTATTCTAAGGACAAGCACAATAAAGTTGATGATTACCCTTATGGCGGCGGCAGCGGCATGCTTTTAAGAGCTGATGTTCTTAAGAACTGCTTAGAAGACATTAAGCCAAAAAGGCTTATCTATCTTTCACCAAAGGGCAAATTATTCAATCAAGACTTGGCTAAAGAATATTCAAAACTTGACGAGATAACAATTCTTTGTGGGCACTACGAAGGTTTAGATGAGAGGATCATCAAAAACTATGTCGATGAAGAGCTATCTATTGGGGATTATGTATTGACTGGTGGTGAACTACCCGCTATGGTAATCATAGATACTATATCGAGGTTAGTTGATTCAGTAATAAAAGAAGATTCGTATTCAGACGAAACTCACATGTCAAATTTTTTAGAATATCCTCAGTATACCAGACCTTATGATTTGGACGGGGACAAGGTTCCAGAAGTATTACTTAGCGGAAACCATCAAGATGTTGATGACTTTAGACTCATTGAGTCATTTAAGGCAACTGTTAGAAACAGGATAGATTTACTTGATTTTGCTAAGCTAGATAAAAAGGAAATGAAAAATTTGAGAGAAATTTTAAATAAACTAAAGAAGGAGGACTAAGATGGACTATATAAAGATGCTTGAAGCACAACAATTAAAAGACAACATTCCTCAATTTCATGTAGGTGATACTATTCAAGTACACTATAAAGTTGTAGAAGGTACACGTGAAAGAATCCAAGTGTACGAAGGTACTGTAATTAAGAGACAAAACGGCGGAGCTAAAGAAACATTTACAGTAAGAAGATTGTCTTATGGTATTGGTGTTGAAAGAACATTCTTACTACACTCTCCAAGAATTGACAAAATCGTTCTTGTAAGAAAAGGTAGAGTTAGAAGAGCTAAACTTTATTACTTAAGAGACAGAGTTGGTAAGTCTGCTAAAGTTAAAGAAAAACAATCATTTTAATTAAGTTAAAGACATTCTATATGAAGAGTGTCTTTTTTCTTTGCAATATTTATTTACATTGACTATTTTTTGTGATAATATAGAAGATAGTTAGGAAGGTGTATGTTATGAACATAAATTGGTACCCTGGACACATGAAAAAGACCAGAGAGTCTTTACTAGAGATGTCAAAGTTAGTCGATATAGTTATAGAGCTAATAGATGCAAGAGCGCCTATGTCGAGCACTAACCCAATAATTAAAGAAATTACAGAAAATAAAGCTAAAATAATATTATTAAATAAAGCTGACTTAGCAGACGATAAAGTGAATAAGAAGTGGATAGCTCATTTTAAGGACGCAAAGTGCATTGAGTTTAACGCGAAAAATAAATCAAACGTGAAGAAAATTATTGACTTATCGCGCAAGGAGGTTGATAAATATCATGAGGAGCATAAACAAAGAGAGCACTTCGGACCTATCAAGGCCATGGTTGTCGGTATACCAAATGTTGGCAAGTCTACTTTTATTAATTTAATGAACAATAGAAAGAGCCTAAAGACAGGCAATAAACCAGGTGTAACGAAGAAAAATCAATGGATCAAGGTAGATAATGACTTTATGCTGCTGGATACACCAGGCGTTTTATGGCCAAAATTCGAAAGCCAAGAGATAGGCTTGAACCTTGCCTTCATCGGCTCAATCAAAGATGAGATACTTAATAAAGACGATATAGCCATCGCTTTAATTAAATTTCTAAAAGAGCATTATAGCGGTGCGCTTAATGCGAGATACAAGGTGAATGAAGACGCTACAGAGCTTGAAATACTTGAAGAGATAGCGAAAAACAGAGGCTTTATACTTAAGGGCAATGAACTTGATGTATACAAAGCCATAAATATATTAGTAGATGAGTTTAGAAATGGACTTTTAGGAAGAATTTCGCTTGAGGAGCCATTAGATGAATAAAGATTATGAAAACAAACTTTTTGATGAAGGTCACAAAATTGTACTAGGCATAGATGAAGTAGGTAGAGGCCCCTTTTTTGGAGATGTACTTGCTTGCGCCATAGCTTTTGACAAGGACTTTTTTATGGAAGAAGTTAATGATTCTAAAAAACTCAGTCAAAAAAAGAGAGAAAAACTTTATAAAGAGCTTGTTAAAAATGCTATCGGCATTGGTATTGGCAAGGCGAGTCCTGAGGAAATTGATGAAATAAACATCAAAGAAGCAACTCATCTAGCTATGCAAAGGGCAGTAGAGGATTTTCATGACAAGATGAATAATAAAGTTACGCCTGATATAATTTTGATTGACGCAGAAAAAATTAAGGTAGATATAGAGCAAAGAGCTATTGTCCATGGCGATGCTACTGTATTTACTATAGCTGCGGCAAGTATTGTTGCAAAAGTTTTAAGAGACGCTGAGATTACTTATTTAGCACAGAAGTATCCAGAGTATGACCTTGAGAATAATAAGGGCTATGGCACTAAAAAGCATAGAGAGGCCATTTTAAAATACGGTCCAACGCCGCTACATAGAAAAACTTTTTTGAGAAATCTTTTGGGTAATAATGATGCAAAATAATTTTAATAGAAAAGACAATAGAAAAAAAGGGAGATTTGGCGAAGAAGAGGCTAAAGAATTTCTTCAAAATGAAGGCTACTTTATACTCGATCAAAACTATCAAGTAAGAGATGGCGAGATTGACATAATTGCAAGAGACGATGAGTATCTAATTTTTGTTGAAGTTAAGGCAAGAAACAAGATGGACTACGGTAGGCCCATGGAGGCAGTTACTAAATCCAAGCAAAAGAAGATAATCAAAACTGCCGAGTATTATTTGTATGAGCATCAAAACTTAAATTATCAGCCAAGATTTGATGTTATTGAAGTAAATTTTTCTACGAATAAAATAAAGCATATTAAAAACGCATTTTGGATAGGAGATTGAAGATGTATTCTAAAGTAAATACTTGTGTTTTACAAGGCTTGAACGCAAGGATAATTAATGTTGAGAGCGACTTATCAAGTGGCTTACCACAATTTAATATCGTTGGACTTGCTGATACCGCAATAAAAGAGTCCAAAGAAAGAGTTAGAACGGCAGTAAAAAACTCAGATATAGAGTTTCCAATCAAGAGGATTACCATCAATTTAGCGCCAGCTAATGAAAAGAAAGAGGGTTCTCAGATGGACCTTGCCATCGCCGTAGGTATTTTACTTGCTAATGGTGATATTGACAATCAAGATACAGATGATATGGTCATTATAGGTGAGCTTGCTCTTGATGGCACAGTAAATTCTGTTCAAGGTGCTCTACCAATGCTTATATCTATGCGCGATTTGAATGTTAAAAAATGTATAGTACCTGATGCTAATAAAAAAGAATGCGCAATAGTTGAAGATATAGAGATAATTCCTGTGAAAAATTTAAGGGAAGTGGTTGACTATCTTAATGGTCAAGCTGTGATAGAGCCTTATAAGAATGAAGAAGAAGAAATTATAAATACAGTTGATGATAGTGTAGATTTTTCAGATATGAAGGGTCAAGAAGGCCTTAAGAGAGCGATGGAGATAGCTGCCGCTGGTGGACACAATATGCTTATCATAGGCCCACCAGGTTCAGGTAAGACCATGGCTGCAAGAAGACTTGCAACAATACTACCTGATTTAACTTTTGAAGAAGCTATAGAGATTACTAAAATTTACTCTATATCAGGCTTATTAAAAGACGAAGGTCTTGTAAAGAGAAGACCGTTTAGGTCACCTCATCACACATCATCAGATGTTGCCTTGATAGGCGGAGGAAGAATACCAAAACCAGGCGAGGTCTCACTTGCACATCACGGCGTTTTATTCTTAGATGAGTTGCCAGAATTTCCTAGAAAAGTTTTAGAAGTATTAAGACAGCCGATTGAAGATGGCGAAGTAACAGTTTCACGTGTTAACGCAACTTTTAAATATCCATCCAAGTTTATGTTTGTTGCTTCAATGAATCCATGTCCATGTGGTTACTATGGCGATGAAACTCATCAATGCACTTGCACTCAAAGTCAAATCGATAGATATTTAGGTAAAATTTCTAGCCCCTTACTTGATAGAATAGATATTCATATCGAAGTAAAACCTGTTAAATACGATGAACTAAGCTCAAAAACTGAGTGCGAATCATCTGAAACTATTCGAAAGAGGGTTAACAGGGCAAGAAAAAGACAGCTTGAAAGATATAAAAACGAAGGAATCATTTCAAATTCAGAGCTAACAAATAAAATGATTAAAAAATATATCAAACTTGATGAAAAAGCTCAAGAAATTATGGAATTTGCTTTTAAGAAATTTAATTTTAGCGCTAGAAGCTATAATAAAATACTTAAACTTGCTAGAACTATAGCCGATTTAGCTGACAGCGACTTAGTTTTAGAAAAGCATGTGCTTGAAGCAATTCAATACAGAACTTTAGATAAAAAATACTGGAGATAAGATGGATACTAGAGATATACTTTTGTATTTAAACAGCATTTACGCTGATAGAGCCGCAGTATTTAGTTTGTTTGATCTAAATATTGAGCTAACTAATATTATGAATATGGATAGAGCTTCATTAAAAAAGTTAAATTTATTTTCTGATAATATTATAAATAAAATTCTTAATGATGATAAAGAAGCTATAGTATATAGAATCAAGGAAAAGCTTGATAAGATTGACGCTGATTTTATGACTTTTCTCGATAAAGATTTTCCAAGCAGATTACTTTTTATAGATGATCCACCATATTTATTGTTTTACAAAGGAAAGATTATAGATGACGACTCAAACTCAGTAGCCATAGTCGGCGCAAGAAAATCCACAAGCTATGGTCAGCTCGCTTGTAAAGAGATTGCTCGAGATTTATCTATGAAAAAGATTTGTATAATATCAGGTCTTGCGCTTGGCATTGACTCAATCGCTCATCAAACAGCCCTTGAGAATGCTAACAGAACTATAGCCGTCATTGGCAATGGCATTGACCAGATATATCCAAGGAGAAATGAAAGACTTTATTCTGAAATTGCTGATCACGGAGCAGTCATCTCAGAGTTTCCTCTTGGTGAGCAGCCGCTTAAATTTAATTTTCCAGTTAGAAATAGAATTATAAGCGCTTTATCAAGATTAGTTATAGTTGTCGAAGCGCAAAAAAGAAGCGGCTCACTAATTACAGCGAGACTTGCTCTTGAACAAGGAAGAGATGTTTATGCTGTGCCAGGAAACATTTTCTCGGCTAATAGTGAGGGTTGCAACATGCTTATTAGGGATGGAGCAGGCATATACACAAATGCAGATGACCTAATTGAAACTAGTGGTCTTGTGGACAATTCCATTAGCATGAACAAAGAAAATTTAGATTTAAGTGAAGATGAAAGAAAAGTTTATGATATAATAAAAAATGGCGATGTAAATTATGAGATAATACTCGCAAAAGCAGGACTTGATAGCGCATCCTTATCGGCTCTACTAACTATACTTGAGCTAAAGGGAGTAATAACAAGTCAAGGACAAAGAACATACTATGCGAACAGAAGGTGATGAAAGATGGATTTAATTATAGTTGAGTCCCCAACGAAGGCAAAGACCATATCTAAGTTTTTGCCAAAGACTTATAAGATTATAGCTTCGAAGGGACATTTAAGAGACCTACCTAAAAGTAGGTTTGCGATTGATGTAGAAAATAATTTTGAACCAGAATATATTAATATACGAGGAAAAGGACCTGTTATTAATGAGCTTAAAGATCTAGCTAAAAAAGCTGATAGAGTTTATCTTGCAACCGACCCCGATAGAGAGGGAGAGGCAATTAGCTATCACTTAGCCTACATATTGGGTATAGATCTTAAAGATCTTGATAGAATTGAGTTTCACGAAATAACAAAAAATGCTGTAACTAAGGCTATAATTGAGCCTAGAAGCATTGACATGGACTTAGTTGATGCTCAGCAAGCAAGAAGAGTTCTAGATAGAATTGTTGGTTACAAGATAAGCCCTATCCTTTGGAAGAAGATAAGATCTGGCTTATCAGCAGGTAGAGTGCAATCGAGTGCGCTTAAACTTATTGTTGACAGAAAAAGAGAAATAGATGCCTTTGTTCATGAAGAATACTGGAACTTAAAAGCTTTATATAAGCATGGAAATGAAGAGTACGAAGCAAAATTTGTAGGCACAATGGATGGCAATGGCAAAGTTAATAAACTTGATGTTCATAACGTAAAAGAAAAGAATGCCATAGTTAAAGAGATAAAGGCTTCTGAACACATTTGTGAAAGCGTTAAAAAATCTCTTTCATCAAGAATGCCAAGTCCGCCATATACAACAAGTACGCTTCAACAAGATGCATCGAGGATATTAAATTTCTCTTCATCAAAAACAATGAAGGTCGCTCAAAGCCTTTATGAAGGTATAAACATAGGCAAGGGCTCGCAAACTGGTCTTATCACATACATGAGAACAGACTCAACAAGGCTTTCTGACGAGGCATGCGGCGCTGCTCAAAGCTATATAATTAGTAAATTTGGCAAAGAATATTACAAGAAGAATAATTATGCACATAAGCAGTCAAAAAACGCACAAGACGCGCATGAAGCAATTAGACCTGTTAATATAAATATAAATCCGAGCGAAATTTCAAAATATTTATCACAAGATGAATTAAAACTTTATAGATTAATCTGGCAAAGATTTCTAATGACACAAATGGCGAGCGCAAAATTTGATACCTTGACAATAGATTTTGCCTCAGGTAAATATATATTTAGAGCAAATTATAAGAGCTTAAAATTTGATGGTTTCTTAAAAGTATCTTCTTATGAAAAATTTGACGAGAAAAAAGATGTCAAGCTTAAAGCAAATGATAAAGTTGATTTAGAAAAAATTGAAGGCGAGAAAAAATTTACTCAGCCTAAGAGTTATTATACAGAAGCAACTTTGATAAAGGCACTTGAAGAGCTTGGTATAGGTAGACCAAGTACTTACTCACCAACTATATCTACGCTAATTAATCGTAATTATATCGAGATAGAGAAGAAAATGTTTATACCGACTGAACTTGGTATATCAGTAACAAAACTTTTGGAAGATAACTTCAAGTCTATAGTCGATGCAAAATTTACTGCTTATCTTGAGAGCAAACTTGATGATATATCAGTTGGCAAGCTTGAGTGGAAGGACGTTATAGCTAGTTTTTATAAAGATTTTATCAAAGATGTAGAAAAAGCTGAAAAAGAAGCTAAAGATTATGAACTTAAAGACGAAGTGAGCGACGTAAAATGTAAATTATGCGGAAGACCTATGCTTATAAAGAGATCGAGGTATGGCAAGTTCCTTGGCTGCTCAGGTTTTCCTGAGTGCAAATACACAGAAGCAATCGTTGAAAAGACTGGAGCTGTGTGCCCTAAGTGCGGTCACGACATTATAAAGAAAAAATCAAAGACAGGCAGAATTTTTTATGGCTGCTCAAACTATCCAAACTGTGATTTTGCTACCTTTGATGAAGTTTATTCAAAACCATGTCCTAAGTGTGGAAAGTATAGAACAATAAAAAGAAAAAGCAAAGAAAACGTTATTACGTGCCCAAATTGCGGCTTCGAAGAAGTGATTGAGAAGAAAAAAAGCTAAAATATAAAAAATATTGAAAAAAAGCTTGACATTTTCATCATTTCTGATATAATAGTTAGGTAAACCGCACAGAATTGGTTTTAAGTTAATCACCAATAATGGCGAGACTAAATTAGAGGAGGTATTAGACTTGTACGCAATAGTAGAAACAGGTGGAAAGCAATACATGGTTAAAGAAAACGATGTAATCCACGTAGAAAAGTTAGAAGCTAACGAAGGCGACGAAATTAGCTTAGAAAATGTGCTTTTCGTCTCTAATGATGGGGATAACAAAGTAGGTAAACCTTACGTTGAAGGTGCTAAGGTTACTTGCAAAGTTTTGAAACAAGGTAAATCTAAAAAGATTATCGTTTTCAAATATAAACCTAAAAAGAACGAAAGAAAGAAAAAAGGTCACAGACAACCATTTACAAGACTAGAAGTAACTAAGATCGAAGCTTAGTTATGACTACAGTAACTTTTTTCGAAAAGGATGGCAAGATATTAGAATTTGAATTTGATGGACATGCAAATTACGCACATGAAGATGGCATAGTTTGTGCGAGTCTTTCAGCACTTTCAATATCGACAGTCAATTCTTTAGAAGAAATAGCAGGATTAAATGAAAACGAAGAATATTTCGTGGAAATTTATGAAGATGAAGATAAAGACGAGGTTAAATTAAATTTTAAGTATAAGACAGATGATCCTGACAAGGACTACATAAGTCAGATACTACTTAGGTCTTTATTACTAAGCGTTAAAAATATATATAAGGAATACTCTGATAGAGTAGCTTTATATGTGAAGGAGGTAAAGAAATGTTAAAAATTAATTTACAATTATTCTCCTCTAAAAAGGGACTTGGTTCTTCAAAAAACGGTAGAGATAGTAAGCCAAAAATGCTTGGAACAAAGCGTGGAGACGGCCAATTCGTTCTATCAGGTAACATTCTAGTAAGACAAAGAGGAACAAAGATTCATCCCGGTAATAATGTCGGTAGAGGAAAAGACGATACACTTTTTGCTATGATTGATGGCGTTGTTAAATTCGAAAGAAAAGACAAGAAAAGAAAACAAGTAAGTGTATATCCAAAAGAAGTTTTAGCATAGTTTGAAGGAACCGGTACACGGTTCCTTTTTTTAAGGTGGTGATAATGTGTTAGACATGGTAGTTTTAGAACTAAAAGCTGGCAAGGGCGGCGACGGCATGGTTGGCTGGAGAAGAGAAAAGTTTGAACCTGCTGGAGGACCATACGGTGGCGATGGAGGCAAGGGAGCATCCATAATTTTAAAAGCTGACTCAAATATGAGAACGCTTATAGATTTTAAACATAAAAGAATATTTAAGGCTGATAATGGCGAAAACGGCAAGAATAAATTGCAATATGGTAAAGATGGCGAGGACATGATACTTAAGGTTCCTGTTGGAACACTTGTTAAGGAGTTTAATTCAAAGGGACTTATTATGGACTTAAAAAATGATGGCGACGAAGTCATCATAGCTAAAGGCGGCAGAGGCGGCAGAGGTAATGCGAAATTCAAAAACTCTGTAAGGCAGGCACCAACATTTGCAGAGCCAGGTAAAAAAGGTGAAGAGATAAAAGTAATACTTGAGTTAAAGCTTATAGCAGACGTTGGCTTCATAGGCTACCCAAACGTAGGTAAATCGTCACTTTTATCGGTGATTTCAAGAGCAAAACCAAAGATTGCTAACTATCACTTTACAACACTTGAGCCAAATCTTGGAGTAGTTACAACAAAGGATAACAACAGCTTTGTTGCAGCCGACATCCCAGGACTTATTGAGGGCGCACACGAAGGACTTGGACTTGGCCATAGCTTTTTAAAGCATATAGAAAGGACTAACGTACTTGCTCACGTCGTTGATGCATCAAGATCTGAAAGAGAAAATCCGATTGAAGATTTTAAAAAGATAAATGAAGAATTATTTTCATATAATGAAAAATTAAAAGATAAAAAGCAATTAGTCGTATTAAATAAGGCTGATTTAGTTTATGAAAAAGAAGAGCTAGAAAAGCTTCAAAATGAGTTTAAACAGATGGGCTACGATAGCGTTATTACAAGCAGCGCAACACTTGAAGGCGTTGAGATGCTTAAGTATAAGCTATATGACATCATTAAAGACATGCCAAGAAATGTTAACGAAACATTTGATGATACTGTATACATTAAAGAAGATACAGATATTCCAGTTCATGTATATAAATCAAATGGCATTTATTTCGTTGAAGGAACTAAGGTAGAAAACGTTTTAGCTGGCGTTTATGCAGATAATATAGATTCGCTAAGATATTTCCAAAGATTCCTTGAAAAAGAAGGCATCATGGATGAACTTAGAGAGCTTGGACTAGAAGACTCAGATACAGTCGATGTATGCGGCTTTGAGTTTGATTATTATAGTTAGGTGATATTATGACAGGAAAAGAAAGAGCAAAATTAAAATCAATCGCACAAAATTTAAAAGCAACATTTCAAATAGGTAAGGATGGTATTTCGGCTGAATTTATCAATCAAATCGATGATTATTTAGAAAAGAATGAAATTGTTAAAATTAGAGTTTTAAATAATTCATCAGAAGATGTTAAAGAAGCACAAGCTTTTCTTATGGAAGAGTTAAACTGTGAATTTGTTCAACAAATTGGCTCAATATTTGTAATTTATAGAGAGTCATTAAAAAGACCTAGACTTTTACAAGATGAAAAATAAGATACTTATTTTTGGCGGCACATTTAATCCCATTCACAATGGACATTTAATCTTGGCTGAAAACTCAATCAATGAAGAGGGCTTTGACAAAGTAGTCTTTATCCCAACTATGAATCCATATTATAAGGATACACTTGATTTTGATACAAGACTTAAAATGTTAAAGATGGCGATAAAGGATAATGATAAATTTGCCTACTCAAGCATAGAGAAAAAATATAACTTAGAGGGCAAACTTTATTTAATACTTCAAAAAATTTCAAAGCTTAGTGATGATGACATCACTATACTTATAGGCTCAGACAGTCTTATGAATCTTGATTGGTGGTACAAAATAGATGAAATACTTAAAAAATATAAAATACTAGTACTAAGAAGAGATGACGAAGATGAGGCCATTGAGATGAAGATTAATGAGTACAAAGAAAAGTATGGAGCAGATATAAAAGTATTAAATAACAAAAGAGTAGAGATATCATCAAGCATGATACGCGAGATGATTAAAGAAGGAAAGTCAATTAAATATCTTGTCACTGATGAGGTAGAAAAGTTTATAAAGGATGAGAACTTATATGTATGATATTGAAAAGTTTAAAGAAAAACTTAAAAGTGAAGTAAAAGAGTCAAGGTATGAGCATTCTTTATCAGTTATGAATTTTTCTGTTGAACTTGCAAAATATTACGGCGTAGATGAAGAAAAAGCAAGGGTTGCAGGACTTTTACACGACTGTGCAAAATATAAAGATACTGATAAGATATTGCAAAAGGCAAAAGAATTTGATATAATAATTAGTGGTGATTTAAGTCACACAATAAAAGTACTTCATGCTTTACTTGGATACTATATAGCAAGAGATGAGTACGGAATAAAAGATGAGGAAATACTTTTAGCAATAAAAAATCACGCTCTTGGAAGAGAAAATATGAGCGATTTAGAAAAAATTGTGTTTTACGCAGATTTTGCAGAACCTTTAAGGACTTATGCTATGGCTGAAAAGCTTAGAGAGTTTAAATATGAAGGCCTATCAAAAGCGGCGTATGAAGCAGTTAACTATAACCTATGCTATTTATTAGAAGAGGGTTTATATGTTCATCCACAATCATTAAAAACAAGAAATTCTTTATTATTGGAATTGAAAGGAGAATAATTTTTGGAAATTAAAGAGAAATTAGAAATAATTCAAAATGCAATTGAAGCTAAGAAGGGCTTTGATATTGATACTATATTTATAGGAGAAAAAAGCTCTATTGCTGATTATTTTGTAATCTGTTCAGC
This sequence comes from Fenollaria massiliensis, assembly GCF_023347705.1. Classification (NCBI taxonomy): domain Bacteria; kingdom Bacillati; phylum Bacillota; class Clostridia; order Eubacteriales; genus Fenollaria; species Fenollaria massiliensis. The sequence continues at coordinate 637,737 of NZ_CP096649.1, forward strand.
CAATAATAAATCACAAGCTGAGTCAATCATGGACGAGGTAGACGAAAAACTTGCTGTGCAAGGAATTTTGCCAAGACGCGTTGAAGGAAAGGTAACAAGCAATTGGATAATTATGGATTATGAAGACATAATCGTTCACATATTTTTAAGTGATGACAGAGAGTACTATAATCTTGAAAGATTATGGAAAAATTTAGAAATAGAAAGTGAGGAATAACCATGAGTCTAAAAACTGTAGACACTAAAAAAGCACCAGGTGCTGTAGGACCATATTCTCAAGCGATTGCTTTTGAAAGATTTTGTTTCACATCAGGACAATTACCAATAAATCCTGAAACAGGAGAATTAATCTCTGATGATATTGAAAAAGCTACTGAACAATCAATTAAAAATGTTGAAGCAATTCTAAACGAAGCTGGCTTTACATTAGAAGATGTAGTTAAGACAACTATCTTTGTAAAAGATATGAAAGATTTTTCAAAAGTTAATGGCGTTTACGAAAAATACTTCTCAAGTCATAAACCTGCAAGATCTTGCGTAGAGGTATCAACTCTACCTAAGAATGGGCTTATCGAAATAGAAGCAATTGCATACAAATAGGAGGAAGAAATGAGAAAAGTATTAGTTACTGGAGCTTTAGGACAAATCGGTTCTGAACTTGTAAAGAGATTTAGAAAAGAATATGGCGACCACAATGTTATTGTATCAGATGTTAGAGAATTACCTGAAAGAAAAGACATCATCGATGCAGGTCCATTCGAATTAATCGACGTTACAGATGGCAATAGAATTAAAGAAGTAGCCGATAAATACAAAGTAAACACTATAGTTCACTTAGCAGCACTTCTTTCAGCAGTTGGTGAAAAAGTGCCACAAAAGTGCTGGCAAATAAACATGGGCGGTTTATTCAACGTTCTTGAAGTTGCTAGAGAAAATGAATGTCAAGTATTTACACCAAGTTCAATCGCTTGCTTTGGACCAGATACACCAAAGGATAAAACACCTCAAACAACACTACAAAGACCAACATCTATGTACGGTGTAACTAAGGTAGCTGGAGAAAACCTTTGCGATTACTATCACTTAAGATTTGGTGTTGACACAAGAGGAGTTAGATTCCCTGGCATCATCTCGTACGATACACTTCCAGGCGGAGGAACAACTGACTATGCTGTTGATATCTATTATGATGCAATTAAAAAAGGTTCATACGAATGCTTCATCAAAGAAGGTACATACATGGATATGATGTATATGCCAGATGCTTTGAACGCAGTAATTCAACTTATTGAAGCTGACGGATCAAAACTAATACACAGAAATGCATTTAACATCGCTGCAATGAGCTTTGAACCAGAAGAAATTAAAAAGTCAATACAAAAATTCATGCCTGAATTTACTATGACATACAATGTTGACCCAGTTAGACAAGCAATTGCAGATTCATGGCCAAACTCATTAGACGATAGCTGTGCAAGGGCAGAATGGGGCTGGAAGCCTGAGTATGACCTTGACACAATGAGTAAAGACATGCTTGAAAAGCTAAAAGAAAAATTAAAATAGTTAATAAAATTTACAAAGCAGAGTGAGAGATCACTCTGTTTTTTATGCATGATAAAGCTTTATTTTTTACTGGACTTATTATATAAAAATAGTATAGGAAATAAAGTCAATTTACAAAGGAGGATTAAGATGGGAAATATATCAAATGCATTTGGATCAGTAGTATTAAAATTTAAAAAAGGAAAAGAAATTAAAGACAAGAAAGAAATGGGTGAATTCACTAAGCGATTTAAAAATGTTCTTAGTGAAATTTCATGCATGAATCAAGCTAGTGTTTCAGCCTTTGGAAGCGTTAATTCAATATCTTTTGGCGCGTATGGAAGAGGCGACTTTAAAGGAAATTTGTGGCTTTTAACAGATAAAGATGAAAAATTCGCAAAAGAGTGCTATAAAATATTTGAAGATTTTGACATTGAAGAGATAAAACTTGAGATTAGAGATTACGAAATTGGCTCTGGCGCTATGCTATATAATGCAACATTAAAGCCTAATATGAACGATAAGTGCATAGAGCTTAGCATTGATGATATTTATGAACTTGATGAATTCCCGCAATCTTGTTATGAAGGTGATGAGCTTCAAGAATCTTTAATAGAAAGTTATCTAGAAGATTTGTGGAGAAATAAAGATAATTTAGATTAATCTTGGAGGTGCCCAGTGAGTAGTATAGAATTAAATGCAAAGGCGCTTGCTGAAAAAGCTCATTCAAAGCAAAAGAGAAAAACTTCAAGAGAGCCATTTATCACTCATCTAATTGGAGTAAATAATATACTAAAGAAGCTAACAGATGATGAAGAAATACTTGCAATCGGCTGGCTTCACGACCTTGTAGAAGATACTGAATATGAACTAAGTGATTTGAAAGATTTTCCAGATAGAGTAATTCAAGGAGTTAAGGCAGAGTCAGAAGATAAATCATTATCTTGGAAAGATAGAAAAACAAAGCAAATTGAAGAGCTGAAAAAGGCGGATGAAACTCCTTTATTAGGTGAAAATGTACTTATGGTAACTTTTGCTGATAAACTTGCCAACATGAGAGATCTTTTGTCTTTGTACAATAAATTTGGACTAAATAATATGTTTAATGATTTTAATGAGAAAGATATTAATGAGCAATATTGGTATTACAATTCATTTTACGAAATATTTTCAGAGCATAAACATTTATTTACAAATGAGCTTATGAATGAATATAAATCAATATTATCAGAAATATGGGGTAAATAATTCAAAAAATATATAAGTATTATAAAAAATTGATTTGGGAGGAAATTATGGATAAAAAATATATAGTAATATACGTAGAAGATGCAAAAAGAATATTTGATTTATTTAGCTTTGAGGGCGAAGAAGATTTTAAAGAACAAGTTAAATCCTATGTCGAAGAATATTTAGACTCGTGCAGAGATTTTCTTTACGAAAATTATTTATACTATTATTATGAAATAAAAAATCCTGAAACTGCGCCAGATTATCATGATGAGTTTGATTCTTTTACAAGAACATCTATAAATAAAGACAATGGTTATACTTTTCTTAGATGATATATCTATTTATCCATATGAGATAGATGAAGAGCTATACAAAGAGATTAGCGAGGGAGATTATCTTAAATTTAAATTCGATACAAAAGGAGCACATGTGCTTGGAAAAGTAGATAGCGATGGCAAATTGAAATAAAAATTATTAAGAATAATAAATTAGAAAGATGGGTAGATATTTTATGCTAGCCCATCTTTTTTGTTATTTTAAATAATGATTTGGGTATAATGAATCAGAAGCTTAAAATAAATTAATTTATAATTATAAGCATATATTGAGGCTTTTAATATTGTAAATTTTTATACTTGAGAAAAAAATTTCGTGCGGCTTGACAAAAAATATTATATATAATATAATATAAATACAATTGAATATAAACATATACATATTACAGGCCAATCATATTACATAAATAATTTTATTATCACATACATATACATATAAAAATAAAATAGGGATTTTTTATTTTTGTATGATTTTATAAAAGGGGGATTATGATGGGCTTTATTTATTTGGATAATGCTGCAACAACAAGAGTTAGAAAAGAAGTTATAGATGCTATGCTTCCATATTATGGAGAAAAGTACTTCAACGCATCAAGTCTTTACTCACTAGCAACTGATGTAAAGAAGGATGTGGTAGAAGCAAGAGACAAGATTGCATCATACTTTAACTGCAAGGCAGATGAAATATATTTTACAAGCTGTGGCTCAGAATCAGACAACTGGGCTTTAAAGGGATGTGCTTTTAAGTACAAGGACAAAGGTAGACACATAATTACAACAAAGATTGAGCACCCAGCTATACTTAACACATGCAAATTCCTTGAAAAGGAAGGTTTTGAAATAACATACCTAAGCGTTGATTCAGACGGTTTTATTGATCTTAAAGAGCTTGAAAACGCTATAAGAGAAGATACTATACTTATTAGTATAATGTTTGCAAATAATGAGATAGGAACTATTGAGCCAATCAAAGAAGCTGCTGCTATAGCTCATAAGCACAATGTCTTCTTCCATACAGACGCTGTTCAAGCAGTTGGTAATGTTAGGATAGACGTTCAAGACTTAGGTGTTGACATGATGAGTTTATCAGGACATAAACTTTATGGACCAAAAGGCATAGGTGCTTTATACATCAGAAAAGGTGTTAATATTGACAATTTAATTCATGGTGGTGGACAAGAAAGAAAGAGAAGAGCAGGAACTGAAAACACTGCTGAAATCATCGGTCTTGCAAAAGCTATAGAATTATTATATGACAATTTTGATAAGCACAATAATTATCTAAGAGATAAAAGAGATAGATTAGTTAAAGAAATTATGGAAAAAATTCCATATACACTATATAATGGAAGCAAGGACGAAAGCAAGAGATTACCAGGAAACGCTTCATTCTGCTTTAAGTACGTTGAAGGCGAAGCTCTTCTACTAATGCTTGACGCTTCTGGCATAGCTGGCTCAACAGGTTCTGCATGTGCATCAGGTTCACTTGATCCATCACATGTATTACTTGCTATAGGCTTACCACACGAAATTGCTCACGGTTCTTTAAGATTAACATTCTCAGAAGAAATCACTGATGAAGATGTAGACTACGTTGTAGATAGTCTTGTAAAGATTATAGAAAGATTAAGACAAATGTCTCCTCTATATGATGAGGCTATTGCGAAAGGAGAAATATAATGTTATATTCTGAAAAAGTTATGGATCACTTCATGCATCCAAGAAATGTAGGAGAGATGGAAAACCCAAGTGGTGTTGGCGAAGTTGGTAACGCAAAGTGCGGCGACATCATGAGGATGTACCTTAAGATAGATGAAAACGATATAATTACAGATGTTAAGTTTAAGACTTATGGCTGCGGTACAGCTATCGCATCATCATCAATGGCTACAGAACTTATTAAAGGAAAGTCAATAAATGATGCTATAAACCTATCTAACAAGGAAGTTGCTGAAAATTTGGATGGACTACCACCAATTAAGATGCACTGCTCAGTACTTGCTGAAGAAGCTATCAAGGCAGCACTTTATGACTACCAACAAAAGTCTGGTCACAAGGTAAAAGGTCTTGAAAATTACGAACCACCAAAAGATGATTTACATGACCACGATCATGTAGAACTAGACTAAAAAGATGAACTTATTAACAAGTACAAGTAACGAGAACATTATTAGTTTGATAAATCAAGGAGGAGCCTTAAATGGTATCCTCCTTGGTTTGCAAATAATAATATTAGCTTTGGGCATATATTATCTTATTAATATAGGTAACAGACACGTTGAAGACGGCGAAAGACTTATATTTTCTAAAACTGTAATCATAAAATTTATTATAGCAGTTTTGGCGGTGCTTTTCTTCATATACATATACAAGAGCTTCCTTATGGTAAGAACGGTAACACTATCTATACTAGTCGCGGCAATGCTTGCGTACTTTTTAAACCCTATGGTGAAAAGCGTGCGTAAAAGACTTAAGATTTCGGAGACTCTTGCGATTTTAACTGTTTTTCTAATAGTTGTTCTTATATTTTTAATCTTAGGATTCACAGTATTTCCTAAGACTATTTCTGATATCAAAAATCTGATAATTAAATTCCCAGAGTATTATGAACAAACGCTTAAATCAATCAATGAATTTTTAAGTCAATATGAAATTCTTAAAGGAATAAATCTTGATAATAAGCTTATAGTTGATAATTTATCAAAAATTTATAAAACACAAACAGCCAACGCGGGCAATTTTTTACTTGCTTCTGCTAAGAATGTTATGAGTTTTGTATTTTCTTTGGTGCTAACACCAATATTTGCTTTTTACTTTTTAAAAGACAAAGAGCAAATAAAGAATAGATTCAAAGGACTTTTACCAGAATCTAAAAAAGAGAGACTACTAAGACTATTCTCAAACATTCATGATGATATGACTAAGTATGTCATTGGCAAGATTAAGATGGCAATTTTCGTTGGATTTGCAACATTTATAATGCTTCTTATCTTAGGGGTTGAATTTTCTTTTGTTATAGGTATAATTACTTGTGTTGCTGACATAATTCCTTATGTCGGACCACTTATGGGTTTAGTGCCAGCCTTTGTTTTTGGTTTTATAGAAAGTCCAATAAAAGCACTTTGGATACTTATTATGTATTTATTCCTTCAATGGGTAGAAAATAACATAGTCGGACCAAAGATATTATCAGAAGAAACTGGCTTTCATCCAATAGTTGTTTTATTCCTTTTAGTATTAGGAGCGTCACTATTCGGATTTTTAGGTATGATACTAGCTGTACCTATTGCACTTGTTATAAAAACGGTGTATAATGAGTATATTGTAAATAAAAATAATTAGAGGTGTATACATGAAAAATTTATCTTTAGACCAAATAAGAGATGAATACTTAAATTTCTTTAAAAATCAAGGTCACTTAGCTGAAAAAAGTTTTTCGCTAATACCAAAGGATGATAAATCATTATTATTAATAGGTGCTGGTATGGCACCACTTAAAAAGTTCTTTACAGGCGAATTAAGTGCTCCATCGAAGAGGATGACTACTTGCCAAAAGTGTATCAGAACTGGCGATATTGATAACGTTGGTAAAACTGATAGACACGGAACTTTCTTTGAAATGCTTGGAAACTTCTCTTTTGGAGATTATTTCAAAAAAGAAGCAATTCATTGGGCATGGACTTTACTTACAGAAAAATTTGAAATAGAACCTGAAAAGCTATGGATCACAGTATTTAAGGATGACGACGAAGCCTTTGATTTATGGGTAAAAGAAGGTCAAGATCCAAAGAGATTAGTGAGACTCGGCAAAGAGGATAACTTCTGGGAGCTAGAGACAGGTCCATCAGGTCCATGTACTGAAATTTTCTACGATAGAGGAGAAAGCTACGGCACATTAAAAAACTTTGATGACGGAGTAGAAAATGAAAGACTTATAGAAGTTTGGAACCTAGTATTTACTCAATTTGATAGAAAATCAAAAGATGAATATGAACCGCTAAGCCATCCTAACATAGATACTGGCATGGGTCTTGAAAGAATGGCATGCGTTATGCAAGGTGTTCACTCAATCTTCGATATTAAAGAAATTAGAAGCATTATTGAAGAGATTGAAAGACTTTCAAATAAAAAATATAAAGAAAATGAAAAAGACGACATATCTATAAGAATAATCGCTGACCACGTAAGAAGCATGACATTTATGGTTTCAGACGGTATTATACCATCAAACGAGTCAAGAGGTTATGTACTTAGAAAGATAATCAGACGTGCGATCAGACACGGCAAGCTTCTTGGCATAGACAGACCATTCTTAGCTGATCTTGTTCAAAAAGTTATCGATGGCTGGTCATATCACTATACAGAACTTGCTCAAAATAAAGACACTATAATCAAGATTATAAGCGCTGAAGAAGCTAAATTTGAAGAAACTATCAATCAAGGTATGAACATATTAAACTCATACATTGATGAGCTTAAAAAAGAAGGAAAGAAGAGTCTTTCCGGCGAAAAAGCTTTCATTCTATATGATACTTATGGCTTCCCATTTGATATAACTAAGGAAATTCTTGAAGAAAATGGAATTTCTGTAGATGAAGATGAGTTCAACAAGAACATGCAAGAGCAAAAGCTTAGAGCAAAAGAAAATGCTCATATAGAAGACTCTGGCTGGAATAGTGACCTAAATCTTGATATTTATGAAAATTATAAGAATGAATTTATCGGCTATGAATTCAATGTTAATGATGATGCTAAGGTAAACGCTATAGTTAAGGATAAGAATCTTGTTGACTCAATAAAGGAAGGCGACAAAGCCATAGTTATACTTGATAAAACACCTTTCTACGGTCAATCAGGTGGACAAGTTGGTGACGTCGGTACGCTTAAAAATGATAAGGCTACTTTAAGGGTAATCGATACAAAGAAGACTAAGACTGGACTTGTGCTTCACGAAGTTGAAGTAGAAAAAGGCGAATTAAAAACTGGCGATAAGCTAGACGCTGAGATTGATTACAAGCTTAGACAAGATACACGCAAGAACCATACTGCAACTCACTTATTACACAAAGCTTTAAAGATGGTTTTAGGCACTCACGTTAATCAAGCAGGTTCCTTAGTTAGCCCAACAAGACTTAGATTTGACTTTACACACTTCCAAGCAATGACTGCTGAAGAAATAAAACAAGTTGAAAACATTGTTAATGAAAGCATTTTTGATGCTATAGACGTTGATACATCAGTAGTTAGCTTAGAAGAATCCAAAAAGATGGGCGCAACAGGTCTATTTGAAGACAAATACGGCGATTTTGTAAGAGTAGTTAAAGTTGGCGATTTCTCAATGGAATTATGCGGTGGTACTCATGTTAAAAATACTTCCGAAGTAGGAATATTTAAGATAGTTCAAGAAACTGGTATAGCAGCAGGTGTTAGGAGAATCGAAGCTTTAACAGGCAGAAACACATATAAATACTTAAATGATAATGAGGCTGAATTAGATAAGCTTAGCGAAACATTTAAAACTAATAAAGATGACCTTATTAATAAGGCTGAACAAACAATTACAGATTTAAAAGATAGAGAAAAAGAAATAAAAGATTTAAAGAACAAGATACAAAATGCAGAGCTTAAAAATCTTGATAGTGAAGTGAAAAATATTAACGGTATCAATTATATAATTAGTGTGATTGATGCTGGCAACATGAACGAATTAAGACAAGCAGGTGACAAGCTTAAAGATAAAGTTAAATCAGGTATTGTTATGGTAGCTGCTGATATCGGAGGTAAAACATCATTTATCATAACACTTACAAAAGATATTGTAAGCAAGGTAGTTACAGCAAACATCTTGATGAAAAACATCGCTCCATTACTAGATGCTAAGGGCGGCGGAAGAGATGACATGGCTCAAGCTGGTGGCGGCAACTCAGATAAGCTTAAAGATTTTGAAAAAAGGGCTGAAGAAAAATTAAAAGAGATATTAGGCTAATTATTATAAGAAATAATCATTGAAGACTTCGCTCTTTTATGATATACTATAGGTAGAGGTGATAGTATGGATAAGAAATTTGATGAGACAATGAAATTTAATATTCAAAAGGAAACAGTTCAATCACCAAAAGAAATATTAAATAAAGTTTGTGAAGCTCTAGAAGCTAAAGGATACAATCCTATCAACCAAATTATAGGATATATCTTATCAGGCGATCCGACATATATAACAAGCTACAACGATGCCAGATCGATGATTATACAAATGGAAAGAGATGAGCTTTTGGAGGCAATACTCGTTGATTATTTGAAATGATTAATAGGGGCTTATAACCCCTATTATTTTTAGGTGAAATTATGGAAAGAATTTTAGCTTTAGATGTTGGCGATAAAACAGTTGGTCTTGCGATTTCAGATGAATTGCAAATCATTGTCACAACACTAAACACAATTTTTAGAACTTCAAAATTAGAAGATAGAGACAAATTAAAGGAAATCATTGATCAGTACGGCGTAAAAACTTTAGTTGTTGGCCTTCCTAAGAACATGGATGGAAGCCTTGGACCACAAGCAAAAAAAGTAAAAAAGTACATGGATTTTATGAGAAAAAACATAGAAAATATTGAAATTGTCTATGTTGATGAGAGACTAACTACAGTTAGTGCGACAAGAGTTTTAATTGATACGAATGTGCGCAGAGAAAACAGAAAAAAGTATGTTGACTCAATCGCTGCGAATTATATTTTGAGAACATATTTAGATATGCAAAGGGGAAAAAATGGAGAATAAAATATTGCTTCATGACGATAACGGAAAAGAGATAGAATTTATCGTAGAAGCTACATTTGAGATAGATACTGAAAAGTATATAGTAATGTATGAAACAGAAGAAGATGAAGACTACTATATAATGAAGTATACTGAAGATAAAGAAGGAAATTTAGTATTCATAGGCTTAGACGATGAGGAGCTAAGAGAAGCTCAAGAAGCTTATGAAGAATTAGATAAAACAAATTAATAAAGGAGGAAAAGATGTTAAAGAGTAACAAACTAAGGATTATCCCGCTGGGAGGCCTTAATGAGATCGGAAAGAACATTACTCTTATTGAATGTGATAACGATATAGTTATATGCGATTGCGGTATGACATTTCCAGAGGACGAGATGCTGGGCGTGGATATCGTAATTCCAGACATCACATATTTAGAAAAAAATAAAGAGAGAATTAAAGGTATAGTCCTAACACACGGTCACGAGGACCACATAGGAGCTATACCATACGTCTTAAAGAAGATAAATGTGCCTATTTATGGTACTAGACTAACTTTAGGACTACTAGAAAATAAATTAAAGGAACACAATTTAAAACCAAAGATGCACGTTGTGAACTTTAATGATAAGGTTAGATTAGGTAAGATTGTTGTTGAATTTATTAGACAATGCCATAGTATACCTGACTCAGCGGCACTAGCATTTCACACACCTGCAGGCGTTATAGTTCATACAGGTGACTTTAAGATTGACTTTACACCAATCATGGGTGGCGTCAATGACTTAAACAGATTTGCTGAGCTTGGCGATAAAGGAGTTCTTTGCTTAATGGCAGAGAGTACAAACGTTGAAAGAAAGGGCTATACTCTAAGTGAAAGAGTAGTTGGCGAGACATTTAGAACCATTTTCCACGAGTATACTGAGAATAGAATCATAGTTGCGACATTTGCATCAAATATACAAAGAATACAACAAATTATTGAAGCGGCTGAAAAACATGGCAGAAAGATAGTTTTATCAGGCAGATCTATGATAAACAACGTTAATGTCGCTAAAGATTTAGGCTACTTAAGAGTTAAAGACTCAAGTCTTATTGATATAAATAAGATGAATAAGTACGATGACAGAGAGCTTTGTATAATAACAACGGGTTCTCAAGGTGAGCCAATGAGTGCACTTACAAGGATTGCTTATAACGAGCACAGAAAAATTCAGCTTACACCAAATGATTTAATCATACTTTCAGCTCATCCAATACCAGGCAATGAAAATGCCATTTCAAAGGTAATTAACAAGCTTATAGAGCTTGACGCAAAGGTTATATACGAATCACTTGGAGAGATACACGTTTCAGGACACGCTTGTCAAGAAGAGCTTAAGCTAATACACTCACTTATTAAGCCAAGATATTTTATTCCAGTTCATGGCGAACAAAGACATCTTAAGATACACGCTTCACTTGCAGAGAGCATGGGCATGAACCCTAAGAATATTTTCATCATGAAAAACGGCGATGTGCTTGAACTTGACAAGAGAAAGGCAGAAATTGTTGATGAAGTCACATCTGGCAATGTTTTGGTCGATGGTCTTGGCGTTGGTGATGTTGGTAACATCGTTTTAAGAGATAGAAAACATTTATCTGAAGACGGTTTAATCATAGTAGTGTTAACATTAAGCAAAGAAGACGGCTCAACTATAGCTGGACCAGACATCATCTCCAGAGGCTTTGTCTATGTTAGAGAAGCAGATGATCTGATGGAAGAAGCAAAGAACAAGGTTGTTCTTGCTATCGAAGATTGTCAAAGAAGACATATATCAGACTGGTCAAGCATCAAAAATGCAATTAGAGACAGTTTGAAGAAGTATATATATCAAACTATGAAGAGAAATCCTATGATACTTCCTGTAATTATGGAGGTATAATATAAATTTTACACTAGGAGGAACTATGAAGAATTTAGAAAAATCATATAATCCAGCTGATTTTGAAGATAATATTTATAAATTTTGGATGGACAATGAGTACTTTAAGCCAAGTACTGATGATAGTAAAGAGTCTTTTACCATTGTTATGCCGCCACCAAATGTAACAGGTAACCTTCACCTTGGTCATGCACTTAATGGCACAATTCAAGATATAGTTATCAGATACAAGAGAATGCAAGGCTACAACGCACTTTGGCTACCGGGAACTGATCACGCATCCATTTCTACTGAAGCAAAAGTAGTTGAAAAGCTTAAAAAAGAAGGCGTTAAGAAGAGCGATTTAACAAGAGAAGAATTTTTGGAAGAAGCTTGGGACTGGACTCATAAGTACGGCGGAAATATCAAAGAGCAGCTAAAAAAATTAGGTTCATCATGTGATTGGTCTCGTGATAGCTTTACGCTTGATGAGCACTTAACAAAAGCTGTTTACGAAGTTTTTGAAAGATTATACAAAAAAGATTATATTTATAGAGGCATGAGGATAGTTAACTGGTGCCCACATTGTCATACAGCTGTATCAGATACTGAAGTTATACATGAGCCACAAGAAGGAAAGATGTGGTATATAAAGTACCCATACTCAGACAAGACTGGCTTTGTAACTATTGCAACTACTAGACCAGAGACACTTTTAGGTGACTTAGCAGTAGCTGTTAATCCAGACGATGAAAGATATACTGATTTAGTTGGCAAAACACTTGATCTACCATTAACAGATAGACAAATACCTGTTATTGCTGATGAATACGTTGATTCATCCTTCGGTACAGGCTGCGTTAAGATTACACCATCACATGACCCTAACGACTTCGAAGTAGGCGCTAGACACAATCTTGGCCAACTAATCGTTATAGATGAAGATGCTAAAATTAATGAAAATGGCTACGCTTACAAAGGACTAGATAGATACGAAGCAAGAGAGAGAATAATCAAAGACCTTGACGAACAAGGCCTACTAGTAAAGGTAGAAAAACACGAAAACTCTGTTGGTCACTGCGAAAGATGCAATACCATCATCGAGCCACTAGCTTCACTTCAATGGTTCGTTAAGATGGAAGAGATGGCTAAAAAAGCGCTCGAAGCATATAGAGAAAACAAAGTAAATATAATTCCTGAAAGATTTGGTAAAATTTATGAAAATTGGCTTGAAAACATCAGAGATTGGTGTATTTCACGTCAATTATGGTGGGGACACAGGATTCCAGTTTATTATTGCGACGACTGCGGTGAATACATCGTGAGTAAGGAAAAACCAGAAAAGTGCGACAAGTGCGGTTCAGAACATCTAAGACAAGATGAAGACACACTTGACACTTGGTTCTCATCAGCACTTTGGCCATTCTCAACACTTGGCTGGCCAGACACAGACTCAGATGATTACAAGAGATTTTTCCCAACAGACCTATTAGTAACAGGCTATGACATTATATTCTTCTGGGTAAGTAGAATGATATTCTCATCCTTAGAACAAACAGGCGAAGTACCATTCAAAGACGTTTTATTAACAGGTCTTATCAGAGACGTACAAGGCAGAAAGATGAGTAAGTCACTAGGTAACGGCATTGACCCACTACAAGTAATTAGTGAATATGGCGCCGATGCGCTAAGATACTCACTTATAACAAATAACGCTCCAGGTAATGACATTAAATATAGCGTTAAAAAAGTTGAGCCACAAAGGAATTTTGCCAATAAATTATGGAACGCATCAAGATTTGTTCTTATGAACCTTGATGATAGAGATGACTATAGCGCCCGCTATGACAAATTAGAAAGAGAAGATAAGTGGATCATCTCAAGACTAAAAACTGTTGTAGATGAAATTAACAATAACCTTGACAAGTACGAGATAGGTATAGCAGCTGCTAAGGTACAGGACTTTATTTGGGAGGACTTCTGCGACTGGTATATAGAACTTGTTAAGACAAGATTATACGATAGAGACAATATTAACGCACAAAACGTTATTTTATATATCTTAGAAAATATATTAAAGATACTTCATCCATTCATGCCATTTATTACAGAAGAGATTTGGAGCTACTTACCAAATAGAAAGACTCCACTAATCATCAGCGATTGGCCAAAGGATATAAAATATTACGAAGAAGAGCTTAATGATTTAGAACTAATCAAAAATGCTATCAAAGCAATTAGAAAGATGAAGACAGATATGAATATCGAGCCATCAAAACATTTCTCTATGCTTGTATATCCAAACGATGAAGCGGCAGGAAAACTTTATAGCGACAGTGCTAATTATTTTAAAGACCTTGAACATATAGATAAGATAACTATACTTGATAATAAGGATGCCATAAACAAAGATTTCACATCGATAATGATGACAAATGCGGAAATTTTCTTCCCATTAAACGAGTTAATAGATTTTGAAAAAGAAAAACAAAGACTTAAGGAAGAAAAAGAAAAATTAGATTTTGAAGTAGAAAGACTTGAGAAAAAACTTTCGAATGAAAAATTTGTTAGCAAAGCACCAAAAGATGTTGTTGACAAAGAGAAAGAAAAACTAGAAAATTACAAAGACTTATTAGATAAAACTATAAAGAGACTAGAAGAACTAAAGTAGGTGAGAGATGTATAAAGAAAATAAATTAAACAAAACCGGTATAGACATCAATAAAGCTTCGTGGCTATATACAGTACTTTTTATTGCATACATCTTCCTAGGCTCAATGCTTCAAACAGTAGACCTTTACCTAGGTTTATTCGCAGGCGAAGTGCTGATACTTTTAGTTCCAGTCTTAGTTTATGTTAAGCAAAAGAAAGTTAATTTCAAAAGATATTTTAGACTAAATAAAATCACAGGCAAAGAAGCACTTACATCAGTACTTTTAACACTTTTAGTTTATCCACTAGTTGGAATAAGCTCGGCACTTTTAATCAAGTTCTATAGCCTATTTGGCGAGGTAAGAGTGCCTCAAATCAATGTCAAATCAGGCGGACTATCAAGTATATACAGCGTTTTAATTATAGGCGTGCTACCAGCCATTTGCGAAGAATTTTTCGTAAGAGGCCTACTAAGCGCACCAGCCAAAAAATCAAAGGGAAGAAAATTCACATACTTTTACACAGCATTATTATTTATGCTAATGCATGTGAATCCATTCAACATAGTCGCGCCATTCATACTTGGATACGTATTTTCAGTTTTAAACGAAAAAACAAATTCACTTTACTCGTCAATGCTAGGCCACTTCACATTCAATACCTGCTCAGTTATACTTAGCATATTCCAAAAAGATTTGCTAGATAGCGCATCAGCTAGCGATATGAACGTACTAACACTTGGCGAAGCAGATTTAAACATAAGTCTTTTACAAGGCATCTTCATGGTACTCATAGCCATAGTCATAATTTTTGTACTATATAGAGTTTTATCAAAAATGAAGACAAAAGAAGTGACAGAAGAAACAGATTGCACAATGGATACAGAAGAAACAAAGTTTTCATACTTGCCACTTGCCTTTAATATACTGATTTGGGTCATCATGGCAGGATTGCCTCTACTTATGTCACTAGGCATGATAAAAAATTTAAGCTTATAATATTAAGAAAAACTTAAATAAATATTAAAAAAGTCTTGACAATTAAATCAATTTATAGTATCATAGACTAGTCAGCATGAGCTGACTAGTGTGCCCAGATAGCTCAGTCGGTAGAGCAGTAGACTGAAAATCTACGTGTGGCTGGTTCGATCCCGGCTCTGGGCACCACTTGCGGAAATGGCTCAGTGGTAGAGCATCGCCTTGCCAAGGCGAGGGTCGCGAGTTCGAATCTCGTTTTCCGCTCCATTTTTTTGGCGGCATAGCCAAGTGGTAAGGCACAGGTCTGCAAAACCTTGACCACCAGTTCAAATCTGGTTGCCGCCTCCACAAACTTGAAGCGTGTTTGAAGCACGCTTCTTTTTTTGCGCCTAAAATGCTTTTTGTGATATAATTATCTTAGGTGATTAAATGATTGCTATAGTTGACAGCGCTTATTACGATATTCTTCGAGATAAGCTTAGTGAATTTAATATAAAAGTCTATCCATCGTTTGAGAGCAAAATTTTGAAAGGGGCGGTCAAGACTCATCCTGATATGTCGCTTTTTAAATATGATGAAGAGACTTTATTTGCGAGCCGCGAATCGTTTGATTATTATAATGAAATTTTTAAAGGGACTAAGATAAAAATCATCAATGCAAATGAAGATTCTCATGAAAAATATCCATGTGATGTTAAGTTTAATTCGCTTCGTGTAGGTGAGCACTTGATTTGCAAGAAAGCTGTTTGTGCTGATGCCATAATAAAACGTTTTGATGATAATAAAATTATTAATTCGTCTCAAGGCTATGTGAAATGCTCTGTGATTGACATAGGAAGCGAATATTTTGCAAGTGATGACAAATATTTATATGAAATTATAAAATCTTTGGGCAAAAAATGCATTTTGCTAGACAAGGGTTTTGTAAAGATTAAAGATTATGACTATGGATTTATAGGCGGAGCAAGTGGATATGCGCGTGATAAGATATTTTTAACGGGTAAAATTATTAGCGAGGCTAATAGGATTCGCTTGGAAGAATTTGCACGAGAAATCAATAAAGAATTGATTTATTTGACGGAATATGATATATTTGATATAGGAACTTTGATGATTATGGAGGAATAATATGATAGTAAAACCATCGATATTGCCGGGTACTATGGAACTTTTACCTCATGAGCAATTGATTTTTAATAAAATGAAGGACATAATTAGAGAAACTTATGAACTTTTCGCATTTTTACCTATTGATACGCCTGCTTTGGAGAAGACTGAGATACTTCTTGCTAAGGGCGGCGGCGAAACTGAAAAGCAAATTTATAATATTGCAAATACATCGACTGAGACATCTTTGCGCTTTGATTTGACCGTGCCTCTTGCAAGATATGTTAGTATGCATGAGCATGAGCTTAAATTTCCATTCAAAAGATATCAAATTGCCAAGGTTTATAGGGGCGAGAGGAACCAAAAGGGTAGATACAGAGAGTTTTACCAATGTGACTGCGATATCATAGGCGACGAAAAGCTTTCAAAATTCTATGATGCAGAGCTTGTTAAAATCATCAGTATTATATTTAGAAAGTTTGGTTTTGATAAATTCACTATCATGATTAACAATAGAAATATCATGAATGGTTTCTTAAAGAGTCAAGGTGTTGAAGATACTGTAGAGGCTGTTCGTGCGCTTGATAAATATGACAAGATTGGAAGAGATAGCCTTGAGGAGCTTCTTATTAATCAAGGTATAAAGGCGGATTCTGTTAAAAATATTATAGATTTAATCGAGTTTGAAGGAACAAATGAAGAGACTATCGCTCACTTGGAAGGGCTTGGTATTGATAACGAAATTTTCTTAAAAGGTCTTGCTGAGATGAAAGAAGTTTTGGAAAATATCAAATTATTTAATGTTGATAAAAATAATTATAAATTCACTTTAAAATTACAAAGAGGACTTGATTATTACACATCAACTGTTATTGAGACTGTTCTTGATGATTACAAGGAGCTTGGCAGCGTCGCTGGCGGCGGTAGCTATGAAAATCTTACTCAGTTCTACTCAAAGAGAGAGCTTCCAGGCGTTGGTATATCCATCGGATTAACAAGATTATTCTTCCAATTGAGTGAAAAGAACATTCTTCCAAAATTTGAAAGTGAAGAAAAATCTTTCTTGGTCGCTCCACTTGATATTGACATGAGCTACGCCATAAGCGTGTTAAATGAATTACATGAGCTAGGCGCTAACTCTGAAGTACTTTACTCCAAGATGAAGATGAAGAAAATTTTTGATTTTGCCGAAAGCTATAGCTTTGACTATATCATCTTCCTAGGACAAGAAGAGCTTGAGAATAAGAAATTGTCAGTAAGAGACCTTAATAGTAAAGAGAATATAAGCATTAGCATAGACGAATTGAAAACTTTAATAAAATAAATCAATCCCTATACGAATAAGTATAGGGATTTTTACATTTGTTAAAGTACTACTTGAATGTAGCAGGTCTTTTGTGGTATAATAATTTTGAGGTGGTATGATGAAAAAACTTTTATTAATAGTTTTATCTGCTCTTATGTTTTTCATGAGTTTTAATTCTTATGCAAAAAATATTGATGAGTCAAAAATAAATAAAATATCTGGCCTAGTTAACTCTGATTTCGAGGATAAAGTTCTCGAAATACAAGGAGCTAAGAAGGACGCAGCGAAAGCTTTATTCATACCAGCAAGAGAGGTATTTACAAAGCTAAACTTTGATATATATTGGAACGGCGAGGACAAGTCTTGCTATTTCAAAAAAGGTATAAAGAATATAAAGGTTAAGCTTGGATCGAAAAATTATATTACATCAAATAATAATAAGATCGAGCTTGATTATGCTCCTGTGCTCGTAGATATGAAGATGTATCTACCTATAGACGTATTGTACTATTTACTTGATTATGATACATTTGTAGTCGCTGATACAATTTATATAAGAAATGCGATTGATGGCATAAAGACTGGTATAGTGAACGAAGCTAAGTACAGCCTTGCTTATCCAGTATTTTTCAGCACTGAAGATGTAAAAAGAGCTTATAGAAATAATATTAATGAGCAAATCAAAAAATTTGTTGACGAGCACGTTGAAAAAGCTAAGAATGATGCTAATCTTAAGAAGATGTATTTTACTTATGATATAGCAAGGTCTGACGAGAGATTAGTATCTTTATGTTTTTATATCAATAGTGTTTACAATGATGATTCTACAAACAGCGAATTTTATACAAAAACTTTTAACTTCAATAGTGCTGAAGAGATTAAATATGAAGATTTAATTAAAAAAGATCAAAATGTTAGAGAGACGATACTTGAGGATTTAACTAAGACTGAAGAAGAAAAGAACAGCATTAGAAATAATATCAAGAATTATTATATCGTTGATAATTCTATAATCTTGTATTATTACAAGGATACGATTGGAAGTTCCAATATAGGATCTCACTACGTTAGAAGCGAGGACCTAAAATTTTATATAAATGAGGAATATTTAAAATATTTTAATTAAAGGAGTGTAATTATATGAAGGTTGCATTAGTAATGGGCAGCATCTCTGATAAAGAGGTTGTTGAAAAATCACAAAAAGTACTTGATGATTTTGGGGTTGAGTATGAGACAAGGGTTATCTCAGCTCACAGAACACCAGAAGTAGCATTTGATTTTGCTAAAAACGCAAAAAACAATGGTATCGAGGCAATTATAACATTTGCAGGTAAGGCTGCACACTTAGGAGGAGTCATAGCAGGACTTAGTACTCTACCAGTTATAGGAGTTCCTGTAAAGAGCTCTTTAATGGATGGACTTGATTCACTTCTTTCAATTGTTCAAATGCCTAAGGGCGTTCCAGTTGCTACAGTTGCTGTCAATGGCGCAGAAAACGCAGCGATACTAGCTGTTCAAATTTTAGCCATCAAATACGATGAACTTGCTAAGAAACTTGAAGACTACAAAGTTAAGATGAGAGATGACATCGTTAAAATCGATGCAGAACTTAATAAGTAGGTAGAGCTATGGGATTAACATATAAAGACGCTGGTGTAGATAAGACTAAGGGCTACGAAGAAGTAAAACTTATCAAGAGCCTTATAAAATCTACAAACAGAGACGGAGTTTTAAACGATATAGGAAATTTTTCAGGTTTATTCAAGATAGATCTTAAAAAATATGATAAACCAGTATTAGTAAGCGGTACAGATGGTGTAGGAACAAAATTAAAGCTTGCATTTATCTTAGATAAGCACGACACAATCGGTATAGACGCTGTGGCAATGTGTGTTAACGACATCATTTGCCAAGGCGCTGAACCACTTTTCTTCCTTGATTACATCGCTTCATCTAAGCTTATCCCTGAAAAGATGGCTGAGATAGTCTCAGGTGTTGCTGAGGGATGCAAAATGAGTCATGCTGCGCTTATAGGCGGAGAAACAGCTGAAATGCCAGGCTTCTACGGGGAAGGCGAGTACGATATAGCTGGTTTTGCTGTAGGTGTAGTAAATGAAGATAAAATTATAGATGGCTCAAAGATTGAAGATGGTGACGTTATCATCGGTCTTAGATCAAGTGGTGTTCACTCAAATGGTTTTTCACTAGTTAGAAAAATTATTTTTGATAATGATAAAGTTGATGTAAACAAAAAATATGACGGACTTGACGATACTTTACTAAATGTATTACTTACACCAACAAGAATTTATTACGATCCAATGATGGATATCATCGAACATGTTAATGTTAAGGCAATCTCACACATAACAGGTGGTGGCTTCTATGAAAACATTCCTAGAATGATTAAAGACGGCTACACAGCTGTTATAGATCTAAAAGATTATGAAATACCACAAATTTTCAAATATTTAATGACTTGGGCTGACGTTCATATAGAAGAAATGTTCGGTACATTCAATATGGGTATAGGCATGGTATTTGCTGTATCTAAGGACGAATTAGCAAAAACTGAAGAACTTCTTAAGAAACATGGCGAAGATTATATATTACTAGGCCATATTGAAGAAAAAGAAACTAAGGAAAAGATATGTCTAAATTTAAAATAGCCGTTCTAGCATCAGGTTCTGGCACGAATTTTCAAGCCATAATTGATGCGGTTAAAGAAAAAAAGCTTGATGCTGAGATAGTTTGTCTTATAAGCGATAGAAAAGTTGCCTATGCACAAGAAAGAGCTAAGGACAATGGTATTGATACCTACTACTTTAGTATTAAAAAATATGCTGACAGCGATGAATTTAATCACGCAATCGTAGAAGTACTTGATAAGTACGAGCCAGATTTAATCGTACTTGCAGGATACTTAAAGATTTTATCGCATGAATTTATACAAAAGTATAGAGGCAAAATCATCAACATACATCCATCACTAATACCAAAGCATTGCGGCGATGGTTTTTGGGGCATGAAAGTTCATGAGAGCGTTATAAAAGCAGGCGATGAGTACTCTGGAGCTACAGTTCATTTTGTTGATGAAGGAACAGATACGGGCAAAATTATTATACAAAGAAAAATCAAGCTAGCTGAGGACGAAACGGCAGAATCTTTGCAAAAGAAGATTTTAAATGAGATAGAACACAAAATTTTGATTGAAGCGATAAATAAAATAATAGGGGGCAAAATTAATGAAAAAAGCATTGATTAGCGTTTATGACAAAACAGGCATCGTTGAATTTGCTAAAGAGCTTGAAAATTTAGGCTACGGTATAATTTCAACTGGTGGAACTTATAAAAAACTCATAGACGCTGGCTTAAAAGTAGAAGAAGTTACTGAAGTAACTAATTTTCCAGAATGTTTAGATGGCAGAGTAAAGACATTAAATCCATACATTCACTGCGGTATACTTTATAGAAGAGACTTAGAAGAGGATAAGGACTTTGTTAAAAAGATGAATATATCAGATATTGACATCATAGTTAACAATCTATATCCATTCGAAGAATATGTTAATGACCCAAGCAAAACTCACGAAGAAATTATCGAAAAGATAGATATAGGCGGACCATCTATGATTAGAGCGGCTGCTAAAAACTATAAATTCGTGACAGTTATCATGGATCCAAGCGATTTTGATCTAGTATTAAAAGAACTAAAAGAAAATAAAGAAACATCACTAAAGACAAGAGAGTATCTTGCTGGAAAAGTATTTAACTACACAGCTTATTATGACTCACTAATTGCTGCTTACTTTAATAAAAAAGAAGGAATTGATTTTCCTGAGTATTATACTAAGGGCTACAAGAAGATTAGTTCACTTAGATATGGCGAAAACCCACATCAAAAAGCAGCTTTCTATAAAGAGTCAAAAGTTGAAGAAGGCTCTTTAGTATCAGCAAAGCAATTACATGGCAAGGAATTATCATTTAATAATATTAACGATGCTAATGGCGCACTTGAAACATTAAAGATGTTTACAGAAAAACCAACAATAGTTGCCGTTAAGCACACAAACCCATGTGGCGTTGGTTCAGCAGATACTTTAGCTGAAGCATTTAGAAAGGCTCGTGACTGTGACGACCAATCAATCTTTGGTGGCATCATAGCATCAAATAGAGAGATTGACGCCGAAACAGCTGAAGAGATGAGAGACATCTTCTTAGAAGTAATCATGGCTCCATCATATACAGAAGAAGCATTTAAAATATTAACAGACAAAAAGAAAAACAGAAGAATATTAACAATTGAAAATATTACAAATAATGAGTATACATCAAAGGATATGAAAAAGGTATTATCTGGAATGATACTTCAAGACAGAGATACAGAACTTTTTGAAGACTTTGAATGCGTTACTGATAGAAAACCAACAGAAAAAGAAATAGAAGACCTTAAATTTGGATGGAAAGTAGTTAAGAACTGCAAGTCAAACGCAACACTACTTGCAAAAGACTCAGCTACAGTCGGCATAGGTCTTGGCAGTGTAAACAGATTCTTCACTGTAGAAAGATCAGTTAAGATGGCGGGAGACAAGGCAAAAGGAGCAGTGCTTGCATCAGATGCTTTCTTCCCATTCACAGACTCAGTTGAATTACTTGCAAAACAAGGCGTTACAGCCATAATTCAACCGGGCGGATCAGTAGCAGACGAAGACGTTATAAAGTGCTGCAACGAACACAATATAGCAATGATATTTACTCATATGAGACATTTTAGACATTAGGAGGTAAAAAATGGAGAAGTTTTTTGAATTAAAGAAAAACGGAACAAACACAAGAACCGAGATAGTTGCCGGTATTACTACATTTATGACTATGGCATACATCCTAGTAGTAAACCCAATTATTTTAGGATCAACAGGCATGGATCAAAACGCAATTTTTACAGCGACAGCACTATCAGCAGCAATCGCTACATTAATCATGGCATTATACGCTAAATATCCATTCGCTTTAGCACCAGGCATGGGCCTTAATGCATATTTTGCATACTCTGTAGTAGCTAACCAAGGACTTTCTTGGGAATTTGCATTAACAGCTGTATTGATAGAAGGTATTATATTTATCGCTCTATCATTTTTCAAAGGAAGAGAAGTAATTTTCGACGCTATACCATTGACACTAAAAAAAGCAGTTTCAGTAGGTATAGGCTTATTCATTTCTCTAATCGGTCTATCAGGATCAGGCATAATAGTTCACCCTGAAGGAACAATCGTTGGACTAGGAAACATTAAAGAAGGCACAGCATTATTAGCACTTATTGGTTTATTAATTACATTTATACTAGTAATTAGAAAAGTTAAAGGCGCATTATTACTTGGAATTATTTTAACAACAATCATCGGTATTCCTATGGGAATAACAACAATACCTGAAGGATTTAAAATATTCTCACTACCACCATCAGTTGAACCGATAGCATTTAAATTTGATTTTTCACAAGTTTTCTCAACACAAATGTTTATGGCAGTATTAACATTCTTATTCGTAGATATGTTCGATACAGTAGGTACACTAGCTGGTGTTGCATCAAAATCAAATATGCTTGATAAAGATGGCAAATTACCTAGAGTAAGTAAGGCTTTCTTCGCTGACTCAGTAGGTACAGTAGTTGGTTCAATGCTTGGTACTTCAACAGTAACAACATTTGTTGAATCATCAGCAGGTGTAGCTGAAGGCGGAAGAACTGGTTTAACATCACTAACAACAGCAGTTATGTTCTTATTAGCATTATTCATCGCACCAATATTTACACTAGTACCAGCAGCAGCAACAGCTCCAGCACTTATTACTGTTGGTATGTTCATGATGGAACCAATCATGGATATAGATTTTAGAGATTATACAGAAGCAATCCCAGCATTCTTAACTATAGCTATGATGCCATTTGCATATAGCATCGCTGAAGGTATCTTCTTTGGTATGATTAGCTACACAGTATTAAAGACAATTGCTGGCAGATATAAAGAAGTTTCTCCACTTATGTGGATACTTTCGATATTATTTGTATTAAGATATATATTTATAGTATAAATTAGTTTATTAAATCGTTAAATGTGGTATATATAATACTGTAGAGTATAAAATAAATTTACAATATTATAAAGGAGGTACAAATGAAAACAGACGTACAAATTGCTCAAGAAGCAAAAATGAAAGACATAACAGAAATCGCGGCACACTTAAATATTGATGATGAGGACTTAATACAATATGGTCACTACAAAGCCAAGGTAGACCTAAGAGTTTTTGACAAACTAAAAGACAAAAAAGATGGTAAACTTATCTTAGTTACAGCTATCAACCCAACACCAGCAGGTGAAGGAAAGACAACTGTTAACATCGGTTTATCAATGGCTTTAAACAAATTAGGTAAAAAAGCTATCTCAGCTCTAAGAGAACCATCATTAGGACCATCATTTGGTGTTAAAGGCGGAGCAGCAGGCGGCGGCTATGCACAAGTAGTTCCTATGGCCGATATAAACCTACACTTCACAGGAGACTTCCACGCAATAACATCAGCTAACAACTTAATCTCAGCTATGTTAGACAACCACATTCATCAAGGCAATGAACAAGGCATAGATATAAGAAGAGTTGTTTGGAAGAGATGCGTTGACTTAAACGACAGAGCTTTAAGAAACGTTATAGTTGGTCTAGGCGGAAAACCTAATGGCTATCCAAGAGAAGACGGCTTTGACATAACAGTAGCTTCAGAAATCATGGCTATATTATGTCTATCAACTAGTCTTGAAAACTTTAAAGAAAGAGTATCAAGAGTAATTATCGCTTATAGACGTGACGGATCACCAGTTTATGTTAAAGACATCAAGGCACAAGGTGCAGTAACATTACTTATGAAAGACGCTATCATGCCAAACTTAGTACAAACACTTGAAAATACACCAGCACTAATCCATGGTGGACCATTTGCTAATATCGCTCACGGTTGTAACTCAATTATGGCAACAAAACTTGGTATGAAGCTAGCTGATTACACAGTTACTGAAGCAGGCTTCGGCGCTGACCTAGGAGCAGAAAAGTTCTTAGACATCAAATGTAGATTTGGTGATTTAAAACCATCAGCAGCAGTTATAGTTGCTACAATAAGAGCTTTAAAACATCACGGTGGAGCTACAAAAGAAAATTATGATAAAGAAGATTTAGTGGCACTTGAAAAAGGCTTTGCAAATCTTGAAAAACACATAGAAAATATTAAGAAATTCGGACTACCAGCTATAGTTTCTATAAACAGATTCCCAAGCGATACTGAAAATGAAATTAAGTTTATTGAAGACAGATTAGCTAAGATGGGCGTTGAATGCTCACTTACAGAAGTATTCGCAAAAGGCGGAGACGGAGCATTAGATCTAGCTGAAAAAGTTATCAAAGTATGCGATGAAGACAAAGCAAACTTCAAACCATTATACGATGTTAACCTTTCAATCAAAGAAAAACTTGAAATAATCGCTAAAGAAGTTTATGGAGCTGACGGAGTAGAATTTACTGTACCAGCAATGAAGAACGTCAAGAACTTAGAAAAATTAGGCTTAGACAAGATGCCAATCTGCGTTGCTAAGACACAATATTCATTATCTGATAACCCAGACTTACTTGCAAGACCTGAAGGCTTCCACATAGTAGTTAGAGAAGTAAAAGTATCAAATGGCGCTGGATTCTTGATAGCACTTACAGGCAGCATAATGACAATGCCAGGTCTACCAAAGGTACCAGCAGCAGACAACATTGACATATTACCATCAGGAGAAATTGTAGGATTATTCTAAATAATAATATAGAGGGGGAAAAGAAATGGCTTACAGTTCAAAATTAAAAAGCGAACAAACAGACGGCTTCTTCGAAGCAATCTTATCGCTAGAAACAATGGAAGAATGCTACAGATTCTTTGAAGACATCTGCACAATCAAAGAAATTCAAGCAATAGCTCAAAGACTTGAAGTAGCAAAACAACTTAAAGAAAACAAAACTTACAACGAAATCGAAGTAGCAACAGGCGCTTCAACAGCAACAATCTCAAGAATCAACAGATCACTTAACTATGGTGCTGACGGTTATAAGTTAATATTCAAGAAATTAGGCTTAGAAGACTAATATAAATAAGGCTCCTTTATGGAGCCTTATTTATTTACATATATTAATTTTTTAGGGGGTACAATATGATTGATTGGTTTAAAGCATTTATAATTATGTTTAAAGCACATAAAGGTCAAAAAGATAAAGGAGGAGGGGCATATTTTTTACACCCACTAAGAGTATCTCTTAATATAAAAGACAAAAGAGCAAAGGTGATAGGCCTATTACATGATGTGATTGAAGACAGCGATAAATATAAGCTAAGTGATTTTAATTTTTTAGATGAAGAACAAGTGGAGGCGCTTAAAACTCTAACTCATGATAAGTCTGTTCATTATTTTGATTATATAGATAAAATTAAAAAGAATCCATTGGCACGAAAAGTTAAGCTATCTGATTTGAAGGATAATATGAATTTAAAAAGACTTAAAGAAATTACCGAGAAAGATAGAGAAAGATTTGCTAAGTATGAAAAGGCGAGAAAAATACTTTTAGATGCAGAGGAATATAATATATAATTTATTTTAATTAAATTAAGAATTTAAAATATTTTTTCTTGATTTTTACTTTAAAGTATGTTAATATATATAGGTAAGCCGAAATGATGGAATTGGCAGACGTACAGGACTCAAAATCCTGCGGTAGCAATACCGTGCGGGTTCGACCCCCGCTTTCGGCACCAATATTATACTCTATAAACAAGTAGTTAAGCGCTACTTGTTTTTTTGTGCAAATTTTAACTGAGTGTTAATCATATCTATTTTCATATAATTAAAAGAAAAAAGAGCTCTCGTTATTGAGAGCTCATCTTGTATCTAAAAAATATTTTAATTATTTATCTAAAAATTCTTCATATAATCTTTGTGCTGTTTCTGTACCAGCTATACCACCGATGGCTGTTTCTTTTAGTGCAACTGGTAGTTCTTTACCAACATTACCCATAGCGCCGACTGTTTCATCAAAAGGTATTAGTGCTTCAACGCCTGCTAGTGCAAGGTCTGCTGATATGATTGCGTTTACAACGCCTGATGCATTTCTTAAATTACAAGGGTATTCAACAAGACCACAAACTGGGTCGCATATAAGTCCCATGATGTTTTTAAGTGCAAAGCTTGCCGATGTAAATATTTGTTCTATGCTTCCGCCTTTTAGTTCAACGATTGCAGCAGCAGCCATCGCAGCGGCAGCACCGCATTCTGCTTGACATCCGCCTTCAGCACCTGATATAGTTGCGTTAACTGCGATTATCTCACCAACTGCTGAAGCTGTTAGTAGGGCATTAAATATTTCTTCGTCTGTATGATTAAATTCTTCTTGCATAGTAACTAGTGTTGCTGGCAAAATTCCTGATGCACCTGCTGTAGGAGCGGCAACTATTCTACCCATGGATGCGTTTATTTCTGATGTAGATAAAGCTCTTGCCATAGCCTTATTGATTAACGAGCCAGATACTGAATTGCCGCTTTCAGCATATTCATTAACTTTAAAAGCGTTTTTTCCAGTCATTCCGCTCATTGACATGATTGGTGTTTCAAGACCAGCTGTAGCTGATTTTTTCATAATTTCATAAGTTTTTCTTAAGTACTCATAAACATCTTCTTTACTTAGCTCTTCAGCTTCCATCTCTTCTTGTAGTTGTAATTCATATATTTTTTTATTTTGTTCTTTGCATGCGTCCATCATGCTTGAAGCGCTTGTATACATATTAATTATCCTCCTTAACAGGGTTTAAATACTTAACGAATAAGAAATCATCGATTCTACTAATATCATTTATAGTTGCTTCATCAAAGTCAGAGTCAAGTTCGCATATAAGTGTAGCGACTTTACCAGTTCTGTCTACATGTAAATCGGCAATGTTCATGCCTGATATTGCAAATGTAGCTGTGATTCTTGATATAATACCTTTTTTGTCAATGTACTTAGCAACTAGAGTAGGTTTTTCTCCTGAGAATTCAACGTCAGCGCCATTGATATCTTTTATAAGTATGCTTCCACCGCCGATTGAGCTGCCTTGAACGTAGAAGTCATCGTGATCATCGTAATGAAAGACCATCTTAACTGTGTTTGGATGAACATAGCCAAGGTCTGACTTGATAAATTCATACTCAAGACCTCTTTCTTCTGCTATGTCGAATGAGTGTTTAATTTCTTCACTATCTGGGAAGAAGTCCATAACCCCTGCAAGTATGGCTTTATCAGTACCGTGTCCTTTATATGTCTCTCTAAAAGAGCCATGTAAGTAAAAAGAGACTTTTTTGAATCCCTTTGGTGCTAGCTTCATTGCAATCCTTCCTAATCTTGCTGCTCCAGCTGTGTGTGAGCTTGAAGGACCTATCATAATTGGTCCTAAAATAGATTTTAAATTATAATTTTCCATTTTTTCTCCTCTTTTTCTTCTTTAATGTATTTAATACGAAGGCTACAATTAACGCTGAGAATATGTATGACATAATTATGTAGCTTGCTTTAATTATTAGCGGTGTACTTTCTTTTTTTTCAACTGAATCTGTTGTGTCTAGCATTTTTGAGTTATTGCTAGTCTTAATGCTTATGTGATCTTCATTTACATCACATTTAAAATAGTTTTGAAATAATTTCATTATATCTTCTAAAGGAATTATAAGTGTATTATTATAAGTTATTGCTTCTTTTGTTAAGTGAACTTTTTCAGCTCCTAAGCCAGCCTCGTTTGTGCCTAGCTCAAGATTAATTAAATTACCAATAGTATATTTACCATTCGCCTCGTTTTTATAAACAAGATTTAGTGGTTTTATTATTTCTTCTAAACTTACATATTTAATTCCATCGATTATATATGCGTTTTCAAGAGCGGTGCTCTTTGTGACATCAGTTTCATAACTTATATCAAATTTTTTAATATCGTCTGTTTTTTCTAAATTATTTATAATAAAAGATTTAGCTCCATTTTGATTGTTCTGTCCGTGATTAAAAGTTACTATGCCATTATGAACAAGATATTTTACGCCAAGACTTGGTTTAACGCTGTTAATATTTGAATTGATACTGATTTTTTTTGCATCAATTGTTAAGAATGAGGCGCTTTGACCCACTTCAATTGTTGATGCACTCATGTATTTATCCAAATTAAGCACTTTGTATGGCATGTAGCTTAATTTATTCGCTATCTCAATACTGTCTATGTCTAAATCTCTTGCTAGTCTGATATACTCTAGAAATGAGTTAACATTGACAGGGTAGAGCTTAGTCGATGTATTTGCAAGATTTGGGTTACTTGCAATAAGCGAATATTTTGATTTAATCATAATGCCTATGTCTGAGTCGTTAAGCGCGTCGTGTATAATAACATCTTCCTTAGTATTGATTATGTCCTTATACTGATGAATTTGGTAGAACATATTTGAGCTTGCAAGTTGAAGCTTTGATGTATTATTATTATATTTTTTAACCACATCGATGTTGTCTTTATAATTTGTTAAAACAATGTATTTGAACGGATTAAAAGTGTAATAAAGATTTTCATGTTCTTCGTTATGTTTATTTATCAAGTTATTAATAGCAGAAATTTTATCTGGACCAGCAAAGTCATTCATATCGCACAAGACAAAATGATTTTTGCTATCTTTGATAATATCCATAATTTGATTTACAGTTTGTATTATGTTTTCGTGTTTGATTTTGCTAAGCTTAATATAATATACAAAGTCATCATCATTAACAGATTTCATCGTATTTATTAAAAGATTAAGATCATTCGCTTCCTCTATAGATATTTTAACTCCAGCAGATTTTGCTTCTTTTTCCTTTAATATGGCTTCAACGATTTGTTTGATTGCTTTATCGTCATATTTGTTTTCATTTTCTTCAAGTATAGCTTTTTTAATACTTTCTGAATCTGTTATTGATAGATAATCGTTAGTAGTTAAGATGCCTTCAACGCTCTTTGACCAAGCGTCGATATCAGCTGTGTTAGTTCTAACGCTTTTACCTATACCGTCAGCAGATTTCATAAGGTCAATATCACGCGATGCGTTAGTGCTGTCCATATCGATAAACTCTCTTAGAAGCATTGCGCCTTCACCATCTATCACTCTGTTGGCTTTAACTTCGCCTTTAGTAATCTGTTTAATTTTTCCTCCGCTGATAGCAATATTATATTTATATAAAATTTCATTTCTAGCTGGATTAACTATATTAACATTTTTTATTGCTAAATCATAATTAAATACAAAGCTCGCCGTTTTATTAGGATCTTCACTTTCTTTAGTAGATTCGCTCGCATAAACATTAATACTTGTAATGATTAAAGATAAAAGCAATAAAAAAGAGAATAATTTTTTTGACAAATTAATCACCTCTGCTATATTATATACTAAATAATAGTATAAATAAAGCTTTTTTTACAATTTATGAAGAAATATTTATGAATTTGTTGTATAATATATATAGAAGAGGAGGCAGAAAGATGATTTTATTATTAAATACTGACTTAATTAGATATAAAGCTTTGGGTTTAGATAAGCTTTATCTTGCATCTAAAAACTCAGCGGATATACTTAATGATTCGTTCTATGGTTCAAACTATCTTGCTAGTGAAATCTTCCACAGATTGAAAGAAGATTACAGAGTTATCTCATTTGCAGGCGGTTATGCTTCGATGAAGTATAGAAATTATTTAGAAAGCTATCTTTCGGATTATTATCTTATTAATATAAAGGATGAGGCAAGAACAGTTATCGATATAAAAGAAAATACTAGAACCACTAGAATTATTGAAAATGCTCCTCGAATTACAAGAGATGATGAACTTAATTTTATTGATAAATTTGATGATGTTCTTTATGACACAAGAGTTACAGTGCTTATGGAAGATTTTGATAATAATATTAGCCCTGATTTTTATCAAGGACTTATAGATGTTTCCAATAGATACATGAAAAAACTTTTTGCTTCAGCGTCAAAGAGTACGATGAAATTATGTATTGACTCAAACGTCTTTGCTATGTCCATGGATTATAAAGATTTAAGCGATATACTTAATCTAAGATTGAATTCACTTGACGATATTGTTAGTGTAGTTAAATTTATGGCGATAGACAAGGACAGAATCATTCTTATTAAATTCAATGACAATTTAATCATATTTACTAAGGATTGCTACTACTTATATGATTATGAGAAGAAGCCATTTATACACATAGACAAGAATATGGCTCTACTAGGACTCGCTATTGCTTTTGAAAGAAAATATGATTTAGATACCTCACTTAAAATAGCAAGCAGCTTTTCGATTTTTAATAAAAAAGATAGTGCTGATTTTGATTTTTCTATCATTAAAAAAATTATGTCTGAAACTGATTTAATTAGGTATAGCTATGTTTATTAATAAATTTATTCACGCAGCAGATTTGCATCTTGGCTTCAAATATAAAAATAAAACGCTTGGATCAAGGTCTGACGAGAGAAAAAATGAGCTTTTCATAACATTTGAAAGGCTTATTAATTATGCGAATGAGAATAAAATCGATTTAATAATTATTAGCGGAGATTTTTTTGAAAGAGATGCTCTTACATATACCGAGACAAAGCACTTGATGAGCATCATTGATACTTACTACGGAAACATAGTTTTATCATGCGGCAATCATGATTTTTATAGCGATGATTATTTATTCAATAATTTTACTAAGAATCTTCATGTTTTTAAAACAAATAGCTTTGAGCGTATAGATATAGCTGATAACGTTGCTATATATGGTGCGTCTTGGCTAAATGAGCATGATAATGGATTTGATACTAATAAAATAAATCTTGATAAAAATAAATTTAATATAGCTAGCCTTCATGGCGACCTTAGTGATGGCAAGTACAAGATAGATATAGAGCCTCTTTTAGCATCAGGTTTTGATTACATCGCCTTGGGACACATACATAAAAAAGGACAAGTGGCAGATAAGACTTTTTATGCAGGATCACTTGAGCCTCTTGACTTTGGTGAGCTTGGTGAGCATGGCTTTTATGAGGTCGATACACTTAGTGGAGACGCAAAATTTGTGCCCTTTGCCCTGAGAGAATTTATTATAAAAGAAATAATAATTAAAGAAGACGATGAATTTCTTGATATAATCACAAAATTTGATGAGCTTATAGATAAGGATAAGAATTTCTATAGAATTATATTAAAGGGAAGCATAAGTGCTGATTTAAATATAAATAAAATTATAAACCTAGTTAAGGATAAATTTTATTATCTTGAAACTATCAATAATCTATCAGAAAGAGTTAGCGTTTCTAATGAAATTTATCAAAAAATACTTGAAAAGGCAAAAAATTATCCGGATGAGATTAGGCAAGATGCGATAAACATCGCGCTTAAAGCAATGCAAAGTACGGAGCGCTACTATGAAGATTAATAGCCTCGATTTAATTAATTTTGGTAAATTTAATAATTATCATTTAGACTTTGACGACTCATTTAACCTTATATATGGGCTTAATGAAAGTGGTAAGTCTACTATGCATGCCTTTATCGGCTTTATGCTCTTTGGCGTGAATAAAGCAAATACTAAGAGAAAGACTAAGATAAAAGATTATCTAAGATACAAGCCAATAAACAAAAATGAATACAGCGGTAGAATGATTTTTGAAAAAGATGGTTTTACTTATGAAGTATACAGAGATTTTTTAAATGATACTTATTTTGTAAGCAAAAACGGTCTTGACATCACAGATGATATAAAAAAAGAAAATTCTATAAGCAATAAATCTATCGGAGAGATAATTTTAGGCTTTTCTCGTAATGTTTTTACTGCAAGTACCTACATCAGTCAGTCTAAGGATCTTTATTTTGATGATTTTGACGATATTAAAGAGCTATTACTTAAGCTAAAGACAAACGATGAGGGCGAGTACAACTTAAGTGGGGCGAAAAATAATATTGATAATGAAATTGCCATGATTGGTACGGAAAATGCCAAAACAAAGGAGTTATATGCTCTTAAGAAAGAAATTACAAGCCTAGATAGAGATATATCTGGTCTTGAAGCATCACTTGAAGATACTATGACTATGCTTAACAATAAAGATGATTTAAATAAAAAGAAAAATGAATTAATTTTAAATAATAAAGATTTTTTAAATGAATATAATAAAGCTAAAGAATATTATAAAAAAGAAAATTTATTAAAGATAGAAGAGCTTAAAGAAAAGAAAAAAGATTTTTTGCAAAATGATAAAAATATTACTAGTGACGATTATGAAGAATTTATTAAGATTATAAATAGACTTGATGCTATAAATAATAATGAATCTAGAAAAAATGCGCAAAAAAAATTATCCTATGCATTTCTTTTACTAAGTGTATTTAGTTTTATATATTATTATATTAAGTCAAGTGAAATTGCTTTTAATATTGGAGCTGCTTTTATAATAATTTTTCTTATAAGTTTTATATTTGATAAAGTGAAGAAAAGTGATAAGGCTAAAGAAAAATTAATGATTGATAAAAAAGCTATTTTAGATAAATATAATATATCTAGCGATAATGATTTCATCAGTGAATATAATATTGAAAGATCAAGCGAGATGAATCAAAACTATTTACAAAGCTTTGATGAATTTTTAAAAACATATACTGAAAAGAATTTTGATGAACTAAGTGAAGAAAAAGTTATTGAATATTTAGAAAAAAACAATAAAGAGCTCTATGATAAGTACAAGAACTACTCCATAAGCGCTTGTGAAGATGAAATCACTAGGATTGATTTAGAGCTAAGCTCTCTTGAGACTAAGCTTAATTATAATGACAAACTTTCACAAAGGGCCTACGAACTTGGCTTAAGGCGCGATGAGCTTGACGCTAGAATGAAGGAGCTTTACAGAAGAAAAAGCGCCTTAAGTGCCGCGAGCGAGATAATTTCTAGTCTTATTAATGAAATTAATACTAGTTACATGCCAAAAATAATTAATTATGCAAATAAATATTTAGAAATGTTTTCTAATGATAAATATAATTTTTTCTTGCTCGATGAAAGTTTTAAAATTATGCTTAAAGACAAAAAAACTAGTCTTGTATATGAAGAAGAAAACCTTAGTAGACAAGTCTTATCTATGTCATACCTTAGTCTAAGACTTGCTCTTGTTGAAGCGCTTGATATTAATCTATCACTTATTTTTGACGAAAATTTAGTATTTTTTGATGAAGAGCGTATGAGAACCGCACTAAAAGTTTTTGCCTTTTTAGCAAAAGAAAAGCAAGTATTATTATTTACGAGCAGTAAAGACGAAAAAAGTGTTCTCTCAGAGCTTAATCTGTGTTATAATTATATACAGTTATAGAGGTGAGAAAATGATTTATGCTATAGGCGATTTACATTTAGATTCAACAGACTTAAAACCTATGAGTATCTTTGGCGGCAACTGGCAAGATCATGACAAGAAAATCAAGGCAAGTTGGCTTGAGAACGTCAAGGAAGACGATTTAGTTTTGCTACCAGGCGATACATCATGGGCAATGAGATTTAGTGAAGCTATAGACGATTTAAAATTTATAGATGAATTGCCGGGCAAGAAACTTATTAGCAAAGGCAACCATGATTATTGGTGGACAAGCATATCCAAGATGAATGGCTTTGGATTTAAATCAATTCACTTTTTGCAAAATGATTCATATACTTATAAAGACTTTGCCATCTGCGCTACAAGAGGCTGGATGCAAGAGGATAATGACAAGTATGACGAAGAAAATGATAAAAAGATAACTGATAGGGAGCTAATTAGATTATCTTTATCGCTTGAAAAGGCTGATAAAGATAAAAAAATTATAGTGATGCTTCACTATCCGCCATTTAATATGGATCTAGAGCCAAATCAGTTTCATGATCTCATGAAAGAAAATAATGTATATAAATGCATATATGGTCACTTGCACGCGGGGGGACATAGATACAGACGAGAAGGCTTGATAGATGGCATTGATTACTCATTGGTCTCAAGCGACTACTTAAATTTTAAACTTAAATTAATAGAGAGGTGTTAGTATGAAGGTTATAGTTTGCAAAGATTATGACGAGATGAGCAAAGAAGCTGCTCAAATATTTATTAAACAAATTCAAGAAAAACATGACAGTGTATTAGGTTTGGCAACAGGATCAAGCCCTATCGGCATGTATAAAGAGCTTATCAAAGCAAATAAAGAAGGTAGTATTGATTTTAAAGATGTAATTACATTTAATCTAGATGAATACGTTGGCTTAAACAAAGATCACCCAGCAAGTTATTATTATTTCATGAATGAGAATTTATTTGATCATATTAACATTGATAAAAAAAATACACATATACCACACGCTGAGGGAACAGACTTAGAAAAGGCAGCAAAAGAATACGAAGAAAGTCTATCACATTATGAAATTGATTTACAAGTCTTAGGCGTTGGTAAAAACGGTCACATTGGTTTTAATGAACCAGGAGACGACCTAAGCTCTGTAACTTATGTGCAAGAGCTATCAGAGTCCACAAGGGTTGCAAACTCAAGATTCTTTGATGATATTGACGACGTGCCAAAATTTGCCATCACTATGGGGGTTGGCTCTATATTTAAAGCTAAAAAAATAGTTTTAATTGCAAGCGGCACTCAAAAGAGCTTCGCCATAGATTATTTATTAAATTCTAAAAAGATATCATCTAAGGTACCAGTATCACTACTAAACTTACATCCAGACGTTACTGTAATCATAGATGAAAAATTAGCAAGCTTAGTTATAAAATAATGATAGAAAGAGAAAAAGAAGTAAAAGTTTTTAATCTTGACTTAGATGCTCTTAAAAGGGAACTTTTATCAAAGGGAGCAGAACACTTAGGAGAAGAAAAACAAATAAATCACATACTAAAAGTTGATTTAGATGAAAATTCAAAGCTAAAGTCGCTTCTTAGATTAAGAGAAGTAAATAAAAGTGGCAAAGAAGCTTTTTATTTAACATACAAAATTAAAGGCAAGGACACAGGCGGCTTAAGAAACTCAGAAGAGATTACAAGCGAGATAAAAGATAAAGACTCTATGCTTAAGATACTTGAAATGCTTGGTGTAAGCGTAATTGAATTAAATTACAAGACAAGAGACTCATACCTTTATAAAGATGCACGCTTTGATTTTGATGAACTTGATAAAAAAACATTTGATGTGCCTTATCTTGAAATTGAAGTTAAAGATGATGAAAAACTTGAAGAAATCATAAAAGAATTTAATATTGACAGAAAAAACATTACGACGAAAAATATTACAGAATTAAGGAAAAACAAAGATGAAATTTATTAAAGATAATGCTATAGATATAATTATCGCTTTAGTCTTAATAGCTTTAAGTCTAGGGATGAATTTTGGCTTAATGAAGCTAAACAAAGGCTTTAACGAATATCTTGTAATACTGCTGTTTACATATATAGCTGTATTTGCGCTAGATATAAAATTTTCGGTGCCGAGCGTTTTATTGATATTTATATTAAATTTATTATTTAGAAAAAATTTAAATTTTGACATGAGAACGCTTATGATATTTATAGAAGTAGTTTTTGGTTTTGCTATTGGATATATAAGCCATAAAAAATTTAATATATCATATATATTTTCACTTCTTGTATCTATAGTAATTTCAAAGATACTTAGCTATATCATAGCGCTAATAATTGCAAACGCAGCTCATATATATAATATAGATAGAATTATAAAAGTAAATTTAGTAGCATCACTCTTAAGCATAACAGCTTGTCTAGTTATAGTGCCGCTGCTTGTTTATACAAAAGAGAATTTCACATATCTATAGGAGGTTAAGATGATACTAATAAAAAACATCAAGTATATTGACGTAGAAGAATCAATTGTTAAGGGTACTTGCGATATTTTAATCGATGGCAATAGAGTTAAAAAAATTGCTAATAATATTGAAGAAGCGAGCGCTTATGTTATAGACGGCGCTGATAAATTATTGATGCCAGGCCTATTTAACACGCATAATCACGTAGCTATGAGCGTTTTTAGAAATTATGCTGATGATATGGAGCTAATGGATTGGCTACAAAATAAAATTTGGCCACTTGAGTCAAAACTTACTGCTGAAGATATTTATTGGGCAAGTCTATTAACATTCATAGAGCTTGTAAAAACTGGAACAACAGCATTTAACGATATGTATATGTTCTGCGAAAGAGTCTTTGACGCAGCTAGTGAAATAGGTATGAGAGGTCTTATCGCAAGAGGCATGACTAATGACGCTTTTAATAAAGAAAGAGAAGCAAACATCAGGGATATGTATGAAAAGTACCATCAAAAGGACGGACTGCTAAGGTTAGCCATCGCGCCTCATGCTATATACACAACTGGACTTGATTATTTAAAGAGCTGTATAGACCTTGCTAAAGAATTAGATTTAATCATTCATACACATGCGAGTGAAACTTTAACTGAAGTAAATAATTCTTACAAGGAATATAGAAAGAGCCCTATAAAGATATTTAAAGAGCTCGGAATGTTTGATCAAAAAACTATACTTGCTCATTGCGTTCATTTGTCTGAAGAAGATATGGATATAATTGCAAAAAATAATGCACTAGTAAGTTTAAATGTATCATCAAACATGAAGCTTGCAAGCGGCATACCTGATATTAAGAATATGTTTGTGCGCGGAGACAAGCTAGCCATCGGTACTGATGGAGCTAGTTCAAATAATATGCAAAATATGTTTACTGAGATGAGAGCGGTTTCACTAGCAGCTAAAGCTCGCTCGCTTGATCCAAAGGTGATGAGTGCAGGAGAAGTACTTAAGCTAGCAACTATAAATCCATATAAATATATATTTGATGAAGATGTAAACATAAGTGAAGGATCACTTGCAGATTTAATTCTAATAAATCTTGATAATACAAATTTAAAACCACAAAATAATTTAATTAGTGCTATGGTTTATTCGATGAACGGAAGTGAAGTTGACACGACTATAATCAATGGCAAGATAATTATGGAAAATAAAAAAATTAAAGGCATTGATGAGGATTTAGTTGTTAGAAAAGTTGAAGAAATTATTAAAAATATCTAGGGGTTGATGAAATGAAGTGGAGAGGCAGAGAGAAATCTACTAATGTTAACGATAGAAGAGGTCAATCTGGCGGCATGCCAAACTTTGGCGGATTCAAGATGGGTACAGGCGGAGTAATACTTTTACTGGTACTATACTTAGTATTTGGCGATGGTATCTTTGGCGGCCCAAGTGGTCCTGGAGCTGGCATACAAAATGGTCAAGGCACGCCGATAACAAGTGAAAAAGAAGAAGAGTATAAAGAATTCATCTCAGTAGTTTTAAAAGATACTGAAGATGTTTGGCATGAAGTATTTAAGGACAATGGCTTAGAGTATGAAGAACCACAATTAACACTATTTAATGGTAGCATTAACTCTGGATGCGGTTTTGCATCTGAGCAGATGGGTCCATTCTATTGCTCTGTCGATAAAAATATCTACATAGACCTTTCATTTTTTGATCAGCTTAAAAATGAATTCGGAGCAAAGGGCGATTTCGCCATGGCCTATGTATTAGCACATGAAGTTGGTCATCACGTACAAAAGTTATTGGGTACTCTTGATAAAGTTCATGCATTACAAGGAAAAATTTCTGAAAAAGAATATAATAAATACTCTGTTAAGCTTGAATTGCAAGCAGATTATTACGCTGGAGTCTTTGCAAAGCACATACAAGATAGAGGTATCTTAGATGAAGGCGATTTTGAAGAGGCGATAAACGCAGCATCAAAGATAGGCGATGACACACTTCAAGAGAAATATCAAGGAAGAGTAGTTCCAGATAGCTTTACGCATGGAACTAGTGAACAAAGAATGAAGTGGTTTAAAAAAGGCTTTGAAAAAGGCACTATTCAAGACGGAGATACTTTTAACGGAGAAATTTAATAAAATAAAGGAGATATAATATGGATAAAAAAATAGCATTTAGCGCTATACAGCCATCAGGTGATTTAACCATAGGTAATTATTTAGGCGCTTTAAAAAATTTAGCAAAACTTCAAGATGATTACAATTGCTTATATGCAGTTGCTGACCTTCACAGTATAACTGTACCAAAAGTTCCAAAAGAACTTAGGAAGAAGACTTATGAAATATTTGCGATGATGTTAGTTAGCGGCGTTGATCCAGAAAAAAGCGTTTTGTTTGTTCAATCGCATGTACCTGAACACGCTATGCTTGGATGGATACTTGATACCATCTCATATATCGGTCAGCTTAATAGAATGACTCAATATAAAGATAAATCCAAGAAGTCTCCTGAAAACTGTAACGCAGGATTATTAACATATCCAGTACTAATGGCGGGCGATATACTTTTATATCAAACAGATTTAGTACCAGTTGGCGAAGACCAAACACAGCACATGGAACTTGCTAGAGACTTAGCAATCAGATTCAATAGTAAGTATTCAGACACATTTAAGGTGCCTGAAGCCTACATCGCTAAGACAGGAAAAAGAATTATGTCGCTACAAGATCCGACTAAAAAGATGAGTAAGTCAGATGAAGATCCAAACAGCTTTATTTACATTATGGATAGCAAAGATAAAATTTACTCAAAAATCAGAAAAGCTGTTACTGATAGTGAAGCAAATTTTGCTTATGACCCAAACAGAGCCGGTTTATATAATCTTATAAATATTTATAGCTCATTCACTGGCATGAGCACTGATGATATTGTTAAAAAGTATGATTCACTTGGATACAAAGAATTCAAAGAGGATTTAGCGGATATTATTTATGAAGATTTAAAAGATTTTCAATACAATTTTAATGAAGTTATTCAAGATAAAGAAGGTCTTGAAAAGCTTATGGCACAAGGAAGAGATAAAGCTAGATACCTTGCTAATAAGACTTTAAGAAAAGTTATGAAAAAAGTTGGCTTTGTACAAATATAAGGAGTTAGCTATGAAGATATTAATTATAGGCAGCGGCGGACGAGAGTATGCCATCGCTTCAAAAATTAAAGAAGAAGATAATTCTGTAGAAATAATTTTTGCTCCAGGAAATGGAAAAACTGAGAGTGAATTCAAAAATATTGACATAGGGGTCATGGATTTTGATAAGCTAATTAATTATGCTAAGGATAATGAAATTGACTACACCATTGTTGGACCTGAAGATCCGCTATGTTTTGGCATAGTCGATAAATTCGAGGCAGAAGGACTTAAGATATTTGGACCAAAGAAAGAAGCTGCCATGTTTGAGAAGAGCAAGGCATTTTCAAAGAGGTTTATGGAGAAATATCATATAGATACCGCTAAGTATCTTGAGACTGATAGCATTGATGAAGCAAAGAAATACGCTTATGAACTAATTAGTGAATCAAAAGTAAATAAAGTGGTACTAAAGTATGATGGACTTGCTCAAGGCAAGGGAGTTATCATAGCTTCAAGCGTTGATGATATTGATGAAGCTCTTAATGAATTATTACTAGATAAAAAATTTGGTGATGATAAGATTATAGTCGAAGAATATATTGACGGCTTTGAAACATCTGTTCATGTACTTATTTCAAATGGTGAATATATAATGCTTCCGAGCGCTAAAGACCATAAAAAAGTCTATGAAGGCGAAACAGGTGAAAATACTGGTGGCATGGGCTCATACTCACCGAACCTTATGGCACTACCATATTTAAAAGATATAGAAGAAGAACTGGTTAAGCCATTCATCAAAGGTCTTAAAGCAGAGGGCATTGACTATAGAGGAGTATTATTCGCAGGTCTTATGATAAATTCGGATGGAATAAAAGTTTTAGAGTTTAACACAAGATTTGGAGATCCAGAAACTGAAGTTATCCTAGAAAGAATTGATTCTTCGCTATTAGATGCACTTATTAAGACAAGTGAAGCAAAACTTAATGAATATAAATTAAAAGTAAATGATAAAAAGATAGTTAATGTAGTACTAGCATCTGGTGGCTATCCAGCGAAGTATGATAAAGGCTACGAAATAAAAGGCTTAGACAAATTATCAGAAGATGTTAAAGTTAATTACGCAGGCGTTAAGGCAAGTAGCAAAAAGCTATTGACCAATGGCGGCAGAGTATTAAATATACTTTCTAAAGCTGATACATTTGAAGAAGCGTATAAAAAAGTTTATGATGAGATCCAAAAGATTTCATTCGATAAAATGCATTATAGGAGGGATATTGGTCCAGTGGTTAAGAGAGTTTATGTTTGTAAAAAAGATGAATTTGATGCTGAGTCAAATGGTTTAACAAGAGAGATTAAAGATTTTCTTAAGATAAATATTGACTCAATCAAAGTTTATAACAGATATGATATTGAATTACTTTCTGATGAAGAAATTAATAAGATATCAAATACTATTCTGTGCGAAAAACCAGTAGATAATATATATTTATTGGATGATGCTTTAGAAATGGAAAAGAACTTGAAGAATGCCTTTGTTGTTAGATACAAAAAAGGACAATTTGATCAAAGAGAGCAAGGACTAAAGGATACAATCAAGGTCACTCTTGGTAAAGACGATGTTTTAGCAAGATGCGAAAAAGTTTATGACATCAAAGGAGATGTATCTGAAGAAGATATTAAAAAGATTAAAAAATATCTTATAAACACTGTTGACCAAGCAGAAGGAGTATTGATTGGCATACCAACAACACTTAAGGAAAGCTTCGACATGAATATCGAGTCAATAGTTTATGATGGATTTATAAAGCTTGATGACGAAGGATTAAAAGATTTCCATGAGAAAAATTCTCTTGCCATGTCTATAGAAGACTTAAAAGTGTTCCAAGACTATTTTATCAAAGAAAATAGAGATCCAAGCCAAACAGAGCTTAAGTTAATTGATACTTATTGGTCAGACCACTGTAGACACACAACATTCAATACACAATTGACAAATATTAACTTTGAAGGAGAAAATGACTTCATAGAAGTAATTAGAAATACACTTAATGAGTACTTAAAGGCAAGAAATCAATTCTCTAAAAAAGACTTAACTCTTATGGACTTAGCAACTATAGTTACTAAAAAGCTTAGAGGCTTAGGCAAGCTTAATGACTTAGAAGTAAGTGAAGAGATAAACGCTTGCTCAGTTAAGATTAAAGTTAGTATAGACGGAAGACTTAGAGACTACTTACTAATGTTTAAGAACGAAACTCATAACCATCCAACTGAGATTGAGCCATTTGGTGGCGCTCAAACATGTCTTGGCGGAGCAATAAGAGACCCATTATCAGGCAGAAGCTATGTTTACCAAGCAATGAGAATAACAGGAGCGGCAGACCCAAGAGAAGCTATTGAAGATACTATTGAAGGAAAACTTCCTCAAAGAAAGATAGTTTTAGACGCAGCTAGAGGATATTCTTCTTATGGTAATCAAATCGGTTTAGCAACAGGCTATGTTGATGAAGTATATCATCCTGGATATAAAGCAAAGAGGATGGAAGTAGGCGCAGTAATCGCTGCAGCACCTATGGAAAATGTTTTTAGAGGTGTACCAGCTAAGGGCGACATCATAATTTTACTTGGTGGCAAGACTGGTAGAGACGGTATTGGAGGAGCAACAGGAAGCTCTAAGATACAAACAGACAAATCAGTTGAAGACTCAGCAGCTGAAGTGCAAAAAGGAAATGCACCAACAGAGAGAAAGATACAAAGATTATTTAGAATACCTGAATTAGCTAAAATGATCAAGAGATGTAATGACTTTGGTGCAGGTGGAGTCAGCGTTGCTATAGGTGAATTAGCTGATTCATTATTAATACACTTAGAAAAGGTACCACTAAAATACCAAGGACTAAGCCCAATGGAGATAGCTATATCTGAATCACAAGAGAGAATGGCTGTAGTTATCGCTAAAGAAAATTATGAAAAGTTTAAAGAATATGCAAATGCAGAAAACCTTGAAGCAACAATAGTTGCCGAAGTTACTGATTCTGAAAGACTTATTATGATGTACAATGATATAGAAGTATGTAATTTAAAGAGAGAATTCTTAAATTCAACTGGTGCACCAAGAAAGCAAGATGTTATCTTTAAGCCAGAAGAAGTAGAATTATTTAATGAAGATTTGGCAGATGATTTTACATTAGAATTGAAGAAGAGACTTGAAGATATCAATGTGGCGTCTAAAAAATCACTTATTGAAAGATTTGACTCTTCAGTTGGTAGAGGCAGCGTAGTTCAGCCACTAGGCGGCAATAATCAACTATCACCAGAACAAGCTATGATAGCTAGAATACCAACAACTAAAGGCGAATCATCAACAGCAAGCATAATGACTTATGGATTCGATCCATATCTATCAGAAAAGAGTCCATTCTTCGGAGCTTATTATGCAGTTGTTGAATCACTTGCTAAAATTGCTTCACATGGAGCAAGTCCATTCAAGGCAAGATTAACATTCCAAGAGTATTTTGAAAAATTAAATGACGATCCATATAAGTGGTCAAAACCATTCGAGGCATTGCTTGGAGCGTTCAAGATTTGCAACGATTTACAAATACCTTCAATTGGTGGAAAAGACTCAATGAGTGGTACATTTAATGATTTAAACGTACCACCAACATTAATTTCATTTGCAGTAACTACTATGAATATTGAAGATGTTGTAACACCTGAATTAAAGGGCAATATGAAGCTTGGTTTAATAAGAACTAGTATTAACGATGACAATACTCTTGATTTAAATGAATTTAAAAAGAATAGCGTTGAACTTGTAAGCTTAATTTCAAGAAAGAAAGTTAGAAGTGCAATTGCTATCAATAGAGATACAACACTTCCTCTTCTTATGAAGATGGCATTTGGTAATGACATCGGCTTTAACATCAACATGGACGCTGACATCATGTTTAAGGAGCTTTACGGTTCATACATCGTTGAATACACTGAAGATCTACCAAGCATTGAATATCTTGGAACTACTAATACAGATGCAAGCATCATTATCAATGGCAGACGCATAGATCTTGAAGAATATAAAGAAGCCTATGAAAAACCACTTCTTGATATATTTGGACAAGAAAATAGAGTGGCTAAAACTGAAAACAAATTTATAGAAAAAGAATTTGTGCACAAATCTAAAAAACCAGTTGATGAAGTTAAGGTTATCATACCAGTATTCCCTGGAACAAACTCAGAATATGATTCAAAATACGCTTTCGAAAAAGAAGGAGCAAAGGTTGATGTCTTTGTATTCAATAACTTAGATAATGATCACATTGATAAATCTATCGATGACTTAGCAAAGAAAAT
This sequence comes from Fenollaria massiliensis, assembly GCF_023347705.1. Lineage (NCBI taxonomy): Bacteria > Bacillati > Bacillota > Clostridia > Eubacteriales > Fenollaria > Fenollaria massiliensis. The sequence goes on from NZ_CP096649.1 coordinate 681,983, forward strand.
CAAAGAAAGCCAAATATTATTTATTCCAGGAGGCTTCTCATTATCAGATGAACCAGACGGATCAGGTAAATTTATTGCCAATGTACTAAGAAATACAAAGGTTAAAGAAGCTGTAGAATATCTTCTTGAAGAAAATGACGGTTTAGTTCTAGGTATTTGTAACGGTTTCCAAGCTTTAGTCAAGACTGGATTATTACCTTTTGGTAAGATTAAAGACATAGACGAAGATGACCCAACATTAACATATAATAATATTGCTAGACACGTAGCAAGAATCGTTAAGACAAAGGCATTAACAACATCATCACCATGGCTTAAGTACATCGATAAAGATAAAATTTATAGAGTACCTATTTCACATGGCGAAGGAAGACTTTTAATTAATAAAGAACTTTACGAAAAATTAAGCGATAACGCTCAACTAGCTTTTGAATATCTAGATAATCCTAATGGATCAAACTTTGATATCGAGTCAATGTTATCACCAGATGGAAAGATACTTGGCAAGATGGCTCACTCAGAAAGAGTTGAAACAGACACATTTAAGAACGTTTCTGACATTGAGATTCAAAATATTTTCAAAGCAGGCGTAGAATTTTTTAAGAAAGATTAATAAAATATTAATAAATCGTAAATTATTGAATAATACTTCCCGATGTGGTATAATTTAGGTGGTGATTTTCTATGGATGTAAATAAATCTTTTGCTTATGCAATTGAAAATGATGACGGCAAAACATTTGACAATATTTCAAGTGCGGATGTGATTATCTTAGGACCATCAAGGTCTGGCAAGACACCTCTTTGTTATTATCTTGCTTCTTTAGGATTAAACGCGATAAATATACCGCTTGTACCAGAGGTTGATCAATTTGATATGATCAAAGACTTAGACAGATCAAAAATGATTGGCCTTATACAAGATGAGGAGTATTTATCCAAAATAAGAAGAGAAAGAGACAAAGACTTAGGAATAACAGGCGTATCTAAGTACTCATCACTTGAGAGAGTATTTTTTGAAAATGAATACGCTCGCGAGATGTATAGTAAATTAGGGATACTTGTTATATCCATGTATGGAAAATCAATAGAAGAAGTTTCTAATAGCATTGTTAGATATCTTCAAAATTAAAAAGCAATAGGAGGATACAGATGGAAAAGTATGTTTATAGCTTTAAAGAGGGCAATAAAGATATGCGCGATTTGTTAGGAGGCAAGGGAGCTAACTTAGCAGAGATGACTAATTTAGGCCTACCAGTACCTAACGGTTTTACCATTACAACACAAGCGTGCAACAGGTTTTATGAAGAAAATGAAGAATTATGGCAAGATTTAAAGGAAGAAATCAGAAAAGGTATTGAAAATGTTGAAAAGATCACAAATAAGGGCTTTTCAGACAAAGAAAATCCGCTACTTTTCTCAGTTAGAAGTGGTGCTAAAATATCAATGCCAGGCATGATGGACACAATATTAAATCTTGGCTTAAACGATGTGACAGTAGAAGGCCTTTCAAAGAAGACTAATAATGAAAGATTTGCCTACGACAGTTACAGAAGATTTATACAAATGTTTTCTGATGTTGCCATGGGTATCCCAAAAGCTGAATTTGATAAAATTTTAAACAAACAAAAAGAAAAAAGAAATATTGAAAGCGATATCGACTTAAATACTGATGACTTAAAAGAAATTGTTAAAGAGTATAAAGCAATTTATAAAAAATACATCGGAGAAGAATTCCCACAAGATCCAAAGGTACAACTATTTAACGCAGTTAGAGCAGTATTCATGTCATGGAATACACCAAGAGCTAAGACATACAGAAAATTAAATGAAATTTCTGATACACTTGGCACAGCTGTTAACGTTCAAGAGATGGTATTTGGTAACATGGGCATGAACTCTGGTACTGGTGTTGCTTTCACAAGAAACCCAGCTACAGGAGAAAATGTTTTATTTGGTGAATTCTTAATCGATGCTCAAGGCGAAGACGTAGTTGCAGGTGTTAGAACACCAGAACCAATAGCTAGACTTGAAAATGAATTACCAAGCGTTTACAAAGAATTCAAGGAAACTGTTGAAAAGCTAGAAAAACATTATAAAGACATGCAAGATATTGAATTTACAGTTGAAAATGGTAAGCTTTTCATGCTTCAATGTAGAAATGGTAAGAGAACAACAAAAGCAGCTATAAACATAGCAGTTGATCAAGTTAATGAAGGCTTAATCACTAAAGAAGAAGCGATATTAAGAATTGAACCTAAATCAATAGATCAAATACTTCACCCAACATTTGAAGAAAAAGATGTTAAGAGCAAAGAAGAAATTACAAAAGGTCTTCCAGCTTCACCAGGAGCTGCATCAGGCGTTGTAGTATTCTCACCAGATAAAGTTATTGAATATCATAAGAATAATCTTAAAACTATATTAGTAAGAGAAGAAACTTCTCCAGAAGATATAGACGGCATGGTTTATGCTGAAGGTATATTAACAGCAAGAGGCGGTATGACATCACATGCTGCAGTTGTTGCAAGAGGTATGGGTAAGTGCTGTGTTGCTGGCTGCTCTGAACTAAGAGTAGATGAAGAAGATAAAGTAATTAGATACCATGGCGGCGAAATTAAAGAAGGCGACATGATTTCTATAGATGGTTCAACAGGCTATGTATACTTAGGAGAAATTAAAAAAGTTACACCTGAATTAAGTGGTAATTTTGCTAAGTTTATGGAATGGGCCGATGAATTTAGAACTCTAGAAGTAAAAGCTAATGCTGATAATCCAAGAGATGCTAAGCAAGCACTTGACTTTGGTGCACAAGGCGTTGGTCTATGCAGAACAGAACACATGTTCTTTGATGATAAGAGAATTTTCCAAGTAAGAAAGATGATTCTTTCAAAGACATTAGAAGAAAGAGAAAAAGCTCTTGAAAAACTTCTTCCATATCAAAGAGGAGACTTTGAAGGAATATTTAAAGTAATGGAAGAAAAAGGAGTAGTTATAAGACTTCTTGACCCACCTCTACATGAGTTCCTACCTAAGACTAAAGAAGATATCGAAAGCCTTGCTAAAGATATGGGCATAACAACTCAAGTAATTGAAGACAGAATTGAAGATATGAAAGAGTTTAACCCAATGCTTGGTCATAGAGGATGCAGACTATGTGTTACATGGCCGGAAATTTATAAAATGCAAGTTAGAGCCATCATGGAAGCAGCTATAAACGTAAGCGAAGAAATCAAAAAAGATATCAAGCCTATGATTATGGTTCCATTAATTGGCGAGTTAAAAGAACTTGAATTTGTTAAAGGACATTTAGTAGAAGAAATAAATAAAGTTTTTGATGAAAAGAACAAAAAACTTGCTTATGAAATCGGTACTATGGTTGAAGTTCCAAGAGCTGCGCTACTTGCTGACGAAATAGCAAAAGAAGCAGAATTCTTCAGCTTTGGTACAAACGATATGACTCAAATGACTTGGGGCTACTCAAGAGACGACTACGGTAAATTTGTTAACGCTTATATTGATAATGGTATTTATGAAAGAAGTCCATTTGACTCACTTGATACTGAAGGCGTAGGCAAATTACTTGATATGGCAACTAAGCTTGGCAGACAAACAAGACCAGATATACATGTAGGTATATGCGGCGAACACGGTGGAGATCCAAGATCAATCGAATTCTGTGACGCAATTGGACTTGATTATGTAAGCTGCTCACCATATAGAGTGCCAATCGCAAGACTTGCAGCAGCACAAGCAGCTATAAAGAGAAAAAGTAAATAATATCAGTTTTGATATTTATTTAAATATTTAAAATAAAATTATGCCATATAGTATTTACTCTTAATTTAATATGTAGATATTATATGGCATTTATTTTCATATTTTGTTTATTAATAAGATAAAAATAAGGAGTAAAAATGAATCGTAATAAAAATATTTTTGAACCTATAACATGGGAACAATATAGTGAGAATAGAAAGCGTTATGGACATGTCTGTACGTGGACCTTATATAATGATAAAGTGCTTGATGTAAAAAAATGCTAGGCTGAATATGATTTTCCATTAAGGAAAGAATTAATTATTGCAAATACTGAAAAAGAATTTATAGAAAAGAAACTTAGTGAAAAATTAAACAAAAATGTTATAATTTTAGCTTTAAATTTTTCTGGCCCACAAAGTATGGAAAAAGCGAAAAACAATAAAATGCATCAAATTTTAGCAAAGTATAACGAAAAGTATCTTAAAAACAATATGGAAAAAAGTATCGAAGATCAGAAAGAAAGATATAGAGAACTTTCCGAACTTGCTAAAGAAGATGAAAAGTATCTTTTTTCAAATATTTACAGTCCTCTTGGGAAGGGCACTAAATCGTATGGATATTATAAAGTAATGAAAAACAATAAAAAAGCTAATGAATTACTTTCTGGTGCATATATAACAGATTTAATTAAATTTGCACCTACTGATAAAGAGATTATTAGCTGCGGCATTTCTCAAGCTGATAGTACTAATAAAAAAGTTACTAATCTTTTAAAAAAAGAAAATATAAAATCTCAATTCCTTGGTCTAAAAGATGAACTAGATACGCTTGGAGTTACAAAACCAATATTTATCTTACTTCATAGCGCTTTAAGAAGAAAACATATTTTAAACAAACTGAAAGAAATGTTTGGCGATGATACAGGTGTATACTATCTTCCTCATTATTCACCATGGCATATGACATATAACCGTAAAAAGTATAAAAATTATGAAGATATGTTCTGCGAAACAACAAGTCATGTAATAGACGAGATAGAGAAAAAATATAAGTAAAATAATATTTAATATATATAATTTTGCATTAAAAATCATGATTAGGCGGGTTTTACTCGCCTTATTTTTATGCGCTTTATTAAATAATTAAATTTTATTCAAATAATAAAAATTATATGTGAGTATAATTAAAAATTTTGATCAATTAAATTCTTTAGTCTTATTATTACTTCTTGACTTTAAGCGCTTAATGTACTATAATCGTAATAAGGAGTTGATTTAATGATTTCAAATTATTTTGACAAAAACAAAACATATTACATACATCATTTCGAAACACCTTTTGGCGAAATGACAGCAGCTGCTGATGATGACGCGCTAGTATATTTACACTTTGGTCATCAAAACATATTTGGAAGTAGAAAAGAAATTAATCATATTATAGATAAAACTCTTAGACAACTTAATGAATATTTTAATGGAGAAAGAAAAGAATTTGACATACCTCTTAAAGTAAAGGCAAAAGAGTTTCAAAACATGGCTTTAGAAGAGATTAAAAACATAAAATACGGAGAGACATGTACATACGGCGAAATCGCTGAAAAACTTGGCAATAAGACATATTCACGTGGCGTAGGAGCTACTTGCAGAGGCAATACCATAGCTATAATTATTCCTTGTCATAGAGTTGTTATGCTTAATGAAAAAGGTTACTATAACTACTCTGGAGGAAATGAAGTAAAAAAATCTCTTCTTGAATTAGAAGAAAAGTATGCTAATAATTAAAATTTTTATAAGATAACAAGCTTTATGCTTGTTATTTTTTTCGTTAAATGGGTAATAATCAAATAAAGGAGTGATGTTATGAAAGATATCTTAGTAAATCGTTTTATTAAATACGCAAAGATTGACACAAAATCAAATGAGGAGTCTCAAACTTGTCCAAGCAGTCCTAAGATTATGGAGTTTGCTAAAAAATTAAGAGATGAACTTATTGAATTAGGCTTAGAAGATGTTGAATTAGATGAAAACTCTTATTTATATGCCACACTTCCAGCAAATACAGATGAAAAGAAGGATGTTTTAGGACTAATTGCACACATGGATACATCTCCTGACATGAGCGGTGAGAATGTTAAGCCAAGAATCGTTGAAAAATATGACGGCAAAGACATAGTTCTTAATGAAAAAGAAAATATTATTTTAAGTCCAAATGATTTTCCTGAGCTAGATGATTATGTAGGCGATGACCTTATAGTTACTGATGGTACAACACTATTAGGAGCTGATGATAAGGCTGGAGTTGCTGAAATTGTCACAGCCATGGAATATTTTATCGAAAATCCTGAGATAAAGCATGGTAAGATTAGAATTGCTTTTACACCAGATGAAGAAATCGGTAGAGGCGCAGACCTTTTCGATGTTAAGAAATTTGGTGCAGATTATGCTTTCACTATCGATGGCGGACCACTTGGTGAGATTGAGTATGAAAACTTTAACGCAGCTTCTGCTAAAATTACTATAAAGGGTAGAAACGTTCATCCAGGCTCAGCTAAGAATAAGATGATTAACTCACAATTAGTTGCTATGGAGTATAACGCTATGCTTCCAGTTAACGAAAGACCAGAGTATACAGAGGGATATGAAGGCTTTATATTACTAACAAATATGAAGGGTACAGTTGAAGAAACACAAATGCACTATATCATCAGAGATTTTACTAAAGAAGGATTTGCTTCAAAGAAGTGCCTAATGAAAGATGCTCAAGACTATATTAACTATAAATATAATGACGCCATGGAGCTTGATATAAAAGATTCATACTACAATATGTATGAAAAGATTGAGCCAAGACTAGAGATAGTTGAGCTTGCAAAGAAAGCCATGCTAAATGCAGGCGTTGAGCCATTGGTTACACAAGTTAGAGGCGGAACAGATGGAGCTAGACTTTCATTTATGGGTCTTCCTTGTCCAAACATCTTCACAGGTGGAATGAACTACCACGGAAGATATGAGTACGCATCAATACAATCAATGGAAAAGGCATTTAAAACAGTTGTAGAGCTAGTTAAACTTGTATGATAATTAATTCATGCGAATTAGAAGCAATTTATGGAGATATTTTTGATCTAGATGTAGAGTGCATAGTAAATCCTGCGAATAATTCCTTATTAGGAGGAGGCGGACTAGATGGACTTATACATCAAAACGATGGTGAAGATCTTTTAGATGAGACAGTAAAGCTTGCGGGGACATACACAGGTGGAGCTAAAATTACTCGGGCGCATAAGCTTAAGAACGACTACATCATACATGTAGTTGGACCTATGGATTCAAATAAGAAAAAGAATAAGCTTTTAGAAAAAACTTATTTAAACCTTTTAAGCTTAGCAGATGAGTATGAGATTAAAAGTATTGCAATACCAGCGATTTCGTGCGGAGCCTTTGCTATGGATATAAAAGATGCGAGCAAAATAGCCGTCAATGCAATAAAGTCATATCTTCAAAATCATAATTCTAATATAAAGAAAATCTATATCAGCCTTAATAATTATAAATTTTTTGAAGAATATAAAAAATTATTAGACGAGTAAAAAGAAAATAAAATTTTTTAATCAAGTCTACATCAAGCCTATATTAATTGTTAAGTTTTCGACATAACTTAATTATTTTTTCTTAATATATTTTCACTCAAATATGTAGTATAATTGAAATAACAATTAACGGAGGTAAGAAAATGCAAGTTGAGATTTCAAAATCTCATATCTGTGTTGGATTAAAACATAATTTTCTTTATAGAGGTGACATAGATTCGCTTAAGTCCTTAATGAGCTTCTACGATATAAACATGGGAGTTCAAAATATATTTCCAAAGTATGTTTCAATGGGCATACTTAGAAAGAAAATTGCTAAAGCTATAGCCTATAGGACAGATGCACACTGCATATCAAGATCATTATCATTACAAATACATGAAGATATCAACAGGTTAGAACTATACATCTACCTAGATGGATACATTCAAGGATTTAACAGCGCTAATCAAGCTAATGCTTTGGAGAAGGAGGCTCTTAAGTATTATAACAGCAAAGACTTAGCAAATAAAAAATACTTGTTCCAATTTAAAAATTTGAATAGAGAGATAAGAACATTTAAGAAAAGATTAAGAAGTGAACTAATTAAAAGAGAGAGAAAGAGTGAAAAAGTTTTAGCAACTGTCTATGAATTCTCAAATAAAATAATCAAAGACAAGACATATTCCTTGAACAAATATGTAGATAGGCAATTAGAGCTTGACAGAGACGGCATCAATCCTGCAAGCGTTATGATTCCTAGAGAAGATTTAAAGATAATATATAAAGAAACATTTAAATTTATTTTAAATACATGTACCAATTTGTATATAGATGCTTATTGGAACGGATTAAATGAAAGAGTTTTAAAAAGATACAGATAGGGGGTAGTATTATGTACGTAAGGAACTATATGATTCCGAAGGAGAAACTTACAACAGTAAAATCAAGCGAAACTATAGCTGAGGCTATCAAAAAGTTTGAAGAAGGAGACTTTTTGAGTTTACCGGTTGTAGATGGCGATAAACTAATCGGTATTTTACACAAAGAAACTATATTTAGATCTTATTATGAATGGTCTTGCACAGACAAAGATAAATTTTTAGGAAAATTAGTTTCTGATTTTAATGAACAAAGATATGAAAAAATATCTATTGGTGAAAACATAGAACAAGCATCTTATGCGCTTGGAAAACTATCTATACCATTTTTAGCTGTTTTCGATGAACAAGATAAATTTGCTGGCATTCTAACACACAAAGCTATATTTGATGCTTTTAGTGAAGTATTTGGTATTAATAAAGGCAAGAGAATTGTTGTTCACATATTTGATATGCCAGGACAAATCTCAAGACTTGCAGGTATTATAAGAGACCAAGGTATCAACATTATCAGTATGGTAGTAACTAGTGCAAAAGTTATGGGACTACTTAAAGTTATCTTGAGAGTAGAAGTAGAAGATGATACAAACATCACAAAAGTATTGTCTGAAGCTGGCTTAAGAGTTGGTGAATGGTAATATAAATTAAAATGATTTTAAAGCTACCTAGATAGGTAGCTTTTTTAATGTGCATAACAGTTTAAAAAATAATTGCAAGTATGTAGATAGAATCAATATTCTAAATAAAACAATTATAAAGATATAGATAAATTCAATATTTTAATTAAAACTATTTTCAAAGGCTTGAATTTATGCGACTTTTGTAGTATAATAGAATTTATAATGGAGTAGTAGGAGGAAAAATGAGAATTTTAGGCATAGACCCAGGCATCGCTATAGTTGGTGTGGGCATCATTGATTACGACGGCAACAAGGCTCGCGATGTGTTTTACGACGCGATTACAACGCACAAAGACCTTAGCTTAGATAAAAGACTTGAGAAAATTTATTTTGAGCTTGGAGCTATAATAGATAAGTATGACCCAGATGAGGCGGCAATCGAAGAACTTTTTTATTTTAAAAATCAAAAAACAGTTATACAGGTCGCTGAAGCAAGAGGAGTAACGCTACTTTGCTTAAAGCACAAGGGTTTAGCTACATACGAGTACACTCCACTACAAATTAAACAAGCTGTTACTGGCTATGGAAGGGCTGAGAAAAAGCAAATGCAAGAGATGGTTAAAACTTTTCTTCATTTAGAAAAGGTACCAAAACCTGACGACGTTGCCGATGCTTTAGCGGTTGCTCTAACTCATAGCGCAAGTATTAATTTTAAAGATCAATTTTTATTGAGGTAAATATGTTTGAGTATATGATTGGACAAGTCGTAGATAAGAAGAAAGATTACATAGTTTTATTAGTAAATAACATTGCTTATAAAGTATTTACATCTAAAGAAACTATGGAGAGCGATATCTACGATGGTGAAGTAAAAATTTATATGAATTTAGTAGTTAGAGAAGATGACATGAGTCTATATGGCTTTGCTAATAGATATGAGCTTGATTTTTTCAGTTTAATTACAACTGTTAATGGAGTTGGACCAAAGACTGCCATAGGTATTTTATCTGAACAAAAAGTTATAGATTTACAAAAGGCAATTGTAACAAATGATGAAAAAGCTTTAATGAAGGCTCATGGCATAGGCAAAAAAACTGCTCAAAGAATAATTCTTGAGCTTAAGGATAAAGTTAGTAAGGGAAGTGAATTTGAAGACATTGCGAGTGTTGTAAGCGTTGGAAGCAACCTAAATGAAGCGATAGAAGCACTATGTTCTCTTGGCTACAATAAATACGAAATCACAAGCATTGCAAAAGGTTTAGACGAGACTATGGAAGTAGAAGATTTAATTAAAGAGCTATTGAAAAGGCTTTCAAAGTAGGTGTTTAAGTGGAAGAAGATAGATTAATAACGACTGATTTAAGATCAGGAGAAGAAAATTTTGACAATTCATTGAGACCAAAGTGGTTTAATGACTACATTGGCCAAGACAGCGTTAAAGAAAAGCTTAAAATTTTCGTTAATGCTGCAAAGATGAGAGGCGAGCCACTTGACCATGTTCTCTTATATGGACCACCAGGACTTGGAAAGACTACACTTGCGAATATCATTGCAAATGAAATGGGTGTAAATATCAAGATAACATCAGGTCCTGCGATAGAAAGACCGGGAGATTTGGCATCAGTACTCACAAATTTAAAAGACGATGACGTATTATTCATTGACGAGATACACAGAATTTCACGCTCTGTAGAAGAAATTTTATATCCAGCAATGGAAGACTATTCACTTGACTTAATCATCGGCAAGGGACCATCAGCAAGGTCAGTAAGGATAGACCTTTCAAGATTCACTCTTATAGGTGCAACTACAAGAGCAGGACTTTTGTCATCACCGTTAAGAGATAGATTTGGTGTGATATTAAATTTAGATTTATACGACGAAGAGTCTTTATGTGAGATAGTTACAAGATCTGCTGGCATTTTAGATGTAAATATTGATGAAGAAGGCGCAAGAGAGATAGCCAGAAGATCAAGAGGTACACCAAGAATTGCAAACAGGCTTCTTAAAAGGGTTAGAGACTATTCTCTAGTTCTTGAAGATGGTTCAATTACAGGTAAAATTGCAAAAAAAGGTCTAGATATACTAGAGATAGATCACTATGGACTTGATAAAACAGACAGAAAGATACTTGATGTAATGATAAATACTTATGGAGGCAATCCTGTTGGCTTAGATACGCTTGCAGCATCATCAAATGAAGAGAGGACTACGGTTGAAGATGTTTACGAGCCATACCTAATTCAGCTTGGTTTCATCGCAAGAACACCAAGAGGCAGAATTGCAACAAAGTTAGCTTATGAACACATGGGCTACAAGTATGATAAAGGAGATACAGATGAAGAATAAAATATTATTTATACTAACAATATTTTTATTAATGTTTTCTATGAGAAGCGCTAAAGCCGAAACTGGATATGAGCATATAACTAATGTTGATGTAAAATTAGGCATAAGCGAGCAAAACATGAATGAATTAAAATTATCTAGTAATGATGGTTTTGAAATAAGAGATATGTTCTCAAATTTAAGTTTATTTCAAAGTTTTGAGAAAAATATTGTTTTAAAATTAAATGGCCAAAATTATGATATATACGACTCTTTAGGAAACTATTTATCAAGTATGGCAACAAATAAAACTATGAAGATTTTATCTCCTGGAGCTAATCCTATCAAGATAAATAATAAAAGATACAGAGGTTATTTAACATTTGCTTATATAGACAATCAATTGTCTATCATAAACAATCTTGGACTTGAAGAATATCTTTATGGCGTTGTTCCAAGAGAGATGCCAAGCACTTTTTCGTACGAAGCACTTAAGGCACAAGCTGTAGCGGCTAGGTCTTATGCTGTTTGTAGCGTTACAAGAAATAAAGATAAATCATTTGATTTATACGATACTGTATCTAGCCAAGTTTATGGCGGTTTTGATGCCGAAAGGGATAATGTGAGAAAAGCGGTTGATGAAACTAGAGGACAAATCTTACTATCTGATGGAAAAGTTGTTAACGCAACATACTCATCGTCAAATGGCGGATACACAGCGGATGCTAATGATGTTTGGGGAACTAAATTTAAATATTTAATTTCTAAAGAAGATAAATATTCAATAAATGAACCAAATTATAACTGGAATTTTGAAATTTCAGCAAATGATTTGATTAATGGGCTAAAAAAACAAGGCATTAATGTTAAATCAATTAATCAAATATATGTTAAAGAAAACAATATTAGCAAGAGAGCAAAAACTATTGCTATAAAAGATGGCAATAAAGAAGTTCTTGTTGATAATAATAAATTTAAAAACGCTATTGGTGCGAACAAATTCAAGAGTAGTATGTATACTATTGAAATTAGTGGTTCTGCTACAAATAATGTTAAGGTTGAAAAGAAAGAAGATGAGGATGTAACAGTTATTTTTGAAGGTGATGTAGCTATATTTATAAACAACGAAACAAGCAAAAATACTGATACAAAACCATCATTAAATACTGACGCAAAGGTTAAAATATCTGGTCATGGCTGGGGTCACGGTGTTGGACTAAGTCAATGGGGTGCTAATAACATGGCTAAGGCTGGACTAAAATATGATGAAATACTAAAATTTTACTATGACGGAGCTGAAATAAGTAATGGAAACTAAAGATTTTTACTATGATCTACCTGAGGAGCTGATTGCTCAGCACCCAATAGACAAGAGAGATGAATCGAGACTTATGGTCTTGGATAGAAAAACTGGCAAGGTCGAGCACATGATTTTTCATGACATAATAAACCTTCTTCATGAAGGCGATGTGCTAGTCGCAAACGATAGCAAGGTAATACCTGCGAGACTTTTTGGTAATAGACCTGGAAAAGAAGAAAAGATTGAAGTACTTTTGATTTCACAAACTGAGGAAGATACTTGGAAGACGCTTGTTAAGCCAGGCAAAAAAATGAAAATAGGCGCAGAAATTGAATTTGGTCACGGCCTATTAAGAGCAGAAGTTGTTGATATCGATGACGACGGCGTTAGATATATAAAATTTAAATACGACGGAATATTTTTAGAAATATTGAATGAACTAGGCGAAATGCCTCTTCCACCATATATTAAGGAAAGGCTAGAAGACAAAGACAGATACCAAACTGTTTATGCCAAAAATCTTGGCTCGGCAGCTGCACCAACAGCTGGGCTACACTTTACTAAGGAGCTTTTAAAAGAGCTTGAAGAAAAGGGAGTGAAGATAGTTTATTTGACACTTCATGTTGGACTAGGAACATTTAGACCAGTGAAGGTAACAGATGTTGAGAAACATAAGATGCATAGCGAGTTTTATAATCTTTCTGAAGAGGCAAGCGAGATTATAAATAAAGCAAAAAAAGAAGGAAGAAGAGTTATAGCTGTTGGAACTACTACAGTTAGAACGCTTGAAACAATAGCTGCAAAAGGCGAGATAAAAGCTAGTCACGGATGGACTGATATATTCATATATCCGGGCTTTGAATACAAGGCAGTTGACGCGCTAATCACAAATTTCCACTTACCAGAGTCAACGCTAATTATGCTTGTAAGTGCCTTTGCATCAAAAGAGATGATACTTAACGCATACGCAGAAGCTGTCAAAGAAAGATACAGATTCTTCAGCTTTGGCGATGCAATGTTTATATTGGATAGATAATATGGAATTTGAATTAATTAAAAAAGATAGTAAAACTAAAGCAAGAGCAGGCCTAATGAAGTTAAAGCATGGAGTGGTTGAAACACCTATCTTTATGCCAGTTGGTACTAGAGCGACAGTAAAGACTATGACACCTGATGAACTAAAGGACTTAGGTGCTCAGATCATTCTTTCGAACACATATCACTTGCATTTAAGACCGGGAGAAGATATAGTTCAAAAAGCTGGTGGACTTCACAAGTTTATGAACTGGGATAAGCCAATCTTAACTGATAGCGGTGGTTTTCAAGTATTCAGCTTAGGCGAGATGAGAAAAATTACTGAAGAAGGCGTTGAGTTTCGCTCACATATAGATGGCTTAAAGCTGTTTATATCTCCAGAGAAATCGATTGAGATACAAACTAAGCTTGGCAGCGATATAATGATGGCCTTTGATGAGTGTGCTCCATATCCTGCTAGTAGGGAATATATTATAAACTCAATGCACAGAACGACTAGATGGCTTCAAAGATGTAAGGAAGCTTGGACTGATAGAGAAAATCAAAATTTATTCGGAATTATCCAAGGAGGTCTTTATAAGGACCTTCGTAAAGAGCATGCCAAAGAAATTTGTTCAATTGACTTACCTGGTTATGCTGTTGGCGGATTATCTGTAGGCGAGCCAGTCGAGCTAATGAACGAGGTTCTTGATTATGTAACTGATTACATGCCTGAAAATAAACCAAGATACAATATGGGCGTTGGTACACCGTTATATTTATTTGAATCAGTCGAAAGAGGTATAGATATGGCTGACTGCGTTCTTCCAACGAGAATATCAAGAAACGGAACGCTTATGACATCACATGGAAGACTAGTAATAAAGAACGCTAAATACAAAGAAGACTTTACAAAGCCAGATCCTGAGTGCGATTGCTACACTTGTAGACATTACTCAAGAGCTTATTTGAGACATTTATTTAATGTCGACGAGATTCTTGCTTATAGACTCGCAACTATTCATAATTTAACTTTCTTATTAAAGATGATGAAAAATATTAGAGAGTCAATCTTAGGAGATTATTTCTTAGAGTATAAGCATGAATTTTATAAAAAATATGGATATTTAAAGTAATATAGTGTATAATAGTATTAACACTAGAGGGAGGTTATATAATGACATTAACATTTTTAACAGGAGCTGCACAAGCAAACGCAAGCGGATCATTACTAAGCATGATAATACCTTTTGTATTATTCGGAGCATTCGCGTACTTCTTTTTAATCAGACCACAAAAGAAACAAGCACAAAAGTTACAAGAGTTAAGAGATTCACTTAAAGTTGGAGATCAAATTGTAACAATTGGCGGTATTTTAGGTAAAATTGTTCAAATCAAAGAAGATGTTTATGTAATCGAAATAAGTCAAGGACAAAACATGGAGATTGCAAAATGGGCTTTTAGAGATAGAGCAACAAGAAAAGAGATTAAAAACGTAGAAAAATCAGAAGATTTATAAAATGCAAAGGCTGGTCATAGTGGTCAGCCTTGATTTTTTTTGATTAAATACGAGTATTTTGGGTAAATATACTTAGGTGGTGATTTAATGCGAAATATATTTTTATTAGCCAATGCAGATGTTTTTCTACTTACAGATATTGCAGCATTTTTATTAGTGTTAATAGGCATGTTCTTTTTAAGCCTCGCCTTAATCAATAAGAAACAAACAGCTTACATAACATTATTTTTCTTAATACATCTAATTTTGTTTGGATCTAGAATACTATGTCAAACAAATAATTTTTATCCGCTAGCAATATTTATATTTGGCTGTATATTTATAGTTTTAGAAATATTTATACCAGGATTCACATTAACAGGAGTCATTGGTATATTAGGCTATCTAACATCTATAATTTTAGCGTTTAGTGATTATAAATATGGCTTATTAGCAATAATTATTTCTCTTAATTTAAATGTAACTTTTATTAGATTTATGTTTAAAAAGGGCTACACATTAAAAGGTTTAACACATTTTGTTTTAAGTACACAGTCAAATTTAAAAGAAAATAAAGAAGAAATAGATGAATTAGAAAAACTAATTGGCAAAGAAGCAAAATCAATAAGTTCACTTGGACCAACAGGTTTTGTCCTGGTAGACGAAGTAAAATACAACGCTATAAGCTACGATGGATATCTTGATAATAATCTTGATCTTAAGGTTATAGCAGTTAAAGGAAGATATTTAATAGTTGACAAGGAGGTTAAGTAAAATGTTTTTATTAGGAAATTTAATTAATGGAATTTTATCAGGAGGATTTATATTTATAATACTTGGTCTTATAGTGCTAAGTATGTTCTTTTCATTCGTGCCAATAGGCTTATGGATAACAGCATTCTTCTCAGGAGTTAAGGTTAGCATGGCTACACTTACTGGTATGAGACTAAGAAGAGTTGCTCCAAGCAAGATTATTAACCCAATGATTAAGGCTACAAAGGCTGGACTTGATATAAAAGTTAACGAACTAGAAGCACACTACTTAGCTGGTGGTAACGTAGATACACTTGTCGACGCACTTATAGCAGCACAAAGAGCTGATATACCACTAGACTTTACAAGAGCAGCAGCTATAGATCTAGCTGGTCGTAATGTGCTTGAAGCTGTTCAAGTAAGTGTAAACCCTAAAGTTATTGAAACTCCTTCCATATCCGCGGTTGCTATGAATGGTATCGAAGTTGTTGTAAAAGCAAGAGTAACTGTTAGGGCCAATATCGAGAGATTAGTCGGTGGTGCTGGAGAAGAAACTATCATCGCAAGAGTTGGTGAAGGTATTGTAACTACAGTTGGTAGCGCGGATACACATAAGGCCGTGCTTGAAAATCCTGATAGCATTTCAAAGACAGTTCTTAAAAAAGGTCTTGATTCAGGAACAGCTTTTGAAATACTTTCTATAGATATTGCAGACATTGACGTTGGTAGAAATATCGGAGCTAAATTACTTATGGATCAAGCAGATGCCGATAAGAAGATAGCTCAAGCTAAGGCAGAAGAAAGACGTGCCATGGCCGTTGCTAGCGAACAAGAAATGAAGGCTGAAGTACAAAAGATGAAATCAAAAGTTGTTGAAGCTGAAAGAGAAGTTCCTCTAGCTATAGCTGAAGCACTAAAGAATGGTAATTTGGGCGTTATGGATTATTATAAGATGAATAACATAAACTCAGATACTGATATGAGAAAGTCAATATCCGACACACAAAAGCTAGATAAGTAGGATAATATGGATGGATTGTTTGTATTAGCTTTTTTATTCGTGTTCATATCTTCGATATCTACGGTTTTAAAAGAAGCCAACAAGAAAAAGCAAAATGATGAATTAGATAAAAAGATTGAAGATATTTACAAAAGGACTATGCAAGATAATAATAAGAATAAAAAGCCTAATAAGATTAAAAAAGATGAGAATGTTAAAAAGATAGGTAATTTAGAAAAGCACTATGACGAAGCCATAAGAGACGATTATAAAGAGATGGCTGAGGATTACTTTTCTGATAAGAGAAGAAAGCTAGATGAGTATCTTTCAAGAGACATCAAAGATAGGCTTCGCGAGTATAAGGAAAATAAAGAAATAAAGCTTAATCAAGAAAAAGAAGAAAAAATTGATTTATTAAACACAGAAGAAAATTGTCCTTATAATCAAATTGAAAGCGAAGAAATTGGAGAAAAAAATATACAATTTTCTAGAAATAACTTGGCAAAATCTATTGTTATAAAAGAAATACTAGATAAACCACTAGCACTAAGGAGGATTAATGAGTAGAGAACTTAATTTTGACAGCAATAAGCAAGAGGCATTAGCTGGAAATTTAGATACAAATATCAAAATAATTGAAAAAGAATTAGATGTAAAGCTTGATATGAAGTCTGACAAGATAATCATAGCGTCAAATGATGAAGATAAAGAGACTATGGCAGAAAGACTTATTAAGGCTTTGTCGGCACTTATCGATACGCAAAAATCACTTAGTAAAGAGGATATTTATTATTCAATCAATCTAGTGAAAAAGTCTAAAGAAAATCTTTTATATGACATTCAAAAAGATGTCGTTGCTATAACTAGTGAAGGCAAAACCATAAGACCAAAGACTATAGGTCAAAAAAGATATGTAGACATGATTAGAAAGTCTGGTATTACTTTTGGCATAGGTCCAGCAGGAACTGGAAAGACTTATCTTGCCATCGCTATGGCTGTTAATGCTTTTAAAAATAAAGAAGTATCAAAGATTATACTAACAAGACCAGCTGTTGAAGCAGGGGAAAATCTTGGCTTCTTACCTGGAGACCTTAAAGAAAAAGTAGACCCATATCTAAGACCGGTTTATGACGCTTTATATGAAATCATGGGCAAAGATCAATATGAAAAAAATGCTGAGAGAGGCTTAATTGAAGTTGCTCCACTTGCTTACATGAGAGGTAGAACCTTGGACAAAGCATTTATAATCCTTGATGAGGCGCAAAATACTACAGAAGAGCAAATGAAGATGTTTTTAACTAGGATGGGCTTTAACTCTAAGGTTATAGTTACTGGTGACATAACACAAAGAGATTTACCAAAAGGTAAAAAATCTGGCCTTATAGCAGCTAGCCATATCTTAAGAAATATTAGCGGCATTAGTTTTATTGAACTTACTCAAACTGACGTTGTTAGAAACATATTAGTACAAAGAATTATTGAAGCATATAATATTTACGAGAGCAAAAAGCTTGAAAAAGAAAGTAAAGAAAGAGAAGAAAAAGATGGACATAGTGATAAATAACGAAAATAATTATCCGATTGAGGCCTCTTATGAAGATACTATGAAGAAGATTGCCTCGCTTGCACTAGAAAAAGAAAGTCTTGATGATAACTATGAAGTGGGCCTTACTTATGTATCAAAAGAAGAGATAAAAGATTTAAATAGAGATTACAGAGACATAGACAAGGTTACAGATGTATTATCATTTCCATTGATAGAAGATTTTTCATCTGATGAAACTCTTTTAGGCGATGTTGTCATCTCATACGAAGTTGCCCAGGAGCAAGCTAAGGAATATGGTCACAGCCTTGAAAGAGAAATAATGTTTTTATTCACTCATAGCATTTTGCATTTGCTTGGATACGACCATATTGAAGATGACGAAAGACTTATTATGGAACAAAGACAAAGAGAGATACTTGATGAGCTTAAAATCATGCGTTAGTATTGAAATTATAGCCAAAATATTGTATAATAAAGATTCGGGGGATATATAATGGATAATAAAAAACTTATTGAATCTGCCTTAAGCGTTTTAGATAGATCATATTCCATTTATTCAAAATATAAAGTAGCCGCAGCTGTTGAAATGGCCGATGGAACCGTGTATAAAGGCGTCAATATTGAGAATGCATCGTATGGCTTAACAATATGCGCTGAAAGAAGCGCCATAGCAAACGCTATTACAAATGGTGATTCTAGAACAATAAAGAAGATAGCAATTCTTAATAAAGATTCATATCCATTCCCATGTGGAGCGTGCAGACAATTTATAAGTGAATTTACAAAAGACGCTGAGATAATTGTTGCTAAGAGCTCAGATGATTATAAAGTTTTTAATATAAAAGATTTATTACCTGAATCTTTTTCATTAGATGATAATTAGAGGTGAAACGATGGAATTTAAATCAGGCTATGTAGCTGTTGTTGGTAGACCAAACGCTGGCAAATCAACGCTACTAAACAAACTAGTTAAATTTAATATATCGATAATTTCAGATAAACCGCAAACTACAAGAGATATAATCAATTTTATATATACAGATGATGATGCACAAATCATCTTTATGGATACACCTGGATATCAAATCGCTAGAAATAAGCTTGGCGACTACATGGACAAAGCCATGAGATCAGCTTTAGAAGATGCTGACATGATTCTTTATATTATTGATGGCTCAGTACAATTTAAGGCTGGAGAAAAAGAGCTTATGGACATAGTTACAAGCGCAAATAAAGACGTAGTCATCGCTATAAACAAGATAGATAAAAAAGAATCACATATAGATGAAATTATTGCTGAGATTAACTCAAGAAATCTTAAATCAATCACAGTGCCTATAAGCGCTGGCAATGACGAGAACTTAGATAAATTATTAGACGAGATAAAAAATATTCTAAAACCAGGTCCAATGTATTACGATGGTGAGTATTTAACTGATAAACCGATGAAGTTTATTGTCTCTGAAATAATTAGACAAAAGTGCCTTTTGTACTTATCTGAAGAAATACCTCACGGTATCAATATTGAGATACTTAAGTATGAAGAGCTTGAAGATAGTGTTAATATAGATGCTATCATATATTGCGAAAGAGATAGTCACAAGGGCATAGTCATTGGTAAAGATGCTTCTATGATTAAAAAGATTAGACTTGCTGCTAAAAAAGATATCAAGGCAATGCTTGATACAGAGGTTAATCTTAAGCTAAATGTAAAAGTTGCCAAAAACTGGAGAAAGAACGAGGATAAGGTGAAGTTTTTTGGATATAAATAAGTCCGAAAAGTTTAGAGGCATTGTAATTGCAAGCAAGAGTGATCACAAAAGCGGAAAGATACTTGATATATACACAGTTGAACTAGGACGTATCAAAGCTTATGTGCGAAGTGCTTATGATTTAAGAGATAATGTTTCGAGAAGCTCCTTTGTATTTACTGAATCTGAATTTAGCCTATCGCAATATAAAGACATTTTTATGGTAAACGATTCAAAAGTTTTGTATGCACCAAAGCTTCTTGATGGCGATTTAAAAAAGATTCAAGATTTTGCTTTTTTATCAGAACTTCTTATGACTTTATTAAATACACAAGAGGGCGACGATTATATCTACACTATGATAATTACAATGCTAAACGTCATGGACATATATCCAGAAAAAGCTAAACTAATAATATTAGCCTTTATTTTGAAACTAATATACATACTAGGCTATTTCCCTAGAATTCAAATAAAAGATGAAATTAATACTTATAGCTTTAACTATGAAGATGGCATGATTATCGCAAGAGACAAAGAATACTCAAATAAATCAATAACAATAAAAGAAATAAACTTTATGAATTATTTATTAAATAGCAAATTTAAAGATTTAATAAGTACAGAATATGAAGAAAAATATATATTAAATTTAAAAAGATTGTTTATAAATTATATTTTATATATATTTGATAAAGATGAATTTAAGACTCTTAAAGTCAAATATTGAGGAGGAAAAAATGTATTTTCAAGATTTAATGATGAATCTACTAAATTATTGGAAGGATAAAGGCTGCTTAGTAATGGAGCCTTATGACGTTGAAAAAGGCGCAGGAACGATGAATCCACACACATTCCTTAGGTCACTTGGACCTGAACCATGGAGAGTTGTTTATGTAGAGCCATCAAGAAGACCAGCAGACGCAAGATATGGTGAAAACCCAAACAGAGTCTATCAACACCATCAATTACAAGTAATTCTTAAGCCATCGCCATACGATGTGCAAGATTTGTATCTAGACAGCTTAAAAGCAATAGGCATAGCCCCATTGAAACACGACATAAGATTCGTTGAAGACAACTGGGAATCACCCACACTTGGAGCGTGGGGACTAGGCTGGGAAGTTTGGCTTGACGGGATGGAAATAACTCAATTCACATATTTCCAACAAGTTGGTGGACTTAATTTAGATTTAGAATCCTCAGAATTAACTTATGGACTAGAAAGAATAGCTATGTATTTACAAGATGTTGACAATGTATATGATATACAATGGAACGAAAACTTTACTTATGGAGACATATTCAAAAAGGCTGAGTACGAGCATTCTGTATATAGTTTTGAACTTGCTGACAAAGATTTATTACAAGAAATGTTTGAAAGATATGAAGCTGAATGCAAAAGAATTATCAAGAAAGGACTTATACTTCCAGCTTATGATTATGTACTTAAGTGCTCACACACATTTAACGTGCTTGACGCGCTTGGAGCTATATCCGTTTCACAAAGAGCAAATTATATACTAAAGGTTAGAAGCTTAGCTAAGCTGATAGCAAGTAAATATGTAGAGCAAAGGGAAGAGATGGGATTTCCTTTTACTAAGAAAGTAGGTTTTAATAATGGCAAATAGATATTTATTGGAAGTAGGCATGGAAGAACTACCTGCTAGCTACTCAAAATTAGCTATAGAACAATTTAAAAATGCTTTTGAAAAATTATTAAATGAAAACTCATATAAAGACTTTGAAGTTAATGTTTATACAACACCAAGACGAATTACAACTATAATTGACAATATCATTGAAAATGAAAGCATTGAAAAAGAAGAGATAAAGGGACCATCTAAAGCTATATGCTTTGACCAAGATGGTAATCCTAGCAAAGCTCTTCAAGGATTTTTAAAATCAAAAGGTCTAAGCTTTGATGACATCTTTTATAAAGAATTAGGCGGAACAGAATATGTATTTGCATCTGTTGAGCACAAGAGTTTAAGCTTTACTGAGCTTATTGAAGCGAACGTAGAAAGCATTATAAGAAAGATAGTTTTCCCTAAATCAATGAAATGGGGCGGAAGAGATTTAAGATTTGCTAGACCAATCAGATGGATAGTCTCACTTTACAATGATAAAGTTGTTAAATTTAATTTAGAAGATATCAGAGTATCAAATTTAACAAATGGCCATAGATTCTTGTCAAGGAAAGACATTGAAATACCAGATGCTCATGATTATATGAAGATTATGGAAGATAGCTTTGTTATTGTTGATAACAGCGAAAGAAAGGCTAGAATAAGACTAGAATCAGAAAGACTAGCAAAATCAGTTGGTGGATCAATACAAAATGATGATGCGATTATTGATCAAGTTAATAATCTAGTTGAGTATCCTACACCACTACTTGGAACAATTAAGGATCAATATCTAGAGCTTCCAGACGAAGTAGTTATCACACCAATGAAAGATCACTTAAGATACTTCCCAGTAGTTGACTCGAAGAACAGACTTATGAATCATTTCATCACAGTTAGAAATGGTGATGACAAATATATAGACATAGTTAGAAAGGGCAATGAAAAAGTTCTTGCTGCTAGACTTGAAGATGCAAAATTTTTCTTCAATGAAGATAGAAAGAAAAATCTTGAAGACTATGTTGAAGATTTAAAAACAATAGTATTCCAAGATAAATTAGGAACGCTTTATGATAAGACCATAAGAAATATGAAACTTTCTGAAAAGATTTGCAATGACTTAAACGTAGGCGAAGAAACTCTTGAAACTACTAAGAGAGCTGCATATCTTTCTAAAGCAGACCTTGCTACAAAGCTAGTAGTTGAATTTACTGAATTACAAGGCGTTATGGGTAAGATCTACGCGAAATTATCAGGCGAGCCAGTAAGCGTTCAAGAAGCAATCTATGAGCATTATTTACCAAGATTTGCTCAAGACTCGCTACCAACAACAACTGCCGGTGTTGTACTTGCAATGGCTGATAAACTTGATACTATTTCAGGATTATTCTCAATTGGCACTAAGCCAAGCGGATCACAAGACCCATTTGGTATAAGAAGAGCTACTTTGGGTATTATTAATATAGTATTAGAAAAATCTTTGGATATATCTATCGATTCACTAGTTGAAGAAACTTTATATAACTATGTTAATGTTAATGAGCTTAAATTTGACTATGATGAAGTAAAGAAGAGCGTTCTAGACTATATAGAAACAAGATTTATAGGTATATTACAAGATAATAATTATAATATAAATTTAATAAAAGCAGTTATGAATAAAAATAAAGATTTAAATTTATTAAATATAAAACAAAGTCTTGCTAAACTTGATAGCATTAAAGATAGCAATGAATTTGTTGATGCGATAGCTGCATTTAGAAGAATATATCAAATATCTAAAGGTAAAGAATTCGAAAAAGTTGACCCTAATCAAGATATCATGGAAGAAAGCGAAAAAGAATTATTTAATTTATATTCAGATTTAAAGACTAAAAATATTAATTTAACCGTGATAGATATAGTTGAAGCAATTAAGGTGCTTGCAAGATTTAAGTCTAGCATCGATAAGTTCCTTGACTCAACTATGGTCTTAGTTGACAACAAACTTATAAAAAACAACAGACTTTCATTGATATCACTAGTTCTTAATGAATTTAACTCTGTATTAGATTTTAAAGAAATAGAGGAGATTTAATTGAACGATATAACTATATTTGTAATTTCAGACTCTATAGGCGAAACAGCTGGTAAGATTGCAAGATCATGTATTAAGCAATTTTCTCCAGATGCTTACGAGATTAAGAGATTCCCTTATGTCGATAGCAAAGACAAGATATTTAATGTTTTTGAAAAGGCAAAACTTGTTCCTTCAGTAGTTATTTTTACTACTGTACTTGAAGAGCACGCCCAATATATTGAAGCTTTAGGAAAAAAGTACAATATACCTACAGTTAATGTAATGAGTAAAGTTTTGGAATCTATTGAATCAGTATTACATCAAGCGCCTATTAGAGAAGCAGGACTAATCAGAAGACTCGATCAAGAGTATTTTGACAAAGTTTCTGCCATAGAATTTGCAGTTAAATATGATGACGGCAAGGACCCAAGAGGTATAATCTTAGCGGATGTAGTTTTGCTAGGTATATCTAGAACGTCTAAAACACCGCTTTCTATGTATTTAGCAAATAAAAATTACAAAGTAGCCAATGTTCCGCTACTTCCTGAGATAGAACCGAGCGAATTTTTATATGATAAGGACAAAAGAAGAATTTTCGGTTTAATAGCTTCTGATAGAAAGATTAATGAAATTAGAGTCGAGAGAATGAAGTCCTTAGGAATCGAAGACATAGGCAACTATGCTTGTACAGACAGAATTAATGAAGAGCTTAGATATTCTAAGGAAATCATGGACAAGCTTGGCTGCCAAGTTATTGACGTTACAAATAAAGCTATAGAAGAAACAGCTTCTATCATTATTGATAGCTTAACTAGGGACTTTGGTGAGATTGATGATTAATTTTAGAGAAAATTACGAGGCTTTTCAAAATTCTTACCTTTCTGAATATGCTTGTAAGTGTTCAGACACAAAGGGAAGAAAGATTAAAGAGGAAAAGTGCAATATTAGAACTGATTTTCAAAGAGACAGAGACAGAATACTTCACTCAAAAGCGTTTAGAAGACTTAAACATAAAACACAAGTATTCTTAGCGCCACAAGGAGATCACTTTAGAACAAGACTTACTCATACACTAGAAGTTAGCCAAATTGCTAGAACCATAGCGAGAGCTTTAAGACTAAACGAGGACCTTGTTGAAGCCATTTCTTTAGGCCACGACTTAGGCCATACACCATTTGGCCATGCTGGCGAGAGCGCTCTTAATGAAAGATGTAAGGAATTTGGAGGATTCAAGCACTATGAGCAAAGCTTAAGAGTAATTGATGTACTTGAGAAGAGAAATGGTAAGTTTGGCCTAAATCTTTGTGAAGAAGTAAGAGATGGTATACTTAATCACAGCGGTCAAAATGAAGCTTTTACACTTGAAGGAAAATTGGTTAAATTTGCAGACAGAATCGCTTATATCAATCATGACATAGATGATGCTATCAGAGCAGGAATACTAGCGGAAAAAGATATACCAAAAGATTTAATAGAAATTTTAGGTGATTCACACTCAAAAAGAATAAATACACTTATTACAGATATACTAAAGGAAAGCTACGGACAAAATCATATTGCCATGTCTAATGAGATAGGCGAGGCGATGGAAGCCTTAAGAGCTTTTATGTTCAAAGAGGTTTATTTCAGCCCGCTTACTACTAAAGAGCATAATAAAGCAAAAAGTTTAATATCAATGCTATATGATTACTACGAAGAGCATCCTGATAAATTACCTGACAATATTAAAGAGATACAAGCAAGCGTAAATCAACAAATTTGTGACTACATCGCAGGAATGTCTGATATATACGCGATTAATGAGTTTAACAAGATATATGTACCACAAACTTGGAAGAGTGAGGTTATAAAATGAAAGTAATTAATGCAGCAGTCATTGATAAAATTAAAGAATTTAATAACATAGAAGATGTAATCGGAGAAAATATTAAACTTGAGAAAAAAGGTACATCTTATACTGGCTTGTGCCCATTTCACAAGGAAAAGACTCCTTCTTTCCATGTTAATAGCAAAGACGGCTACTACAAATGTTTTGGTTGCGGAGAAGCTGGGGACGTTATTACTTTCATAGAAAAGTATAAAAATTATTCTTTTCAAGAAGCAGTTGAATATCTTGCAGATAGAGCAAATATAACTCTTCAAGAAGCTTCAGTTAAAAAAAAACTGAAAATGATCTCATAGAGAAATTTTATGATATCAATAAAACAGCTCTTGATTTCTTTCAAAATCAAATACTTAAGTCAAAAATTGCTATTGACTATTTGATGAAGAGAAAATTAAATAAAGATACTGTTTTAAAATATCAACTAGGCTATGCACCAAACGAGTGGACAGCACTTAAAGATTATTTATTAAGCAAAGGATATAATGAAGAATTTATTATAAGAGCAGGCCTTGCTAAGAGAAAAGAAGGCAAAGACAGCTCTTATGACACTTTTAGAAATAGACTAGTATTTCCTATAGTTGATTCACATAACCATGTTCTTGGCTTTAGTGCTAGAAGCCTTGATAACAGTATGCCTAAATATCTAAACACAAGCGAAAATATTGTGTTTAAGAAAAGAGAATTATTATTTGGTTACAATATATATAAAAAAGAAGCAGATAGAGATAAGATTTTATTAGTTGAAGGAAATATCGATGTAATGAGTCTTTATCAAGCAGGTGTTAATTATGCTGTAGCTAATCTTGGCACAGCCTTTACGATTAACCAAGCTAATCTGCTTAAGAGAAATGCAAAAAAGATTTACATTTGCTACGACGGCGATAAAGCAGGCAAGAACGCAACTCACAAGGCTATAGAGATACTTAGGTCCATAGACGCAAAGTCAAATGTGGTCACACTACCAGAGGGCCTTGATCCAGATGATTTTATTAAAAAATATGGCCTTGCAGGATTTACGGCAAAATTAAATGAAGCAAAAAATTCAGTAGAGTATGAAGTTTCTGAGCTTATGGAGCTTTATGATGTCAACGACCCAGAAAGTCTTCTTCAGCTTATAAATGAAATTTCAAATCTATTATCAAAGATAAATGATAAGATTGAAAGAGAGATTTACATAGACTATATTTCAAGAGTCTACTCTATAGATAAAAGTCTTTTGACAAATCAAGTCTCAAAAACAAAATACGTTAACAAGTATAAAGAGAAATATACTGTACCAGAGGTACCAAAAATTAAAAAATTAGATATAGAAATTATCGATGAGAATCTTTTGATATATGCTTTAGCAGATATTAAATATTTTAAATATATAAATAAGGAAATTTCTATAGATAATTATAGTAAAGTGTTTAAAATTAATATGCCACTACTGAAGTCCAAATACGAGGGCAATGCCGATATAGAGCTTGATGACTTTGATATAGCTGATAAAGAAAATGCGCTTTTGGAGATTGATAGTATTAGAAAGAAATCTGAAGAATCTGCTTATACTAATCTCAAAGAATTATTAGAAAAAAGAGAAAAGCTAAAATCAAAGAACTATGTAAGCGATTTATTGAGTCAAATTAGTGATGGCAAAGGTGATGCCATGGAGCTTTTAAAATTAATAAAAAAGCACCGTGATAATGAATGATGAAGGGAAGTGTTCTTATGAAAAAAGCGAAGAATACTAAGGCAAATAAAATTCAAAAAGAAAATCTAAATGATGAGGCAATAAAGATTATTGATGACAACGTGAGTGAAGAAAAAAGACAGGCAATGTATGATCTTCTTAATGAAGGAAGACAAAAAGGTTTTGTCAACTACAAAGATATTGAAGATGGCCTTGATAAATTCGATGTAACAGAGGATGAGGTAATATCTTTCTATGATGCATTGGATGCGGCTCAAGTAAGTATTATTGATTCAAAAGAAAATGAGGACCAAGACATTCTTATAGATGAAGATTTTGATATAGATGAAGAAGATGATGATGAAAATATTGATTTAGACGAGATAAGGTCTTTTGAAGAAGAATTGAGCAAAGAAGAAAAACTTGAGGCAATTAAAGAAAAAGGGAAAAATAAAGTCATCATAACTGATGATCCAGTAAGGACATACCTTAAAGAGATAGGCCGTATACCATTACTTACATTTGAAGAGGAAGTTGATCTTGCTAAGAGGATTGAAGAAGGCGATGAAAGAGCCAAAGATCAATTGGCAGAAGCAAATCTTAGACTAGTGGTAAGTATTGCTAAGAGATATGTTGGTAGAGGCATGCAATTTTTGGATTTAATTCAAGAAGGAAACATGGGTTTAATCAAGGCAGTTGATAAATTCGAGCATAAAAAAGGCTTTAAGTTTAGTACTTATGCTACTTGGTGGATTAGACAAGCAATAACAAGAGCCATAGCTGACCAAGCAAGAACAATTAGAATACCTGTTCACATGGTAGAGACTATAAATAAACTTGTTAGAGCACAAAGACAATTGGTTCAAGAACTTGGTAGAGACCCACTTCCAGAAGAAGTTGCTGAACTTATGAACATGGATGTAGAAAAGGTAAGAGAAGTTCAAAAGATTGCTCAAGAGCCAGTTTCGCTTGAAACACCTATTGGCGAAGAAGAAGATTCTCACTTAGGAGATTTTATTCCAGACGAAGAAATACTTTCACCATCGGACGCGGCGACAAACACTATGCTTAGAGAGCAATTAATCACAGTTTTAGATACTCTTACAGATAGAGAAAGAAAAGTATTAGCTTTAAGATTTGGCCTTGATGACGGCAGAACAAGAACACTTGAAGAAGTTGGTCAAGCATTTGATGTTACAAGAGAAAGAATTAGACAGATTGAAGCAAAGGCTTTAAGAAAGCTAAAACATCCAAGTAGATCTAAAAAGCTAAGAGACTTCCTTGAACTATAATGAATTATTCATATAGATTAATTGAGATTGCAAAATCAGTTAAACAAGGCTCGTCACTAGTGGATGTTGGCTGTGATCACGGCTACATTGCTAAGATGCTTTTAGACTCAAATACAATTGATAAAGTTATAGAGAGCGATATTAGCGAAAAATCACTAGAAAAGGCTCAGATGCTTTTATCAGGAGAAAAGTATAAAGACAAAGTTAAATTCATTGTAAGTGATGGACTAGCTAATATTGATACAAGTGAGTACGATACTCTTTTAATCGCTGGTATGGGTGAAGAAACTATAATATCTATACTTAATACAAGCATTGAAAAAGTAAGATTCTTTAGTAATATCATTTTGCAAGCTATGGGCGAAGGCTCAAATATTAGAAAATATTTTAAAGAAAATGGCTTTTTTATAAAAAAGGAGCGTCTTTTTATAGAAAAAGATAAGTACTATAGGCTCTATGAGCTAAGTAACAAGGAAACCAATATTATAGACTATAAGTTTCCTGTAAACTTTGATGTTAATGACGTTCATTTTTTAAAAGTTTATTATGACAATGAAGTCAAAAACATTAAGAATATTTTAAAAAATATTAATAAAGAGAAAAACTTAATAAAATATAATGAACTAAACGAAGAATTAAATAAAATTTTACAATACATGGAGAAGATCAATGAAAAAAGATAAAATTATTGAAACAATAGAAAGCATCTTCCCAAAGGAGCACGCAGAGCCTTGGGATAATTCAGGATTGATTATAGATGCCGACAAAGAAGATATTAATAAAATTTATTTAAGCGTTGATCTCTTATATGATAATATTAATGAACTGGATGATGTGGATATGGTCATAACGCATCATCCTTTAATTTTTAAGGAAATAAAAGAGATTGACATGAGCGCTAGCTCTAAGCTTATTAAAAAGATGGTTAAGAATGACATAGTTTATTATAGTGCTCACACTTCTTTTGATATACAAAGAGTAGGCTTTTATAAATTTTATGAAGATGAATTAAAAATGAAAAACACTGACTTTGCCATAAAAGTAGATGATGATTTAGGTTATGGGATAAGAGGAGAAATTAGCGATTTATCTTTAAATACTTTAGCTGAAAAAATAAAAAATATTAATAAGGCAAAGTATATACAAGTTTATAAGAATAACGATAAAAATACTAAAATAATGATTTTAAATGGTAGCGGCAAAGATTTTTTAGACAATGTTCTTGAGTCTATGCCAGATACACTTGTTACATCAGATTTAGGTTATCATGACGTACAGGCACTAAGAAATGCAAAGATTAATCTAATCATGCAAGATCACAACAGCAGTGAATCTGCTTTTGTAAACATTATGGAAGATATTCTTAAAAAGAATTTTAGAGACATAGAAATAATTAAAAATTTCTCATCATTTACTGATAATATTGAAATTTTATAGAAATATTATAGAATTTTTATAATTTTTGTAGTATAATTAAATTTGTAATGAGTAAACCAGATGGTTGCGTGCTTAGGCATGAGGAAAGTCCGTGCTCCATAGAGCAGAATGCTGGATAACGTCCAGTGAAGGCGACTTCAAGGATAGTGCAACAGAAATAAACCGCCATTATTGGTAAGGGTGGAAAGGCAGTGTAAGAGACTACCTACTTTTAGGCGACTAAAGGTGACATGTAAACCCCATTCGGAGCAAAACAAACAAGGGTCAAAGGTTATTGCTCGTAACCTCCTGTAAGGTAAGTTGCTTGATTTTAGTGGTAACACTAAAACTAGATAGATAACCATCTAATACAGAACACGGCTTATAGGTTTACTCATTTACATAAAATTTTCAGCAAGGGAGCTATTAAATGAAAACAAAAACAAACACTATTACAAAAGCGGCGATAATCGCCACACTTTACACAATACTAATACTTTTACAAACGGTATTACCATTTCAACAATTGACATTTGGACCAATACAATTAAGATTAGCCGAAGGACTTACAGTTCTTCCTCTAATGGAGGCTGCAGCTGTACCTGGACTTTTCGTAGGATGCTTAATTTCTAACATATTTTTATCATTTATGTCAGGTTATGGCATGATAGATATTATATGCGGAAGCTTAGTAACATTACTTGCAGCTTATTTAACAAGAAAATCAAAATCTAAATACTTAGCAATGCTACCACCTATTATATTAAATGGATTTTTAGTATCAATCTGGGTATCATATTTCTCAAATATACCATATTTCACTACAGTTTTAGGAATCATGGGCGGAGAAGCAATAAGTGTTGCAGTATTTGGATCATTAATTTATTATATTTACGATAAAAGAATTAAAAAGGTGATTTAATGAAAAAAAGAAGAATAATTACAATAACTGTATTAATATTTATACTTATTGCGATTATATGGAAGATAAACTCATGTGTATCATGGATGTATAAGCCTTATGACCCTAATGACGACACTGAATATACTATAGAGATACCAGAAGGCAGTGGCGCTTCTTATGTAGCGAAAGAGCTTTATGATAAAAAAATAATTAGAAATGGAACTGCTTTTAAAGATGTGCTTAAAGACAATGATCTTGAAAAACACATAAAGAGCGGTACTTTTAAGGTGAAAAAATCTATGACTTTGCTAGAAATTGCGAATATTATAGCTGGTGAAGGAGAAGCTCCAAAGGGCGAAACTGTTAAAGTAACAATACCAGAGGGCTTTGAGCTTACTCGTATTGCGCAAAGACTTGAGGAAAAAGGATTAGTCTCTAGTGAAGACTTTTTAAATGAATGCAAAAATGTTGATAAATATAAAGAAAAGTATGAATTTTTATCTAATATAAATAATGAAACTTTAGAAGGATTTTTATTCCCAGCAACTTATGATATTGCTATGGGATCAAGCAGCGAGGAAATCATAACTATGATGCTTAATGCTTTTAATAATATTTATAGCAAAATTAGCTCTGAAGTTGATGATTTAAATAAGCTTATCACTTTAGCTTCAATTGTAGAGAGAGAAGCTAAACTTGAAGAAGAAAGACCTATCATAGCAAAGGTATTTTTAAATAGAATTGATAAAAACATTAGGCTTCAATCATGCGCTACAATTCAATACGCGCTTGGCGAAAGAAAGCCAAAGCTTTCAAACGAAGACTTAAAGATTGACTCACCATACAACACATATACACATGATGGACTCCCTCCAGCACCTATTTGTAATCCTGGTGAAGCATCGATTGTTGCAAGTCTTCATCCAGCTGATGTTGACTACTTATACTTTGTAGTTAAACCTGGCTCAGACGGCGCACATAATTTCTCTTCTGATTATAATAAGTTCTTAAATGATAAAAAGGATTACAAGAGCAACAATGATTAGTCAATTTATAGATGAGGATGTTTTTAAATATATAGAAAATTTTTCCTCTGAAAGAGAGAATTTTAAAGAGCTTGTTGATTATGCTGAAAATAATAGAGTGCCTATTGTTTCACAAGATGTGGCAAGATTTATAGAGCTTTTGCTTAAAATTATTAAGCCTAAAAATATTTTAGAGATAGGTTCAGCTATAGGCTATTCGTCTTTAATTATGTCCAAAGCATCAGATGCTAATATATTAACCATAGAAAAAGATGAGGAAACTTTTAAGATATTAAAAGAAAATCTTAAGAAATATGATACGGATAATAAAATAAAAGCTATCAATGACGATGCTATAAGCGCATTGAAATCTATGGATAAAGAAGAAAAATTTGATTTTTGCTTCATTGATGCGAATAAATCACAATATGAAGAGTATTTAAACTTAGTATATGATTTAACAAGAGACAACGCTCTCATACTTATAGATAATATTTTATTTAGAGGCTTTGTGGCAAAAGATGAAGACAATAAAAGATATAGAACTATAATAAAGAATTTAAAAAAATTTATAGAAGATGTTAAAAGCGATAAGAGATTCACAGCAAGTTTACTTACTGTTCACGACGGCTTATTGCTTTTAAGGAAGGAGTAAGATGAAAAAAGTAGAATTACTAGCACCAGCAGGTGATTTAGAAAAGTTTAAAACTGCTATACAATATGGAGCTGATGCTGTTTACTTAGCTGGAGACAAGCTAGGTTTAAGAACTGCTTCTAAAAATTTTAGTTTAGATGATATAAAAGAAGCAACTAAAATTGCTCATGATTTAGACAAAAAAATTTATTTAACACTTAATGTTATATCGCACAACAAAGACTTAGAAGGTGTTGATGAGTATATACAAAGTTTAGATGAGGCTGGCGTAGATGCTTTTATAGTCTCAGACCCAGGTATATTTCAAAAAGTTAAAACTCTTGCGCCAAGTAAAGAAATTCATATAAGTACTCAAGCAAATATTACAAATACTGCTACAGTTGAGTTTTGGAAGAGTCTTGGAGCAGATAGAGTTATACTTGCTAGAGAATTAAGTTTAGAGGAAATAAAAGAAATAAAGGACGAAGTAAGAGATAGCATCATGATTGAAGCCTTTGTCCATGGAGCGATGTGCATGAGCTACTCGGGTAGATGCCTTTTATCAAACTTCATGACAGGAAGAAGTGCTAACATGGGCGACTGCGCTCATCCATGCAGATATAAATACTATCTTATGGAAGAGACAAGACCTGGCGAGTACTATCCTATAACAGAAGATGAGAAAGGATCATACATCATGAACTCAAAGGATCTTTGCATGATTAACTATATTCCAGAGCTAATTGAAGCTGGGGTTGATTCATTCAAAATCGAGGGTAGAGTAAAGTCTGAATACTATGTTGCTACAGTCATTAATCAATATAGAAGAGCTATAGATGATTATTATGAAGATATTGAAAAATATAAATACAATAGAGACAATAACATTTATTTAGAAGAGATAATGAAGGTTAGTCACAGAGACTTTACTACAGCATTCTTCTTTGGAGATGTTAAGGAAGCGTCACTAACTTATGACAACTCTTCGTATATTAGGCTGTATGACTTCATTGCAAGAGTTTTAGACTACGATGAAGATAAAAAGCTTATGAAGGTTCAAGAGAGAAATAAATTCTCCATCGGAGACGAAGTAGAGATATTTGGACCAAAATTTTATGATAAATTTACCATAAATAAAATTTATGACGAGAACATGAATGAGGTAGATAATATAAACACACCTATGAAGGAAGCATATATACCTTATGATAAAAAAGTCGAATATAATTATATGATTAGAAGGAAGGCAAATGAATAAATTATCTTCTTTATATGACGATAAGGGCATACTAGAGATACAAAGTAGTAAAGCTGAAGAATTTATTAAAAATACAATTGACTACGCCATTAATAATAGAGCTAGCGATATACATTTTGAACCTTATGATAAATATATATTGATTAGACTTAGAATTGATGGCGAACTTGTGTTTTTTAAAAAGATTAATAAAAATGCTTATCAAAACATTGTCAATATAATTAAAATTAAGTCTGAGTGTGATACTGCGATTAAATTTGCACCACAAGACGGAAGATTTAGCCATGGCGATGTTGATCTAAGAGTTTCCTTTATCGATGCTATATATGGAGAGAAAATTTGTATTAGAATTCTAAACAATAAAGAGATGTTTACTATTGACAATATAGGTTTGTCAGAGAAAGCAAAAGAATTATTTAATAAGATTGTTAAGTATAAATATCAAATGACTATAATAACTGGACCAACTGGATCAGGTAAAAACTCAACTATGTACACTATGCTTAATAACTTAGATAAAAAGCGTCTAAGTATTGTTAGCGTTGAGGACCCTGTTGAGTATAGAGTTAATGATATTGATCAAATTGAAATACATGATTATAAAGATATAACATTTGCAAATACACTTAGGGCCATACTAAGACAGGACCCTGATGTCATAGCCATTGGCGAAATAAGAGACGAAGAATCTGCACAGATAGCTGTAAGAGCTTCTCTAACTGGTCACAAAATAATTACGACTCTTCATAGTATGAGCCCTGTAACTAGCATTAACAGACTATTAGAGATGGATGTAGAGGCTTCGTATTTATTTACTTCATTAAACGCCATAATAAATCAAAGACTTGTTAAGCGATTAAAGTCATCTTATGAAGACATAGATTTTGAGGATGATGGCGACAAATACTTTGGCAGAATTGCTGTTTTCGAGATAATGCTTATCAATGATAAGATAAGAGACCTATTACTAAAGAATAATACTAAGCTAAGCAGTGAAATTTATAATGAAATGAAAAAGCTTTCTGATTACGTTAGCTTTGAAGACTCGATAAATTACTTACTTGAACATAAGTTTATAGACGAGAAAACTTATGAAGAGTTCAAAGAAGGCGACATCAATGAAATTTGAAATAATTTTTGAAAATAATAAATCTGAAAGCATAAGTGCAAAAAATATTTATGAAGCTTTTCAAAAATCTAAAGAAAAAGAAATAGATTTCATGGATGTAAAATATTTTAGGCCTGCTAAAATATATAGAATTTTTAAGATAAATAATGTTAGTAAAAAGCACATAGCAAATTTTTTTAGAATAATTGCTTTCAATCTTAAAATAAGTAATAATTTACCTCAGATTTTGGAGCAAATGTATCAAAACTCATCAGCTCTAAGTGATCCATTGAAAAATTATTATCCATTAATTAAGGAGCTTATTGAGCACGGCTTTACCTTGTCAGAGATATTAGCAAAGCTTGATATACTTGATAATTTATCATTACTTAGTTTAAGAATAGCTGAAAAGTCTGAGCATATAAAATCAAGCAAAAACTCAAAAGACCTCTCAGAGCAAATTCTTGAGATAAGTGAAAATCTTTATGAACAAGAAGAGTATAAAAATACCATAAACAATATAATGATAAAACCAAAATTTTTAATGGCGGCTTTACTAGCGTTTATTATCATGATTATAGTATTTTTAGTTCCACAGTTTTCATATCTTTTTGATAATGACATGAATTTGATGCCAGATAGTCTAAAACTTTTACTTATTGTAAGTAATTCCATCAAATATAATTATATATATTATATACTTGGTATAATAATATTATTTATTGCCTTTGCTATACTAAATAAAAACGATGGCTACTTATATGTAAAGCAAAGATATTTACTAGAATCGAAAAATGGCTTATACAAGACAAGGATAAACTACAGAATTTTATATTACATGCTTAGCATGCTTAGATCAGGAAGCAAAATAAATGAGATATTTGATTTCTTTTCAAAAAATTTTGATCTTATATATCTAAGGAAAGAATTTGAAAGAATGACTAAGATGCTAAACGAAGGAGAGACGCTTCATAATGTGCTTGATTCAAGCCATATATTCTTAGACGATGTAAAGACCATACTCATAACTGGATATGAAGCAGAAAATTTAGCCGAGATCATCGAAAATGTCTTGTCGCTATACAAGAGAGATTTAAAGAGAAGACTTGATAAATTTGTAAACTCAATTGAGCCAATAATGACCATAATTATGGGACTAGTTATAATGCTGATACTTTTAATGGTATTTAAGCCAATGTATGATTCAATGACAAGTATTATTTCATAGAGGGAGGAAGTTCTTATGAAAAAGTGTAAAATGAAAAAAGGATTTACTTTTGTAGAGATAATCATCTCTATAGCTATAGTTGCTATACTTATTGCTGTTGCAATACCAGCTTATAAAGCAATCAAGACAAGCGCTGAAAGAACTGCGCATAATGCAAATGTTGACCAAGTAAGTTCAGTTGCTTTATTATATTTTACAGATTTTCCTAAAGAAAAGAGCGTTACATCGGAAGTTTTATTCAAGCAAGGCTACTTAAAGAATGATGTTAAGGTGCCTTCATCAATACCTGCAGGAACTGGAAATGATAGTAAGATATATACAGTTACTGTTGATGACAACGGTGTAATAAAAGTTAGCCCAGATAAAGTTGAAGCTAAGAAGACAACAGGCGAATAAGATATATCAATGCTCATAGCTTTATATACAGTTCTAACACTTATACTTTTATATATTTCTTATAAAGATATAAAAGAAGCTCAGTACAATAATTTTTATTTCTATTTATTAATAATTATAGTCTCAGCTATTGCGATATCAACAAATCTTTCATATATAAAGATAGGTCTGATATACTTAGCTTTATTTCTTTCGCATATTTTTAAGGATAAGTATATAGAATATATTGGCGATGGAGACGTTGATCTATATATTTTGCTTTTTATGATATTTTCATTTCAAAAGTATTTAATTTTAATAATAATTTCTACCATAAGCGCAATAATTGTAAATCTTATCAAAAATCATGTCAATAAGAAAAATGATAGAGCAGTTAGACTTGTTCCATATATAAGTTTTGCGTTTTTAATTATTATGCTCTTTGATTTATTTAAGGAGAAGATCCTATGAAAAATATTATGTATATTGATTCATCATATATTTTACTTAATAATAATAAAATTAAAATTGCAGAAAAAATTAACTATGATGATACTGATAAAAAAGCTAGCCTTAAGTATTTATTTAAAAAATTTAAAGACAATAAATATTTGAACAAGGACACATCTTTGTTAAAAATTAATGATTATGATGAAGATTTATCTGAATATATCAGCAGTTTAAACAAAATTGATTTATTAGCATTAAATTTGAAAGATTATAAGATTTCAAAAATGATTACAGATGAGGCTCTATATAAGTATGACGAGATAAGTGCTTCTTATGAAAGAACCGGTTTTGATATTAATTTATATAATTTAGATAGTGAGCAGCTTGAAAATTATTTATTAAATCAAGCAAATAATACAGATGGCAAGGTACTTGTACTTTTAAAGACAAAAAAATTAGAAGAAGCGGAAAATCTTGTATATCTTAGAGATTTATTTGAATTAATAAGCCCAAAATATAAGAGCAAGTTTAATACATCTTTATTTATAAATATCGCGCTAGACATCACTATTCTAGCTTTATTTTTATTGTTAATTATGAGGTTTATTAGATGAGAAAGTACATAAATAAAGGCATAATTATAACATTACTAATAATAGCAAATTTATTTTTAAAGGCAAACAAAGAAATGCCTAATTATGAAAAAAGTGAGATTAAGAAGAGATTTACTCTTACTAGTGAAAAGAATGAATCACATCTTAAAAGAGCCAAAAAAATAAATATTGCAAAGCATGATGATACGCTAAATAATATAAGCAAAAATGAAATAATTAATAAGGTTTTGATGTCTACAAGCACTAGCTTTATTCCAAACTATCAAGATTACGATGAAGATCCTTTTGATTTAATGAACGAAGATGCTGGTTTTATTGATGACATAGATGAGTATGACGCTGAGGCAATAGTACTAGATGCAGGCAATGAAAATTCAATAAAAGAAAAGTGGTCTTCTAGCAATGCTAGTCTTTATTATGAAGATGAGAAGAATATTATTTATTCTAATAATGAAGGCTCTAATATAATTTTAACTCCAAATAGCTCAGCTATTATAAATAAAGAATATGTAAAAATTGATTTTAATGGCTGTAGTGATGCGAAATTAAAAATAATTAAAGATGGTCAAATTAAAGAAATAAACTTAAGCGGCGCGTCAGATTTTAAATATTTCTATATTGGAAAGGAGCTAAAGGGTTCAAGTATTGTATCAATTGAGTTTATTAGCGATGTTAAGAAGGCTTTTTATCTATCTATAGGTGAGATTGATTATGAATAAAAAAGGATTTACATACATCGATACAGTTATTTCTCTATGTGTGGCAGCATTAATCATATCGATGTTTATACTAGCTTATTTGCATTTTACTAAATATAGCGAAAGAGCAGAGATGAAAAATATTGTTCAAATAATTAAAAAGTCAAGGCTTAGCGCTATAATGCAAGGCGCGGACATCGATATAGTTTTGGATGATGATGAAATTATTATTACAGATGCAAATAAGTTTAAAAAAGTTTATAAGCTTAAACATCTTAAATTTCAGTCTAAGGAGCATTTTTATTTCACTAGTGAAGGTGGAACAAAAAGTTTTATGGAAAAATTTTATGCAATTGTACTATCAAAAAATTCTAAAAAACAATATAAAGTAATAATTGCAGCGGTTGGAGGACAGGTTAGGTATGAAGAAATATAAAAAAGCGCTTACAATGCTAGATATTGTAGTTTCTTTTGCTATACTTTCTTGCTTTATACTTTTTCTGTCTATTTTTTTGAAAAATTTTATGGCTTTGGAAAAAGATAATAAAAAACTTAGACAAGCCGATAATTTTGCAAGCAACGCTATGGAGATACTTAGATCAGATGAATCTAACGATGTATATGCAATTACTGATAAGATAAAAGCAAATTTAGGCGAAGATACTAAATTTAATCTTGTCAAAGAAGCATATACAGGCGGTCTATATACATTTACACTATACATTAATGATAAAGAAGGAAATACTTATGAAGAATATCAGATCATCAAATAAGAGAGCTGAGTCCTTAATAGAGCTTGTAATGGCACTATTTCTTTTATCATTAGTGCTTTTTGAGGCGAGTTCACTTTTAAAAAATTTTACAAGCTTTTCTCAAAGATATGAAAAAAATCTTGAAAGTGAAGATGATATCAATCTATTCTTTTCATTTATGGAAAATGATTTTACTCTATATAGCACTGTAAGCGTCAAGAGCGATTCCATACATTTTGAAAATAAAAATAAAAGTGGTCTTAAGTCCTGCGATTACATCATTAGCAATGCTAAAATAAAAAGAGTCGCCGGAACTAAATTGACAGGAATAACATACTTTTTAAACGATGTAGAAGATATTTCTTTTACATATAATGAATATGATGGCATCATTATTATGCAGATAAAAGTTAAGGACAAGGAATATAAAAAGATTTTCAGCACAAATGACGTAGAGGTGATAAAATGAAGAAGGGCAGCGCAAGTTTGGTCGTTTTATCTATAATGTTTTTGCTAACAGCTCTTTTGATTTATCTTTTTGAATACGTTAGCATTGAAAGAATGATGTATAAGAATAGGTCTCAGATGAAACAATTTATTTATAATAAAGAATCTGTAGAAAATATAATTACTAAAGACATAGAAGCCACTTATCTCAATGGCGGCGACATAAGTGATATTATAAATAAAGATTACTCAGTATTTGAAGGACAAAAAGTAAAAATCTCTCTTAATGATGTAACAAAAAATAGCGCAATAGTGGTTAATTATTCAGAGCTTATGCCAAATAATAAAGAAAAGATTAAAGAGACAGAATATTCACTTCTCAACAGAATATTTTTAAATGATCATATAACAAAGAAAGAAAAAGAAGATTTTTTAAATTTAATTAAAGAAAATGAAATGCAAGAATTTACTGTAGAAGAGATAAATAATTATTTTGCTAATAAAAATGAAAGAGCAAAATATTTTGATTATGGAGATGCCATAGTAAAAATATCACAAGATTCTAGCGAGCATGATATCAAAGCTAATATTATTGGCTCAGGAATATTAATTATTGAAGGCGATATAAATATACATGGTATGGTAGATTTCGTAGGATTAATAATCATAAATGGCAAGCTAAATATAGATGGCGATAGCGATATCTATGGAACAGTGATTGACATTGAAAACAATTCTAAACTTAATTATATAAATTCACTTAATACTACGTATAAAAATTGTAAAAAATACAAGGGAATAATTAAACTTACTAAGTCGAACTATTAATGCTTCGACTTTTTATATAAAAATATTAATATTATTAAAAAAATACTTGTTAAATTACAAAATTACTGATATAATAGACTTAGATTATAATATAGGAGGAAATATATGTTATCAGCAAGTGATTTTAGAAATGGCGCCACATTCGAATGGGATGGAGACGTTTATCAAGTTTTGGAATTCCAACATGTAAAGCCAGGAAAAGGAGCAGCTTTTGTTAGAGCAACTATCAGAAGTGTTCTTAGTGGTGCTACAAAGGAACTTACATTTAACCCAACTGAAAAATTTAACGACGCACAATTAGAAACAAAGGAAATGCAATATCTTTACAATGATGATGCACTTTACTATTTTATGGACAATGAAACATATGAGCAACTTCCACTAAACAAGGACGAAGTTAGTGAAGCAATTCAATTCTTAAGAGAAAATGACACAGCAGTTATCAGATTCTACAAGGGAAAAGCATTTTCAGTTCAAGCACCAAACTTTGTTGAACTAGAAGTTACTCAAACAGAACCTGGTGTTAAAGGTAACACTACTACTGGAGCAACTAAACCAGCTACTGTAGAAACAGGCTTTACATTAAATGTACCACTATTTGTTAATATTGGTGATAGAATTAAAATTGACACAAGAAGTGGAGAATATTTATCAAGAGTTTAAGGAGGTAGAAAAATGTACGAACTATCAAAGAGAGTTTCTTATTTAAAGGGACTTGCAGAAGGCTTAGGCTTGAATGAAGAAAGCAAAGAAGAAAAGATTTTAAGTGAGATCATTGACATACTAGATGAGATGGCTGAAACAGTTTGCGACAACGAAGTTGCAATTGAAGACCTAGAAGACTACATCTTCGAAGTTGATGAAGATCTTTCATACTTAGAAGATGATGTATATGGCGATGATTACGAAGATTATGATGATGACGATGACTACGATTTCGATGATGATTATGACTTCGATTATGATGACAATGATTATTTCGAATATCCAGATGAAGATGAGGAGGAAGACTCTAAGTAGAGTAATATATGGAAAATAACAATATTGGAAAGATTAATATTTCTGATGATGTTATAGCAACTATAGCTAGCAAGGCAACTTGCGAAGTTGAACATGTTTGCTCATTATCAGCAGGTATTGGATCGAACATTACTGATTTATTAGGAGTAAAAAATTTTAATAAACCAATTAAAATTGAAAGCAGTGAAGAAGGATGCATAATTGACATATATGTTGACATCGAATACGGCTCAAAGATTGACAAGGTTGGATACGATATTCAATCAAGTGTAAAAACAGCTGTTGAAGAGATGACTGACATACATGTAATACAAGTTAACGTTTATGTAAAAGGCGTTAAAGAAGCACCAAAGGCTAATAAATAATTTGATTAAACTCCAGTAATTGCGCTGGAGTTTTTTTAAAGACTAAGTGAGGGATAATATGTCATACGATAAGACAAGATTAAACTTAATGAATTCAATATATCAGCTTGATCTTAATAAATACAGCACGGTTAATGATTTAGATGGATTTTTTGAAACGCTTGAGATAAGTGATGAGAATAAAATCAAATTAGCAAAGAGAGTAGAAAATTTTATTGATAATAAAGAAAAAATCGATACAGAGTTAAAGAGTGTTCTAAAAGATGCTAAGCTTGAAAGACTATCATACATTGACAGAAGCTTATTAAGGCTTGCCATCTTTGAA
This sequence comes from Fenollaria massiliensis, assembly GCF_023347705.1. Taxonomy (NCBI): domain Bacteria; kingdom Bacillati; phylum Bacillota; class Clostridia; order Eubacteriales; genus Fenollaria; species Fenollaria massiliensis. The sequence goes on from NZ_CP096649.1 coordinate 723,986, forward strand.
ATTATTATAGAACAAGATATTGCTTATCAAATTATTATTAACGATATAGTTGAAATTGCTAAAAATTTCTCAGACGATAACTCATATAAATTTATAAATGCAATTTTAGGCGACTACGTAAGGAATTATTATAATGAATAAATTCACTGTAACTGGCCTTAACGACTACATAAAGGATGTTTTGGCAAATGATTTTCTTTTGCAGGAGATATATGTTGAGGGCGAAGTAGCGGATTATAAGAAAAATAATTCGGGACACTTATACTTTTTGATTAAAGATGAGAGCTCTAAGATTAAATGTGCATTTTACTGTTATAAAAATGAAGAAGAGATTACGCTTGAAAATGGCATGAAGGTCTTTATCAAGGGAAAGATTTCGACTTACGACCAAAACAGCACCTATCAGATCAATGTTGACTATGTGGAAGAGCTTGGCATAGGTAAACTTAAAAGAGAGTTTAGAAAAACGCTTGAAAAGCTTGAAAAAGAAGGCCTATTTGACGAAGAGCATAAAAAAGAAATACCAAAGTATCCAAGAAGGCTTGGTCTCATCGCTTCATCAACGAGCGCAGGCTTTAGAGATATAGTCAAGGTGCTTAGACGAAGGACCAATATGATTGACATAATTCTATATGATTCCTTCGTTCAAGGGGATATGGCTGTAGCTAATATCAATAGGGGACTTGATTATTTTAACCAAAAGAATGATGTTGAATTGATACTCATCGCAAGAGGCGGTGGCAGTTACGAAGAGTTAGCAGTTTTTAACGATGAGAGCATGGCGAGAAAGATATTTGCATCCAAGATACCTGTAATGACAGCAATTGGCCACCAGATAGATAGCTTTATAGCAGACCTTGTAGCAGACAAAAGATGTGCAACACCATCAGAAGCGGCTGAAATTATATCAAAGTACTACTATGAACTACCAGATTTACTAGATCAAAGCATAATACAGATAAGTTTTTTAATGAATCACTATATTTCAAGTGAAGAAAGCAATTTAAAAAACAAAAGAGATTTGATTAATAGCTTGAATACCAAGACTCTAATTGATAATTTTTATTCAAAGACAAATAATCTTATGATATTAATTAAAAAAGAGATGGATAAGTACATTTATTTTAAAGAGAAAAAAGTCGATATGCTCGCTTCAAGGCTAATTTATTCATCAGTTAGCAAAAGGATAGATGAAGCGAATAACACTATTGAGAAGAGAATTGTCAATATCAATCAAGCTATGAATAACAAGCTAAGCGCAATGACAGAAGATTTACAAAAATTTAAGCTAAGGCTTACTATTAACGATATTTACAAGACTTTAAGAAGAGGTTATTTCTTAGTAAGTGATTTAGATAATAAAACCATAAAAGATGCTAATGATATAAAAGTAGGCTCGGATATATTTATTAAGTCGTACAATAGCAGTATTAAAGCTCATGTGTTGGAGGTAAATAATGACATTAAATTATGAAAAAACATTAGATAACTTAGACGATATTCTTGAAAAACTACAAAGTCAAGAGCTAAGTTTAGATGAAAGCATAGATGAATTTGAAAAAGCGGTAAAACTTTATAAAGAATTGAATAAAAAATTAAGCGAAGCTAAGATGAAGATCAAAAAGATTGAGATAGACGATTTAAATCTATCAAAAGAGATTGATTATGATGTTGAGGACAATGATTTTGAAACCATTGACTCATTCAAAGACTTTGGCGAAGCACACGACGACGATTTGGACTACGACGATGATGAATATTAATACATTCAAGGAAAACTTTGATAAGAGACTCCCTATGGAGCTAAAGCCATATCTTAATGACGACGTCATCTCAGAGGCCATAGAATATGCTTCATACGACGCAGGCAAGAGACTTAGGCCATTTATTCTACATAGCCTTGGAAGCGAGCTAGAACTTGATAAAAGACTTGTAAATGCTTTTGCGGTTGCGCTTGAGTTAATACACAATTACTCCTTAGTTCATGATGATTTGCCAGCTATGGATAACGATGATTATAGACGCGGTAAATTCACAGTTCATAAAAAATATGGCGAGGCAAATGCAATTTTGTGTGGCGACGCGCTTTTGAACTTGTCAATGGAGTATTTAGCTCACAAGCTTAGAGACAATGATAATAAAAACATTTTAAAAGCAATGAGCTATATGTATAGGTCATCAGGCGTTAAAGGCATGATACTTGGCCAGTCAGAAGACATTCGCATGGAGAGTGGCGATATAGGCGAATATACTTACGATGATTATAAAACGATGATACTTAATAAGACAGGAAGACTTTTTAATATAGCTTTTCTAGTTCCATGTATATTAGCTGATAAAGATGAAGATACAATGAAAAATGTTTTAATCTTCTCACGTTTATTCGCAATGAGCTTTCAAATAAAAGACGACCTAGATGATTTGAAAGAAAATAAAGAGATAGATGGCAATAATATACTTAAGTTTCATTCACTTGAAGAGGCAAAAGAGATACTTGAAGAAAATTTAAAGAAGATGAAGGCGCTTCAAGCAAAGCTTAATTACGAAACAACAAAGTACTCATTAGAATTAATTAAATAATTATATCTAAAGACATAATAATTTTAAAATTACTATGTCTTTTTTTATGATCTAAGTTGATTATTAATCAGCATGTGATATAATGAATATAGATATAAGTTGCGTGGAAGGGGATATAAATCATGAAAAAGAATGCTATCATATCATTTTGTCTTATAATGCTTTTAGTAATAGTGTCAATTTTTTCTTACAATTTCTATATTAACACTAAGACAAATGACATAAGGGCAATTAATTTAAAAGACTTGGAGCATAAAGAATTTAATTTAAGCAAAGAGGATTACATAGAAGATTTTAATTTCGCATACAATACCTTGAAAGAGCATTATCCATTCTTTGAAGTTAATAAAAAATTATATGGTGTTGATTGGTTAAGCAATAAAGAAAAGTATGAAGCATATATTGCTAAATCAAAAAACGACGCAGACTTTTTTAGTAGAATGACTTATGTTTTAGCCGAGCTTCATAATGGACATACTCATTTAATGCCAGAAGATTTTGCAATGCATATGTATGTGCTTTACTACACTTTCCCAAATAGCTCCTGGAGACATGATATCGCTAAAATGTATGAGAAAGACAATGTTAGAAGAAGATACAATATTAATAACGAAACAGTAAAGAAATATGTTGCTGAAAATATAAAGAGCGACGATGAAGTAAATAAGACTTATTCTAAAAATCTTATGACTGAAAATATAATTAAAGATAAACTCGCATATATCAGAATTAGCTCACTTATAGGTGAGCAATACATCAATCAAGATAAAGATATTGTTATTAATTATCTTAATGAAATAAAAGATTATCCTTTCTTGATAATAGATATAAGAGGCAATGGCGGTGGTGATAGCAGATATTGGCAAGATTTTTTAATTCCAAAAATAATAGATAGAAAATATGAAACAAAAAATTATCTCTTAATTAAATCGGGAAAATTATATGAAAAAATGTTTAAACAGCTACAATTTAAAAATGATGTAAAAACTTTCTTAGATAATTCCTCATTTAACAATGATGTGAAAAAGATTCTTAGTGATTTTGATGGATACGGTATCTCGGACATGTCTATTGAACCAAAAGAGGACTCTATTCACTTCAAAGGAAAGATATATCTTTTAGTAGATAATGGAGTTTATTCTTCAGCTGAGATGCTTGCATCATTTTGTAAAGAAACTAAGTTGGCTACCTTAGTTGGAAGCAGAACTGCTGGAGACGGTATTGGCATTGATCCAATGCAAGTAGACCTACCTAATACTGCTTTTGTTATGAGGTTCTCAAATGTAATGGGCTTAACAGGATCTGGTTCTATTAATGAATTAGATCAAACAGTGCCAGATATAATTGTTCAAGAGAGTGAAGAGGACAAGACAGGCTATCTTGAAAATCAAAGGATAATAAAAGCGGTGATGAGAGATGCTGGTCTTAGTAAATAGATGTAAAGCAATATATAGTCTTTATTGTAAGAAAATTTATAAAAATTTATAAAAACTACTTGAAATATCGATACTTATATGATATAATCTAGTGGTTAATGTGATAAGAGAGGTGAAAAAAATGAAAAAGGACATACATCCAGAATTTAAAGAAGTAACTGTTACATGCGCATGTGGCAACACATTTGTTACAGGATCAACAAGAGACGAGTTAAAAGTAGAAGTTTGCTCTGAATGTCACCCATTCTTTACAGGTAAACAAAAGTTTACTGAACGTGGTGGCCGTGTAGAGAAATTCAAGAAGAGATACAAAAAAGATGAAAATTAGCAGACTTTTTTCTGCTAATTTTTCATTATACAGGTGAAAAAATGAAAAAGAATTTTAAAACAAGTATAGGTGGACAAGCTTTAATCGAAGGTATACTTATGAAGGGACCAGAGAAGACTTCTATTGCTGTTAGAAAACCTGATGGTAAGATAGAGGTAAGTGTAAAAGATGATAGCAAGAAAAATAATAAGCTCATCTTTAAGATTCCATTCATAAGAGGCATATCCAAGCTAGTGGACTCAATGTCTGAAGGCACTAAAGCTCTCTATTATTCTGCTTCTTTTTATGACGATGAAGAGGATAAAAAAGAAACTAGTAAATTTAAGGATACTTTGTTTAATATTTTTACTTTTGTTTTTTCTTTTTTTATAGCTATAGCACTTTTTGTTGTAATTCCAACATTCATAGCTAACTTCTTAAAGGATAAAATCAATAATATATTCTTACTAAACTTTGTTGAAGGCTTAATAAGGATATCTATATTTTTAGTATATATAAGTTTAATATCGAATCAAAAAGATTTAAAGAGAGTATTCATGTACCACGGCGCTGAGCACAAAACCATCTTCGCTTATGAGAATGGTCTTGACTTAACTGTAGAAAATGTTCAAAAGATGAATAAGTATCACCCAAGATGCGGAACAAGCTTCTTATTTATGGTTATGCTTGTATCAATTATTGTTCTATCGTTCTTTGGATGGCCATCGCCACTAATGAGGATAGTGTCAAGAATTATTGCGTTACCAATTATAGCAGCAATATCTTATGAAATTAATAGATTCATAGGTAGGTACGATAATGTTGGCGTTTGCAGATTGGTTGCTAAACCAGGACTTTGGCTACAAAAGATAGCTACGGTTAAAGAGCCTGATGATAGCATGGTCGAAGTAGCGATAGCTGCTGTTAAAGAGGTAATACCTAGTGAAGAAGGTTTAGACGCTTGGTAGTTAAAGATATTATAAGGAAAGCTTTAGCTGATATTGAAGCATCAGGAAAAAATATTCCTAATCCTATGGGCGAGATATATATGCTTTTAGAGCATGTAAGTGGCAAAGATAAGCTATTTTTAACTTTGAACAAAGATTTTGAAGTAAACGAAGAAGAGTTTTTTGAACTTCTTAATAAGAGGCTAAACGACACGCCCATGGCCTACATCATAGGCAAGAAGCATTTTAGAGATATTATTCTAAAAACTGACGAAAGAGCCTTAATACCAAGATTTTGCACAGAAGAATTAATTGACATTGTTAATGGATTCATAAAGCCAGACGATTGTGTATTAGATATGTGCACTGGAACAGGAGCCATAGCTCTTGCTATTAAGGAAGAAAATCCTCTAATTCATGTAGCTTGCTCAGATGTTTCTGAAGATGCGCTAAATTTAGCAAAAGAAAATGCTAAATTAAATAATTTATCCATAAATTTCATTTTATCGGATTTATTTGAGAATATTAATGAAACTTATGATATACTTATATCAAATCCACCATATATTTCAAGTGAAGAATATATGGGACTAGATAAGGATTTATTTAAAGAACCAAAGCTTGCCTTAGTTGGCGGCGATTTAGGGTATGAATACTACGAAAAAATCATTAAACAGGCTAGAGAAAAGATTAAACGCATGATATTTTTTGAGATTGGATACGATCAAGGAAATATTGTAAAAGAAATATTAGAAAAGTATAAATATAAAGATATTAAAATCTATAAAGACCTTGAAGGTTTTGATAGATTTGTTTCTGCCTGCATTTAGGAGATGAGAAAATGTTAGAAAAATTAAATTTTATTGAGGACAAGTATAAAGAACTTGGCGAAAAAGTCATGGATCCAGATCTTTTGAAGGACATGAAAGAATATCAAAAGACTATGAAGGAATACGCTGACTTAAAGCCAATTGTTGATAGATATAAAGAGTATCAAACTTACTTAAGTGAGCTAAAAGATACTGAAGAGATGCTTGGCGAGAACCTTGACGACGAGATGAGGGAGCTTGCTAAGGAAGATTTAAAGAATTTACAAGAAAATATTGAAAAGGCTGAAGAAGACCTTAAGATAATGCTTATACCGAAGGACCCTAATGATGAAAGAAACGTTATTATGGAAATAAGAGGCGGTATTGGCGGTGAAGAGGCTGCACTATTTGCTGGTGACTTATTCAGAATGTATTCTATGTACGCTGACAAGAGAGGCTACAGAACTGAAATTATGAGTACAAACGAAACAGGTATAGGCGGCTTTAAAGAAGTTATCTTTATGATAACTGGTAAAGGTGCTTACTCAAGACTAAAGCATGAATCAGGCGTACACAGAGTTCAAAGAGTGCCTGAAACAGAAGCATCTGGTCGTATTCATACATCAGCAGCAACTGTTGCTGTTATGCCAGAAGCAGATGACGTTGAGATTGAAATCAATGAAAATGATATAAAGACAGATGTTTATAGAGCAAGTGGACACGGTGGACAATGCGTTAACACTACAGACTCGGCAGTTAGACTAACACATATACCTACAGGACTTGTTGTTACTTGTCAGGATGAAAAATCACAATTAAAGAACAAAGAAAAAGCAATGAAGGTTCTTAAATCAAGACTATATGACAAGATGCTACAAGAACAAAATGATGAACTAGCAAAGCTTAAGAAGGGCCAAGTAGGTTCAGGAGACAGATCTGAAAGAATTAGAACATATAACTTCCCACAAGGAAGAGTAACTGATCATAGAATCAATTTAACTTTATATAGATTGGAAGACTTTTTGAACGGGGATTTAGATGAGATGATAGACGCTCTACTAACTCACGAACAAGCAGAAAAATTAAAAGAATTGGAGGCATAAGATGAAAGCATCTCTTAGTATTAAGAAATCGATTTTAGCTTTACAACACTTGATTGCTATGTTTGGAGCTACAGTTTTAGTTCCTATACTTACAGGACTTGATCCATCAGTTGCACTTTTCAGTGCTGGCTGCGGTACACTTATATTTCACTATTGCACAAAGAAAAAAGTACCAGTATTTTTAGGATCATCATTTGCATTTATACCAGTTATAGTGCAAGTAGCATCAAAGTACGGCGATCTTAGATACGCTCAAGGTGGTATGTTGGTTGCAGGTTTAGTATATGTATTATTTTCATTCTTTATCAGGGGTATAGGTATAGAAAAAATACAAAAGATACTACCACCACAAGTAATTGGACCTATGATTATAGTTATAGGCTTCAATCTATTACCAACAGCGTTTAATATGGCAAAGACATCATATATAGTAGCTGGACTTACTCTAGCTCTTGCTGTAGCTTGGCCATATCTAGTAAAAGGTTTCTTAAAGCAAATATCAATACTCGTTGCAGTTATATTTGGCTATGTACTATCAGTTGCTTTTAAATTAGTTGACTTCACAGCGATAAATAACGCTCAATATTTTGCAGTGCCAAACTTTACTTTGCCACTATTTGATATTGAAGCAATTATAATTATAGTTCCTATAATATTCGCAGTATTTATGGAACATCTAGGAGACATAACTACTAACGGAGCAGTAGTTGGTCAAAACTTCATCGAAGATCCAGGTCTTAACAGAACTTTACTTGGCGATGGCTTAGCTACAGTATTCGCTTCACTTATAGGCGGACCAGCTAATACAACTTATGGCGAAAATACAGGTGTATTAGCAATTACAAAGAATTATGATCCATCAATACTAAGACTTGCAGCAGTATTTGCAATTATCCTAGGTTTTGTTGGTAAGCTTGGCGGCTTCTTAAGAACTATACCGCAAGCAGTTATGGGTGGTATATCAATTATGCTATTCTCAATGATAGGTTTCATTGGAATTAGAAATATTAGAGATAATCATGTTAAATTTAATATTAAAAATATAATAGTTATGGGATCGATTTTATTTATAGGATTCTCAGGTGGTTTATTTAAAGAACTATTTGGATTTTCTATAGAGCTTCCAATAACAGCTAATATCAGCCTTAATGGTCTTAGCTTAGCAGCTATAGTTGGTATTTTATTAAACGCAATTTTAAACGGAGTAAAGAGGGATGCTTGATATTGACCTATTAGTTCAAGAAGTAAAAAAATCAAAGCACATGGTATTCTTTGGAGGTGCAGGTGTATCGACAGAGAGTGGTATACCTGACTTTAGAGGATCTGGTGGTCTTTATACAGAAAGACTTTATGAAGGATATGAACCAGAAGTAGTTTTAAGCAATAAATTTTATCATGCACATCCAGATATATTTTTTGACTTCGTTAGGGATAAAGTTATTTATGAAAATGTTAAGCCAAATGAAGGTCACAAGGCACTTGCTAGACTTGAAGAGATTGGTATACTTAAGGCAATTATCACTCAAAACATAGATAATCTTCATCAAGATGCTGGCAGTAAGAGAGTTATTGAGCTTCATGGCAATATTAACAGATCTTATTGCACACATTGCGATAAAGAGTTTGATGCAATGTATATCAAGCACTCAAAAGGTGCTTGCACTTGTGATGAGTGCGGTGCATTGATTAAGCCTGATGTAGTTTTATATGGAGAGGCTCTAGATAATAATGTTATGGCTGAGGCTATAAGCGAAATATCTAAGGCAGATTTACTTTTAGTCGCTGGAACATCACTTAAGGTGTATCCGGCAGCTGGTTTGATTAGATATTTTAGTTCGGATAATCTAGTAATTATAAATAAAGATAAAACATATTATGATAGATATGCAAAGCTTGTGTTTAATGAAGGCTTTGGAAAGATATTAAAAGAAGTGGTGGATAGAATTGATATATGATGCTATAGTCATAGGAGCAGGTGCAGCGGCACTATTTTTTGGGGCTCTTAATAAGGATAAATTAAATATACTTATGCTCGAGAGAAACGATAGAGTTGGCAAAAAGCTTCTAACAACTGGCAATGGCAGATGCAATTACACTAATACTAAGCTTAATGAAAATCCATACAACGATAAAGATTTTACTTTATATATGATAGAAAAGTATGGCTATGAAGCTATAAAAAATAAATTTCAAGTCATGGGTATATATCCTTATATAGAAGAAGATAGAGTTTATCCCATGTCATTGCAAGCATCGAGTGTACTTGATGTACTTAGATATGAAAACGAAAGAAACAATGTCAATATAAAAACTGATGTCTTTGTAAAAAGTTTTCATAAAGATGGTGATATATTTTTAATTAAGGATCAAAACGCAAATATTTATAAGTCCAAGAGCCTTGTAATTGCATGCGGCGGCGCAGCTATGCCGAAATTTGGCTCGGACGCAAATTTATATAAACAAATAAAAGAGCTAGGTATATCAGTTATTGATACAAAGCCAGCTCTAGTGCCTTATGAATGTGATTATAAGTACTTAAAGCACCTAGACGGGCTTAGAGTAAAAGCAAAATTAAGCTTAAAAAAAGCAGGTAAAATTATAAAAGATGATGTGGACGATGTTTTATTCACAAAATATGGTCTATCTGGCCCAACAGTTTTTCAATTATCTAGATATATTAGTGGGAAAGAAAGTGCTTACAAATTTAGCGTAGACTTTTTTTATACTTTTAATGAAGATGAATTATTTTCAAGTTTAAGCGATAGAAGAAAAGATATCGGATATAAAAGTCTAGATGATTTTTTCATTGGCTTAATTCACAAAAGACTTATAATTCCAGTACTTGATAGACTTGGACTTGTAAAAGAAACTAACGCAAAAAACTTAAGCGATAAGGATTTACATAAAATAATAAATATTTTAAAAGATTTTGAATTAGATATTATAAAGAATAAAGGCTATGGCATTGGTCAGATAAGTCTTGGCGGAGTAGCTACTAAAGAGATAAATGCTAAGACTATGGAGTCAAAGAAAATTAATGGCTTGTACTTTATTGGAGAAGTTATTGATATTGATGGCCCATGCGGTGGCTATAATCTAAGCTTCGCTTGGCTATCAGCTATGGCAGCTTATGACGATATAAAATTGAGGTGTAAGGCTTGATAAATTATCAAAAAAAGTTTTATGAATATAAAGAAAAAGGTAAAAAGATAAACGTTTCCTTACTAGGAGCAGGCTTCATGGGCAAGGCGCTAGTGAGTCAATATATACAAAGCAAAGTTTTAAATCCTTTACTAATATCTTCAAGACACATCGAAGATGCGATTGATGCTTATCTTGCAGCGGGAATTGTTAGAGAAGATATAATTAAAATTACAAGTGCTGATGAAATAAAAGATTTAAATAAATATTATATATGTGAAGACAAAGAGCTATTATACAAATCAGAGCACATTGATTATGTAATTGATGCGACAGGCGAGCCAATTGTCGGTACAGAAATAAGTTACAATGCTCTTATGAATGGCAAAAATGTAATTACATTTAACTTAGAGAGCGATGTTTGCGTAGGAACCATTCTTTCAAAGATTGCTAAGGAAAAAGGACTTATATACACAGGCATAGATGGTGATGAGCCAGGAACAGTGCTTGAGCTTTATAATGAAGCCAAAATTATGGGCTTTGATGTCTTAGCCATTGGCAAAGGAAAGAATAATGAAGTCGATTTAGAAGCTAATCCAGACACGGTAAGTGAATCTGCTAAAGAAAAGGGCATTAAAAAAGAGATGCTTGCAAGCTTTGTAGATGGCACTAAGACCATGGTTGAGATGGCGACTATGAGTAACGCAACTGGATTTAGAGTGGATGTCGATGGCGGACACGGGATTAAATCTGATATAAAAACACTTGACAAGAAACTTTGCCTTAAATCAGAAGGCGGCGTTCTTAATTCGTACGGAATTGTCGATTATGTCAATGGTATTGCTCCAGGTGTCTTCGTCATAGTAAAGAGCGATTTAAAAAAGATTGATCACCTAATGAGATTTTTAAAGATGGGTGACGGACCAAACTATGTTTTATATAGACCATATCACTTAACTAGCATAGAGACTATAAACACAGTATTAAAAGCACACTTCGACAAGCTTGAAGCAATAAAGCCTATCTCTGATTTACCTTATTCAGATGTAGTAGCAATTGCGAAGAAGGATATGAAGAAGGGCGATAAACTTGATTATATCGGCGGATACACTTTTTATGGTAAGTGTATAGACTTTGAAAAATCAAGAGAAAAGAATTTAGTGCCTATATCTGTAATTAACGAAGGTGCAATCCTTAGTAGAGATATAAAAAAAGGCGAATGTATTGATTATGATAGCGTAGAACTTGATGAGACAACGCTTGTATATAAACTTAGAAAAGAAATAGAAGCAAAGTACGAGGCTTCAAGGAGGTAATTATGGACTTAAAAGCTTTATCAAATGATCGCGTAGCCGATAGAGAACACAAAATATCTGAATATTGGAACAGTATTGATTTGCTTAAACTAACTAACGAAAAAAGAGATAAGGACAATAGATATGTTTTCTTTGAAGGACCGCCAACTGCTAATGGTAAACCTGGTATTCATCACGTTAGTGGTAGAACTTTAAAGGACTCTGTCTGCAGATATAAAGTAATGCAAGGCTATTATGTAAACAGAAAAGCCGGTTGGGACACACACGGACTTCCTGTTGAAATAGAAGCGGAAAAACAATTAGGACTTCACAATAAGCAAGACATAGAAAAGTATGGCGTAGAAGAATTTAATGAAAAATGTAAAGAGTCAGTATTTAAATATGAGTCATTATGGAGAAAGATGACTGAAAAGATGGCCTATCTCATAGATCTTGACCATCCATATATAACTCTTGATAATGATTACATTGAATCAACTTGGCACATTCTTGATAAGATGTTTAAAGATGGACTTATATACGAAGGCCATAAGATTATGCCTTATTGCCCAAGATGCGGTACAGGACTTGCTTCACATGAAGTTGCTCAAGGCTATGAAATGATAAAAACTGAATCAGCTTATGTTAAGTTCAAAAAGAAAGGCACTGATAACGAATATTATCTTGCATGGACAACAACACCATGGACACTACCTTCAAATGTAAGTTTAACAGTTAATAAAGATTTTGATTATATTAAGATAAAACATAAAGAAACAGGCGAGATACTTTATCTAGCTAAGTCACTTCTTAAACAAGCTCTTGAAAAAGATGCTGAAAACTATGAAATTATAGCTGAAATGAAAGGCTCGGACTTAGTCGGTGAAGAATACGAACAATTATTACCATATTTACCATGTGATAAAAAAGCTTTCTATATAACAGAAGCTGACTATGTTACTATGGAAGACGGTACTGGTATAGTTCACACAGCACCTGCCTTTGGTGAAGACGACTACAATACATCAAGAAGATATGATTTACCAGTTCTTAATCCAGTTGATGAAGAAGGTAAATACACTGATACACCATGGAAGGGCATGTGGGTTATGGATGCTGATCCATTGATCATTGAAGAATTAAAGAAAGAAAATAAATTATATAGAAAACAAAAAATTGAACATAATTATCCACATTGCTGGAGATGCCACACACCACTACTATATTATGCAAAACCATCGTGGTATATAGAAGTTACTAAGTTTAAAGACAAAATTGTTGAAAATAATAAAACAGTTAACTGGTATCCAGACTATGTTGGCGAAAAAAGATTTGGTAACTGGCTTGATAATCTAAAAGATTGGGCTTTATCTAGATCAAGATACTGGGGAACACCACTACCAATTTGGAAGTGTGATGAATGCGGCCACATGGAAAGCGTTGGCTCAAGAAAAGAGCTTAAAGAAAGAGCAATTGAAGATATCGATGAAAATATCGAGCTTCACAGACCATATGTTGACGATGTTCATCTAGAGTGTCCACATTGCCACGGCAAGATGACTAGAGAAAAAGATGTTATTGACGTATGGTTCGACTCAGGCGCAATGCCATTTAGCCAATGGCACTATCCATTCGAACACACTGAAGACTTTGATCATAAATTCCCAGCAGATTTCATCTGTGAGGGTATAGACCAAACAAGAGGCTGGTTCTACAGCTTACTTGCTATATCAACATATATGACAGGAAAGTCACCATATAAGAACGTCCTTGTTAATAACTTGGTACTTGATAAGTACGGTAAAAAGATGAGTAAGAGCAGAGGCAATACTATAGACCCATTCGAATTATTCGAAGAATATGGCGCAGATGCTGTAAGATGGTATCTATTATATGTTTCACCAGCATGGACAACTAAAAAGGTTGACGTTGATGGACTTAAGGATATTAGCTCGAAATTCTTCAATACACTAAGAAATGTTTATAATTTCTTCTATATGTATTTACAAACTGATGGCATTGATCCAAAAACTTTAGATGTGCCATATGAAAAGAGAAGCGATATTGATAAATGGATACTTGCTAAGTACAACAAGCTTCTTGAAAGAATTGAAGAAGAGATGGATAAGTTCGAGCTAACAAACGTTGTTAGAATGATACAAGACTTTGTAGTTGAAGATATATCTAACTGGTATATAAGACGTTCAAGAAGAAGATTCTGGGCTACAGAGCTTGATGATGATAAAAAGGCAGTGCTACAAACAACTTATGAAATACTTCTTGGTGTTTCTAAGATCATAGCACCATTTGCTCCATATACAGCTGAAGAGTTCTATCAAAGACTTGGCGATTTAGAATCAGTTCATATAGACTATTATCCAAAGGCAAATAAAGATTTAATCGATGAAAAACTTATATTCAAGATGGATCTTGTCCGTACACTTGTTAAACTTGGCAGATCTTCAAGAGAAAATGCCAAGATTAAGGTAAGAATACCTCTTAACGAGATAGTTATAGACGGTAAGTACAAAGAAGACCTTAAGGACTTAACTGACTTAATCAAAGAAGAACTTAATGTTAAGAACGTTTATTACGAAGATGATTTGAAGAAGTATATGAACTTTAGCTTAAAGCCAAACTTCAAAGTTGCTGGTTCAATACTTGGTGCAAAGATAAAAGATTTTACAAAATATCTATTAAATGTTAATAGCATGGACTTTGTAGATAAACTTGATCACGCTGATCAACATGTTGAGCTAAACGGAGAAGATACTGAAATTAAAAAAGATTATGTTGATGTAAGAATCGAATCAAAAGAAGGCTTTAACGTTGAAATGGAAAATGGTGTATTCATCATACTTGATACTAAATTAAATAAAGAGCTTCTTGATGAAGGTTATTTAAGAGAATTTATATCAAAGGTACAACAACTAAGAAAGCAAAATGATTTTGACGTTCTTGATAAGATAAAAATTTCTGTTGAATCAAGTGATGATTTAAAAGAAATTTTTGATAAATTCAAAGACTTTATATTGAAAGAAACTGTTGCTGATAGTATTGAGTACAAGAAACTTGGTATTGAAGATACAGACTTAAACGACAAAACTATAAAGATATTTGTTGAAAGAATATAAATAATTAAGACTAGGGCAGATGCTCTAGTCTTATTTTATGCATGAAAAAGCCAGGGCAAATGCTCTGGCTAAAATTTTGTTTCAATTATAATTTTTTCTTTAGTGTATTCATTATGTCTCTTGCAACAGTTTTACCTATTTGATAAGTAAAGGCGCTGAAAACTCTTTTTATAACCTTATCGGCCATGCCTTCATTTCTTTTCTTTTGATTTTGCTTTGTTCTATATTCTTTTTGAGCTTCTTTTTCTGTCTTTTCTGCTTCCATCTCTTCATTAATCTTAATGTATCTTTCACTAAGTATTTCGTAAGCAGATTCTCTGTCTATCGGTTCTTTATATTTTTTATTAAAATCAGAATTTTTTACTATATCATTAAATACAGCCTCGTCTATCATACCAATCTTTGACATAGGTGGTCTTATAAGAGTTATCTCAGCCATACTTGGTTCGCCATCTTCATTAAGTGTCGATACTAAAGCTTCACCAGTTTTTAGATTTAATATAGCTTTTTCGCTATCAAAATTTGGATTCTTTCTAAAACTATCTGCAGCGTATTTAACATTTTTAATTTCGTTTGGAGTGTAGGCTCTTAAAGCATGTTCAATTCTATTTGATAATTGACTTAAAACTTCTTCTGGTATATCCTTAGGATTTTGTGTAACGAAGAAGATGCCAACACCCTTAGATCTTATAAGCTTGATTATGGTAACGATATTTTCAAGCATCTTTTTATTTAAGTCCTTAAAAATTAAATGAGCTTCATCTAAGAATAGTACTAGTTTAGGTTTATCAAGGTCACCAACTTCTTCAAGACTTGTAAATATTTGACTAAGTAAATAGATTACAACTGATTGATACATCTTTGAGTTAAGGTAGAGCTCAGTACAGTTAAGTATATTAGCTGTGCCTTTTTCACCATTTTTAAGAAGTAAATCATCAACATCAAAGGATGGTTCACCAAAGAAATCTATAGCGCCTTCATTCTCAAATCTAATTAGAGTTCTTTGTATAGCGTTTATACTTTGCTTAGCCACATTGCCATACTTATTTGAAATATCACTAGAGAAGTCCGCCATATATTTAAGCATAATCTTTAAATCTTTAAAATCAATAAGCTTAAGACCATTCTCATCGGCGATTTTATACATAACATCAATGACGCCGCTTTGTACTTCGTTTAGACCAAGCATTTTTGATAAAAGTACTGGACCTATATCAGTAACAGATGCTCTAAGCGGAACACCTTTTTTATATATATCAAAAATTTCAACAGGGAAGCTATCAACTTGGTAATCACTCAAGCCAAGCTTTTCGATTCTTTCGTCAATCTTGTCATTTCTCTCGCCATTTTCAGCAAGACTCATAATATCGCCCTTAACATCAGTAATAAATGTATTTATGCCGTCATTATTAAGCAATTCACTAATTACCTTTAAAGTAACAGTCTTACCAGTACCAGTGGCTCCAGCTATAATTCCATGTCTATTTAACATCTTTGAATTTAAATAAACTTTTTCATTTTCTCCACCTAGTAAATACTTCATAAAATCACCTCTCATAACTATTATAACACATTTACAAGAATAAAAATAGTCTTGCAAAATAACAATTTATATGATAATATAAATATGTGAAAGATTATAATTTAAGGAGGATATTTTGGAAATAAATAAAGAGATTGTCGCTAAAGTTTGCGGCAAAGAAATTAAAAAAGAAGATGTTGTTAACTTTGCGAATATGCTTGGGCCACAACTAACTATGCAGTTCCAATCAAAGGACGGAGTTAAGAAATTGGTTGAAGAGATGGTTAATCAAGCTATGTTATATAATCAAGCTATTGATGAAAAGCTAGATGAGAGCGAAGAGTATAAGAGAGAAATTGCCAAAGCTAAAGAAAATATCTTAACTAATATGGCATTTAAAAAAGCTCTTGAATGTGATGAAGCAACAGATGAAGAGCTTAAAAACTATTATGAAGAGTTTAAAAATGAATTTTCTGAGCCTGAATCAAGATCAGCAAGCCACATCTTAGTTGATAATGAAGCTAAGGCTAAAGATATCAAGGCTAAGATTGACAAGGGTGAAGACTTTGCTAGTCTTGCTAAAGAACACTCTGCTTGTCCATCAAAGGCTAATGGCGGCGATTTAGGAACATTTCATAGAGGACAAATGGTTAAGGAATTTGACGATAAAGTTTTCTCAATGAATATTGGAGAAATTTCTGAACCAGTTAAAACTCAATTTGGATATCATATAATCAAGCTTAATAAGATTAATGAAGCAAAAAATAAATCATTTGACGAAGTTAAAGATGAAGTGCGTGCTCATGTTATGCAAATTAAACAAATGAACGCATTTAAAAAAGTTATAGACAGTTTAAAGGATAAATACAAACCAGAAATATTTGTTTAATGAAAGGATATGAGAGCTGATGAGGCTTGAATTATTTGATTTTATAGATGACACTATAGATTTACTAGAAAAGAATAACGATAAACTAGAAGAAATATTAGAGATTTTAGAAAACTTTTTTGCTAATACCTTCTGTGCTAAGGATCACTTTCTTGCTGCTAGAGGTAGAGTTAAGGAAGCTACATCACTTAGAGAGAAGATACTTAGAAACAATCTCTACACTATGTATAAGACGCCTGAAAATCTTATGGAAAATATCTCAGATATCATCGGTGTTAGAATTGAGTGTAGATTTATTGATGATGAAAAAAAGATATATAGAGATTTATTAAATTTATTCAATTATAAAGAGGACAGAGGATACTACTCAAGTCATATCAATAAAAAGATATTTCTTAAGTTATCCGAAGAGCAGCCACAACTGCAAAAGAATGGTTTTGAGATCTACAAGATTGACGGTAAGTATGTTGATGATGATGGCAAGAAAATTCATTTTGAGCTTCAGATCAAATCACTTGTTAATGTGTTCTGGGGAGATATAGATCACAAAGTCTTGTATAAGAACTATAACTATGTTCTTACAGAAGATTTCTTTATAGATATCATGGCGACTATCAAAGATAATTTAACTATGGTTGATAGACAGCTTATGAGTGTTTACAATCATTTGAATAGGACTGATTCTACTATACAGGTAAATAAGAAGAAACAGCTTGTAAAGCTTGTATCTAAGACTATTCACGATATATTTAAATCTAAAGTAAAGAGCGATTTAGGATATATAATCGATTACAAAGACTCTTGCGACATGATAAGCGAATACTTGTTTATGAAGGCAAGAAAAAAATCAGCCAAAGATATATCTCAGGAATTTGTTGATTTAGTTGGAAGACTATCTGATATACAAGAAAATCTTGGACCACTAACTAATTATATAGAGTTTGAGAGAAAACCTATATTTAATGATACATTTACACAAAGTTTAGGTAACGAGATACTTAGTCTTATTAATACAGATTTTAAGTGGAACCTATTCTTTAGAATAATATTTATTATCGAAAAGGGAACAAATGTTGAAGATTTCGAAGGTTTTATTATATTCTTAAGATATAAATTCTATGAATCAGTTGCTTTAAGTGTTAGAAATAAGGATATGTCTAAGGAAGAGAAGGAGTTTTTGATTAATTACTACCTTGATCAAATTTCTTATGATTTTAAGAAAAATCCTCAGCTTTCCTTTATAACTGATGAAAATATAAATGAAATTAATAAAAATATAAGTTTGGAATTGGTAAATATATCTAATTTTGAAGACTTTTCCGAACAAATTTTAGAAAGAGGAGATAAAGATGAGTAAAGATAAAGATTTTATCGATGAACATGATTGCTGCTGCCACGATGAAGGCTGCGGATGTGGACATGACCACGACCATGAACATGATGATTGTGACTGTGAAGACACAATGATCATCACTTTAGATGACGGAACAGAGCTTGAATGCGCTGTACTTGATCTATTTAATTACAAAGGAGACGACTATATATTCTTATTCCCACTAGATGTGGAAGAGGAAGAAGAGTATGTTTATCCATATAAGTACATTGAAAACGAAAACGGTGTAGATGTTGAACTAGAAGTAGTTGACGACGCTATCGTAGATGAACTTATGGAAGAATTTTACAAGAAAAATGAGGTAGATGAGTAATATTATTAGCTTTGAGGATGAGAAAAAACTCTATAGAGTCTACTCAGAATACTTAAGTAATAAATTTCACACTAAAGTTTATAAATTACCTATCAGTCTAAATATAACTTGTCCGAATAGAGATGGTTCAAAGGCTTATGGCGGCTGCATCTTTTGTACAGCAGAAGGAGGCAGCTTTGAGAATTTATCTAATAATCTATCTGTCAAAGAGCAGATTGAGCAAAACAAGATAAATATCACAAAAAATCATAAGGCAACGAAGTTCATAGCATATTTCCAAAACTTTTCTAATACTTATATGCCACTAGATAAATTCAAGGAAAATATAATTAACGCTATAGAAGAAGATGTTGTGGGTATAAATATATCAACGAGACCAGATCTTATTTTTGATGATTACATGAAATTTTTAAAAGATGTTAAGGACGAGTATAATCTTGAGATAACTGTTGAGCTAGGCTTACAAAGCTCAAACGATGAAACGCTTAAGATATTAAATAGATGTCACACAACTAATGACTATATAGATGCGTGTGAAACATTATCTAAGTATGGCATAAGAAAAGCAGCTCACTTGATACTTGATTTACCGTGGGATAGTCTTGATGATGTTTACAATGATGCAAAACTCATTAACATGACAAAGACTGACGAGGTAAAACTACATAGTTTATATATTATGGAAGGAACTAGGATAGCCAAGATGTATAAAGCTGGCGAGTTTAAACTATTAAACAGAGAAGATTATGTAGACAGAGTAGAAATTTTCTTAACTCATATTAAAGATGATATAATTATACAAAGATTGGTCGGCAGATCTGATGAAGAGGGAACTATTCATTGCAACTGGGGCGAATCTTGGTGGAGAATAAAAGATTCCATATTGGAACAGATGAAAAGAAAATCAAATTACCAAGGTAAATATTTTAAGGAGGATGATTTTTATGGTTAAATTAATCTTAGGAGCAAAAGGCGCAGGAAAAACTAAGTGGTTAATCAATGGTGCTAACGATGACATTAAGTCAGGTAACGGCAACATTACGTTCTTAGATGTTGAGGACGAACACATATTTTCTTTAGATACTAATGTTAGACTTATTAACTTAAGCGACTATAGTATAAATACTATTGAAAAGTTCTACGGCTTCTTGCTTGGCATGCTATCAATGGACTTCGACCTAGAAAAGATCTATATAGACAGTGTTTATAAGATTATTGATATTAAGAAAGAAGATTTAAAATGCTTAGTAAAGAATTTGGAAGAAATTTCTGAAAAGCATGATGTAGACATACTTATCAATGTTGACTACTTAGCTGAAGATGTAGATAGTGACTTAAGGAGCTACGTAGAAGAAGTTAAATAATTAGAAAGTGGTATTTAATGCTTTATGTAAAGAGGAAGAATCTTTTTGAGGTGTTTTTTGAGAAGAGACATTCTTTGATCATACAGTTTAATAACGGTGACTTGACAAAGAAAGAATTTCTTAAAGAAAATTTTAATTTTATTACTAGCTTAAACATAAAACCTTTTATTAAGATTGATTCATTTGAAAAGGGCATGTTTAACTACCAATACTACAATTCACTTGCTAAGTATTATTTAATGCTTGCAAATGAGATAAAAAATACAAATAAACACAGAAAGTATTTTGTTGAATACAAAAATACTGGATTAAGTTTGTACCATCAAAAAGATTTAACAACTATAAGCATACTAAGGCTGGTTGACTTTGAGAATGTTGACGCATACTACGTTAAAACGAATTCAAAGTTCTTAAATGGTAAGCTTTATGAGATAGTCTTAAGTGATTACAAAGAAGCGATATTTCATTCGAAAGCTTTGTGGCTTATAGATATTTTGAGAGAGAAGAACGTATTTAGTGAAAAGAAGAAAGAGTCGGTAATAGATTCGTATATAAATAAACTCTACTAATTTTAGTAGAGTTTGTTTTTTTATTAAAATAACATTTGCTCTCTTTTATTAAAAAAAGCTTTATAAGCAAGAGAAGTAAATATACTTGTAGTTATACCAACAGTTCCGACTATGGCTATCATTATCGTTATTTGATAAAGTATAGCAGACATCGGATCTGTGCCTGATAGTATCTGACCTGTCATCATACCGGGCAATAGTACTATGCCCATGCCAAGCATTGAGTTAAGCGTTGGTAGTATGGCAGAGCTAAAGGCTTCTCTTGAAATTTTTGAAACGGCATCTTTTGGTTTAGCACCAAGCATCAGCGCTGCTTCGATTTTATCTCTTTGATCATTAAGTGCATTTTTATACGAATTGATAGCAAGGCTCATACCTGTCATGGTATTGCCTATAAGCATTCCGCATATTGTGATAAAGTATCTCGGATCGTACCAAGGCTTAACGGCAAGTACAATTATTATGTAATAAAAAATTGAGACAAGGCTCGAGCCGACAAAACAAATTGCAACAATCTGTTTAAGCTTATTTTTATTTACCTTGCTTCTCTTATATACATTAAATATTGCAAATGCTTCCATTATTACTAGTATCAATAGAGTTATCCATGAACTATCACTCTTTAGTATGTACTGAAGAAGATAGCTTGTTATAAGTAGCTGCACAGTCATTCTTAGCGAAGCAACTATGATTAAGACTTGATTTGACAAACCTTTTAACTTTGATATTATTAACAAAACTAATATAAAGGCAAAGGATAAAATTAATTGTGTTGTTGAAATATCTCTTAACATATTAAGCCTCCTTGATAGATGCTGTATTATTATTTATTTCTATAACTTGCTCAGCAAGGGAAAATAGTTTTTCTGAGTGCGATACCATAACTATCTTTTTATTTTTTTCTTTTAGATATTGAATCACTTTATTTATAAGATTAAATTCTGTTTCATCATCAAGAGACGATGTTGGCTCATCAAATAGATAGACTTCAGCATCCATAGCTAAAACTCTTGCAATTGAGAGCCTTGTTTTTTCTCCACCAGAGAAATATTTTGGATCATCATCAAGTTTTTTATCTAGTAAAACTATATTAAGCAGTTCTTTTAGATTTGCATCATCAAGAGGGGCTAATCCACTGAATTTTCTCGCTATATTTAAATTATCTCTTACATTTCCTTCAAAGATGGCAGGGAATTGCGATTGCATAATAATTTTTCTTCTTAGCTCATGCGCTTTATATGAGCTAATATTATCACCTTTATATAAAATCTCGCCGTTATCAGGACTAATTATATCATCAAGCATTTTAAGAAGAGTTGATTTACCGCTGCCGCTCGGTCCTATAATCATAGTAAGACCACTATCATCAATAATTAAGTTATCTATATTAAGAATATTTTTAAATTGTACATTTTTTAGCTCGAACATCTTATTCCTCCATATAAATAAGCTCTTCGTATAAGGAGTCAAGCTTTTCATCAATCTCAGTGAGCTTAAAATTCAAATCGTTAACTCTGTCTATATCGTCGTAAATATCAGGGTTTGCTAGCTCATTATGAATATTGTTTTTATGTTTTTCAAGTTCAGAAATTTCTTTTTCAATAGCATTCTTAGCTTGTTTTTCTTTTTTTAATCTTTCTTTTTCTTCTCTCTCTCGCTTTTTATTAAGTTTTGCTTGAGTCTTTGTGATTTCTTCAGGTTCTTCTAGAAAGGCTTCTTCTTCACGCATACGCTTTTTCTTTTCTAGATAATAATCATAATTACCTAAATATTCGTGAATACCATCAGCTTTAAGCTCAAGTACTTTATTTACAACTTTATTTAAAAAATATCTATCATGGCTAATTACAAGCAAAGTTCCTTCGTATGAGTTAAGAGCCTCTTCCAAAACTTCTTTCGACTCTATGTCCAAATGATTAGTCGGTTCGTCTAAAACAAGGAAGTTTACATCAGAAAGCATTATTTTACATAGAGAAACTCTAGCTTTTTCTCCTCCAGATAGTTCATCAATCATTTTATATATATCGTCATCAATAAATAAAAATTTAGCAAGAGCCTTTCTTAGTTCAAAATAAGTAAGTCGAGGGAAGCTATCCCATATCTCTTCGGCAATGGATTTATTCACATCAAGTTTTTCTAGCTCTTGATCAAAGTAGCCAACATTGACATTAGTTCCAAAGCGTATTTCGCCAGAGTCATGACTTTCTTCACCAAGAATTATTTTAAATAGAGTTGACTTTCCAATGCCATTAGCACCTATGATGCCTACGTGTTCACGCTTATATATATTAAAGTTTATATCGTTTAAAAGTTTAAAATCGCCAAAGCTTTTATTGATATTTTCAACAGACAAAACATCGTTACCAGACTCTACCTTCATTCTAAACTTGAAATTAATCTCACTATCATCATTAACATCGCTTAATAGCTCAATCTTAGCAAGCATCTTTTCACGCGATTTTGCCTTTATAATGCTCTTTTCAGTAGCGTAGGACCTATATCTTCTGATAATTTCTTTTTGTCTTTCAATCTCTTTTTGCTGATTGATATAAGCTTTCTCTTGAATCGCTTCATTTATCTTTCTTTGCTTGATATATTGTTCATAGCCCATATTATACTCGTGAGTACTGTGATCCTTTATAAGTATTACCTTATTACAAGTAGCATTTAAAAAATATCTATCGTGGCTGACCATAACAACAGTCTTTGAGAATGAATTGATGTAGTCTTGAAGGAATTCCATTGAGTCAATGTCAAGATGGTTAGTCGGCTCGTCCAAGAAAAGTATGTCAGACTCTTGTATAAGTGCCTTAGCTAGCATTAGCTTAGACTTTTGTCCACCACTTAGAGAGTTAAATGCTTGATCAAACTGTTCTTCGCCAAAGCCAAGACCAGTTAAAACCTTTTTTATCTCAGCATCGTATGTATATCCACCTTTCTTTTCAAAGTCTTCAAGTAAAAAGGCGTATCTATCCATATTCTCTTGACTAGGGTCCTTTGCAATGATATCCTCAAAATTTCTAAGCTCCTCTTCAAGATCAGTCAAGTGCTTCATAGACTTTTTCATCTCATCATAAACACTTAAATTACTTCTGATAGTTGTATTTTGCTCAAGATAGGCAATCTTAGTGTCTTTAGAAATAAATATATCGCCTTCATCATAATTAAGCATACCAGATAATATGTTTAGTAAAGTTGACTTACCAGTACCATTCATACCAACTATAGCAACTTTTTCGCCTTCATTTATATTAATAGAAACGTTTTCAAAAATTAATTTGTCTATAAAAATTTTTTTTATATTATTACACGCTAGTATAGTCATAAAAACACCTCGACTATATTATAACATATTTTACAAGATGAAAATAAGATAAAATTGCAGTTTTTACTCATGAATTTTGATATTAATCAATATATAATCAAATTACAAATAATACATAGGAGGTTTATTATGAATATTATTGAAGTAAAAAATATGAGCAAAAATTTTAAGAAGAAAAAGCTATATAATGATTTTTCATTAGAGATAGAAGCTAACACGGTTCATGCAATTGTTGGACCAAATGGCTCTGGCAAAACGTCTTTACTAAGAATATTAACAGGATTATACAAAGAAGACAAAGGTAGTGTTATTGTTAATGGTGACCATGCTATGCTTCTTGAGAATGATTACTTGTATGAAGACAAAACAGGTATAGAAAATATTAAAATTTATGGTTTGTACTTTGGATATGCAAGCAATGTATATAAAAAGTATAGTGATTTATTAGGAATAAGTGATGATTTAGATAGAAAAGTATCAACTTATTCAAAAGGAATGAAAAGAAAATTGTCGTTATTAATTATAGTTCTTATGAATCGAGATATAGTTTTTTTAGATGAAGCGACTAGCGGAGTAGATCCTATATCTAGAGTACAAATAAGAGATTTAATAAAGACACTTAAAGATAAAGGTAAAACCATAGTAATAACAAGTCATGATTTATCAGAGATAGAAAAGATTGCGGATAAGGTTACTATGATAAAAGATGGAAAAATTTTGTTTACAAAAAACATTGATGACATCAAGGGAGAAAGCCTTGAAGAATTATTTATTGAGGAGGGAAGAAAATGAACGATAATTTAAATATCAATAAAGCTTGTAGAAAATATTTATTAAAAGATACTGATGTACGTTTAAATATAATTTTAACATTATTGATAGCAATTGGATTTAATTTTTTATTATACAAAAACGTATTTGCCTCTCGTGGTGATGCTTATGTGTTATTAATGCTATATGTATTTATACTTGGTTTTACAATAATTGGCTCTAACGCAATGGTTGTTAATTTAACAGCGAAAGATAAATTAAATAAGCGTATTGAATTTATACTTGCCTCTGGATTTGACATAAAAGATATAATAAGATCATATACTAAAGAAATGTGGGTTATTTCTTCAATTCCATCATTTGTTTTATTTTTTATGACTTACGTTGTATACGATTTTAAAATTGATTTTAAATTAATATTTGCAGTATATATCAGTTTATTTATAATGCTGTATTTTGAAGTGCTTTTATTTAATATTATAAGCTTATATCAAAAAAATTTTAAGTTTTTCAAAAATTTAGTTTTCTTTGCTTCAAGTTTATTAATTTATTTAGTAGCTTCTTTTTCAAAGCATATTATAGAGTTTATAGATAAGCATAATGTAAACTTAGTATATGTTTTATTAGGGATAAATATTGTACTTATAATAATATTTGCATCTTTGTCAATAATTAAATATAAAAAATTAAGTAACGAAGCTGTTATAAATAAGGAGGGCACATGGTCTTAGACTTAATAAAAAACGATATAGAAAAAATTCTTGATAAGAATGCACTTCTAATGGCTTTTATGGCATTTATTTTTACTCTAATACCTGCTTTAATTGGAGAAAGTGCCATTAATAATGAGATGATTATGCAGATATTAAAAAGCGATGGCTTAGTTATGATGTTTATAATATTCGCGATTGAACTAACAAAGTCAACAATTGTAAATGATAAGATCAGTAAAAGAATTGAGTTTATCTTAGCTAATGGTGTTTCGAAAAATAAAATCATTATAAATTATATAGCATCATTATATTTTTCAACACTTATAATATTAGCTCCGTCAATAGTTTTAAGCATATACACAATGAGTTTATCAATTTATTTAATTTTTAATACACTCATAACAAGTTTAATATATACTTTACTTATTATATATACAATACTTTATATTACAAATATGAACAAAATAAATAGCTTGCAGATAAGTTTGGCTATTTTGCATATAATTATTTTAAGCGCATCTTATGTTACTTATATATTTACAAATATTTTAGCACTATATTTTATAATAAAAGCTTTAATACTCATTGTCTTAATTGTATTATTGGGTATAAATACAAAAAATGAAAGGATACTTACTACTTATTATTAAATTATGTATAAAAAATTATTAAAAATTATATTAGCTCATTTAGCGGTAATTATTTATTGGGGAATATTATATAAATTAAATTTAAGTATAGAGGATGCTCCTATAATAAACTTTGTATCATTTCTATTGATTTTTACAATATATATATTTATTTACACTGAGCTTTCAAATAAGAATATTGGAAAGAAATATACAATTATATTTTCTTTCTTATCTATAGTGCCCATAGCATTAAGTTTACAAAAGAATATTGATTATAAATATATTTTGATTATACTTAGTCTTGTATCTTCATTTATTTACGCGAAAAGATATTTACTTATAGATCACGCTAAAGATATAAATATCTTACCAATATCTAAAGCTTCAGCACAGGTGTTTACGATTCTTCTAGCTATCTTATCTTTATTGATGATATATTTATTTGATATAAGTTCATTTGTAATTAATATCTTTATGCATACAATTATGCTTCTGATTGAAAGCTTTTTCCTTATATTTATCAAAGAAAAAGAGCTTAGCTATGAAAAAACATATAAACTATATTATTTGGCAGAGTATATGAGCGAGGAAAGAGATGATTTTGCAAGAGTTATACACGATGAGATTATACAGGATATTTATGCAAGTATAAACTATCTTTCACTTAAAAATCCTAATGTCGAATATGCAAAAAATGTTTTATCTAATCTTGAGTCTAAATCAAGACAAATAATGAAACTATATCAAGCAAATCTTTTTGAAAGAGCTGATATAAATACATCAATAAAGTCAATTATTGATAATGTTTCATCATTATATAATAAAAGTTTGTATATTAATTTAAATATTGATGAAAAATTATTTAGTGAAAGCGATGTAAAACTAATTAAACTTGTATCAGTAGTGTCAAAGGAGCTTATTAACAATATTTACAAGCATTCAAAAGCAAGCTTTTTAAATTACAATTTATATAGAGAAGAAAAAAACATTATTATTGAAATTGAAAGCGATGGCGCCAGTGATGAAGATTTCAAACGGATTAATGATTCAAAAAGAGGACTGCTTTTATTAAAGCTTTTAATTGATATGAACTCTGGTAGTCTTGATCATGAATTAAATAAGGATATATTAAAAACAAAAGTAATTTTGGAGGTAAATGATGAAGATAATATTATTAGATGATCATAAATTATTTGGCTCTTCGATAAAATTACTTCTTGAAGAACAAGATGAAATTGAGTTTTGCGATTATGTATCGACAATAGACGATTTATTCAAGTATTTACAAATAAAAAATTATGACATAGCACTTTTAGATATAAATTTAAAATCAGAAAAAACAGGCCTTGATTTAATAGGTGAAGTGCTTGAAATTTATCCGGATATTAACGTTGTTATACTAACATCTTATGACCTTAAGAACTATAAGGAGACCGCTTATAAACTAGGTGTTAAAGATTTTATCAATAAATCAGTTGAAATTGATGATTTGATTGAAAGACTAGTTAGAGTTAATGAAGGGAAAAATAAAATTTTTAATATCAATGACAAGCCTTTATTAACAGATAGTGAGAAAATAGTTTTGAAAGAGTTAGTTAAAGGCAGTAATAAAAAAGATATAGCAAATAAATTATTTATTAGTGAAAGAACTCTATATAATCATATATCTAATATATATTCAAAGCTAGGAGTAAACAATGCTATAGAAGCATTTAATAAAGCTATGGAGCTTGGTTACATAGACCCGCTTATGTAAAAAAATATTGCTAAGAAAATCTCTATATGTTATACTATATTTGTTATAATAATGAAAGGTGTGGACATATGGCTCGTGATATTACAATTAATGCAATTAAAAGATTACCCATATACTATGTGATTTTTGAAGACCTATATGCAAGGGGCGTACATAGGGTCTCTTCGAGTGAGCTATCAGCGTACACTAAATTTACTTCGTCTCAAATTAGGGCTGATTTAAACACTTTCGGCGCTGAGGGCAGACAAGGTTATGGCTATCACGTTGAGACCATATATATGGACCTCAAGGGCGTTCTTGGTCTTGATTATAAAAAGAATTTAATTTTAACTGGCGTTGGTAACATTGGTCAAGCGATAATACAGTCGCGTGAGTTTGAATCAAGCGGCTTTAAGTTTATTGGCCTATTTGATAGTAACCCTAATATGATTGGCCTTAGCTTTAATGGTATCAAGGTTAGAAATATTTCTGAGCTTGAAGATTTTGCTAAAAACAATACTATTGATATAGGTGTAATTGCTGTTACTAGTAATAGTGCGAGGGACGTTGCCAGAACTTACGAAAAAATTGGTATAAAAGCGATATGGAACTTTGCTCCGACTGTGCTTGATTTAGATAAGGACATCATAGTTGAGAATGTACCTTTATCAGAGAGCTTATTCACGCTAAACTATTTACTTAAATGCAAAAATGACGGTACTTTTACAAGTGATGACTATGTCAATAGAGCAAAAGATATTGTTTACGATAAAAAATTAGGACAATATAGAGAGTCAAAAAAGAGGGGCAGACCCAGAAAGGAGAATAATTAATGAAACTAGAATTAATTGATATTAAAAAATCCTTCGCTGGAAAAGAAGTTTTACACGGAATTAACTTAGAGACTAGTTCCGGTAGTTCAACTGCTTTTTTAGGAAGGAATGGTGCTGGTAAGACGACTACCATAAGGATACTTATGGACGTATTTAAAGCTGATAGCGGAGAGATACTGATTGACGGCTCGCCAATTGATAGAAAAGAGATTAAACTTGGATATTTGCCTGAAGAAAGAGGTATGTACGCAAAAACTGCTATACTTGATCAGCTTATTTACTTTGGAAGAATAAAGGGACTTTCTAAAAAAGAAAGTCATGACAATGCTATAGAGCTGCTTGAAAAAGTTAAGCTAAGTGAATATAAGGCAAAAAATCTTGATACCTTATCAAAGGGTAATCAACAAAAGATACAAATCATACAAACTTTTATTAATAAGCCTGACATCATTATTCTTGATGAGCCATTCTCTGGTCTTGACCCAGTTAACTCACAAATACTTATTGATCTAATCAAAGAGGCCGTTAATGAAGGCACTTTATTAATATTCTCATCTCATCAAATGAGTCATGTTGAAAATTTCTGTGACAATATTGCTCTTATTAAAGATGGAAGCAATGTTTTGACTGGTAATCTTAAGGAAATTAAGAAAAATATGGGCGAGGGAAGATTAAGACTAAGTTTTTACAATGATGCTGTAAATTATTTACAAGATATTTTTGATATGGTCGGACAAGATAATGTCAAGATTAGTGACAATGACATAATTGTAAGAACATCTGATAAAGCTAGTGAACTAGCTAATTACGCTATAAATAAAGATAATTTTAGAGCTATAGCTAAATACGAACCAAGTCTTGAAGAGATATTTATAGAAGCGGTAGGTGATAACGATGCTAAATAAGATAAAACTAATAAGTTCATTTGAGTTTAAACAGCTTATAAAAAATAAATCATATAAAATCACTACTGCTATATTCTTTGCTTTAGCCTTGCTTGCAGCTTTTGCACCAAGACTTATTCAAGGTAATTTATTCAAATCCATCACTGAAGAATTTAATAAGACTCAAAAGCTAGGAATAATCATAAATGATGATGGTATTGATGAAAGTGAATTAAAATCTTTTTTAAGTAATTATGAAGTTCATTTATATACTGATGAAGAAAAGCTAAAAGATGATGTATTAAGTAAAGAACTTGATAGAGGGGCAATTATCGATGCTGCCTCAATTCAAAAATTTGTATTAAACTCTAAACTTACTGATATGGGCGATAGCTTAGATGGGGCTTTAAATGAATACAGATATAAAAAACTTATTGAAGCTGAAGGCTTGGATTATTCTAAAATAAAAGCCTTAGAAGCTAATCAATATCAAATAAATGAAGTCATCTTAGGAAAAGATTCTAAGCAAAACTATTTTATAATTTATATCTTGTTATTCTTATTATATATGATTATATTAACTTATGGTCAAATAACTGCAACATCAGTAGCTAAAGAAAAGAATGACAGAACTATGGAGCTTTTAATCACGTCAACTAAACCAAAGTACTTGATACTAAGCAAGGTCTTAGCAACAGTATTTAGCGCTGTACTTCAAGTTTCAGCTATATTTATAGGTTTTGCCGTTGGATATGTATTTAATAAAGAATACTGGTCTGATATATTTAGCATTACAAGTGCACCTATACAATTGGTTGTAACATTCATCTTGTTTATGATAGCGGGCTTCTTCTTATACTTGTTTATATTTGCAACACTTGGAGCACTAGTTAATAAGATAGAAGAAGTTAGTCAATCAATATCATCGGCGACTATTTTGATAGTACTTGCTTATTTTGGAGCTATATTTGCATTAACTACTGGATCAGAATCAAGCTTTGTTACATTCTTATCATACTTCCCACTAACATCACCATTTGTCATGTTTATAAGGGCAGGTATGCTAAATATATCAATCGCTGAGGTAGCTATATCATTTGCAATACTTGTAATATCAGCATATTTAATTTATAAATTAGCTTGTGACATATACAGATTAGGTACACTTCAATACGGAAACAGAATGACACTAAAGCAAGCGTTTAAAGCATTAAGAGAGGATAAGAAGAATAAAAATAATGAATAAGATAATATTAAAGGGACAGACTAGCTTTGTCCCTTCTCATATATTTGAGTGCGGTCAAGCATTCAGATGGAAAAAGCTAGATGATGAGGCATATAGGTTTATATTTAGGGACATGGTTTTGGAAGCACGTTCTATAGATGATAGTATCGAGATACTTGGCGATTTTTCAGATAAAAATGAAATTTTAAACTATTTTGACTTAAATACTGATTATGATGCGATAAAGGCAAAGCTATCTCTAAATGATGAGATTTTAACAAAGGCAATTAGTTTTGGTGGAGGTATGAGGATACTTAAGCAAGATCCATTTGAAACATACATATCATTTATAATAAGTGCTAATAATCAGATAAAAAATATAAAAAACACAATAAAAAAACTTTCACAGATGTATGGCAAAAAATTAAATAATCCATTCGATGATGAAGAGTACTATGCCTTTCCGACTCAACTTGAACTTTCTAATGCTAAACCTGAAGACATAAAAGAATACGCAAGAGCTGGATTTAGATCAGAAAGAATTGTAATTGCTTCAAAAATGGTTCAAGAGGGTATAATTAATTTTGATGAGCTGAAAGAAAAAAATATAGATGATATTAGAAAGACCTTATTAGAGGTTCCTGGTATAGGCGAAAAAGTTTTTCAATGCATATTGCTCTTTGGATTAGGCAGAACTGATTCATTCCCAGTAGATGTTTGGGTAAAAAGGGTCATGGAAGAGCTTTATTACGGTGGAGAAGAGAGAAATAAGAAACTTATACAAGAAGATGGCTTAAGAAGATTTGGCGATTTATCAGGCTATGCTCAGCAATATCTCTTCTACTATATGAGAGAAAATTTCAAAAAGATGAAAAAAGAAGAGAAAAACGTAGATAATAAATAAAATTATTAAATAAAAGCATTTAAATTAAATTATATTATCTTGTATATTTACTATATATTGACTACAATATAATTGTTAGCACTCAATAGTGATGAGTGCTAACAAGAAAATGATAGATATATATTTAAGGAGGAATAGATTATGAAATTAAGACCATTATCCGATAGGATAGTTATCAAAAAACTAGAAGCAGAAGAAAAAACTAAATCAGGCATAGTACTACCAAGCGCTTCAAAGGAAGCACCTGTTATGGCTGAAGTTATAGCTATAGGCGCTGACATTACAAATGACGAGAAAAAAGCTAAAGAAATTAAAGTAGGAGATAAGGTTATATTCTCAACTTATGCGGGAACAAACGCAAAAATCGACGGAGTAGAATATACTGTACTAAAATTTGCTGACATCGTAGCAGTAGTTGAAGACTAGGAGGTATTAATATGGCAAAAGAAATAAAATTCAATGCAGAAGCAAGACATAAAATGGAAGAAGGTATTAACATTCTTGCTAATACTGTAAAAGTAACACTTGGACCAAAGGGAAGAAACGTTGTTCTTGACAAATCTTTTGGCTCACCATTAATCACAAACGATGGTGTTACTATTGCTAAAGAAATAGAACTTGAAGATAAATTTGAAAACATGGGAGCACAATTATTAAAAGAAGTTGCTACTAAGACAAATGATATCGCAGGTGACGGTACTACAACAGCAACACTTCTTGCTCAAGCAATAATTAGAGAAGGACTTAAGAATATCGCTGCTGGTGCAAACCCAATGATATTACAAAACGGTATCAGAAAAGCTGTTGAAAAAACTGTTGAAAGCATCAAATCATATTCAAAGAAAGTTGAATCATCTGATGCTATCGCACAAGTTGCTTCAATTTCAGCTGGAGACAAAGAAATAGGTAAGCTTATTGCAGATGCTATGGATAAAGTTGGTAACGACGGCGTTATAACTGTTGAAGAATCAAAATCTATGGGCACAACACTTGAAGTTGTTGAAGGAATGCAATTTGACAGAGGATACGTTTCAAGCTACATGGTAACTGATACAGATAAGATGGTAGCTGAACTTGACAATCCTTATATCTTAATCACAGATAAGAAAATTACTAATATACAAGAAGTACTTCCTGTACTTGAAGAAATTGTTAAACAATCAAAACCATTATTAATAATCGCTGAAGACATTGAAGGCGATGCAATGGCAACACTTGTTGTTAACAAGCTTAGAGGTACATTCAACTGCGTTGCAGTTAAGGCACCAGGCTTTGGCGACAGAAGAAAAGAAATGCTACAAGATATAGCTATATTAACAGGAGCTAAAGTTATCTCTGAAGAACTTGGTTATGATCTAAAAGAAGCTACAATCGATATGCTAGGAACTGCTCAAAAAGTAAAAGTTGATAAAGAAACTACAGTTATTGTTAATGGAGCAGGAAGCAAAGATGAAATTGAAGCAAGAGTAAAACAAATCAAGACTCAATACGAAGCATCTGACTCAGACTTCGATAGAGAAAAACTTCAAGAAAGATTAGCTAAATTAACTGGCGGCGTAGCAGTTGTTCAAGTTGGTGCAGCTAGCGAAATTGAGTTAAAAGAAAGAAAATTAAGAATAGAAGATGCTCTATCAGCTACAAGAGCAGCTGTTGAAGAAGGTATAGTACCAGGAGGTGGAACTGTACTTGCAGACTCAATCAAAGCACTAGAAGCTATAGTTGATGACTTTGAAGGAGACGAAAAGACAGGCGTTAAGATTATATTAAGAGCACTTCAAGAACCAGTAAGACAAATTGCTGAGAATGCAGGCTTAGAAGGATCAGTTGTAGTTGAAAACGTTATGAACGAAAAACCTGGCGTTGGTTTTGACGCGCTTAACAACAAATACGTTGATATGATTAAATCGGGTATAGTTGACCCAACAAAGGTAACTAGATCAGCTCTTCAAAACGCAGCATCAGTAGCATCAATGATACTAACTACTGAAGCAGCAGTAGCAGACATCCCTAAAGATGATGCTCCAATGGCTGGTGGCATGCCTGGCGGAATGCCAATGATGTAGAATCAAATAAATAAATTATAAAATAACTCATGGCCTTGGCTGTGAGTTATTTTTATGTGCAAACTTTCAAAACATTAATAAAGTTAAAATAAATAATTTTTCCTTTTGCTTTATCACTGTTATTTGAATGCACCTAACAGCACTAACAATAATACTTTACAACGTTACAAAATGCTAAAAATATATTTACTTTACTTAAGAGATATAGTATAATATCTATGGTAATGGAGGGATAAACGTGAAAAGAAAACAAATCATTGACACTATGGTAGTAGGTTTTGCATTATTCGCAATGTTTTTAGGTGCTGGAAATTTAATTTTCCCACCAACATTAGGAGCCATATCCGGAGATAAATGGTACTTAGCGATGATAGGATTTATGATGACAGGTATAGGCTTGCCAATACTTGGGGTAGTTGCAGCGGCTAAAGCAGGAGGAAGACTTGATGATGTTGCGGGTAAGGTAAATAAAACATTCTCGATTCTATTCGGTTCATTAATAATGATATGTATAGGACCACTACTAGCTATACCAAGAACATGTGCCACTACATACGAAATAGCGATTCAACCATTATTTGGAAACATTAGCCCAATACTTGTTTCAATAATTTTCTTTGGTATCACGCTATTCTTTACATTAAATCAATCAAAAGTAGTTGATAAGATTGGTTCAATACTAACACCAATACTATTAGTCATACTATTTACAATAATTGTAACTTCAATAATTAATCCTATAGGCACACCAAAAAATACAGGCGTCGCACTTAATTTTGTTAACGGCTTTAAAGAAGGTTATCAAACAATGGATGCCATCGGCTCTATAATCATGGCGACTATAGTAATCAGCAGTGTTAAGAAAAGAGGTTATACAAGCCAAAAAGATATGTTTAAGATGACGGTTATATCTGGTATTATAGCTGCATGCTGCCTAGCTTTTGTTTATGGCGGACTAGTTTATATCGGAGGAACTGGCAGCGAATATCTTAATATAGATATAGAAAATCCAAATAGAGTTGCTAATTTAATATTTATGGTTGATAAGATCATGGGCCAATACGGAACTGTGGCTCTAGCCTTAACAGTTGCTTTAGCCTGCTTAACTACATCCATAGGCTTAACTGCAACAGCAGGAGAATTCTTCTCAGACTTAACTCATGGTAAATTAACATATAAGTCCATAGTTATATTTACATGTCTTTTCAGTGCAATAGTCGCAACAAATGGCGTAGACTCAATTATAACATTCTCAGGTCCAATACTTTCAGTTTTATATCCAGTTGCCATAGTAATAATCTTATTAAATATATTTGACCATAAGATTAAATATAAGGCAATATATAAAGGAGCTACACTTGGAGCCTTCATGGCAAGTTTATTAGATACAATTGCAAATATCGGTAAATTCGAGCAAATCAGAAGCTTTCTTGACAGAATTCCTCTTGGATCAGAAGGTTTTGCTTGGGTAATACCAGCAGTAGTATTTGGTTTTGCATTTATAGTTCTTGAGATGGCTCTTAACAATAGTTATCAAGATGGTGTTCTTTAGTGAAAAAGTTTAAAAAATTTTTAGATCCAATATATTCCTTAGAAAATTGGCTTAATAAACAAGGCGAGGAAAATTATAAATTAACTAGCCTAAGGGGTTCGTTTTTTGAATTTGATAAAACAGAAGCAAAATATGAATATAAAGTTTATTATTTTAAAGGACCTGAAAAAGATGTTAGATCATTTTTAACTTATGCCAGAAAAAATGATATAGAAATTTTTCAGTACCCAATAAGTGCTTCTCAAATATCATTATTTTCTTTCATGGCTGCTACATTTGACAGTAATTCACAAGATATTAATTATAAGGCAAGCTTATTTGCAACACATATCTATGTACTTATGAAACCAAAGGTGGCTGAGAGCATTGAAGAAATTTTAGGCGAGGATGATAATCTTTATTATTATAAAAGACAGATGGAAAATAAACTCATACTTGCCATAATACTAATGATACCATTGTTACTATCATATTTTAGACTGCTTGGAGGAAGTTTTGAACAAAATAAATTTTTTGTTCAAGTTATGATAGCAGTTGAAGCATTGATTTTATTGTTTATATTATTTTTAAACATCAAGAGGAATATATATATTAAAAGTAAAAAAAGCTAAATAAAATAATAAAAAAATTAGGCTCATAAACATGGGCCTATTTGCTTTTAAATATTGAAAATTTAATTGTTTTGTGATATTATATACTTATATTTAAGTACTTAAATTTATTTTTAGGAGGGATTTAAAGTGTACGAAATTATTGAAAAAAAAGATATTGCTTTAAATACATTTCTTATGTACATAAAAGCTCCAGATATTGCTAGAAAAGCAGAACCTGGACAATTTTTAATTATTATTATTGACGAAAAGTCAGAAAGGTTACCTCTTACTATTTGTGATAGTAATCCAGAAGAAGGCACAGTTATGATAGCTGTACAAATGATTGGTTCAACTACACAAAAGCTTGGAGCACTTAATGTAGGTGACTCACTAAAGGATGTTTCTGGCCCACTTGGTAGACCTAGTGATTTTATAAATATTCCACTAGAAGATCTTAAAAAAGAATCAATCATATTCCTAGCAGGTGGTTTAGGAACTGCAGCTGTTTATCCACAAGTTAAGTGGATGCATGACCATGGTGTTGATGTTGATGTTATAATCGCTGCAAGAAATAAGGATCTGATCATACTTGAAGATGAGATGAAAAAAGTTGCTAAGAACGTTTATGTAGCAACAGATGACGGAACTTATGGCTTTAGCGGACTTATTACAGACTGCCTTGAAGATTTAATTACAAATAAAGGCAAAAAATATACTTATGCGATTGTTGTTGGTCCCATGATAATGATGAAGTTTGCTTGTTTAAAGACTAAGGAGCATAATATTAAAACTATTGTATCAATGAATACAATTATGGTTGACGGAAGCGGTATGTGCGGTGCATGCAGATTGACTGTTGATGGCAAGACTGTATTCGCTTGCGTTGATGGACCTGAATTTGATGGCCACTTGATTGACTGGAACGAAGCTTTAAGAAGATCTAGACAATATTCTAAGATAGAAAAAGAAGGTAAACACTTCTGTAATTTGATAGGAGGATTGAGATAATGGATAGATTTAAAAGAACTGAAATTAAATATCAAGATCCTAATGAAAGAATCAATAATTTTAACGAGGTATGCTATGGTTACACTGAAGAAGAATGCATTATAGAAGCAAAAAGATGTCTTCAATGCAAGAATCCCCAATGTGTCAAGATGTGCCCGGTAAATATTGATATACCAGCTTTTATACATAAACTTGCTGATAATAATCCAAAGGAATCCGCAGAAGAATTATTTAAGTACACTACATTGCCAGCAGTGTGCGGAAGAGTTTGCCCTCAAGAGAGCCAATGCGAAATGACATGTATTCTTGGAAGAAAGGGTGAACCTATCGCTATAGGTAAACTAGAGAGATATGCTGGCGATTATGCTTTGAAAAATGGCATTAGACTTACAAAGAATGCTAAAAATAATGGCAAAAAGGTAGCTGTAGTAGGTAGCGGCCCTTCTGGAATCACTTGTTCAGCTGATTTAGCTAAACTTGGCTATGATGTGACTATGCTAGAATCTCTTCATGAAGCAGGAGGCGTATTAACTTATGGTATTCCTGAGTTTAGATTACCTAAAGATGCTGTTGTTAAGAGAGAGATAGAAAATATTAAGTCCCTAGGAGTTAAGATTAAACTAAATACTATAGTTGGAAGAACAGTAACAGTTGATGAATTATTAGATGAATACGATGCTGTATTTATCGGTACAGGAGCAGGACTTCCAGTATTTATGAACATTCCAGGCGAAAACTATAACGGAGTTTTCTCTGCGAACGAGTATTTAACCAGAACAAATCTAATGAAGGCGTATTTAGAAGATACAGCTACACCTATAAGAGTAGGTGTTAACACGGTTGTAGTTGGTGCAGGTAACGTAGCGATGGACGCAGCTAGAACAGCTAGACGTTTTGGCTCAAATGTTACAGTTGTCTACAGAAGAGAAGATAAAGACATGCCTGCTCGTAGAGAAGAGATTGAAAATGCTAAAGAAGAGGGCATCAATTTCATGTTCTTAACTAATCCAGTAGAAATTTTGGCTGATGAAAACGGTGATGTTAATAAAGTAAGATGCATTAAGATGGAGCTAGGAGAACCTGATGCCTCTGGTAGACAAAGACCAGTTAAGATTGAAGGATCAGAATTTGAAATAGAAGCAGACGTTGTAATTATGGCGTTAGGAACAAGACCTAATCCACTTATTAAAGAAACAAGTACTGGAATTAA
Organism: Fenollaria massiliensis; assembly: GCF_023347705.1. Classification (NCBI taxonomy): domain Bacteria; kingdom Bacillati; phylum Bacillota; class Clostridia; order Eubacteriales; genus Fenollaria; species Fenollaria massiliensis. The sequence goes on from NZ_CP096649.1 coordinate 762,236, forward strand.
ATTTAACGAAAAAGGCGGCATTATAGTTAATGAAGGAGAAAAAACTTCTCGTGACTATGTATATGCTGGCGGAGACGTAGTAACAGGTAGTGCTACAGTTATTGAAGCCATGGGTGCTGGTAAAAAAGCTGCTAAAGCTATTGACGAGGCACTTTCAAAATAATTATTTAAGGTAGTGGTGAGAAAATGTTTGTAGATGTAAAACACATGTATAAGAGATATAAGATGGGTGATAGCGTTATTGTTGCTAATAATGACATCAATTTTTCATTCAATAAAGGTGAATTAGTTGTTATAGTTGGTCCATCAGGAGCTGGTAAATCAACTCTATTAAATATTATCGGAGGTATGGATACAGCTGATGAAGGGGAAATTATAATTGATGGCAAAGACATACAAAAATACAACGAAAAAGAACTTACCACTTACAGAAGATATGATATAGGCTTTGTATTTCAATTTTATAACTTAGTTCAAAACTTAACTTGCCTTGAAAATGTTGAACTAGCTAGTCAAATAGTTAAGGACGCCATTGATCCAATGCAAGTATTGAGAGACGTTGGTCTAGAGGATAGAGCAAATAACTTCCCATCACAAATTTCAGGTGGCGAGCAACAAAGAGTTGCTATAGCAAGAGCTATTGCAAAAAATCCAAAGTTATTATTATGTGATGAACCAACGGGAGCACTAGATTATCATACAGGCAAAAAGATATTAAAATTATTGCAAAGAAGAAGCTTGGAAGACGGAAATACAGTTGTTATCATTACTCACAATAAAGCCATCACTCCAATTGCTAACAGAGTTATAGAGATTAATGACTCAAAAGTAAGAAATATGTATGTGAATGAGAATATTCAATCCATAGATGAGATAGAATGGTAGTGATCTTATGAAGAAAAAAGCATTATGGAAAGATATATTTAGAGAGATAAAAAATTCTACTGGTAGATTCATTTCTATAGTCCTTTTAATCACTCTAGGCGTTTTTGTTTATACTGGTTTAAAATCTGTTGGACCTCTTATGAGAAAAACAGCAGATACTTTTATAGACGAGTCGAATCTTGCGGATGTTTATTTAAATTCACAATTTTCTCTAGAAGATAAGGATAAGGATATAATAAAGTCTGAAGCTGATATTAAAGACATTGAATATGTTTATAGTGAGGATGTACTTGAAAAAGGCAGCGAATCTATAATAAACCTTGAATCGCTTCCTGAAAGAATTTCTATGCCTAAACTTATTGAGGGCAGAATGCCAGAAAATAATGAAGAGATAGTTGTTGATGCCTATCCTATAAAAAACGCTTTTAATATAGGGGATACTATAGAGTTTGATAGTAAAAAGTCTAAATTTGATTTTGAAAGCAAAAAAATTCTGAAAAATTATAAATTTAAAGTAGTTGGTAAAGTTGTTTCTGCTGAGAATATGTCAACTGTCATGAAAGGTACAAGCAAAAAAGGCTTAGGCGACTACGATTCGTTTGCCTATGTACTTAAGAGCGCTTTCAATGATACTGATGAGAGCAAAGCAAGAATCATTTTAAATGGCTTAGATGGTTTAAAGACAACAGATAGAGAATATAAAGACATTGTTAGTAAAAACAGAAGAAGCTTAATAAGTGCTTTTAATGAAAGATCTATAGAAAAATTTGAAAGCATTAAGGCTGATATTAAAAAAGAAATAGATGACGCTGATGAGAAGATAGTAGATGCTGAGAAAAAACTTACTGATGCTAAGAAAGAGCTTGACGATGCTAAAGTAAAACTTGCTGACGCAAAAAAATCATACAACGATGGCAAAAAGAAATATAATGACTCCATTAGTGAAGCCGAAAAAACATTATCTGACAATAAAAAGACTTTAGATGAGAGTAAAGAAACACTTGATAAAAATAAAGCTGATTTAGACGACGCAAAGATAAAATTAGATGAATTAAAATCTAAATTAGATGAACTAAAAGAAACTTATGAAAGCTCTATGGCTGAGTATACAGCTAAAAAAGAAGAGATGGACAAGGCATTAGAAGCTATGTCTGGATTACCTCAATCTAGCATCCCTGCTGATAAGGCCGAAGAGTTCAAGAAGGGCAAAGAAGAGCTTGAAAAAGCAAAAGCTCAATTAGACGAATTAAAAGAAACAATAGATAAGCTTGAAATAACTTATATACAAAACAAAGCAAAATATGATGAAGGCATAATTAAGTTAAATGAAGGCTATGATAAATATAACGATGGACTTGAAAAATATAATACTGGTCTTAAAGAGTTCGAAGATAAAAAATTATCAGGATTAAAAGAATTAAATGATGCTAAGAAGAAAATTTCTGATGGTCAAAAAGAATATGACGATGGCGTAGAAAAATATGATTCAGAAAAAATTAAAGCTGATAAAAAGATAAAAGATGCTAAGAACGATTTAGACGAAGCTAAAAGAGTTCTTAAAAACATGAAGAGACCAACCTTCAATATTATAGACAGAGAAAATATTGAAGGCCTACAATTGTTCTACGATTCAGGACATAGAATGGATATACTTGCCTTAGTATTCCCAGCGTTTTTCTTCCTTATCGCATCAATCGTTGCTTTAACAGCGCTTATGCGTATGGCAGAAGAAAGAAGAACTCAAATTGGTACTTTTAAGGCACTTGGTTACAATAACTTTGATATTTATAAAAAATATCTATTCTATGGTTTTGTAGCGACTACCATAGGAGTAATCATAGGTATTGCTCTAGGACAAAATATATTAACTAAGATGGTATTTAGAACATATTCCGCATCGTTTACGCTAAAAAAACCAATTCCATATTTTAATATCAAATTCCCATTGATAAGCGTTTTTATATCATATTTCTCAATAGTGGTTCCTGTGAGCATAGTTTTATCTAAATATTTAAAACAAAACTCAAGTGAACTTATGAGACCAAAGGCACCTAAAGCTGGATCAAAGATATTCTTAGAAAAAATTCCATTCTTCTGGAAGAGATTAAGCTTTTTATATAAGGTTACATTTAGAAACACATTTAGATACAAGTCAAGAATGTTCATGACACTTCTTGGCGTTGCTGGATGCATGAGTTTATTGTTCTTTGGTTTTGCCATACAAGGAGCTGTTGCCCAAGTAATTGATAGACAATATGGACGCGTATTTAATTATGACCTAATCGTTAACTATGATAAAGATTTTTCTAAGCATCAGCTAAAAGAATATACAAATTTTATTGATGGTAATGAAGATATCAAAGATAGAATGACACTTAGAACTGAAAATTTGGTAGCTGATACAGTTGATATGCCAGATCAAAATGTAGTTGTCATGGTTATCGAAGATGAAAAGAAATTTGAAAATTATGTTCATTTACTAAATAAAAATAAAAAGATTGATTTACCTAAAGAAGGTATAGTAATAAATAGAAAGCTATTAGACTCAGTTCACAAAGAACCTGGTGATGATATTGAGCTAAGAGATGCATATAATAAATATTACTCAATGAAAGTTATAGACACAAATGAAAACTATTTAGGTCACTATGCCTACATGAGCAAAGATTATTATGAAAAAATATTTAATAAAAAATATAAAGATAACTCAGATATAATAAAATTAAGCTCAGATAGTAAAGAGGCGAAAGATACTTTTATTAAAGAATTAAATAGAATTGACAGCGTTATGTATGTCTTTGATGTATCCAAGACCATAAGCGTTGCAAACGATTGGCTATCTAATCTAAATTATGTAATTATATTGATTATATTAACATCGGCTACACTTGCTTTTGTAGTTTTATATAATCTAAATAATGTTAACATATCTGAAAGAATTAGAGAGGTAGCTACACTTAGAGTTTTAGGCTTCTACCCAAGAGAGCTAACAAGTTATATTTATAGAGAGACGATACTTTTATCAACATTAGGTATTTTGCTTGGATATGCAGGTGGTATTGGTTTAACACATCTTATACTTAAATACATTACACCAAGTAATATACAGTTAGTATCGAATATCCAATGGTATAACTATATAGTTTCAGCCGTTTTAACTTATTTATTTATATTCATGGTTATGATCATAGTTCATAAAAAGTTAAAAGGCACAGATATGGTTGGAGCACTAAAAGCATACGAATAAGGAGAAATTATGATAGAAAAACTAAAACCTTTAGCCTTAGTTGGTCAAATTGGCATAGACATAGTATCAAGTATAGTTATTTCCTATCTAGTTGGCTATGGATTGGACAAATTATTTAAGACAAATGGAGTTTTTTCTATAATTTTTATCATCATAGGAGTATTGGCAGGTTTTTATAATTTTTACAGAAGTGTTAAATATTATTTTAAGAAGAAAGACAATAAAAAGTCTGAGATAGATAAAAATGAAAAAAGATAAAGATTTTACGTATAAGTATATAAGAGTAGCTATAATTTTAGCTATACTTTCTAGCCTTATTATTGTAATTTTTTTCGGATTCAAGAAGGATTTACTATTAGGCTTGTGCTTAGGAACACTTGTAAGTGTCTTGTTTTTCAGGCTTATGTATAGAAATGCTATAAAGGCTGTAGAAAAAGATGCCAACGCTAGCAAAAGATTTACTTCAAATAATTATTATCTAAGACTATTATTATATGGTATAATACTATATGCGGCATATAAAAATCCGAATTTTAATTTTTATACTACTGCAATCGGTTTTACCATGATCAAATTTTCAATAATCATAGTTGAATTATTTGGCATAGGTAAATAAATTCACAAATCAATCGATTTGAATATAAAAGAAGGGGGTAATAAGATGGAATTGTCGATAAGCTTTCAGATAGGTAAGAATGTGTATTCACTAACACCTAGTGTTATCAACTCAGTTATAGCTGTTTTTGCTTTAGTCATATTTATCTTTTTTTGCTATAGTAAGATAAAAAAGACAGATTACAAAGCAAGACCAAGTGGCTTAGTTAATGTTTTAGAAATTTTGGTCACTTCAATTGATTCACTAATCGAACAGACTATGGGCAAGAACAGAGAAGGCTTTGCACCATACATTCTTAGCTTGATGATGTTTTTATTGACAGCGAATCTGATGGGATTATTTGGCTTTAAACCACCAACATCAGATCTTAATGTTACACTCACATTAGCGCTAATCACTTTTGTCTTGATTCATTACAATAAGATAAAAGTTAACGGCTTAAAAGATTCCATAAAAGGTTATTTTGAACCAATCTTTATACTATTCCCAATAAACATCATAGGCGATATTGCTCTTCCAATATCACTTTCATTCCGTTTATTTGGTAATATCGTAAGTGGTTCATTAATCATGGCACTTGTATATGCTGCGCTAGGCTTTGTAAGTAATTTACTTACACCAATAGTTGCACCATGGTTTCACATCTACTTCGATGTATTCTCAGGTGTACTGCAAACGTTCATATTCGCAATGATAACAATGATCTACATTGCAATGGGTATGGGACAAGAAGAAAATTAAATTTGAAAGGAGAAATTTTAAATGCAAGGAATTTCAGGTCACGATTTTATTTTAGGTATGTCAGCTTTAGGAGCTGGTATAGCAATGATAGCAGGTTTAGGCCCTGGTATTGGTCAAGGTATTGCAGCTAGTAAGGGAGCTGAAGCAGTTGGTAGACAACCAGAAGCTAAAGGCGATATCATTCAAACAATGATTTTAGGACAAGCTGTTGCCGAAACAACAGGTATTTATTCACTAGTTATTGCCCTAATTCTTATCTTAGTTAAACCTTTAGTATAGTTTATATGGAAGGCTTAAATGTAAGCGTTGACTTTAATTTAGTCAATATGCTTGTTCAGCTTACAGCCACTCTCGTATTGTATTTTATTTTACGTAAATTTTTATATTTTCCTATAAAAGATTTATTAAATAAAAGACAAGACTATATAATGAAGAATGTTGAAGATAGCGAGAAAAATAATTTGAAATCTCAAGTAGCACTAAGAGACTACGAGCTTAAATTAAAAGAAGCTAAAAAAGAAGCAAACGAAATCGTTGATCAAGCTAAGAAGAGAGCTGACGATATCGTTAATAAGTCTGTTAGCGATGCTAAAGAAGAGTCAAGAAAAATTATGGAAAAAGCTGACAAAGAACTTGCTAATAAAAAGTCAATGGCAATGGACGAAATGAAAGGCGATATGGTTAATATTGCCATCTTAGCTGCTGAAAAACTAATTGGTGAAAATATTAGCACAAAGAAAGACAAAGAAATCATAGAAAAATCTATTGAAGAAGTAGGTAAAGAACAATGGAAGAACTAGCTACTACTTTATATGCAAAGTCTATGTTTGATGCATCTAAAGAAGATGATTGTCTTAAATTAGTTTATGAAGAGCTAAATTTAGTAAAAGAAACTATCGATTCAAATCCTAGGCTTATGGAAGTATTTAAACATCCATTGTTATCAAACAATGATAAGAAAAATGCAATTAAAGATATCTATGAAAAAAACTTAAGCAAATTAACAATGAACTTTTTATATGTTTTAATTGATGCTAAAAGATTTGACATGATATCATCTATTATAGATGAATTTAATAATTTATATGATATTGATAATAATATTTTGAATGGAACAATAATTACTAAAAATAGCCTAAGCGATGATGAAATTAGTAAATATGAAAAAAAATTGACTACGTCTTTAAAATCTCATGTAAAGCTAAAAAATGTTTTAGATGATACTTTTATAGGCGGTGCAATTGTTAAGATCGGTGATAAACTTATCGACTCAACACTAAAAGGTCAATTAAACGAATTAAGAAAAGAATTAATAAATAATAGTGAGGTGAGTATCTAAATGGGGTTAAAACCAGAAGAAATTAGCTCAGTTATAAAAGATTTAATAAAAAATTATGACAAAAAATTAGATACGGTTGAAGTTGGATCTATTATTGAAGTTGGAGACGGTATAGCTAGAGTTTATGGACTTGACAATGCTATGGCTGGTGAACTACTTGAACTACCTGGCGGCGTTTACGCTATGGCACTAAACCTAGAACAAGATAATATCGGTTGTGTACTTTTAGGTAGTGATAAGAACTTAAAAGAAGGAGACCCAGTTAAAAGAACTGGTAGAATCGTTGAAGTTCCAGTAGGTGAAGCACTTATTGGCAGAGTAGTTAACTCACTAGGACAAGCTATCGATGGCAAAGGTAAAATTGAAAGCAATAAGTACAGACCTATCGAAGCTAATGCGCCAGGTATTATTGACAGAAAGTCTGTTTCTGAACCGTTACAAACTGGTATCAAGACTATTGACTCCATCATCCCTATAGGTAGGGGCCAAAGAGAGTTAATTATAGGCGATAGACAAACAGGTAAGACTGCCATCGCCATAGATACAATAATAAATCAAAAGGATCAAGACGTAATATGTATATATGTTGCTATTGGTCAAAAGAACTCAACTGTAGCTCAATTAGTTAATGTACTAGAAGAGCATGGTGCGATGGACTACACTATAGTAGTAAGTTCATCAGCAAGTGAGCTTGCACCATTACAATACATTGCTCCATACGCTGGAACAGCTATGGCTGAAGAATTTATGTACGCAGGTAAAGATGTACTTATAATCTATGATGACTTATCAAAACATGCGGTTGCTTATCGTTCAATGTCTTTACTACTTAGAAGACCACCAGGACGTGAAGCTTACCCAGGAGACGTTTTCTATCTACATTCAAGACTACTTGAAAGATCAGCAAAACTTTCTGATAAATTAGGCGGAGGATCAATAACAGCTCTTCCTATCATAGAAACACAAGCTGGAGACATTTCAGCTTATATACCAACTAACGTAATATCAATTACTGACGGACAAATTTTCCTTGAAGGACAATTATTCTTCTCAGGACAAAGACCAGCTGTTAACGCAGGCCTATCGGTATCACGTGTTGGTGGAGCTGCACAAATCAAGGCTATGAAGAAGGTTTCAAGCGGTATTAAACTAGAACTTGCTCAATACAGAGAATTATTAGCATTTGCTCAATTTGGTTCTGAGCTTGATAAAGATACTGCTGACAAGCTAAATCACGGTCAAAGAATCATGGAAATACTTAAGCAAGCACAATATAAACCTTTAAAAGTCGAAGAAGAGGTTATGATTTTATTTGCTGTTACTAATAGATATCTTGATGATATCCCTGTAGACAGAGTTAAGGCTTTTGAAAACGATTTTCTAGAGTACATGGAAAATACTTCTAGTGATACAGCTAAGAAAATTTTAGAGAAGAAAGAATTAACTGATGAAATAAAAGAAGAGCTAAAACTAAAGATAGAAGAGTTTAAAAAGACTTTTAATTAGAGGTTTATTATGGCTGAACAAAGTAAAGAAATTAAAAGAAGAATAAAAAGTGTATCTAATATAAAGCAAATTACTAGAGCTATGGAATTAGTATCTACTTCAAAACTTCGTAAATCAAGACAAAAGCTTGAGCTTACAAGACCATATTATAACACTGTTGAATCAAGTATTAGAGAAATACTCGCAAACACTAAAGGTGTTAAGTATGATTTGCTTGAAAGAAGAGAAGTTAAAAACAGACTCATAATTGTTTTAACATCAGATAGAGGCTTAGCTGGCGGATATAACATAAATGTTATAAGAAAAGCTGAATCATATATCGATGATAAAGTAGGAACAAAGTTTATACTTGTTGGTGTTGAAGCAAGAGAGTACTTTAAAAGAAGATACGATGGCATAGTAAAAGAATTTTCATATATTTCAGAAGAACCTTCATTTAACAATGCTGCTAAGATAGGTAACATCTGTTATGATTTATATAGAAAAAAAGAAATTGATGAAGTTCTATTAGTTTATACTCATTTTTCTACAGTACTAAGCCTAGTGCCTAGTATGGTTAAACTGTTGCCAGCCGAATCTATTGAAAAAGAAGGCAATATGGAAAACAGACTTATTGAGTATGAACCATCTGCTGAAGAAGTATTAAACAGATTAGTTAAAGATTATATATCCATAACTATATTTGGAGCAATGATTGAATCAGCAGCTTCAGAGCAAGCATCAAGAAGAAATTCTATGAAGAATGCTACTGATAATGCTAACGATATGCTTGAGAGCTTGTCACTTAGATTTAATAGAGCAAGACAAGCTCAAATCACACAAGAAATTACTGAGATAGTCTCAGGTGCAAATGCATTAAATTAGAAGGGGTGAAATTATGGAAAATCAAAATATTGGTAAAGTTGTACAAATAATTGGACCGGTTCTTGATATAAGATTTAAACAAAATTCTCTACCAAACCTTCTTAACGCGATTAAAATTGATTTAAATGGTAAAGCTCTTATAGCTGAGGTAAGTCAACACATAGGTGACGATATAGTTAGATGTATATCGATGTCATCAACTGACGGACTAGTTAGAGGCGCTGAAGCTATAGATACTGGAAGCCCAATAAAGGTGCCTGTTGGGGATAAAACTTTAGGTAGATTATTCAACGTTTTAGGTGAAAACATTGATGAAGACGCTAAAGCTAAGTATGATAGATACGATCCAATACACAGACAAGCACCAAGCTATGATGAACAAGTTACAAGTAGAGAGATCTTTGAAACTGGTATAAAAGTTATCGACCTTATAGCGCCTTATGCTAGAGGAGGTAAGATAGGTTTATTCGGTGGTGCCGGTGTTGGTAAGACTGTATTAATACAAGAGTTAATCAACAATATTGCTAAGGAACATGGTGGACTTTCAGTTTTTGCAGGCGTTGGGGAAAGAACAAGAGAAGGTAATGACCTTTATTATGAAATGAAAGAGTCTGGCGTTATTAACAAGACTGCTTTAGTATTTGGTCAAATGAATGAACCGCCTGGAGCAAGAATGAGAGTTGCTCTAACAGGATTAACTATGGCTGAATACTTTAGAGATGAAAAACATCAAGACGTTTTGCTATTCATTGACAATATATTCAGATTTACTCAAGCGGGTTCAGAAGTTTCTGCACTTCTTGGCAGAATGCCATCAGCAGTAGGTTATCAACCAACACTTGCTACTGAGATGGGTCAATTACAAGAGAGAATAACATCTACAAAGAATGGATCCATCACATCAGTACAAGCTGTTTACGTACCTGCCGATGACTTAACAGACCCTGCACCAGCAACAACATTTACACATCTTGACGCGACAACAGTACTATCACGTTCAATTTCAGAATTAGGTATATATCCAGCTGTAGACCCACTTGATTCAACATCAAGAATTTTGGATCCACAAGTAGTTGGAGAAAAACACTATGAAGTCGCTAGACGTGTTCAAGAAATACTACAAAGATATAAAGAGCTTCAAGATATCATCGCAATACTTGGTATGGATGAATTATCAGAAGATGATAAATTAACTGTTGCTAGAGCAAGAAGAATACAAAGATTCTTGTCACAACCGTTCTCAGTTGCTGAACAATTCACAGGAATTCAAGGTCAATACGTTCCTATAGCTGAAACTATCAGAGGTTTTGAAGAAATTCTCGATGGTAAACATGATGATTTACCAGAATCAGCATTCTTATTTGTTGGAACAATTGATGATGCTGTTAAAAAAGCTGAGAGTATGAGGCAAAATAATGACTAGATTATATCTTAAGGTTGTTACACCTGATAAATTGTTTTTCGAAGGCGAAATTGATATGCTTGTCGCTAGAACAATTGAAGGAGACGTAGGAATACTTCTTAATCACTCTCCCTTGGTAACAATACTTGATATTGGTAGACTTGTTATTAAAAATGGAGATGAAAGAAAAGTTGCTGCCTGCGCTGGCGGTTATATTGACGTGAGAAATAATAATATAACTGTTGTTTCAGACGCTTGCGAGTGGGAAGACGAGATAGATATCAACAGAGCTGAGAGAGCTAAAGAAAGAGCAAGTAAAAAACTTGAAGACAAAGATACTGATACATTCAAGGCAGAGCTTGCACTTAAGAAGGCAATCAACAGAATTAATGTTGGAAATAAAAGTTATTAAAAGAAGGTAGCGATTTGCTACCCTCTTTTTTGAAAGGGGAGGAACAATATGAAGTGGGATTTATCCGCATACTACAAATCATTTACTGATCCTAAGTACAAAGAAGATTATGACAATATTTTAAAAGAAATAAAGAATTTAAGCTTATTTATAAATGAAAATTTTGATGATAAGAAGAAAGTTTTAATTAAATATGTAGATAAGGCAAATATCATTGATAATTATGCTGCAAGACTATTTGGATACGTATCCTTAAATTTAAGCGAAAACGTTAATAACAAAGAAGCACTTGCAGAAAAATCTAAGCTTATCGCTGTTCGTAGAGAGTTTATCGAACTTGGAGTAAGTTTTGATAAATTTTTAAAGAGTATTGATGACATAAATAATATTATAGATGAAGAGGACGCTCTAAAAGAATATAGATTTATTTTAAATGAGGGCTGTGATAATGCAAAGCACTCGCTTAGTGACGATGTAGAGATAGCTGTTGCTCGTATAAAAGAAACAGGTTCATACGAATGGAACAGACTTCATTCAAATTTAACAAGCAAAGTTACTAGTAAGGTAGAATTTTCTGATGGAGAAGTAAAAGAAATAAATTTACCAGCTATTAGAAACTTGCAATATGAAGATGATAAAGAACTTAGAAGAAAAAGTTTTAAAGCTGAAGAAGAATGTTATGAAAAAATTAGAGATTCAATCGCAATGTCACTTAGCTCAATTAAGGGCGAAGTTATTAATGAATGTGAATTAAGAGGCTATGAAAGCCCATTAGCAAAAACATTAATTGATTCAAGATTTGATAAAGAAATTCTTGACGCTATGTGGTCATCAGTTAGAAAATATTTACCTGATTTTGTTAAATATTTCAAAAGAAAAGCAAAATTACTTGGATATGATAAGCTTCCATACTATGAAACATTTGCTCCAGTTGGCAAGGGAAGTATCACTTATACATTTGATGAAGCAAAAGACTTTGTTATCAAGCAATATTATTCATTCTCAGATAAATTAGGCGATTTTGCTAAACACGCTTTTGAAAATAATTGGCTAGATACAGAGCCAAGAGAAGGCAAGGTTGGCGGAGCATTCTGCTCAAGCTGCTCAGCCATAAAAGAATCAAGAGTTTTAGCTAACTTTGGTGGTACATTTGATTCAATGATAACCTTTGCTCATGAGCTTGGTCATGCTTATCACGGAAGAGTTATTTTCCAAGAAGAACCTATTAATCAAGACTATACTATGCCGATAGCTGAGACAGCATCGATATTTGCAGAGACAATAACATATAACGCTGCACTAAAAGATGCTAAGAATGATGACGAAAAGATATTTATACTTGAAAACATTATTTCTGGTGCTGCTCAAACAGTTGTTGACATATATTCAAGATTTTTATTTGAAGATGAAGTATTTAGAAGAAGAAAAGATGGCGCGCTTGATGCAGATGATTTCGATGAAATTATGATGAATGCACAAAAAGAAGCATTTAAAGATGGACTAGATCCAGAAAAGCTTAATAAAGGTATGTGGATATGCAAGTCCCACTACTACAGTAGCGACCTTGGATACTATAACTTCCCATATTGCTTCGGACTATTATTTGCGAGAGGCTTATATAGTATATATAAGAAAGAAGAAGACGCTTTCATTGAAAAATATGATACGCTTCTAAGAAACACAGGAAAGATGAGCATTAAAGATTGCTGTAAATCAGTTGGTATAGACGTTACTAAAGAAGAATTCTTTGACGCTTCACTAGAAACTATAAAGAAAGAAATTGATGAGTTCCTAAAATTAACTGAATAAAATAATTAATAAATATTATTAAACCTCTTTACTAAATTAAGTAGAGAGGTTTTTTTACATAAAATTTACGCAATACATATTTATATTTAATATATAATAATTATAATAAGCACAAGAAAGGGGAGAATTTCATGAAAAAAAATTTTAAATTTCTTGTATTATTTTTAGCACTTCTTATGTTTGTATCAAGTTTTTCATTCTTGGGCGGAACAAGCTTTGCTGAAAGTAAAAATGCCAAAAAGGCTAAGTATGTATTTTTATTTATAGGTGATGGTATGGGTGCAGCTCAAGTAAATGCTGCTCAAATTTATGCTGGCGACAAAAAGAAAGTAGAGATAAAACCATTAGAGTTTTATAAGTTTCCAACAGTTGGTCTTGTTAACACAGAAGATTCTACAAGCTTCTGTCCCGACTCAGCTTCAACTGCAACAGCTATCAGCTCAGGAACTAAGACTCATTCTGGTGTTATAGGTAAGACAAGTGATCTTCAAAAAAATGTTACAACTGTTGCTGAAAAGATGAAAGAACAAGGTAAAAAGATTGGCATCATATCAACTGTTACATTAAATCACGCAACACCAGCAGCATTTTATGCTAATGTAACTTCTAGAAAACAATACTATGAAATTGGCAAACAAATGGCTACAAGCGGATTTGACTACTTTGCAGGTGGATCATTGGCTCACAGAACTGGTGATGACAAGAAGAAAAAAGAAAAAGATCTTTATGATATTTTAAAAGCAAATGGCTATACAGTAACAGAAACTAAGAAAGATTTTGAAAAAATTAATAAAAATACTGGTAAAGTGTTTGCTGTAACAGAAAGAATTCAAGATGAGGGAGCTATGCCATATACACTTGATCAAAAGAAAGGTGATATGACTTTAAGAGATACTGTTAGAAAAGCGATAGAAGTACTTGATAATGAAAATGGCTTCTTTATCATGGCTGAGGCTGGTAAAATTGACTGGGCATGTCATGCTAATGATGCTTTATCATCTATACACGAAGTACTTGCGCTTGACGATGCAGTTCAAGAAGCTATAGAATTTTATAAAAAACATCCAGACGAAACTCTAATCCTAGTTACTGCTGATCATGAAACAGGTGGATTAAGCCTTGGCTATCAAGGAACAGGATATGACACACACTTTGAAATATTTGACAAACAAAAATTAAGTTACGTTGAATTTGACAAGAAATTTGAAGAATTAAAGAAAAACAATAATAATCTTAAGTTTGAAGACGCTCTAAAATTAGTTAAGGAATCATTTGGCCTAATAGTTAAAGATGAAAATACTAAGAAGGAAGATGAATTATTCGTATTAAATGATTATGAACTTGGCAAATTAAAAGCAGCTTTTGCTGAATCAATGAAAGATAAAGACAAGAGAACTAAATCTATAGAAACAAACTTACTATATGGTGGATATGATCCATTTAGTGCAACATTAACACATATAATTGATAACAAAGCTGGTATAGGCTGGTCAACATTTGCTCATACTGCAGTTCCAGTTCCTATATACGCATTAGGCGCCACAGCAGAATTATATGAAGGAACATATCATGACAGCGAAATCTATAGTAAACTTATGGAATCTTTAGGAGCAAAATAATAAATTAAAATAAAATAAAATTAGCTTACACATGAAAATAGGGAGCCGAAGCTCCCTATTTTTTATGTTTATTATTTAATAAATAACCTTATAAAATACTTTTTTACCTTTTTTAATTAGTAGTTCGCCATCTTTAAAGTCATCTAGCGTAATTACTTTTGAAGCATCACTTTCTTTTTCACCATTAAGAAGTATACCGCCTTGTGAAATAAGCTGTCTTGCTTCTGAGTTTGACTTTGTTAAGTTAAGTTCTTTAAGTAAGTTTAATAAGCCAATTCCATCTTCAAATAACTTTTTATCCATAGTAGTGCTTGGAATGTTTTCTGAATCTGCTGATCCACTGAATAATGCACGGCTTGCCTCAAGTGCTTTGTCCGCATCTTCTTTACTGTGAACGTCTTTAGTAATTTCGTATGCAAGTATTTCTTTTGCTTTATTAATTTCGTTATCTTTTAGTTTTGCTAACTCATTTATCTCTTCCATAGGAAGCATAGTTAATAGCTTTAAGAATTTAATAACGTCTCTGTCATCAACATTTCTGAAGTATTGGAATAATTCGTAAGGAGTAGTTTTTTCTCTATCTAGCCAAACAGCGCCTGAAACAGTTTTACCCATCTTAACACCATCAGCATTAGTTAATAGCTTTAAAGTCATTACATAAGCTTGTTTACCTTCAAGTTTATTGATTAGCTCAGTTCCTTCAAGCATGTTAGCCCATTGGTCTGAACCGCCAACTTGAAGTACACAGCCATATTTTCTATATAGTTCTAAGAAATCATAAGCTTGCATTAACATGTAACCCATTTCAAAGAAAGTTAAACCAGAAGAAATTCTGTTCTTATAACAATCATAAGCTAGCATCTTAGAAACATTGAAGTTAACGCCTATAGTTCTCATAAAATCAAGGTACTTTACATCGCGAAGCCACTCTTTATTGTCAACGTGCAATGCTTTACCATCTTTAAAATCAATGAATCTTGATAATTGTTCAACGAAGATTCTAGCGTTTTCATTGATAGTTTCTTCTGTAAGAAGCTTTCTCATATCTTGCTTACCAGATGGGTCACCAATCATAGTTGTAGCGCCACCAGTAAGGCAGATAGCTCTGTGACCAGCTGCTTGTAAGTGTTTCATAACCATAAGAGTAATGTAGTGACCTACAGTTAGTGAGTTTGCAGTTGCATCATAACCAGTATAGAAAGTTATCTTCTCTTTATCTAATAATTCTCTTAATTCATTTTCGTAATTACAATTATCGATATAACCTCTTTCTTTTAATACGTCAAAAACGTTCATATAATCACTCCTTTAAATTGCCTTGATTATAACATATTTATAAATAATTTGTCAATCTAAAAGCATGAAAAAAGACATGAAAAAAGATGGGAAATAACCCCATCTTTTAAAAGTCAAATTAAATTTCTTCTGTGTTTTCCCATAAACCATGGATATTGCAATAGCTTAGTGCAAGTAGAGTGCCCTTAGCGTTTGCTTTTAATTTAACGCTCATAGAAGGTTCTGTAAATAGATCTGATTCTCCGTGAGCTGATGCAACATAGCTAGCTACTTCAACAGGAATTTGTTTTCCTTCTGGAACGAAGAATAACTTCATCCATGCTATGTGGTGTTCAAGTGTATTTGGATGAGCAATCTCATCTCCAACGCTTACGCAAACCTTTATATCGTCTGCTTCCTTTGCAACGTGTATAACTGGAACATGTTTTTCACTCTTCCAGTCAGCGCTTTTAATTAATTCTGATAATTTCATTTTATCAACCCCCTTGTGAAACATATATACCCAAAGATTATTTTTAATACACACTTATTTAAAATTATTCAAAATATATTCATTGTTTAATAAGCTAATATGTGTTATAATTATGTAGGAAGTGATATTATGTACGAATTAATTGCAACAAGTTCATTTGGCCTTGAGGCCATAGTAAAGAGAGAACTTAATGATTTAGGTTTAGAAGTAACTAAGACTGATAACGGTCATATCTATTTTAATGGTGATGCGATTGATATAGCAAGAGCAAACATTAATCTTAGATGTGCTGACAGGGTACTTATAAACTTAAAGAGCTTCAAGGCTGAGAGCTTTGAAGAGCTTTTTGATGGCATATATGAACTTCCATGGAACGATATTTTAGATGACGATTCTAATTTTATTGTTGAGGGTAGATCTCACAAATCAAAGCTATTCTCAATATCTGACTGCCAAAGAATTACTGAGAAGGCTATTATTAAAAAACTTCAAATGAAGCATGATATAAGTAGATTCTCAAAATCATCACATAGACACAGACTTGAAATATCTCTTTTAAATGATATTGCAAGCATAACTCTTGATACATCAGGGGATAGTCTACACAAGAGAGGATATAGAGATAAACAAGTAGTCGCTCCGCTAAAGGAGACTATGGCAGCGGCACTTGTAAAATTATCTTTTTACAAAAAGGATAGACCTTTCTTTGATCCATTCTGTGGTTCGGGAACCATACCTATAGAAGCACTTCTAATCGCGAGAAACATAGCTCCTGGACTTGATAGAGACTTTGATAGCATGAACTTTAAATTTTTAAACAGTGATTTATATAAAAAAGCTAGGATGGAAGCGATGGAAAAAATTGATTACAAATCAAAGGTTTACATCGATGCGAGTGATATCTCACACAAATCCATTGCCATAGCAAAACACAATCTTGAAAATCTTGGCTTAAGTGACGACATACGATTTTTTGTAAAAGATTTTAGAGATGTAGATATTAAAAATAATTATGGTGTAATGATTACTAATCCGCCTTATGGCAAGCGTCTTGAAGAAGATAATCTAAGGTCTCTTTATACTGATTTTGGTAAGAAGATTAAAAACTTAGATACATGGTCCATATATGTTTTAACATCTTATGAACAGATAGAGAGGGATTTTGCGAGAAAGGCTGACAAGAACAGAAAGCTTTACAACGGAAGTTTAAAAACTTATTATTACCAATTTTATGGTAAGAAGCCGGACAAATAGGAGTTGATACTGTGGAACTAAAAAGAAAAGATGAAATTTTAGATAAAATACTTTCAGTTGAAGTCCTTGATGCCATGGCTGATTGGGTTAAGGTAGTTAATATTAATGGCAAGATTCTTTACGCAAATCAAGCTCTCAAAGATGCTGTAGGCTATGATCCGACTGGCAGCAACACAGATGATTTAGATGATTTTTTAAAGCTTGATACTAGTGAAACTGCTAGCGCTATTGAAAAGAATGAAATAATACAAAAGGAGCTAAATATTGGTGAAAATTATTATCAAGTAAAGTGCTCGCCAATATATGATGACAAGATGAATCCCATCGCCATAGTTGAAGTATTTAGAGATGTAACTAGAGAAAGGGTTCTTGAGCTTCAGCTTATTCAAAGCAATGAAAATGTTTTTCATGATATGGAAATTACTAAGAGGATTCAAAAGAGTATACTTCCTGTTAAAACAAAATATAAAAACATTGCCATAGACTACTTATATGAAGCAACTGAAACGCTCTCTGGCGATATGTTTGATATATTTGAGATAGAGAAGGATACTTATGTAATTTATATTGCGGATGTTGCTGGACATGGTATCGCTGCTTCAATGCTTACTATGTTTATTAGACAAACGGTAAGAAATTTAAATAAAGATAATTATGAACCAGAACTAGCTCTAAAATATATTAGTGATAAATTTTTGGAACTAAATTTACAAAGTGATAGATACATCACGCTATTTTATGGAGTTTATTATGCAAAGACAGAAGAATTTGTTTATGCAAACGCTGGACACAATTCTATGCCTATCATATTTAATGATAATAAGATATCTGTTCTAGAAGCAAAGGGCAGACCTATAATGAGCGTAGACTTAGGAAATAACTATGAAGTAAAGAAAACTGATCTAAGAGCAGGTGACAAATTGTTCTTATATACAGATGGTATAGTTGAGAGCAAAAATGTTCATGGAGAAGAATTTGGCTTAGATAGACTTATAAAGACAATACTAAGTAAACCTAACAAATTACTTAAGGCAATAGACATAGCCGTGCTTCAATATTCCTTTGGTGATCAAAGAGATGACTTCGCTATGCTTTTAGTGGATATAGATAAAATGAAATAAAAAAAGCAAAAGCTCTTCTTAAGCAAGAAGAGCTTTTAATATGTCTTGAAAAACTTTTTCTTTATTTAATTCATGAATTAGATCGTGTTTTAAATCATCGTATTCGATTAGTTCTAAATTTTCTATACCAATACTTCTAAATAGGCCATATATTTGTTTTATTCCTTGTTCAAAATTTGATAGTGAATCTTTTTTTCCAGAGAATAAATATATAGGTAAGTTCTTTGGAATATAGTCAAGATTATCTCTACTACAAGCTTTATCAACACCATGTATAAGCATTTGGAAAAAACCGTTACTATACTTAAGCATGCAATATTCATCACATAAGAAATTTTCTGCTTCTACAGGATCAGATGTTAAAATATTTTCTCCAGCACCTTTACCTAAAAAGTCAAAAGATTTTTGATTTAACGAATCATTTTTAGCGTCATAGCCTTCCTTAGCTATAACAACTTTTAAAAACACCTTAAACAATTGATTTAAAAATACTGGCGTTTTAACGCTAGATAGAAGTATCATCTTGTCAATTTGATCTCCATATTTATAAGCATAAGTCCTTGCAAGTATTGAGCCCATAGAGTGACCAAGAAGAGCAATCTTCTTATCTGGATTTTCTTTTTTAATGATTGAACTAAGTACGTCAATATCGTCGACCATCTTCATCCAAGCATTATTTTCAGGCGCTAGGCCTAAGTGCTCTTTGTCAGCGGCTGTCATTCCATGACCTCTTAGATCAAGAGCGTATGACGAAATGCCATTAGCTTGTAAAAATCTAGCAAACTCATCATATCTCATAGCATGGTCGTGCATGCCATGAACAATCTCTACACAAAATTCAGGGTTTTCAGCTTTCCATTCTAAATACTTAATTTTCTTCTTGTCCTTTGCTGTAAATTCTAAATAATTTTTTTCCATATACCTCACCTTTAAATTTATTACTTCCCCTTTCAGATATTATACTATATTTATTTCTAATAATCAATAATTATCATATTATACGACAATTTATGATATAATACAAGTAATATAATCAAATAGGAGGGATAATTATGAAATATACTCTAGAAATTTGTTCTGATTCATTTGAATCAACACTTATAGCGCAAAGAGCGGGAGCCGATAGAGTTGAATTAATCGCATCAACTGTTTTAGGCGGAATAACACCATCGTATGGTTTGTGTAAAAAAGTTTTAAATGAGCTAGAAATACCTTTCGTTGCCATGATAAGACCAAGACAAGCTGGCTTTTCATACTCGAAATATGACCTTGATGTAATGAAAGAAGATATCATAGCTCTAAAAGAATTAGGTGTACAAGGCTTTGTTTTTGGATGCTTAAATGACGATGGAAGTATCAATATGAAAGCAAATGAATATCTACTAAAGTACTGCGAAGGCATGGACAATGTTTTTCATAGAGCCTTTGATATAGATCCAGACCTAGATGGCAATTGCAAAAAACTTATAGATATGGGATTTAAACGCGTACTAACAAAGGGCGGAGATAACAAAATCACTGACACATATAAAATAATAAATGAATTGTATGAAAAGTACCATGATAAGCTTGAATTTATTACTGGAGGAGTAAGGGAGAATAATATTGATTTTATAAAAGAAAATTTATTAGTAGATCAGCTTCACATATCATCAAATAAGGCTTGTATTGACAAATCAACACTTGCAAACAAAAAACTTTTCTTTGGAACTAATCCAAACGAAGAAGAAGGAACATATTATTTAGCAGATGAAGAATATTTAAAGAGGGTAATAAAAGCATTTAGATAAATATGACAAAAATTTAACAATTATTTTTGCAAGTAATATTTTTTTAATTGCAAAAATGTTAAAAATATTCATATTTTTATTACCTTAATGACATATTTTGAAAATTAACATTATTTTTATTCATTGACGATTTTAAGGCCTTCAAAATGAGTTTTTACTCTTTAAAAATCTCTGTACTTATGATAAAATGAGTATACTATTTGAATAGGAGGAGTACTATGAAAGAAAAAAATGGTAAGACAATCGTCCTAGGGGTAATCGGATCAGATTGTCACGCAGTTGGTTTAACTATATTGGACCATGCTTTTACAAACGCTGGATTTAATGTAGTTAACATTGGTGTTTTATCACCTCAAGAAGACTTCATCAACGCAGCAGTTGAAACTAATGCTGACCTTATCTGTGTATCATCTCTATATGGTCAAGGAGAAATTGACTGCAAGGGCATGAGAGAAGCGTGCGATGAAGCAGGTCTTAAAGACATTCCACTATATGTTGGCGGCAACATCGTTGTTGGTAAGCAAAAGTGGGAAGAAGTTGAGCCAAGATTTAAAGATATGGGCTTTAACAGGGTTTATCCACCAGGAACAAGTCCTGAAATTACAATAGCAGACATGAAAAAAGACTTAGGAATTAATTAAATGAAAGCATATCTTTTTATTGATTTTGGAAGCACATTTACAAAATTAACTCTAATAGATATCGAAAAAGAAGAAATAATTGCAACAGCAAAAAGCTACACAACAGTTGAAACTGACGTAGCTGAAGGATATCACAACGCTTATAAGGAATTAATGTCACAAGTAACAGGGGAAATTGACATAATCAAGAAACTTGCATGTTCATCTGCAGCTGGAGGCTTAAAGATAGCAGCTATAGGCTTAGTACCAGATTTAACTGCAGAAGCAGCAAAGAGAGCAGCCTTAGGAGCAGGAGCTAGAGTTATTAAGACATATTCATATAAGATGAACAATCATGAGGCTGAAGAGCTTAGAGATTCTAACGCTGATATGATTCTATTAGCAGGCGGAACAGATGGAGGCAACACTGAAGTAATTCTTCACAACGCACAAATGATAACTGATTTTGGCATCACAAAGCCAGTTGTAGTTGCTGGCAACAAAAGTAGCTACGACGATATCGAAAAAGTGTTTAAAGATAAAGTTGAGTATAGACTTACTGAAAATGTTATGCCAAAACTAAATGAAATCAACGTTAATCCCGCCAGAGAAACAATCAGAGATATATTTATGGAAAGAATCACTAAAGCCAAAGGCATGACTCACATCGAAGATGATATTTCAGGCATACTAATGCCAACACCACAAGCCGTTTTAAAGGCTGCAGAAGCGCTTAGCTTAGGCACACCTGATGAAGATGGCGTTGGTGACTTAGTCGTAGTTGACATAGGTGGAGCAACAACAGATATTCACTCAATAGCTGATGGAGCACCTTCTAAACCAGGAGTAATCTACAGAGGTTTGGAAGAACCACTTTCAAAGAGAACTGTTGAGGGCGATTTAGGAATGAGATATTCATCTGAAAGCGTATATGAAGCATCTGGAT
Organism: Fenollaria massiliensis; assembly: GCF_023347705.1. Lineage (NCBI taxonomy): Bacteria > Bacillati > Bacillota > Clostridia > Eubacteriales > Fenollaria > Fenollaria massiliensis. Next base: position 784,175 of record NZ_CP096649.1, read on the forward strand.
TAAGAATGATCAAGAAGTACTTAGATGTTAGTGAGTATGATGTAGAAGATGAATTTAAAAAGAGATACAATCATACTGATTTAGTTTTCACGGATGAAAAAGAAATAAAATTCGATGAAATGATGGCAAAGATTTGTGTCGATATATCAATGAAAAGGCACTGCGGCTATGTAGAAGCAGTATATTCACCTCTAGGAACAATGTATCAACAAATAGGTAAAGATTTAACAGAGCTTCACCTAATGATAGGCACTGGAGGAATACTTGTAAATTCAGAACATCCACAAGAAATATTAAAAGCTGGTTTATATGACAACGAAGATTTAAACTCATTAAAACCAAGATATCCTGAATTTTCAGTAGATAAAAGATATATTCTATCTGCAATGGGTCTATTAACTATGGTTGACAAAAACATGGCAGTTAGAATGATGAAGAAATATATAGTTATATAGGGGGAAGCTATGAAAGTACAAAATAAAAGATGGACTGATGAAGAATTTTTCACAGAGCGCGAAAAAGTTCTTAAACAATGGCCCACAGGAGCTGAAGTTGATTCACAAGAAGCAATTGACTTTTTGAAAAAAATTCCTGAAGAAAAGAATTTTGCTGACGTTATGGCAAAAGCAAAAAGAGAAGGAAAAACTCTTGCTCAACCAAGAGCAGGTGTTGCTCTAATCGATGCTCACATTGAATTGTTAACATTTTTAACAGATCAAGGAGGAGCAGATTTACTTCCATCAACAATAGACTCATATACAAGACAAAATAGATACGATGAATGTGAAGTTGGTATTAAAGAATCATTAAAAGCAGGAAGATCATTATTAAACGGATTCCCAGCTGTTAACCATGGTGTTAAAGGCTGTAGAATGGTTTATAATGCTGTCTCTAAACCACTTCAAGCAAGACACGGTACACCAGACTCAAGATTATTAGCTGAAATAATTCACGCAGGTGGATATACTTCAAATGAAGGAGGCGCTATAAGCTATAACGTACCTTATGCAAAATCAGTACCAATAGATAGATGCTTACATGATTGGCAATATTGCGATAGATTAGTTGGCTTTTATGAAGAAAATGGTGTTCATATCAACAGAGAACCATTCGGACCATTAACTGGTACACTTTGCCCACCATCAACATCAAACGCTGTTGCTATAGTTGAAGCATTGCTTGCAGCTGAACAAGGCGTTAAGAATATAACAGTTGGTTACGGTCAATGCGGTAACTTAATTCAAGACGTTGCTGCCATTAGATCACTTGAAGAACAAGTAAATGAATACTTAAAGAAATTTGGATACAATGATGTATTGATAACAACAGTTTTCCACCAATGGATGGGAGGCTTCCCTCAAGATGAAGCTAAGGCATTTGGCGTTATTTCTTGGGGCGCAGCAACTGGTTCATTAGCAGGAGCTACAAAAGTTATCGTTAAGACACCTCACGAAGCTATTGGTATTCCAACTAAGGAAGCAAACGCTGAAGGTATCAGAGCTACAAAGATGGTTCTAAACATGACTGAGGGACAATTACTTCCAGAAGGAAAAGAATTAAGAGCAGAGATTGATTTAATTAAAGCAGAAACAAGATGTATCATTGAAAAATTGTTCGAATTAGGCAAGGGCGACTTAGCAGTAGGTACTGTAGAAGGCTTTGCACAAGGAGTTATGGACGTACCATTTGCTCCATCAAAATACAACGCAGGTAAGATGATGCCAGCAAGAGATAATAACGGTGCCGTTAGATATTTATTTACAGGCAATTTACCATTCACAAAAGATATACTTGATATCAATAGAGAAAAACTTGAAGAAAGAGCAAAATTTGAAGGACGTCCAGTAAGCTTTGACATGACAACTGACGATATATTTGCTGTTGGCTTCGGTAGATTAATTGGTAGACCAAAAAATAATTAATATATTAAAGGAGATGCGATTATGAAAATCAAAAAAGTTATCTGTTCAGCAGGTAAGACAGGTTTTTACTTTGATGACCAAAAGGCTATCAAATTAGGTGCAAAACATGATGGAATGTTCTATTTAGGAGATCCAGTTACACCAGGATTTAAAGCAATAAGACAAGCTGGTGAAGCAATATCAGTTATGTTAGTTCTTGATGACGGACAAGTTGCACTAGGTGACTGCGCAGCAGTTCAATACTCAGGAGCAGGTGGAAGAGACCCACTTTTCCTAGCAGAAGATTTTATTGAATTTATCAATAAAAACATAGCACCTAAGCTAGAAGGTAGAGAAATAACTACTTTCAAAGAAATGGCTGAAGAATTTGACCAAATGCATGTTGATGGCAAGAGACTTCATACAGCTATAAGATATGGTATTACACAAGCTTTACTTGATGCAGTTGCTAAAACTAACAAGGTAACAATGGCAGAAGTAGTTAAAAAAGAATACAACACTGGCGTTGAAATTAAGAGAGTACCTATCTTTGCTCAATCAGGTGACGATAGATATCTAAACGCAGATAAAATGATTATAAAAGAAGCTGACGTTTTACCACACGGTCTATTCAATAACGTTGAAGAGAAAACTGGTAAAAACGGTGAACTTTTAAGAGAATATGTTGTTTGGTTAAGAAATAGAATTCTTGAACATAGACATAATGAATCATATAACCCAATTTTCCACATCGACGTTTATGGAACTATAGGTGATGCTTTCAATAACGATGTTGATAAGATGGCTGAATACCTAAAGACTCTAGAAGAAGCAGCTAAACCATTCAAGCTAAGAATTGAAGGACCTATGGATATGGGTGAAAGAACTAGACAAATGGAAGTTCTTAGAGACTTAACTAAGAAGCTTGATGATGAAAAAATCAATGTAGAATTAGTTGCTGACGAATGGTGCAATACTTATGAAGATGTTGTTTACTTCGTTGATAATGGAGCTGGACACATGATTCAAATCAAGACTCCAGACTTAGGCGGTATCAATAACACTATTGAAGCTGTTAAATACTGTAAAGATCACCACGTAGGCGCATACTGCGGTGGTACTTGCAACGAAACTAACAGATCTGCTGAAGTTTTAGTAAATATTTCTATGGCTACAGGAGCTGACCAACAATTAGCTAAACCAGGTATGGGTGTTGACGAAGGTATCATGATCGTTAATAACGAAATGAACAGAGTAGTAGCACTAGTTAATAACAGATAATAATTTTTCATTGAAAGTAGCAATAATTTTATTGCTACTTTCATATTATACATAGGGGGTAAAATTTTGAGAGAAATAAAAAGTAGTGATATCACTAAAAAATTGAAAGAAGGACTTTTGGAGATAGCTTCAGTATTGCCAAGAGATGTAATGGATAGACTAGTTGAACTAAGAGATAAAGAAAAGTGGCCTCTTGCTAAAGAAACAATTTCAACTATTATAGATAATGACAATTTAGCACAAAGAGATAGCGTTCCTATGTGTCAAGATACAGGTATGGTTATTTGCTTTGTTAAGATTGGTCAAGATGTTCATGTTGATGGATCTATAAATGATGCTATAAACCAAGCAGTAAGAGAAGCGTATACTGATGGTTACCTAAGAAAATCTGTAGTTAAAGATCCAATTGACAGAGTCAATACAAAAGATAATACTCCAGCTATCATTCATTATGAAATAGTTGAAGGAGATGTATTTGAAATATCTTTTGCGGCTAAAGGCTTTGGCTCAGAAAATATGTCTAAACAAAAGATGCTTAAACCTGCTGATGGACTTGAAGGTGTTAAGAAATTTATTCTAGAAACAGTTGAAACTGCTGGACCAAACCCATGTCCACCTATAGTTGTAGGTGTTGGTATTGGTGGAGACTTTGAAAAATCATGCATTATGGCAAAGAAATCTCTTATGAGAGATATTGATGATTATAATAAAGACCCATTCTATGCTGATCTTGAGAAAGAATTACTTGAAAAAATTAATGAATTAGGTATAGGTCCTCAAGGTTTTGGCGGCAAAACAACAGCTCTAAGAGTATTTATAAATACTCATCCAACTCACATAGCCGGCTTGCCAGTAGCTGTTAATATTCAATGTCACGCTGCAAGACATAAAGTTATTTCATTATAAGGGGGATATAATTATGGCTATAGAAATTAAAACACCATTTACAAGAGAAACACTTAAAAATTTAAAAGCAGGAGACAATGTATTAATAACAGGAACTATATATACAGCTAGAGATGCTGCTCATAAAAGATTAGTAGAACTACTTAACGAAGGAAAAGAATTACCTTTTGATCCAAAAGGAGCTTGTATATACTATGTTGGACCATCACCAGCAAAGCCAGGCAGAGTCATAGGCTCAGCAGGACCTACAACAAGCTATAGAATGGATCCATACGCTCCACAAATGATGGACGCTGGCGTTATGGGTATGATAGGTAAAGGCAAGAGAGATGACAATGTTAAGGCTAAAATCGTTGAGCACGGCGCTTGTTATTTCGCCGCTATAGGCGGAGCTGCTGCAATAATCGCAGATAGGATTAAAACCGCTAAAATTATTGCTTATGAAGATTTAGGCGCTGAAGCTTTAAGAGAAATAACTGTAGAAAAATTTCCAGCAACAGTTATAGTTGACCCTACTGGTAAAGATTTATATATAGAAGGTAAGAAGGAGTATTTAGAATGGAAAGAAAAGAACGAGTAATTAGCAAAGCTGCTAAGGCTGGCTCGCTTGAATCAAACGATTTGATGATAATGATAGAGCCTTCAGATAAACTCGATATCACATTGAACTCTGTAGTTAAAGAACAATACGGTGATATGATTTTGAAGGCTGTTAACGAAGTTCTTGAAGATGAAGGAGTTACTAAGGCAAACATCGTTATTGACGATAAAGGTGCATTAGACTTCACTATCAGAGCAAGAATGAGAACTGCAATCGAAAGGAGTCAAAATGAACTATAGAACAATGTTATTTATGCCAGGCAATAATCCAGGCATGCTTCAATCGTCTGACATATTAGGTGCAGATGCTATAATTATAGACTTAGAAGATGCAGTATCATTACCTGAGAAAGACGCTGCAAGAGAGCTTGTTAAAGAATATTTAAAAACATTTAAATCTGAAGATAAAGGCGGCTCAGATATATATGTAAGAGTTAATCCTCTTGATACTGATTATTTTTATAAGGACTTAGATGCACTTAAAGGCTTAAATTTTGATGGAATCATGCTTGCAAAAGCATCTCAAGAATCAGTTGAAGCACTTTCAAAATATTTAGATGAAAATAATCAAAAATATGATATATTTTGCTTAATTGAAACATCTCAAGGCGTTGAAGATGCAAGAAATATCCTTGCAAAATCAAAAAGAGTTAAAGGCGTATTATTAGGAGCAGAAGATTTAACTTTAGACTTAGGAGCAAAAAGAACAAAAGAATCAGATGAAATTAAATACTCAAGAATGAGGATAGTTTCATGCGCAAAATCACTTGGCCTTCAAGCAGTTGACACTCCTTGGACAGACACAGATGATATCGAAGGCTTAATTATGGATACTAAGAAAGCTAAAGCCATGGGTATGACAGGTAAAGCACTAATATCTCCAAGACACGTTGACCCAGTTAACGAAATATTCTCTCCAAGCAAAGAGGATGTTAATCATGCAGTCAGAGTTATGGAAGCTCTTAAAGATGCTAAAGAAAAAGGCCTTGGAGCGTTCTCACTTGACGGTAAGATGGTTGACAGACCTATAATTTTAAGAGCAATAAATACATTAAAGATGTCTGGCAATTATAAGGAGGAATATGATGAGCTTTTATAATGATGATATTAAAATATTAGATAAAAAAGATTATCCTAAAAAAGAATCAAAGCCAAGTAAAGTTTATGAAAGCATTAAAGATTTATTCGATAAGCTTGATTTGAAAGACGGTATAACAGTTTCTTCACACCATCACTTAAGAAATGGTGATGCAGTATTAAATATGATGATGCTTGAGCTTCAAAGAAGAGGTATCAAAGATATAACACTAGTTGCTTCATCTTTATTCCCAGTTCATAAAGAACTTATTCCTTTGCTTGAAGATGGCACTATAACAAATATAATTACTTCATATATATCAGGTGATTTAGCAAAAGCTATTTCAAAAGGAAAATTAAAAGGCAAAATACTAATGCAATCACATGGCGGAAGAGCTAGAAGTATAATTGATAAAAACGTTGTGATTGATTACGCTTTTATCGCAGCGCCATCTTGTGACCCTATGGGAAATATCTCTGGAGTTAATGGCGAAGCGTCTTGCGGATCTATGGGATACGCTATAGCAGATGCCATTTATGCTAAAAAGAAAATTGCCATTACAGACACAATAGTAGCTTATCCTAATTATCCAAGAGATATTACTGAAGATTATGTTGATTATATCTTAAAAGTTGATAGCATAGGCGATAAGAATGGTATCGTATCCGGTACAACAAAAGTTACTAAAGACCCAGTAGGATTAAAGATTGCCAAAGATACACTTAAGGTTATGAAAGCGTCTGGCTTACTTAAAGACGGTTTTAGCTATCAAAGTGGCGCGGGTGGAATTTCACTTGCCGTTACCGACTTTTTAAGAGATTACATGATTAAAGAAAATATCAAAGGATCATTTGCAAGTGGCGGTATAACTGGATATTTAACAGATATGCTTGAAGAAGGATTATTCACATCACTTTATGATGTACAATGCTTTGACCTTAAAGCAATTGAATCCATTAAAAAGAATGCTAATCACTTAAGAATGAGCGGTTCTGAATATGGTAACCCAGAGGTTTCAGCAGTTGTTGATAACCTTGATGTAGTTATATTAGGTGCTACTGAAATTGACCTTGATTTTAATGTCAATGTTATAACAGGAGCAGATGGGGTCTTAATGGGCGGCTCAGGCGGTCACCAAGATACAGCAGCTGGAGCAAAGATGTCAATAATCGTTTCAAAACTATTCTCATCAAGACTACCAGTTATTAAAAACAGAGTAGATGTAATTGCCACACCAGGTACAACAATAGACGTACTTGTAACTGAAAGAGGTATAGCAGTTAATCCATTAAGACAAGACTTAATAGAAAAGTTTAAAGAAAACGATTTAAATGTTATGACTATACAAGAACTAAAAGCAATCGCAGATAATTTTATGGGTGAGCCTAAAGAAATAAAGAAGAAAGATAGAATTATTGGCTACAGTGAATATAGAGACGGATCTATATTAGACGAAATTCATGAGGTGTAATATGGGATTATTTTCAAAGAAAAAAGAACTTGATTTATACGCTCCAATCACAGGAGAGCTTATAGACATAACAGAAGTTAAAGATCAAGTTTTTTCACAAAAAATTCTTGGTGATGGCATAGCAATCGAACCAAAGGAAGGCGTTTTATATGCACCATTTGATTGTGAAGTCGTTCAATTGTTTCATACGCTTCACGCTATAGGATTAAAAGCAAAAGATGTTGAAATACTTATTCATATAGGCATGGATACAGTTGAGCTTAACGGTGAAGGCTTCAAAGGCTTTGTCAATGAAGGCGACCATGTTAAAAAAGGTCAAAAACTTATAGAATTTGATATCGATTATATCAAGTCTAAAGGTAAAGAAACTACTACACCTATAGTAATTACAAATATGGATCAAGTTAAATCTCTTGATAAAAGTGATAAAAAGGACGTCGTTGCTAATCAAGATATAGCAGTTAAAATAAATTTATAAATATAAAATAATTTGAGCGAGGCATATATGTCTCGCTTTTTATTTTAGATGTTAATCTATATATGACTAACATCTATTTTATTTTTTAACAAAAAGAAAATATCTTTTATAAATAGAAAATACTTGTAATTTATAAACTTATATGTTATAATTGATTAGTAAAAATATGCACACTTCACGATGTACGTCTCAGGTGCTAAACTTTAGTTAAGGCGGCAGGTGAATGAAGTGTAAAGAAAAAAAACTTGGAGGTAGAAAGACATGGCAGTAATTGCAATGAAAGACTTATTAGAAGCAGGTGTTCATTTCGGACACCAAACTAGAAGATGGAACCCTAAGATGGCTAGATTCATATTTACAGAAAGAAACGGAATCTATATCATCGACCTACAAAAAACTGTTGATCAAGTTGAAAAAGCATACAAATTGGTCAAAGATGTTGTTGAAGAAGGCGGAAAGGTTTTATTCGTAGGAACAAAGAAACAAGCTCAAGAAGCTATCGAATCTGAAGCTAAAAGATGCGATATGTACTACGTTAACCAAAGATGGTTAGGCGGTATGCTTACTAACTACAACACTATCAAGGGTAGAATTAAAAAACTTGAAGAGTACAACAAGATGGAAGAAGACGGCTCTTTAAGCGTTTTACCTAAGAAAGAAGTAGCTACTATCAGAGCTGAAAGAGAAAAATTAGCTAGATATCTAAACGGTATCAAAGATATGGACGGAATGCCACAATTAATATTTGTAGTAGACCCTAAGAAAGAAAAGATTGCTATAAACGAAGCTAAAATTCTTGGCATACCAGTTGTTGGTTTAGTTGATACTAACTGCGATCCAGATGAAGTTGATATAGCTATCCCTGGTAACGATGACGCTATCAGAGCGGTTAAGTTAATAACTGAAACTCTAGCAAATGCTGTTATCGAAGGAAAACAAGGTAAACAAGAGCATTCTGAAGAAAAAGTAGAAGAAAAAGAAGAAATAAATAACGAAGAAAACTAGGAGGTAAATATGGCTATAAGTGCACAATTAATTAAGGAATTAAGAGAAAAAACTGGAGCAGGCATGATGGACTGCAAGAAGGTTTTAGTTGAAACAGATGGCGACATCGATAAAGCTATAGATCTTTTAAGAGAAAAAGGATTAGCTTCAGCTGAAAAGAAAGCTTCAAGAATTGCGTCTGAAGGCTTAGTTGCTTCTTATATTCACTCAGGAAGAATTGGTGTTTTAGTTGAAGTTAACTCAGAAACTGACTTCGTAGCTAAGACAGATGAATTCAAAGAATTTGTAAAAGATATAGCTATGCAAGTAGCTGCATCAAACCCTGAATATCTATGCGAAGAAGATGTTCCTCAAGAAGCTATTGATAAAGAAAAAGAAGTTCTTATTCAACAAGCTATAAACGAAGGAAAACCTCAAAATATCGCTGAAAAGATGGTTGAAGGTAGAATGCATAAATTCTATGAAAGAGTATGCTTATTAGATCAACCATTCATCAAAGATCCAAGCATAACTGTAAATGATTTATTAAAAAATAAAATCGCTAAGATTGGTGAAAACATCAAGATTAGACGTTTCGTTAGATACGAAGTTGGTGAAGGCTTAGAAAAGAGAGAAGAAGATTTTGCTGCTGAAGTAGCAAAACAAATGGGTCAATAATATATGGCTTTTAAAAGGATCGTTTTAAAATTAAGTGGTGAAGCTTTAGCTGGTAGTGCAAAGACTGGTATTGATAATGAAGTTATTAAGTCAATCGCTAAAAGAGTAAAGACTGTCACTGAAATGGGTGTTGAAGTCGGTATAGTTGTAGGCGGAGGAAACTTCTGGAGAGGAAGAGACTCATTAAATATACAAAGAGCAACATCTGACTATATGGGCATGCTAGGCACTGTCATGAATGCACTTGCACTTCAAGACGCGCTTGAAAAGATGGATGTACTAACAAGAGTACAAACATCTATCGAGATGAGAGCTGTTGCCGAGCCATATATAAGAAGAAGAGCAATTAGACAACTAGAAAAGAAGATGGTTGTCATATTTGCTGCAGGAACTGGAAACCCTTATTTTTCAACTGATACGACAGCTGCGCTTAGAGCTGCTGAAATCAATGCAGAGGCTATACTATTAGCAAAAAAGGGCGTAGATGGTATCTATGACAGCGATCCAAAACAAAATAAAGATGCTAAAAAGTTTGAAAAACTATCTTATCTTGATATACTAAGTAAGAATTTAAAAATTATGGATGCAACTGCAACATCTTTATGTATGGATAATAATATACCTCTTGTAGTATTTGGTATAGATGATCCGGATAATATTATAAGGGTTATTGAAGGTGAAAAGATAGGAACTATTGTAAAGGAGGATTAATATGCCTGATAGATTTAGTCAAGAATATGAACCGAAGATGAATAAAACAATAGAAGTTTTTAAAGAAGATCTTAATTCAGTAAGAGCTGGCAGAGCTAACCCAGCATTACTTGATAAACTTATGGTTAGCTATTATGGTGTTATGACTCCATTGCAACAGCTTGCAAACGTTTCAGCACCTGAAGCAAGATTACTTGTTATTCAACCGTATGATGCATCTACAATACCTGATATTGAAAAAGAAATTCAAAAATCAGACTTAGGCATCACTCCATCAAATGATGGCAAACTAATTCGTTTACCGTTCCCTCAATTAACAGAGGATAGACGTAAAGAATTAACTAAGATAGTTTCTAAAAAAGGTGAAGATACTAAGATTATTATAAGAAATCTAAGAAGAGACCTAATGGATTCTATTAAAAAGGCTGAAAAAGATGGAGATATCAGTGAAGATGACAGAAAGACATTTGAAGATGATGCACAAAAATTAACTGATAAATACACTGAAAAGATTGATGCAATCACAAAAGATAAACAAGCAGAATTAATGGAAGTGTAAAATATTAACCCCCCTCTTTATAGGGGGGTTATTTACAAGGAGATAGTTATGATTCCAAATCACGTAGCAATAATTATGGATGGCAATGGTAGATGGGCAAAAAAGAGAAATATGCCAAGAACTTATGGACACAAAGAAGGTATGAACAGAGTTATAGAAAATGTAAGGTATGCCTCAGATGCAGGTGTTAAATATCTTACTTTATATGCCTTTTCTAAAGAAAACTGGAAAAGGCCAAAAGAAGAAGTATCTTTTTTGATGAAGCTAATAATTATTTATATCAATAGCCAAATTGATGAACTTGATAGAAACAACGTTAAAATAGTTGTATCTGGTGATTTGGATGAGATATATCCTGAATCAAAAAAAGTTATTGATGGAGCCATAGAGAGAACTTCAAAAAACACAGGGCTTATTCTAAATATCTGCTTAAATTATGGCTCAAGAGATGAAATTATTAGAGCTATAAATCTTGCTCAAAAAGATGGAAGAGAAATTAATTCTTATGAAGATCTTAAAGAATATTTTTATAACTCATATATACCAGATCCTGATTTAATAATCAGAACGAGTGGGGAAGAAAGACTATCAAACTTTTTACTTATGCAATCAGCTTACAGTGAGCTTTATTTTACAGATAAACTTTGGCCAGACTTTCATAAAGAAGATTTTGCTGAAGCATTAAAAAATTTTGCCGGAAGACATAGAAGATACGGAGGAATATAATGAAGAGCTTTTACAAAAGACTAATAACAACAGTAGTGGTACTTCTACTACTAGGCCTTGTAATCTATGATATGAATCATATCTATAGATTTGCCATCTTTTTATTTGCTTCGTTAGCTTCATATGAAGTTTTGCACATGATGACAGACTCAAGGAAAAAACTTACATGTATTCTAGCTATTATGCTAAATCTCATCCTATACATTAATATATACACATCATTTATGCCAAATATGCATATTTTTGTTTTGATGCTTATATTATTTTCAATAATAAGTGTTTTGGATAAAGAATTTTCATCTAGAAGCTTTATTAGCTTAATTTTTACTACATGTTTTATAATTATGCCATTTACAATGTTTTACGATATTGCAGATAGAAGTAAACTTATACTTGTATTTTTAATATCTACATCAAGCGATATCTTTGCTTATGTATTTGGCTCACTCTTTGGTAAACATAAACTAATAGAAAGAATCAGCCCTAATAAAACAATTGAGGGTTCTGTTGGCTCGTACATAACAAGTCTAGCTATAACATATCTTTATATTAGCTATTTTAATTTAAAAAGCAATCCTTATTATATAATTGGTTTAATTTTAGCACCTATAGTTGCTCAATTTGGTGATTTAATTTTCTCTAAGCTTAAGAGATATTATAATATTAAGGACTACGGATACATATTCCCAGGACATGGAGGCATAATGGATAGATTTGATAGCATTTTATTAGTATGCCCCTTTGTAATAATCTGTTTTTTTTAAGGAGCAATGATTTATGAGTATAATAGTAGCATTTTTAGTATTTTTAACTTTAGTAACAATTCACGAGTTTGGTCATTTTATTATGGCTAAGTGGGCTGGCATCAAGGTCAACGAGTTTGCTGTTGGCATGGGTCCAGCTATATTAAAGAAACAAAAAGGTGAGACTCTTTATTCACTTAGAATTTTTCCTCTTGGCGGTTACTGTGCCATGGAAGGTGAGGATGAAGACAGCGCTGACGAAAGAAGTTTTGATAATGCTAAAGCATATAAGAGGCTTGTAGTTATACTAGCAGGAGCTTTTATGAACATGCTGTTAGCGGTAGTGGCTTTTCTTATTGTGAATATGCAAAGTGGCTTCACTGACTTAAGTATTGATAAAATTGAAGCTAATTCTCCAGCATATATTGCCGGTATACAAGAAAATGATGAGATAATTTCATATAATGGTAAAAAGCCATTATTATTTTTAGAATTAAGAAATATGATAATTAATTCTAAAAATGAGAGTGATACACTTACTTTGAAAAGAGATGGAAAGCTAATAAACGTAGAAATAAAACCAGAGCTAGCAACTATAGAGGATAACGGAAAAACTATCGAATATAAAAAGATTGGTATAATGCCTAAGGTGCGTTATGACTTTATTGGTGCTTTTAAAGAGAGCATCAATACATGTAGATACGCCTTTAGATCAATGTTTGATTTTTTAGGCAGAGCCTTTAAAGGGAACGTCAAGAAAAATGAAGTTTCAGGACCCGTTGTCATAATTAAAACTATAGCAAGTGCAGCTAAAGTTGGTTTTAGCTCAGTTATGTTTTTATTGGGACTAATAAGCATAAACCTTGCTTTCTTTAATCTATTACCATTCCCAGCATTAGATGGTGGCAAGGCGGTTTTTATCTTATTTGAGATGATAACAGGAATTAAGCCGAATAAAAAAGTTGAGTATATTGTAAATATAGTAGGATTTTCATTACTAATACTTTTATTCTTATTTGTGACTTATAATGATATCAAAGGATTGATTAGATGATAGAAAGAAAAAAAACTAGAAAGATTTTTGTTCGTGATGTAGCTATAGGTGGCGATGCTCCTATAACTATACAATCAATGACAAATACTGATACGAAAGACGTTGAAAATACAGTCAAACAAACTATAGAGATGGAAGAAAATGGCCTAGATATAATAAGGATGGCTGTTAATGATGAAGAAGATGCTAAGGCTATAAAAGAAATTAAGAAAAAAATTCATGTGCCAGTAATAGCTGATATACAATTTGATTATAAACTTGCTCTAATGGCGGCAAGGGAAGGCTATGATTGCATAAGAATAAATCCAGGCAATCTTAATTCAAGTTCAGAGCTTAGAGAAATAGTAGATATTTGCAAAGATAAAAATTTACCTATAAGAGTAGGAGCAAATTCAGGATCTATTTCTAAAAAAATATTAGATAAATATAATGGCGTTAATAAAGAGTCACTTGTTTATGGAGCGCTTGAGCAAGTTGAGATGCTTAATAAGCTTGATTTTTATAATATAAAAGTATCTATAAAGTCATCCGATGTAAATACTTGCATAGATGCAAATAGAATGTTTTCATCAATGTGCGATTATCCGCTACATTTGGGACTAACAGAAGCTGGATCGCCATCTGTTGGTATAGTTAAATCATCTATAGCCATAGGAACACTTTTAAAAGATGGTATAGGAGACACAATACGTGTTTCTCTAACATCAGACCCACTAGAAGAAGTTATCGCCGCTAAGAAGATTTTAAACGCTTTAGGCATACGCAGAGACTCTGTGAACCTTGTTTCTTGTCCAACATGCGCTAGAACTAAGATAAATATCATACCTATAGTAGAAGAGCTTGAACCTTTACTAGCAAATATAAAAAAAGATATCACAGTAGCAGTTATGGGATGTCCTGTTAATGGACCAGGTGAAGCAAAAAATGCTGATATCGGGATCAGCATGAGCAAAGAATACGCTTATCTATTTAAAAAGGGTAATGTTATTAAAAAACTTGATAGAAATGAAGTAGTTGAAGAATTGTTAAAAGAAATCGAAAGAATGTGAAGCAATGATAAAATTATTTAAACCTGAAGAACTGAATATAAATATAGATTTTCTTTCAGATGATGATAAGATATTTTTCGAAAGTCCTGTTCTTAATGAAAAGACACTTAAAATAACTTATTATTATAATTTGAAAGAGCAAAGTCTAGCTCCAAAAGTAGATGAATTAATTAAGTCTACTTTTTTAAAATTCTCTTTATCAGATGTAAATATTAATGCAATACAATATACAAAGTGCAGCGAATATTTCAATTCAATAAGAAATGAATTCACTGATATCGATGAAAAAGCATTAAGCTATGAAGAAGATGATGCATCATATACATTTACACTTGATAATCAGCTAATACTAGATAGCTTCAATGCAAATCCTTTCCTTGAACTGATGAGATCTTTGTGCACAAACTTTGAAAATAAGGCTATAAAGACTAAATGCAAAGAAATTGTTATCAATAAAGAAGAATTTATTGATCAATTAAAAAATAACGCTGAACAAATAAGTGAAAGCTTTAAAATTGTTAAAGAAGAAAAGAAAAAGAGCGAAGCAAGTGCTGAAAACGGCGATAAAAAATCATTTTTCAGAAAGAAAAAAGAAATTGATAAAAATAAATGCATCAAAATAAAAGATATCACTTCTGATATGGACTTTATTACAATACAAGGAGAAGTCTTTGCTTATGAGTTTGTTGACAGAGATGATTATGCCTTAGTTAAATTTGCTGTAGATGACGGTGAAGAGGCTATCAGAGTTAGTAAATTCATAAGAAAAAATAAAGAAGGAAAATATGATTACGAATATGATATAGATAATGGAGTTAAATTATACCTTTGTGGTAATGTTAATCTTTTCCAAAATATTATGAGCATAAAGATTTACAGCTATGAAATAATTAATGAAGAAAAAACAGATGAAGAAACAGAAGATATAAAGAGGGTAGAAATAGGACTACACACTAAGATGTCAAGTCAAGAAGGATTTATATCAGCTAAAGAATATTTTAAAGAAGCAAAAAAGAGAGGCTATGATTCGCTAGGCTTCATGGACAAAAATGTTGTTCAAAGCTATCCAGAAATTATGGATGCAGCTATAGAAACAGGTATTAAACCTTTATATGGTGTAGAAGCGAATTTATTTGACGATACAAAAACTTTAGTAAACAATTACAAAGGCGATAACAAAAACACCTTTGTTGTTTTTGACGTAGAAACTACAGGCTTTTCAGCAACTGACGATAGAGTTATAGAAATGGGTGCCGTGAAGATAAAAGATGGCAAAGTTATAGATAATTTCTCAGAATTTACTGATCCTGGTTTTCATATACCGTATAGAATTACAGAATTAACTACAATTGATGATGCTACTGTAGCTGGCTGCCCATCATTTGATGAAATATTAGAAAAATTTATGGACTTTTGTAAAGATTCAGTCTTAGTCGCTCATAACGCTGAATTCGATATTTCTTTTATCAAAAGCTCTATGCACAGAAAAGGAATCAAATTTGATTATGAATATATAGATACACTTGAACTTTCTAGATATTTATTGCCAGATTTGAAAAAGCATAGACTAGATACATTAACAGCTCTATTTAATATCAATCTAGAAAATCATCATAGAGCAATAGATGACGCGACAGCTACAGGTTTTGTGTTCTTAAAGCTTTTAGATTTATTAAAAGAACAAAATTGCAATAATCTTGATGATATGTCAAAAATAAAATCACAAAATTATTATAATGTTCACAATATTTCAATATTTGCTACAAATTTAACAGGTTTAAAAAATTTATATAGACTGATTTCTCTATCTCATATTGATAATTACAATAGACAGCCAATTGTTTATAAAAGTCAAATAGATGAAAACAGAGAAGGCCTTTTAGTAGGAGGAGGCTCTTACAACGGCCCTATATACAACGCCTTAATTAGATGTGAAGAGATCGATAAACTTAAAGAAATGATCAAATACTATGACTTTGTCGAGCTTCACCCAATGGACCAATATCTTTATTTAATCGAAGATGAGAGCCTTCACGAAATGGATTCAATTAAAAATATTAATAGAAGGCTATATGATGCTGCAAAAGAAGTAAATGTTCCAGTACTTGCTAATGGCGATGTTTATTATATTGATCAAAGTGATAGTGTCTATAGATCAATTTTAGTCTTTAACAGAAAAAATTTTGTAGGAAGCAGAAAAGAATGTAATAACACAGATCATTATTTTAAAACTACAAAGGAATTATTAAATAGTTTTCCTTACTTAAGCGAAGAGGAAACAAAAGAAATTGTTATTGATAATACTTTAGCATTTGCAGAGAAATTTGAAAATATAAGGCCAATTCCTAAAGATACCTTCCCGCCATTTATTGAAAATTCAGATAAGGACCTTAGAGACTGCTGCTACAATAAAGCTACAAGCATATATGGAGATCCACTTCCAGAGATAGTTAAAAAGAGGCTTGATAAAGAGCTCGATTCAATAATTGGCAATGGTTATGCAGTTTTATACATCATAGCAAGAAAACTTATTTTACAATCAAATGCCGATGGCTACGTTGTTGGTTCAAGAGGCTCTGTTGGCTCATCATTTGCAGCTACTATGAGCGATATAACTGAGGTTAATCCACTTATACCTCATTATGTTTGCCCAAATTGTAAGCACAGTGAATTTGTCGATGATCCAAAATATGATTCAGGCTTTGACCTTCCTCGTAAAAATTGTCCAATATGTTCACATGAAATGAATAGAGACGGACAAAAGATACCATTCGAAGTATTTTTAGGCTTTAATGGCGATAAAGAGCCCGATATAGATCTAAACTTTGCTGGCGATTATCAATTGACAGCGCATAAGAATACTGAAAAAATATTTGGAGAAAACTTTGTATTTAGAGCCGGAACTATAGGCACACTAGCTGATAAGACTGCTGCTGCTTGCATCTTGGATTATCTTGAAAAGAAAAATAAAAATATTTCATATTTGCACGCTATGTTTTTAAGTAAAAGAATAAAAGGCTCGAAGAGAACAACTGGCCAACACGCCGGCGGGGTAATGGTAGTTCCTAAAAATAAGAGCATACTAGATTTTACTCCAGTTCAAAAACCAGCTGATGACATGGGAACAGATATAATTACAACGCATTTCGATTATCACTCCATAAGCGGTAAAATACTTAAGCTTGACCTTCTTGGTCATGATGTTCCTAACATTATAAAAAATCTTGAAGACCTAACTAATACTAAAATTGAGGATATACCATTTGATGACGAAAAAACATTGTCAATATTTTCATCAACTGACGCCTTAGGTATTGATAAAGATGATTTAAAATTTGGCGTAGGAACCATAGCTATACCAGAATTTGGTACAAACTTTGTTAGAGGCATGCTTAAAGATACAAAGCCAAAAACATTCTCAGATCTTGTAAGAATAAGTGGTCTTTCACATGGAACAAACGTTTGGAATAGTAACGCAGAAAAACTTGTAAATGAGATGAATGTACCTATGTCAGAAGTTATTTCGACTAGAGATGACATCATGAACCAGTTAATTGATGCAGGTATGGATAAATCTACAGCATTTAAAATAATGGAGTTTGTTAGAAAAGGTAAACCATTAATACAAAAGAAAATTGTTGATAATGAAACTATAATTATAAATTATGAAGATGAAATAAAGAAGTATCCACTACCAGAGTGGTACCTAGATAGCTGTCATAAAATTTCATATCTATTTCCAAAAGCACATGCTGCTGCCTATGTTATGATGAGCTACAGACTTGCTTGGTACAAAATTTATTATCCAGCCGCATTCTATGCAACATATTTTACTCAAAAGATAAATGATTTTGATTATGACGCTCTTGTTCAAAAAATTGATAATTTAGATGCGTTGATAAGAGAAATTTCTCAAAACCCACAAGCAAAGAAAAAAGATGAAGATCTGTTATCTTTAGCAGAGGTAGTTAAAGAAATGCAGCTCAGAAATATAAGTATTGCGCCAATAGATTTAGATAAATCACTAGCAACAAAATTTACTGTTATTGATGGTGAAATCATTCCACCATTTACAGTAATTGCTGGACTTGGTAAAGATCCAGCTAATAACATAATTAGAGAGAGAGAACTTAAAGAGTTTAACTCAATTGAGGACTTTCAAAAAAGGACTCAGGTCAACAGCACAGTAATTGCATATTTAAAATCTATAAACTTTTTTAAAGATATGCATGAAACCAACCAGATAAGCTTATTTTAATTGACAAAATACCACTATTATAGTATAATCAAATTAGTGGTGTAGTATTCTAGTCAGTATTCTATATCATGAAGGCGGGGCTAAAAATCCGCCAAAGAGCGTATCGATGAAGTTCTTGATTTGTGCTTGTGACGCCCAGTCATGGGCATTCTTTGAGAGTAAGACAGATGGGGCGATCTACAACGGCATGTAGGCGTTGACCCTGCTGTCGCGGAGGCGTAAGATTTATCTTATGTAGACCTATTTTTTATAAATAGTGTAGCTTGCCTTGAGTGGTCTAGTGCGGATGATAAGGTCTTTTTATTGAACTTGTGGCCAGAGAACAATAAAAAAAGTTATCGAAACCTAAATTGCAAAAGAGGCTAAGGATATAAAATACTGTTTGGGAAAACTTCTAGACTAAATCGTAAGATGACTAAAAAGGGATTACAGTGCGGACTAAGTGGCAATCCAGTATTATATTTGGCAACAGTATAATTACTAAATTAATGGGAAACCGCTATGATTGGTGACATATAGCCTTAGTAAGGGAAAACCAACTGGACCTAAGCCGTAAGATTTACTTTTTTAGTTGCCACTATAGCTGATAGGTAACTATCAGCTTTTATTGTGAATTAATGTTTTTAATATTATCAAATTAGGTAATATATAATAAGCCTAAACTTATAGGAGAATATTTTGAAACTAAAAAATAAATATAAAGAAAAAAGTATAAATAAAATAGAAAAAAATAAAAAAAGCAAGACGTCTAAAACAGATTATAGGTGGACAATGCTCATAACCATGTTTACATTTATTATGTCTGTCGCCTTATCGTTTTTACTAGACCATTTACTTAAAGACGTAAATATTTTCGTCGGTGTTATTATGCTTCTTTCCGTTATACTTATCGGTATAATATTTGATATTATAGGCGTGAGCGTAACAAGTGCAGATCAAAAACTATTTCATTCAATGGCCGCAAACCGCATACAAGAGGGAAAAGTAGCTATTGATTTAATTAAAAATGCTGATAAGGTATCAAGCTTTTGTAATGACGTAATCGGTGATATGGCAGGCATCATTTCAGGTGCCTTAGGTGCGAGTCTTCTTAGCAAAATTTATGATAAATTTAACGATATAAACATAGCTCTTATAGGTACTTTAATTACAGCATCAGTCGCTGGTTTTACAGTCGGAGGCAAATCTTTAGGTAAATCCGTTGCAATAAATAAATATAGAGAAATAATATTTTTTATTTCAAAGATAATTTTAAAATTTAGAAATATTTTTAAAAATAATAAATAATATGAGATTAGATAAGTATTTAAACGAATTTAAAGATATTGATAGTAGGACCAAAGCTAAAAAGTTAATTCTTGGTTCATTTGTCTATGTCAATGGCAAAATTATTCTTAGCCCAAGTTATGATGTTGATGAAAATGATATTGTAGAAATAAATGCAGATAATGATATAACTAGATACGTATCAAGAGGTGCACTTAAGCTAATTAAGGCGATAGATGCATTTAAATTAGATATTAATGATAAGACATGTATTGATATAGGAGCATCTACAGGAGGCTTCACAGACGTTTTAGTAAAGAATGGGGCACGTTTAGTTTATGCTGTAGATGTTGGCAAAGATCAACTTCACCCATCTTTAAAAGACAATAAAAGAGTTATATCTATTGAATCTTTTGATGCAAGAAACATTAAAGAGGATACATTTAATGAAGATTTTGATATAATAACGTCAGATTTAAGTTTTATATCATTAACATTATTAGCTGATGCTTTTAATTTGCTTGTAAATGAAAAAAGTAAACTTGTAGCTTTAATTAAGCCACAATTTGAATCAGGCAAAATAAAGAGAAAAAATGGCATATTTAATGATGCTAAATTACATATAGATGCAATAAATAAAGTGATATTATCTTTTCATGCAAAAGGCCTTTATTTAAATGATATATGCAAATCGCCTATAGAAGGCGGGGAAGGTAATATTGAGTACCTTGCATTATTTACAAGAAAAGACATTGCAAGAAATATTGATATTAAAAAATTAGTAAAAGATTCTTTAAGTAGGTGAATATATGCTTAAAAAATTATATATTAAAGATTTTGCTATAATTGATTCATTAGAACTTGACTTTGACAATGGTTTTTCCGCTATATCAGGTGAAACTGGTAGTGGTAAATCCATCATTGTTGACGCCTTAGCTGTTGTGCTTGGTGCAAAAGCGAGCAAAAATCAAATTAGAGATGGTAAAGAATTTTCAAGTATTGAAGCTCATATTGATTTAGATAATAAAAAATTAAGCAAAATTAATCAAATTTTGAATGCAAAACTAAAAAGTCCTATAATTCTAAAAAGAATTATATATAGAGACAAATCAAGTGAGAATTATATTAATGATATGAGTATAACGCTTAAAGATTTGAGTGAAATAAGCAATATTAGCATTAATATATTAGGACAAAAAGAGCAATTTACT
This sequence comes from Fenollaria massiliensis, assembly GCF_023347705.1. Lineage (NCBI taxonomy): Bacteria > Bacillati > Bacillota > Clostridia > Eubacteriales > Fenollaria > Fenollaria massiliensis. The sequence continues at coordinate 805,129 of NZ_CP096649.1, forward strand.
CTATTAGATAAAAATGAACACATATATATACTTGATTATTTTGGAGATAATGAATATAAATCTTTACTTGGTGAAATTGAGGATCTGTATAATAAAATAGATAAAACAAATAAGCGTTTAAAAGAGCTTCCTAGAAATCAAAAAGAAATTGATAATCAGATAGATTTTATTGAATTTCAAAAAAATGAGATCGATAAAGCTGAAATTTTGGAAGGCGAAGACGAAGAGCTAGAGGCCGAAATAAAAAGGCTTAACTCTAGTGAGGATATAAAGAAAACATCTTATAAGATAAATCAAATTTTAAGAGAAAGTGAAAACTATAGCGTTGATACCTTGCTCTCAGATGCAAGTAACCTTGTAGATGATTTAAAAGAGTACTCAAAAGATGCCGCATCTTGGTACGAAAAACTTATGGATTATCAAGAGCTTATAAAAGATATAAATGAAGAGATAAATTATTTTTCTGACTCAATAGATTATGATCAAGAAAGGTTATATGAGTTAAATAAAAGAATTGATGAGATAAACAAGATTAAATATAAATATGGCAACACAATTTCAGATATTAATATATATAGGGAAGACCTGGACAAAAAACTTAAAGAAATAAAAAATATTGAGATAGAACGAGAAAATTTAGAGAAATCTTTAATTGATTATAAAAAAACATTTGACATAAAAGCAGATGAATTAAGCACGAAAAGAAAAGCACTAGCGAAAAAGATTTCAAAGATGCTAGAAGATGAATTAAAAACACTAAATATGAATAATATTCAGGTCGAGATATCGGTCGAGGCAAAGAAGGCCATGAAAGATTATGGCTATGACGAAGTAGAAATACTTATGAGCGCAAATAAAGGTCAATCTGTTAAGCCTATCAGTGAAATTATATCTGGTGGTGAAATGTCAAGACTAATGCTTGCCATAAAAAATTTAGGAGCTGATTTTGACAATATTGACACTATTATCTTTGATGAGATAGATGCAGGACTTAGCGGCTACACAGCAAGCTGCCTTGCAAATAAATTAAAAGAATTGTCAAATAAATACCAGATAATATCTATATCACATTTGCCACAAATTTTAGCTAAGGCAAAAGAACATTATCTAGTAGAAAAAGCTAATGAGAACGAATCTACCATAAGCCATGTTCGTAGACTTGACTATGATGGAAGAGTTTTAGAGCTAGCAAGGCTATTAAGCTCAGGTAAAATTAGTGATATAGCTATAAAAAATGCTAAAGAATTATTAAAAAGTGAGGAATAGAATGGAAAATATTGAAGTAGAAACAACGTTAAAAAGCGAAAAGATTTATCAAGGCAAAATACTAAGTTTGCGCATTGATACTATTGAAATGCCTAATAAAAAATATTCTAAAAGAGAAATAATTGAGCATAAACCTGCTGTTGTAATTATTGCAATAAAAGGAACTAAGCTTTTAATGGTTAGACAATACAGAAAGGCGGTTGAAAAAACTTTATTAGAAGTACCTGCTGGTCTTGTTGAAGTTCAAGAAACGCCTGTACAAGCTGCCACTAGAGAGCTTGAGGAAGAAACAGGTTATTTATGCGAAAACCCAAAATATATCATGGAGTTTTACACATCACCTGGATATTCTGACGAAAAAATCGATTTATTTTTGGCAGAAGATTTAGTAAAAACAGAACAACACCTTGATGATGGAGAATTTTTAGAAGTAGAAGAGATTGAGATAGAAGAGCTAAGAAAAAAAGTTTTATACGGAGAAGTTCAAAACGCAAGCTCAATCATTGCTATTAACTATGCTTATGATTATTTAAAAAATAAAAATGAACATAATTAACATAATTGAAAAGAAAAGAGATAAAAAATTATTAAATAAAAACGAAATTGACTTTTTTATCAGGGGTATATTAGATGAATCCATTGCTGACTATCAAACATCTAGTCTACTTATGGCAATTTTTTTGAATGGACTTAACGATGAAGAGACATATTATTTAACTAAGGCAATAATAGACAATGGTGAATATGTAGATTTTAAAGGTATTGACTCAGCTATACTCGATAAGCACTCAACTGGAGGTGTAGGAGATAAAGTAAGCCTAATACTTGGTCCAATACTTGCTTCTATGGGATATAAATTTTTAAAAATGAGTGGCAGAAGCCTTGGATTCACAGGAGGTACTTTAGATAAGCTTGAGTCTATACCAGGTTTTAAAGTTAATCAAAGTGATGAATGGATCAAAAAAACTGCTAATGATTTAGGCTTTTTTATAATAAGTCAATCAGAAAATATAGCTAAAGCCGATAAAATTCTTTATGCCCTTAGAGATGTATGCGCAAGTGTTGACTCAATACCCTTGATAGCTTCATCGATACTTAGTAAAAAATTTAGCTTTAGAAATGACTCCTTAGTAATTGATGTTAAGTGTGGTAGCGGCGCTTTTATGGAAAATATTGACAAAGCTAGAGAGCTTTGCAAAACAATGCTAGCTATATCAAAGGCTTTCCAAAGAAAAACTACTTGTATAATAAGCTCAATGAATAAGCCTCTTGGTAAAAGAGTTGGCAATAACCTAGAAATTATTGAAGTAATAGACTTTTTAAAAGGCAATTACAAAGATTATGATGACTTGTATGATGAGATAAATCATATAGTTTATGAATTAATTCTCAATATAGAGAACGTAGAATATTCTTTTGTCAAAGAGAAAATTAAAAATGTTTTAGATAAGGGCTATGCTTTTGAAATGTTCTTAAAGTTTGTTCACAATCAAGGTGGAGACATATCCTATATTGAAGATATAAATAAATTTGATAAAGCTAAATTTGAAACTGAAATTTTAGCTGATGCTTGTGGATATTTAAGTTCATATAAGCTAAAAGATATTGCCAAAACGCTTAATGAGCTTGGCGCAGGTAGATTAAAAAAAGAGGATATTATTGATTACACAGTTGGATTAATAAATGAAAAGAATATTGGAGACAAAATCAGTAAAGGTGATTTGCTATTTACTATAAGATCAAATAAAGAACTAAATTCGAGTCAAATAAAACTCTTAAAAGATAGTATAGTTTATACAGATAAATCAGTAAAAGATAAACATATTTTAGAGGTGATTAAATAATGCTTCAAAATATAAATTTACAAGAAATTATTATTAGGTCAATAGCAGTGCTAGTGACCATAATACCTCATGAAATGGCACACGGCTTTGCAGCTTATCTATGCGGTGATGAAACTGCTAAAAATGATGGTAGACTTTCACTGAATCCACTTCATCATCTTGACCCTATAGGAACTATATGTTTAATATTATTTAAATTTGGCTGGGCAAAACCGGTTATGATTAATCCAAATAATTTTAGAAATAGGAAAAGAGGTACATTTTTTGTATCTATAGCTGGTGTATTAACAAATTTTATCCTAGCAATCATTTCTGTTATTATATTGAAACATACAAATCTAAATGGTTTTATGCAAGAATTATTATTGAGCACCTTTTGGTTTAATATAATCTTAGGCGTATTCAATCTTATTCCAATACCACCACTAGATGGCTCTAAGCTAATATTTTCATTTTTACCAATAAAGTATGAGTATTATCTAGCGAAATACGAAAGATATGGCTATATTTTACTCTTACTACTTATAACTAGTGGTGCATTAGATAAAATTCTAATACCAATGGTTACTTTTATGATTAATTTGATTGGAAAGATAGTATAATGTATAATGTTGAAATAAGTAACTACAAAGGTCCTTTTGACGTTCTATTAGAATTAATAGATAAAGAAAAGATGGACATCTTTGATATACCAATAAATGAAATAACCGAAAAGTTTCTTGACTATATCAATACATCTGATGAGATTGATGTAGAGATGAGTAGCGATTTTCTTGTAATGGCTTCAAGACTTCTTGAGATAAAATCTAAGATGCTTATACCAGTTGAAAAAGATAACGTAGAAGAAGATCCTAGACTTGAACTAAGCAAAAATATTTTAGAATATAAAATATATAAAGATGTGTCTTTATATTTAAACTCTATGTACGAAGAATCAAATAATTTTGTGTTTAAACCTATGGATGAGATAGATGAGAAAGAAGAAGTTTTAGATTTAAACTTTGATTTAGAAAATTTATCAAAGGTGCTTGTGGCGCTGCTTACCACAAAAAGAACAATTATAAAACAAGAGCCAAGCAGTATACGTAGAGAAAAATTCAGTGTTAAAAAAATGACGCATGATATAGTTAAAAGGTTTAAAAAGAATAAAAATTTAAAATTAAGTGAATTTATTCCAGAAATTGTTGACGTAGCTTATGTAATCACATTATTTATAAGTGTACTAGAACTTATTCAAAACAAAGTGATTAACTATGAGCAAGAAGAGACATTCTCTGATATAAACTTCACATACATGGGTGATACTAATGAATAATATAAAACAAATTGTTAAAGCACTTTTATTTGCATGGGGAGACCCACTTGATATAAAAGTAATTAGTGAGATATGTGAAATAGAGCTTGATGAAGCAGAAACTATGATAGAGCAATTAAGAAATGATATGGACTCAAGTAATGATGGATTAAAAATAATTCGAATGAATAGCACATATCAGCTTATTAGCAGAGATATATATTTTGATTATGTAAAAAAATTACTTAGTGATAAAACAAAGAATAGTTTAAGTAACGCATCTATTGAAACACTATCTATCATCGCATATAAACAGCCCGTAACTAAGATGGAGATAGAAAAGATTAGATCAGTTAAGTCCGACGGTCCTGTAAATACATTACTTGATAGAGGACTTATAGAAGAAGTAGGAAGACTTGATACACCAGGTAAGCCTATACTTTATGGGACTACAGATATTTTCTTAAGAAGCTTTGGCATAGAAGATTTATCTGAGCTTCCAAATATAAACATGGATATTGATATAGAAAGGCAAGATAATGGAGAAAGTGAGATTAAATAAGTTTATAGCTGAAAACGCAGAAGTATCTCGCAGAAGAGCAGACGAACTTATTGAAAAAAAGAAAGTAACAGTAAATAATAAAGTGGTTGAGAAAATGCCGTGTTTTGTCGATCCTGAAAATGATATAGTTAAATTAAATGGAGATGTAATTAGCATTGATAAAGACAGAAAGATATACATAGCTCTAAATAAACCGCTAGGTTACGTGACTACATTAAAAGATAAATACGCAAAAAAAATAATTTCAGATCTATATGACTATAAGATAAAAAAGAGAATATATCCTGTTGGAAGACTTGATGCAAATACAACTGGTTTATTGCTTTTAACAAACGATGGTCAATGGTCTAATGGAATTATGCATCCAAAGCATGAAATATATAAAGAATATATCGCAAAGTTAGATAAGGCGCCTAATAAAAATGATCTTAATAAGCTAAGAACTGGTGTATATCTTGATGGCGTCAAAACTGCGCCAAGCATTGTAAAGGTGCTTAATGTTTATGATGAGAGCTCTTTAGTATCTATATCAATATGCGAGGGTAGAAATCATCAAGTTAGAAATATGTTTAAAGTATTAGGATATAAAGTACTTATGTTAAAAAGAGTTAAAATTGGTAATTTAGAACTAGGACCACTAAAGGTCGGAGAATTTAGAAAATTATCAAGGGAAGAAGTTGAATCATTTAGATGAAATATAAATTCTTAGATAACACTAATCATTTTATTGATTATATATTAAAAACTTTTTTGAAAGATAAAAAGATACTAGTAGATATGACTTGTGGCAATGGTCACGACAGCCTAAGAGTATTGCAAAATGCTCCAAATTATGAAAAATTATATCTTTACGATGTTCAAATCAAAGCTATAGAAAACACAAAATCTTTATTAGATTCATACGCATATAAGAACTGTATCTATCTTAACAAAAGTCATGATGATTTATCAGATATACATGAAGATATTGATTTTGCAATATATAATTTAGGTTATCTACCTGGAGCTGATAAAAAGCTTGTCACCAATTCAAAAAGCACAATAAAATCAATAGAATTACTATTAAAAAAGCTAAGTTTTGGAGCAATTATTATGATAACTACATATCCAGGTCATGAAGAAGGAAGTGTAGAAGATATTAAGATTTATGATTTTTTAAATAGTTTAGATCAAAAAATTTTTAATGTTATTAAGCTAGAATTTATTAATCAGAAAAATAAGCCATGTAAAACGTATATTTTAGAGAAGAGGAGTGAGGATGATGGAGAAAAATTTAATCTATAGAATTGAACAAAATAAAAAGCAATTTAGTAAAGGGCAGAGGTTAATTGCCGACTACATTCTTAACAATTTTCATAAATCAACCTTTCAAACTGCTCAAAAACTTGCTGTAGAGCTTGGTTTAAGTGAATCAACCGTAGTAAGATTTGCTACATTACTTGGTTATGACGGATACAAAGAGCTTAAAGACGATATTCATGAGCTGGCTAAAATAAGTCTATCTAATATAGACAGAATTAAGCTAAGACAAATAAAAACCATGGATGAACTCGTTGAATCATGCTTAACAACTGATGCACACGACGTAAAAAGATTAAAAACTGATCTTGATAAAGAAAAACTTTATGAAGGCATAAATATTTTAAATAAAAGCAGAAAAATTTTCGTTCTTGGTTTAAGAACATCATCTTTCTTGGCAAATTATTTCTGCTTCTACTTAAAATTAATGGGTAAAGACGCTATCATAATTAATTCAGATGACGATATAGTTTATGAAAATATGTTACACATGAACGAAAAAGATACATTCTTTTGCATTAGCTATCCAAGATACTCTAAAAAATCAGTAAGCATTCTTAAATACGCTAAATCAAAGGGAAGTAAGGTTATTTCTCTAACAGACAATACAAATACAACTATTGCTAAAAACAGCGATTTAGTTTTAGTTGCAAAAAACGATATAATTCTATTCATAGATTCATTCGTCGCTCCACTATCGCTTATAAACATAATCATAGCTGGATTAAGCTTTAAAAACTTAGAGTCAACTCAAGATTATTTAACAGAAATGGAAAGGATTTATAAGTCTTATGACATATATGATTTTGATCCTTATGAAGATAAATAAATGAATAATATATATGATGTAGCCGTAGTCGGTGCAGGAGCTGCAGGTCTTATTACTGCTGTACATTGCGCTAAGAATGGTAAGAAAGTTATTTTATATGACAAGAATAAATATCCAGGTAGAAAGCTTAGAATAACAGGAAAAGGTAGATGCAATATCTGCAACTACTCTGATAATGAGAATATACTTAAAAATATTGTTCACAATTCAAAATTTATGTATAGTTCATTAAATAATTATTCAGCAATTGATCTTATTAAATTTTTTAATGACAACGGCATAAAAACTAAAGTTGAAAGAGGCAATCGTGTTTTTCCTCAGTCTGATGATGCTATGGAAATCATAGAAATGTTTAAAAATCTCATAAAAGATTTAAATATAAAATTTAAAAATGAAACAATAGTTAAAGATATAGAAAAAGTCGATGAAACTTTTAAAATTATTACTAGCTCTGGAGCGGATTATGCAAAAAATCTTGTAATAGCTTGTGGTGGTATGAGCTACAAAATAACTGGCTCTAATGGAGATGGATATAATTTAGCTCAAAAATTTGGACATAGTATAAAACCTATCAAGGCATCATTAGTTGCGATGAATACAAGTCTAGATAAAGATGACAGACTTGAACTTATGGGACTATCTCTTAGAAATGTAGAAGTAAGTGTTATAAATGAAAAAAAGAGAAAAATTTTTAAAGAGTTTGGTGAAATGCTTTTCACTCACTTTGGTATATCTGGACCAATAATACTTAGTGCTTCATCATATATGAGTACAAATGAAGCTTATAAACTCATCTTAGATTTAAAACCTGCCTTGAGTGAGGATCAATTAGATAATAAATTAATTTTACTTTTTGAAGAAGAACATTTAAAATCCATTGGAAAAGTATTAGAAAATCTATTGCCAAAAAAATTAATAAATATATTTTTAAATTCGATAAATATAGACTATTATAAAAAAGCATGTGATATAACTAAGTCTGAGAGAGCATCTATTATCAACAATTTAAAGCACTTCGATTTAAAATATGATTCTTTAAGAGATATAGATGAAGCAATAATTACAGCTGGCGGGGTAAATGTGAAAGAGATTGACCCAAAGACTATGGAATCAAAATTAGTAAAAAATCTCTACATAGTAGGAGAAGTCTTGGATATAGATGCTTTAACAGGTGGATATAATTTACAGATAGCGTTTTCAACAGCATATCAAGCAGCCATGAACATTGAGTAGGTGAGAGTATGATAGCGATTAGAGGAGCAGTAGATGCTCAAAATACAGCGAGTTCAATAATTAATCAAAGCAAAATTTTATTAGAGGAAATAATAAAATTAAATAAATTAGATAAAACAGAAATAAAATGTATTTTATTTACAGCGACTCAAGATATTGATAAGGCATATCCAGCACTTGCAGCGAGATACATTGGTCTTAATGATACAGCACTTATATGCTTAAATGAAATGCTTGTAGAAGGCCAAATGCAAGGTGTTATAAGAACTACTGTATTTTATAATGATGATATAAATAAAACCGATATTTATTTAGGCAAAACAAAATCTTTAAGAAAGGATAAATACATGGACAATAATATTAAAATCGCAATAGACGGACCAACTAGTGCTGGCAAGAGCACTATAGCAAAGTTATTAGCACAAAAACTTAAAATAAACTATGTAGACACAGGTTCAATGTATAGAGCTTTAACATTGAAGGTTCTAAATAATAATATTGATCCTAAATCAGAAGAAGATGTTACGTCTATAGCTGATAAGACAAAGATAGATTATTTTGAAAATCACATCTTTCTCGATGGACTTTGTGTTGACGATAAAATTAGAAATGAGCTAATTGATAAAAATGTTTCTTATGTTTGTCAATATAGAGACGTAAGAAAAAGATTAGTTAGCCTTCAAAAAGAAATTGCTTCAAAATCATCTGTAATCATGGATGGACGTGACATTGGTACAGTTGTTTTAAAGGATGCTAATTACAAGTTTTTTTTAACTGCATCTGCTGATGTTAGAGCAAAAAGAAGATATAAAGAATATCTAGAAAAAGGCTTAGAAGTTAATTTTGAAGATATAAAGAACGATTTAATTCGTAGAGATGACTATGACTCACATAGAGAAGTAGACCCATTAGTAAAAGCGAGTGACGCTATTGAAGTTAACACAGATGATAAAAATATTGAAGAAACAGTAGAATTGATGCTATCGTATATTAATGGAGATAAATAATGTATAAAATAATTAGATTTATTGGTATAATAATCGGACACTTATGCTTTAGATTTGATATTAAAGGTAAAGAAAATTTGAATCAAGAAAATAATTTTATATTGGCTGGTAATCATAGATCAAATTGGGACCCAATATTTTTAGCTATGAATCTTGGAACCAATGTGGCTTTCTTTGCAAAAAAAGAGCTTTATGAAAATCCATTTATGAGATTTGTGCTTACTAAGTCAAACGCTATAAAAGTTGATAGAGAAAAAGCAGATATCAAAGCAATAAAAGATGTTATGAGAACACTTAAGAATGGTAATAATTTAATTTTCTTCCCAGAAGGCACTAGAAATGTTGATGGAACAGCCAAAGCTAAAGAAGGAATACACTTAATTGCTAAAAGAACTGGCACAAATATAATTCCATGCCATATTGAAACAAACTATAAACTTTTTTCTAAAGTAAAAATTACTTTTGGAGAAATAATTAATGTAGATGAATACGAACAATTGGAAGGAGATTTCTCTGAAAACTTAATGAAAAGGATATTGTCATTATAATGAAGATATATTTAGCAAAATATTATGGTTTTTGTTCTGGCGTTCGTTTAGCTGTAAAAAAAGCGAATGATTTCTTGGAAAAGCATAAAGATGCAGAAATTGTTGGTGATTTAGTACACAATAAAACTGTGATTGATGAGTTTAATCGTCTAGGACTTAAACAAATTGATGATTATAAAAAAATTTTTTCAAATAATATTATCATACGCGCACATGGTGAAACAGTTGAAAATACTAAGTTTTTAGAAGAAAATCATAAAAATATTTGTGATACAACTTGTATAAAAGTAAAAAAAATTCACGAATTAGTGGAAAAATATTCAAATATAGGTTATAATATTATTATAGCTGGTGATAAAGAACATCCAGAAGTAAAAGCTATAGTATCTCATTCAAAATCAAAGGCAATAGTAATTAAAGATTTTGATGAAGCAAAAGATATTATTGGCTTAAAGCATCTTGCAGTTTTTGCTCAATCAACATTTATTTATGATAAATTTGATCAGATGTCAAAATACATAACGGAGCATAATGAGGATGTACTTGTATTTAACACTATATGCAATGCTACTGAAAACAGACAAAATGCAGTTAGAGAGCTTGCAAAGAAAGTAGATGTAGTTTTGGTCTTTGGATCAAATTTTAGCTCAAATACAAAAAAGCTATATGAAATCTCAAAGAATATAAATCCAAAAACATATTTACTTGAAAATATTCATGAGCTGGACATGAGTTTAATAAAACCAGATTATAAAATTGGTATTACAGCAGGTGCTTCGGCGCCTGATGATATAATTAAGGAGGCAATTAAAGTAATGGAAAATTTAAACCACGAAGAAACAATGAAAAAGGAGGATGCTAAAGAAACAAAAAAAGATGAAATGATAAAGGCAATTGATGATTCTTTCAAAAGAATATCAAGAGGCGAAATCATTGAAGGCGAAGTTCTTTATGTAACTGACAACGATGTTAGTGTAAACATCAACTTCAGAAGCGACGGTATTATTAAAAAAGAAGACCTAGCTGAAGAAGACGTTAATCCAAAGGATCTATATAAACAAGGTGATAAGATCAAAGTTTATGTAGTTAAGATTGACGACGGTGAAGGTAATGTTGTTCTATCAACTAAGAAATTGAAAGAAATGGAAGTTTGGGACAAGATTGAAGAAGTTAAAGACAGAAACGAAATAGTTTCTGTAAAAGTTAAATCACTTACTAAGGGTGGTTTGATTGTTAGCTATGAAGGAATTCAAGGATTTATACCAGCTTCACTAGTATCAGTTAGATATAAAGAAAATCTTGAAGAATTTGTTGGACAAACTTTAGACGTTGTAATTATTGACGTTGATATAAATAAGAGAAGATTAGTATTCTCAAGAAAAGCTGTTGAAAAACAAGAGCTTGACAAGAAGAGAGAAGAAGCTTGGGAAAATATTAAAGAAGGCGAAATAATTAAAGGAACTGTAGCAAGAATCGTTGATTATGGTGCTTTCATAGACCTAGGCGGAGTTGATGGCTTAGTTCACATCACAGACCTTACATGGGGCAGAATTAGAAATCCTAAGGATGTTTTAAAACAAGGCCAAGAAATTGAAGTTAAAGTCTTATCAGTAGATAAAGAAAAGAACAGAATTTCACTTGGATTAAAACAAACAGTACCTGAACCATGGTCAGTATTTACTGAAAAATACCATGTAGGTGATGTTGTTGAAGTTGAAGTTGTTAATATTGAATCATATGGCGCTTTCGTTAGAATCATGGAAGGCGTAGACGCTTTACTACACGTTTCACAAATTTCTCATAAGAGAGTTAATGATCCAAAGGATGTATTAAAAGTTGGCGATCGCTTCGATGTTATGATTACAGAAATTCATGACGACAAAAAGGTAAGTGTATCTAAGAGAAGACTTGAAGAACCAGTTCAAGAAGAACATGAAGAAGAAGCTCCAGTAGCTGAAGAAGTTCATGAAGAAGAAAAACACGAAGTTGAAGAAAAACACGAAGTAAAGGAAGCTGAAGCAAAAGAGTTACCTGTACAAGAAGATGATTTATCTGAAGATATGGGTGCGTTATTTAAAAATGCAATAGAAAATTCTGAATCTGAAGAACAATAATAATTGATTTTTAAAGGCACGCCTAGGCGTGCCTTTAATTAGTTAGGAGTTAGACAAATATTGAAAAGTATATTAAAATATATAAATGATTATCAAAATAAATACAATAAATCACCAAGTTTTATGATTAGAACTTATGGCTGCCAAATGAATGAACGCGACAGCGAATCCATAAGCTGGATTTTATCTAAAGAAGGTTTTGTAGAGACTAACAATATGGAGGATGCTGATATAGTCATATTCAATACCTGTGCCGTCAGACAAAACGCTGAAAATAAACTTATAGGTAATCTTGGTGATTTAAAACATACAATGGAAGCTAAAAATTTAGAAAAGATTATCATGGTTTGCGGCTGTGTTATGGAAATCGACTCATCGAGACAATTCTTAGAAGATAAGTTCAAGCATGTAGATATCATATTTGGAACTAATTCCATTGCAATATTAGAAGATTTGCTTGAAGAGCATCTATCTACTAAAAAACAAGTTGTTAACATTGATTCCATTAATCTAAAGACAAGAGAAACAATTGGCCAAAATAGAAAATATAATTTCAAATCTTATGTCAATATTATGTATGGTTGCGATAATTTTTGTACATATTGCATTGTACCATACACAAGAGGCAGGGAGGTATCAAGAGACGCAAAAGATATAATCGCTGAAGTCAAGCATCTTGTTAATAGTGGCGTTAAAGAAGTAACTCTACTTGGACAAAATGTTAACTCTTATGGAAAAACTTTAGACCCTCAAATTTCTTTTGCTGAACTTATATATAAAATTGCTGATATAGATGGGCTTGAAAGAATCAGATTCATGACATCGCATCCTAAGGATATATCTAAAGAACTTATATATGCTTTTGATGAGATAGATAAGTTAATGCCATTTTTGCATATACCTGTGCAATCAGGCTCTGATAGAATACTTAAGCTTATGAATAGAAAGTATACTAGAGAAGATTATTTAGAAAAAATTGATATGATAAAGTCTCTAAAAAGAGATATAGCCTTATCAACAGACATCATCGTTGGATTTCCTGATGAAAGTGATACTGATTTTGATGATACCATTGATTTAATTAAAAGGGTAGGCTATGATCAAGCATTTACTTTTATATACTCAACTAGACCTGGTACTCTTGCTGCTAAGATGAAAAATCAAGTTCCTGATGATATTAAAAATGCAAGACTACAAAGACTTATTGAAGTGCAAAACGATATTAGCTTAGAAAAAAATAAAAAATATTTAGGCAAAACACTTAATGTATTAGTAGAAGGAACTTCTTCAAAAGATGACAATTTCTACTCAGGTAGATCTGAAGAGTTTAAATTAGTTAACTTTAAAGCTAATGAGGAAGACATTGGCAATATTGTTAAAGTAAAAATAAATGATGTTAAATCATTTTCTTTAAATGGTGAGAAAGTTGAAGATAGATAAAGACAAATTATCTCCTATGATGAGGGAGTATGTAGAACTTAAGGAAAAGAATCAAGATGCTATAGTTATGTATAGGATTGGTGATTTTTTTGAAATGTTTTTTGACGACGCGATTGAAGCGAGCGAGCTGCTTGATTTAGTCTTAACAGGACGTGACTGCGGACTAGATGAGAGAGCTCCTATGTGCGGTGTGCCAGCTAAAGCAGTTGATTTTTATATCAATAAACTTGGTCAAATGAGTAAAAAAGTTGTTATAGTTGATCAAGTTGAGGACCCAAAGCTAGCTCAAGGCCTTGTCAAAAGAGATATTGTTAAGATAGTTACACCAGGTACTTCATCAAGCGGAGAAGAACTTAATAAATATATAATTTACCTTTATATTGACGATATGGGTGCATCAATAGTTAAGTGTGACTACTTAACTGGTGATATCGATGCTCATGATTATAAGCTTAAGAGCAGCGTTTATGACATAGTTGACAGCATATTCAAGTATAATGTTGCCGAAGTTTTTATTAATGATGATTATCCAGAACTTGAAAACCTTATTAAGTATTTCGGCAAAAAGTCACTAGAATATGTAAAGACTTATAAGATTGATAATAATCTTGATGATATCATATCTATCTTAAAAGAAAATCACAATATAAATCTTAAGAAAAATGATTATAGAAAGATAATTGCTATATATTATCTTATATCTTATCTTGAATATACTCAAAAAAATGATTTGAAGCATTTTAAATTTGAAAATATCAATGATGATGTTAAAACCATGATTCTAGATGATCAAACTAGACTAAATCTTGAGATAGATTCATCATACAATACTAAGTCAAAAACTTTATTTGATATACTTAATGATACCAAAACGGCTATGGGTCTTAGATATCTCAAAAATGCTATGCTTAAGCCACTTATTAACGCTAGTGATATAAACGAAAGACTTGATTTAGTAGAGTATTTTTATAAAAATGAAATAGAAATGACTGGTATTAGAAATTATCTTAAAAATATTCGTGACGTAGACAGAATTTCTAACAGAATCAATGAGATGACTGTTACAAAACAGGATATGCTAAGGCTTAAAGACTACATTATATATTCTGAAAATGCTGTAGCGCTTATAAAAGATGAAAATATTCGAAATAATTTTAAATTTTTTGCCTTAGATGACATAGTTAAGCTTATAGATATCGCTATAGATTCTATGGATAGTGACTATATAATTAAGCTTAATTACAACTCAGAGCTTGATAAATACAGAAGCCTTCAAAATGATTCTTTAAAGGAAATACTTTTACTTGAGGATAAAGATAGAAAAAATACTAAAATTAAAAATCTTAAAATAAAATACAATAAAATTCTTGGATATTTCTACGAAGTAACTAAATCAAATTTAAATATGGTTCCAGACTACTTTATTAAGAGAGCTACTCTTGTTAATAGTGAAAGATTTATTACCGAAGAGCTTAAGGCGCTTGAAACAGAGATACTTACAGCGAAAGATAAATTTGAATCGCTTGAAAAAGAGTTATTTAATGATATAAAGAATAAATTATTAGATAGCTTATCTAGAATAAAAAATTTAAGTGAAAAAATTGCTTATCTTGATTTTATAGTTAATCTTGCATATATTGCAAGAAAAAATAAATATGTAAGAGCAAGTATATCTGATGACAATCTTGTACTAAAAAATTCAAGACATCCTGTAATTGAGAAGAACCTCAAAGATACAGCCTTTATAGAGAACGATGCATACTTTGATACCAATAAGTATATAAAAGTCATCACAGGGCCAAATATGAGCGGTAAATCGACTTATATGAGGCAGATTGCAATATCTTTATATCTAAATCAAATAGGAAGCTTCGTTCCAGCGAGTGAAGCGAAACTACCTATTGTAGATAGGATATTTACTAGGATAGGTGCTTCAGATGATATATCAAGAGGTAACTCAACTTTTATGGTTGAGATGAAAGAAGTAAATGAAATATTAAAATTTGCTACAAAAGATAGTTTCATCGTTCTAGACGAAGTTGGTAGAGGCACTAGCACTAACGATGGCTTATCCATAGCCTTTGCAATACTTGAGTATATATCTAAGAAAATCAAGGCTAAAACAATTTTCAGTACTCATTACCACGAAATACCTCATTTAACTGAAGGCTTTAAAAATGTTGAGCAAATATCTATGGATATATTAGAAGATGGCGAAGATTTAATATTTTTAAGAAAGATAAAGAATGAAGCGCAAGATAAAAGCTACGGTATATATGTAGCAAAGCTTAGCGGTATCAATGATGACGTTATTTCAAGCGCTCAAGAGATGATGGATAGACTTGAATACCAAGACCTAAGTGTTAGAAAAAAAGAGAAAGAAAGTACAAATATTAGCTTAGATGAATACAAATACAGATCTTATGTAGATTCAATCAAGGCTATAAACATAAATTCAATGACTCCAATGGATGCTCTAAACGAGTTAAATAAGATAATTGAAAAAGCAAAAAAAATAGGTGATTAGATGATAAAAGTATTATCAAAAGAAACTGTTGATAAGATAGCTGCTGGCGAGGTTATAGAAAGACCAGTCTCAGTTGTCAAAGAACTTGTTGAAAATTCAATAGATGCTGGCGCTACTAATATCATTATCAAGATATATGATGGTGGCAAGAGAAAGATATCAATTTCTGATAATGGCAGCGGAATTAACAGAGAAGACGTTAATCTTGCCTTTATTAAGCACTCTACAAGCAAAATCGAAAATGTTGATGATTTGTATAGGATACACACTATGGGCTTTAGAGGCGAAGCTTTGGCGAGCATCAAGGCTATAAGCAATGTTAGCTTGATAAGCAAGACTGAAGAAGAAGAGATTGGCTCTAAAATAAGCTTTTTTAATGGGAATAAAAGGATAGAAAATATATCCACCAATAAAGGCACATCAATCATTGTCGAAGATATCTTCTATAATATTCCTGCAAGAAAGAAGTTTTTGAAGAAAGATACTTATGAATCAAATCTTATAAATGATCTTCTTTATAAACTTGCTATAGCAAATCCAGCTATTGGCTTTAAATATATGAATAATGATAAGGTCATCTTTGATTTATTTAGTAATCAAAGCTTATACGAAAGGATTAACAGTCTTTATGGCTATGATACGGCTATTAATATGAAAGAAGTTAATATTAGTAGCGATAAATTTAAAATTAGAGGATATATTTCAAATAATCTTCTATATAGAAGCAATAAAAAGAATCAGCTTTTATATATAAACAATAGAACTGTTAGGAATGAAACTATTAATAAAGTAATAAACGAAGCGTATAAATCTACTATACCACTAAATAGATTTCCAGTCTTTTTCTTATTTATAGATATAGACCCAAGTATGCTTGATGTTAACATACATCCAGCTAAGACTGAAGTTAAAATACAAGATATGGATGAGCTACTAGTCTTATTAAACTCAAATCTAAAACGTATAATAAATAATGATGTTGAGCTTAAAATTGCCTTTTCAGATAAAAAAGATGAAAGGGAAGAGGAGACTAAGCTAAATATAGTGGAAAAAGATGAAGAAAAAAGTGATGATGCAGTAAAAATTACTTATGAAGAGGATATTAATGATATAGATAATACAAATTATGCTAAATCTAATGATGATATATATGACGATGAATTTACTGAGGGTGAAATAAATAATTTAGATGAAAATAATGCAGATATACCAGTTTTTGATGATGAAGAGTTCATAAATGACATAAATTTATTGCAAGATAGAAATAATAATATTAAAGAATCTAAACAAAATTATGAAGAGTTTTTAATATTTGATGATGAAGCTAAAGAAGATAATAATAAAATACTTATGGACGATATCAATATACTTGACGCGTATAAGATAGAAGGCGTTTTGTTCAATACTTTTATACTGCTTTATGACTACAATAACGACTTCGTTGTTATGATTGATCAACATGCTGCTCATGAGAGGATATTATATGAAGAGTTCACTGAAAAGTTTAGAAATTCTAAGGTAAATTCACAGTTTATAGAAGCTGTCTCTCCAGTGAAACTAACAGTTAACGAAGAAGAAACTATAAAAGAAAATATGGCTCTACTTAATAAGTTTGGTTTTACTATAGATATATATCCTGATCATAATGTAGTTGTTAGAAGTATGCCTATAATATTTGGTGGTAATTATAGCCTAGACTTAATTAAAGATATAATCGGTATACTTGATGATGAAAAAACTAATATCTATGACTATAAGGTTGAAAAGATTATGAAGTATGCTTGTAAAAACGCTATCAAAGCTGGAGATAAAATATCAAACATCGAGATAGACAAACTTATTGAAGACCTTAAGAAATGTAAATATCCGACAACATGTCCTCACGGTAGACCAAGTATGGTTATACTGAAGAAGAATATGATTGAAAAGATGTTTTTTAGGATACAATAATGAAAGAAAAAATAATAGTAATTTCAGGCCCGACTGGTATTGGTAAATCAAAGGTCGCTGTTGAGCTTGCTAAAAAACTTGAAAATGCTGAGATAATCTCATCAGACTCAATGCAAATATATAAAGAAATGAGCATAGGTACAGCAAAAGTTACTGATGAAGAGATGTCTGACGTTAAGCATCACATGATAGATGAAGTTAGCATTCATGATAATTTCTCTGTATACGATTATCAAAAGAAGGCAAAAAAGCTAATTAGTGATATGAATGAGCGTGGAATAATCCCTATAATCATAGGTGGAACAGGTTTATATATTAATTCCTTATTATATAAGCTTGATTTTAGCAGCGAAGCTGAAGATAAAGAGCTTAGAGAAAAAATAAATAATGATGCAAATAAATATGGCAATGAATATTTATATAATAAATTAAAAGAGCTAGATCCAGAATGTGCAGAAAAGCTCAGCATAAACGATACTTTTAGGATCATTAGAGCTTTAGAGGTTATATATAAGAGTGGCAACAAGTACAGCGAAGAAAATAAAAATTTCAGAGAATACAATGATGACTATGATAAGCTTATATATATACTTCAAACAGATAGAGAACTTTTATACGATAGAATAAACAAAAGAGTCGACAAAATGCTTGAAGCTGGTCTTTTAAATGAAGTTAAATACATTATCAAGGATATGAGTCCAAATGAAATCGCTTCAAATAGAGCTCTTTTAGCTATTGGATATAAAGAACTTATAAGCTATCTACAAGGAGAAATTACTTATGAAAGAGCTGTTGAACTTATCAAGCAAAAGTCTAGGAACTATGCAAAAAGACAATTAACATGGTTTAGACGTGAAGGCGAAGCTAATTTCATTGATATGAACTTTGATGATATAGAGCAAACAGTCCAAACAATATATAAAGATATTAAAAAAAGGTGGAAGAATGAATAATATTTACAAAAAGTACGATTTGTCAGACGCTGTCATAAATTTAGTTAATGACGCAAGTGATGAATTGAGTGAAACATATAAAGAATATGAAAAGAATAAAGAGATTAATCAAATAAAGGTTATACATGCCATGCAAAAAAATAACCTAGCTGCATCAGACTTTTATTTTGCTACTGGCTACGGTTATGGTGACATCGGTAGAGATAAAATTGAAGAGATTTTCAAAGACATCTTTAATGCAGAAGATGCTTTAGTAAGAACTTCTATAGTTTCAGGCACTCACGCTATATATATAATGCTTGCTTCAGTTTTAAACTACGGAGATGAATTTATATACGTTACTGGAGCTCCTTATGACACTATACAAAAAAGTATAGGCTTAGTTGGCGATTTAAGTGACTCTTTAATGAAGAAAGGTATAATGTATAGCCAAGTAGAACTAAAAGGCGCTACGATTGATTTTGAGGCCTTAGAAGCGAAAATAAGTAAAAATACCAGAGCAATTGTTGTGCAAAGGTCGATTGGATACGAATTTAGAAAAGCTATCAATCTACACGCAATAAAAGATGATATGCTTAAGTTTAAAGATAAGCATCCGGACATTGTTATCATGTATGACAATTGTTATGGTGAATTTACTGACAGTATTGAACCAACAGATATCGGCGCAGATATCATAGCTGGATCACTTCTTAAAAATCTTGGTGCCGGCATAAGTTTAGGAGGTGGCTACTTAGTAGGTAGAAAAGATTTAATAGAGCTAGCTGCAGACCGCTTATATGCGCCTGGCTTGGGTAAAGAACTTGGCTTATCTTACGGAACTCTTAGAACAACACTACAAGGCTTATACATGTCTCCAAGAGTAGTATGTGAAGCATTAAAGACACAAAGTTTATTTTCTTATGTATTTAAAAAGCTTGGCTTTGATTGTACACCAGAATTTGACGAGCACAAATCAGACATAGTTTGCGCAATAAAGTTCAAAGATCCAGATATACTTATTAAGTTCTGTAAATCAATACAAAAAGCAGCTTGCGTTGACTCATTCTTAACACCTGAGCCTTGGGACATGCCCGGCTATGAGAACAAGATAATCATGGCTTCTGGTAGCTTTATAGATGGCTCTTCCATAGAGATATCAGCAGATGGTCCGATAAGAGAGCCATATATCGCATATTTCCAAGGATCAATGTCATTAGAACAAGGTAAATTAGGCCTTATGATAGCCTTACAAGACCTAGTAGACGCAGGGAAGATATCCTTATAATATAATATGAGAAAAATAAAAGTATTAGAGCGAATCTAATACTTTTTTCTATTGGCAAGTGGATTATTTTCAATTGATTTCTTAAGAGTACTGTTATCAAGATGTGTATATATCTGTGTTGTGGCAACTGATGTATGGCCAAGTATCTCTTGAAGTGACCTTATATCAACCGAGCCATACTTATACATAAGGGTAGCGGCAGTATGTCTTAATTTGTGCACAGTAAACTTATTTTTATCAAGACCAGCCTCCAGTAAATACTTATCAAACATGTACTGAACTGCGCGATTTGACATACGAACCTTCTTTTGAGAGATGAATAGGGCGTGTTTATCGCTTTCTTTGACATCTTTTGGTCTTAGTTCTATATAGTCCTTTATTGCACTAAAAGTAGCATCATTTAAATATAATTGTCTTTCTTTATTGCCTTTACCAACTACATTGATGTATCTATTCTCATTAATAGAGTCTAAATTAAGGCTAGTAAGCTCAGAAATACGTAAACCGCAGTTTAAAAACAGCATAATTATGGCATAATCACGATTACGCATTTCATTATTTTCATTTTTCATAATAGTATTTAATAGTGTTTCGCATTGATTTAGAGTTAAATATATGGGTAGACGCTGATCAATTTTAGGCATTTCTAATTCATTTGCAACGTTATTATCAATTAGATTAACCTTCATTAGATAAGAGTATAGAGCATGAACTACAGCAGCTTTTCTATATTTACCATAATTAGTATTATCAAGATCTTCATCAGCATAGGATATAAAAGCATATAGGTCATTAATTTGAAGCCTTTTAATATCATCAATAGTGACAGATGTATAATAATATTCATCGTTTTGATCTAAAATTTCTAGACGAATAGCGACAAAGTTAAGGAAAGATTTTAAGTCGTAATAATAACTTTGGATAGTATTAACAGATAAACCTTTAACTGATTTTAAATATCCTAAAAAGTCTTTTATATAGTTAGGATCATTTTTTTGTGTAATTGCCATATATTTGGAGCCCCTTTCGATATTATGTATTTATGTCACTAAATTTATATTTAGCGACATTTTATTTATTTCTATTATACCACCCTTTTATATAAATGTCAAAACTTTTTTATCAAATTTTATAATTATAGATATTTACTTTTAGTATAAATTTATAATTTATACTTTATTATTTATTATTTAGACAAACAAAAAATGTGTAGACATTTCATCTACACATTTTATTTAAATACTATTTAGCGTAATCAGTACTTCTTGTTTCTCTAATGACAGTAACTTTTATTTGACCTGGATATTCCAAATTTTCTTCAATTTGTTTAGCAATATCGCGGCTCATTAAAAGCATTTTATCTTCATCTATAACTTCAGGTTTAACCATTATCCTAATTTCTCTACCAGCTTGTATAGCATAAGATTTTTCGATACCTTCGAATGAGTTTGCTATACCTTCTAGTGTTTCTAGTCTCTTGATGTATGATTCTAATGTTTCTCTTCTAGCACCTGGTCTTGCAGCGGATATTGCATCTGCGGCTTGAACTATAACAGCTTCGACTGTTGTAGGTTCTTCATCGCCATGGTGTGAACCGATAATGTTTAGAACTTCTTTGTTTTCCTTATATCTCTTGCAAGCATTTACACCTATTTCAACATGACTTCCTTCCATTTGTTGGTCAATGGATTTACCTATATCATGAAGTAAACCTCCTCTTCTAGCAAGTCTTATGTCTGCTCCTAGCTCTTCTGCAATAGTTGCTGATATTTTAGCAACTTCTATAGAATGTTCTAGAACATTTTGACCATAACTTGTTCTAAATTTAAGTCTACCTAATAGTTTTACTAGCTCAGGATGTAAGTTACGTACACCAGCTTCGATAACGGCTCTTTCTCCTTCTTCTTTTATAACTGTCTCTACCTCGACCTTAGCCTTGTTGACCATCTCTTCAATCCTAGCTGGATGAATTCTTCCGTCAGCTATAAGTTTTTCCAAAGCAATTTTGCAAATCTCTCTTCTAATTGGGTCAAAACTTGATAATACTACTGCTTCCGGTGTATCGTCTATAATTAGATCTACCCCAGTTAAAGTTTCTAGTGTTCTTATATTTCTACCTTCTCTACCGATGATTCTTCCCTTCATCTCATCATTTGGTAGATTAACAACATTGACACTAACTTCAGTTACATAGTCTGAAGCGTTCTTT
The DNA here is from genome assembly GCF_023347705.1 of Fenollaria massiliensis. NCBI lineage: Bacteria > Bacillati > Bacillota > Clostridia > Eubacteriales > Fenollaria > Fenollaria massiliensis. The sequence continues at coordinate 827,471 of NZ_CP096649.1, forward strand.
TGAATAGCATCTGCTATGATTTCTCTAGCATTCTTTTGTGCTTCTTCTTTTGCATCGTAAGTTGCTTGCCTAATATAAGCAGCACACTCGTGAGTCATTTCTTTCTTAACTTCATCCAAGATTATGTCTTTAGCCTCTTGAGTAGTCATTTTAGAAACGCGCTCAACTTCTTTTCTTCTTTCTTCAATTAATTGTTCAACTTCTTCTTCCTTCTTGCTTAATGAGTTCATCTTGTTTTTAAGTTGTTCTTCTTTCTTTTCATAAGATTGTGTTCTCTTATCAAGATTTTCTTCTTTGTTGATCAATCTTTTTTCCGATTTTTTCAGTTCGATTTCTTTTTCTTTTGCTTCTTTGTCGAGGTCATTTCTTAGTTTGTGAATTTCTTCTTTAGCGGATAGTATCTTTTCTTTTGCCTCTTGACTTGCCTTTGTCTTTGCTTCTTCGATAATTCTACTTGATTCAATTTCAGCGCTTTTAATCTTCTTTTCGCCTATAATCTTTCTAAGTATATATCCTATGATAGCTCCGACTACTATTGCAAGAAGAGCTGCAATCAATACTTCGCCTGATAAAAACTTATCCAAACTTAAAACACCTCCTATTAAATTTTATTGGTTTTAAGCATCACGCTTAAAGTTATTATACCACATATTCTTTATTTAAGCAAGGTTTTATATGATAAACATAGATATTTTTTATAGTTTAATTAGTATTTATACAATAAAAAGGACTATAAATTATAGTCCTGGTGATAATAATCTTGATATTGATTCCTTTATTTTAACGATTCTACTTCTCTTATTATACTTTTCAAGTGTTAATAAAGATGATTTTTCAATATCTTTCAAAAACTGTTCGCTAAGTAGTTTATTTGTATTTTGATCATAAAATATTAGATTAGCTTCAAAATTTAGTGAAAAACTTCTAATATCAAAATTAGCTGTTCCAACTGTACATATATCATCATCTTTTATAACTTGCTTAGAATGTAAAAAACCGTTCTCATATTGATATACCTTGATGTTATCTTCTAATAGCTGTCCTACATGACTTAGTGTTGCCCAATAAACAAAGATGTGATCAGGTTTATTTGGTATCATTATTCTAACATCAACACCTGATAAAGCAGCTATCCTTATCGCCTCAAATATTGAATCATCCGGAATAAAGTACGGACTTTGTATCCAAAGTCTAGTTTTTGCAGTACTTATCATTTTTAGATAAACGTTCTTTATGTTTTCAAACATTGAGTCTGGTCCTGAGGTTACAAGCTGCATACTGTTTAAAGTCTTCTCATCATGGTCTTTATAATATTCTCCATCAGCTTTAATTCCAGTTGCAAATCTATAATCAAAGTTAAACCTTCTTAAATACTCTTCAACTATATCCCCTGTTAGTCTAAAATGAGTATCTCTCCAGAAACCAAATTTTTTACTTTTGCTTATATATTCATTGCCGACGTTAAAACCGCCACTATATGCGATTTTACCATCTATTATAACTATCTTTCTATGATTTCTATAGTTAAATCTTGTTGTAAATTTAGAGAAGAACAATGGAAAGAATGAGTCAATCTGTCCTCCAAGCTTTTTAAATTCTCTAAAATACTTCTTTCTAATGCTTCTTGATCCAACAGCATCAACTAAGATTCTAACTTCTACCCCTTCTTTAAGCTTTTGATTTAGAAGATTGATAAACTTTCTTCCTAATTTATCTGTCTTAAAAATATAATATTCTATATAAATATACTCTTGAGCCTTAATTACGTCTTCAAATAAATCTTTAAATTTATCTTTTCCATCGAAATAAAATTTTACATCATTATAATCAGTAAAAGTAGCATCGCATGTTGATAGGCACAAATTTATAAGCTCTTTTTGATCTGAATTTAAATCCTCAGACTTTGTAAGCGCAAAAAATTTCTTTTGATTTTCAACAATTTTTTTCTCTTTCTGATCAAGCATCATCTTTTCATCAAAAGTTTTCATTTTTCTGTAATCAAGGCCAAAGAACATATAAAGTATAAAGCCAACAAATGGCAAATACAGTAGTATCATTAACCACAGCCATGTTGACTTTATATTCTTTCTTTCCTTAAAAACAATAAACAATCCTAAAAGCAAGTTTAATATATAACCTATCAAAACTTGTAATGAGATATCCATCGCATTATCTCCTATTTCTTAGTATTCTTTGATTTGTACCTCTTATTAGTATCTAGTATTTTCTTTCTTATTCTTATAGACTTTGGTGTTACTTCAATAAGTTCGTCATCTTCAATAAATTCAAGTGCTTCTTCAAGTGATAGTATTCTTGGAGGGCTAAGTCTGATTGCATCATCTGAGCCTGCAGCTCTTGTATTTGTCATTTGTTTTTTCTTAGTAACGTTAACTTCTATATCAAGGCCCTTTGGATTTTCTCCAACTACCATGCCTTCATAAACTTCAGTTTGTGGTCCAATAAATAATATACCTCTTCCTTGAGCTATATTTAGTCCATAGCTTGATGCTACACCAGTTTCAAAAGCAATAAGTGAGCCAGTTGTTCTTGTAGGTATTTCTCCCTTGTATGGCTCATATCCCAAAAAGATTGAGTTAATAATGCCTTCACCGTGTGTATCAGTCATAAACTCGCTTCTATATCCAATTAAGCCTCTTGCAGGCATTTTAAATATAAGTCTCGAGTAGCCAGCTGAGTTTTCTTTCATCTCTTGTAATTCAGCTTTTCTTCTTGATAATTTATCTATAACTGCTCCAACAAATTCTTCAGATACGTCTACAGTAACTTTTTCCATTGGCTCAAGTTTTTTGCCGTTCTCATCAGTTTTAAATAATACTTGTGGTTTTGATAATTGAAGCTCATATTCTTCTCTTCTCATTGTTTCAACTAAAACTGATAAGTGAAGCTCCCCTCTTCCTGATACCTTAAATGCATCCGTCGAATCAGTTTCTTCAACTCTTAAAGATACATTTGATTGTAATTCTTTTTCAAGTCTTGCTTTTATTTGTCTTGATGTTACATATTTACCTTCTCTTCCTGCAAATGGTGAATCATTTACTATGAAATTCATAGAGATGGTTGGCTCAGAGATTTTAACAAAGTCAAGAGCTTCTGGACATTCAGGATCAGCTATAGTGTCGCCTATAGATATATCTTCAATACCAGTAACGGCAACAATTGCCCCGCCCTTTTGCTCATTTGTTTCGACCTTATCAAGACCAATGAACTCATATAATTTACCTATCTTAACTTTTCTTTTCATTTCTGGATGAAGCTTATTAACTAAGACAGCCTCAGCACCATTTTTAATAGTACCTCTTTCAATTTTACCTATACCGATTCTACCTACATAGTCATTGTAATCGATAGTAGATATAAGTAATTGTAGTGGCTCTTCTTCATTGGATTCAGGAGCTGGTATATGCTCAATAATTGCATCGAATAAATCATCCATATTATCTTTTTCTATAGTAACTTGATTTGTAGCATACCCTTTTTTAGCTGATGCAAAGATAAAAGGTGCTTCTAGTGCTTCATCTTCAGCGCCTAATTCTATAAATAAATCTAAAACCTCATCAACAACTTCAACTGGTCTAGCTTCTGGTCTATCTATCTTGTTTATACAAACTATAACAGGTAGATTAAGTTCGAATGCCTTCTTTAATACAAATTTTGTTTGTGGCATAGGTCCTTCAAAAGCATCAACAACTAAAACAACACCATTAACCATCTTTAAAACTCTCTCTACTTCTCCTCCGAAGTCAGCATGGCCTGGTGTATCTATGATATTTATCTTTTTACCGTTATGTATAACGGCTGTATTTTTTGAAAGTATAGTAATTCCACGCTCTTTTTCAAGGTCACCAGAGTCCATAACTCTGTCTTGTACAACTTGATTTTCTCTAAATGTACCTGATTGTCTAAGCATTTGGTCAACTAGGGTTGTTTTGCCATGGTCAACGTGAGCTATGATTGCTATATTTCTTAAATCTTCTCTTAACATATTATTCCTCCTAAACACTACCTTTTATTATAATACTTTTTTATAATAATTACAAGTATTTTAGCTCCTATGATCAAGAAAGCTTGAAAAAATAGTGCACTTTATTCCATGGTCGAGTCTAGCCACTTTATCCGTCAAAGCCTCAACTATCTTAAGACCTCTTCCTCCAAGATTACAAACTTCTTTGTTTGAACAAATACTTAAAGTGCCAGCGCCCTCATCCTCTACTCTTAATTTGATAGTCTCATTATCTATTGATATGTATAGTTTAACCTTCTTGTCCTTGCTGTATTGATTGCCATGTGATGCTGAATTTAACAAAAGCTCATTAAGAACAAGCCTAATGTTAAAAATCATTTCATTAGGCAGATACTCATATAGATTTTCTACTATTCTGTCAACAAATACTTCAACACTCTCAATATTTGAAGATACCGTTCCATAAAATTTATACATTATATCATTCCTCTACTAGTCTATTTATACCCGCTAAAATAAATTAATAACATATTGTTAGAAATAATATCTTTTGGGTATAAATATCTCGAAAGGAAGGAGGTAGCATTATGGACAAATACGAATGCGATGCATGCGGTTACGTTTATGATCCTGAAGTTGGTGATCCAGACGGAGGTATAGCTCCAGGAACAGCTTTCGAAGACATCCCTGATGATTGGGTATGCCCAGTTTGCGGTGTTGGTAAAGACATGTTTACTAAAATGTAACTAAAATTTAAAAGCTGAAACGATTCGGTTTTTATCAATATGTACCTAGTACATAAAAAGGTCAGGCATTATTGCTTGACCTTTTTGCGTTATAAAAAAGACGATCAAAACGATCGCCTTAATTATTAGATTATTTCCTCAAATTTATTTAAAACTTCTTTTACTCCCCTTTTATCTTGCGAGGAGAATGGTATTAAGCTATCCTTTTCAAGATTAATTAAAGATTTCTTAATAATGCTAATTTGTTTTAATATCTGTGATGATTTTAGTTTATCAAGCTTATTAGCAATGATGAGATAATCAGTACCTGTTGATTGAATATAATCATACATCATCAAATCTAATTTTGTTGGCTCGTGCCTAACATCAATTATTTGACAGATTAAAGCAATATTTTGTGATTTAACAAGGTACTCTTCGATAATTTTCTTCCATTTTTCCCTTTCGCTCATCGATATCTTAGCATAACCATATCCGGGAAGGTCAACAATTCTAAACATATTATCAATATTATAAAAGTTTATGGTTCTAGTCTTTCCTGGTGAAGATGATGTATATGCAAGTTTTTTTCTGTTAGTAAGTGCATTTATAAATGAGCTCTTTCCAACATTACTTCTGCCAACTAAAACGATTTCTTTAAGTCCATCTTTTGGATAACTTTTCTCATCAACAGCCATCCTCTCTAGGAATGGTTCATTAATCTTAAGCATCTTTATCACCATCTATAAATATAATTTTACTAAGTTCTTTAAAATTATTAACATAGTGTACATTTAAGCTTTCTTTAATATTTTTTGGAAGTTTTTCAAAGTCCTTTTTATTTTCCATTGGAAGTATAAGGTCCTTTATCTTCATTCTCTTAGCTGCAAGAGCCTTTTCTTTTAGCCCGCCAATTGCAAGTACGTTTCCTAAAAGTGTAATTTCGCCTGTCATTGCAAAGTATCTGTTAATCTTTTGATCTGTAAGTGCAGATAATATCGCTGTAGTTATTGTAATACCAGCGCTTGGACCATCCTTTGGTATGGCTCCTTCTGGAACGTGAACATGTATATCAAAGTCTTTAAACTTTTTCTTATCAATATTATAATATTCATAATTTGCCTTTAAGTAGCTGATGGCTAATTGACAAGATTCTTGCATAACTTTTCCAAGATTACCAGTAATATTTAATTTACCATCGCCCGGCATTAATTGCGCCTCTACGTTTATGGTATCGCCACCTACCCTAGTCCAAGCAAGTCCCACAGCTTTGCCAACACTATCTTTTTTGTCAACTAAGTTATATTCAAATATTGGTCCTTCTAATAATTTATCAACAGTTTTTACATCAACTTTTTTGATTAAATCATCTTCCATATATTTTTTATAAACTAATTTTCTAATTATAGATTGAACTTTTCTTTCAAGCTCTCTCACACCAGACTCTCTTGTGTAATTATCGATAAGTCTATAAAGTGCTTCATCTTCAAATTTTATCGCATCTTTATTTAGTCCAGCATTTTCTAAAGATTTTGGTACTAGATATTTTTTAGCTATATTAAGTTTTTCTTCGTCAGTATAGCCTTCTATCCTTATAATTTCAAGTCTATCTAGTAAGGCTTCTGGTATAGTATCTAACGAATTTGCAGTTGTAATAAATAAAACTTCTGATAAATCATAAGGAAGCTCTAAGTATCTATCAGTAAAATCACTATTTTGTGAGCTGTCAAGCACTTCTAGTAAGGCGCTTGATGGATCTCCTCTAAAGTCTTGGCCAATCTTATCAATTTCATCAAATAAAAATACTGGATTTTTTGACCTAGCCTTCTTCATTAAAGAAATTATTCTTCCTGGCATAGATCCCACATAAGTCCTCATGTGGCCCCTAATGTCAGCTTCATCCTTGATGCCGCCTAGTGACATCCTAACAAAATTTCTATTAGTTGCATTCGCTATAGAATTAGCAATAGAAGTCTTACCAACTCCTGGAGGACCAACAAAACAAATTATTGATCCCTTTATAGCCTTCTTATTATTAAGTATTGCAAGGTACTCAAGTATCCTGTCCTTAACATCTTTTAAGCCATAGTGATCTCTGTCAAGGATTTCCTTAGCTAGTTTTAAATCTTTTGTATCCTTAGTTCTAGTGTTCCAAGGAAGATCCTTAATTAGCTCAATATATTGAAGCGTTGAAGGATAATCAGGCGATGTTAGTGGTGTTTGCTCGAGCTTTTCTATCTCCTTAAAAGCCTTCTCCTCAACTTCTTTTGGAGCTTTTAGCTTTTTGATATCATTTCTATAAGCATCGAAAATATTTTTAGCTCCTGATTTATCAGCATTTAGTTCATTTTTAATAATTTTTAATTGCTCATGAAGGATGTAATCTTTTTGATTTTTGTCCATAGCATCTTTAGTTTTATCTTGCAGTGTTTTTAATACTTCTACAGTAACTATGGATTTATTTATAGTATCAATAACTATCTTAGTTCTTTCTTTTTTATCGTTAGCATTGATATATTCTTGAGTAATTTTTTTGTCAATATCTAGTCTTGAGAATATACTATCCAAAAATACATTATAATCTACAGTATTTGGCTCTATCCTGTCTTTACTTGATTGATTCTCCATAATCAAGGCATTTAACTTGTCAAGAGCACTTTTAACAACTCCAGAATATGTAATATTTTCAGGATTGTCAAATGAATAGTCATTCTCATCATTTAATTTAATAAGATGACCATAAACAATGCCATCGCTCTTAAAAACATCACTTAAATAAACCTTAGAAAGAGTTCTAAAGTTCATCTTCATATATTTATTATTTGGAACTATGGATTCAATCTCAGCAAGTACGCCAATTTCGTAGACAGACTTAGTACTAGATATAGTCTTTCTGTTTGCTTTTAGCTGATAAACAGCAAATATGCCATTAGTCTTAGATGCTTTAGCAATAGAATTTACCAAGTCTTCATTATCTAAATTTACACTGTAAAAGTTATTACTAACTAGATTTAAGTTCTCTATAGAAACGATTGGAGCCTTGATTCCATCTTCTCCATAGTCATCATCAAATGAAAAATTATCGATTATTTCTTCATAATTATCCATATCTTTCTCCTTTAATAAAAGGCCGAAACAATTATGTCCGGCCTTATTAAGCTTCTAAATAAGCAGTCTGCTTTATCTATGAAACAATTTTTTCTTCTTTTCCTTTATCCTCGTTTGGATAAGTTAATTTTTTCTTTCCATCTATAATAGAAGCATCAATTTTTAAAGTTCCATTGTACTTTTTAGATGGAAGTTCATACATTATATCAAGCATTACTTTTTCGATAATGCTCCTTAGTCCTCTTGCACCAGTCTTCATTTCAATAGCTTTTTGAGCTATCCTTCTAACTGCATCGTCAGTAAATTCAAGTTCAGCGCCGTCCATCCTTATAAGCTCTTGATATTGCTTGATAAGAGCGTTCTTTGGCTCCCTAAGTATCTTAACCAAATCATCTTCTTTGAGCTCATTAAGTGAGACAGTTACAGGAAGTCTACCAATAAGCTCTGGAATTAGACCAAATTTCATTAAATCTTCGCTTTCAACATGTTTTAAAGCTTCAGATTTTTGTTTTGATTTGTCAAAAATTTCTGATCCGAAACCGTAAGATTTTTTATTGGTTCTCTTGGCAATGATATCGTCAAGTCCTTGGAAGGCTCCTCCAACTATAAAAAGTATATTGCTTGTATCAACTTGAATAAACTCTTCTTGAGGATGCTTTCTTCCGCCTTGTGGTGGAACATTGGCAATAGTTCCTTCTAAAATTTTTAGAAGCGCTTGTTGAACGCCTTCACCACTAACATCTCTTGTAATGGAAACGTTTTCGCTCTTCTTAGCAATCTTATCAATCTCATCAACATAGATAATGCCTCTTTCAGCTCTATCTATATCATAATTTGCGTTTTGAATAAGCTTAAGTATGATGTTTTCAACATCTTCTCCAACGTATCCTGCTTCAGTAAGAGTAGTTGCATCACATATAGCGAATGGTACGTTAAGTATTCTTGCTAATGTCTCAGCAAGAAGTGTTTTACCGCTTCCTGTTGGACCAAGTAGTAATATATTACTTTTCTTTATCTCTACATCTTTATCTACAGTATCCTTTGTGATTCTCTTGTAATGATTATAAACAGCAACGGATAAAGTCTTTTTTGCGTCATCTTGTCCGATGACATAATCATCCAAAGACTTTTTTATCTCCATTGGTGTTGGTAAAACCATATCTTCAAAATCAAAAGTATCTTCATTTAATAAGTGATCTTCTTCCAAAATATCCATGCAAACGTTTATACATTCATCACAGATATATACATTTGGTCCAGAAATTAATCTTTTGACTTCATTTTGAGTCTTACCACAAAAGGAACATCTTATTTCATCATATTTAGACATCTATTAATGTTTCTCCATAACTTTATCTATTAGACCGTATTTAACTGCTTCTTCAGCATTTAAGTAATAGTCTCTGTCAGTATCTCTGTTGATAATATCAATATCTTGACCAGTTTTTTCTGACAAAATCTTATTAATTCTCTTTCTTATTTCAAGAATCTTTTCAGCTTGAATACGAATATCTTCAGCTTGTCCTTGTGTTCCACCAAGTGGCTGATGAATCATAATATCAGCGTTTGGTAAGGCATATCTCTTGCCTTTAGCGCCTGCTGCCAATAAGAAGGCACCCATAGATGCTGCTAAGCCAACGCATATAGTTGATACATCGGGTTTTATATATTGCATTGTATCATATATGGCAAAGCCAGCTGATACTGAACCTCCTGGTGAATTTATATAGATTTGTATATCTTTATCAGGGTCTTCTGCTTCAAGGAATAATAGCTGAGCAACTATAAGGTCAGCCATCTCATTGTGTATTTCTCCTGACAAGAAAATAATTCTTTCTTTTAAAAGCCTTGAGTAGATATCATATGACCTTTCTCCTCTGGAACTTTGTTCTACAACCATAGGAATTAATGCCATTTTATCACCTCATTAAATATATTTTACTTTTTTCTTTATATCATCTATTGATTTTGAGTTTAATATGCCTCTATCTAAAAATTCTAAAGAGCCTTCGCTCATTGATTTTTTAAATTCTTCTTTGTCTTCAGCTTTGTACATTTCTGCTAATTTGTCCAATTCTTTGTCATAATCTCTCTTAGTGGCTTTTATCTTATTGTCTTTTGCATATTTTTCAAGTATTAAACCAAGTTTAACTCTCTTTTCAGCTGGCTCTTTGAATGTTTCTTTAATCTCGTCATCTGTTTTGCCAGTATATTTCTTGTAATCATCATAGTTAAGTCCTTGAGCTTGTAATCTGTATTGGAAATTTCTAAGCTCATTTTCAACTTCATCTTCAATCATTCTGTTTGGAACGTCAAATTTTGTTTCTTCGATAACTTTATCTAGAACCTTGTTTTCTCTTTGAGTATCAACCATTTCATTGAATTGAGCTTTTAATTTCTTTCTAAGGTCAGCTTTGAATTCTTTTAATGTATCAAATTCAGAAACGTCTGAAGCAAAGTTATCATCAAGTTCAGGTAATTCTTTAACCTTGATTTCATTTATCTTGCAAATAAACTTAGCGTCTTTGCCTTTTAAATCTTCAGAATGATATTCTTCAGGGAATTTAACATTTACATCAAATTCTTCGCCTATAGCTCTATCAATTAATTGATCTTCAAAGCCTGGAATAAATGAGTTAGAACCAATTTCTAGTTCGTAATCCTTAGCTTCTCCGCCTTGGAATGCTTCATTATTAACATATCCTTTGAAATCAAGCTTAACAATATCGCCTTTTTTAGTTTTTCTATCTTCAACAATAGTGTATCTAGCATTTTCATTTCTTAATCTTTCGATTTCATTTGTCACTACTTCTTTATCGAATTCTTCTTTAACGTCTTCAACTTCCATTTCTTCAAAGTTTGGTAATTCAAACTCAGGAACTACTTCTACTTCAAAAGTAAAGTTGATTTTTTCATTTTCCTTAAAGTCTTTTACATCAACATCTGGTTGATCAACAACTTTTAAATCTAGTTCTTCTAATGCCTTTGGATAGATTTCTTGCAAGCAAATGTTTATAGCTTCATCATAAAATACTTGAACACCATAGTTTTGTTCAATAATCATCTTAGGCACTTTGCCTTTTCTAAATCCAGGAATATTGAATTTAGATCTCATCTTCTTATAAGCCTCGTCTATCTTAGGCTCAAATTCTTTCCAATCTACGTCTACATTGAAGTAAACTTTATTTTTTTCTTTTTTGTCAAAATTAACTTTCACTTAATTCACTCCTTAAAATTACTTATGTTGTTATTATATCACTAAAATAACTATAAGTAAATAAATATTTTACATAATACACAAGAAAAAGCCAAACGCGATTAAAGTTTGACTTTTAATTAAATTATTTACCAAAATCAACGCTTGGTGCGTTCTCTGCTCCTGCTTGAGCTTCAAATGTTTTAAATTTATCAAAGCCTAGCATCGATGCAAAGATATTGTTAGGAAAAGTCCTAACTGATTTATTAAACTCAGTTGCTTCGTTATTAAAGTCACGTCTTGCAACTGCTATCCTATTTTCAGTTCCAGCTAATTCATCTTGTAAGCTTAAGAAATTTTCATTAGCTTTTAAATCTGGATAGTTTTCTACAACTATGTTAATGTTTTTAGCTAACTCTGTATCAAGCTTTTCATAATCTTCAGGTGTTTTTGCATCTGTGTATCCACTTCTAAGTTTAGCAATGTTTTCAAGTGTTTCCTCTTCGTGTTTAGCATAACCTTTTACTGTTTCAACTAAGTTTGGTATAAGGTCTGCTCTTCTTTGATATTGAGTTTGAACTTCAGCCCAAGTTTTATTAACATTTTCTTGCTTGTTAACTAGTCCATTGTACTTAGATGCTACTAGTGCGCCTAGAGCAATTACTATTACTAGTATAATTAAAAGTGGTGAAAATCTACCTCTTCTTTGTCTTTTTTCTTCCATAATTATTCTCCTTTATCTAAATTTTACCAAGATCCAGATGCGCCACCGCCGCCAGATGATCCGCCGCCAAAGCTGCCACCACCTGATCCGCCGAAGCCACCAAATCCTCCTGATCCGCCAGAACCTCCAAAGAAGCCGCCGAATGGATCATCATCATCGAAAAATATATTTCTGCGTCCTCGTCTATACATTCTTCCTCTTCTGCCATGTAAGTATCTATATCTATTAAGTCTAGATGTGAGTATTAAAAAAATAAAAATTATTAGTATTATCATAGGTAGGCTTATTGAAAAATCATCTTCAAGTCCTAATTCATTAGGATCTATATCCTGAATCTTTACGTTATATTCTTCACCAATGTAATAAATAATGCTATCAAAAGCATCTCTGATGCCCTTGTCATAATCTTTTGCTTGAAAATTTGGTCTAATTACATTTCTTATAATTCTTCCTGCTTTAGCATCATTAATCGCGCCTTCTAGTCCATAACCAACTTCTATCCTTATCTTTCTATCATTTAAACTAATTACAAGAAGTACTCCGTTGTTCTTTTTCTTGTCGCCAATACCCCATTCTCTAAAAACTTTATTAGAAAATGATTCTATGTCTTTGCCGCCTAAGTCCTTAACAGTTAGTACAGCGACCTGGCTGCCATAATCTTTCATCTTTCTATTAGTTTCATTTATATAGCTAATAGTTTCCTGTGAAATAACATTCGCTTCGTCTAAGACAAAGCCATTGTCAGGTTTGGACATAGCTTTCGCATTGAAAACTCCTATGAAAAGTATTTGAACTATAAATATTATTATAAATTTTTTAAGAAAGCTCTTTTTCATAAATACCTCCGTATATAAAATATACCCGAAACGTCTTGCTTTTAATCTAATTAAAGCTTTCCTTCTTTTTCAAATATTTCTTTCAAAAATTTTCCTGTGTAAGAATTTTTATTTTTAGCTACTTCAATTGGTGTTCCAGTAGCAACGATAGTTCCGCCCATGTCTCCACCTTCAGGGCCAAGATCTATGATGTAGTCTGATTGCTTTATAACATCAAGATTGTGTTCAATTACTAAGACAGAGTTATTTTGATCAACAAGTGTATTTAATACCTTTATAAGTTTAGAAACGTCATGCGAGTGAAGTCCTGTAGTTGGTTCATCAAGTATATATATAGTTCTGCCAGTTGATTTTTTAGAAAGTTCTGTCGCAAGTTTAACTCTTTGTGCTTCACCGCCTGATAATTCTGTTGAGCTTTGACCTATCTTTATATATCCAAGGCCCACATCGTAAAGCGTTTGTAATTTTTTTGCTATACGCGGTTGATTTTCAAAAAACTTTAATCCTTCCTCAACTGTCATATCAAGTACATCGGCTATAGTTTTATCTTTAAACTTAACTTCAAGCGTCTCTCTATTATATCTTTTACCTTTACATACCTCACATGGCACATAAACATCGGGCAAAAAGTGCATTTCTACCTTTAATATTCCATCGCCTTTGCATGCCTCACAGCGACCGCCCTTAACGTTAAAAGAAAATCTTCCCTTTTGGTAGCCTCTCATCTTTGCTTCTTGCGTCATGGCAAAGACATCTCTGATAAGATCAAAAGTGCCAGTATATGTCGCCGGATTTGATCTTGGCGTTCTGCCTATTGGGCTTTGGTCAATAACTACGACCTTATCAATATTTTCAATGCCTTCAACAGCTTTTCTCTTGCCAGGTTTGTATTTTGATTTATTAATCTTTTGTGCTAGTGATTTATAAATAATTTCATTAACAAGTGTTGATTTGCCCGATCCTGAAACGCCTGTTACTGTTACAAACTCGCTCAAAGGCACTTCTACATCTATGTTTTTAAGATTATTCTCACTTGCACCTATTACTTTTAAAACATTATCTTTATCAGTCTTTCTATACTCATCCTTTAGTGGAATTTTCTTTCTTCCAGATAAGTAATCACCAGTAATAGACTTTTTACATTTCATTACCTTATTGATATTGCCCTGAACAACAAGATGACCACCATGTATACCTGCTCCTGGACCAATATCTATGATTTCGTCACAATGGTGCATGATTTCTTCGTCATGCTCTACTACAAGTAAAGTATTACCTGCATCAGTTAGCTCTCTAAGAGCTTGTATCAGCTTTAAATTGTCTCTTTGATGTAAACCTATGGACGGCTCATCTAAAACGTATATAACGCCAACTAGCGCTGAGCCTATCTGTGTGGCCAGTCTAATTCTTTGTGCCTCGCCACCTGATAAAGTTTTTGCCATTCTTGATAAATTTAAATAATCAAGTCCTACAGTTATTAAGAAAGATAATCTCTTTTTTATCTCGATTAAAATTTGTTCAGCAATTTTTTCTTCTGTTTTATTTAGTTTTAAATTATTTATATATTCAAGCTCATCTTTTATACTTAATTGAGTAAATTCATAAATATTTAAATCGCACACTCTAACAGCAAGTGCTTCCTTTTTAAGTCTTGCACCGTGACATTCAGGGCATTCAATCTCTTCTACATACTCTTCAGTATTATCTCTAATTGCTTGAGACATAGAATTTGTAAGTCTATCCATCATCACGGATAAAACTCCTGGCCATTTTTTGTTAAATTCCTTAGAAGTCTTGGTAAATAACGAGTCATACTTAAATCTTACATTATAATCAGTACCATTTAGTATATCATCTATCATCTTCTTAGGTGCCTTAGTAAATGGCTCGTCCTCTTTAAAATCATATTTATCTAAAATAAATTTAAATATTTTATAATAATAAGTGCCCTTCTTTGAATTTTTAAATGGTTCTATAACCCCCTTTTCAAGTGAAAGTGAATAGTCTGGTATAACTAAGTCCTTGTCAATACTTCTAAAATATCCTAGACCGTTACATCTCTCGCACATACCAAAGGGACTGTTGAATGAAAATAATCTTGTAGATAGCTCATCGAATGATAAGCCACAGTCAATACAAGCATACTTTGTTGAATAAGATTTTTCATATAAATCTAAATAATTTATCTTAACAAGTCCATTAGAATAATGTACTGCAGTCTCAAGCGAGCCTGTAAGTCTCGATAAAATGCCATCTTTGATAACTAGTCTATCTATAACTATGTCTATATCATGTTTCTTATTCTTATCAATCTTAACTTTATCGCCAATCTCATGCATTTCACCATCTAAGATATATCTAACAAAACCATCTTTTTGAATTTGTTCAAGAACTTTTTTGTGCTGACCCTTTTGTCCTCTAACAACAGGTGCTAAAACATAAATCTTTTGTCCTTCTTTATGGCTCATGATAATATCAGCAATTTGATCAATTGTTTGTGATGTAATCTTTTTGCCACAGCTTGGGCAATATATTTGGCCAATTCTAGCATATAAAAGTCTTAGGTAATCATAAACTTCTGTAACTGTTCCTACAGTTGATCTTGGATTGTTACTAGTAGTTTTTTGGTCTATTGATATAGATGGACTAAGTCCGCTTATAAACTCAACATTTGGTTTTGTAGTATTACCTAAAAACATTCTAGCATAACTAGAAAGGCTCTCTACATATCTTCTTTGACCTTCAGCGTATATTGTATCAAAGGCAAGTGATGACTTACCTGAGCCAGAAAGTCCAGTTATAACCACAAATTTATTTCTTGGTATATCAATATCTAAGTTTTTTAAATTGTTTTCATTGGCACCTCTAATAATAATTTTATTCTCCAATGAATAGCTCCTCCTTCTTCAATTCTTCAATCATATCTCTATATTTAGCTGCTTCTTCGAAATTTAAATCCTTAGCTGCCTTGTTCATCTTCGTCTTAAGTTTCTTTATCTTATCTTGAACGCCTTTAGCGCTATAAGTATATTTTTCGCCCTCATCCATCGCTTTAGTTACTTCAATAACATCTCTAATGGATTTTTTAATAGTCATAGGTGTTATATTGTTATCTTCATTGTATTTCATCTGTATCTTTCTTCTTCTAGCTGTTTCATTAATAGCATTCTCCATAGACTTAGTTATAGTATCAGCATACATAATAACTAATCCGTTTGAGTTTCTCGCAGTTCTTCCTGCAGTTTGAACTAAAGACGTTTCACTACGAAGGAAGCCTTCTTTGTCCGCGTCAAGTATAGCTACTAAAGATACTTCTGGTAAATCCAGTCCTTCTCTAAGAAGGTTTATTCCTACTAGGCAATCAAATTTCTTTTCTCTAAGATCCTTTATAATCTGCATTCTATCGATCGCAGTAACATCTGAGTGCATATAAGTAACATTGATTCCTAATTGATCAAGATACTTAGTTAAGTCCTCAGCCATCTTCTTAGTAAGTGTTGTGATTAAAACTCTTTCATCTTTTTTAGCTCTAATTCTAATTTCTTTTATTAAATTATCAATTTGGCCCTTAGTTGGCCTTACTTCTATAAGTGGATCAAGTAATCCAGTTGGCCTAATAACTTGTTCTACTGTATTTTTAGACCTCTCTAGCTCATATTGAGCAGGCGTTGCGCTGACATATATAACCTGATTCATCATAGATTCAAACTCAGCGAATTTAAGTGGTCTATTGTCAAGTGCGCTCGGTAATCTAAATCCATAATCAACTAGAGAAGTTTTTCTTGATCTATCTCCCTCGTACATCGCTCTGATTTGCGGTACGCTAACATGTGACTCATCTATAAAAGTTATAAAATCTTTTGGAAAATAGTCTATCAAGGTATATGGCCTTGATCCAGGTTGTCTTTGTGATAAGTGTCTTGAATAATTTTCTATGCCTGAACAAAAACCTATTTCATTAAGCATTTCCAAATCATAATTAGTTCTCTCTTTTAGCCTTTGTTCTTCAACAAGCTTGCCGTGCTCATGAAGCCACTTAAGTCTATCATCAAGCTCGAGCTTAATGCTTTCAATGGCTTTTTTAACTTTATCATCTGTTGTCGCATAGTGAGACGCTGGGAATATTGATACATGCACTCTAGTGCCAATAATTTCTCCAGTTAATGAATCTATTTCAAGAATTTTGTCAATCTCATCGCCAAAGAACTCAATCCTAAATGCATTAGTCTTTTCTGATGCTGGGAATATGTCAAGTATATCTCCCCTAACTCTAAATGTACCTCTGATAAAATTTATGTCATTTCTAACGTATTGTATACTAATTAATTTTTTAATTACATCGTCTCTAGAAACTTGCATCTCAGGTCTGAGTGATACCATCAGTTTCTCATAATCAATAGGGTCACCAAGGCCATATATACATGAAACAGACGCAACAATGATTACATCTTTTCTTTCAAATAAAGCAGCTGTAGCAGAGTGTCTTAACTCATCTATATCATCGTTAATCTGACTATCCTTAGCGATATAGGTGTCAGTTGCTGCTACATAAGCCTCTGGTTGATAATAATCATAATAACTTATAAAGAACTCAACTGAGTTTTCTGGAAAAAACTCTTTAAACTCACTGTATAACTGATACGCAAGAGTCTTGTTGTGTGCAATGACCAAAGCTGGTCTTTGCGTTTCTTTTATTATATTTGCCATAGTAAAAGTTTTGCCGGAGCCTGTTACGCCCAGCAAAACTTGATCCTTATATCCTTTTTTTATTCCATCAGAGAGTGACTCTATCGCTTTTGGCTGATCACCAGTAGGAATATATTCTGATTTTAGATTGAATTTCACTATATATCACCTTTGCTAATATCTATCTCATAAATTATCCTCTTTGTATAGTTCTTGTCTATAACCTTAGTGCTCTTAAATAATTTCTTTAAATCATTTGTCAAATATAAATTTAAATTGTCCACGTTTTCAAAAAGTATTTCCTCTTTAAGATTATTATCCAATTTGTGCAATATTAAATCATAAGACTCGTGATTTATATCTTTTTTTGCTAAAATATAGTCATCGTTAATTTTTTTAATGTATGAATAATCACCGTTAATTATCATCTTATAAAATCTTTCACTTAAATTATAGGTATATAGGCTTATACCTTCAACTTTATTATCACTTCTATATACAAAGGAATTATCATCAGCGTAATAATAATTTTCTACCTCATCAATGAAGTCATAATCCTCAAAATCTTTAGTGATATATAGCATTTGATTTACATCATACTTTGATAAATATACATAATAACCGTTGATGTACGAAGCTTTTATGATATTATCTTCAGCGCTAAACAATTCTAGATAATTATCGTCATTAATATCAAAGTCATATAGCTTTGTTATATTTGCTTCAGCTTTGCTAATGACTAATAAAGAACTCTCGCTCTTAAAGCTTGCATCTATGACATTTACATCGTTTTTATATTCAATAAACTTATATTCATCTTTGCTAGCAAAATAAACTACACTACGTAAATCTGATGAAGTATCTTTATAATTTATAATTATGTCGTCGCTCTTATTATTTTTGTAAATAGATTTGATTGAACCATCAAAAGATAAAATTTTCTTAGATTTTTGTTTTTTAGTGCTATAGATATATATATTATTTGTTTCGTTAGATTTTTTGTTGTAATAAATCACCTTTTCTGTGTTAATCGCGAAAATATTGCCATTGTCAATAAATTTTGATATGTCGTCTTCATTTATAGCTAGTACTTTACCTTCATTGGCATCAAAATCTATGCTAATATTTTTTATTGGATGCTCATAATCGCTCTTATCATAGACAAACTTATACTTTATTTGCCAAATAGGTTTATCTATATAAACTAATTCCGCTGAATCTGGTAGGTTCGTAATTAAATTATACTTTTGCTTAACAAAATTTATTGCATTATCCTTAGTGTATTTTATATCTATAGTTTTAATATTTTCTTTGTCAATAACAAAGTCATCCGCTTCAATGTCTTGTGGAAGCTTTTTAAGAAGTTTAATGCTTATATATGGTGCACAAACATTCTTAGAGCTTTTCTTGGAAGAAAGCGTAATATGAAACTTACCTTTTTTGTAAATAAGAGAGGAAACCTCTATATCATCAGTTAAGCATGGCTTAATTACCATGCTTAATAATGAAGTATCGTTTTTATCAATTTCAACCCTGTCATTTTGCACATCAATCTCTTTTAAATAATTGATTTTTCTAAGTACAAAAGCAAGCTCTTTATTTTCACTTAATTCAATCTCTTCTCCTTCTTCTATAGGAGAATCAATGTCATCAAAGCTATAGCGCTTGTCGTTGTCCTTGATAAATAGTGGACCGTTTGAACAAGCGCTTAACAAAATTATTGAGATAAATATAATTAATAAAGATATATTTTTTCTCATCTAATTAATTTATATTTCTTCGTCTTCGCTAGACTCATCATCTGAGCCTAAGTCTATATCATTTAATAAGTCTCTTAATTTTCTTGCTTCAGCGTGTGTTAGGGATATGCCCTTTCCCATCCTGCTGTGATCTTCTTTCCAGTTTCTTATGTCAACCTTGCCGTCAGCACCATTCCATGAAATAACATTCACTTCTTTAACCATGCCTCTGCCATTGTTAGAAAATTCTCCTAATTGTTCTAGTATTTCGTATTCAAAATCTTTTGCCATTTTAACTCTCCTATTTATTTAATATTTCTATAGCTTTTTGTATTTGATTATCTTTTGCAAGATTATCTATAGATATAGTTTTTACTTCTTTATTTAATTCTACTTTAATATCTGGGGCTATGCCCTTACCATGTATATTAACTCCACTAGGTGTGTAATATGCACTTGTTGTTAGCTTTAAGCCTTCTCCATCTGGCATATTGAAAACTGTTTGAACTATGCCTTTACCAAAAGTTTGTGTACCGATTATAGTAGCTCTCTTTCTGTCTTTAAGTGCCCCAGCAACTATTTCTGAAGCTGATGCAGAGCCTTTGTTGACAAGAACAACTATCTTGATATCATCTGCGCCCTTAGTTGCGTTTATTGTTTCCTTGTTGTTTTGCTTATCAAGTGTGTACATTATTAGTCCGCCATCAAGAAAAGTGTTAACTACTTGTGTTGATGTTGTTAATAGTCCTCCTGGATTGTTTCTTAAATCAAGTATAAGTTTTTTCATGCCTTGTTTTTTAAGCTCTTTGTATTGCTTGTCAAAATCATTATATGTTGGTGTATCAAAACCAGATATACTTATATAGCCAATATTATCTTTTAAAAGCTTTGATGAGACAGTTTGTACTTTTATAATCTCTCTAACTATTTCAAAGTCAATAAATTTCGCTTTGCCATTCTCATCTCTTCTAAGTACTGTTATTTTAACCTTTTCACCAGGTTTTCCTCTCATAATCTTAACAGCATCATCCATCTTATCAGCAGTAAAATCTTTTCCATTGATCTTTATAATCTTATCATCAGTTTTTAATCCTGCTCTATCTGCTGGAGTGCCTTTCATTGGAGCAACAACTGTAATTAAGTTGTCATCTATGGATCCACTTACGTATATACCAAGTCCAGCAAACTCTCCATCAGTCTCTTCGTTGAATTTTTTGTATTCATCTTCAGTCATATAGTATGAGTATGGATCTTTTAAGCTATTTACAGCTCCTTTTAGCATACCTATAAGAACGTCGTAATCATCAGCTTTCTTATAGTAGTTTTTATCTATCATACGCTTTACTTCATTTATTCTTTCTAATACGTATTCATCATTAATTTTTTTACTTGACTTTTCATTATCATCTTTTTTTGCAATAATCTTCTTATCAGCAAGTTTTTTGCTAGAATTACCAAGGTTATATGAAATAACATTGCTAGTTAAAAATAATGCTAAGACCAATATAGTTATTAGTATCTTTTTTAATTTCATTGTATCCTCCATTATCTAACCCAATTAATAGGGTTTGTGAAATTACCGTTCTTTCTTACTTCAAAGTGCAAGTGCGCTCCTGTTGAAAATCCAGTTGATCCAACTTTTGCTATCGCTTGACCCTTAGTAACTTTTGCTCCTTTGCTTTTTAAAAGTCTTGAGCAATGCGCATAACCTGTAACTATCTTTCCGCCGTGGTCAACTAAGATTAAGTTGCCATATCCGCCATACTTACCTGCAAAGATAACTGTACCGCTTGCTGCAGCAACAATATTTGTTCCAGTAGGTGCAGGTATATCTATACCCGAGTGTAATCTTCTTATATTAAGTATAGGATGTGTTCTATAGCCATAGCCAGAACTGATTCTTGTATAACCTGGTAGTGGCCATCCAAGTTTACCTCCTACAAATTTCTTAGTATTTGATTGAAGTTTAAGTATTTGTGCACTAAGATTTCTAGAATCTCTTTCTAATTTTGCAAGACTCTTCTTTGCTTTTTCTATATCATTTTTTAATATAGTAAATTGTTTTTCTTGTTCTATCTTTAATTTTGAAACTTCATCTTTTTGACTTGATAGTTTATTTTTATTTTGAACTTGAGTCGTTTTTAGATTTTCTAATGTAGTTTTTATCTTGACAATGTTGTCAACTTCGCCTTCTATGCTCTCTATAAGCTTCTTATCCCTCTTAGCCATCTTTTGAACCATGTTTTTCTTGGACAAATAATCATCTAAAGATTTTGATGAAAGAAGTACTGTAACATAGTTATCGTCACTGTTCATATACATACTTCTAAGTCTTTTTCTGAATAAAGAATCATTTTCTTTTAATCTTTCTTTAGCATCTTCAAGCTCAGAACTTTTTTGAGCTATCTTTTTGTCGGTATCAATTATGGCAGTATTAAGATTAACAATGCTAGTATTAAGTATTGATATATTGTTGCCATATTTTAATATGGTATTATATACGCTTGTAGACTCTTTTTGTTTTATATTAATCTCAGTTTTAGTATCTTTTATCTTCTTGTCAATATTTTTCTTTTTGTTCTTTAGCTTTCCTGCTGCAAAAACACTTTGAAAGCTTAGAATTATGATCAATAAAACAATAATAAATCTCTTTCTATTAAACAAAAAATCACCTATACTTTCAATAACTTCTTCAATGAACCAATGCTGCCAAGCATACCAATACCTACAGCTAATGTAATAAATATTATGCTGAAGTCATCTAATATACTATCTGGGCTTACAATTGCCTCGTTTAGTAGGCTGCTATTTGAAACTGCAATGTATTCATAGATGTACGAGTAACCAAATTTCACTACCATTATAGCTAGTACAGCTGCAATAAGACCAATCAATATACCTTCAAAAACATAAGGGCCTGTAATGTAGCTATTTGTAGCCCCAACATATTTCATTATCTCAATTTCTTTCTTTCTTGAACTAATTGATAATTTTATAGTATTTGATATTAAAAATATTGATATAAATATCAAAGCTACAATCAAACCAAAGCCGCCTATTTGCATGTACTTAGATATTTTAAGTAGATGAATTACTTCCTCAGATAAGAATCTTACATCCTCAACACCTGGTATGAGCTTTATATTAGCTGCAACATCGTTTATCTTTTCTATATCTTCAACATTAACTTTAAAAGCATTTGGAAGCGGATTATCTTCTTTGTATTCCTCCAATAAATAACTTTTGTTCTCCCATTGTTCAAACATACTTTCAAGGCCTTCATCTTTAGAGATAAACTTTACATCTTTAACATCGTCTATATCTTTAATTTTGCCTTCAAGTTCCTTAATTCCCGCATCGTCAACGCCATCTAGCAAGAATACCTTAACTTCATTTATCTTTTCTTTAGTATCGCCAACAACTTTATTTACACTTAAAACTATTATTAATACAGTTGAAAGTATTAATAATACCGACAATATTGATATTATCGATGCAAAAGCCATGCTAAAGTGTCTTGCTATCCCTTTAAAACCATCTTTTATAATATTTATCAATTCTCTAGATTTCACAGTAATACCCACCTTCATACATATCACTAACAACGCTTCCGTGGTTTAAAGTGATTACTCTTTTCTTCATCTCGTCAACTATGTTTTTAGCATGTGTCGCCATGACTATGGTTGTGCCTCTATTGTTAATGTCTTGCAATAGATTCATTATCTCCCATGCAGTATCTGAGTCAAGGTTACCTGTTGGTTCATCTGCGATGATAACATCAGGTTTATTAACCAAGGCTCTAGCAATGGCTGTTCTTTGACACTCTCCTCCAGATAATTGATGCGGATAAGACTTAGCCTTGTCGCTTAAACCAACCATGCTTAGTATAATTGGCACACTTCTTCTAATCTCTCTAGGTTTCTTGCCAATGATTTCCATAGCAAATGAAACGTTCTCATAAACAGTTTTATTAGGCAAAAGTCTAAAATCTTGAAAAACAACGCCTATATATCTTCTGATATAAGGTATCTTTCTATTGCTAACATCTGTAATATCTTCGTTATTCAAATATATCTTGCCGCTTGTGGGCCTAATCTCTTTTAATATTAATTTAGTTAAAGTTGACTTACCTGCTCCAGATGGTCCTATTAAAAATACAAACTCACCCGGTTTTATATGTAAGTTTATATCGTTTAGAGCAAGGACTTCGCCATACTTTTTACTAACGTTTTCTAATCTAATCAAAAAAATAACACCTCTTGTCATTTATATTCATTTTGTGGTAAAATATACATATATATTATAATACAAAACAGATAAAAAATAAAGGGGGAATTTCTTTGAATAAGAAAACACTAAGATCTCAGCTCTTAGAGATAAGAAACAATATCTCCGAAACAGATAGAATTAATAAATCAAAGATAATTATTGATAAATTGATGGCGACTCATGAATATAAAAACGCTACTAATATCATGGCTTTCGCAAGCTTTGGCACTGAAGTTAATACTCATGACTTTATAAAGACAGCGCTTAGTAGCGGCAAGAGGATTATCTTACCTATTTCAATAAAAGAAGATAGAAGCCTTTTTTTACAAGAAATTACAAATTTTGATGAATTAAAACCATCGACTTATGGTATACTAGAACCGGAGAAGAAAGAAAATTTCGATAGAAAAAAACTCGACTTAGTTATAGTTCCAGGGGTTGCCTTTGATCACAGAGGCTTTAGGATGGGCTATGGCGGCGGTTATTACGATAGATTCCTAGCTTCTCTTGATAAAAGAACTAAGATCGTTGCTATAAATTTTGAAGAGCTTTATGTATATAGAGTTGTTATTAGTAGATTCGATATGAAGGTTCCTGTTCTTATAACAGATAGAAAAATTAGAAATTTCCAAAGGAGAGTATTATGAAAAGATATATTGGTACAAATGTAATGGGTTTGAGATGCCCTATAATTACAGCAGAAAATAATATTGTAGACATCGCTGTTGATACTATATTAAAAGCTAGTGAGGCTGGAAACTTTAAAATCGATGATAGAGATGTTGTTGGTTTAACTGAATCTATAGTTGCTAAGTCAATGAATAACTTTGCCACAATTGATGATATAACTAATGATGTTAAAAATAAATTTAACTGTGATGAAGTTGCTCTAATTCACCCTATTATGAGCAGAAATAGATTTGCAATTTGCCTAAAAGGTATTGCTAGAGCTTTTAAAAAAGTATATGTTTTATTAAGCTACCCACACGATGAGGTTGGTAACCACCTTTGTGACCCAGATGAGCTTGATAACTTCGACATCAATCCTTATGGTGAGATAGTTGAAGAAAAAGAATTTAAAAAATGCTTTCCTGATACTAGACATATATTTACAAAAGTTGACTACATTGAATATTACAAAGAACTTATTGAAGAAGCTGGTGCAGAAGCAGTTATGCTTTTTGGAAATAATGAAAGAAATGTACTAAAATATACTAAAAATATCTTAGTTTGTAGCATACACACTCGCATTAGAACTAAAGAAAAACTTAAAAATGCTGGTGCTGAAAAGATTTTCTGTCTATCAGAAATTTTGAATGCTCCTGTCAATGGATCTGGATATAATGAAAAATATGGTCTACTTGGTTCAAACAAATCTACTGAAAACAAGATAAAGTTATTCCCAAGGGATTGTGACAATGTCGTATATGCTATACAAGAAAAAATTAAAGAAAAAACTGGCAAAAAGATTGAAGTTCTTGTTTATGGCGATGGTGCATTTAAAGACCCAATCGGAAAGATTTGGGAGCTAGCAGACCCTGTTGTATCCCCTGCCTTTACTGATGGCTTAAAAGGTACACCAAACGAGATAAAACTTAAATATATCGCTGACAATAGTTTTGCTGGACTTAAAGGCGAAAAGCTAGAAGAAGCTATAAAAGAAAAAATTCATAATAAAGGAAATAATTTAGTTGGTTCAATGGAATCACAAGGAACAACACCAAGACAATTAACAGACCTTATTGGCTCACTATGCGACCTAACAAGTGGTAGCGGCGATAAAGGTACACCTATTGTTTATATTAAAGGTTATTTCGATAATTTCTCAGAAGAATAATATTAAGAAATTTTAAAGGCGATTAGAGATAATTCTAATCGCCTTAATAATGTTTTCCAATCGTATTGAGTAAAAACTAATTTGTAAGTTTCTCCTCTGCATTTATTACTTTACCATCTTTTGTTTCAACAATATAAATTCTATTTGCTAAATCCTCGTTTGTTTTAAACAAGGAAGCAAAATCTTTAAAGCTTTCAAAAGTATATTTTCTATCGCCCTTTGTATCTTTAGCATACTTTTCCTCAACATCAATAATCGTTACTTTTGTATTTTCATCAGCTTTAAGAGTCTCCTTATTGTCTAATTCCTTATAATAAAAGCCACCTGGATATTCATCTTCAGGTATTTCTAACCTTTCTAGTTCCTTTTTATCTTCTTCTAGAAATGAATTTAACAGAATAACTTCTTGAGCTTCTATCTCTGTTTCATTTACTTTAAGGAATTTGTAAGTTTTAACTACACTTTCCTTAGAGTCCCCATTATCATTATTTGATACATCCCTATTGCAAGCAAATAATGAAAGTGTAAAAATTAGTATTGTTGTTAATAATAATATTTTTTTCTTGTTCATAATAATCCTCCTTTTGTTAACAATCCAATCATAAATTTTATATAATATAATTAATTATCAGTCATGCACCCCCATATCACTATAGTTTTTTTTATTTAAACAATTATAATTATAGCTAGCATTATAAAATTATAATTGTATTAGTATTAAAATATGAAAAAACTATTCTTTATAAACATTTATGCTAATTCTTCCAGTTAAAACATTAGTTGATTTATTACTTATTAATACTTCATATTTACATCCTTCCATTGTCTTCATTTTAATTATCACGTTATCATTAAACTCATTATCATAAACTAATTTATTATTTTCCATAATAATAATATTGTATTTAATTCCACCATTACAGCTTAAGTCAGATAAATTAAGTGCAAAACCATTATAATTTAATCCTCCTAAATTAGAATTATCAAACAAATAATTAGTATATTCTAATTTTCCAAGTCTTAAATTATTATTCACATTTACAGATTTTAATTGTGCTGTATATATGTCATTTAATTTTAGTTTACTATATTCTTCTTCACTTATAATATGAATTCTTCCATCAGAATTGTCAACACTTTGAAACTCTACTTCTGTTCCAATAACTTCTATTCTATCTTTCTCTAATTTAACTACACTAGCAAAAACTGGCATACTAAAAAGAAATGTTAAAGCGAAAATAAATGTGCCTAGTATTGTTTTTTTGTAATTTTTCATTATAATCATCCTTTCTAAATTTGGATTAAGTTTTAAACTTACTTCATCTCTTTTTACTGAATTGCTCATAAGTTGAAACATTGACTTACAGTAGCCTTTTCTTGATTCTAAAGTATCTCCCAATCTTGAAATGACCTCTTTGTCTGTAAAGATTTCGATATCTTGCTCTAGATATTTCAAACTAATAATAAGTAGTGGATTGCACCAGAAAACACAAGCTACAAAATTTACTATATGATTAAATAAGATATGAAATTTTTTTATATGTGTTAGCTCATGAATCATGACATACTTTAATAATTCTTCATCTTTTAGTATATATGACTGGAGAATTATTTTAGGCTTCAATAAGCCATACGTCACTGGAGTTTTTAAATTATTATTTATATAAATACTGACTGTCCTTCTTAATTTAAAAGACTTTATATAATCTATGCACTTATTTTCATGTATTATTTTTGAGTCCTTCATAATTTTATCAAATTTTATATATTTATATAGAACATAGCACAAAATAATCACTGTTACTATATAACGATTAATTGGATATAATACATAACTTGCCTTCTGTGACATTAATCTTATAACTGAGTCCATAAAACTTAAAATGTATAATATAAAATTAAATACTTTATTTGAGTTAAATTCTTCAATTTTAATTAAAATTTGATATGGACATATTAAGTATACAAATAAGATCGCCCACAAAATAATACTTGCTGATTTAAAAGCTTTTTTGTTTAAAGATTTTCTTACAAGTAATATTAATATTATTAGTAAGAAACTTTTAAAACTTTTTAGCAAAGCATATTCATTATATATGTCTACTAGCACCTTTACTGTCCTCTACTTCAAAATTTTCTAATAAGTTTTTCATTTCTTCAAGTTCTTCTTCTGAAACTTTTTCTGTGCTTAAAAATGTTTTACACATATTTACAAGAGATCCTTTAAATAATTTTTGAAACGCTTCTTTTTGCTTGCTAAGTAAAGCTTCTTCGCGTGACATAATAACACTAATCGTATATTTTGGATAACGCCTATCTAAGACCCCCTTTTCAATGAGCCTACCTATAAATGTATAGGCAGAAGTTTTACTAATTCCATATTTCTGTTTTAAAATTTTGGACAATTCTAAAGCTTGTATTTCTCCGTTCTCATCTAAAACATCTCCTTGCCATAGAAGCTCCATAACTTGTAATTCACCATTCGATAAATCCATACTGTACCTCCTATTTCATTTTCATTTATTTTAATATTTTCACTTCGAATATATCATATTTAATATTAAAAGTCAAGTACTTTCTATTAACTAATATCTATATTTATATAAGCAAATTGCATAAAAATACCCTCTCTACTCATAATGAGTAAAGAGGGTTTTGTAATTTTAACTATTTTTCTATAAGTTTGCTTACTTCTTCTTCAACGTGTTCTTTAGTGATTCCGTATTTTTCGAATAAGACTTTTCCTGGTGCTGATGAACCGAATCTATCGATACCGATTGCAGTACCTTCTAGACCAACAAATCTGCCCCATGGCATTGTTGAAAGTGCTTCTACTGATACTCTAGCTTTAACATTTGATGGAAGTATCTTTTCGATATATTCTTTGTCTTGATTTAAGAATATTTCTTGTGATGGCATACTAACAACTCTTATTGACTTACCTTTTGCTTCTAAATCTTTTGCAGCGTCTATTGACAAAGCTACTTCTGATCCAGTAGCTATGATTATAGCGTCAATTGCATCTTTTATTTCTTTATGAACTATATAAGCGCCTTTTAAAGCCTCCTCTGATGAATTATCAAGAAGTTTTAATCCTTGCCTTGAAAGTATCAAGCATGTTGGTGTTTCTTTGCTCATTAAAGCTGCTTGCCAAGCGTAGCAAACTTCTCTTGAGTCAGCAGGTCTAATTACATTGATGTTTGGTATGCTCCTAAGCATTGCTAAGTGCTCTATAGGTTGATGAGTTGGTCCGTCTTCGCCAACGCCTATGCTGTCATGAGTTAATATATATATTGCAGGTAAATTCATTAGTGATGCAAGTCTTATTGATGGCTTCATATAATCTGAGAAAACCAAGAATGTTGCTGCATAAGATCTTAATCCGCCATGAAGTAAAATTCCGTTAACAATGGCTCCCATTGCGTGCTCTCTGATACCGAAGTGTATGTTTCTTCCTTCTGGACATTCGCTTGAGAAGAATTTTTCATCATTCATAACTGATTTATTTGATGGACCTAGGTCAGCTGATCCGCCCATAAGATTTTCTAATACGTGACTTACCTTGTTAAGAACCTTGCCTGATGAGCTTCTTGATGCATCATCTTTTAGTTCTATATCAGTACATGCCTTTAGTACTTCTTCACTTAATTCTTTATCGTAGAAGCTCATAAGCTTGTCATAATCAGCTTTGTATTTAGCTTTGTATGCTTCTAATTTTTTGTACCAATCTTCTTCATATTTTTCTAGCTCTACGCTCTTTTCTTTCATATAGTCAAGAACGTCTTTGCTCACATTGAAGCCTTCTTCTTCATATGAAAGATTTTTTCTAAGTGCAGCTAGTGATTCAGCTCCTAAAGGTGCTCCGTGAGCGTCAGCGCTTCCTTCTTTGCCAGTAGCGCCATAACCAATCTTAGTCTTAATTTCAATTAATGTTGGTTTATCAGTGCTTTTCTTTGCTTCAGCTATAGCCTTGGATATAGCCTCGATATCATTACCATCTTCAACGTATAGAGTGTTCCAGCCAAGTGCTTCATATCTTGCTCTAACATTTTCAGTGAAAGCAAATTTTGTATCGCCTTCTATAGTAATGTTATTTGAATCATATAAAACAACTAATTTATTTAGCTTAAGTGTTCCAGCTAAAGATGATGCTTCGTTTGAAATACCTTCTTGTAGACATCCGTCACCGCAAAGTATATAAGTCATGTGGTCAATAAGTTTATTGTCATCTTTATTGAATAAAGCTGCTAAATGTTTTTCAGCTATAGCCATACCGACGCCCATAGCAATACCTTGTCCTAGTGGTCCAGTACTTGCTTCAACGCCCTTTGTATGCATATACTCAGGGTGACCTGGTGTAAGTGAGTCAAATTGTCTGAAATTTTCTAAGTCTTCAATCTTTAGTCCATAGCCATATAAATTAAGTAATGAGTATAGAAGCATTGATCCATGTCCTGCAGATAAGATGAATCTGTCTCTGTTTATCCAATCAGGATTCTTTGGGTTGTGCTTTAAGTGCTCATTAAATAATGTAAATGCCATTGGCGCTGCTCCTAGTGGCAAACCAGGATGGCCTGAATTAGCTTTTTCAATAGCTTCCGCCGATAATACCCTAATAGTATTTATTGCCTTTTGTTTAACGTCCATATTAACCTCCTATTTTAATTTATATACTCTACTGCGTTTTTTGTAAAAATTATCTTCATTAAAAATTTTGGTATGTCCAGTTGTCTTTTAAATCGTTTTGGTTCCTTTATGAGTCTATACAGCCATTCCATACCTATCCTTCTTATAAAAGCTGGCGCTATCTTGACATTGCCAGCTAATACATCTATGACACCGCCATTAGCAATTGCAAGCCTTGATTTAATTTTATCTTTATTATAATAGATAAATTTTTCTTGATAGCCCGCTCCCATGCCTACAAAGATGGCGTCCGCCTTTGAATCATTTATCTTTTTTATCAAAGCTTCTTCTTCATCGCAAGATGCATTGCCATTGTGACTACCTTTAAAATACCCGTTGTTATAGCCTGCTACGACTATGTTTGGATAATCATTATTAATCTTCTCTATAGCTTTCTCAGCTATACCAGGCTTAGCGCCTAACAAAAACAGTGAGAGACCTTTTTCGTTCATTAACTCCAATATCTTGATAGACGTGTCATAGCCTGTAACTCTTGATTTGAGCGGCTTTTTCTTTAATTTTGATGCTATCATTAGACCAATTCCATCGCATAAATTTAGTGATGCTGAGTTAATTATTTCTTTAAATTCATCATCTCTTCCAGCTCTCATAACTATCTCTGGATTTGGTGTGTAAATATAATTAAGTTTATCATTATCAAAAAATTCATTAATCTTCGCAATGGTTTCTGACATGTCAATATTATTTATTCTTACACCTAAAATTTTAATGTCCATAAGCATCATCCTTTAAAAGTTCTAGTGCAAGCTTGCTTGCTTCTATTGCCTTTTTCTTATTTTCTTCATTAATAGAACTTAATTTATTTATAAAATCTTTTCTATTATTACTAATGTATTCATAAGCTTTAGTTAAATCATCATAATTAATACCATCTACGTCAATATTTATGCTCTCATCAAAATCTTTTAGAAGTGTCTCAGTCTTTGGATCATAAGAAAGTCCAATAAATGGCAAGTTTTGATGAATTGCATATATCATAGCGTGTAGTCTCATAGCAACGATAAAATCAGCGTTTTTCATAAGATTCATAAGTATTTCAACTGGATATTTTTCATCGATTATCTTGCTTGATTTTAAATTTGCTGCAATTTTTTCTGATATAGTCGTATCTCTTGGCATCTGCATTGGCATGAAAACAATATTTTTTCCTTGATCAATAAGATAATTTAAAAATTTAACTAGCTCATCTATAAGTTTTTCGTCATTCATCCATGACCTAACCGAAACTAAAACTGTATCTTTATTTATATCAAATTTCTCACGAATGCTTTCATCACTTGCCTCTTTTAGATTAAAGACTGGATCTGATAAAACTTTTACATTTTGATTATTGACACCAATTGATTTAATGAAATTATATGAATCAATATCTCTGAGCGTGATATAATCAACTTTGTTAAGTACTCTTCTTGTGAAATTTCTGTTGAATTTTTTATTTATCGGTCCAACACCATTCGAATAAACAAAAACTTTTTTCTTATAGTGCTTAGCAAGCTTCATTATTAATAAATAGTACCAAATTGATCTGGAGCTTGTCTTGTCTTGTAAGAGGCTTCCGCCTCCGCTTATAAGCATGTCAGATGCTTTAATGCTCTTAATTACATCAAAGAGCTTAAATCTATCAACAGCTGGAACACCATATTCCTTCTCTGTTAGACCAGGATCCTTTGACAGTACTTTTATATTTAGATTTGGATCCAAGGCTTTAAAAGACTCAAGTATTGACTTTAATATAGCGTCATCGCCTGAGTTTGAAAAACCAAAGTAGCCTGACATAATAACATGCTTTGCTAGAATCTTCTTATAAATTTCTACGTGCTTCTCAGCCATCTTTATATGAGTGAAATTATCAATGATTCTAGTATATAAATTTTCACCAAGTTTTTTACGCTCATCAGAATTATTTTTTAGCTTAAGTATATCTGCAGCAAGAGCCTTATAATCTTGCTTTTCAAATAGCTTTCCTGTTTCGCCATCTAAAATTATCTTAGGTATGCCGCCAACTCTTGACGCTATAGTAGCTTTTTTAAGTGAGCCACCCTCCATTATGACATAAGGAAATGATTCACTTAAGCTGCATAAGACGTTTATATCAATTGCATTAAGAAAATCATAAGGATGCGTCTCATTACCTAAGAAATAAACATTATTCTCTAAATCAAGCTCTTTTCTTAGACTTAATAAGTGTTCCTTATCTTGTCCGTCACCTGCAATTAAGAATATTACTGATTTATCTTTATCAATCACTTCTTTTGCCGCTCTTAGAAATGTTTCATGGTCTTTAACTTTGTCAAGTCTAGCTAGTATGCCAACTATAAACTTATCTTTGTAATCAATATTTTTCTCTTTTAAATAGCTTTCTTTATCTTTTATTATTTTATCTTCTAAAAATATACCATTGTATATAGTAAATATCTTATCCTTATCAAATCCTCTACTTACTAGCATGTCCTTAAAACTATCGGAAACTGCTATGTAATTGTCAAATCTTTTTAAGGCAAATTTATTAAGATTGGTAAAAACTATATTTTTATAAAAATTATCTTTAAAATCTAATAAATAATCGCTGTGAACAGTAGTTATGAACTTAGCAGCTACTTTTTTCTTTAAAAAGTAGCTTATAAGATTAGCTCTAGCTCCATGTGAGTGAACTATCTCAAAATTTTCACTCTCTATGAGGTCCTTTAGCTTATTTACAACAGAGAAATCAAATCTGCTTTTTTGCTCTATAACTTCAACATCTATGCCATGCTTTTTTAAATCGTCAGCAAAAGGTCCTTTGATAAAGCAAACTAATTTTACATCTACTTTATCTTTTAAACCGCAAAGTAAATTTATGATGTGAGTCTTGGCTCCGCCAGTATCTCCGCCACTAATTAGATGAAGTACTTTCATAATCAATTCCTTTGTTTCTTAATCCCATGATTAGTGCTGCATACATAACAAAATATATAATCATGGCTGGGAACTCAAAAATATTTTCTACAGAATTTTGTATTAAAACACCTAATGCGCCGCAAAAAAGTCCGCATGCTAATATTTTGTTATCTAAATTCTTTTGAGTGAAAACTACTTTTAATGTAGATATTAAAAATCCAAGTATCATAAAGCCAATCGCGCATACGCCATAGTAACCTGTTTCAACCAAGGTCTTCAAATAATAATTATCTAAGTAGAATGGTGATAAATCATTGTTTATAGCAACTGCTCCGCCATATCTACCAAGGCCAACGCCCCAGAATTTATGCTTTGACCAAACTTTTAAACCTATAGTCCATCTATAGATTCTGCCTCCACTAGCTGATTTAAACATATATTCTGGTGTTAACATATATAAAAGTCTTGTTGATAATGAATTTCCTGAGACTATAAATAAAGATCCAAGTATCACAAATGGAGTTAATACTCTAACGTTTGTAAATAAAATGAATACAAGCATAGCTAACGCAAAAGCTATCCACGCTCCTCTTGAGTATGTTAATAACAAACCTAAAAGCATTACCATAGTCTCGATAAAATATACTGCTTTAATCTTTTTATTCTTTTCAATTAAAAATAATGATATTACCAATGGTAAAATTAATACAAATATAACACCAAGTATATTAGGCGAACCAACTATAGAAAAGGCTCTTACCTTTATCGATTCGCTTGAGTCTATCCAATTGCCTGGCATTTTCACTTTAAATATAAATTGATATATGGCATGAAGACCAAGTAAAAACCCGCCATGTGATATAAATTTTGACACAGTCTTGACAATATCTTCGCTTGTGAAGAATTGTGCAAAAATGTAGTACCACAAAACATGTTGAAACATTGCTCTAAAGCCTTCTATAGCTATCTTAGTGTTTGGTTGAACTACAAGTACATGTATTATTCCTAGAATAAAATATATAGCTAGAACAAAACCAAATGGAGTGAAATTATACTTAATGCTGCCATTTGAGTTCATCCTTCTCATTGCTAGATAAAAAATCATAAATAAGAAATAAAATTCATCCCAATAGTTTGCAAATGAGCTAAGTCCAGGAATTTTTCTGATAATGTAGTCAGTTAATATATAAAAAACTATTACTAAGACAAAAATAAAGCCAAAGTATTTTACACCTGTTAGCTTAATAAAGCCCTTGTAAATGATTGACTCATGAAATGAATTATTAAATTTATCGACTAAAACATGAATAAAGCTATCTCTATAAACCGTGTTAAGTTTTTTATAAAATACAGACATCCTTGCATCAATCTTATTTAATAACTTATATAAAAAGCTTCCCTTTAGACTGTCACTATATGTCCTTTGTTTATATTGCGGCTTTGTGTAGTCAAATAGAAAGCTTGATCTAAGTAGAGAAAGTATATAGACATATAATCTATATAAAAAACTCTCTTTAAATAGTTTTTCCATTTTAATCAACTTTCTTTCTATCAGCTATAAGAGCACTAAGTCTGTAGTTATCAGACTCTAAGAATATTGTTGAGCCAAGTCTTAACTCTTGCTTGCCAAATTTAAGTGAATTGCTTACATTAGAAAAATTACCTTCTATAGTAACTACAGTTTTTTCTTTAAGTGGATCAATCACTTTTTTAATCTCACCATTGTTATCAACTGTGTTTACGTAGTAGTCTTCTCTTTTGACATCTTTAACAAAGATATCGAAGTGATTTTTCATCTCTCCTAGTTGATCGCCAATTCTTATGCAATCAGTATTGCCTTTATTTTCATATAAATAAAGTGTTGCCTCATACTTTTCAGTAGTTTTACCTAAAGTTATATCAGCTACATCTTTTCTCATTAGTTTAAGTGAAGCAAAGAAAACTAAGCCTATTACAATCAATACTGCTAGTATATCTAATAAACTTATTTTGCCAAATAATCTTAATTTATTATCTATTATTTTCATCTACTTCCTCCACATTTGTTATATAGCCAAGATATGCATGGTCCTTTGTTTTAACGTACATATCAACACCTGCTTTTATCTCTTGTCCGCCTAAAGACATGTATGGTCCTGTATAGTTAACATTTGCCTTAATCTTAACTATAGGGTTAACAAATTCTGCGTCATCAACAACGATTATTTCGCCATTTGTCTTTACCAATTCATTCTTTCTAGCTTGAATATCAACGCTAATAATTTCTCCGTCTTGAAATGTTTCTTGAGCGAATAATTTATCTCCCGGCTTTAAATCTTTGATTGAATCTCTAGTAATATTATCTTTAGCTTCTGCTGTGATTATAACTGTTCTTTTTGCTTCTTTACCTATGCTAGACTTAATATTCTTTCTGTTTATAAGTAAAAATACAAGTAATAACAAGATTAATATAATAAATATATCAAATATATTTATCTTGAATTTCTTCTTCATTTATTCCTCCAAAATTTTGTTTATAATGTTATTAAGCTCTTCTGCTTGTGCCTCTCTTGAATATTTTTTGATAAGCTCTTTATTGCCATAATAATTATTCTCGCTTTTATAGTTTTCATATAGCTTCATTATAGCGTTTTTAATCTCTCTAGTCTCTCCCGGCTCAGCAACAACGCCAGTCTTTGTCTCTTCTATAAGCTCTCCTGCTGCTCCGTGCTTTGGAACTATGGCTAAAATATTTTTGTAAGCTCTTAGATATTCAAAAACTTTTCCTGTATAAAAATTCTCAGAACCTTTGCCCTTGCCTATTAAAAGCAAAAGTACGTCTGCCTCAAGAAGTTTTCTTATTGATTCTTCATGAGCTAGATAAGATAAATAATTAATTTCTTTTTCTAAATTATAAGTCTTTTTATACTCTTCTATCTGAGAGTCTTTTACATTGCCAGCTATATTTATCCTAATATCGCTCTTATCAATTTTGCCTTCATCAATAAGCTCTTTCAAAGCTGATAAAAATTCATGCAAATTCCTTCTTCCATATAAAGCACCTGTGTGAATAAAGGTAAATTTATCGCTCTTTTCTTTTGGATATATGCCTAAAAAGTCCTCTTCATCGTAACCATTGGGTATATATGTGGACTTACTCTTAAGCTCAGGCAAGTCAGCAATAAAATTATCAAGCATAAATCTAGTATTTGTAATGAAATAATCGCATTTAGAATTTATTTCAAGCTCAGTCTTTTTTGATAATTTCATCTTTATTCTTGATGAAAAGCTATCTAGGTGGAATGGATTATTCGTCCACTCATCTCTATAGTCGACTATCCATTTCATCTTAGGAAATTTCTCCTTTAGATATAATCCAAATAAATGTTCTGAATAAGGATAACTTGTAGTATATATAACATCTGGATTAAATTCTAGAGCAATCTTTTCAATTTCTTTTTTATTAAATTTATACCAAAAAACTTCAGCATCCGGAAGCGCAAAAAACTTAGCATAGACTTTTTTAATAAGACCGCTATTGTTAATGTCATGTGCCTTAAGTCTGATGACTCTCACATTTTCAGGAACATCATTTAATAAGCTGTCATCTTTTAAGTCTTTGCTAGCGTCTTTTGATACGACTAAGACTTCATTGCCAAGCCTTGATAGATACTTTACAAATTTTAAACTTCTTTGCACACCACTTCCACCTATTGGCGGGAATTGATTTGCAATAAATAATATCTTACTCAAGTTCTCCACTACCTAATAAATAATAATTAAATCCTAGTTCTTCAACTTTTTCTCTATCAATAAAGTTTCTTGTGTCAAAAATATTCTTTTTATTCATAACTTTCTTTATTTCTTTATAGTCAAGAAGTTGGAATTGATTATGATTTACGCCTAAAACCAATAAATCTGCACCTGTAATTACTTCTCTAATATCACCATAAAGTTCATTAAATTCAAGTATTTGATCGTTTTTGAATGGATCATAGACAGCTACATTATAATCATCATTTAGTAAAGCAATAAGATGAGTTATTGGACTTTCTCTAAAGTCATCAATATTTGGCTTAAATGATGAGCCAAGTATAGCTATCTTAGAGCCTTTTTCTACTATCTTCTTTATCTCATCAGCTGTAAATTTAGGCATAGAGTCATTTATATCTCTTGCTTGATGAATTAGTTTCGAATTTTCTTTATCCGCTGTTACCAAGAACCATGGATCTACTGAAATACAATGTCCACCAACTCCTGGTCCAGGAGTATGAACATTTACTCTTGGATGTTTATTAGCTAATTCAATTAGTTCCCATACATTTACACCTAGTGTATCACATATCTTAAGCATTTCATTTGCAAGAGCAATATTTACATCTCTAAATGTGTTTTCAAGTAATTTACATACTTCAGCTGTAGTTGCATCTGTTGTAAATACTTCTGCGTCAACAAATGTCTTATATACATCTCTAACGATTTCAGCAGATTTTTTGTCAACGCCGCCCACTACTCTATGGTTATTTTTAAGCTCATATAAAATATTTCCTGGAATAACTCTTTCAGGGCTGTGAGCTAAATATATGTCTTCAGACACTTTTAAGCCAGACTTTTCAAGTATAGGCTTAACAACATCTTCTGTAGTACGTGGTGGAGATGTTGATTCTAAGACAACTGTATCGCCTTTCTTAAGAACTTTTAAAACATCGTGACATGCATCCTTAATATATTTTAAATCGCAGCTCTTGTCTTCATTAAAAGGTGTTCCAACACAGATGATATACATATCAGCTTCATGAATCCTATCTGAAACCTCTATCTTGCCCTCTTCTAGAGCTTTGTCTAAAATTTCTTTAAGACCTGGTTCATCAATCTCTAAAGTTCCATTTTTAATCTTTTCGATTTTATCTTTTACTGGATCATATCCAAATACTTTGAAATGATCACTTAATATTGTGGCTGTTGGTAAGCCAATATATCCTAATCCTAATACGGAAATGTTTTTAATACTCATTTTATCCTCCTATAATTTATATGTAAAATAAAATTATTTATTTAACGCTAAACTTATCTTTAAACCGGCATCAACCTTAGCCATCAGCTTATCAGTTACGGTTCCAATTTTTTCTCTCAATCTTTTCTTATCAATAGTTCTGATCTGCTCAAGTAAAATAACACTATCTTTAGGCAAGCCAAATTCCGGTCCATCTATTTCTATATGGGTCGGTAGTTTAGATTTGTTAAGTTGACTTGTAATTGCAGCTACTATGATGGTTGGTGAATACTTGTTACCTACATCGTTTTGAATAACAATGACTGGTCTCACACCACCTTGTTCAGAGCCTATGACAGGTGATAAATCTGCATATATAATATCACCTCTTTTTATCATATTCTCACATCCTTTCTGATAAGTAAGACAATTATATTATAATTTAAAATCGCTTATAAGTCAATAACTTTACCAGTTTAAGCTATATATCTTTATAATTATGTGAGCTTATTTCTTTATCATTGTAATAATATTTTCTAGAAATTCTATCTTTCATATCTGTTAGCACTTCATAATTAATAGTGTCTTCAATTTTAGCAATATCATCATAAGTCATAGCCTTGTTAGTACCGTCACCTATGATAGTTACTACATCAGCTACTTGAGCATCTGTTCCTGTAGCATCAATCATAAATTGATCCATACAAATGTTTCCAATGCTATTTAAAAGTTTATCTTTGTATAAAACTTTTAGTTTGTTTTGTAAAAGTCTTCTCACTCCATCTGCGTAACCTACTGGAATAGTAGCAACTTTAGTCTTTTTATCAGCAATGAAAGAAAAAGTGTAGCTAACGCCATCTCCTGCTTCTATTTCTTTAACATTGGATATGCATGCTTTTAATTGCATTAATTTTTTTAAAGGTAAATTTTCTTTTATAACTTCATCCGATGGGTAGTAACCATAAAGAATTATGCCTGCTCTAACATAATCAAGGTTTAATTCCTTTAAATCCATGATGGATGCTGAGTTAGAAACGTGTTTTATCCTTATCTTAAGTCCAGAATCTTCGAGCATGGATACAGTTTTTTTATAGTTATCATATTGCTTTTCTGTTAAAGTCTTATCTTTGATATCTGCATTAGCAAAATGTGTAAATATACCTTCTATATCGATATTATCAAGTTTTGCAATACTTAAAATATCTTCTACAGACTTTGCTCTGTGTACTTCATCTGCTTGAAAGCCAATCCTTGACATACCAGTATCTAAAGCGATATGTATCTTAGCCACTTTATTTTGTCTTATAGCTTCATCACTAAGTTTTTTTGCCTTTTCATAGCTAAATATGGCGCTCGTTAAATTATATTTAACCACTTCTTCTAAATAATTGTCCTCTAAGTAGTTAAGCATAAGTATATCCTCTTCAATGCCTGCTTTTCTAAGCTCCATAGCCTCGCTTGCAACGGATACAACAAATCTGTCAATACCTAAGCCTTCCATAAATTTTGCAAGAGCTACAGCTCCATGACCATAAGCATCAGCCTTAATAACTGGCATAATCTTCGTTTCAGGTCTGATAGCTTTTTTAATAGAATTGATATTGTACTCAAGATTGTTTAAATTAATTTCAAGCCAAGCGGCTCTATTGCCATTCATTTATTTTACCTCCATCAACTTAATAGCCTTAGGTATAAACTTGATTATATCGCTCGCTATTAAAGAATATTCTGTGTATTTTTCTTTTGCAAGATCCCCTGCTAAGCCATGTAGATATACTCCAAACTTTGCTGCGTTAAAGACTTTAAAGCCTTGAGCAATAAGCGATGCTATAATTCCAGATAACACATCACCGGAGCCTGCTGTCGCCATGCCAGGATTTCCTGTATTATTTATGTATTCAATATCTTTATCCATGACAATAGTATTGTGACCTTTTAAAACTACCACCACTTCGTATTTATCACTAGCGATGCGCGCATATTTTTTAGGATCTTTTATAATTTTTTCTATATCAACGTCTAATAGTCTTGCAAGCTCAGCAAAATGCGGTGTGATAACAGCTCTATAAGCTAATTTATCTGCATACTTCTTTAAATAATGAAGACCATCTGCATCGATCACAAGTTTTTTATTTGAAGCAATTATATCTTTATAAATTTTATCTCTATCGTCAAAGAATGACCACGCTGGCCCAAAAAGTACAGCGTCCATATCGGCTAAATCATAATTATCATTAGTTCTAATTATTGTTTCAGATAGCTTCACGCTAAGTATATCTTGTATATCCTTATCAATGTATAAATAAGATAGACCGCAGCCAGTCCTCATCGCAGCGAGCGACGCAAAATAAGGCGCTCCAGTCATAGACAAAGAACCAGCAAATATGGCAAGCTTGCCGTAATCGCCTTTATGTGTAAAATCATTCCTCTTTTTAAATATTTTAAATTCATCATCAATATTTATTTTATAAGTATTTTCGTCAGTACTTGCAACGCTTATAGCATAATCTGCATCGTGTGAGATTGAGACAAAAAAATTTATACCATTCACATAAGCAAATGGTACATCGTTTTTTCTCTCTATAGAGATATCTTTATATTGTAAGTCAGCTAAATTGCCGTTCAAAGCCTTAATAATAGCTTCTTTAGCCGCAAAAATTCCAGCACAAGTTTCATCAGCCTTAGCTGATGATTCTATATAGCTTATCTCTGCATCACTAAAGAAGCGATTCAAAAACTTTTCATTTTTCATTAATTTTCTAATTTTAGATATTTCAAGTATATCTACGCCTATACTCATTAAATTATTCCTCTAATCTCTTCAAAACTTTCTATCTTATTATCGTTCATGTATTTTTCTAAATCTTCTACCATATTTGCCATAATCATAGGCTCAGTAAAGTTCATAGTTCCTACTTGAACTGCACTTGCGCCAGCCATGATGAATTCGATGACATCTGTGTAATTTCTGATGCCTCCCATGCCAATAACTGGTATATTAACGGCTTTTGCCACTTCATATGTCATTCTTAAAGCTATAGGCTTGATTGCTGGACCTGATAAACCTGCAGTTTTGTTATTAAAAATAGTTTTGCGTCTGTCTATGTCTATAGCCATAGCGTTAAATGTGTTAACAAGGCTTAGTGCATCTGCGCCGACTTCTTCGCAAGCTTTAGCCATCTCAACTATATCGTTAGCATTGGGTGAAAGTTTTACTATAAGTGGTTTATCTGTTATGTCTCTAACTTTTTTAACAACATCTTTTGCAACGCATGTTTTTATGCCAAAAGCCATGCCACCGCTTTTGACATTTGGGCATGAAATATTAAGCTCTATCATTTGAGCCTCTGTTTCAGATATTAATCTAACTGCTTCTAGATAATCTTCTATGTTATTGCCGCCAATGTTTACAAGTGTGATAAGATCTTTTGATAGTAAAAAATCTAGTTCCTTATCTATAAAAGCTTGTATGCCTGGATTTTCTAAGCCGATGCTATTCATAAGGCCACTTGGTGTTTCAAAAAGTCTAATGCCTTCATTGCCGTCTTTTGGGTTAAGTGTAAGTCCTTTAGTTGAGACGCCGCCTAGTTTTGAGATATCGTAGTATTCTTCATACTCTTTACCAAAACCAAAGGTACCGCTCGCAGCTACAAGTGGGTTTTTAAATTCAATATCAGCTATTTTAACTCTTAAATCAGTCAATTAAAAACACACCTCCTCCAAATATTGGACCGTCCTTA
Source organism: Fenollaria massiliensis (assembly GCF_023347705.1). Taxonomy (NCBI): domain Bacteria; kingdom Bacillati; phylum Bacillota; class Clostridia; order Eubacteriales; genus Fenollaria; species Fenollaria massiliensis. The sequence goes on from NZ_CP096649.1 coordinate 868,869, forward strand.
CAAACGCGTCTCATACCAACCTTAGTCTTTATACTGCATCCTCTACATGTACCAACACCACACGCCATTCTTGATTCCATGCTAACTAAGACTTTATTTCTATTGTGAGCCTTTAATAATAAAGCCTTCATCATTGGGAATGGTCCGCATGTATAAATCTTATCATATTTTTCACTCTCAATTATGTCTATGATGTAGCCTTTATAGCCAACTTTTCCGCTTTCAGTAGATATGTATGTGTTTTCAACATATTCTTCGAAATCTTCAATAAGATATGGATTATCTCTAAAACCAGCATAATAATCTATATTTTTAGTAATATTTTGTATAGATCTAGCAAGGTACTTTAGAGGCGCTATGCCAACAGAACCACCAACTAAAGCTATTTTTTCATCTTTATTAGGTAGAGGAAACTTATTTCCAAGTGGTCCAAGAAGATATAATTTATCGCCTTTTTTAAGCTTCATCATCATATCTGTTCCTCTGCCAACATTTGCTATAAGTAGATAGATATTGCCATCCTCATCTATATCATAGATGCTTATAGGTCTAGCTAGAAGAGGGTCTGTTCCTTGCCAAGATTTAATCATATAAAATTGTCCAGGTGCACCTTCAAACGGTCCACTAACTTTTAAAACGTAGATATTATCAATAATGTGATTGTTTTCTAATATCGTACCCTCTTTGTATGCATTTCTAGCCACAAATATCCTCCTTCATCTTTAAAACAGCTTCTCTAATATATTTTGTATAATTTTTATCATCATAATCAGCTTCATCTTTGTGCTTAATATGGCTTGTTATTATTCCTCTAGATGAGTTTACAACTCCGCCGTTAAGCTCATTTAATAATTTTCTAACAGTTGAAGCCTTTCCGCCTTGAGCGCCATAACCTGGAATTAAGAAAAATGTTCTTGGAAATCTCTTTCTTATATCATCTTGCTCGCCGCTGTCCATGATATTATCACCAACAACGAAACCTAGAGATGAGTATCCGTAGTCACCAATGTATTTTTCAGCAATCTTATCAAGATTGTCTCCTATTATATTATACAATGTTTCGCCTTTACTTTCAAGATATTCTATATCTAAAGCGCCAGGATTTGAAGTTCTTAGTAAAACAAATATTCCTTTTTCTCCACTTTCCAAATAACTTAGATATGGTTTTATACTGTCATATCCCATAAATGGTGAAAGAGTGATAAAATCCGCTTCAAAATCTCCTTCAAAGTGTGCTTTAGCATACATTTCGGCAGTCTTAGCAATGTCAGATCTTTTGATGTCACCTATGCTTAATTTATTTTTTCCTCTTAGATATTCAAGAGTTTTTTTGTATGCCATAAGTCCTTCAACACCTAGTGCCTCATAGTATGCAATTTGAAGTTTATAAACAGCCACTAAATCCTTTGTTGAGTCGATTATATCTTTATTAAACTTAAATACTCTATCTGCAATACTTTCTATACTATTTAAATGTTCTGGAATATAGGACAAATCTGTGTCTAAACCGACACAGATTGGGCCCAATTTTTGAACTTCTTCAAATAATCTATCTATAATCATATTATTCGCCATAAACATGATCACAGTATGCACATTTGTATTTGCCTTTTTCTTTATCAACTAAGACAAACTTATGTGGTATATTTCTTTCAACAGATGTTATACAACGAGGATTCTTGCATTTTATAACGCCTTCAACAATTTCTGGAAGAGTTAAATTAATCTTTCTTTCAATCTTTTCATCTTTGATAACATTTACTGTGATGTTTGGGTCTATAAAGCCTAGTGCAGATAAATCTAGGTCTATTTCGTTTTCTATCTTAATCATATCTTTTCTGCCCATCTTTTCGCTGTGAGCGTTCATGATTAAAGCTACAGTGTAATCAGCTTCTCTAAGATTAAGATATTCAAATATCTGTATGCCATGTCCAGCTTGTATGTGGTCTATAACTATTCCCTTTGAAATACTATTAATACTTAACATTATTTAACCCCCAATAACTTTGCTATAAGTGCCATTCTTATATACATACCGTTCTTAACTTGTCTAAAATACCAAGCTCTTGGATCGTCGTCAACTTCAACTGCTATCTCATTAACTCTTGGTAGTGGATGAAGAATTGCTAAATCTTTCTTAGCATTTTTAAGTTTTTCAAGATCAAGTACGTAGCTGTCTTTTAATCTTACATAGTCAGCTTCATTGAAGAATCTTTCCTTTTGTACACGAGTCATGTATAGTACGTCTAGGTCATCAATTACATCTTCAAGTCTTTCTACTTCTGTATATGGTATAGATTTTTTATCAAGAACTTGTTCTTTGATGTAGTTTGGAACTTTTAATTCATCTGGTGATATAAGTACAAACTTGTTATTACTATATCTAGACATTGCCTTGATTAGTGAGTGAACTGTTCTACCAAACTTTAAGTCGCCGCATAAACCTATAGTCATACCATCAAATTTGCCTTTAGCGCTAAGTATTGTGAATAGGTCTGTAAGTGTTTGAGTTGGATGTTGATGTCCGCCATCGCCTGCATTAATTAGTGGTACTGTACATGCGTTGTGTCCATATTGAGGAGCACCTTCCTTTGGATGTCTCATAGCAATGATGTCTGAGTAGCAGCTAACAGTTCTTAATGTATCTGCTAGTGTTTCACCCTTTGCTACAGAACTAGAGCCCGGCTCCGAAAAACCAATAACACCTCCGCCTAATCTTAACATAGCGGCTTCAAATGAAAATCTGGTTCTCGTGCTGGGCTCATAGAATAGAGTAGCTAGGATTTTACCGTCACAAACGTGAATAAAATCCTTTTCATTTTTTACAATTTCTTTACCTAGATCAAATAGCTCATCTAGCTCCTCTAGGCTTAGATCTTCCGGATCAATATAATTTCTTCCCTTAAGCATAATATCCTCCCTATATTTTTTTATCTTTATAATCATACTACTAATAAAATTAAAAGTCAAGAACTTTTTTTACTTTTTTTCAAATTTTATAAACTTGTATGCTTCGTCAATTTTTTTGATGATATCAAGTCTAATTTTCTCTAGTTCTTCATCATCTTCTTGCTTGGAAAGTATTGACATAAGATAATTATACCTCATATCAATAAGTTCACTATTAGTATTATCATCAGAATAAAGAGCACTTAAATTATTATAATATTTAAAGCTCTCGAAATTTTCAAGCGTATAATTTTCAATTAATAATTTATCATTGTATTTGAAATTCTTAAAAAACTTTTCTTTCTTAGCTAATTTAGCATTGCTGATATGTGCAAGAATAATTATATACATTATAAATATAATCGTCATAATTATAGTATATTTAATAAAATAATGATTAGTATAAACATCAAGACTTCTTTTAACTAGTAAGCGAATTATGATAAAGTGTAAAAAAGCCCTTCTAGTTGCGTTGCTAGCTATAATTCTAAAGACATAAAATGTTTGTGTATCTTTGACTCTTGGTCTTATGATTAAGTAATAAAAAATCAATGATACACTTAAAGCTATATCAAGCCTATGTACCTTAGATACAGGTAGCAAAATAAAATTAAGTATCATTAAAGAAAAACTTGATAATTCTATAATAGATCTTAGGTCCATAATATATTCATTAAAGTATTGTTTATTTTTTTCCATAGTATCACCAAGTATATTATACCATTAAATCATAAGTTTTTCATACCTTTTATAATATATTTATACTAAAACATATACATTTTTTGCAATATTTTCAATAAACTAAATTAATCACATAATTATCATAAAATTTTTGCATAAAAAAATGAGGCTTGCGCCTCATTTTATTAGCAATTTGCATCACTTGTTATATATCCAGCTTTTGTTAAAACTTCTTTAGCTTTATCAAGGTTCTTTGCACTTACCATGATAACTGGTCCTGTACAACCCATACCGCTTTCAGCATAGATGCCTTCTTTCCAAAGTGCTTGAACTGAATCTTCTAGTTCTAGTATATCGATACCAGCAATAGCTTCTTCAACAACTTCCTTCGGTGGAGCTGCAACAGCTTCCTTTGGTCCGTCATCTTTCTTTTCATTTGCTTTATTTAATGATGCTAAAACATCTTTTAATCCAGCTGCATTAGCTGCTTCAAAAGTCTTCTTAGCTACCTTGTGTAAATTACCTTTAACAAGGCCTGCAGCATATGTTAAAGCGTTAGCTACAACAGGAACTCCTGATGCTCTAGAAACTATAAGGATAGTTCTGTCAAATCCTTCGCCAATACCAGGTCCATATCCAAAACCATTAGCTTCGTATGATCCACCTGTTGTGAATGATGAGAACATCTTCATAAGGATGTTACCTGTTAGTGAGTCATTAACTACAACGTCGCATGAAGCTTGTAATAAGTCGTTTCCTCTCATTACATCTCCACCGTCAGCTCTGTGTGACTCAGCAAATTTTATATTAAATCCGTTATCATTTAATTGTTTAAAAGCTCTTTCAACTTGTCTAGCTCCGTCAACATTTAGTATACCAAGACTTGGATCTTGATTTCCTAATGCTTTAGCTACTATTAAGCCATAGATACCATTAAGAACCATTGCTTCTACTCTGTGTGCAGAAGATGTTCCTGTAGTTGTTGCTATAAGCATTTCTTTACCAAATCCAGGAGTTATTGCTCTACCAACAGTTGATACTCCGATTGGGAAATTGTAATGCATAGTAACGCATGCATCTATCTCTCCAGCATCTAGTAGTTCTTCCATCTTCTTATATCCTTGATCTTCATCAGAAACTTCATATTGAGTTAAATTTGTTTCTGCTTTAGGACCGATAAGAACAACTTCTATTGAAGAATCTCTAGATTGAGCAAGTTCTGCAGCTTTAACTAAGTTTTCAGTACCATGTTCGCTACCAAAACTTGTTAAGCCAACACGTACTTTTTTACCGAATGAACCAGTTTCTAATCCATCTGCGATATCATTAAAAACTTGTCCAATCATTTTCTTAATGTTGTCTGACATATCGTCACCTCTAATTTTCTTCTGTGAATGATTTAGCGAAATCTCTCATTGCATCTGCTACATATTTCTTAATAGTTTCTTCAGATGCTGCACCTTCTTCGCTAACCTTTCCTGGGTTCTTTTCGATTACTATAGAAACACCGTCGAATAGGTTTGTCATTCTACCTAAGAATAAGCTTCCCTTACCAACAATCATAGCTCTTTTTACTGCTCCGCTCTTGATATCATCTATAACAAATCCAAGATAAGGTGCTCCTGAAGGTATATGGCCTTGAGTTGGAGCCCAACCTTTCATACCATGTTCAACGATAAAATCAGGAAGTGCAGTTCTTTCAATTTCGCCATTCTTTACAGCTAAAGCTCCTATCATCTTAAAGTTAGCTTCAGGAACGTCACCTGCTCCAGCTGGTCTTGTTATATCTGGATTTTGCATTTCTACTGAATATTTATCTACATCTATGATTTTTAATCCAGCTTTTGTTAGTGGATTTGTAACTAAAGAAGTGATAACTGCTTGTGGTGATGAACCAGTGCCAACTGTATGTCTGCCGACAATATCAGTTCTTATTATTGGATGTTCTCCATCATTTTGAGAAACAACAAATGCAAATCCTGCAACACAGTCTTCGATTATTGGCATTTCCTTCTTAACATGGTCTCTTCCGTTCATGCCAAGTTTAGCACTAGAACCACCAGCTACTACCATTACATTCTTAAATGTTCCAGCTTGTACTAAAGAAGCAGCTGAAATTAAAGAGTGAGTAGGTGCAGCACAGAAACCTCTTACGTCTGAACCTGATGCGTTAACTAAACCAGTTAATTCTGCTATAGATTTAGCAAAGTTACCGCCACCTCTTTGATTCATATCGCCACATGCTTCTTCTGAACATTCAATCACATATTCAATTGATGCAGGGTCTATGTGGTTCTTTTCTATACAGTTTAAAGCAGCAAATATACCTGATGCTTTAACTACTAAGTTTTCAAACATTACGTGAGCAGATAAGTTTTGGTCAACATCATGTGCTCTCTTTACACAACCTACGATTTTGTCTTCGTTCATGATTGCTTCAGCACCGTGATCATTGATTAAGCCTTCAATTTCTGCTAATTCAGTACCTTTTCCTAATCTAGCAATTAATTCATCATTGATTAGCGGATGTTCTTCGAATTCTTTTCTAACTTGATCAGTAAATTCTGAAGTTAAGAAAACTAACTCAAAAACATCTGCAACTTTCATCATACCTATAAGTTCAGATTGTGGAAGAATTTCACCCTTAACACCGTGTCTGTCTGCGCCAGATAGTAAGTGTTCATGCCATGGCTCAGGTACTTCTCTTAATTTTTCAGGAACTTCATTACCTATATAAATTTGGTTAGGTAAATAGTTAACACAGTCTTCGAAACTTCTTAAATGTTTTGGAACTGCCTTTAGATACTCTGAATCTGGATGTAGAGTTCTTTCTGTTGTTTGTGTAGTTCCATTGTGGATTACCATATCAGGTGCTTGTAACAATACATAAGCTGCACCCTTTAATACTGAATAATTCATCCATACACCTCCGTAATATTTTTTTATTATGAATTATCTATAACATAGCAATACTATGACATAAACTAATTATGTACTTCGCCCTTAATTGAAAGGGCGAATTATAATTATCTAAAATAATTATTTATCGAAAACAGTTTGTCCATCAACTTCAGTTTCTAAAGCATGTAATGCTTTTTCAACTAATTTTCTTCTTAGAGAAACTTCTTCATCATGATCAAGTTTTGGATCTCCAAGAGGATGTGGAATAGCTATTGTAGGAACTATTCTGTTAGCACCTACTGTTAATGAAATTGGAACTACTGTACACATGTGAACTACAGGGATTCCTGCACGTTCAATTTCTTTTACCATTGTTGCACCGCAACGTGTACAAGTACCTCAGGTACTAGTTAATATAACTCCATCAACATGGTTTTCAACTAATTCTTTTGAGAATTCTGATGCAAATTTCTTAGCGTTTGCAACGGCAGTACCGTTACCAACTGTTGTGAAATATGCATTGTATAGCTTACCAATTTTACCTTCTTTTTCAAATTCTCTCATGATATCAAGAGGTAAAACTCTGTTTGGATCTTCGTTTGCATATACAGGGTCATATCCACCGTGAGCTGTTTGAGCATTTTCACTTGTGAATGCGTCTATACCTGTAATATCATATCTTCCGTATTTAGAAGCTGATGATGCTTCAATGTGATCTGGGTTTCCTTTTGCACAAATACCGCCAGATGTAACTAAAGCGATAGTTGCGTGAGCCATATCTTTTATAGCTGGATTTGGATCAACTCTGTCGAAGTTAGGCATTGGATATTCTGTAACAAATTCTTCACCTTTTAACTTCTTAAGCATCATGTCAACAGCTCTTCTTGCTCCTCTTTCTTCTACGAATAGATTGTATCTTACTCCTCTTTCGATGTATCCTTCTTCTGCTGGAGTACCGATCTTTTCTTTCTTAGCTAATTTAAGAGCTAATGGAGCCATGTGTTTAACAGCATCAACCATACCAGCTGCACTGTTCTTTGTGCTTACTATATATACTGATTTCTTGAACATATCAGCACCTGGGTTTTCAACGTACATACCAGTTACTGCTGGAATTCCAAGTTCATTTTGTACTGCGTCAGTAATTGTAGCGCAAGCTACACCGTATCTTCCTGCGTTAAATGCAGGTCCTGCGATGAATAGATCCGGTTCATATTTTTTAACCATTTCTAGTATAGCTGCTTTTGCTTCTTCTATGTTTTCTCCGAAATATGAGTCACCACATACTATAGTCGCAACAATTTCAGCTTCTCCTTTAAATTGGCCATTTAAAGCCATACCAGGACCCATAACCTTTTCTTCAACGTAAGGTTTTATATCAGCTTTTTCTTCTCCACCAACACCGGCAAAGAATTGGTTAATATAATGAACTACTTTTAATTTACTCATCATATTTCCCCCCTTTTACTAAAATTTTTGGGCACTATTTATATTGAGTGTACTCATCTCTGATATTTTTGATTTCACTAGTAATAGCGTCAACGTCTAATACCATTTCCATCATGCCTATTTGTTCGTCATAAACACCTGCATCTACACTTTCCTTAAATTCAGGTTCTAATGCATGGTATACCTTAAGTCCCAACGAGACTCCGGCTAAAGGACCAGCCCATGTAGGGTCACCTGCTGTAACAGTTTCAGCTGCTAAGCCTGCTGTTTCAGCTTCTCCTCCACCAAGTAAAACAATTATATTTTCTGCACCGTATTTATCAACGGCTTCTTTTACTCTGTTTTGGTTTTCTAGGTCCATAGCGCCAGCTGCAGTTCAGACAAAACACTCAGTAGCTGAGAATACAACTTCTGCTGGAGTTGTCTTTACACACTCTTCCATAGCAGGACCAGGAATACCGTCTCTGTCGCCAATTATAACAACTTTTGAATTTTCATTAAATATTGACATTCAAAAACTCTCCTTTCCTATTTTTTAATTTTAAAATTTTTAATTAATTATTTGCCTCTTGCTGTTAAATATCCGAAACCTACTTCAGAAGTAGCTCCTGTTATAGCTTGGATTTCAACTGTTACTGAACCATCAGCCTTTAATGAACCGTCAAATCCACCTGCGATTGTATCGATAAATTCAGGGTGACCTATAACTTTGTCCATCTTAGGTAGTTCAATTAATTCATTTGCGTTACCGCCAGTAATAACTGCATCTGCAGCCTTGTCAGCGTCTGCTAATGATTGAGAAGCACCGTCTCTACCAGCGTATTCGTCTGTAATGATTACAGTTTTAACGCCTTGTCCTTCGATCTTCTTGCAGTTCATGATTAAGTCTGTATCTGGGTTACCAAAACCTTCTTGTGAAACAACAGCTCCATCAAGATCTAGATATCTAGTTAATTTTGCAGTCCAGTTTGAGCTTCTTTCCTTATCTGCAAGATAAACGTTTTCGTTAGTGATAATCATACCAACAAAGTTGATAGTTTTACCGTGTTCTTTGTACAATTCTTTAACAACTGGGTTGTTCATGTGTACATAAGATGGGTTCTTATCGCATGATGATACGCAGTTACCACTGATTATAGCTCCGTCAAAAACTTCAGTTGGGTATAAAATTGTAGGAACTATTTGTTTTGCATCGACACCATAAACATATGTGTCATGTAGAAGTCCTTGAGATTGTAGCATTTGAACATATGCAACTCTTGGAAGTCCTTTGAACTTTTCAGCACCTTCCATTAAAGGTAATGTTTCATAAACTTCTGTTTCATCTGGAGTCAAGTTTCTTGCTGCTTCTGCTAAGTAAGCTGCAGTCTTGAATCCACAATATCTTAGAGCTTTTTCATGTTCGTGTTGCTTTAAACCATCAATTGGTTCAGCAATGACAACGATGTTGTTAGTTTTTGAGAATGGTGTATATTGAGCACCTGGGCCTGTCATGTCGACAATACCTTCTTGGAAACCAACAATTTTACCTGTTGTCATTACTGCACAACCTTTAAGAACGTTTGTTTTACCTGAACCAACTACATCAACTTTTGAAAGAATTCCAGGGAATACTCCGCCAGGTCCTTCAACTTTAACTCTTGGTTCAACAACATCTTTAACCGGTGTGATTCTAACACTTTCTCCCGGTCTAGCGATTTCTACGTCTACAGATTTAATGTGTTCATCTTCCTTGCAAAGGTTGATGATGTCTTCTTTATTTACATATAGAACTCCATTTTCTACCTTTGTCTCTTGGCCGAATTGAACATCTTTAATAAGCACGTTGCCTATTTCTAGACGCATAATCTCACCTCCCTTAAAATTTTAAATATATTTAACTATATAATAGTAAATAAACTTTAGTTATATTTTTCTAACATTTCTCTAACTGATTCTTTAGTAGCGTCTTCTTTAACTCTTGAATCAACTTGAGAACCATCTTTATAGATAGCAATTACTGGTAAACCCATAACTTTTTCGCCAATTGCTAATCTTCTTCCTTTTGAAATATCGAATGACGTGAATTTAACGTTTTTGAATTCATCTTCCATAGCGTGGATGTGTGGCATTAAAGCCTTGCATGGTTCACATGTAGGTCCCCAGAAATCCACTAATACATATCCTTCAGCTTGTTTAACTTCTTGTTCGAAATTGTCCTTTGTTACTTCTAACATTGCGATTCCCCCTTAAAATTTCTCTAAATTCTTTAATTTATACTTCAGACTATTAGTCTGCAAAGTGCTCGTTAATATACTTTTCAGCTTGTGTAGCTGCTATAGCTCCGTCTGCTGTTGCTGTAACAACTTGTCTTAATTCTTTCTTTCTGTTATCTCCAGCTGCAAATACTCCAGGGATATTTGTGTGCATGTTTTCATCTGTTACGATGTATCCGCCTTCCATATCTAGTAAGCCTTCAACTATATCGTTCTTTGGTGTATATCCTACGAATACGAATAAACCAAATGTTCCGTCGTTTTCGTCAGCAAATATTTCTCTTCTTTCTTTTGTCTTAGTATCTTCAAGTACTATGCTTGTTAGAATACCATCACCTTTTACTTCTACAACTGTTGCGTTCCAGATATAGTCAAGTTTTGGATTCTTGTATGCTTTTTCCTTAATACTTTCAGCTGCGCGTGCTTCATCTTTGCCTTTTCTGTAAACAAGTGTAACTTTTCTAGCAAATTTAGATAGATACATTGCTTCTTCGAAAGCTGAGTCTCCACCACCAACAACATAAACTTCCATGTCTTCAAAGAAGTTAGCGTCGCATGTTGCACAGTAGCTTACGCCTCTGCCTGTGAATTCTTGTTCGCCTGGGCAACCAATCTTTCTTGGTGTAGCGCCTGTAGCAACTATAACAGTTTTGCCTTCATAAGTTTTGTCTTTGCAAACAACTTTTTTAACTTTATCGTTAAGTTCTAGTTTTTCAACTGTGTCTATAACGAATTCTGCGCCAAAGTTGTCTACTTGATCTTTCATTCTCTTAATTAGGCTTGGGCCTGAAGCTTCTTCAACTGAACCAGGATAGTTAGCAACTTCATCAGTTATAACTATTTGTCCGCCTGCTTTTTCCTTTTCTAGGATAAGAGTTTTAAGTCTTGCTCTTGAAGCGTATAAGCCAGCTGCAAGTCCTGCAGGGCCTCCTCCAATAATAATTACATCATACATTATGATATTCCTCCTTATACTACATATTGTTTATTAATAAATTGTCCGTAAATTAAAAAACAGAAAACAAGCCACTCTTGTTCTCTGTCTATAACCTGTGAGATTCTCTTAAACAAGATTGCTCCATCGGTGCTAAAAGCTTTCCAGAGTACTGTCAAAATACGGTTCTTTTACCTGAGACTTTTGAATTAGAGTAGTGAGCTCAAATTCTTTACCCTTCGGTGACATACGTTCTCTCCCGCATCTGTCGTCCAGTTCTTTACTAACTATATTATACTACAAATAGTATAAAATTGCAAGCTTTTCTGTATTTTATTTTTTTATATCTGAATTAAAAAATCTTTGCTACTATTCTATAGTTTTATAATTTATTCAAAATGTTTTAATATATATCCTGCGATATTGTCTGCATGGTCACCTATTCTTTCAAGGTTCGATATTGTATCTAAGAATATAATGCCTTGCTCTTCTTCGCATTCATTTGACATAAGTCTTCTAAAGTGTTTCTCTCTAAATTCTTTTTCGCATACGTCTATCTTCTTTTCTACTTCAACTATATCATACGCCATATCTTCAGACATCGCTCTGTATGCGCTCATTGTAAGTGTAAATACTTTTACTGTTAAATCATACATTTCGTTAAGTTCTTTTTTGCCTTCTCCAGTAAAATGTATATCCATGTTTATTCTTTCTTCACTTAGTTGAGTAATATTTTTAACATGGTCTCCAGCTCTTTCAATATCGTTTACTATAAAGAATAAATCGTCGACTGTTTCGTGTTGTTCTTTAGATAGTCCCGAAGTTGATACCTTTACTAAATAATCTATAATTTCTTTTTGTAGACTGTTTATAAGATCTTCTCTATCGTAAATAACTTCCATAAGCTCAATTTTTTTGTTAATTAATAAGTTTCTTGAATCTTCTATGTTTTGTAAAACTAAATCATTCATTCTTGTCAATTCATCCATAACTGTTCCTATGGCTAAACCTGGTGTAGTTAATATACGATAGTCTAGGTGAATAGCATACTTATCTTCTTTATTGTCACTTTCTGGTATAAGTTTTTGTGCAATCTTAACCAAAACTTTGGCAAATGGCATCATCCAAAGTACATTTATTACGTTAAAGAATGTATGTGCCATAGCGATTTGTGTTGTAGCTGAACTAAAAGTATTGACTACATAAGCTTCTATTGGATTCTTTAAGAAAAGTAAAAATACTATGGAGCCAAACACATTAAAAATAAAGTGAATAAATGCCGCTTGCTTTGCTGTCCTGCTTGCGCCAATACTTGAAATAAGTGCTGTTGTTGTCGTTCCTATGTTTTGTCCAAATAATATTGGGAAGGCTATGTGCATATTGATAATGTTTTGTGATGCAAGTGCAAGTATTATGGCTTGTGCAGCTGATGATGATTGAAGTATTGTTGTCATTACAATGCCGACTAAAAGTCCTAACCATGGATTAGTTAATTTTGCCATTAGATTAGCATAAACTGTACTTTCACCTAATGGCCTCATCGCATCGCCCATTGCTGCCATACCAAAGAATAGTATACCAAGTCCTAAAACAATTTCCGCATAGCTTTTTATTTTTTTCTTTTTACCAAGCATAAATAATAAAACACCGATGAATATCGCTATTGGTGCGTATCTAGAAATATTTAGAGCTAGCATTTGGCCTGTGATTGTTGTACCAATATTTGCTCCAAAGATGATTCCAACTGCTTGATATAGGTTCATTAGTCCTGCGTTTACAAAGCCGACAACCATAACTGTAGTTGCCGATGAGCTTTGTATAATCATTGTTACTACAGTACCAACCAATATACCCATGAAGGTATTTTTAGTTAAAGCACCAATAATATTTTTTAATTTGTTTCCAGCTGCCTTTTGAAGTCCGTCTCCCATAAGACTCATTCCGTATAGGAATAAACCAAGGCCACCCATAAGTCCTAATAAATAATCCATAACATCACCTATATAAGATTCATAAAATCAAGCTGTCTTAATGCTTCATACAATATAACCGTACAAGAGTTTGCTAGGTTTAACGATCTTTTTAAATCTTTAATCATTGGTATTCTTATTGCTCTTTCGCTATATTTTTTAATCAAATCCTCTGGTAAACCAGCTGTTTCTTTGCCGAAGAAAATAAAATCGCCATCTTTAAATTTAACATCAGAGTAAATATTATTGGTCTTTGTGGTTGCCAAATAAAAATTTATATCTTTATTCTTTTCGAAAAAATCGTCTAAATCTTCATATATTGTAAGATCTAGATACTTCCAATAATCAAGACCAGCTCTTTTTAAATGTTTGTCGTCTAAATCAAATCCAAACGGCTTAATCAGATGCAATCTTGAGTTTGTTAAAACGCAAGACCTCGCTATCGCTCCTGTGTTGTGCGGTATCTCTGGTTCATGTAAAACTATATTGATCGCCATGAGTTCCTCCTAGAAATATTGTTTTAAGAATTTCATTATGCCGTCATGATCATTGTCATAATCAGTTATGAAATCTGCTTTTTGTTTTAACTCGTTAGTAGCATTACTCATAGCAACACCAACTTTCGATTCTTCTATCATTTCTATGTCATTATTGTTGTCTCCAAAGGACATTAAATTATTTAGATCCAATCCTAAGTTTTTACACAGATATTTTAATGATTTAGCTTTATTTACCCCTTCTGGAACAATTTCAATATTATTAGTCCAAGAACTCGATATTTTAATTTTATCAATTTTGCTTAGCTCTTGTCTTACTTCTTCAATATATTTTTTATCTTCTTCTACTAGTAATACTTTAAAATAAGAATTGTTCTCGCATGACTCTTTAATTTCTTTTATGTTATTATATTCAATTATATCTATAGTGTCTTTTATATTTTTAGGCACTCTTGAGTATGTGTTTAGTGATGTAGTGCCTTTGAGCCTATAAAACTCATTCACTCCGTAAAAATGAAAGTTCATCTTATAATCATATAATAAGTCAACAACTTTTATAAAAGCATCTGTATCGATTGGTTTTTCATAAACCCTTCTGCCTTCATAGTCTGTGACCACGCTTCCATTTGTGGCTACAATTGATGTTTTAAATGGCAGTATGTGTGCATAAGCTTCGATTGATTTATGAAGTCTACCGCTTGAGAGAACTATTTCAACTCCATCATTACTTAATCTTTCAAGCTCCAGTGATGTGCCTCTACTCACCATTTTTTCACTATTTAATAAGGTGCCATCCATGTCAAAGGCAAGTATTTTTATATCTATCATGGCAAAATCACCGCATCGTTATTCCCACTGTCTTGGCCAGAGCTATCAATATCTGCAGATTTTTCAGAAACTCTAACTATTGTATCTCTCTTTGGATAATAGTTTTTTGTAAATTGTTTATTTGAAATAACTTTTCCATCTTTAGTAATAATTTTATTAGTTACTACTCTATATCCATCATAACCCTTGAAATCAACTACTCTCTCTCCTGGTTTAAGAGTAGTATCAACTTTTTCAATGGTTTCTGATTTAATTACTTCAACTATCTCTGATTTGAAGCTTATATCGTAATCTTTTTTAGTTTTGTCTCCATATACATAAAATGTTACTTTGTTTTTTGTCACACTTGAGTCTATATATATAGGAAAATCAAAATCATTTTTAAATCTTAAATTCTTTGTTCCTCTCCAAACTGCACAATCTTGTCCCTTTGGTACATAAGCAGCTGCTCTTGAATGAGGGTGTCTTTCAATAATTTTAACTCCAGCTCTTATAAGAGCGTTATATAGTGTTGTTGAAGTTTGACACATGCCTCCTCCTAAGCCATCCTCATATTCTCCGCCCTTTAATACATGAGCATTTTTATAACCTTTTGCTGTAGTTACTTCTCCTATAGCATTATTAAAATTGAAAGACTCTCCAGGAAGCAATAATTTCTTTGAAACAGTATCTGACGATACTCTTATATTTGTCTTTCTCTCGTTTGAGCTAGTACTGATGTCTGTTGTAAATGAACCTATAAGTCCATTAATTTTCTCTAACTCAGAATGTTTTTTCTCTGGCTCAATAGTCTCAACACTTGCAGTAACTGTTTCTTTGCTATTGTTTATAGCATCAATTATATCATTTTTTAATTTTTCTGAATTTAATTTTTTTCCTTCTTTACTCTCAGTAGAAGTTATTTTGCCATTGTTCACACTAAATTCTGCATTTACTGCGTCCGAATTAGTTTCGCTAGCAATTTTGGATACAAATTCATCAACGTGTGAGTAATCAATTTCTTTATCAATATTGATATTTAGTGGATTTTCTTTAAGCGTCTCAAATTTATTGTATCTTTCTTCTAGCTCTCCTTCTCTTGCATAATCGTATGCTTCGTTAACTGCTTTATCAACGTCCATCTTATGATCTAGATTTTTTAACTCAAAGTTATAATTTTTGTCTTCAACAGTTACGTTGATATTTTTTCCTTCTAATTCACTCGCTTTTGCTGTAAGAATTTTTTCTTTTGCCTTTTCTTTTGAAAGTCCTCCAACATCAATTCCATCAATGGTGATGCCTGAGTAAATATTATCTCCTTGTAGCGCTTCTTCCATAGCTTCTATCCTTTTAAGCTCTTTATATTTTGTATATCCAAAATATCCTCCGCCTAAAATTAATATTAGGACTATAAATATTGCTAATCCCTTTTTCATTTATCCATTCCCCTTCTATATAAACAAATCTCGCTCAAATTGCATTCCAAGCACAATGGTCTTTGTGCCTTGCATACTCTTCTTCCATGAAATATCAAAAGATGATGAGCAAGTGACCAAGTGTCCTTTGGAAGCTTTTTCATAAGTGCTTTTTCAGTATCCAATACATTATCTTCATGAACTAAACCAATTCTGTTTGAAACTCTAAATACATGAGTATCAACAGCTATCCTTTGTTCGCCAAACGCATTTGATAATACTACATTGGCAGTTTTTCTTCCTACTCCTGGTAGTTCTACTAGCTCTTCAAAAGTTTTTGGCACCTGGCTATCGTATTTATGTACTAATATATCGCAAGTCTTTTGTATGTTTTTTGCCTTATTTCTGAAAAAGCCTATGGATTTAACCATATCTTCAATTTCAGAAAGAGGTCTTTCTATGTAATCAACTGGTTCTGGCATGATTTGAAACATCACATCAGTAACCTTATTGACTTGCTTATCTGTTGTTTGAGCTGATAATATCGTTGCTATCAAAAGCTCAAATTCATTTCTAAAATGCAGTTCAGGACCTGCGTCGGGATAATCCTGACGCAGTATGTCCAAAACTGTATTTACTTCTTTTTTATTTAATACTTTTTTCATAACTATACATCTCTTTATCTATGTTTGTAATTTCAACCCTATCGTCATTATCGATAAAGTTTATAATTTTCTCGATAGTTTTCTCGTTATATTTACTTTCATTTGAAACGAAGGAAAATCCTAAATCACTTACCTGCCACTTATCGTTATCTGCAGCTTCGCAAACAGAGACGTTAAACCTTGACCTTATTCTTTCTACGATGGATTTAACAACCATGCGTTTATCTTTTAAGCTCAAAGCATCATATATAGTTATGCTGATAAGCATATTCGTAACGAACATTATTGTAAAATGTTCATTTCCTTTCCTACTTTTTCAAATATTCTGCATGCTTCATCAAGTTGTTCTTTTGTATGAGCTGCTGTAACCATGCATCTTACTCTACCAGTTCCTCTTGGTACTGTTGGGAATACTATAGCTGAAACGAATACTCCGTTTTCAAGTAATTTTCTTGAGAATTCCATAGCTTTTGCTTCTTCGCCAATAATTACTGGAGTGATAGGTGTTTCGCTGTGACCTGTGTTAAAGCCAAGCTTACCTAATTTTTCCTTGAAGTATCTAGCGTTATCCCAAAGTTTATCAGTATATTCACTGCTTTCCATTAGCATCTTGATAGCTTCAGTTATAGCTCCAACTGATGCTGGTGTTAAGCTTGTTGAGAATAATACTGGTCTTGCTCTGTGGATAAGCCATTCATACATAGTTTCTGAACCAGCTACATAACCACCGATACAGCCAATAGCTTTTGATAAAGTACCGATTGAGAAATCAACTCTTCCATGTAAATGGAAGTGGTCAACTGTACCTCTACCATTTTCTCCAAGAACTCCTGATCCGTGAGCATCGTCAACATAAGTCATACATTCGTATTTTTCAGCTAAATCAACGATGTCAGGAAGCTTAGCTATATCCCCGTCCATTGAGAAAACACCGTCAGTTATAATAAGAACATTTCTATAATCTTTTCTCTTTTCTTTTAAAACATCTTCCAAGCTATCCATATCAGAGTGCTTAAATATAGCTCTATCTGCTTTGGAAAGTCTTGAGCCGTCGATGATTGAAGCGTGATTTAACTCATCAGAGATTATTAAGTCGCCTTTTTCAGTTACCGCTTGGATAGTACCTGCGTTACAGTTGAATCCTGATTGATAGATGAAGGCTCTTTCTTCTCTTTTGAACTCTGCTAAAACTTTTTCAAGTTCTTCATGGATATCCATGTTACCAACTATGGTTCTAACAGCTCCTGAGCCTGCCCCGTATTTTTCTACCATTGCGATAGAAGCTTTTTTAATTCTAGGGTTGTTAGCAAAACCTAAGTAGTTGTTTGATGATAAGTTTATTACCTTCTTACCATTTAAAATAATTTCAGCGTCATCAGGTGAGCTTAATATAGGTAATTTTCTATAAACTCCTTGATCTTTTAACTCTTGGATTTTGTCTTTTAAAAATCCTAATTCGTGTACATTTGACATAATACCCTTCCTTTCATTTGACTATATCATTTTTATTATTATCTATAATATTTGCATTTCTTTCGAGGATTTTTTTGCCTCGCCATAAGGCTGCCATGGCTTTATATTTTTCTTTAAATTCTCTATTGCTTAAGTTAAAATCATCTTTATATACAAGTCCATAGTCATCCAATTCATGAAACTCTTCATGATAAACTTTTTTGGCATTTTTATTATAAGGGCAGACTTCCTGGCAAATGTCACAGCCATATATGTAAGTCTTTATATTTTTCTTTTCAAATTCACTTAAGTCGCCCTTTTTTTGAGTGATATACGATAGACACTTTGTCATCTGCATCTTATAGCCGCAAAGTGCTCTATTTGGACAAGCTCTCTCACATATATCACATGCGCCGCAATCAATTTTTAGACTTTCATCAAAAAAATCACTAGGCTCATTACTTATTATATACCCAATAAAGATAAAAGAACCCAAATTTGGATTAATAATGCATGTGTTTTTACCTAAAAATCCTAATCCTGATTTTTTTGCAAGAAGTCTTTCAATCAAAGGACCTGTGTCAACAAAGACATGACTTTCACTTTTCTCATCTAAAAATAATTCTTTATCAATTTTATCAAGCTTTTCCTTGAAAATTTTGTGATAGTCATATCCATAAGATGACCTTGATAATAAATAAGTGCCATCTTTTTTCTCTGCTTTTTTATAATTATAACTTAAGCCAAAAACAATTATACTTTTAGCATTCGGAAAAAGAGTTTTTGGATTTAATCTTTCTTCCTTATTGTACTTAGTAAATTCATTTGATGCATCTCCAAGCAAATCTAATCTTGATGCATCGGTAATCCTAAATGCATCAACGCTGTATTTTTTTTTTAATTTATCAAGTTCACTGTGTTTTATGATCATTTTAATAATTCAAAACTATCGTCAGTAAATCTTTTTGCTCCTCTATTATAATTAACAGAAAGAACTAGACCTATACACGCAAGGCCTGTTAATTGGAAGGTTCCTGCATAGCTTATAAATGGTAGAGGAATTCCTGTAACTGGTAAAATTCCTAGTATCATACCTATGTTTTGCACTATATGAAATAAAAACATACCTAAAAATCCTGATACCATTGCTGAACCAAATACATTGTCAGAATTTTTAGCAATATTGATCATTCTGTGTAGCATAATATAATATAAAAATATCATTATTGCTCCGCCTAAAAATCCCGTTTCCTCTCCAACTATAGCAAATATTGAGTCTGTGTGTTTTTCTGGAACATATTTATATAAGTTTTGTGTGCCCTTAAATAAGCCTCTGCCAAAAAATTTACCCGAGCCCAAGGCAATCTTCCCTTGAATAACTTGTCTACCTGAGCCCATAGCATCTCTTGTTGGATCAAGAAAGTCATATATTCTGTTCTTTTGATATTGGTTCATTGAAAACCATAAAGCTGGTATTGATAAAATTCCTAAGCCTATGGCGTACATAACATATTTTAAAGAAATTCCTTGTGAAAATATCATTATGAAAATGAAAAATACATATACAATTGCTGTACCAAAATCTGGTTGTAAAAGTATCAAAAAAACTGGTAAGAATGCAAATGCAAGTATTTTAAGTAAAACAAATGGATTATTTAAATTTTCTATATTTTTATCTATGTACTTTGCAAGTGATATTATTAAACCTACCTTTACAAACTCTGATGGCTGAAAAGAAAATCTAGATCCTATCTGTATCCAGCTTTTCGCATCGTGAACAGTTTTTCCAAATATAAGTGTTGCCACTAATAATAAGATGCATCCAGCATATATAAAAAGGTATAGCTTGCCCCATATATTGTAATCGATTATCATCAAAGTAAACATCACAACTAGTCCTAATGCTAAAGACAAAAAATGTGTTTTCATTAAGCCGTTTTGTACTGGCTTTGCAAATGATAGTGTAGTTGAATATACCATGATGGTGCCAAAAGCAAGTAGCGCCAGTATTGACATTACTAAAATTATATCTATTCTTAACTTAGGTTTTTTAATCATATTTTTCTCCTTTGCATACATATTTATTATAAAATAAATATTTCTCTAAGTCAAGAAGTATACTGATTATAATTTACTTTTTAATTAAATAATTTTATACAAAATAAAAAGCCTCGCTACTCTTAACGAGCGGCAAGGCCATATAAACAATATTATTCGTTGTCTGCTTCTTCTTTTTCTTCTTTACCTACTACAGGTACATCAGCTGCTGAAGTTTCAACTGCTTCTTCTTCTTTTTCTTCTCTTGGTGCTGATAATGAACATACAACTTCATCTAGATCTATAAGTACTTCAACATCTTTGTTGTCACCAACTATATCCTTAACTGTGAATGAGTCATCATATTCCATGTTTTGAACATCAATTGAGAAACTATCTGGAATGTTACTTGGTAATACAAGAACTTCGATAGTATCAAGTTGTTGATTTAATACAGATGGTTGTTTTCTGATTTCATCTCTGTTAAGTAATTCAACTGGAACTTCGATCTTAATCTTTTCATCCATGTTAATTCCTTGGAAACCAACATGTAGAATTTGATTTTTGAATGGGTGTCTTTGAATTTCCTTAATGATAGCTGGTCTAACAGCTCCATCGATGTCAAGATCTATGATACTTGTCATACCTGCTTTTTGGTATAACATTTTGAATTCTAGATCATTGATAGTAATGTGTTCTGATTCTTTTCCTTTTTGGAAAATTGCTGCTGGTAATTGTTCATTTTGTCTAATTTTATCAACTTTATTTTTTCCTACAGCTTCACGCTTTTGTGCTTTTAATTTGTATTCAGCCATAATATCCTCCTTAAATTTATTACTTATTTATTATCTGATTTGTCTTCAGCTTCACTGTCATCTTTTGTTTCAGTGTCTTTGCTGTCGTCTTTAGTATCAGCGTCTTTGTTATCAGCATCTTTTGCTTCATCGTCTGTCTTTACATCGTCATCTTTAATTTCTGGTAAATCCATCTTCTTAACGTCTGCATTTGCTCTAAGCTCTTTCATGTATCCAACAAATTTTTGAGTTTTTAATGTTTGTTCTATCTCAGCTTTTAAATCTTCAAGTTGATCTTTTTTATCTTCAACTTTTACTATGTGATATCCCATATCACTCTTAAATACTTTTGAGTAAGAACCGATTTCAGTTGAGCTAACTGCATTTAAGAACTCTTCTGGCATTGATGATGCTTGAACTTCGCCCATCTTACCGCCATTTGATGCTGAGTAAGTATCACTTGATTCTTTCTTAGCTAGTTCAGCAAAATCTTCACCAGCTTGAAGTCTATCGTAAAGCTTTTTAGCGTCATCTTCATTGTCCGCCATGATTTGGCTTAAGCTATACTTTATAAGCTTATCCTTGTTAGAATCATAGAATTCTTTGATTTCTTCATCAGTAATCTTATTGTCCTTATAAAAAGATTCTTCTAGTTTTTGTTGCTTATAATCTTTTTTGATGCTATCTTTAATGAAATCATCTGTTATATTTTGTTGTTTCAAGAATTGTTCGTATTGTTCTTTACCGCCCATATCCTTGATTGTTTGTTCATATAACTTGTTTACTTCTTCATCTTCGATAGCAATCTTCTTCTTATCGATTTCTTGATTAATAAGTTCATCAACTATAAGTTTTTCAAGTATATTATCTTTAAGCTTATCCTTAAAAGAAACACCGTCTTTATCAGTTTTCTTTAGCGCTTCTTCTCCAAGTTGTTGCTTATACATACGTTCATATACTTTATAGTTTTCTGTGAAATCTTTTTCACTTATTGCTTTTCCGTTAACTGTTGCTACTGCATCTTCATCTGCTTTTTTACAAGATGTAGCAAATAAGATTGACATCACAGTTAAAACAAGCAAAATAATTTTAATGTTTTTCTTCATCATATCTCCCCTTAATTTTTACTCATAGAATTATTATATATCTTTTTAAATAAATTTTCAAGCTTTTTTTATCTATTTACTCATTTTAAATAAAATTAATATATCTTTTATGAGTTTTATCTTGTTTTCGCCCTCTATAGATATTCTTATAACGTTCATATATCTCTTGTTTATATAAAGTCTGTTCTTATATTTCTTATATATATCAGCTATCCATTGAGGATTGATAACTTTATCGTTTAAAAATTCTATCCTGAAATCTCCACCGACCTCATTAATTGATGTTATTGAAAATTCTTTTGCCATGGATCTAATCTCGCTTATATCGATTAGATTAACTATTGATTTAGGTATATCGGCAAATCTGTCAACGATTTCATCTATAAGCTCGCTCTTCATCTCTTCGTTTTCAACTGCAGCTATCTTTTTATATAGATCCATCTTAATGTATTCGTCAGGAGCAAAATCATCTGGTATATAAGCATCAACGGTGATGTCGACTCTTGTGTCAATATCTTCTTTAACCTCATATCCTCTAAGCTTCTTTATAGCAAGATTTAAATATTTAATATATAAATCATAACCAATCGCAGCGATGTGGCCGTGTTGAGACGTTCCTAATAAATTACCTGCGCCTCTAATTTGCAAATCACGCATAGCAATTTTATATCCACTTCCAAGCTCAGTAAACTCTTTTATTGCCTTTAATCTCTCTTCTTGTGTTTCAGTAAGAACTTTATTTTCTTTATAAGTGAAATAGCCGTAAGCAATTCTATTCATTCTGCCTACTCTTCCTCTTAACTGGTAAAGCTGGCTTAGGCCCATATTTTCTGAGTTATAAACAATAATTGTATTTGCGTTTGGTATGTCTAGACCTGTCTCGATTATGGTTGTCGATAGCAAAACGTCATATTTATGATACATAAAATCCATCATAACTTTTTCAAGTTTTGACTCAGTCATTTGTCCGTGACCGATGGCAATTCTTGCTTCAGGAACTAAATTTTGTAATTCATTATACATTTTTTCAATGTTCTCAACATTATTAAAGACAAAAAACACTTGACCATCTCTATCCATCTCTTTAAGTATCGCATCTCTAACTAGACTCTTATTATACTCCAATACATAGGTTTGTATAGGATATCTATCTTGAGGCGCTTCCTCTATAACAGACATACTTCTTATGCCTGACAAAGCCATATGCATGGTTCTAGGTATTGGTGTAGCTGAAAGTGATAAAACGTCAACATTTTCCTTAAGTTTTTTAATTTTTTCTTTATCTCTAACACCAAATCTTTGTTCTTCGTCTATGATTAATAAGCCTAAATCTTTAAATCTAACATCATCTGATAATAATCTATGCGTTCCAACGACTATGTCTATGCTATGAGTTTTAAGTTCTTCGGCTGTTTGCTTTTGCTCTTTACTTGTTCTAAAGCGAGACATCATAGCTGAACGGATTGGATATTTATTAAATCTCTCAATAATTGTCTCATAATGCTGCTGACAAAGTATAGTTGTTGGGCATAAGAAAGCAACTTGCTTACCATCCATGATGGCTTTGAACGCTGCTCTAAGGGCTACTTCGGTTTTGCCAAAACCAACGTCCCCGCATAAAAGCCTATCCATCGGTTTATTTGACTCCATATCTCTCTTTATGTCAATAATTGCTTCGAGCTGTCCCTTCGTCTCTTCATATGGGAAAGACTCTTCAAAGTCTCTTTGCCAAGCAGTATCTTTTGAAAAGGCATAGCCCTCTTTTTCTTTTCTTATTGCATATAGCTCAACTAAATCTTCCGCCATCTTTTCAATAGCCTTCTTTGATTTTGATTTTTGCTTGATCCAGTCATTTGTCGATAATTTATTTATCTTAACGTCTTTGCTATCTTTATCAGAAAACTTCTGTATCCTATCCATCTGAGCGATTGGTACATAAAGTTTGTCCTCGCCCTTATACTGTATATATAAGAAGTCTTTTTTTACGCCAAGCACTTCTAGCTTAACTATGCCCTTATATATACCTACGCCGTGATCTTCGTGAACTATATATGTTCCTTCAGATATATCTGAAATATCAAGCTTCTTGGAAGATTTTTTCTTTCTAATCTTTTCTTTTTGTGAGCCATAAATATCATTTTCAGATAAAACTATAAATTTATTTTCACTAAAAACAAAACCTCTAGTAGATGAATCATTTCTTAATAAGAGTTGATTTGATAAAATCTTGTCATCTATCTCATCCTCTTGTATAAAAGCAATATCATTATCTTTTAAAAGAGAATAAACTCTGTCGTATCTTTCAATGTCTTTTATAGACAAAAGTATCTTATAGCCTCTAAGCTTATAGTGCCTTAAATCATCAAGAAGCGCTTCATACTTAGAATTATATTTTGTTACAGAATTTAAATGTAAATTGTAAATTGCTTTTGGATTAAAATCTTTTGTATTTAATAAAATATT
Source organism: Fenollaria massiliensis (assembly GCF_023347705.1). Classification (NCBI taxonomy): domain Bacteria; kingdom Bacillati; phylum Bacillota; class Clostridia; order Eubacteriales; genus Fenollaria; species Fenollaria massiliensis. The sequence continues at coordinate 893,244 of NZ_CP096649.1, forward strand.
TGACAGTAAAACTAAATTATTCTTTTTAATCCTATTAAGAACGTCACCATATGACATGATGGCGTTAAACTCTTTTAGAAGTATCTCGCCATTTTTATATAAGGACTCCATCTCTTGAGAGTGAAAATTTATGTACTTATCATACTCTTCTTCAAGTCTTTTACTCTCATCTAAATAAATATAAGTATTTTCATCAAAATAATCAAAGATGCTGCACTTAAATTTATCAGGAATATATCTTAATAGTAGAGATCTGTTCTTATCAAAACTATCTTCTTTAAGCATCTCAAAATATTCTTTAAACTTCTCATTCATAAGTGAGTATGAGCTTTTGTTAGCTTCTTTTGTCTTGTCAAAATCTTTTTTTAAATTATCAATAATATTTTTTTTGTATTTATCAAGAATTAAAATTTCTCTCGCCGGATTAATTGTAATTTCTTCAGTCGTTGCAATAGTTTTCTGTGTGTCTTTATCAAATATTCTTATAGAATCAATTTCATCAGAAAAAAACTCTATCCTAAATGGCATATCAGAAATCGAGTCAAATATATCCACAATAGAGCCTCTAAGAGCAAACTCACCTTTATTAGAGGCGATGCTTGCTCTTTTGTATCCAAGCTCTGTTAAAGAACTGGTTAATTCATTAATATTAACGACTTGACTAGTCTTTAAGCTAAAACTTAGACTCTTATAGATATCTTGGCTGATAAGCTCTTCATCAAGAGTTTTTACATCCATTATCAAGATAGAGTTTTTGTCCTTAAGTACAGACATAAGCGTCTGTATCCTTGAATATTCAGTTTCTAAAGAGGAGTCGCTAACATTATAAAAAAGCATCTCTCTCTTTTTTAAATAATATACATTGGCATGAGAATTTTTTAAATCCTCATAAATTCTTCTTGCTCTTGCTTCATCATATGTGATGATGATTGAGCTAGTATTTGTTTCATCTTGGATAGTTTTAACGCTAATGCCTATAGCTTCTTCTACAAGACCATTGATAAATATAGGATTTAAAGCATTTTTAACGTCCTTAACTATATCTTTGTATTGAAAAGCTAATAAGCCTTTTTGTAAAATATCCATGTTCCACCTATTTTCCGTTGTACATATTCATCGCATAATCTTCGCCTTTATCAAGTATACAAAGGCACGCTTTTGCTGCGTTTTTATATGTTTTTTCTATATCTACTTTTTCTTCTTTAGAGTATCTAGACAGAACAAAGTCTGCCAGATCAAAATGTTCTGGTTTATTGCCCACGCCAATCTTTACGCGAGTAAATTTATCGTTGTTAAGCTGATAAACAATTGACTTTAAACCGTTGTGTGTGCCAGCACTTCCTGACTTTTTTATCCTAAGCGTAGCAAAATTTATATCGATATCATCAACTATTACAATTAAATCTTTGATATCAAGTTTATAATATGCCATAAACTCTCTTATAGCAATGCCGCTCTCGTTCATATATGTCATAGGCTTCATTAGATAAAGCTTATCTCCATTATATGTCGTGTAGCCAAATTGTGCATGAAACTTAGCATTGTTTAGCTTTACATTTAGTTCGTCCGCTAATATATCTATAGTCTCAAAGCCAGCATTATGCCTAGTTCCGTCAAACCTATCGCCAGGATTGCCTAGTCCTACTATGAGTTTCATTAATCAAATATCGAGCTTATTGATTCGTTGTTATGAATTCTTTCGATTGCCTTAGCTAGTTGATCAGCTATGCTTACAACTTTAATCTTGTCAGTAACGTTACCAATGTTTAGTGGTATTGTATCTGTAATTATAAACTCTTCAAGCTTACTAGAGATAAGTCTTTCAATAGCTGGTCCAGATAGTACACCGTGAGTTGCGCAGCCATAAACTTTCTTTGCTCCGCCCTTTTCAGTTAAATATTCAGCTGCATGACAAATAGTTCCTGCTGTATCTATGATGTCATCAACTAAGATACAAGTTTTGCCTTCAACGTCGCCTATAACGTTCATAACTTCTGATACGTTTGGCTTTGGTCTTCTCTTTTCAATTATAGCGATAGGAGCGTCTAATTCATTAGCAAAATTTCTTGCACGAGTAACTCCGCCAAGGTCTGGTGAAACTACTACTACATCATTAAGATTCAATGACTTGAAGTACTCTGCTAAGTGTTTTATAGCTGATAGATGGTCTACTGGTATATCAAAGTAGCCTTGTATTTGTCCTGCATGAAGGTCCATAAGAACTGCTCTATCTGCTCCTGCTTTTTCAATTAGATTAGCAACTAATTTAGCTGTGATTGGTTCTCTTGGTTTAGTCTTTCTATCTTGTCTTGCGTATCCGTAGTATGGTATAACAGCGTTGATTCTGCCAGCTGAAGCTCTTTTACATGCGTCTATCATGATTAAAAGCTCCATAAGGTTATCATTAACTGGTTCATGTGTTGGTTGAATGATAAATACGTCAGCGCCTCTTACTGTTTCTTTGATATTTACAGCTATTTCTCCATCTGAGAAATGTGTAACTTCAGAATCAATAAGCTCTGCACCTAAGTGCTTGCATACATCTTTTGCTAATAGTCTATTAGCGTTTCCTGTTAAAACTTTTAGTTGTCCTAGAAATGAATTCATTTTTCTTCCTCCATATTTTTTTTATTTTTTACCCAATCTATCTTATCAACTTGTCTAGCTCTTGCTATTGACAAAGAATCCTTTTTAACTTCTGTTATTATGGTTGAGCCAGCAGCTACATAGGCGTTCTCGCCTATCTCAACTGGAGCAACTAAATTAGAATTGCTGCCTATAAAGGCATTATCTTCTACTTTTGATCTATATTTATTCTTGCCATCATAATTTGCAAATATTACGCCGCAGCCGATATTGACATTGCTGCCAACATCTGCGTCGCCCACATACGCTAAATGACCAGCTTTCGTGCCATCGCCTAAGCTAGCATTTTTTATTTCAACAAAGTTACCAACTTTACAATCTTTGCCAATTTTTGAATTTGGTCTAAGGTGTGCGTTTGGTCCTACCTTTGTCCTCTCATCAATAAATGAGTCTTCAATTAATGAGCTCTCTATCGTGACACCCTTTGCTATATGTGAATTATTTATCCTAGTGTAGCCATATATCTTTACATTGTCCTCGACTATCGTATTTCCTTCAAGTATAACGTCTGGATATATCTCTACGTCTCTGCCAATTTTAACATTTTCTTCTATATATACACTAGATGGATTTTTAAAGTAAACACCTTCTATCATCCATTTTGTAATAATTTTCTTTCTTACAATTCCTTCAATTTTGGATAAATCTAATTGATTGTTAACGCCTAGAGCAATATTTTGATCATCGCTTATATATGCGTCAACCTTTTTATTTTTACTCAATAGATAAGCAACAGCATCTGTAAGATAATATTCTTTTTTAACGTTATCATTCTTCAAATTGTTTATTGCGTCTAAAAAGTCTTTGCCTTTGAAGCAATATATACCTGAATTAACTTCTTTTATCTTAAGCTCCTCATCGTTTGCATCTTTTTGCTCAACTATCTTAGTAAGATTATTATCTTTATCCCTAAGTATCCTGCCATAACCATCACAATTGTCTAAGATGGCACTTAATATGGTCATATTATTATCGTTGTCTTTATGAAATTTAAGAAAATCTTTTAATATCTCTTCATCAACTAGTGGTGTGTCTCCAAAAATAACTAATACGTTATCATCAGTTTTTATATGGCCCTTGGCAAGTGATGCTGCATAACCAGTACCATAAGGCTCACCTGGCCCCATTTTTTGTTCGATAAACTCTATGCTTTTATCTGAAGAAAATTCTTCGATAACCTTATCTTTGTTGTTGCCAACAATTAAGTACCTCTTGTCAAAACCAGCTCTTTCGGTCGCATCTAAAACGTACTTTAACATTGCCTTTCCGTTTATCTTGTGTAAGACCTTAATCAGAGATGATTTCATTCTAGAACCTTCGCCAGCCGCTAAAATTATAGCTTGATTCATTAGATTATATCCCCTTTCCAATTACCTTTTTTATATAGTATGTAGCCATACAATGATGTACATAAATTTGATAAACTCATCGCAAGCCATATTGCAATAGGTCCCATCATAAATATGTGTTTAAATACTAGTATCATAGGTATTCTTAATACCCATAGTCTACCAAGTAGCATCTTCATCGCAAGATCAGTTTTGCCTGAGCCTTGGAAAAGTCCTTGATAAACATTATATAAGCCCATGCAGAAATTTGTTAGCAAGATGAAAAACAAATATTCTCTTGAAAGAGTCATAAGTTTTTCGCTTGCATTATTTAAAAATATTCCTAAAACTTGATCTCTGAATATCCAAACAAGTATTGACCCTAGAATGCAAATAAAGTTTGACATATTACAAGCCGTTCTAAATGCGAGTTTTACTCTGTCATAATTTTTAACGCCCTTGTTTTGACCAACTATACTTACTATTGATTGGCCTATACCTCCTGGTGGCTGTGATATGATTGATGTAACCCTGTTTATTGTTACAAAAGCAGTTAGTGTGTCTTGACCGTATGATAAAACAAAAGTATTTAGTATGATAAAACCTAGTGCTTCACCTGATTGGCCTACGCATGACGGAATACCTATGGAAATAATCTTTTTACAAGCAGCGCTATCAAATTTATATTTAAAAAAATTTATATCAATTAAACCTTTTTTAATTGCACTTATAATTAAAATTATTGCCATAAAGGCTTGTGATAATATAGTCGCAAGCCCTGCTCCCTTAATCCCCATGTTAAATCCTTGTAAACCTATGAATGGAATTTTATCATATATAAATATAGGATCAAGTATAGCATTAATTATTGTTGACAAACCGCTAACTATGGTTGGAGTCCTTGTGTCTCCAGCTGATTGGAACATAGAATTCGTCGAGAAAAATATAAATACAAAGGGTATTCCTAAATATAAAATATCTAGATAAGCCTTGCTCTCTTCGAATAATTTTCCTTCTGCGCCCATTAGCTTAAGTATAGTCGAAGAAAAAACTATCCCTATACTTACTAATAAGATGGACAGTATAAGAGTTAATATATAAACATTTTCTTTATATGTTTTTACTTTTTGAACATCGCCTCTACCAATAAGCTGGGAAATAAGACTCGTCGATGCTATTGATAAACCTATACCGATAGATATAAACAAAAACATAACAGGCCAGATAAATCCAGTCGCTGCAAAACTTATCTCGCCAATACCTGATACCCAATAAGAATCAACTAGATTGTAAAGCGTTTGTATTATGTTGTTTAAAACTATGGGTGTTGCGAGCGTTATTATTGTCTTTTTCATGTCTCCATGAAGAATTAAGTCTCGTCTTTCATCTAAATCTATTGCTTTCATTGTTTCCCCTATTTTTTAAGTAAGTATATTAGTGCTCCTAAACCAATTAATGAATATAAATATATAAATGGTGTGTTTAAAAATATAAGTAGGGCATTTAATCCAGTAAGCACAGCTGTTATAAACATAGCCGCAATTCCTGCCCAGAAATATCCTTTTTGCCCATTTTTAATTTTTGCAACGTCCATCGAGAATGGTATATTCTTAAGCATAAGGTCTGAAGCTATAATTTCTGATAACATTATAAATATTATTGGATTGATGTAGTCAATAAACCAAGCATTTTTTACAAATAATGACATAAGCATTGCATTTATCAAAACTGGCACAAATATGAAAGAAAATAATCCTCCTTTTTTCACGCCATTTCTAAATTCTTTAAGTCTTAGATTGCCTGTGATTAAATGTATTATAGATGCTTTATAATTTGTTGCATAATTTAAAATCTGCCAAATGCTCATAGCCATCATAGCTGACATATAATTAATTAAAGTCACGAACCTCGCATGATCTTTTAAAACCATATCAGCCATTGGGTCACTGCCCTTTTTAAACGCAGCAAATAAAAAGATTAGTGGATAAACAATTATCATAAGTGATATAGAACCTAATTGAAATTTTAGTTTTTCATCAGAGCTCTTCATCCAGAAAACCATGTTTACTCCAGCTCTTTCCATATCATTCTTGGCAAAAAACTTATTTGTTAGTCTTTGTAAGAAGCTTGACTTTTTATTTATTATAACTTTATCTTTCTTAGATAATATCTCTTCAAAATCCTTTGAAATAGCTGTGTTTATAGCAATAAGTCCAATGAAAAATACAATTAATAGTCCTGTATAAATTATATTTATTGTTTCAAAATTGCCATATAGTAATTCGAATGGTCCTGTAAACCACATTGGTATAAATAAATATTTAAAAGCTTCACTTGAAAATATTTTCAGTGCCATCTCTTTATCAACAAGATGCCCAAAAACTTGAAAGCCTATCATAAGCACAACAAAGATAAGTACTTGTACTGTTGTTATTATAGACTTTATATTAAGATTTTTAAATATTCTAAATAATACATAATAAAATATATATTCAAACATTACAAGGCTTACAGATAGCATAACTACCTCAACTAGTAGTATAGGCACTTCTTGTGGCCTTTTAACTATAGTTACCAAAAGTGCTGGACCAAACATAATTAAGGCTAATTTCACTACATATATTATTAGTGATATTAACCTTGCTAAATTTATTTCTTTTTCGCCAACAGGTTTATAAAGTAAAATGTCTCTATCTCTTGTATCTATAAGGACTTCAGTGAAGTCAACGATGATTCCTGCGAAGAACAAAAACATTCCTACAGCGAAAAGCGCTGTGTACCTAAGCTTTATATCCTCCGCTCCATAGCAAAGTCCTGCTAGTATTAGTCCATAAATTAAAAATAATATATAGCCTCTTTTGAAAAAATTGCTATTTTGAAAGAATTGTGATATTTTACTATTGCTTTCTTGACCCGAAAAGCTATTGGAAAAAGCAGATGTTCTTCTGTTTTCCATGATGAGCTTAGCCTTAAGTATCGCTCTAAGCTTGTCGTAGTCAACTTTCAGTCCTTTAAAAAGCGGTTTGAATAAATCAAGCACTTTTAGCGAGAATAATTTAAACATCACTCTCACCCATGGCTTTAACGAATTCTTCCGCTAATTCTTTATGATTTGTAAATCCAGTTACTTCATTGAATATATTTTCAAGCGATTCATCACTACCTTCATTATTATTAAGAGTCTTTTTAATATTGTCAATGCTGTCATTTAATATAACTTTTCCATTTTGCAGTAAAATTATCTTATCTGATAGTTTTTCAACTACTTCTAATATATGTGATGAATAAAATATAGTTTTGCCTTTATTTTTAAGCGAGGCAAGTATTTCTTTTATTACTAAAACTGAGTTTGCGTCAATACCGCTTAGTGGCTCATCTAAGAATACTATGTCTGGGTCGTGCAATAAGGATAAGACAAATAGATACTTTTGTCTCATACCCTTTGAGAATGATGATATTTGCGAATCCATCACATCTTTCATCTCAAGCACTTCTAGCATAGTCTTAGCTCTTTGAACAGCGCTTTCAATATCAATTTCATAAAGAGCTGCGTTTAGCTCGATATTTTCAACTGCTGTCAAATTCTCATAAACTTCACTCGCTTCTGGCACGTAGCCTATCTTTTTCTTATAATCAAGTGAATCCTTAATATTTTTACCAAAGACAGATACTTCTCCATAGTAGTCTCTATTAAGGCCCATGATTATCTTGATAGTTGTTGATTTACCAGCACCATTGGGTCCTATATAGCCAATTATCTCTCCAGAATTAACTGTAAAATTTACATCTTTTAAAATTTCTTTTCCATCAAAAGCATTTGATAAGTGCTCTACTTTTAATATCTCCATACTGCCTCCTGATGTTTTATTAATTATTTGCCTTGAACTAAATCAAGAATATAGTCTTTAAAGTCTTTACCGTTAACTGTAACTGCTCCTGTTCCTCCGAAAATATCTACATTTATCTTAAAGAAGTTCACTACTATAGTGTCTCCATCGATATATTTTTCTTCTAAATGACCTGGAACGAAAATTAGCGTCTTATTTGAATCTATCCCATCTAGGTTAAGCTTCTTAATTGGCTCAACCATCATATTTACAACGCCTAAATCTTCTGTCATCCACATATTATTGTTCCAGAACTTCTTTTCTTCTTTAGATGCGTCGCTTAATAATTCGTTATTTGATATAGCTGATAGTACCTTTCTTACTGATTCTTCATTGAATCCTTCGCAGAAAGTGTATTTCATCTCATCTCTTTCTGCTACGCTTCTGATGTAATCTTCAGAAACCTTTTCTCTTTCTGAAATGCTTTGCCAAAAGAAAAGCATCATTTCAATTACTTCTGTGTTAATTTTTACTGACATATTAATCCTCCTTAATTTCTATGGAATCGTCATTAATAATTATTTTTCTTTGTCTATATAAAATGGCGATTGCCCTTTTAAATGATGACTTACTCATATTAAATACTTTCCTAATCTCATCAGGATCGCTCTTATCTGCGTAATTCATCTTACCCTTATGCTTTAATAAAATTTCATATACCTTAATCGAGTCACTCTTGTGCTCGTCATAAGCTGATTTTTCAAGTTTAGTGCTTAATAAAAGCCTTCCGTCATCACGAACATTTTGTACCCTAAACTTCATTCTCTCGCCTACTTCATAGTCTTCGAAGACATCCTTCTTTTGAACCATGGCTTCATACTTGTCATCAATTGCTACAAATAAGCCAAATTCTCTTGATATATTATAGATAATACCATCAACAATATCGCCTTTTTTAATATTATCAGACCTCTCTAAAGTTTTTCTTATCTTCATAGTAGTTGCTAGTCTGCCAGATTTGTCTATATATAGCTTTACTAAAACCATGGAGTTAAGCTTTGGATCTCTAATAGTTTCTGAAAATGGTAGCAAGACGTCCTTGTCAAGTCCCATGTTTAAAAAGTATCCTATCTTAGTTTTGCTCACTACTTTTAGCTCTTTTATCTCGCCCACTTCTATAAATGGCAATTTAAAAGATGATACAATCTCATTATCAACTGGATAATTAAATATCTTAACTGTATCGCCTATATCATGGTGCTTTTCTTCTGACTTAACTTTATAAGTGTTCTTATCAAAGTCTTCTAGTGTATATTCGCTTTCATTTTTAGCAATTATTTTTGCTTCAATTGTTTTTCCTAAATTTTTCATTTAATACCTCTTCATAAAATTTCATGATAATTATATCATAAACAATAATTTTTTTCAATATAAGTCTAGTCAATATAAGAACTATAATAGAGCTAATAAAATCACATCTAACATGAAAAACACCTCTAATAATAGAGGTGCATCATCTTATTTATCTCTATAAGCAATCATTATGTCTTCAAGTATCTCTGGCGATGTTTTTGGTGTGTATGAAAGACAGTTTGCTCCTGCATTTATTGTCTCAAGTATATGCTCATCGCTGTGACCGCCTGTTGCTATGATAGGAAATTTCTCTCCGACTATCTTTCTTACGTGTCTAATTAAATTTGCTGTTTCTCTTCCGCCAGCTATATTAAGTATTCTTGCTCCAGCATTGATTTTGCCTTCAATATCGTCATTAAATGAAGCGATTGAAGCAATTACAGGTATATCTATATACTCAGACATCTCTTTAATAACTTCATTTTTCATAGGAGCATTTACAACTACGCCAAAAGCTCCGTGAAGCTCTGCTTGAAAAGCTATCTGTATGCTTCTTTGGCCAGTAGTCAATCCTCCGCCAACACCAACAAAGACTGGTCCCGGTGAAACATCAAGTATCGCCTTTGTTATTGATAACTCTGGTGTGAATGGATATACAGCTATAACTCCATCTGCATTAGTATTTCTGATGATGGCAACATCAGTTGAAAATACTAAGGACTTAATCCTTCTTCCCATGATGTTTATGCCTGAGCATCTATAAACTGCTTCAGGAACTTTTTGTACATGTCTTCTAAGAACAGTGTCAACACTTGGTATATACTTTTTTTCTTCGTTATTCATTTCTTTCTACCTCTTTATCTGATTTGAAATTAACTGTAAAGAACGCTCCAACTATGATTGGCGCATAAAATGTAAATACTCTCCAAAGTATTACAACTATAGCAATGGATGAGATATTTTTGTATAGTGGCCCAAATATTCCTAAAAAAGCTCCCTCTGCTCCTAGAGCAGCTCCTGGTAGAGGCACATAGCCTGATATCAAAGCGACCATACAGGCAGCGCAAACACTGAGTACTGCATCACTTGTTACTCCTCCAAAGGCTGAGAAAACTACGTGAGGTATTGACCATAATGATATATTTTGAAGTGCTACAAAGATTGCACACGGTAAAAGTTTATATAAGCCTTCACTTTTAAACACTCTAAATGAGTCATAAAATGAATCTATCTGTCTATCTAATCTTTCTATTTGCTCTTTAGGGTTTTTCTTGTTAAAAAATCTTACTATCTTAACTATAAGCTCTTTACTCTTCCTTGGAAATATTATTACGCTCGCTATTAAAAATGTTACTAAAACACTTAAAGCAACACCAAGTATCATCATAAGGCCAGTGAACCATGCCTTTCCTAAACTATGATATGAATAATATATCGAGAATAGCCCTAAAATAAGTGTAACTACATTATTTATTATAAGTAATAAAATTACTACTGACGATGAAAGTCCTGGAGCTAAGCCAAAGTCTCTCATGCGCATCACTTGCATAGGCTGTCCACCCGTTGATGATGGTGTGATTGCGTTAAAGAAGGCTCCTGTCATAGTTACCTTAAATGCATCAACTGGCCTAAGTTTTGCACCCAACACTTTTAAAAGTGCATTAAGAGAAAGTGAGCCAAAAAACCAAAATAAAAATATCAAGAAGGCTGCTAGTAGCAAATAAAATCCATTAGCTTGCCTCACTGTTGATATGATTTTCTCTGGTCCGTCAATAAAGTATGCACTTAAAAGTACTATTACTATAGATAAAGCAATTACGATTACAGAAAAGATTTTAGTCTTTTTACCCTTCATTATTTAAAAAATTCTGTGAATATCTTATACAAGTTATAATGATCTTCAACGCTTCCAAATTCTCTAACTGAGTGCATACCAAGTATTGGGTTACCGATGTCAACTGATTTTATATCTAATTGAGTTGAACTGATTGGGCCAATAGTTGATCCGCCACGAACGTCTGATCTATTTAAGAAGGCTTGTACCTTTGCTCCAGCATTTTCTGCAAATTGCTTAAATACAGAAGCTGACTCAGCGTCCGATGTATAGCTTTGATTTGCAGCGTACTTAATACAAACGCCTTCGCCCATCTTAGGCATGTTTGTTATATCGCACTTTTCTGGATAATTAGGATGATAAGCGTGAGCAAGGTCAGATGAAATCATAAATGATTTTGCCTTTACTCTATAAAATTCTTCATCATCTAAACCAAGGGCTAAAATTATTCTTCTCATAACATTCTTTAAGAATGGACTGTTTGCACCTTGTTTAGTCATTGAGCCTACTTCTTCATTATCAGAAACATAAATTAAATTTATTGCCTTTGAAGCCTTATTAGCAACAAGCGCCTTATATGATAGATGAGCCATCGCTAAGTTATCAAGTCTGCCAACTTGAACAAATTCATCGTTTAAGCCGACAATCTTGCCGCCTTCTCTGTCATATAAGAATAAATCAAAATCAAGAATATCTTCTCTAGATACTTTTAATTCCTTTGCTATGATATCTTCTAATTTAAGTTTTTCCATAGTATCGTTAATTAGCTCAAGAATTGGAAGAGTATCCTTTTGAGCGTTTATATCGAAACCCTTGTTTACTTCCCTGTTTTGATGTATGCAAAGACTTACTATACTCATAAGATCCTTGTCAATATTAATTAAGTGCATCTTAGGATGAAGTGCATCTTCTTTATTCTTTGTATATACTCTACCAGCTAGCGATAAAGCTCTATCGAACCATGTGTGCAAGATAGCTCCACCATAAACTTCAGTATTTAGCTTGTGATAGCCGTTTTGATAAATATCTGGTTCTGGTTTAACTCTAAAACATGGACTATCAGAGTGAGAAGCGATGATCTTAAAAGCAAGATCCTTTTTAGTATTTGGTAATTCAAAAGCTAAGATGGCTGAATCATTTTTCTTTACAAAATACTTTCCTCCTAAGCTTAAATCCCACTTGTCTTCTTCTTTTAATTCTTTATAGTCACTCTTATGTAGTTCTTCTTCCATCGCCTTAACAGCAAAAAAAGCACATGGACTTGCATCAATAAACTTGATTAAATCCTTTGCTAAAGTTTTTGAATTCATATCGATTCCTCCCTTTTTATAATACAATTATAAACTATGCTATATTTTATGTCAAGAAAAAGAAAAATAGAGCTTTTTAAATATTTATGTAAATATAATAATATAAAAACTGTTACTAATTTGTAAAGCTTAACTAATTGACAATTAAATTTTAGTGAACTATAATTTTACATGAGGTGATTATATGAAAAATATATTAAAAATACTATTAACTATGTCTATGGTGCTTATACTTGTATCATGCTCACCTAAGACTAATGATGCTAATCAAGAGACAGCTCCTAATGATAAGCAAAGTGTGGAGCCAAGCGATAAAGACGACGATACTATTATGTATACTAATCTTTCAAGTAATGAAACTAAAGAGGAGTTAAAAAAGGCACTTATTGATAAAGGTCTTAATGAAGGTGATGTAGATTCATTTATGAGTAATCTTGATACTTATAATGAAAGTGCTGACGCGAATGAACTAGCACCTGGCTTTAATAAATATAGTGACGATGTAGCTTATAATAATAGCATGGATAAATTTACTGAAAAGAATCCGGATTTTCTAGGTATAAACTGCAGAATAACCACATTTTCACTTATGAAAAACAGCATGGATATAAGTAAAGAGCTTGAAGATAAGTCCTCAGTTTTAGATTTTGATAAAAAAGCAATTAGTGATAAGTCGCTATTAAGCGAAGCTGAGATGAAAAAATTCATTACTTACTATGCTCCAATCAATGTTAAGGACGAAAACGCAAATTATGAAGATTTAATTACTAAAGAATTTAGTGAAAGAGGCATTAAATTTAATAACGATATGGTAAAAGTTATTTCTGTCTACTTAAATTCAAAAGACGAAATCGATGGCAACATACTCTTTATTGGCCACACTGGTCTAATGTATGAAGATCAAGGCAAATTCTATTTCTTAGAAAAATTAAGTTTTCAAGAGCCATATCAGCTGTTAAAATTTAATTCAAAAAAAGAAATTTACGACTACTTAATGAAGAAATATAATCAAGACATGGGTGAAGGCACTCATGAGGCTATAGTTACAGAAAACGATAAAGTATTCACATACTAAAAAAGACGGACTAATCCGCCTTTTCTAAAATAAAATAAGTATTTACAATGAAAAAGCTCTCAGTACATGTACTGAGAGCTAATTTATTAATGAGAATAATATTCTACTACGTAAACGTCTTCGATTTCTATTGGAATTTCTTCTCTTTCTGGTAGTCTAGATAAAACTGCTTCAAATTTATCAACATCTTTTTCAATGTAAGGATATGAGTTTCCAACAACTGTTTGGAAGTTTTCCTTGAACATTTCATTTGATCTTGATTTTTCTTTTAAGCTGATCTTTTGGCCAACTTGTAATTGATAAGCTGGTTTGTCAACTCTCTTACCATCAACAAGGATGTGTCCGTGAACAACCATTTGTCTTGCTTGTCTGATTGATTGAGCAAATCCTGCTCTAAGAACAAATGCATCTAATCTTGTTTCTAGTAATTTGATAAGAGCGTGACCTGTTTGATCCTTAGATTTCTTAGCCTTTAAGAATGCCTTCTTTAATTGAACTTCTGGCACTCCGTAGTAAGCTCTTAATCTTTGTTTTTCTAGTAATTGAAGTCCGTAGTTAGATAATTTCTTATCTGAACGTGCAGCTCCCTTTTTCATACCTTTTGTAGCTTTCGCTAATCCATAGACATTTAAGCCTAATCTTCTGACCGTTCTTACTCTTGGTCCGTTTAAACTTGACATTAAAACACCTCTAAAAATATATTTGCCGCGGTATATTTTTAACATTCATAGTTTATCACAAATGTTTTAGCTTGTCAACTACTTTTTTAATTTTTTATGTAAATATTCATATTTCATTGAAAAAGTACAAATAATGATATATAATTATTTATATCATATAAAAAGGATGAAAAATATGAAATTTGATGAAATTAAAAAACTTTATAAAAGAATAGATATAATTAGTGAAGCAAATCTAATTAATTTTTATGCTAATCGCCTCGCTAGAACTAAAAGTTTTGATGAAAAAAACTCTATAATCAGAGAGGTTGATATTATTAAAAGACGATACGATAGCTTCTATGAATACGTATTTATCAGGTTTGCACAGGATAGCAGCGATAAGTTTTTTAATGGTGAGTTCAAATACATTGAGGACAATGAAGATGAATTTAAAAAAGCATGCGTAAAATTTGCTCAAACCTTGCTTGATGACGATGACTTAGATAAACTTAAAAAAAGATGGGGCAAATATTTCTTTGATAAGCTTGAAATAAAGCAAAACTTATTTTATAAGGATGTAATCGGTTTAAACATAAATGAAAATAAGATATTGAAAGAGATTAGCGATCGTAGAAATGCTATATCAATTTCTATTGATAATGAAATTGTTACTAGCAGAAACCTAATTACTCATCTTACATCACCAGACAGAGAAAAAAGGAAAAAAGTTGCCCTTGCTATGAATAAAAATAATGTCAAGAGCAAAGACTTTTATGCGGAAAAATATAGAGACCTTGTTGTCATTAGACACAAGATAGCTAAAAGACTTGGTTTTGATGGCTATCTTGACTTTTCAGATAAAGACAGATGCAGGATTGATTACGACCACAACGATATTATTAATTTTAGAAATTCGATTAAAAAGCATCTTGCAAGTAATATGCATATAATTACGGATATACAAAAGAAAAAACTTGGCGTAGATAGTTTATATACTTATGATATGAGGGTCTACTTTAAAGAACACAATACAATCCCAATAAAAGATCCATATCTACTGTTAAAGAAAATATCTGAAAATTTAAAAAATGACAGTCCTTTCTTATCAAAGGTAATTGATAAAATGTTTAATGATAATTCACTTGATTTAAATCCGAGGAAAGACAAGGCAAAAATTACTTTTGCTTCTTATCTGCATAACTTTGATACTTCTTTTATATTTACTAATTATGAGGCTAATCACTCAGAATTCAATAAATTTATCACTTGCCTAAGCTATGCCCTTCTAAACTATCAAAGTTCTTATAATGAAATCATAGAATATACAAGTCCTGAGGATGACATCATTCGTGCATATACAACAGCTTTTTCATTTATTGTGATGAATTTTATTAATGAACTTTTTCTTAATGATGCAAAGAAATATGCTACAGCTTATAAAATCAAAGTTTTATATGATATTCTCTTCTATTGCTTAATTAGTGAATTTGAAGAGAGCCTTTATCTTGATATAAAAACTGATATTGATGAGAGATATGAAATATTTAGAAAACTTCATGCCGAGTACTTCCCTTTTATCTCGGTTGATAAAAATGAGTTTGATGTTGGTATGTGGTGGCTCAACTACAATAACTTGTTTAATACACCAATGCTTTCAATTAACTATGCTATAGGCGATATTAGTGGACTTGATTTTTGTAATAATTTTTTAGATGACAAAAAAGATGCATTTAAAAAGATGAACACGCTTATGGATAACGCAAGCAAAGAAGACTTTTTGACAAGTATTAAACTAAGTGGACTTAAAAATCCATTCATTGATGATAATGTAAAGGATATCACAATTAAATATATAGAAAATTTAGCTAATGAATACAAAAAAATATAGAGGCTCATACCTCTATATTTTTCTTTTTATATTAATTTAATGCTTTTATCTCTTCAATCGATTTCTTAAAACTACTTACTAAGAAATCAATAATCTCTCTTGGATAAGCTAGATTTATTCTAACTGATTTTTCATCCCCAAACATTGCTCCGTCTGATAAGAATATCTTATTCTTTACAAATATTTCATGCATTTTCTTTGGCTCGCAGTTTAAACCTGATAAATCAATCCAGATTAAATAAGTCCCTTCAGGCTTTTCAAATTTAATTCCATCTATCTTAGAAAATTCTTCCGAGACATAATTTATATTTCTTTCAAGGTACTTAATCATCTCTTTATACCAAGCTCTGCCATCATTATACGCTGCTTTTAATGCGCATAAACCAAATGTATTAACTGCACCCATTAAAGATCTACTAGAAATATCGTTTATCTTTTCTCTAAGCTTGTCATCAGGTATTATTGCATAAGCAGTATTAAGACCTGCTATATTAAATGTTTTTGATGGTGCCATAAATGAAACTACTTTTTCATAATTTTTAAACACTCTCATCATAGGTGTATAAGAATTGCCATTAAAAGTAAAATCTTGATGCATTTCATCGCTTATCACATATAAATTATATTTATAAGCAATTTCAGAAATTTTTTCAAGTTCAGGCTTAGTCCATACTCTTCCAACTGGATTATGAGGATTACATAAAACTATAGCTTTTGCCTCTTTTGCTTTTTCTTCTAAATCTTTGAAGTCTATCTTATATTTACTGTCTTCAAAAATGAGTTTATTTTGGAGTATCTCCATATTTTTTAAATTTGAGAAATTAAAAAATGGTGGATATGCTGGCGTTTGTATGATTATCTTCTCACTATCTTCAATAATGCTTCTGATTACAAGATCTAGTCCTGGAACAGTTCCTGGCGAAAAAACGATCCAATCTTTCTTTATATCAAGTTCATGCATATCCTTTTGCCAATTGATTATGGCTTCATACACATCATCGCTTGGAACAGTATAACTATAGAAGTCTCTGTCAGCTCTTTTTAAGCAAGCAGCTTTAACTTCAGGAGCTGTTGCAAAATTCATATCAGCAATTGTAAATGGTATGACAGTTTCATCATTACCTGCTTCGCGTGAAGTTTCATACTTGGCACACGACAAACCACTTCTGTCGATTACTTCATCAAAATTAAACATAGTACCTCCAAAATTTATTAGTCAGAAATATTCCTCCATCTAAAACCATAAACCTCACTTGCGTTCATAACAACCAAAAAAGAGTTAGGAGCGTTCTTTTCAATAAATCTTTTCAAAAGCAAATAATCTCTTCTTGAGCAAACAGTCATAATAACAGTGCGCTCAATGCCTGTGTATGCGCCTACTGCTTTATAAAGATTTGCTGAGTGATTAAGCTCTTTAACGATGTAGTCCTTAACTAATTCTGGTTTTTCAGTGTTTATGATGATATTTTTAGATGTATTCAAACCATCTATAGTAAAATCTATAATAAGTCCATTCATTATAATACCAAGTAAGGAGTATAGTCCTATCTTCAGTCCGAAAACTATACCTACAAACAATGTAATTACAAGGTCACATAAAAGTACACCCTTGCCTAGATCAAGTCCTGTAAACTTATTTATAATCTTTGATAAGATGTCTGTGCCGCCAATCGAAGCGTATTGATTAAGTATAATTGCCATACCTACAGCTGATACGATAACCGCTATAATCATTTGAAGTAATAAATCATCGATTATAGGTCCATCTAGTGGAACAATTTTTTCTAAAATAAATATAATAAGTGATATGCCTAGTGAAGTAAGCACAGTTTTTACTCCAAACTTATTACCGATGAATAAAAATCCTAAGGCGAATAAAACAATGTTTGTCGCAAATAAAACATAACTCATTGGTAAATGTAATAAATACGATAAGACTATGGCAATGCCTGTTGCTCCTCCTATAGTCATATTAGTTGGAGTTAAAAAGAAATAAACGGCTATGGCAACCATAAAGGCTCCCAAAACTATTAATAAATTAGACTTTAATTTTGCGTTCATATTATACCTTCCTACAAAATTTTATGTATTAGGGGCACTTACACGTGCCCCCATATATTACTTACTATTTTTCTTCTTTTGTATATGTTAAAACTGGTGTTCTAGCTGCCAATGTTTCATCTGGTCTAGATACCATTGTTGTTAATGGTGCATTTAGTAAGTCTTCTGGATTTTCTTTAGCTACTTTAGCAATATCGTTAAGAGCAGCTGCATAAGCATCCAATGTTTCTTTACTTTCTGTTTCAGTAGGTTCAATCATTAATGCTTCATGAACTATAAGTGGGAAGTATACTGTTGGTGGATGGAATCCTCTGTCGATTAGTCCCTTAGCAACATCAAGTGTTGTTACACCTGTTTCAGTATTCTTAAGTCCGCCTAAAACAAATTCATGCATACAAATTGTATCGTATGGAACATTGTAGTTTTCTTTTAATTGGCTTAATAGATAGTTTGCGTTTAAAACAGCGTTTGTTGATGCTTTTCTTAAGCCATCTGAACCCATTGTTAAGATATAAGTGTAAGCTCTTACTAGGATAGCAAAGTGTCCGTAGAAGTCCTTAACCTTACCTATACTTTGTGGTCTGTCATAATCTAAGAAGTATTTATCACCGTTCTTAGCTATAACTGGCTTAGGTAAGAATGGAAGTAATTCTTTCTTGCAACCAACTGGTCCACCGCCTGGTCCTCCACCGCCGTGTGGTGTAGAGAATGTTTTGTGAACGTTGTAGTGAACAACGTCAAATCCCATGTCTCCAGGTCTTGAGTGACCCATAACTGCGTTCATGTTAGCGCCATCGTAGTATAATAGACCGCCTTTTCTATGAACTATCTCAGCTATCTTTTCAATATTTTTATCAAATAAACCTAATGTGTTTGGATTTGTAAGCATTAGACCAGCAACTTCTTCAGTCATAGCTGCTTCTAGTGCTTCAAGGTCAACTAAACCATTTTCATCTGATTTAATTTCTATAGGAGTAAATCCGCCCATAGAGCAAGTTGCAGGGTTTGTACCATGAGCAGAGTCAGGAATAATCATCTTATTTCTGTTCATATCTCCTCTTGCTTCATGATATGCTCTAATTAGAAGAACACCTGTTAACTCTCCGTGAGCACCAGCTGCTGGTTGAAGAGTTGCTCCGTCCATGCCTGAGATTTCAGCTAAATCGTTAGCAAGGTCATACATTAATTTTAAAGCGCCTTGTGTGCATCCGTCTCCTTGGTATGGATGAAGATCTCTAAAGCCTTCAAGTCCAGCCATTTCTTCGTTTATCTTAGGGTTATACTTCATTGTACATGATCCAAGTGGGTACATGCCAGTATCAAGTCCGTAGTTTTTCATTGAAAGATTTGTATAGTGTCTTACTACGTCAACCTCAGATAATTCAGGTAAATCAAGTTCTTCATTATTTAAATAATCACTTGGAATTACGCTATCTAATTTTAAATCATCAACGTCAAGATCTGGTAAATTGTATCCAGTTCTACCGGGTCTTGAAATTTCAAATATTATTTTGTCATATCTATCTAACATTCAACACCCTCCAATACCTTAACTAATTTATCCATTTCTTCTTTTGTTCTCTTTTCAGTAACAGCAAGCATAAATGTGTTCTTGTATTCATCTCCGTAGAACCAAGAAAGCTTAAATGCATCCATGAAACCGTTAGCTTTAAGAGCTTCATTAATCTTATCTACACAAATATCGCTAGTAATAACGAATTCTTTGTAGAATGGTTTATTGTATAATAATTTAAATTTACCAGATTTGCAAAGTTCTTTTTGTAGATAATGAGCTTTTTTAGCGCATTGTTCAGAAACTTCTCTTAAGCCCTTCTTGCCCATAAGTGCCATGTAAATTGTTGCGCAAAGTACGTTTAAGCCTTGGTTTGAGCAGATGTTTGAAGTAGCTTTATCTCTTCTGATATGTTGTTCTCTAGCTGTTAATGTTAGTACCCAGGATCTCTTACCATTTCTATCTACTGTTTGACCAGCGATTCTGCCTGGTAATTTTCTCATAAACTTATCAGTTGATGAGATAAATCCTAAGTATGGTCCACCATAAGATAGTGGTATACCAAAGGCCTGCGCTTCACCAACAACGATGTCTGCGCCGTAGTCGCCAGGTCTTTGAAGTATACCTAGTGAGTTAGTGTCAACGTCAGCGATGAAGTATGTTTTCTTGTACTCATGAGTTAAGTCGCAAGCAGCCTTCATATCTTCGATAACACCGAAGAAGTTTGGATTTTGCATGATTACACATGCAGCATCATCACTTAGTTTATTCTTAAGATCGTCTAAATCAGTAGCGCCGTCTTTAATATCAATTTCAACTACTTCTATGTTATGGCTGTGTGTATATGTGTCTAAGACCATTCTAGCTGATGGGCTTAGTGCTTTTGATACTATAACTTGTTTCTTACGAGTTGTATTGCAGCACATAAGAGCTGATTCAACAACACCATTAGAATTGTCATATAGTGAAGCGTTTGTAATAGGTAGTCCTACTAAATTACTCATCATTGTTTGGAACTCAAATATCATTTGAAGAGTTCCTTGAGATACTTCTGGTTGATATGGTGTATATGAAGTGTAGAATTCACTTCTTGAAGCTATAGCTCCAATTACTGAAGGAATGTAATGGTCATATGCTCCTGCTCCTAAGAAACAAACTTTCTTATTTGTTGAGCAGTTCATATCTGCAAGTTCAGTCATGATCTTTCTAACTTCTAATTCTGATTTGTGTTTAGGTAGATTTAATTCACCTTTAAATCTAACACTTTCAGGAATACAGTCAAATAAATCTTCTTCAGACTTTACACCTATCTTGTCAAGCATCTCTTTTACATTTTCGGGAGTTTGACTAAGATATGGATACATATTAGTCCTCCTTAGCGAATTCAGCGTATTTTTCGTCGTCCATTAAATCGTCTAATTCAGATGGATCGCTCATTTCAATCTTGAATATCCAAGCATCATAAGGTCCTTCGTTGATTAGAGCTGGCTCATCATCAAGAGCTTCGTTAACTTCAACGATCTTTCCGCTAGCTGCTGTGAAAACTTCTGAAGCTGCTTTAACAGATTCAACTGATGCTACTGCGTCTCCTTTTGAAAATTCATCATCAATTTCAGGTAGTTCAACATAAACTATGTCGCCTAAGTTGTGTTGTGCATAGTCAGCTAAACCAACAGTAGCAACGTTTCCGTCAACCTTAACCCATTCATGATCTTCTGTGTAAAGTAATCCTTTTTTAATTTCCATAATAATTTCCTCCTGTGATTTTATATTTATTTTTTAACTTCTTTTAAGAATTTTCTGCTAATTTGTTTAGCTTTTTGAGCTTTTCCTCTGATGATAACATCAAATTCTGCGCCCATTTCCTTATAAGATGCATCGATTAAAGCGTTACCGATCTTTTTACCAAGTGTTGGTGATAGATATCCAGTTGTAACGTAGCCAATCTTCTTGCCATCTTTTTCAATTTCATATCCTTCTCTTGGTATAGCTTTGTCAATCATTTCAAAGCCAACAAGTATTCTCTTGTTATCAGCTTTGATCTTCTTAAGAGCTTCTTTACCAATAAAGTCAGCTTCTTGATCAAGTTTTACAAAGAAGTTTAATCCTCCTTCTACTGGTGAAACATCTTGTGATATTTCATGACCGTATAATGGTAGCATTGCTTCGAATCTAAGTGTATCTCTACATCCTAGTCCGCATGGTTCGATTCCGAACTCTTCGCCAGCTTTTAATACTTCCTTGTAAAGATGTACTATTGAATCATTGTCAGTGTAAATTTCAAATCCGTCTTCGCCAGTATAACCTGTTCTTGAAATTAATACTTTTTTACCAGCTAGCTCAAATCCATCAACAAAGTGGAAGAACTTTATTGTGTCTAAATCTACATCTGTTAATTTTTGTACAGCTTTTTGCGCAAGTGGTCCTTGAACAGCTATTTGAGATGTTTGATCTGAAACGTTTTCAACCTTAACATCAAAGTTTTTAGCTTGTTTTGTAATCCATTCAAAGTCTTTTTCAACGTTTGCTGCGTTGATTACTAAGAAGAACTTTTCTTGGTTATATCTGTAAACTAGTAAGTCGTCTACAGCACCACCATTGTCGTAACACATAATGTTGTATTGTACTTGACCATCTTCAATAGCGTGTAAGTCATTAGTAATTAGATGATTTACAAAATCAAATGCATCCTTACCTGTAACCCAAACTTCACCCATGTGAGATACATCAAATACCCCAAGTTTTTGTCTTACGGCATTGTGTTCTTCGATTAAACCTGCGTATTGAACTGGTAGTAACCA
This sequence comes from Fenollaria massiliensis, assembly GCF_023347705.1. Lineage (NCBI taxonomy): Bacteria > Bacillati > Bacillota > Clostridia > Eubacteriales > Fenollaria > Fenollaria massiliensis. Next base: position 915,542 of record NZ_CP096649.1, read on the forward strand.
GCCAGCATAATTTACGATTTTGCCACCTAGTCTTACGTGTTCATCGTATAAAGCAGTTTTTTTGCCTTCCATTTTTTATCCTCCTTAATCTACTATTATAACATACAATATTTTTATTATTACAAGGAATATTACGTCTCATGCTAAAGCTAAGAACATAATATAAGGCCTCCATGTAAAACAATATTGTTAATTATTGAAACTAATGAAGATATCTCCTAAAAAACACTTTACTTTGTTCTCTAGACAAACCTTCATCATTATTATACCATATAAATTTAATTTTTACCATTATTTTCAAATTTTCTTTATTTATTTTCAAAAAATTTTAATTATTTCTAAATAAACACAAAAATATTATAATTTTAAAAAGTTTTGATTAAATAATTAGTAATTTAGATAAAATATTTATAGTATCTAGTTCAATTTTTTATTTAAATTTAAGTAGACGCACATAAAAAGACCTTGCATTTGCAAGGTCTTTCGTAATATATAGTAATAAAACTATCTCTTTGAGAATTGTGAACTCTTTCTAGCTTTCTTGAATCCGTATTTCTTTCTTTCTTTCATGCGTGGATCTCTAGTTAAGAATCCTGCTTTCTTTAAGATTGATCTGTATTCCGGATCAACTTCAAGTAAAGCTCTTGATAAGCCGTGTCTTATAGCTCCAGCTTGTCCTGTAAATCCGCCACCGTTTACTAAAACGTATACATCAAATTTACCAAGTGTATCAGTTAAGTTAAGAGGTTCACGAACAATGTTTTTTAACAATTCTTCTTTTAAATATTGATCAATATCTCTGTGGTTGATAGTAAATTTACCATCTCCAGGCACTAATCTTACTCTTGCTACTGAAGATTTTCTTCTGCCTGTTCCTTGAATAAGTTTTTCCATCTATTCGTCCTCCTTCCTAAAAATCATACTTTTCTGGCTTTTGAGCTTCGTGGTTATGTTCTGGGCCAGCATATACTTTTAATTTTCTAAACATTTGTCTTCCCAATCTGTTTTTTGGAAGCATACCTTTAACAGCTAATCTGATAGCCATCTCTGGATTGTTTTGCATCATATCTTGGTAACTGATTTCTCTAAGTCCTCCAGGATAACCTGTGTGATAATAGTGTTTCTTTTGTATTAATTTCTTTCCTGTTAATTTCACCTTATCAGCGTTTACGATGATAACGAAATCACCTGTGTCTACGTGTGGTGTAAAAGTTGCTTTGTGTTTTCCTCTTAAGATCTTAGCAACTTCGCTTGCTAGTCTACCTAGGACTTTGCCTTCAGCGTCTATAAGTAACCATTTTCTCTCAATATTTTGAGCATTGGCCATAAATGAACTCATTTTCTTCCTCCTTTAAAAACATTGTTTTTAAAAAAGTTTCCGGGTCTTTTTTAAAACACTAACAAGTATTTTAATACAAATTTATATAATTGTCAAGTATTTTCATTGATTTTTTATAAATTTTTACTTAATTCTTCAATTTTATCAACTATTGATGAAATATATTCTATAGTCTTCTTTAGTGAGTCTATATTTGTTATATCTACGCCTGATAGTTTTGCCCACTCAACCGGATTGTATAAACCGCCTTGTCTTATTGCGTTTAACCAGTCTTTAACAGCTTTCTCGTCGCCTTCAAGTATTTTTCTTGAAACATTTGTAGCTATCGATAAGCCGGCTGAGTATGTGTATGAATAAAGTCCTGAGTAGTAGTGTGGCTGTCTCATCCAAGTCATTTCACAGCCTTCATTTAATTCGACTTCACCTTGCCAGAACTCTTCAAGTGTTTCCTTAAATAATCTATTTAGTGTATCTGCATCTAAATTTTGTCCCTCATCAACTAAATTATATGCCTTTCTTTGGAAATATGCTTCTAAGAAGTGTGTAACAAAATTATGATAATATGTTTTAGCAATGATTGAGAAATAAATCCATCTAAGCATTCTTGGATCTTCAGTCTTTTTCATAAGGTAATTTGCAAGCATCATCTCATTCATTGTCGATGGTGACTCTGCATAGAACATAGCTGTGTTAGCATCAAAGTATGATTGATACTTTTGTGATAACATAAAGTTTCCAGCATGACCAAGCTCATGAATCATAGTAAATACGCTGTCCATCTTGCCTGTCCATGTCATTAGTATATATGATGGGAAACCAGCTGGTGTTGCGCAGTACGCTCCAGTGTATTTACCTTTGTTTTCAACGTAGTCGATATTTTTGCCTTCTAAAACTTTTTTGATTTGTTCTAGATATTCATCACCCAATACATTTAATGCGCTATAGATATAATCTTTTGCTCCATCAAGTGTTATCTCTGGATCAAATTCTGGATCTATATTTGCTTTTAAATCATAATAATTTATCTTTTCTAGTCCTAGTCCTTCTTTTAAAGTTCTTGCAAACTTTCTCATAACTGGTGAAAGCTCTTTCATAATTGTGTCAAGATGATTTTCATAAATATCTCTAGGAACTTCTTGATTAGCAAGTAAATAATCTGTTACGCTCTCGTAGCCTCTTAGCTTTGAGATGATTTTATCTTTTTGCATGTTTAAGTTAAATGCTGCAGCTGTGCTATTGACAGTTTTTGATAAATCTTTATAGAAGTGCTTGAATGATTCTCTTCTTAAGTCTTTATCTTCATCGTATTCATATTTTTCTTCAAATAAAGCGTATGAGTTATTATATTTTTTGCCATTGACCTCAAACGGTTCAAATGTCAAGTCTTGAAGCTTGATTGTGTTATACAATTGCTCTGGAGCCATTGTTAATGGTGTAAAAGCTTGTATAACTTTTTCTTCCGCATCGCTTAAATAAGTTTTCTTCTTTAATATAACGCTATGGAAATATGCTTTTAATCCATCTACCTTCTCTAGCTTTTCAAGCATTGGAATATCAAGCTTTGCTATCTCAAGTTCTACGAACAATGTGTTTTCATCTAGTTTATTATACATGTTTAGTAGCTCGTAAAAGAACGCTAACTCAGATGAATTTGTTAAGTCAACGTCTTTATTAAGATATGCATAATCAATAACTAAAGAAAATCTTTCTATTAGTTTTTCATACTCTTTAAAAGCTTTAACTATTGTGTCAAATTCATTTAATTTGCCTTCATAATTTTCTTTTAATTTTAATGATGCTTCTAAAACAGTATCTGCTTCTTTTTTAGCATCTTCCTTTGATTTAAATATAGCTGATGTGTCCCATGTCAGACTCTTATCAACTTCGTTTCTATTTAGTATTGTCATAAATCTCTCCTATTATTTTAATTCTGATGTGCAGTTAGGGCATCTTGTAGCGTTTATGTCTATAGTTGATTTGCAATAAGGGCATTCCTTTGTTGTTGGTGCTGCTTCTGGTTCAGGCTTCTTAGTAAGTGATCTAGCCTTGTTTACAGCCTTAACCATTAAAAATATTACAAAGGCTATAATTAAGAAGTTTATTACTTGTGTAATAAATAAACCGTAATTTAGTGTAGCTGCCCCAGCTTCTTGAGCTTCGGCAAGTGTTGCGTATTTGCCGCCATCTAGTGTAAGGAAATAATTGCTCATGTCTGTGCCACCAAGTATAAGTCCTATAAGTGGCATAATTACGTCATTAACAAGTGAGCTAACAATCTTTCCGAAAGCTCCACCAATGATAACACCTACTGCTAGGTCCATAACATTACCCTTTGAAATGAATTCCTTAAATTCTTTTAACATTTTCTTCTCCCCCTGTTTTAAATTTTTTAATTTATATCCACATTTAATTGAATGTGTTCAATATGATTTTTATCGAGTAGCTCTAGTGCGTACTCATCTACTCTGTATGCATTTGAATAATAAATCTTACTTATTCCTGCTTGTATCAAGGCTTTTGTACAATTTAGGCATGGGAAATGGGTTACATAACACACACAGCCATCGACCTTGATGCCTTCTTTCGCACAATAAAGTAATGCGTTCATCTCAGCATGTATAGTCGCTATGCAGTGACCGTCCCTCATTGTGTGGCCTATTTCAGAGCAATGCGGATTGCCTTTTATGCTGCCGTTGTAACCGCTTGAGACTATTCTGTTATCCTTATTAACTAATAAACAGCCAACGAACGCTCTATCACAGGTAGATCTTTTAGCTATCATATGAGCAATTGACATAAAATACTCTTGCCACGAACTTCTTGTGTCTGCCATTAAATCACTTCCTCTTCATTAAATATTTTTCCTTCGTAAATTTCTCCAGTTGCTGCGTCAATGCTAATTATATCGCCAGTTTTAATACTGTTGATAGCTTCAGATGTGCCAACAACTGTTGCTAGATGATAATTTATGCCAACTATTGCGCCTTGACTAGTTAAACCGCCTTCGACTGTAATTATACCTGATGACTTTTGTATAAATGGTAGCATATCCTTATATACCCCTATCGTTACTATTATATCGCCATCTAAAAAGTTTTTTTCTAAGTCTTTAGCATTTTTTGCAACACATGCTCTTGCACTTATCTTGTGCTTGCCTATGCCCATGCCTTTACACAATATCTTTCCAACTGTCTTTACCATCATAATGTTTGTTGAACCAGTCTTTCCAAGCGGCATACCAGCCGTCAATATGACTAGTTCTCCCTCCTTTACAAATTTTATATTTTTTAATATATTTACAGATTCATAAAATAATTCATCTATGCTTGAAGCAAGTTTTGCTCTGATTGGGTAGACGCCCCACTCGATTGATAATTGTCTTCTGACTTTTTCGTTTGTAGTTGCTGCGATGATTGGTGATTTTGGTTTAAATTTTGAAATGTTTCTTGCTGTAAGCCCTGATGATGTTGCGGCTATAATCACTTTTGCGTTTAAATCATAAGCTGCTTCTCTAGTCGCTTTGGCGATGGAGTTTGTGATATTGATCTCGTGTTCATCGTTTGTGCTATCAACTAAAATTTTATAATCAAGACTATCTTCAATCTTTAAAGCAATTTTTCTCATCATCTTACATGCCTTAACTGGATAAGCACCTGCTGCCGTCTCGCCTGAGAGCATTATCGCGCTCGAACCATCTAAGATAGCGTTGGCAACGTCAGTTACCTCTGCTCTTGTTGGTCTTGGGTTTCTAATCATTGAGTCAAGCATCTGTGTCGCTGTTATAACAAATTTACCTTTAAGATTGCATTTTCTAATTATATCTTTTTGCACTAAAGGTATATCCTCTTCATCAAGTTCAACACCCATATCTCCTCTAGCTACCATTATGCCATCAGATACTTCGATTATTTCGTCAATATTTTGAACGCCTTCTAGATTTTCTATCTTTGAAATTATTTTAATGTCTTCTCCGCCATTGCTCTCAAGAACTTTTCTTATCTCTAATACATCTTTTGCGCTTCTAATAAATGAAGCAGCAATGAAGTCTACATCATTTTCAATACCAAAGATTAAATCCTCTATATCTTTTTCTGTAAGCGTTGGTAAATTTACTTTAACTGAAGGAAGATTAACTCCTTTTCTATCGCTTAGCTCGCCCGAGTTAACAGCCCTCATATAAACATTGTTATCATCGACTGATTTTACAGTGAACTCAACAAGGCCGTCGTCAATAAGTACTCTGTCATTTGCCTTTAAATCCTTGGCAATGTCTTTGTATGTGACAGAAACCTTTGTATCATCGCCATCTATGTCCTCGCTCGTTAAAATAAAATCTTGTCCTTGCTCTATCCTAATCATGCCATCTTTAAAAGTTTTTATCCTAATCTCAGGACCCTTTGTGTCAAGCATAACTCCAATCGGTTCATCTAAGTCATCTCTAAGCTTTTTTATAGTCTCTATCCTTTTTTTATGCTCTTGATGAGTGCCATGTGAAAAATTTAGTCTAGCCACATTCATGCCCTCATTTACAAGTGCTTTTAAGACTTCATAAGTATCAGAGCTTGGTCCAATTGTACAAACTATCTTAGTTTTTTTCATATTTTCTCCTAAATTGATAATATATCAACCATGTTTAATAAATCTTTGTTAAATTCTTTTTTTGCTTCAAGTGCTTCATCTATATCTAATTCTATAATCTTGCCATTTTTATATCCTAAAACTAGTCCTGACTTGCCACTTATTAATAAATTCACAGCATCATAACCAAAGTCACTTGCTAAAATCCTATCTTGAACTGTTGGTACACCGCCTCTTTGAACATAACCAAGAACAGTAACGCGAGTCTCTATGCCTCCCTTTTCTTCGATAATCTTTTCAAGCTCGTAAGCATCAAGTGCTCCTTCAGCTGCAACGATTATATGGTGCTTTTTGCCTCTCTTCTTACCATTTTTGATCTTATTAATAATAGCATCTATATCTAATTTAACTTCTGGTACAACGATTGATTCAGCACCGCCCGCTATACCTGAGTATAGAGCGATATCGCCGCAATTTCTTCCCATTACTTGAAGCACTATTGCCCTGCCATGTGATTCAGATGTGTCTCTTAATTTACTTATAGCAGAAACAGCCGTCTCAACCGCAGTCAAAAAGCCGATAGTGTAGTCAGTATAGCCAAGATCGTTATCTATAGTGCACGGAATGCCTATAACTTTAATGCCTCTTTTAGCTAGTTCCCTAGCTCCTCTAAATGTTCCGTCGCCGCCAAGAACCACTATGGCATCTATTTTAAATTTTTTAATCACATCAAGAGCCTGAGTCATTCCTTCTTCAGTCATAAATTCTTCGCTTCTAGCAGTTCTAAGTATAGTTCCGCCTCTGTGAATGATGTCCGCAACGCTTGATAGTGTCATCGTTTCAATATCGCCCTTAATAAGACCGTTGTATCCTTCTTTTATTGCTAGAACCTTTAAATCGTTATATATAGCAGTTCTCACAACCGATCTTATTACAGCATTCATGCCAGGTGCGTCGCCACCACTTGTTAGTATAGCAATAGTCTTCATTCTTCCTCCTATTTTATAACTATATCATCTTCATCTAAATACATTTTTAAATCTTCGTATAGCTTTTCATTGTCTATGTCAATGGCCGTGCTATCGTTTGATTCAATACTTGATTTTGTCTCTTCAAAGTAGACAACAACCGGATTGTCTCCCTTATATTTCTTTAATATATCTAAAATATTTTTCTTTTCATCTTCGCCTAAATCTTTTTTTATTCTTAAATAAAGAGTTTCTTTTCTTTTTTCAAGTTTTTTCACTCTATCAGCAATGATGTTTATCTCGTCATTGGCACTTATTTGCAGTCTTCCCTTGACTACGACATTTTCCCCTTCTTTAATAAGATTTCTATAATTTTCATAAATTCTTGGGAATATAACTACTCTTATGCTATCATAAAGGTCTTCAAGCTCAATAAATGCCATCATTTGATTGTTTTTAGTAACTTTCTTTGTGACAGATGAAATCATTCCTGCATAAGAAATAAGCATATTATCTCTAAGGTCTGTATCCGTCTCGTCAAGAACTTTTTCCTTCATCTCAATAGAGCTAAAATCACTGTTTGTTCTAAGCTCCTGAGTAAATTCTTCAAGCGGATGACCTGAGAAATATATACCCGTCATCTCTTTTTCTCCATCGAGAAGCATAAATTTCGATAGCTCTGTTGCATAAGGTATTTTGTACCCGACATTTGAAGATGTATCTTCACCAAGGCCGAATAAGCCCATCTGTCCTTGAGCATTGTTCTTTGCATCTTTTTGTATACTCTTTAAAATATAGTCGTATGAACCAAGCATTTGACTTCTATTGAGTCCTAAAGAATCAAGTGCTCCAGCCATAATCAATGACTCAACCGACTTTTTATTCATAGCAGTTTTGTCTACAGCGTTTGTCTTTGTTAAAAAATCTTCAAATGATGTGAAGCCATCAATTTTGCCTCTTGCCTTAAGTATCGAGTCTATAACGTTTGTGCCAACATTTTTAATTGCTGAAAGGCCAAATCTTACGCTATCATCCTCTGTTGTAAATTTTCTAAATGATTTATTTATATCTGGTCTTAAAACTTCTATGCCAAGTCTTTTACACTCTTCAAGATATTTTATAACATCTGTTGTATTGCCCATAACTGAGCTAAGTAGACTTGCCATATATTCTTTTGGATAATAATATTTTAGATAAGCGGTCCTATAGGCAACGACTGAATAAGCAGCTGAGTGAGATTTGTTAAAAGCGTAATTAGCAAAATCAAGCATATAATCAAAAATTTGATTAGCTACGTCTTCTTTAATTCCATTTCTCACAGCGCCTTTGATTATAACCTCATCTCCATCGTCCTTACCATAGATAAAGTTTTTTCTCTCTTGCTCCAAGACCTTCATCTTTTTCTTGCTCATGGCTCTTCTAACTATGTCAGCGCCGCCAAGTGAGTAACCAGCAAGGTTTCTAAATATTCTCATAACCTGCTCTTGATATACTATGCATCCGTATGTCTCTTTCAAAATAGGTTCAAGATGCGGATCAAGATATGTTATCTTCGATGGATCGTGCCTTGACTCAACAAACTTTGGTATAGATTGCATAGGTCCTGGCCTGAATAATGAGTTAGCAGCGATTAGGTCTTCAAACTTTTGCGCTTTAAGCTCTTTTAAGAACCTTCTCATACCTACTGATTCAAATTGAAATACGCCTATGGTCTCTGCGTTTGTAAATAAATTTATTACATTTTCGTCATCGCATTCCATGTGGTCAAAATCAACTTTAGTTGCATAGTTTTTCTCTATCATATCAAGAGCGTCTTGAATCACAGTTAAGTTCCTTAGTCCAAGGAAGTCCATCTTCAAAAATCCTAATTCTTCAAGCTCTGTCATTGTGAATTGAGTTGATATTGATTCTTTATTTTTAACTAGTGGCAAATGATTTGTAATGGTTTCTTCTGTTATTAAAATACCAGCTGCGTGAGTACCTATGTTTCTTGGCAGACCCTCTAATTGCCTTGATATATCGATAATTTTTTTTGCTTCTTCATCTTCATCGTAGGCTTTTTTAAATTCTGGATTTCTCTCTAGTGCTTTGTCGATGGTGATGTCTAGATCCCTTGGAACCATCTTAGCAAGTGTATCTGCCTTATTAAGTGGCACATCTAAAGCTCTAGCAACGTCACGAATAACAGCTCTTGCAGCAAGTGTACCAAAGGTAATTATCTGGCTAACTTTATCTTCTCCATATTTATTAATAACATAGTCAATTACTTCAGATCTTCTCTCGTAACCAAAGTCAACATCTATATCGGGCATGGAAACCCTTTCTGGATTTAGAAATCTTTCAAAAAGTAAATCATACTTTAGTGGGTCAACGTCAACTATGCCTAAAGCGTATGAAACGACGCTTCCTGCAGCCGAGCCTCTTCCTGGTCCAACTGGTATGCCATTTTCTTTAGCATACATGATAAAGTCTCTAACTACTAAGAAGTAGTCAACATAACCCATGGAGTCAATAATTTTAAATTCAGTCTCCATCCTATTTTTAATATCTTCACTTACTTCACCATATCTCTTTACTAAGCCCTCTTCACAAAGTCTGTGTAAGTATTCAGAATGAGTGATGTCCTCATCTATCTCAAAATTTGGCAAATGTTTTTGATGAAATTCAATTTCTATATTGCATCTATCTTTTATAATTTCTGTATTTTTTATCGCCTCAGGAACATAAGAGAATAATTTTTCCATCTCCTCAGGACTTTTTACATAAAACTCTTCGCTTGGAAAGCGCATTCTGTTCTCATCGTCAATTTTAGAAAGAGTTTGTATACATAAAAGCACGTCATGAACCTTGGCGTCCTCTTTTTTTAAGTAATGGCAATCGTTTGTTGCAACTAAGCCAATATTTAATTCCTTTGACAGTTCAATCAAATAATTATTCACATAAGCTTGCTCTTTTATGCCATGATCTTGAAGCTCTAAGAAAAAATTATTTTCTCCAAATATATCTTTATACCTAAGAGCCGCTTTTTTTGCTCCATCCATGTTTTGATCAAGTATCATCTTTTGTACTTCTCCGCCTAAACATGCTGAAAGTGCAATAAGTCCTTCGCTGTGCTCATAAAGATATTTAAAATCAGTTCTCGGCTTATAATAATAGCCATTGATAGAGGCGTCTGAAACTATCTTTATAAGATTTTTGTATCCTTTTTCATTTTCACAAAGAAGTATCAAGTGATAATAAGGTGTTTCCTTGTCTTTAACAAGTTTATCATCACAAACATAGACCTCACAACCAATGATTGGCTTGATGCCTTTTGCCTTTGCTTCTTTATAAAATTTGATTACGCCATACATATTACCATGGTCAGTTATAGCACATGCATCCATACCAAGCTCTTTTACCCTATCAATAAGCTCACTTATCTTGTTAGAGCCGTCAAGCAAGGAGTATTCAGTATGTAAGTGTAAATGCGTAAAACTCATAAAATCACCTCTATTATTTATTATACCATATATTTTATAAATTTAATATTCTTATTCTTGTAATTTTTCTTTCTTTTATGTATAATATTTATTAATTGGGTATATAATAATATAGGAGGGATAATATGAATAACAATTATGAAGATAATAATTTCAATGAACAAGAAGTTTTAAGTGAAGAAGAAATAAAACAAAGACAAGAAAGAAAAAGAGCTAAAGGTCAATACTATGATTACAACAGAAACGACTATAACTATAGGAATAATGCTGGATATGACAGTGGCACTAACAAGGGCATGACATCCTTAGTTCTTGGTGTTATATCATTATTTTGTATTTTCTTAGGTCAAGCATCTTTTATAGGAACTATACTTGCCATAGTTGGCTTGATTATGGGTGTTGACGCAAGAAACAAAGGTGACAGAACTTATGCAAAGACAGGCATAATACTTAATACTATAGGTATTGCAGCTACTTTATTAGTTACAGTTGCTTGCATCGCTTGTATATCATGCATTGGCTGCTCACTAATGAATTATATGTGGTAGACTATGAAACCATTTTACACAATATTTGGAATAAGACTTGCTAGTTACGGCTCGCTTATAGCTCTTGGCATCGTTGTGGCAAGCCTTGTTTATTGGTATAGAAAAAAAGAATATCCAGCAGATAAAGAAACTATTTTTTATTCAATTGTCTATGGTATGATAGGAGGCTTCATAGGAGCTAAGCTTCTCTATCTGATTACAGACTTTAACTTTGTTATAGAAAGTTTTAAGAATTCAAAAGATATATTTACAACGCTAAGTAATATACTAGCTGGCGGCTATGTTTTTTACGGCGGTATCATAGGCGCTCTCATAGCTTTATATATTTACGCTAAAAAATACAAGCTTAATTATCTAGATATAACAGACTCGATGGCTCCAGAAGTACCACTTGCTCATGCATTTGGCAGAATCGGCTGCTTTATGGCTGGTTGCTGCTACGGAATGCCATGGGATAGTAAATTTTACGTGATATTTCCAAAGGAAAGCGTTGGGCTAAGCGGCGTAAAGCTCTTCCCTGTTCAATTATTAAGCTCTTTAGGCAACGTGATAATATTTATAATATTATTTATTTACTCAAAAAAAGACAGATCAAAGGGTAAGGTCACAGGTCTTTATATGATGCTTTATGGCGTAGGAAGATTTTTAGTTGAATTTTTAAGATACGATGACGTAAGAGGACACTTCTTATTCTTCTCAACATCACAATGGATATCGATAATACTCGTTCCATTAGGCTTTATACTATACAAAAAAGGTGAAAACTTATGCAAAAAAATGCAAAAATAAAAGAGATAATGCTCTTTCAAAACATTGACTACAAAGGCCTTGAAGAGCATCTTAATAATTTAAGAAAAGAAGGATACAAGATTAAAGATATTAAAAAAGCATCGATTAGCTTAGAAAAAGCTGTCGATGCTAATAATTTTGAATATTTTTGTGAAAGCTATCCATTTACAAAGTCTAGAAAGAACAAATTCGGTGCCTTCTCCACTCATCTTTATGATATGGAGAGCGCTGGATTTAAATTCGTATGCGGCTTTAAAGATATAAACATATTTGAAAATCACAAGGCTAGCAAAAAAGCAGTAAATGACGCTGATGAGAGTAGCTGGAAGAACATCTCAAACATAAGATTCTTCTCAATCTCAGTTTTTATATCATTATTCATGATATTTTTAGCTAGCAGCATATTTTTATTCTGGCCAAACATCGATAAGTTTATAAATCTAAAACAGTTCATGTTTATGGTCTTCATACCGCTAATATTCTTAACTTTGTCAATTATGTACTTAAGAAGAATCATCTACTTTTACTCAAAAACCTTGCGTAAAAAATTTAACAGCGATAAAGCTTTTAAATTCGGTAGAGTTTTGATGATTATCCTAATCACGCTTATAATACTTATGGGCCTTTCTTATATGGGACTTGATATTTACAATTATTCAGTAGGAAACATTACTTTGATTAAATTATTCTCGTCATACTTTTTCCTAATCGGCTCAGCCCTAACATTTTTATTGTATAAATTACTTATTGAGAAAGTTTTTGATAAATTTTTCCCAAGATTCTTATTCATTGCAATATCTTTGTTTATGGTAACAAATTTACAGACAAAACTTTTAGATATGCCCATAAACAACGCTATGGATCAAGAAATATTTGAAGTTGATAGCAATATTAGCAAACACTCTTATTACAATAACAATAAATCCATCAGCAAAAACTTTTTTATAGACAAGTATACAAAAAACTATAGCTACACTACCGATAAGAACAATATCGGTGAGGTTTTAACCATGACTAGCGAACACTACCACGGCAAAAAAACTCAGATACTTGACTATATCTACAAAGTTATTAAAGATAGAAACATTTTTAATAATCAAGGCGAGATCGAATATTTAAATTTTGATAAATTTGATGATGAATATGTAGAAGCATATATCGCGAGCGTACATCACATATCGACTCTTGTATTTAGATTTAAAGATGATATCTACCTTGTTGATGGTAATTTCAGAAAAACTAACGAAAAGGTTATTGATGAAGCAGTTCAGTCTATATTGAAAGATAGAGAAAATAAATAAATTAAAGGCAGAGCTTAGTACTCTGCCTTATCTTATGTAAAATGCCTCACAGGAATGTTATGAGGCATTTTTAATTATTAAAATTTTAATTAAACTTCAAATTTAACTTTTCTAACTCTAAAAGCTTCTACTATAGCTGTAAGAATGAAGTACACTAAGAATATTTCGATAGTGTTCTTTAGTATTCTTGCTGTCATTAGTGCTACTAGTGCTTTTCCCATATATATGTGTAAAAGCGCTGAATTACAAATAATGTTAATAAATATTGCTCTGAATAAACTTGTTGATATAATTACTTTATTTTGTAGTTTTCTGTCATTAAGCATAGCTGAGAAACCTTCGCCTTTTGATAATTTCCAAAGAATAAATCCTGGGAACCATCCTAAAAGTCCTTCTAATATTGTAAAGAAGACGTTAAAACCAAATTGGCTTGGTGATAGCATAAATTTAATAACGTCCGAAACTATACCCATCATGAAACCATAATAAGGTCCTAAAACCATACCACCAAACATTAGTGGGTATCCTCCAAACGAGAAAACTAATCCAGTAGCAATTTTAATCTTCAAAAATTTAGACATTAAAATTGTTAATGTAACGAACAATGCACTTAGAACTAATTTCTTAGTCGTAAATCTTCCTTTTTGCATAAAAAAATCCTCCTAAAATAAAATTCCAGAGGCTGTTCTAAATAATATAATATTTATACAGCGGAAGCGAAGAAATACCGCGGCTCAATGCCATTCGTTTAAAAGCTACATCCCATCTTTTAACACTAGCGCATTTCCTCTACTCTGTAATTCATATTATATCATTATTATTTATAATTTACAAGTCTTTTATAAATATTTTTTATAATTAAAGAAATATTTCCTTTAATCCATCTTCATCTTGGTATAAACCTATGCGTTCAAGGTCAATATCAAGTTCATCCATATTTATATTTGTATAATTATTTAGTATATCAAAGATAAGTGCTGGCTTCAATGATCCATTCTCACTCATTTTGATGTATGCATATATAGCATCATCTTTAAGCTCTAAGCGCTTAAGATACTCTTTTGCATTTTCTTTAACAAAAATTCTTCTTTTACCTTTTTTTCTCTTTCTTTCAATTTCAACTATGTCCATGGAGTTGATTTTATAAAGTTCTTTAGCTATATCAATATTTTTATTTTTATCAAAAAATGTATTTAATAATTTAAAGGCATATACAACTGATTTCACTTTATTAGATATGGACTCATCGTCATCATACATTGCTTCAACAATCTTAATTCCAGCTGGTAGTCTCTCATTCATCTTTATCAAAAAATCTTTTAAATCAATCCTTGAATTAAGATAAATTTCCATATATTCACTGTTTGACTCAATTCCAAGTGGCAAAGGATATGCTATAGACATCCTTGGATGCGGATTGAAGCCTTCTGAGAATTTTACGTCAACCTTATTTTGAAAAAGTGTTCTTTGAAATAAATCTACAAGGTCTAAGTGTGAGATGAATTTTAAGTATCCGAGTTTTGTAAATTTACACAAAATTTTCATGCTTACCCCTCATTTCACAATTCTTTATACCACAAGCGTTACAAGAAATTCTACAGTCCTTTGTAGTTTCTGCCTTAACTGATTTTTCGTACTCTCTTTTCAAAAATTCTTTGCTAACACCAACATCAATTATATCCCAAGGCAAAACTTCATCAAAAGATCTCTCACGTCTCGCATAAAAGTCTGGATCAAGATTATATTTTTTAAATGCACTTAAATAATTTTCATAAATGAATTCGTTGTCTAGTTTTTCTGCTTTTTTCTCTTCTTTATATGCATAAATAAGTGCATCTGATAATTTTCTATCGCCCCTTGCTAAAACTGCTTCGATGTAGCTAAGCTCTGGATCGTGATAATTATACTCGACCTTTTTATCTTTAATAATTGAGCGAAGTATGCCAATCTTTTCATAAAATTCATCTATGCTGTCTTGCTTAAACCATTGGAATGGTGTAAATGGCTTCGGTACAAAGCATGATGTGCTCACAACAAGCCTAAAATCGCCCTTAATATCTTCCCTATCTCTCTTGAAAAATAGGTCTCTAACTAAATAAGCCAGTTCTTTTATGCCTCTAATATCTTCTTCTGTCTCAGTTGGAAGGCCTATCATGAAATATAATTTTATCTTGGACCAGCCTTCGCCAAAAACATAAGTCATTACATCAACTAAATTTTCTTCAGTAACATTTTTATTTATAACGTCTCTAAGCCTTTGACTGCCTGCCTCAGGAGCAAATGTTAAAGAAGACTTTCTTACGTCTGAAAGGTCTTTTAAAACATCTATGCTCGGCGAATCCAGTCTTAATGATGGCAGCGAAACACTTACATTATTTTTCACAAAATACTCTTTCATCTCACCCGCCACTTCTCTAAGATTAGTGTAATCACAAGTACTTAGCGAAAATAAACTAACATCGTCGTATCCAGTGTTATCTATCATAGTTTTTGCAATATTTTTAATATTTTCTTCAGATTTTTCTCTGATAGGTCTATAAAGCATGCCTGCTTGGCAGAATCTGCATCCCTTTGTGCATCCTCTAAATATCTCAACTACAGCTCTTTTATGAACCACGTCGATGTATGGAACTATCATTCGATCGATTTGGAACATCTTGTCAACGCTTGAGATATAATTTCTTTTCACTCTGTCTTTGCAATTTGGATTTAATTTTTCATAATTTTTTATAGTTCCGTCCTCATTGTAATGGGGTTTATAGAATTTTGGCACATAAAAGCCATCTTCTTTAGCAAGCGTTTCAAGAAATTCATCTTTGCTTTGATTTTTTTCTTTTTTAATCTTTAAAAGCTCCAAGAATCTTAGCATCATCTCTTCGCCTTCACCTATTTGAAATACGTCAATAATTTCAGCTATTGGCTCAGGGTTTACTGCGCAAGGGCCTCCAGCTACTATGATTGGATCACTTTCTTTTCTATCTGAGCTTTTTAATTCTAAATTAGCTAAATCTAGCATTCTTAATATATTAGCAAAGCTCATCTCATATTGCAAAGTAAAGCCTACTGCGTCAAAATTTTTAAGCTCTTCTTTATTTTCAAGCGAAAAAAGTTCAAGATTTTCTTCTCTCATCATTTTTTCCATATCATAGTTAGGCAAAAAAGCTCTCTCACATAGATAATCCTCATTTTGATTTATCAAGAAATAAAGTATATGAAGTCCTAAGTAGCTCATTGCAAGCTCATAATTATCTGGAAAACAAAAAGCAAACTTCACCTTAGTTTTTTCAAAATCTTTAACTATTGAGTTTTTCTCCATACCTATATATCTTGCTGGTTTTTCCACAAGCTTAAGTATTTTTTCCAATTTCTTTCTATTAATCAATATATTCTCCTTACTTTAAGACCTTTGTTACAAGTGGTAGGTCATTTGAAATATTTTCTTTATTCATGCCAAGGTACTCTGCTATGGCTTCTCTTACCATAGGTCCAGCATTTATACCCATGCCGCCTTGGAAAACTAGTGCACTTACAGCTATCTCTGGTTTTTCATAAGGCGCAAAAGCCACAAACCATGAGAATGAGTCGTATGGCTTATTTGTGTATGGATTTACACCATTCTTTTCAGCTGTACCAGTCTTACATCCCACATTGATAGGGAAATTTTGGAAAAGTGGTTTTGCCGAACCAAACTTACTTACCTTGTACATACCATTTTTAACAACATCTAATTCGCTTTTACTCTTTAGTCCAATATCCTCAAATTTTCTTTCAAAATTATAGACATCTTCAAGTCCATCATATGACTTAATTGAGTCAATCAAAGTTAATTTATTGCGTTCACCGCCATTGGCAATGGTAGCAACATAATTTGACATCTGTATTGGTGTATATGATGAATCACCTTGTCCGATAGTTACATAAAGTGTATCAGCAAGGTTCCACTTAGCTTGGTTTAAATAAGTGTACTTGATTATATCTGCTATGCCCTCACGCTTGCCATGAAGCTTCTTTTCTGTATCAAAACCAAGCTTATCAAGCTCTTCAATAACTTGATTTCTTGTCATATTTGGTCCCTCTTCAAGCCAAGATAATATTTCATTTATCGCCTTGTCTCTAAAAACTTCATCGTATCTAACGCCATTTTTCACATAATTTGCAAGATTGTCATTCAAATAGTTTCTTAAATAAAATCTCATGTTTTGTAATTTCTTTTCAGGATTTGGAACGCCACCAGAAAATTCGTTTGGAACGTTAATCTCAATACCTGTTTTGTCATTAAGGCCAAATCTTTTCGCCATATCAACAATATCATCAATTGATAGCTTTATTTCAAGTTTCTTTCCTAATCTTTGGTTCTCTCCCATTGCTAGAGAATAGAAAAAGTAGTTACAAGAAACTTTTAAGGCATCACTTAAATTGACATCGCCATGCGTCCTGTGATAATCAGTCCATAAAAGGCATCTAAATTTCTTTGTACCAAGCTCTGCGTATCCCATGTCCCTAATTTTTGTCTGAGGGCTAAGACCTTTCTCAAGTGCCGCAAGTCCAGTACACATCTTAAATATAGAACCCGGTTGCACCGCAGTTTGTGTCGCTACATTTAGTAGCGGTCTTGCTGCTAATGGGTTTTTAACTTCTATAGGGCCCAAGCTGTCCCAGTCACTTTTGCTAATACCTGTTGCGAATAAATTTAGATTATATCCAGGATAGCTTGCCATAGTCAATACTTCACCTGTGTTCGGATTATTTAAAACGATGGATCCAGAGCTTGTATTATCATACGTTCTCTTTCTTTTTCTGTCCCACTCCATCTTGAAATCGCCGTACTTACTAGCAAATGTTCCGCTTCTAGGTATAGTCTTTATAGTTCTTTCTAGAAGTTTCTCACACTTCTTTTGTAGTTGTGCATCAATACTTAGATAAATTGTATTGCCCCTAATAGGTTTTGTCTCTGAAATAACTCTAGTTTTGTTACCAATTCTATCGACTTCGACAACCATCTCTCCGTCTTTACCTTTGAGTACATCTTCATAAGATTCTTCAATACCTGTTTTGCCTATGATGGCATCAGGCAAATATTTCTTTTGATTTATATATTTTTCAATTTCGGCATCGGTTGATATCTTTCCTAAAGAGCCTATAACGTGACACATTACAGATCCCATAGGATAATATCTTATCGGTTCTATGGATATATTGATACCTGTATTTAAATATAATTTTTCTTCGATTTTAGCAACTGTTTGTGGTTTAATGCCATAAGCAAATTTTATCGGTTGATATGCAAGTTGACCTTGCTTTAAAAATAATTCATATATGCTAAGTAGAGTCTTTGCTTCATAACGAGCATAATCCTCGTCAATGCTGTATTTTTCCATAGCTTTGCGAAGTGTTTCTTCTGGAGTTTTGTCCTCAAATTTATCTTTAAACTTAAAAATTCTCTCCAAGAATGTCCTGTACTGAATTAAATCCACATACTCAAAATCACCTGCTATAGAAATCCTTGTTTGTACTTCATCTTCAAGTAAGCATTTTTGAGCATAAGGCCTAATTTTATTATTACTAATAAACTGATCCATAATTTCCTTATTGTCTGCTTCTTTAATAAGTTCATCAATAGCTGGTGTATCTGAATCAAATTTTTCGTCTTTATATCTATATAAAACATCTAAGCTATCTGGATTAATTATAGCCTCAACCTTTGTTTCGATATTCTTAGACCTGATTAGATCAATCAAAATCTTTCCTGGAGCAATAATTTCGTCATCTTCGTTCTTATATGCTTTTCCCAGCATATTCTTTAGTGATGTATTTTTGAAAATATTGATAAAATCGTCTTTAGCACTTGTGTCATAAGTAATAAAATTTGGATACTGCTTCATAAGTGCTCTTTTTTGCTCAAGATATGACTCATAATATGTGTTTACACAGTCCTTAAGCGCAATTTTTTCAAGACCATTATCTTTAAATTTTTCATAAACAAGCTTTCTAATCATAGGATGAGATAGTATTCTGCTAAGAATTGTGTCATCACTAACTATGATCTCAGTAACTAGCCCTCTTGGGCTAAGTCCTTCATTAAATTCGTTCTTTTGCTTAAAATCAAGAAATTTATCATTTGCTACGAATTCATATTTGTCTCCAGTATTTTTATATTCAACTGGAAAGTCAACAAATTTTGATTTTATCGCATATAAAGCTCTATTAGCAAGTCTTACATCGTAACTCTTCTCATCATTATTAAAAGTCATGTACATGTCTAAACAGCTATCTAAAACATCTTTATTTTTTATAAAATCTATCACAGTTTTTATAGGTGACTTGTCTTTGCTTATATAGTCAGCATCATCCTTATACGCAAAATAATTAAAATCTATAGGAAAGTCATTTTGATATATGACTCCATCCTCCTCAAGACTTGTTGCTAGTTCAAGAAGAGCTTTATTTCTATCTTCAGCCTCTAAGTTTAGCATATCATCCTTAAAAATTTGCACAGTAAAAGAAGGAAGATTGCCAGCTATTAACCTTCCGTACCTGTCTCTA
Source organism: Fenollaria massiliensis (assembly GCF_023347705.1). Taxonomy (NCBI): domain Bacteria; kingdom Bacillati; phylum Bacillota; class Clostridia; order Eubacteriales; genus Fenollaria; species Fenollaria massiliensis. The sequence goes on from NZ_CP096649.1 coordinate 935,090, forward strand.
ATCTCGCCTCTCGGAGCTGTAACAGTTATCGTTCTAATTTTAGAATTATCAGAAATATACCTGTAGTGATCGCCTTCAACTAAAGTTAAATGAGCAAGCTTTAATACTAAAATGCTCAAAATAAATATAATCACAAAATTTATAAATGTATATCTCTTATTCTTTTCAAGATTATTCATGATATCACCTAGATGTCGTAATTTTTATACCTAAATATCCTCTTTGATATTAGATAGCTTAGCACTCCATATAGCGCTACAAAAACTATCTTTATAGAAAAGATATTTTTAGCAAGCTGTGCAATACCTATATTTACACTCATAAAACTTAAAAGTATATATGAAAAAGTAATATAAAATAAATACACTACAATATTTACTATAGCTATACTTAATAAATTTTCCATATTAATGTTATCTCTAATAAAATATATTAGCAGATAAACTATAGTGAATAAAAATAAATTTAAAAACAATACTTCATGAGCAAGCAAATCATTTAATACCGCGACAACTATGGTCCAAATTAAACCTTCTCTGCTCTTTGCTAATAATGCAAGCGACACGACTAAGCAAAGCGTCATGTTAAATATAAAATTAATTGGCAAAAAGTTTGGTAATATGGCTGCTTTTAAAATATAGTTTATAAATAAAAAAATTAAAAACGCTAAAACTTTCATCTCATTACCTTTTAATTATAAATACATTTGAAACATCTTTTATATCTACTGCCGCCTTTACCTTTATAAGCTTCTTTAAATTTGATTCATCGTTTATAACTTCAACTACTTCCCCTAAATAAATATTTGGTGGGTACTCATCTGATGAACTTGATGTGATAAGCTTGTCTCCAACTAAAACATCGGCGTTTGAATCAAACATGTAGCCTTCAATCTTAGAATCGAAGGTTCCGCCCATAACGCCTGACTCATTGTTTCTAAGTATATTAAAACTTACTTTAAACTTATCATCATTAAGAGAAATAACTCTTGATGAATCCTTTGATGCGTCTGTGATTTTACCCAAAAGTCCTTCGATGTATACGTTGTTTTGTATTTCAGAAGCGCCTATAACTATATCGCCGTCTTTAACACCATCTTTTTTCCCTTTGTTTATGGTAAATCTCTTGTACCATTCATCAGGATCCATGGACGCTATCTTGGCCTTTGTTAAATCGTATTTTGTATTTTGCAATAAATTGTATTCTTTTTTAAGATATGATGACTTCATAATCACAGTTTCGAGCTCTCTGTTCTTATCTTCAAGTATACTTACTTTTTCTTCAAGCTCTTTTATCTTGCTCTTTGAATCATCTTTTGAAAATAAACCTTTGAAGCCATTGGAAATTCTGTTCGCGCCGCCATAGAAAAATGATGATATCTTTGACATAATATCACTAGGCGCAGACTCAATGCTATTAAGAGACTTTTTCTTATTATTTATAGTAATAATAATAACAATGGCTAATAGCAAAACTAAAATTGTTAAAATTACTTTATGTTTTTTAATAAAATTCATTATATCACTCCATGAGATTATGTTCTTTAAAACTAAAGAAAGTATCTCCAATAATTAAATGATCTAAAATAGATATACCAATAATTTTCGAGCACTCTACAAGTCTATTCGTTAGCAGTTTATCCTCGTGTGATGGACTCGAATCACCACTTGGGTGGTTATGAATAAGTATGCAGCTACTTGCATTGCACTTAACTAAATCTCTAAACACATCTCTTGGATGCACTTGAGTTGAGTTTACTGTGCCTTTTGAAACTTCAATTATTTTAATTAGTTTAAGTTTTGTATCAAGTGCAAGAACTATAAATTTTTCTTGAGGTTCGTTCATAAACTCATTTCTATATGCTCTGTAAACTTTTTTTGGATCGTTTAGACTTTCAGCTTCATATAAACTTGATGGACCAGTCAGTCTTCTAGCAAGTTCAAGCGCAGCTATAATTTGACAGGCCTTCGCCTTGCCAATGCCGCTAATTTCAGTTAAGTCCTCTACCTTTAAAGATGCGTAGCCATTTAAATTGTTAAACCTTTTTAAAATCTCTTTAGATAAATCAATCGCACTATAGTTTGTTGTGCCTGTGCCAATGATTATAGCTAAGATTTCAGCAAGTTCAAGTGCTTCTCTACCACGGCTTATAAGCTTTTCCCTTGGTCTGTCGTCAAGCTTAATGTCTTGCATCATTATTTTTTTCTCTTCTATATTATTCATTGATAAACCCTCTTATATTTTTAAATCTATTGATAAAAAGCTCTGCAATTTTGGCAATTACTATAGATGCAAATGTTCCTATGATGACTAGTATTGGTAAATATGCAAAAATAATCTTATTTGATAATATTATTGATGCGCATAATATTTGTCCAAAATTATGAAAAAAGGCTCCTACAGCACTCACACCATAAATGCTAAAATACTTATTTAAGTATCGCTTAAATATATACATAAATATAACGCTTAATATGCCTCCACTCATCGACATCAAAAAAGCGATGATGTTTCCAAATTGAAGAAAAACTAAAATATTCTTTATGAGTATTATAAATAAGCCGTATTTAAAAGAGTATAGATACAAAACTGCAAGAACTGCGATGTTTGCAAGACCTATCCTTAGGCCTGGTATGCTAAAAGATAGCGGTATGAAGTTTTCTATGATGCTTAAAACTACTGCAAATACAGTGAATAAAGCAATATAAATAAAATCTTTCGTCTTCATCATTTAATCACTGCATCCAATTCTTCACTATCTTTTTTATCTGTCATTGACTTTATCTCAATGATCATTCTATTTGGTATACAAACTATACTTTGATTAATTGAATGTATCTTTCCTTGTAAAACATCAAGTTTATTTGGACAGTCAGCCTCTAAGACTCTTACATAGTCCTTAGCAATTTCTATCTTGTTAAATCCATACTTAGTCTTTAAAGGATATATGTATGTTTTATCCTTAAATTCAAGATTTTTATATTCTTTGCCATCAACAGAGATGGCTATGTACTTATCATTTGAATTAGACGCGAAAAATTTATCTTTAACGATAAAGATAAATGAAAATAATATTAAAAAAATTATTAAAACGACATCTAATTTTTTCATTTAATAAACCTCTTTTTATCGTTTTAAGGGTATGGCTCTACCATACCCTTAAAAGATAATTATCTAATTATGCTTCTTTATTAGTAGTTTCAGCTTCCTTTGCAGGAGCTTCTACCTTTGGAGCCTCAGCCTTTGGAGCCTCTGCTTTTGGTGCTTCAGCCTTAGGTGCTTCTGCTTTTGGTGCTTCAGCCTTAGGTACTGCTGGCTTTTGAGCTGCTGGCTTTGGTTTTAAATTCTCAGCATGAATTGCCTTTGTAGGACATTTTTGTGCACATATAGTACAGTTAATACATCCTTCGTAAACAATGTGAGCCAAGTTATTTTCAAAAGCAATAGTATCTTTTGGACAGTTCTTAACACAAATCTTACATCCGATACATCCTATACCGCATGCTTCTTTAACTTTTTTGCCCATGTTAGTGTTTTTACACTTAACAAATACCTTGCTCTTATATGGAACCATCTCAATAATTTTCTTTGGACAAGTTCCAACGCAAATCTTACATGATTTACATTTTTCTTTTAATACATGAGCAACGCCATTTATCATCTCGATAGCATCGAATGGACATGCTTTTACGCATGAAGCGCATCCAACGCAGCCAAATTCGCAAGACTTTGGTCCGCCTGAGATTTGTGATGCAAATGAACAGCTTTCTATGCCCTTGTAATCATATTTTAATTTAGTTTTATCGCAGTCGCCTTGGCATAATACGTTGGCAACCATCTTTTCAGCGCTACCTGCGTCAACACCAAGTATTGCAGCTATCTTGCCTGCGCATGTTGCTCCACCTACTGGACACGTGTTAACAGGTGCTTCTCCCTTTGCAATTGCATTAGCAAGTCCTTCACATCCTGGAAAACCGCAAGCACCGCAGTTAGCTCCTGGTAGTGCAGATAAAACTTTATCTACTGTTGGATCTAGTTTCACTTCAAAAACTCTTGAAGCTATTGATAGTAAAACAGCGAAAATCAAGCCTATGATACCACAGACTGCTATAGGTATTAAATATACTTCCATAGTGTACCTCCTATACTAGTCCTGAGAAGCCCATGAACGCGATAGACATAAGTCCAGCTGCGATCAATGCAAGAGGCATTCCCTTAAGTGGCTCAGGTACATCAACAAGCTCTAGCTTTTCTCTTAGTGATGAAAGTAGTATTAGTGCTAGACCAAAACCAAGTGATGCGCCAATAGCGTTTGTTATTACTTCAAAGATGTTGTATCCACTTTGTATGTTAAGTATTGCAACACCTAGTACCATACAGTTTGTTGTAATAAGTGGTAGGAAAACACCCATCGCTCCATAAAGAGCTGGAGAAATTTTCTTTATAACCATTTCAACAAATTGTACTAGTGATGCTATGATAAGTATAAAAACTATTGTTTGTAAATATCCTAAATTAAATGGATCTAATAATAATTTTTGTACATAATAAGTAATGATTGAAGCAAGTGTTACTACGAATGTAACGGCTACACTCATACCTGTCGCTGTTTCTACTTTACTTGAAACACCTAAAAACGGACAAATTCCTAAGAATTGAGCGAAAACGTAGTTGTTTACAAAGATTGTAGAAATCAAAATCTTAAATATTGTTCCCATCTAGTTTTCCTCCTTCTTCTTTTTCAATAAGTATATGTTAAAGATTGCTACAAATATACCTAGAACAATGAATGCTCCTGGAGGTAGTACAAATAGAGAAGCTCCATGGAATATTTGATTACCCCATATAGAACCTGCGCCTATTAACTCTCTAACAAAACCTAATGCACATATTGCAATAGCATAACCTAAGCCCGATGCTAAGCCGTCAATTATCGAGTAAAAAACATTGTTCTTTGATGCAAAGCTTTCAGCTCTAGCAAGTATCATACAGTTTACTACTATAAGTGGGATAAACAAGCCCAATTGCTTGTACATATCTGGTAAATATGCATGCAATACTAAGTCAATGATAGTAACAAATGTTGCTATGATAACTATATATATAGGTATTCTTATCTTTGAAGGTATTACCTTTCTTAATAAGGATATGAAAAAGTTCGAAAGAATTGTAACTATTAAAACTGCAGCTGCCATTGTAACTGAGTTTTTTAGAGTACTAGAGATGGCAAGTACTGAGCATAGACCAACTAATTGTGATAATATTGTATTATTATCAATCATACCGTTTTTAAATATTTTTGATATTTTCATCTCGCACCTCTACTTTAACTTACTCAAAGCGTCAATTGCTTGATTAACAGATTCTACAGTTGCTCTTGAAGAAATTGTTGAGCCTGATATAGCTTGTATCTCTTCTCCAGAAGCGCTCTTTGATAAAACTAGTTCATGACTTGCATCTTTATCAACAAATTGATCTTTAAACTCATCATGTTCGATTCTATCTCCTAGTGATGGTGTTTCTTTGTGTGATAAAACAAGTATCTTTGTAATTTTATCTTCTGCAATGCCTGTTAATATAACAACGTCTCCGCCATAACCTGATCCAGCAGTTTTGAATGTATATCCAATTACTGAACCATCTTTCTTTGCTTCATATATATCTTGTATTTTTTTATTTTCACTCTTTAAGCTTTCTAATTTTGCTGCGTCAAGCTCATCAAAACTGTCAGCATCTGGAATTAGCTCTTTAAATGCAGCTTGAGTTTCTTCGTATTCTCTTTCGTCAATGATAGGTTTAGTTAAACTGTTTGTATAAGATAATATTCCTCCTGAGAAAGCCGCAATGATAAATAATATTAAACCAAGTTTTATTGTTTCTTTCATTTGCTCTTAACCTCCCCAAATACCTTAGGTGTAGTTAATGACTCGATTAGAGGTGTAGCTGTGTTCATAAGTATGATTGCGTATGAAACACCTTCTGCCATACCGCCATACACTCTGATTATAGCTGTAATTATACCGCATCCTATAGCAAATATAATTCTTCCGTTTGGTGTTACTGGACAAGTAACGAAGTCTGTTGCCATAAAGAAGGCTCCTAAGATAAGTCCTCCACCAAGTATATGGTATGGCAATAAGCTTATGTCAACGCCAAATGCTGCTAATAATACTGTTGTTGTTAAAATGTATAGGCAAGGTATCTTCCAATCAATAACTTTCTTTACTATTAGATAGATTCCTCCTAAAACTAATAGTATTGAACAAGTTTCACCTATAACTCCACCGATATTACCAATTGCCATATCCATAAGTGATGGCAATTCACCTGTTGTTCCAGCTTTCATTAATTGAAGTGGTGTAGCTGATGCTACTCCATCAGGTGTAATGTAATTAGTAATTAGTCCTGGCCAAGATGCCATGATTGCTGCTCTTGCGGCAAGTGCTGGGTTCATAAAGTTTGAACCGATTCCACCGAAGATTTGCTTTGCTATGCATATTGCGAAGAATCCGCCAAATACAGGCATCCACCAAGGTGCACTTGCAGGTAAGTTAAATGCTAGTAAAATTCCTGTAATTACAGCTGATAAATCGCTTACTGTAACTTTCTTTTTGAATAATTTTTGCATAAATACTTCTGCTACAACGCATGAAATAACTGATACAACAGTTAACATCAAAGCGTTCATGCCGAAGAAGTAAATGCTTGCTGCTAGAGCTGGTAACATAGCTATGATAACGTCTAGCATCATCTTTTGTGTAGTAGACTTAGAACGCAAATATGGAGCTAAGCTTACTCTATAAAGCTTTTCACTTTGAACATTTTTATTTGTTTCCATATTTCCCTCCTATCTAGATCTTCTTAGAGACTGTTTTATCTCTCTCTTTGCTACTGAAATTCTTTCAGCTAAGAATCTCTTTGCAGGGCAAACGAATGAACAAGATCCGCATACTATGCAGCTTTGAGCGTTGTACTTGTCACACATCTTTAAATTGCCTAACTCTTGATATCTTGAGATATAAAGTGGCATTAAGTGTACTGGACAAGCGTCAACACATTTACCACATTTAATGCATTGGCTTTCTTCTTGATCTTTATAGTCGTTATCAGTTAAAAGGATTATGCCTGATGTGTTCTTAGATATAGGTGTATCTAATGAATATTGTGCAACACCAGTCATTGGTCCACCAACTATAACTTTTGTAACGTCTCCATTGAATCCGCCAGCTTCTTCAACTAGGTCTCTAATAGATGTTCCAACGTATGCGTTGATGTTCTTTGGCTCTTTAACACCGTTACCTGTAACTGTAACTACCCTCTTATGTGATGCGTGACCAAATGTTACTGCATCGTAAATAGCAACGAATGTACCAACATTACTTACAAATGTGTTAACATTCTTAGTTCTTCCTCCTTGAGGAACTTTTCTTCCTAAGATTGAGTCAACCATTCTGTAAGCGTCTCCTTGAGGGAACTTTGTCTTAAGTACTGCTACTTTGATAAACTTATCGTCTTTAAGCTTTTCTTCTAGTAGGTCAATAGCGTCTTTTTTATTATCTTCAATTCCTATGTAAGCACTGCTAACGTTAAGATATTTCATAACTATCCTAAGTCCGCCTATCATTCTGTCTGAATATTCAAGCATCATTCTGTGGTCACATGTCAAGAACGGCTCACATTCAGCAGCATTGATGATTATAGTGTCTATGGTTCCATCGTCAGACGATTGTATTTTTGCAAACGATGGGAACGCTCCTCCACCCATACCTATAATTCCTGCTTCTTTAATTAGTTCGATGATTTTTTCTTTAGATAGATTTCTAAAGTCACCGTAACCCTCCATTAAAAGTTCACTACAATTTGGATTGCCTAAGGCCTCTAATTCTTCATCACTTGCTTTTTCAATAGTAATTGAATTTACAAGCCAGCCTCCAGTAGTGTAAACTTTGCCAATATCTCTAACTATACCAGAAATACTAGCATGAACAGGTGCAAATAAAGATGCATCACTGTCACCAATCTTTTGGCCTTCTCTAACGAAGTCGCCTTTTTTAACAAGTGGTGTACATTCAGCGCCTACGTGTTGGTTTAGTGGAATAACAACTTTACTTGGCTCTTTTTGCTCTTCAATTGCTTGTTTTTCTGATAGTTCCTTATACTCGGGCATATGAACGCCTCCAGCAAAGGTCTTAAGTATTGACATAAAATCACCCCATTTCACAAATAAATATTATAACATTAAATTCGAATAATATCAAGACTTTGCGCTCACAATAATTAAATCTTTTATCTTCGAATAAACATTTTGAAAATTAATTTTGCCATCATAAATCATATTTTCTTTAAGAACTAAAGCATTCTTCTCATAACCAAGCGGTATATATATCTTTTCATTTTGAAGAAAATTATTTATTTCTTTGTATTCAATCTTGTTAGTATATAAATTATTAAGTAAAGCTTCATATCTATCGTCAGAGTAACTAGTAAAATTTGCTTCTGACCTGTTTGAAAATCTATAGTTTAAATCAAATGAATTATTTACTAAATACTCTCCTACATAGATGTCGTAGTTTTCAGTAAAGCTAATGTCATTCGCATTTTTACCAAGCATCTCAACCTTAAATCCAGCGTTATCAAGCTGTGTATAAATTATGTTGGCTATAGCTCTTTTCTTGGCATCGTTTTTGTTATAAAGTATATTTAATTTAATAATTTTATTGTTTTCATCGACATACTGATGATTTTCATTCTTTTTAACGCTAAGCTTAGATAAATCTTCTTTCTCTTTTATATCGTGTAGACCAAATACTGATTCTTCAGGATAAAATCCTTTGCAAAGTGATAAATTAGTAGAAAAAACTTCCTTATTTATTATATCTTTATTTATACTAGCCTCAATTACTTTTCTTAAGTCAAGTGATGGATTCTTCTTATAATTAAATCCTATATAATAAAGCTTATTCGATGGAAACTCAAGTGCAGTATACTTAGAGCTGTTTAAAAACTCTGAGTAATTTGTATCAAAAGCCGTGTATATATCAAGTTTTCCTGTTTCAAAAATGCCTTCAAAGTTACTAGGATTATCTATGACAATGCCTGTAACTGTATCAATTGATGCTTGACCATTGAAATAAGATTTATTTTTCTCCAAAATAAGCGTCTTGTTATTTTCATAAGACTTAAACTTGAATGGTCCTGTGCCATTAGGCGTATAATTTTTATAATCATCAGCCGATGAAATTATAGGAAAAGTTAATTTATATAAATTATTTTTACTTGCGCTTGCAAATCTCACTTCTACAGTGTTATTATCAACTCTATTCATAGCAAAGTTTTGCGAACCATTAAAAATTTTATTTGACTCGTCATTAATCAAGTTATAATAAAATGATCTATCCTTATTATTTAAAATATAATTATATGAGAAAATTACATCATCTGCGCTTAAAATTTTGCCGTTATGAAATTTAACGCCTTCTCTTAACTTTATTCTATAAGTTCTGTCGTCAATTTTTTCGACTGAACTTGCTAACAAATTATTTAGCGATGAATCGTCATTAATCTCTAAAAGGCTTGAATAAATCAAATCTTTGAAATAAAAATAATACAAGTTATCATTAAGTATTGGATTAAATGTTTTAAATGGTGTTAGCGGCAGATTGATATTGCCTCCTTGTGACAATAAATATGCTTCTCCGCCCTCTTTATTCACATCTTCTTTATCATCACTTTTATTACAAGCTACAAAATTGATACAAAGCGCAAAAACCATTATTAATAAAAATATTTTCTTTTTCATCTTACGTAATCCTCCAATAAATTTGAAAGCTCACCAAGAAAAATACCATATTTATCCATAAAACTAATTATATTTTTTGTTAATTTGATTTCTCTAACATATTTTCTTGTTTCGTTAAAGTCAACATAGTTGTCCATATCTTCTTTACTGTATCCTTCAGAATTGACCCAGCGTTTAGCATTTTCTGGTCCTGCGTTGTATGCAAGAAGCGCGTGCTCTTCATCTGAGTCCATAAGGTTCATTAAGTATGACAAATAATATGTTCCTAGCCTAATGTTATTGTCGGCAGACTCTATCTTATAATCTTCTATCTTTAGCTTGTTCATAAGCCAAAGCGCTGTCGACGGCATTAACTGCATAAGGCCGATTGCGCCTTTTGATGAAACTGCAGTCTCTTTAAAGCGTGATTCCTTGAATATAACCGCTTTAACTAAGGATCTATCGACATTATATTCAGACGAGTATTTATCAATAATATCGTCATACTTTTTGGGTATGAAGTATAGATAAACTAACTCCACCAGAAATATTATTATAAATAGCTTTATTATAAATTTAATTAGCTTTTTCATTTATTCTCTCCAAAGTTTTCAAGACTTCTCTCTTTAAATCATCTTCTGAGGCATTGTTATTTATGATATAATTAGACGCTTTAATCTTTTCTTCGCTAGTAACGCGAGTGTCTATCATAGCTATAGCCTCTTTTTCACTAATTTTATTTCTATGCATAAGTCTTGAAACTTGTATTTTTTTATCAATATTTACAAAGATAATGCCTTTAATCTCAATTTTAGAATCAAGAAAATATTCACGTGCCTCAAAAAACATTGGCACTTCGATGAAATTAAATCCATCTAAAAGCATTTCTTTTATTTTTTTATAAACAAGTGGATGCACGAAGGCTTCTACTCTATTTTTTAAGGATATGTCTTTAAATATAGTCTCTCTTAATTTATCTTTGTCAAGCTTTTTATCAATTGTAAAAAATTTTTCGCCAATTTCTATTTTAAAGCTCTTCAAAAACTCTTCGTCCTCGTAAAGCTCCTTCACTACATCATCCGCGCTTATGGTATTGTATCCTTCTTCAGCTATAATCTTTAAAACTGATGATTTTCCTGAAGCAATAGACCCAGTCAATATATAATTATTTTGCATCGTACCAATTATCCGCTTGATTTATATCAACTTTTAGATTCATATCAAGTCCATCGATATCTTCCATAAGAGTCTTAATAATCTTTCTAACCTTGTCCACTTCTTCATTCTTTGCTTCAACAACGATTTCGTCGTGAACAGTAACTATGATGTGCGCATCAATACCTAATTCTCTAAATTTATTAAATATCTTAACTATGGCAATCTTGATTATGTCCGCGCTAGTGCCTTGTATAGGCATATTTAGCGCAACTCTCTCGCCAAAAGCTCTTATATTGTAGTTTGAATTTTGAAGCTCTGGTATATTTCTTCTTCTATTGAAAAGTGTCTTAACATAGCCATCTTCCTTAGCTTTTTCAACTACATCATTCATATATTTGTGAACGCCTGAGAATTTTTCAAAATAGTTGTCGATATATTCTTTAGCTTCTTTTCTTGAAATCTTTAGGTCTTGTGACAATGAATAATCGCTTATACCATAAACAATACCGAAGTTAACAGCCTTTGCTCTGCTTCTGTGCTCACTATCAACCTCATCAAATGGTATGTTAAATACTTCTGACGCAGTTTTTCTGTGTATGTCAAAGCCCTCTTCAAACGCGTGAAGCATCTTTTCATCTTTTGCGATGTAAGCAAGTATCCTTAGCTCGATTTGTGAGTAGTCGCTGTCAACTAGTGTGTATCCATCCTTGCTCACAAAAGCTTTTCTAATCTTTCTACCAGCCTCAGTCCTTATAGGGATGTTTTGAAGATTTGGATCTTGCGATGAAATCCTTCCAGTAGCTGTATTTGTTTGATTGAAATAAGAATGAATTCTGCCTGTATCGTCAATTAAGTCCTTAAGACCGTCAATGTATGTTGATTTAAGTTTTTGATAAGTTCTGTACTCAACAATCTGGTCAGCAATTGGATGTTTGTTTGAAAGCTTCTCTAAAACCTCAGCATCAGTTGAATAGCCAGTCTTAGTCTTTTTGATAGGCTTTATACCAAGTTTATCAAATAATATTTCAGATAACTTTTTAGGCGAATTTATATTAAATTCTTCACCTGCTAAGCTAAATATAATTCTTTCCTTTGCCTTAATAAGCTCGTCGTATTCGTCTCCAAGCCTTAAAAGCTCATCTCTATCGACCTTAAATCCAGTAAATTCCATGTCTGCCAAAGCCTCGCTAAGCGGAAGCTCTATGTCGTAGAAAAGAGTTCTTTCGTCTAAACTATCAATCTTTTCCTTAAGTATTGGATAAGCATCTTTTATAGTTTTAATCTCGTTACTTAAAACTTCACTTGCCACATCCATGTCAATGGCTGAGACCCTTTTATCTCTAATTTTTTCCTTTTTATATATATCGTCAAAAGCATTAATTTGTCTTTGCAAATAGTCCATAGCCATGTTTTGTATACTATAGTTTGATTTGTTTGAATCAATTAAATAATAAGCGATGGCAGTATCAAAAGCAAAATTTTTGATCTTGATGCCTTCTTTTTGCGCTAAAACATAAGCTTTTTTTATGTCATGTGAAACTTTTTTAATATTTTCGTCTTCTAAAATATTTTTTATACAAGATAAATTATCAGTTTTGATGATATAAATTTTATCTAGTATAAAAGTGATATATAAAATATCTGAAGTGAAATATTTATCAGTATCAGTAGTAATACTAAATATAAATTCATTTTTAACATTTTCAAGAGCCTTTAAATTATTTTCATCAATAATTTCCACATCTAAATTATTTTCTGCTACCTCTATTTTTTTGCTGCCTTCTAAGGAATTTAATCTTGAATTTAGTTCCAATTCTTCAAAAATTTCTCTAAGTGCATCATTATCAGCATCATTAATTTTGTAATCATCGATATTCATCGGTATATCAACATCTTTAACGATAGTCGCAAGCTTTTTAGATAAGAAAGCCATGTCCTTACCATCAATTATCCTTTGATTAGTCTTGTTAATTTTAAGCTCGTCAATGTGATTATAAAGATTTTCTATAGTCCTATACTCGCTAAGAATTTTAAGAGCAGTCTTTTCACCAATACCATAAATACCAGGGATATTGTCCGATTGATCACCCATAAGAGCCTTTAGATCGATGAATTCATCAGGGCTTAGTCCATAAACCTCGTTCATCTTTTCAATATTATATGTATCAAACTCACTAACGCCCTTCTTAGTGATAATAACGTCTGTATCATCTTTAATTAATTGTAGATAGTCCTTATCACCAGTTATTAAAAGCTTCTTAATATCTTTATCATCAATCATAGTTAATGTGCCTGCAAGGTCATCTGCCTCAAAGCCAGCCTTGTCCAAAACCTTAATACCCGTCTTTGTAAGTATATCCTTAAGTATTGGGAATTGAACACTTAGTTCATCAGGGAACTTCATTCTATTGCCCTTGTAATCATCATAAATATCTTTTCTAAAAGTTTTTTCTTTTCTATCAAAGACCACGCACATATATTTTGGCTCGTAATCAGCCGTAATTTTATCAAGCATGTTTAAAAAGCCATAGATACCGTTAGTAAATATGCCTTTTTTGTTACTTAATAATCTAATTGCATAAAAAGCCCTGTTAAGTAGGCTCGAACCATCTATAATTACAAAATTCTCCATTATAATCACCTGATAATATCTTAACATTAAATGGGGTATTTGTCAATTGCTTAGAATCACAAATACGCTCAATTATTATACTTATTAATAAATATAAGCATAAAAAAAGAAACGTGCAATAACACGTTTCTTCGTGGTGGACCATTAGGGACTCGAACCCTAGACCCACTGATTAAGAGTCAGTTGCTCTACCACCTGAGCTAATGGTCCAAAACTACTTTACTATTATACAACAAGATTTTTGATTTGTAAAGGGTTTTTTAAAAATTTTTTAAAAAATTTAAAATTAGTTAAAAGAGACAATAAGGTCTCTTTTAACTAAACAGCCTTATTTAACTTGTGAGTTAATCTACTCATCTTTCTAGCAACTTTATTCTTGTGGAATAAGTTTCTTTGTTCTGCTTTCTTTAACTTTTTATCTATAACTTTAAGTACTTCTCTAGCTTCGTCTGTTTTGCTTTCACTAACCAATAATTCAAATCTCTTTATAAGGTTCTTAAGCTCAGTTTTTCTAGATTTATTTACTAAAGTTTTATTCTTAATAACTGATATTCTTTTCTTCGCAGATTTAATGTTTGCCAATAATCTCACCTCCAAATTTCATAACATTGATATTTTACCATAAATTTTTGGAAATAGCAAGACTTTTTTTAATATTTATTGATTTTTTATAAAAATTCTCATAATAAATATAAATAACTTGTAAATTCATATCAATTATGCTATAATATATAGGTCTGGGGGTAGATGAGTCCTGGTGGGCTCTCCGGTCTTCAAAACCGTGCATGTGGGGTTTGTAGCTTCATAGGTGTGTTCGATTCGCACATACTCCCGCCATATATTGATCAAACTATTGTAGTTTGATCTTTTTTTATTGTTTATCTTCCCTATATGTATTATAATATATACAAAGGAGTGATTTAATGAGCAAAATTTTGAAATTCAAAAACAGCGATAACGATATAAATAAAAATAAATCATATACACAAATCATAACAACTAAGCCTTACTGCTTCACTTACGCTAATTATAAAAGCGGACTTATTCTTTCTTATATATATATAAATGGAAAAGCTTATGAGGTAAATAGCTATTACGAAGCGTATGAGACTTTGCTTAAGGTTCTTACTTATTATTATAAAGATAGTGTAGACATGTATTTTGATGAGAATAATCTTTCATCTACTAAGAGCTCTGATTTTAAAAGACCTTACAAGCTTGTGAATGTCTACATAGAAACGAACTATGCAAGCAAAAAACTTCTTAATATAATGGATGATCTTACAAGGATTTTTAATATGAAATATTATTTGCTCTCAAATAAAAAGAAAATTAGAACTAATAGTACTAATGACAAATACAAAACTTGGCTTTCGTATTCAAGTTTAAGTAGCGATGACGATGCTCTTCTTAAAAAGATGAGTGAAGATGAAATTAAAAATAATTTTGCGACCGACCTAGTATTTGGAACTGCTGGTCTTAGAGGTAAGCTTGGTCTTGGCACAAACATGATGAACGTATATACAGTGAAGCTTGCCGCCAAAGCCATCGCCTTAGTATTAAAAGAAAAGTTTGATGCGCCATCTGTTGTTATTGGCTACGATACAAGGCACATGTCTCGTGAATTTGCTCATCTTAGCAAAAACATTTTCACAAAAGAAGGCATTACGGTTTATCTTTTTGATGATGCGTTGCCAACGCCTTTCGTGAGCTATGGCATAAGGCATTACAAGGCCTCCTGTGGGGTCATGGTAACTGCGAGCCACAATCCGAAGGATTACAACGGCTACAAAGTTTACAATGAGCACGGATCGCAAATTCTTGAAGATATGGCTGAGCTTGTGCAAAGTAAGATGAAGACTATAAATTTTGATAATATTTCTATTACAGATAATGATGAAAAATATCTTAAAATGATTGATGATGAGTTTTTTGACTCTTATTATAAGGATCTCTACTCTATTAAACTTGATGTAGATATGGATGAAAATTTAAATTTTGTCTACACACCTCTCAATGGTACTGGTCTTAAGCCAATTGTTAAAGTGATAAAGGATTTTGGCTTTAAAAATTATCATATACCTAAAATTCAAGAGCATCCAGACCCTGACTTTACTAGCTGTCCTTACCCTAATCCTGAGTTTAAAGAGGCTTTTAACGAGGCGATAAAGCTGGCTAAAGAAAAAAATGCAGATGCGATATTTGCAAGTGACCCTGACTGCGACAGAATCAATATGGCTGTGAGAAAAGATGAGAATTATGTAATTTTGGATGGCAATAGGCTTGGCGCGCTTATGCTTGACTTCATTCTTAATCACTCAAAGGCCGCAAAGACTTCATATCTTGTCAAGTCTATCGTTACATCGGATTTTGCAAAAGCCATCGCCAAAGATCATGGCCTTGAATCTGCTGACGTTTTGACTGGTTTTAAAAACATTTGCAAGCTTGCTAATGACTTTGAAAATGTGAATGACAAGCACTTTTTCTTCGGCTTTGAAGAAAGTATCGGCTATGTTTATAAAGATTTTGTAAGAGACAAAGATGCTGTAAACGCTTTTATGATACTTATTCAAATGACTTCTTATTATAAAAAGCACAATATAAATATCTTGGATCACTTAAATGAACTATACAAAAAATATGGCTACTTTGTTCAATCGCAAGAGTCTATAGTCTTCGAAGGACTTGATGGCAAGGACAAGATGGCTAAGATTATGGATAATTTTAGAAAAAATTATAAAACTGAGATAGATGGGCTTAAATTTATTAAAAGGATTGACTACTTAAATGACGATACCGGTCTTGATAAATCAAATGTACTTAAGTACTACATCGATGACTACTCATGGATAGCGATAAGGCCATCTGGCACAGAACCTAAGATTAAATTCTATTTCTCGATAAGAACAAAAAATGAAGACGAGGCGGAAAAAGAATTAGATAGAATTAAAAATATATTTTTAGAAAAAATTAAATAATTTTGCAACATAAAAGGCTATGAGTTAACTCATAGCCTCTTATATAATGCAGCTTAATTATTTTGTAATTTTAATAGTTTTATAAGCATATCAAGTGTATAAGCAAGTTCACCTCTAGTAAATTCAGATTCAGGTGCGTACTTGCCTTTTGGCTCAACTTGAAGTAGTCCAGTCTTTTTAATCGCTATAACTGCTTCTTTTGACCATTGTGGTAGGTTTTTAAACTCATTTTCATCTACACTAACTACATCATATAATTTTATATTGTTTATCTTAATAAGATTGTATAGCATAACTATAAACTCTTGTCTAGTAACTTTCTTTTCTGCTTTAACAGTTCCGTCACTATAGCCGTTTATTATACCTTTAGATGTAGCCCACAATATAGATTCGTGATACCACTTATCATTTTCTAAATCGGTAAATGTATTCACAGCGTTTATATTTTTATCTAAAGATATAGTCATGAATACTTTTGTTACCATGGCTCTAGTAATGCTTAAATCTGCTTTAAACTCACCATTGCCCATACCTTTTAGAACGCCTCTTTCTACCATGTTTCTTATAGCTTCATCTTTTGGCTCATTTGAAACGTCTTTAAGATTAACTACTTGTTTAGGGTATTCGATTATAATACCTTCTTCCTTCTTTGTTTCAATAGGTTTAGTAGGAATGTTATCTTGAGTTTTATTTTCAATAGGCTTAGTGCTAGGTGTTTCTTCTTTAATCTCAGTTTTTGGTCTAGGTCTATATGGCCTAATTGGTTTTTCATCATTTTCTGGTAATGGTAATGGCCTTGGCTCTGGTTTTGGCTCTGGTTGTGGCTCAGGTTTTGGCTCTGGCTGTGGTTCTGGCTGTGGTTCTGGCTTAGGTACTACTTCCTCTTCTTTTTCCCATTTCGCATAAACAGTTGTATCTGTGATAGGTCTTTCTGAGTCAAAATCAAAAATTTCCGTACATTCTTTATCTTTATACCATCCAATAAATTTATAATTTTCTTTACTAGGATTTGGATTTGGTTTTACCAGCCCATCGATTCTTGAAGAGCCCACTCTTACAGTTTGATCTTCAATAACTGTGCCGCCAAATGTTTCAAATTTAATTTTTGATACAATTTCAATAATATATAAAGCGTTCATGACATAATCATCACTAGATACTATGTGAAGTCTTAAATCTTTATATCCTCTTGCTGAAATAATAATCTCATCATCTCTTTCAAAGAAAGTTTTATTTGTAAATACAAGATTTAAAATATCTTGTCCGTTCATATCTTGTCCTGCTTCTTGAGTAAATAGATAATTATTTATTTCTCCACTCTTTCTTTTTATACTTATTTCTCTGATAGCATCAAGATATTCCTTTTCGCTTGGCTTATATGCAATGAAGTGCTTACAATTTTCTTTTTTATAAGATGGGTCTTTTGATTTTATTTCTTCTAGAATTGGTTCAGAAGGATTTTTTGTATTAAGTGATAAATCATACCACATAGCCTTAATCTCAACATTTTTATCTAAAACAATCTTTTGACCTGGAAGTAATTTTTCATTATCTAATTGCCAATAATCAAATACTTTTCCATCTGGAGCTGTAAATTTTGCTTCAGGTACAATGAAGTCTTCATTTGCATACGCTTTAGCATCTTCCATAGAACCACTAGCTTCGCCAGGATTGAATTTTACGTCAAAGCTTTGATCGGGTATTTTCTTCCATAGAGCTTTTACTGTTACATCGCCATTTATTTGATATTTATGTCCTGGCTCTGCTTTTGATCCCTTATATTCCCAAGCATCAAACTCATAACCAGTAGGTGCTGTAAAGCTGCACTCAGGAAGCTCGTATATATCTCCATTATCAATTTTGACATCTTTCATAGTACCGCTGCCTTCATTTGAATCAAATTTAATTGTCCAGATTGTTTTTTGTCCCTCAATCTCTGAACTAATCGAATAATAAATATCAGTTCCCGCGTTTGTATTAGATTTTATACTTATTATAAGATTTTTGTACTTCTTTGATACTAATTTTATTGTATCTCCTTCTTTTAGTTCGGCGCTGTATAGGAATTTTAATTTCTTTATACTATTTGATGCATAATCAACGTCATCAATTATGCTGAAATTACTTATTTCACTTGTAGCACCATTATGATTTACAATTATCTTATCTAAATCGTCTAAATAGTTTTTAGCTTCATCGCTAGCAGCATATTGAATAAAGTGAGTAAAATCACTTGCATTTGCGCTTGCCAATTGAGAATTTGGCTTTATTGGATCAAGTTTTTCAGTCTCTTCCTCATTTTTCTTATCTTTTTCTTTCCATAAGGCTTTTATTGTGATATCTTCGAATATATGTTGCTCTTCTCCAGGGTTCATCTCTTTAGTATAAACTTGCCAAGCCTTAAACTCTTTATTTTCTGGCGCATCGAAAGTACATTTAGGAAGTGTATACGTTGATCTCTTTTCAACTTTTACTGGATTCATCTTGCCTTTGCCAGTATTTGCATCAAAAGATATAGTGCACATCTCTTTATCGCTTAGCTCATCTAGTTTAGCTCCTATCATATATGTTCCCTTTGTTGCTGGCTCAATCCAAGCATTATTAAACATTTCATATGATAAACCGCTTTCCATCTTATTGTCAATGCCAAGAGCTAAGTCACCATCAAGCTTTGTGAATGCTACGTAAAAATCACCATCAACTTGTACGTTAGTGATATCTAGTTTGTTCCAACCTTCTTCTTCGAAGCTTAAATCCTTTGTAAATAAAATACGTCCTGGCAGTAAATCATTGTCATCCTTATCATAGATAGAAATTCTGTACTTGCTGCCAATAAGGTCAACGTTCTTTGTCTTTGTTATATAATAAGATACTTCTTTAATCTCTCCTAGCTTATCATTTTTGATCTTATTGGCAAAAGCTCTACCCTTTAAGTCTTGTCCAGCAATTTCGTCAGAAGTTTCATTTTGATATCCAAGATCTTTTGTGCCAAGATTAAATACCTTAGGACCTAGGTTTATACTTACAGGTCCAGTAGGCACAGTAAATTCTCTCACGGTAGATTTATATCCTGCTTTGCTAGCGATGGCAACATATTTACCTGGAGTTAAGTTCTCGAAACTAATAGAATTACTATCAATTTCTCCAAGTATATCACTCTCATCTTGTTTATATAGTTTTACATTGATATTGCCACTGATTTCTCCGCCATTTTCATCATAAACATTTACAGATACAGTTTTCTTTTCCGCTTTATCTAAGTATATATCTTCTTTTTGGTCTCCGCCTTTAAGGGTAAAACTAATCTTTTTATCACTATATCCTTCAGCACTTGCAAGGGCTGTATAATCACCTTTTGGAAGTTTTATCTCAAAGTAGCCGCTACCTGCTTCGCTATCAACATAAGTATTAGTCTCATTGATATAAACTCTTCCGCTAATAGGTATTATTCCTTGTCCTTCTTCGCCAGATGAAAGTCTCTCCATATTTTCTAATCTAAATGGGCTTAGTCTATCAGCCTTTGTTATTATATTTGTGTCAGTTTTCTTTGTATTTATGCTTACATCGTCAATATACCAACCGCCGCATTGCTCTGGATTAAATCTCGAATCATCGCTTCCAGCGTCTAAAACAAATTTAACTTTAAATTTATCGCTTAAATATTCTTTAGCAATATCGACTTTATTTGTAAACCAAGAGTTTTTAATGTGTTTATCTACTTCATTTTCGTTAAGTGTATAAACTTTTTCCCAGCTTGCTCCATCGTCTTTAGAAAAATAAATTTCACCTATATCTTGATTGTAAGTGTCATAATCATCTGAGCGTCTTCTACCACTAGAGCAGAACCAGTTTTGGTAGTAAAGACAAGCGTTATCTAATCTACTTAAGTCCATGCTAGGTGAAACTAAAGTATATTTTGTTTTTGCCTTTCTGTAATCATTCATTGATGTTGACCACATCTTCATTCCAGGGTTTTTACCTAGTGAGTTTACTGTAGCAGGTTTTTTATAATTATGGTCATTTGCATCAGCTAACTCAAGCTCGCCATACTCCCAAGGAGTACTGCCACTTTCACTTGTCCAGCCTTGCTCGTCACTTTCAAAGTCATATACTAAATACTCTTTACCTTCTGTAAATGTATGGCTTAAAGTTTTTGATGCTTCGCTTGGCACATCACCAATCTTGGCTACAGCATAGTAATAATAAGTTCCTTTTTGTGGTTTAGGTATATCAACTAGGTCAATCGAATACTTTCCAAAGCCTTTATCTTTATCTTTTTTATTTAATTTTAACACACAATCAAATGGTCCATTGGGATCACTTGATCTATATAGCTCATAATCAGTAATTTTATCGTTTTCAACTGGTGAAAAACTATATACTAATTTACCGTCTTTTTTATCGGTTAATTTTATATATTTACTTGGTGCTTCTGGTATTTCTTTAGATACTTCGTCTATCTTTATATCATCAATATACCAGCCTTTGCCTTCAGTATTATACTCGCCATTTGGTCTAAAGCCAAACATTATGCATATCTTTTTGCCTTTATAAGCACTAAGGTCTATATACTCGTCTTGCCACTGTTCCTTTGATGAGTTTTTATATGATCTTAATAGCGTCCATTTTAAGTTATCTGCGTCGCTGTCTTCACGAGCCTCAGCTATCCATACTTCAGCTTGATCAAAGAAGGCAAAATCCGAATTTCCTAAGTCATAGTAATGCTTAAAGCTTATAGCTGCATTTCTAGTCTCCTTGCTTAAATCTATTGGAGGCATAACAAGTATTGAGCCTGTTCTGATTTTTTTGTATGGTGCTATACCAACAACTTTATTGTTTGGCTCATCTTCTTTTATATTGCCCCACTTAAATAGTTTTGATTCTCCTCCAAATTCAAAACCTGAGATATCTCCTTCAAAGTTTTGATTATATCCAATGCCAATGCCTTTTTCAACTGTAAAATTAAATTCATCAGTTTTAAAAGTTTGTCCATTGATATCTTTTGCTTCTATATAATAAGAACCACTATTTACTGATGTAAATGTGCTTATAGCAACGCTAACTGAGTAGTATCCACTAAGTTTAGAGCCTCTCTTTAGTTGCATTGGATAAGCCACATATTCATCTGTAGTTTTTAAATATAAAGTAACACTGTCAACACCAGCGTTATCGCTTACATCTGCATCAAAACTTGTTTTATATGTTGTAAATATTTTGTTTATAGGATTGTGAACTAACTTAGGTCCTTCTGTATCTTCTCCATGTGCTAGTAATCTTCCTGAGAATATTGCCATAGAGCTATCATTTACTTCATTGCCTTTTTCTTGTCCCTTTGCTAGTTCAACTGCTAAAGCAGCATTTACCTTGCCGTAGCCATAGCCATGGTTAGGACTACTTGTGTAGTCTTCATCTTTTAAAGGTGTTGCTGTTGAATTTAATATCTTTTCAATTTGATCAACGCTTAGATCTTTATTAACAGAAAGCATAAGTGCAACTACACCTGTTACGTGTGGACCAGCCATAGATGTTCCAGTCAAGATCTCATATTTATTGCCTGGCATTGATGAAAGAATATTAACGCCAGGGGCAACTATATCTGGCTTCCATTTATCAGTGTAATTTGATTTGCCTCTTAATGAAAATTTGGCTACATGCTCATCTTTTCTAATGGCACCAACAGCATAACTTTCAGGATATGATGCAGGAGTACCTATAGAATTTTCTCCGCCGTTGTTAAATTGACTAACGTTTCCCGCAGAAAATACTGGGAATATGCCAGCTTTTCTCCAAGCCTTAACTATATCTTGATAAAAACCGTCTGTTGAATTGCCGCCCCATGAGTTATTTACAACATTAGGAGCATATTTTGGATCTCCATTAGGAGCCATAATCCATTGGCCTGCTTTAATTAATTTTGCGTTATCTGTCTCGCCATCGTCATCAAATACTTTAACAGCCATCCACTTAGCTTTTGGTGCAACACCTAAAAGTGAATTATCCCTACTTCCTAATATAGTTCCACATACGTGTGTGCCGTGGCCTCTTGAGTCACTTGGTATCTCTTGAGATCCGTCTTTGCCAGTAATTGTGTTGTACCATGAATATGCAGCTAAACTTGCATCCTTACCTCTGTAATTGTCTTTTATAGCTGGATGAGTGCCATCAACACCAGAGTCAATGATAGCTACTACCACTTCATTATTTGATGAATTTGCAAGTTCTTGAGCCTTATCAGCAGCAATAGCTTTTAAGTTCCACGGAACATGTTTTCCGTTTGCTGAGTTCATTGAATAAGTTCTTACCTCAGGTGCGTTCTTTTCTTTTTTATCAGCTTTTATTTTTTTATTTAAAACTATCTTTTCAACTTCACTTCTTTTAGCTAAACTAGATAGTAATGATTTTTTAGCAATTACATTAATACAGTTTATTATATGAAATGACTCGTAAAATTTGACTTGTCCTGTCACTTTTTCGCTTTCAAGTATATCTACTATACTTTTTTGTGAGTTTTCAGCAAGTCTTTCAGATTGTTCGACAATCTCCTCTCTGATTGCGTCTTGAATCTCTTCTTTGGATTTTCCATAGCTTTTGTTTTGAACAAAGCTATCTATCCTAGAATAATCAAGTTCCTTGTTTAGTTTAATAATTGCGTCTACGAATTCATTATCGTCTATCTCTTTAAGTTCTACGAGTTTTTCTTCATAGCTTTGCGCATTATTTTCAATTGCAAAAACATCTACAAAGCTTGTTAACATAAGTCCTAGAACGAGAAATAAAGATAAAATTCTTTTAATTTTGCTCATATTTTACCTCCTATGATAATATTGGTTAGCAAGCGCTAACTTATTAAGTCTAGCATAGATATTATCTTTTGTCAACAAAAAACGCTATCACGATAAGACATATTTTGAAATTATTATTTTTTATAATTTTAATATATATCATAAAAAATCCTATATAAAACATAGGTTTGTGCTTTATATAGGACATCTTTTACTATTAACTTAATCATCTATAAGTGCATCTAGCTCCTCAAGTCTATCTATCCAAGCTAGGTCATCAGTCTTATCTCGCTTTTTATTTTTCTTTTTCTTCTGCTTTACACAATTTTTATCACTAAACAAAGATAAAATTAATATTATTGGGAAAAAGGCTATCATGAAGATTATCTTAACTAAGCCAATTAAGATCTTAATAATCATAAGCCTACTTCTCCACTACTTCCGAAACATTATCGCGCTTAATTACTTCAAAGGTCTTATCACCTATGTTTGATAGATATTTTGAGTGCGTAACCATAATTATCTGCCTCTTAAAGCTTTCGCTCACCTTGGATAAAAATTCTGCAACATTGTAAATATAATCTTCTGAAACGAATTTTGCTGGCTCGTCAAGCAGTATCGGTCCTTCAATCTTTGGATTGAATACTTCAATCATGGCGAAGCGAAGTGCAAGTGAGATGATGTCTACATATCCACCGCCTCTTTGCTCCTGCGGATCAGTAAGAACTTTTTCGCCATCTACTTCATCTTCTAGAAAGAAGTCTACAGCGACCTTACCATTGATGCTTTTCTCTTCAATCACGAACTTGCTTTGCGAGGCAAAAATTTCATGAAGCGCACCTGTAACCATACTCTCGATGCTCTTAATTGCTTGTTTTCTTGCGTAGTCACTAGTTTTTTCTAAAAGCAGCTTTGTTTTTTCGAAGACCATGTTCTTCTCATCTAGGCGCTCTGCTTCTTTTGTAAGCGAAGCTTTTTTATCAAGAAGCATATCTCTCTTGGTTTTATCTTGCAAAATTTTATTTTCTAGAGACTTATTAAATTTTTTAATCTTTTCAATCTCTAAAGCATAATTAATCATTGTCTTTTAAAAGCTCCTCTGCCTTTGTAATTTCACTAGCTATTTTATTTTCTAAATTTTTTATCTCTGCTTCAAGGTTTTCAGGCTCTATGCCAAGTGCTTTTATCTCTTTAATGATGTTCTCCCTATCATTAAGAAGGATGTTAAGCCTCTCCTCATACTTAACCTTGTTCAGTTTTGCCTTGTCTAAACTGTCTTTCAAGGCCTCAAGTCTATTTGTATAATCCATAATATCACCTTTTATAAATATTCTTTCACAATCAAGTCGATGTGTGCCTTGTCAACGTCCGAGTTGCAATATGGGCACTTCTTTAGCTTGATAAGTAGTTCTGTGTATTCTTTTAAGTCTTTATTTAAATTGTCATCGTTTTCCTTAATGAAGTACTTACCTTTTTCAATTGACACATTTAATTCGTTTAAACGTTTTTTTAATTCATTAAACTTATTAAATGCATTTAAATTTTTAATTATGGTATTGTCTATATCAAGTTTTTCTGTTATATTTTTACTTTTCTTGTAAATGGCTTCGGTTTTATCGATATCTAATTTTATCAAAGCTAGTTTATTTTGATAAGATTTATATTTATTTAAAATTTCATAAGACTTAAAAATATTTTCTATAAGCGCTTCATTAGATAAAATTTTATCGAAATCCTTTATCTTTTCAATTAAATAGTCTTTATTTTTCTTGTTCTCATCAAGTTTATTTTTAAGTGAATTTATTAAATTTAGCTTTTCTACTGATTCTTCTATATTTTTTGTAAGTGTCTCTCTATCTTTAAGTAATTGTTCTTCTTTTTCTATATCTTTATATATTAAAATTTTTTCATCAAGCTCTTTAATTTCTTCATTTATCCTCTTGATATCAGACTTTTGTGATTTTATATCCTTGTTCGTATCATCAATAGCTTTGTCAACTACATCTAAATTATACATCTTACCGATAAGAGCTGACTTTTGTGTCGCTGTATAGCTAAACATAAAAGGCCCATCGTGCTGAAACTGTATATTGAAGTTTATGTCACTCGCCTTATCAAGCGTAATCTTTTTTATCTTCATCACGTTTGATACTTCTGGTGGAAGTCCTGTTCTTAAGCTGTTAAACTCTTGAACTTCGCCAGTCTTCTCATTATATATGATATATAAATTTTCTTTTTTCGAACGCTTTCTCTCAACTGAGTAATCATTATTAAAATAAATTCTGACAGATACAAAATCTTCGTTATTTCTAAGCATACCAAGTCCTTGCGGCTCATTGAAGAATACCCAGCGTATTGCTCTTAGTATCGATGTTTTGCCGTTGTCAGATGGTCCGACGATTACGTTTAGTCCATCCGCAAAATCAAGCGAAGTAAATTTATGCGATTGAAAATTAATTAGATCTATCTTTTTAATCTTGACCATGAATATCTTCCTCCGCCTTCTCTAAGCGCTTTTTCGCCTCGTCTATAACTTCTTTCTCTACATTATCAGACTTAATAATCTCTTCTAAAACGCTGTAGTAGTCATACTTATCAAAGTCTGCCGCTTCTTTTATGGTGTTTTCAAAATTAAGAACTTCTAATTTATCATTCTTGTGCTTTTCGATGTATTCTCTGTCTAAAACTTCATAGCCAGGTTTTGCGCACTTCACATCAATAAGCTTGATATCTGGTTTTAGGTCATCATTTATCTCGATTAGAGCGTACTGAGGCATCCTCTTGTACTCTTCTGTCGTATTTGAACACCTTGTAAGCGAACCAGGATTTAAAAATATTCTATCGTTAAGGCTTATTATTCCAAAACCTGTGTGGTAGTGACCTGATAATGTTAAATCCGCCTTAGTGTTGATTATATCGGTTACAACGGTGTGTTCTATCTCTTTTATAAATGGTTTTTCTAATAGCATGCCATGAACGACATTTATCAGAAACTCGCCATCTTTTTTATCATATTCACTAAGTAGATAGGCTTCTTTATCTTCAGCGTCCATCTTGTATATATATGGTGTGCCAATAATTTTAACGCTATTGCCATTAGAAAATTTTTCTTCAATGGTATTTTCTCTATCAAGCATCTCAATAGCGCCAAATGATTCGAGTAGACCTAGGTGCGTTCTTGGAAGCGTATCGGGATTGCGGCCATATATATCGTGATTACCACTAACCACATAAAATTTTATATTATTCTCTTTTAAATAAAAAAGAATCCTATTAAATTTGACAAGACAAATAGTTGAAACGGTTGGAGTATCAAAAAGATCTCCACCGTGAACTATAAAATTGGCTTTGTTTTCAACTGCAAAATGAGCAGCCTCGTCAATCTTATTTATTACCGTTTCAAAATAATTATCAAGTCTATTTATAGGATTTTTTTCTTTTATATGTGTATCTGTTATAAATACAAATTTCATTATATCAACTTTATTCTTCTGTATTTTCTTCTGCTTCTAAAGCTTCGTCTTCTTTTTTACTTGCTTCTCTAACCTTTAATTCTATCTCTTCCATAAGCTCAGGTTTTTCTTTGAATAATTGTTTAACATTTTCTCTTCCTTGGCCAAGTTTTTCACCGTTATATGAGAACCATGCGCCAGCTTTTTCAACTATACCTCTATCAACTGCAACGTCCAAGATATCGCCTTCCTTAGAGATTCCTGTTCCATACATAATATCAAATTCAACTACCTTAAATGGAGGAGCAACTTTATTCTTAACAACTTTAACACGAACTCTGTTACCTACGATGACATCTTCTTTTTTGCCAACAGCTGTCTCTTCTTTTTGCTTGATTACATCAAATTTTCTTATGTCAAGTCTTACTGATGAATAGAATTTCAATGCCTTACCACCAGTAGTTGTCTCAGGACTACCAAACATGATACCAATTTTTTCTCTTAATTGGTTAATAAATACTACTGTTGAATTTGTTTTTGATATAACGCCTGATAATTTTCTCATCGCTTGAGACATAAGTCTTGCTTGTAAACCGATTGTTGCGTCGCCCATAGCTCCTTCGATCTCAGTCTTAGGTACAAGTGCTGCAACTGAGTCAACAACAACTAAATCAACAGCGCCGCTCCTAACAAGTGCTTCTGCTATGTCAAGGCCTTGCTCGCCATTATCTGGTTGAGATACTATAAGTTTATCGATGTCAACGCCCAAGTTTCTTGCATATTGTGGGTCCAAAGCGTGTTCTGCATCTATAAAAGCTGCTGTGCCGCCTCTTTTTTGACATTCAGCAATAATGTGTAGTGTTAATGTAGTCTTACCACTTGATTCTGGTCCGTAGATTTCAATGATTCTTCCCTTAGGTATACCTCCTATACCTAAAGCCATGTCAAGTGATAAGCATCCAGTTGGAATGCTTTCAATATTTAGCTTAGCGTGATCGCCAAGTCTCATTATTGAACCTTTACCAAAATCTTTCTCAATCTTTTTCAAAGCTTCATCAAGAGCTTTTTCTCTTTCGTTCATGTCCATTTCTTCACCTCTATTATTTAATTATTATTTCTAAAATTAAATCGATTAAATCGTTCTTTGCTTCTTTTATTATATCACATCTTGGGCCTGTATAAACCTTTTTATGTAAATATTGATGATTTTTATAGCTTACACCATAGTAAACAAGTCCAACCGGAATCCCATCATATGACGTTGGCCCAGCGCTTCCTGTTATGGCGTAAACGATGTCAGTATCAAATAAATTCTTCGCTCCATCAAGCATGGAAGATAGTACCGCAATAGATACTGGTGTGTATTTATCAATCAATTCGCTATCAACCTTTAGTGTATTTATCTTAACTGATGATTGATAAGAAACAAGTGTGCCGCGAAAAACATCAGATGCGCCAGAGACTTTAACAAGTTCGCTTGATATTAGTCCACCTGTTATTGACTCTGCTCCTGATATGCTTAAATTATTATTTTTTAAAATTTCAATAATTTTATTGCATTGTTCCATTGAATACTTCCCTATTTTTATATAGATAATTTATCATCGATAATATTGTTAGAGCTACTGAGACGTATAATAAAACTTTTCCTATTATATACATATTTCTATTTATCAATATAATTGTTAAGAAGAAAAATATTACCGAAAAAAACTGTGTTGTCGTCTTAAGCTTACCGAAGATATCGGCAGCTATAGATATATTTTTCTTTGCAGCAAGCATCCTAAAACCTGAGATAAGTAATTCTCTAAATAAAACTACTATGACTACCCATGGCTCAACGAAGCCCCTGTCTATTAACATGATGAAGGCGCTTAAAACAAGTATCTTATCAGCTATAGGGTCTATAAACTTGCCAAAATCTGTGATCATATTGTATTTTCTAGCTACGTACCCATCTAAAAAATCGCTAAATGATCCAAGTAAAAATATTAGTAGGCTAGAAATGCCGCTTTGATCACAGTAACAGCTTAAAACAAAAATTGGCAGCAAAAATATTCTAAACATTGTTATTTTATTTGCTAGGTTCATAAATTTCACCTCTTAAATCATATTCAAGCGCTTCAATAATTTTTACATCTACAAAGCTTCCTATCTCTAGGTCTTTATCGCTCGTTACATAAACTTGTCCATCTACATCAGGTGCATCCATAAAGCTTCTTAGAGTGTATTCGCCAGCGTCCCCATCTTCAACTAAACATTTCATCACGGTTCCAACTCTTTTTTCAAGGCTCGCTCTTGAGATATCCATTTGCGCGTCCATAATTTTTTCTCTTCTTTCAGCTTTTGTCTTTTCATCAAGTTTTTCATTGAAAGAGTAGCTCCTTGTACCCTCTTCGTCGCTATATTCAAAAACGCCAAGCTTATCAAATTTTTCTTTTTTAATAAAATTAAGTAACTCTTCAAAATCTTCTTCTCGCTCACCTGGAAAGCCGACTATGAATGTAGTTCTTAAAACTAGATCAGCTATCTTAGTTCTTAATTTTGTGATTAATTCATGAATTTCGTCTTTATCAATATGTCTATTCATCATCTTAAGAACGTGGTCTGAAGCATGTTGAAGTGGTATGTCCATATACTTAAGTATTCTTTCTGATGAATTAAATGTTTCGATTAAATCATCTGTGATATTATCTGGATATAGATACATAATTCTTATCCAAGGCATCTTGGTCCTCTCAAGTATTGCTTTTAAAAGCATATCTAAAGATGGCCTTGAATATATGTCCATGCCATAATCTGTTGTGTTTTGTGCGATAAGAATAACTTCTTTAGTACCAAGCTTATGTAGATGATTGATCTCATTAACTATATCATCAATGGGCCTTGATCTAAGTCTGCCTCTAAGCTTTGGTATTATGCAGTAAGAGCAGTTATTGTTACAGCCCTCAGCAATTTTTACGTATTCTGTCACGTCTGCAACATCTTTTTCTATATATTCAATATCTGCGTTGATGTTATCTATATAAACATCATCTTTATTATTTTCTTCGTATTCTTTAATTATTTCAGAAATATTTTGAAAATTACCTGTACCAACTATGATGTCTATCTCAGGAATCTCTTCTTTTAGCTCTTTTGAGTATCTTTGAGCAAGGCATCCGCTAACAATAATCTTAGCTCCATCCTTCTTTTGATTAATCATATCAAATATAGCGTCTATGGACTCTTCTTTCGCTGCATTTATAAATGAACAAGTGTTTATGATGATATAATCAGCATCAGATGGATTATTTATTATAGTATAGTCATTATTCTTTAGTTTATATGCCATAGTCTCTGAGTCTACATCATTTTTTGAGCAGCCCATAGTAAGTATAAATACTTTATTCAAGTCCTTCACCGCTTTCACCGTATAAATTTTCTAAATCTTCTTCTTCAATTAAAACTTTTCTTGGCTTAGATCCATCGTAGCCGCTAACAACGCCCATCTCTTCCATTTGGTCAACGATTCTTGCAGCACGTGAGTAGCCTATCTTAAGTTTTCTTTGTAAATATGATATAGATGCTTGTCCATCCGCTACAACCAGCTTAACTGCTTCATCATACAGATCGTCCTTATCATCTTGCATTGTTTGACTAGTATTATTCGTGCTTATGGATTCAACCGCATCTTGATTATAATTTGCTTCACCTTGATTTCTTATGAAATCGCAAACTCTCTTAACCTCTTTATCGCTGACAAAGGCGCCTTGAACTCTAATTGGCTTTGAAAGGTTCGATGGATAGTAAAGCATATCGCCCTTGCCTAATAATTTTTCAGCACCACTCATGTCAAGTATAGTTCTTGAGTCAATTTGCGAAGAAACTTGGAAGGAAATTCTCGAAGGAATGTTCGCTTTTATAGTTCCTGTAATAACATCGACCGATGGTCTTTGAGTCGCTACAATTAAATGCATGCCAGCTGCTCTCGCCATTTGAGCAAGTCTACAGATAGCGTCTTCGACCTCTGTTGCAGCAACCATCATTAAATCAGCAAGCTCGTCTATAATGATGACTATCTGAGGCATTTTTTCTGTGATAGTATCAAGTTCATTATAGCTTTGCATGTCCTTGACATTGTTCTTAGCGAATAATTGGTATCTCTTCTCCATCTCTTGAACTGCCCAGTTTAGTGAGAATTGCGCTTTTTTAGCGTTTGTCACAACCGGTATCAAAAGATGAGGAATATTATTATAAACATTTAACTCAACAACTTTTGGGTCAATCATAATTAATTTTACTTCATCAGGTCTTGCCTTATAAAGTATACTCATGATTATGGTGTTGATACAAACACTTTTACCTGAACCTGTTGCACCAGCGATAAGTAAGTGTGGCATATTAGCAATGGAGCTGATGATGGTATTACCTGTAACATCTTTTCCTAAAGCAAGCGGCAATTTTGATTTTAAATTTCTAAATTCATCGCTATCCAAAATTTCTTTTAATAAAAGCGTATCCTTATTCTTATTAGGCACTTCTATGCCGACTGCACTCTTGCCTGGTATAGGTGCAAGTATCCTTATATCAGTCGTTGCAAGCGCTAGAGCTAAGTTATCTGATAGACTTAGTATCTTGCTAACTTTAACGCCAGCAGCTAAACTTATCTCGTATGAGGTAATAGTTGGGCCGCTGTTAACCCCAATAACCTTAGCATCAACGCCAAAATTGTTAAGCGTATCTTGAATAATCTTGATATTGTCCTTAATCTCTTTACCTTTTGAGCTTATGTTAGTAACTTCAACCTCTTTTAATAGATCAAGTGACGGAAACTCATAATGAACTATATCTTCCTTATGAATTTCTTTTTCAATATCAATTTCTTCGTTATTATCTTCTGTCTCTTCAGTTTTTTGAGTTTTTTCTATCTCTTTTTTAATAGTCTTAGGCTTTTTATCAGTTTTTGGATTTTCTTTAGCCTTAAGATCGTCTTCTTTTTTATCTACTGCTTCTGTATTTTTAGTATTTGATGAATCGTTTATCTTTATATCGATAAAATCATCGTCAAAGCCTTCAAGATTGATATCATTTGTGTTTGTAATGGTATTCATATCTGATTCACTATTTATAGTCCTGATATCATCTTCATAATTAAAGATATCATCTGAAGAAAATATCTTTTTATTTCTCATCTCTTGTCTCTTAATTTTAATTTTTTCAACACTATTTTCAATTCCATCTTGAATTTTATTCATAGTGTCATCAGTTTTTTGGATAATATCAGCTCTTTTAATGCTTGTTAGTGTATAAATGTTGATTATATTAATAATAACTAAAATGATAACAGTACCAACGCCACCAAATAGTCTATAAAAAAGAAAACCAAATACACCGCCTATTAGTCCGCCAGAAGCAAGATCTCCTGCTGATTCAGTCGCTTGAGAAACGTGTGCTGAGAATGAACTCATAAGTGATGTAGATGAATCAAAAATAATTAAAAGACTTAAAAATATAATGCTTAATGATATTATTAATTTTTTTGCAAATGGTCTAGACTTTGGTATCAATAAAACCAAAGCTATTACCAATAGATAAAATAAAAATATATTGTATCCAAGTGAAAAAAGGTAGACAAGACCACTCTTTATCCATCTGCCAAAAACACCAGTTGCGTCGCTATTTGCAAAAATTAGCAAAAATATGGACGCAAAAAGTATTATTAGGCCTGATATCAATAAAGATTCGTTCTTATCTACCTTTTTATTTATTTTGCTCTTATTTTTTATATTTGTTCTTTTTTTTGTAGTTTTCATACAATCCCTTCGCTTACATCTCTTTTATAAGTAGTTTGCTACTATACAAACAATTCCTAGTACTACTAAGTAATAAGAAAATACATGGAATTTCTTATTATTAGCAAGTACTTTTATTAATCTAATCGCTAGTACTCCTGTTATAAAGCTTACTATAAGTCCGACTATCGCGTTTAAATCAAAACTTACAGTCGCTCCCTCTTTATATATATCTTTTAATCCAAGTATAAATCCACCAAACATAGCAGGTATTGCTAGTAAAAACGAAAAATCGACTGCATCCTTTTTATTTATTCCTAATGCATGTGAAATAAATATAGTTGAGCCTGATCTTGATATGCCTGGCAGTGCAGCAATGCCTTGTACTGCTCCAATTGCAAGCACTCTTGGCGCTCCTGCCTTAGTGATTCTCCTTGTTTTACTATACAAATTAATATCAATATAATATATCAATATTGCTGTTATTATAAAAAATACACCAATAAGTGATAACGACATATATAATTGATCTAGATACTTTTCTATATATAAAGCGATGAAAACTGTAGGTATAGTCGCTAGTATGATGTATAGAGCTAGTTTTTGATAATGGTTTAGCTCTATTTTTTCTCTTTTGATTAATGAAGCAAGCATCTTAAAAAACTCTACTATCATGTTTATAACTTGTTTATGATAAACAAGCAAAATTGAAAGTAAGGTTCCAAAATGCAAAACCTGTGAGAAAAATACATTACCTTCTTTTATATTAAATAAAATTTGAACTATGGCCAAGTGGCCTGATGAGCTTATTGGCAAAAACTCTGTTATGCCTTGAATTATAGCGAGTATTATTGCTTTAATTAATGTCATTATTTAACTCCTGTTGAACCAAATCCGCCATCTTGTCTTTCAGAGTCTGAAAGCTCATCTACTTCTTCAAAATTTATTTTTTCGTATTTTGATAAAACCATTTGAGCGATTCTCATACCATTTTCAATAGTAAAATCTTCTTTCGAAAAATTTATTAGAGGAACCTTTATTTCACCTCTATAGTCACTATCGATAGTGCCGATACCATTGACAAGGCCAATGCCGTGCTTAATGCTAAGTCCTGATCTTGCTCTGATTTGAACCTCGTAAGAAGAAGGTATCTCTAAGTAGATACCTGTACTTACTAGTTTAAACTCACCAGCTTTTAATACAAGGTCTTCATCAAGTGAAGCTCTTATGTCAACGCCAGCTGAATTTTCTGTTTGGTATTTTGGTATTTCATTTTTACTCTTATTTATTATCTTAATAGTTGCCATAATTTTATCCTATTATTTTGATTCCCCGTCAGAATTTTCTACCAAGGCCTTTCTTGAAAGATTGATTCTGCCTTGTTCATCAATAGATGTAACCTTAACCATGATTTCATCGCCAAGCTTTAATACATCTTCAACTTTATTTACTCTGTCTTTAGAAATTTGTGAAATGTGTAATAAACCTTCTTTGCCATTTAACACTTCAACAAAAGCTCCAAAATTAGTTATTCTATTAACTTTACCAAAATAAACTTCGCCTACTTCAACTTCTTTGACGATGTCTTCTATCATCTTCTTAGCACCGTTAAGTCCTTCAGTAGTATCAGCTGAGATGTATACGTCACCGTCATCAGTTATATCAATCTTAGCACCAGTTTCTTCGATAATCTTGTTAATTACCTTTCCGCCTGAGCCTATAACATCTCTAATCTTATCTGGATCTATCTTGATTGTTGCAATCTTTGGTGCATATTCAGATAATTCTTTTCTTGGTTCACTAATAGCTGATGTAATTACATCAAGTATTTCAAATCTAGCTTTCTTAGCTTGTTCTAGAGCCACTTTCATGATCTCTTCATCTATACCTTGAACCTTGATATCCATTTGCATAGCTGTGATACCATCTTTAGTACCAGCTACTTTAAAGTCCATATCTCCAAGGTGATCTTCAAGTCCTTGAATATCTGTTAATATCTTTGTATTTGCATCTGATTTAATAAGTCCCATAGCAATACCTGCTACTGGTTTTTTAATTGGTACACCAGCATCCATAAGAGCAAGTGTTGAACCGCATATACTTGCTTGTGATGAAGAGCCGTTTGAGCTTAGTACTTCTGATACAAGTCTTATAGTGTATGGGAACTCTTCAAGTGTTGGTATAACTGGAACTAAAGCTCTTTCGGCAAGGGCTCCATGACCTATCTCTCTTCTGCCTGGGCTTCTAAGCGGTCTAACGTCTCCAACTGAATATGGAGGGAAATTGTATTGATGCATATAGTGTTTTTCGCCCTCTTCAACCAAGCCGTCCTGTGATTGACTGTCGCCAAATGATCCAAGTGTAGCTATAGTTAAAACTTGAGTTTGACCTCTTTTGAATAATCCTGATCCATGAGCTCTAGGTAATAAGCCAACTTCTGCAGAAAGTGGTCTGATTTGTTCAGTATTTCTTCCGTCAGGTCTTAAATTTCTTTCAAGTATGCCTTTTCTGAACTCTTCGCTAGTGATATCATCAATAGTTTTAAGTATGCTCTTTTGATCTTCTGGATATTTTTCAAGATATTTATTTAGTATAGTATCCTTAAGTGATTCGCTGTTTTCAATTCTTTGGATCTTGTCAGCTTCAAATATAGAGTCTTTAATGTCTTCTCTAAACTCTTTATCGATTTCATTAAAAATTTCTTCTTTTGCTTCAAATTTTTCAAATGAATATTTTTCTTTACCTATCTTTTTGATAATTTCTTCTTCAAATTCACAAATTTCTTTGATAGCTTCGTGTCCCTTTAGTATAGCCTTTATCATTTGATCTTCAGAAACTTCATTTGATCCTGATTCTACCATCATGATAGCGTCCTTTGTGCCTGAAATACATAGGTTTATATCAGACTTTTCCATCTCTTCTTGTTTTGGGTTGATAACGTATTCACCATCTATAAGTCCAACGTAAACAGCTGCTGTTGGTCCGTTAAATGGTATATCAGAAATACATAAAGCTACTGATGAACCGATCATAGCAGCAATTTCAGGACTATTGTCCGGATCAACTGAAAGTACTGTTGCTATGACTTGTACATCATTAAAAAAGCCCTCAGGAAATAAAGGTCTAATTGGTCTATCAATCAGCCTTGAAGTTAAAACTGCTTTCTCTGAAGGTCTTCCCTCTCTTTTTATATATCCTCCTGGTATCTTGCCAACAGAATAAAATTTTTCTTCGTAATCAACACTTAATGGGAAGAAGTCTACCCCTTCTCTTGGTGCTTTTGTGCTTGTCGCATTAACTAAAACATAAGTATCTCCATACTTAACTAAGCAAGAGCCACCAGCTTGCTCGCACATCTTTCCTGTTTCAATTTCTAAAGGTCTACCTGCTAAGGTAGTTTTAAAATTTTCTTGCATCTCACATCTCCTTTAATCTAATAAAAGAGCGGGATATCCCCGCCCTCTTTATCCTCTGATATTTAATCTGTCTATCAATTCACGATATTTTTCAATATCTGTGTTATACAAATATTTTAAAAGACCCTTTCTTTGACCGATCATTTTAAATAAACCTCTTCTTGAGTGATGGTCTTTCTTGTGTGTCTTTAAGTGTTCTGTAAGGTCATTGATTCTCTTAGTAAATATAGCTATTTGTACTTCTGTAGAACCAGTGTCCCCTTCGTGCATTTTAAAATCATCAATGATTTTTGATTTTTCTTCTTTTGATAACATTTTGTTTCCCCCTTAATAATATTTGCCTCAGCCAAGTGTATCGACGGGAACGATATACATAGCATAAGGTACCTATATTAGTATATCATGAACTTTAGCATTTGTAAAGCATTTTATACTCATAATTATAAATAATCTTCAAATTTTTTTGCAAAATCTATATCGCTCTTGATTTGCTTAATCAAATCATCTTTATCTTCAAAATTTAACATATCTCTGATCCTATAAGTAAAGTATAATCTTACAGTATCATCGTATATGTCATCTTTAAAATCGAAAATGTTTGTCTCAACGCTTACAAAATCTTCATTAAAACTTAAGTTTTTGCCAACGCTAGTAACTGATTTATATATTTGGTCTTTAATCTTAATCTTTGTTACATATACGCCTTGATATGGAATGATGTAGCCTGTGTTTATATTTAGATTTGCTGTTGGTATGCCAACTGTTGAGCCATATTTCTTGCCATGGATAACTTTTGACTTAATCGAATAGTACCTTGATAATTCTTTGTTTGCACTCATCACTTCGCCCGATAGTATCAATTTTTTAATATTGCTAGATGAAATTTTTTGCATTTTTTCGTCTAGTTCAAAATTTAATACTATGGCTTCGCCGCCACTCTCTTTCATCATATCTTTAAGAAGGCCTGTGTCTCCTAATTTGTCAAGTCCAAAAGTATAATCCTCTCCTGAATAAGTTTTTTTCGCTTTTAACTTATCTAATAATATATCTTTAACAAAGGCTTTTGGCTCTGTTCTTTTCAGTTCATCTGTAAAATCAATCACATAGACTGTATCTATACCAAGCTCTTCAAGTATCTTGATCTTATCATCTATAGTCGTTATGCTTTTTGCATTTTTAAAATCGAGTAATAAAACAGATGATAAAACTTTATCTCTTTTAGCATCACTTATACAAGTTTTGATTATTTTTAAGTGCCCTAAGTGCATGCCATCAAAATAACCAAGCGCTATATAACATTTTTCACTTGTAAACTCATCTTTTAAGTTAATTATCCTCATATTTATAAACCTTTTTCATATAAATATTCTTTCTGCCACTCTCATCTTTTTTTACATAGCCAACGCCGCAAAATTTATCAGCGCAGTAAACCTTGTAATATTCTTCATTGTATGCATCATTCACATAAGAATTCATACCATTTTGAACGGCTTTAAACCTTTTTTCATTAAGTTTTAGTACAGGCAAATCTATAAGCGTATCGACTGGAATAAGGTCATCCTCTTCCATATCATCTATGCATATAGCCTCATCAATTTTTAATGGACCGCTATAATACCTCATAAGATAATCTATATATGATATAGTTCCTAATTTTTGCGCTATATCAAAGGCTAGCGTTCTGATATAAGTTCCTGTTGAG
This sequence comes from Fenollaria massiliensis, assembly GCF_023347705.1. Taxonomy (NCBI): domain Bacteria; kingdom Bacillati; phylum Bacillota; class Clostridia; order Eubacteriales; genus Fenollaria; species Fenollaria massiliensis. Next base: position 972,762 of record NZ_CP096649.1, read on the forward strand.
ACATCACTCATAACTATGGCATAAAATTTTTCTTTGTTAAATTTCAAAAGTCTGTTTTTATAAATTTGAACAGTTTTTGCTCTTGAAGCTGTATCTATGTCTATGTTTTCTCTGGCTAGCTTATACATAGGCACTCCATTAATCTTTTTAGCAGAATATTTTGGCGGAACTTGCTCGTAAGCGCCTTCAATCTCATCCAAGACTCTTAATAAATCACTTTTTTCAAAGTCCCATGCTTCTTCATCGGTAAATTCTCCTTCAGCATCTAGAGTCTCTGTTGTTTTGCCAAAAATTATTCTATATATATAAGCTTTTTTATCAAAATTCAGAAAATCTATAAACTTAGTTGCTTCACCGACCGCTATGGGAAGCACGCCAAAAGCCATAGGATCTAAGGTGCCTATATGTCCGGTCTTCATCTTGCTTAGATGCTTTACCTTATTTGTATAATATCTACTAGACTTGCCTTTTTCCTTAAAAACATTGACTACTCCGCTAGTTTGCATTGTCAACATATCCTTTCAATCTCTTAACTAGCTCATCTAAACTGCCTTTATAAGTTAATCCAGCAGCGTATTTATGTCCGCCGCCATCAAAGTCTTCTCCAATGCTGCCTACATCGTATTTGTACTTGCTTCTTAAAGAAACTTTGTAAATATCTTTAACTTCTTTGATTATGGCAATCATGTCATAATCTTCAAGTCCTTGTAAAAATGCAAGTATATCGTCAGTATCGTCCCTGCTTGTATTAGTCTTAAGAAAATCATCATTCTCCAAAACTAAATAAGCAAAATCTTTATAGAAATTTATTTTATTAATAGCAAGTTTATATAAATCAAAAATATTTTTACTCATGCTTCTATAAAGCTTTATATTTATCTCATTTATATCAATGCCATAGCTCATAAGCTTAGAAACTTTTTGCATAGTCTCATCTGTTGTCGACGAGTACATAAACCTTCCTGTGTCAGTATCTATGCCGATGTAGAGCATAGTGGCAATTTCTTTATTCATAGGTAGCTCAAGTTCTTTTATGATATCATAAACTATCTCAGCGCTTGATGAATACTCTTCTAGAACATAATTTATATCGCCAAAATACTTATTGCTCTTGTGATGATCTATGTTGATAATTTTTTTCGCAAATTTTAAATTATCTTCATTAAGAAGTCTTCTCTCGTCAGCGCAATCAATTACTAAAAGCACATCGCACTCGCTCATGTCATCATTATAAAACTTTGTTTCTTCGATAAACTTGTATTTACTAGGAATATCATCTGGCTTAATTATATTTATAGTTTTATTTTTATATTTTTCTTTAAGTGAAAGATAAAGGCCAAGCGTTGACCCCATGTTGTCCCCGTCTGGAGATTTGTGAGAGATAATGTTTATGCTAGATGCATTTTCAATCGCTAGACCAATATCTTTTATACTGTTATTACTCTTCATCTTCTTTTTGCTCTTCGTTTGATTTTTCTTCGCTCTCTAAGTTTAATTTATTTAAAATCTTTTGAATTTCTATACTATATTCAACGCTTTCGTCAATTTTAAATCTAAGTTCAGGAACTTGTCTGATCTCTAAAACTTTTGCAAGACGCGATCTGATATAGCCCTTAGCATTTTCTAAGGCACTTAAGGTATCTTCTTTAGTTTTTTGGCTGCCATAAATCGAGAAATATATAGTAGCCACAGAAGTATCATTAGATAGCTCAACCTTAGATACGCTAGTCATTTGATCAATTCTAGGATCCTTAAGTCCTTCGATTAGTAACTCAGAGATAATTCTTTGTATTTCAGATTGTACTCTATATAATCTTCTCTTGTCCATAATATCACCTATTAAGCCTTAACTTCTTCTATGATGTAGGCTTCCATTTCGTCGCCTTCCTTGATATCGTTGTAATTTTCAAGTCCTAGACCGGCTTCATATCCAGTAGCTACTTCTTTAGCGTCATCTTTAAATCTCTTTAATGAAGAAATGCCTCCGTCATGAATAACCACATCGTCTCTAAGAAGTCTTATGCTTGAATTTCTTGTAATCTTTCCGTTGTCAACATAGATACCAGCAATGCTTTGTCCGTTAGGTAATCTAAATGTAGCACGTACAGTTGCTCTACCTAAAACAGTTTCCTTAGTCTTTGGTTTTAGCATACCCTTAACAGCGTTTTTGATATCATCTATGATGTCGTAAATAACTCTATATGTCTTAACTTCAATGCTTTCAGCGTTTGCTAAGTCCATCGCACCATTGTTTGGTCTTACGTTAAAGCCTATGATGATGGCGTTTGATGCGCTAGCAAGCATTACATCAGACTCACTGATTCCTCCTACACCGCTGTGTATAACGCTTACCTTAACTTCTTCGTTTGAAAGCTTAGTAAGTGATGAGGCAATGGCTTCGATTGAGCCCTTGTTGTCTGCCTTAATGATTATATTTAAATCTTTTAGCTCGCCTTCTTTGATTCTGTCAAATAGATTGTCCAAAGAAACTTTTTGAGTAGCCGTAATCATTTCTTCTCTTTGCTTTTCTTTTCTCATCTCAGCAATGGCTCTAGCCTTCTTTTCAGATTCAACTGCGTAGAAAAATTCGCCTGCTTCAGGAACTTCGCTTAAGCCCATGATCTTAACTGGTGTACTTGGTGTTGCCTTCATGATGCCCTTACCGTTATCATCAACCATAAGTCTAATTTTACCGCAAGATGTTCCTGATACAACATAGTCGCCCTTCTTAAGAGTTCCTTTTTGTACTAGAACAGTCGCTGTAGGTCCTTGTCCTTTATCAAGTTGAGCTTCAATTACTGTACCCATTGCTCTTCTGTTAGGATTTGCCTTGATGTCTTCCATCTCAGCAACTAGAATAATCATTTCAAGTAGTTCATCTATATTGATTCTCTTCTTTGCAGATACTTCTACTGTAATAGTTGATCCACCCCATTTTTCTGGAAGTAAATCATTATCTGCTAGCTCTTGATATATTCTTTCAATATTTGCTTCTGGTCTATCTATCTTGTTAATAGCTACGATGATAGGTACGCCAGCTGCTTTACTGTGAGAGATGGCTTCCTTTGTTTGTGGCATGATACCGTCATCTGCTGCGACAACTATTACTGATATATCAGTGATTTGTGCTCCTCTAGCTCTCATTTGCGTAAAAGCTTCGTGGCCTGGTGTGTCTAGGAAAACTATTTTTTTGCCTTTAACATTGATGCTGTAGGCACCAATTCTTTGAGTGATACCACCTGCTTCGCCAGCTTGTACCTTAGTTTGTCTAATCGCATCAAGAAGTGATGTCTTGCCATGGTCAACGTGTCCCATAACTGTAACTACTGGTGGTCTAGTAACTAAAGTGTCTTCACTGTCTTCAAAATCAAGTTCTAGTGCTTCTTCTTCTGATTGAGGTACTTCTAATTCAACTTTTACGCCAAATTCATCGGCCATAAGTGAAGCTGTATCGAAGTCAATGCTTTGGTTTTGATTAAGCATAAGTCCAAGCATGATAAGCTTAGTAATTAATTGATTTACACCAACGCCAAGCTTTTCAGCAAGGTCCTTAACAACGATAGGATCAGTGATATAAACCACTTCATCTTTAGCTTTTTTAGCTTCTACTTTTTCTTCTTTTACTTCTTGAGCTTTATTGTCATTTTTCTTGTTTTGCTTACTTGTGTTCTTGTTTGCGTTTTTCTTGTTTCCAGCGTTTGCTTGTCTATTATTGTTTTTATTATCCTTATTTTTATTCTTATTCTCAGCGCTTTCCTTTTTTGCTTCTGGCTCTGTTTCTTTCTTTATTTCATGTCTTTTTGCTTCTGGCTTTTTAGCCTCTTCCTTTTTAGCTTCCGCCTTCTTTAATTCTGGCTTTTTAGACTCAGTTTTCGCGCTCTTCTTTGCTTTATTTGCTTTTTTATCTATTATTTCACTTTCTTCTTTAATTTTGTGTATCTTTTTCTTTGGTTTTTCTTTGACAGCTATTTTATCTTCTTCTATAAAAAGATCTCTTATCATATTAGCTGTTTCTTCATCTACACCACTTAAGTGAGTCATTGGCGGTAGATTTAGTTCTTGGAGTTTATCTAGTAGTTCTTTTGTTTCCATATTCAATTCTTTCGCTAATTCGTAAACTCTTGTCTTCATATAATCACTCCTTCTTTACATTTCTTAGCTCCTCTAAGGTTTCATTATCTATATTACATTTTAAAGATTTTTTAAATAAATTCTTTTCAATTGCATGATTAATGCATTCTTCGTTATTGCACACATAGCTTCCGCGGCCTTGTATTTTTTGATCTTTGTCAATAAATACGCCCTCCTCAGTCTTAGCTAGTCTAAGCATTTCATATTTATTGTGAAATGACCTGCATGCGACGCATTTTCTTTCGAAAGTTTTATTCTTCGTCATTTCTAAATAAATCAATTAATGAATCATTTAATATCTCTTGATTGTCAGCATCGTAGTACGGCTCACTTGTTGGTCCTGTAAATGTGCTAGGATCTTCTGGATGAATATCTATCTTCCAAGTAGTAAGTCTAGCAGCTAGTCTTACGTTTTGTCCTTGCTTACCTATAGCTAAACTGATTTGTGAGTTAGGTACTATGGCGATGGCTGATTTTTCTTCTTCGTTTATTTCGCAGCTAACTACATCTGCTGGTGATAGAGCATTTTTTATAAATATCTCTGGATTTTCATTGTAAATAATTATGTCTATCTTTTCTCCATTTAGCTCTTCAACTATGGAGTTAACTCTTTGACCCTTTTGTCCAACGCAAGCGCCTAGTGGATCTATGCTATCATCTTTTGCGTAAACAGCAATCTTTGATCTAGATCCTGCTTCTCTAGCGATAGAGTAGATGTCAATAAGTCCTTCTGATATCTCAGGAACTTCAAGTTCAAATAATCTTCTAACTAAGATAGCCTTTGCTCTTGAAAGAACTATTTGTGGTCCTTTACTAGTCTTTCTAATCTCTGATATAACTAGCTTTAATCTGTCTCCCATCTTGTAGACTTCATTTGGAATTTGTTCGCTCGGTGGAATTATACCTTCTACCTTGCCCATATCTATGAAGATGTTTTTGTTTGAGATTCTTTGTATTTGTCCTGTGATAATTTCGCCTTGCCTTACTATAAATTCATCATGAATTCTTTCTCTCTCAGCGTCCTTTATCTTTTGTATTACAACTTGCTTAGCTGTTTGAGCAGCTATCCTGCCATATTCCTTTGGAGCTTCTTCAAAATTAACAGTATCTCCAACTTTATATTTAGAGCTAATCTTCTTAGCATCTTTTAAAGATATTTCATTGACATCGTCTTCTACTTCGTCAACAACAGTTTTTTGCGAATAAAGTTTTATATCTCCAGTCTCTCTGTTGATGTCAACTACAACATTTTGCTCAGTTTGGAAATTTTTTCTAAAGCTTGATACTAATGCAGTTTCCAAAGCATCAAAAATAACATCTTTAGATATACCCTTGCTTTTTTCTAATTCGTCTAAAGCTTCTATAAACTCTTTGTTCATCATACCCTCCTAAAATTCTATAGCCTGCGTAAGTTTTTTTACATCGGCTCTTTTGATTTCAATAATTTTTCCATCACAATCAAGTGTGAATGATTCTTCATCGTATTTTTTAAGTATGCCTATGTGCTTTTCGTTATTTTTTAGTTTTGCATCGAGTTTCATGTCCATGTTTCTTCTAAAATCATCATCCGTCTTTATAGGTCTATCTATACCCGGAGATGATATTTCTAAATAATACTTGTCCTTGAGTTCTTTTTCTGCTTCAAAAATTGGATCTAGCTTTTCTGATGCCTCTTGAAGTAGGTCTATATCAAGACCATCCTTCTTGTATACAAATACAGTTACCGTCATCTCGCCTTTTTGTCTTGTAAAAGCAATATCAACTAGCTCCGCCTTTAAATCTTCAAGCGCTTTAGCTACACTTGGACTAAGTTTTTCTTTTAAACTTTTGTAATTCATATCTCTCACCCCTCATTATAAAATAAAGAGTGGCGAGCCACTCTTCAATGCAAAATATTACCTTATATATTATATCATATAATAAGACCATTTACAAGTCTTTTATAAAATTAATCATTCTTAATTAAAGCTTTGTCTAAACTGTTAACAAGTTCCTTATTAGATGATGTATTTGTCATGAATTTACGTAAATATTCAACCGCGTATTCATTGCCGTTCTTATTCATCAAGGCTCTAAACTTTCTTTGAATCTTTAAAGTTTTTTCATCTAATAATAATTCGTCCTTCCTTGTGCCTGAATTTAATATGTCAATGGCTGGAAAGAGTCTCATGTTTGATAAATCTCTATCTAAGTAGAGCTCCATGTTGCCAGTACCTTTAAACTCTTCGTAAATAACTTGATCCATCCTCGAGCCAGTATCAATCAAAGCAGTTGCTAGTATACTTAGACTGCCTTTATCCTTAAAGTTTCTTGCCGCTCCAAAAAATTTCTTCGGTCCAAATAAAGCTCCTGGATCCAAACCTCCCGATAGCGATCTACCTGTTGGCGTTATCATCATGTTATATGCTCTGGCAAGTCTTGTGATGCTGTCAAGAAGTATAACTACATCCTTTTTATGCTCGACAAGTCTCTTCGCTCTCTCAAGCGTCATTTGCGATACCTTTATATGATTTTCAAGATCTTCGTCAAAAGTCGAGTAAATCACATCGCCATTGATGCTTCTCTTAAGATCGGTAACTTCTTCTGGTCTTTCATCAATTAAAAGAACTATAAGTTTTATCTCTGGATGATTTATATTAATGGCGTTGGCTATCTTTTTGATTAAAGTAGTCTTACCAGCCTTTGGTGGCGCAACGATAAGTCCTCTTTGTCCCTTGCCTATAGGTGAGATTAAATCAATAAACCTTGTTGATAGTTCATCTTTAGTCGTTTCAAGCTTAATAAGCTCATCTGGATACTCTGGAATCAAATCATCAAAGTCTGCTCTCTTAAAGCAAGTATCAAGACTATCGCCATTGACCTTATTGATATAAACTATGGCATTTTTAGAATTTTCTTCATTTGATTCGTCTTTTTTTCTGACCTTGCCAGTGATTTCATCGCCTTGTCTTAATAAAAACTTTTTTATATAAGTTGGCGAAACATAATAATCATTATCGCTTTGCGAATAATTTTCTCTTCTTAAAAATCCAAAACCATCTGGAAGTATCTCTAAGATGCCCGTCACTTCAACAGTTTCAATACCATCTATAGAGTTATCTTTAGTTGTTTTTGAATCAGTTTTTTCTTCTTTTGATTTATTTTTATCAATACATGCGCTGCCATTATTAATTTTTTCAAAAAATTCATCCAAATTCTTACACGACTTAAAAGCATCCTCATCATGATTTGTGCGGATGCTCTTAAGAATATATTCGATAAGCTCAAGTTTTTTTAACTTAGTAAAGTTTTTTAGCCCATAGTTTTTAGCAAAATTTTGTAGCTCTACTAATTTATAATCATCTAAGTGATTATCTACAATCATTTAGCGTACTCCGGCTTTTTATCTAGTATATGAGTTGCTTTGATAAATCTAATTGTGCCTGTTTCAGCTCTTAGTACTAGTGTTTCTGTCTCACAAACGTTTTTCTTGATAAATTTAACTCCATCAAGTAATTCGCCGTGTGATACACCTGTTGCTGAGAAAGCAATTTCATCGCCTTTAACAAGATCGTCAAGATGAAGTATTTTATCTGGATTTATGCCCATCTTGATGCATCTTTCTTTTTCTTTCTCATCTTTTGGTAAAAGTTTACCTTGCATTTCGCCGCCCATGCACTTAAGTGCTGCTGCAGCTAAAACTCCTTCTGGTGCACCGCCGCTACCAAGAAGCATATCAACGTTAGTATCTTCAAAACAAGTTTGTATTGCAGCGATAACGTCGCCATCATTTATAAATTTAATTCTAGCGCCATTGTCCCTAAGTTCTTTAACTATAGCGTCGTGTCTTGGTCTGTTTAGCATAACTACAGTTGTTTCAGAAACTTCTTTGTTAAGCGCCTTAGCAACTGCTTTTAAATTTTCTGTAACAGACTTTTCTATATCAACAACGCCCTTAGCCTTAGGTCCAACAGCAATTTTATTCATATACATGTCAGGAGCGTGTAATAGGCAGCCAGCTGGTGCAACAGCTACAACTGATATAGCGTTTGGCATACCATTGGCGATGGAATTTGTTCCATCTAGTGGGTCAACAGCTATATCAACTTTAAGTGCTCCGTCCTTGCGATCACCAATCTTTTCGCCTATATATAGCATAGGTGCTTCATCAATCTCGCCCTCGCCTATAACTACAGTACCGTCTATGTCAACAGTATCGAACATTCTTCTCATAGCTTCAACTGCAGCGCCGTCAGCAGCGTTCTTTTCGCCTCTTCCAAGCCATGGAGCAGAGCTTAATGCAGCTGCTTCAGTAACTCTGGCTAAATTCATTACTAAATTTCTATCCATAATTCTCTCCTATTTAACACTTTCCCAATCTTTTAAAAATCTTTCTATACCACTATCTGTTAATGGGTGGTGAAGCATTTGTTTAAATACCTTATATGGCACTGTAGCTATGTCACAGCCAAGTCTAGCGCACTCAACTACATGCATTGGATGTCTTACAGATGCTGCTATAACTTCAGTATCATAATCATAGTTATCAAATATGTCCATAATTTCTTCGATTAAATTAAGTCCGTCTGTTGATATATCATCAAGTCTACCTAAGAATGGGCTTACATAGCTAGCTCCAGCTTTTGCAGCTAGAAGTGCTTGTGTTGAAGTAAATACAAGTGTTACGTTTGTCTTTATGCTCATAGCGTGTAATTCTTTAACAGCTATAAGTCCTTCTTCAGTCATAGGTACTTTTATAATTATGTTTTTGTGTATCTTAGCAAGTTCTTTTGCTTCTTCTACCATCTCATCATGTTTAAGTGAAACAACTTCTGCAGATATAGGTCCATCTACAATGCCAGTTATTTCAGTAACAACTTCTTTAAAATCTCTTTTTTCTTTAGCGATAAGGCTTGGGTTTGTAGTAACTCCATCAACTACTCCCCAATTAGCGATCTCTCTAATTTCATTAACATTAGCTGTATCAATAAATAGTTTCATATTTCCTCCTATAGCCTAATCTTTGCTATCAATCTAAAGCCGTCAACAAGCTCTTCGTCTTCAGCTAGTTCCCACATGTTTTTGTCATTTCTCATAAGCAGCATACTTCTTAAGTAGTACATCATGATACCTGCGTCAACATATGATGGCTTTCCATTGTTATCGTCAATATATAGATAAACATAGCTTCCTTTGATTATAAATCTCCATGGTTGAAGGTTTGATGTTGATGGTGCAAATCTTGCATAATAGAAAACATCGTCTAAACCTAAGTTTTCAAGCATTTCTATATCCATGCTGTTAGCAAAACTGCCATCGAAAACGATTTCTTCAACTGGTTTTCTTTCAGAATATTTATCAAGGTCGAATGGGTTTGATGGTTTTTCATATCCAATAGCTAGAATGAAGTCTGAATTGTTTGCATACATATCAAAAACTTCTCTCTTTTTATCTTCGGATACACCAAATAAACCAACCCAGCAAGTAGCAATGTCAAGACCATGTAGCTTTGTGATTAAACTTTCTGTGTAATAACTTTGCAAGATCATTGATTTTGCTGAGTCATCGCTTCTATTGATAACGATATAGTGAGGTGATTTAATCATAACACCTGAGTAGCCAGCGTGACCATCTAAAGCTTCGTAAACCATTTTTCCGTCCTTAACAATGTTAAAGCTTACAGAGCTTTGTCCATCTTCCTTAGATGTTTCAGAGCATATAGCTTTGATTTTAACAAGTGTATCATCGCTTAGCGGCTTAAGTTTAAAATCTCTCACTGATTTTCTAGTTTTTAGAAAATTATTCATTAACAAAATATATCTCCCCCTTAAAATAATATGTAAAATTATGACTTACGCTTTTATTATACCACATGTGGACTTACTTAGCAAACCTTTATTTTTCTTTAAATTTGTTATATAATATCTATGGTGATTAAATGAAATTAAATCCAAATCAGCTCGAAGCATCTAGACATGATAAAGGCCCCGCCCTTGTCCTAGCTGTTCCTGGCTCTGGCAAAACTACTGTTATAGTGAATCGTATTAAATATCTTATCGAAGATAAAGGCATTAGCCCATATAAGATTCTTGCTATAACCTTTGCTAAGTCCCAGCAGCTTGATATGCAAAGAAGAATACTTGAAGCGCTTGACGAAAATTATTCAAAAGAGGTCGGCGTCTTAACCATTCATGCCCTGTCATACAAAATTATTAGAGAGTTTGAGAGATATAAAAAAATTAAATACACCCTACTTGATGTTGAAAATGCGCCTAAATCGAGAAATATTCTTAGAAAGATATATGTGGATAAGCTAAAAAATTATCCAAGCGAAGAGGATTTAGATAAAATACAATCTATACTTGGTTATATTAAAAACACCAACGAAGATTATACAGATGCAGATGGACCTTTTGAATACAAGGTCGTGGTCGATGATTTTGAAGCTTATAAAAAGAAAAAGCGTCTCATAGATTTTGATGATATGCTTGTGATGGCAAATGATTTACTTGAAAAAGATAGACATATTATTTCAAAATTTAAGGACAAATACGAATACATCCTTCTTGATGAGGGCCAAGATACCTCGTCCATACAGTTTATGATACTTGATAAGCTTATTAATAAAGATAATAATTTTTTCGTTGTTGCTGATGATGACCAATCTATATATAGGTTTAGAGGCGCTTGCCCTGAGAGGATACTAAATTTTGAAAAGCATTATAAAGGTGCTCATATCTATAGGCTTAGTGAAAATTATAGGTCTACGCCAAGCATAATCACTGCTTCTAATAGACTGATTAAGAACAATAAGCTAAGATATGTAAAAGAATTAAATGCGTCTAAAAAAGGAAGTGCTCCTGTCAATGTGAAACTCTTTGGCAAAGACCTCGACGAGTACCGCTATATTGCAAAGTACTTGAAGGACGCGTCTGGCACTGTAGCTGTTTTATATAGAAATAATATTTCTCAAATACCGCTTGCTGAATACTTAGAGCGCTACATGATTAATTTTACGTCTTATGATAAAAAAGATAGATTTTTTAGTCACTGGATTATTGAAGACATCTTTGATATCTATAATTTTTCTCAAAATATGAATGACGCTAGTCTATTTAGAAAGATTTATTATAAAATTAAAGGATATTTATCAAAGCAAGACATAAATGAGATATACACATTAACTGATGTCGATGTTTTAAAGACTCTGTATAGATCCGAAGCGATTCAAAGCTATAAAAAAGATTATATTCTTGAACTGATGAAGGACTTCAAAACCATAAGAAAGATGAAGCCATCAAATATCATTGATTATATTCAAAATGACATGAATTACAGAGGCTACTTGAGAACAAAGGGCCGTGACAACAGTGAGTCTTTTAACAAACTTTTAACTATGCTCTACTTTTTAAAGCAAATTGCTCTTTATACTAAAAATATAGATGAGCTTAAGCTAAGGCTCAATGTTTTGAAAAATAAAATTTACTCACAAAATGAATCGAATGTGATACTGTCAACAATACACGGCGCTAAAGGTCTTGAATTTGACACAGTGTTTTTGATTGATATAGTTGATGATGAAATACCTGGCTCAAATAATGCGAGCGATGCAGAACTTGAAGAAGAAAGAAGAATTTTCTACGTTGGAATGACTAGAGCGAAAGAAAATTTAAATATCTTCGCTTTTAAAGAGAGAAACAACACGGACTACGATATAAGTCCATTTATAAATGAAATTAAGGGATAAAACAAAAAGAAAAGGTCAAAGAAATAAACTTTGACCTTAATTTTTTAATTAATTTGTTTGCGGCTTCCGTCGCTATTAAAAATATTTTTTAGCTTTAAGTCTATATAAAATATTGAGCCTAGCAATAATGCCTCTTGTACTAGCATAAGAATTAAGACTAAATTTCCTGTGTAGTCTCTATCTTCACTATATAGTAAGAAAAGTATGATAAGGCTAAGAGGAAGTATTGCTCTTCCTAATTTTATCCAAACTTCTGGGAAAAGTTTTTGTGCACAGTCCCAAGTGTCTTTATTCTTCATAGAAAACTTTGTTCTAAAGCCTATAGCAATGTTTGGCTCTTTGCTTGGATATTTTGCAAATATCTTCCCTATTACTATCAGTAAAAGTGGAATAAAAGCTGTAGATATCAGCATAATTAACTTGTATAAAAACATGTACTTACCCCCCCCTATAAATTCTTTGACTAATTTAGGCTAAAAATCTCCTTCATCATAATCATCATCTGTCTTTTTTGCTTTTTTCTTCTTTATTGTACCTTTCTTTGAAGACATCTTCATTAAAACAAAGTAAGCAGCTACTACTAATAAAACTACTAGTATAAGTATGATTATTAGCTTAACTGGGCTCTTTTTATCAGATTTTTTAGCTTCTACTGGCTTAAATAATGGTACTTGATCAGTCTTATATGGCTCGCCTTTCTTAAGATTTTCAACAGTTAATTCCATGTCGGCTATCTTATTTTGCTTAATTTGCTCATAAACATCTTTAGTTTCAAGTATTGCATCTTCGGCCTTTGTATTATTTTTTACTCTATCATTTAATAAATCAACTGCTATCGCCTTATTGACCTTACCTTCGCTCGCAAGTAATATGCTTGGTTTGCTTGTTTGATCAATGCTTAGATATCTAACATTGCTCATGTTTTTTGATTTAACCAAAGTTATGGCTTCAAGCAGTCCATCACTGATGTCTGAATATGTCTCAACTATAAGTCCCTTATTTGATTTGACTAGTCCAACTTGCATAAATGGTCCAATCTTGTCCTTTATTATCATAATGGCGTTTCCTTTATTGACAAAGGAATCTTCTAATGTTTTATTAGCGTTGTTAAATAAGTACTCTGTAGAAAGATTATATACTGGTATTACATATCCAACTAAGTCTTCTCTTTCGTTGTTTTCTTCTTTCATCTTATTGTTAATGACTAAGTTAAGTCTTTCTACTTCTGCATTATTTAGCACATAGCCATTCGGCACGCTAACTTTAAGATCAGCAGCATAAGCTACGTTCGTAAACATAAGTAATAATATTAATAATAAACATACTTTCCTTTTCATAAGAAAACCTCCTTTAATCTTATTCTTTATTTACCCTTAATCGCGTTAAACTAAACAAGAACTAAAAATTTTATCTACATCTCATAAAATATTTTCTTAAAAAATAAAGCTACGATCACTCGTAGCTTTACTCTTTATCTTGGTCTAGTTAATATTAAAATTATAATCAAAACTATAAAGATTGGTCCGAATACTTTGGCTGCCGCTAAAAACATAGCAGAAACATCGCCTTTTTCAGTTTCTTCTTGCTCAGTATGAATTAAGTTTCCTTTTTCATCATACTTGCCAGATTTTTTCTTTAGCTCATCGAATGCACGATCAATTTTCTTTTGAAAAAACATTATTTATCCAAATTTAGCTTATGATGACATGCAACAAAGTGTCCAGGTCTTACTTCTTCGAATACTGGAACAACTGTTTTACACTCTTCAGTAGCATATTTACATCTAGTGTGGAACTTACAGCCCTTAGGTGGATTGATAGGACTTGGTATATCTCCTTCTAGAATTTGTATTTCTTTCTTAGAATCAGTAGTTGGTATTGCGCCTAAAAGTGCTTCTGTATATGGATGCACTGGTCTAGCATATAACTCCTTAGAGTCAGCAAATTCAACTATATTTCCTAAGTACATTACACCGACCTTATCAGAAATGTATTTAATAACTGACAAGTCATGTGATATGAATAGATATGTTAGATTTTCTTTTTCTTTTAAATCAATCAATAGATTTATAATTTGTGATTGAATAGATACGTCTAGAGCTGATACTGCTTCGTCGCAAACGATGAAGTCTGGCTTTAAAGCAACACTTCTAGCGATACCAATTCTTTGTCTTTGACCGCCAGAGAATTGGTGAGGATATCTATGAATAAAGTAATGAGCTAGACCGCAGTCTTGCATAACTTTTACAACGTAATCTTGTAGAGCCTTATCTTTTCGTTTGTAGATATCGTGAGCTACTAAACCTTCAGATATAATTTGTCCTACAGTCATACGAGGGTTAAGTGATGAGTATGGGTCTTGGAAGATAAGTTGCATATCTTTTCTTAAGTGTCTCATCTCTTCATATTCAAGTTCAGCTAGGTTTACACCGGCATCTCTATATCCCTCAGCTTTTTCGTATTCAGCATGTCCCTTAACTTCTTCTCTAAGAGAATCAAGCTTTGCTTCAACATTTTTTAATTCGCTCTCAGATGCTGAATCTTCTTTTCCATCTTTCTTTGCAAGAAATATTTTGTGATTTAATTCTTGTTCCTTTGAAAGTAAAGATTTAATTTCACTTTCATTGTCATGATATATTAAAGCTCCAGCTATTTGTGCAAGGTCTTTGTAAAGAAGTTTATATTGCTTTTCAGCTTCTCTAAGCTTATTTAAAGCTTCGCCCTTTTCTTTTCCTTCAGCAAGTGCTTCATAAGCAGATGTATCCTTCTCAATCTCAGCTTTAAGCTCTTTTAGTTTATTCTTATGGCTAGCGAAACCATTTATTAATTTATATACATATTTAGGATTAACTTCCCATCTAGTTCTACCATAATAAATAGTTCTACCGTCAGTTTGTTTGTATAATTGTAGTAATGTTCTACCAAAAGTAGATTTACCGCAACCAGATTCACCAACTAAGCCGATAGTTTCTCCCTTGTAAATATCCAATGAGATATCATCATTAGCCTTTACATATTTAACTTCCTTACCTACTTTTTGTACAGGGAAGTATTGTTTTAAGTTTTGTATTCTAAATAGTAATTCTCTATTTTCCATCGGATCTTACCCCCTTTTCAGGATAGAAACATCTTACTTCATGATTTTCATCTACTTTAACTAAATCTGGTTGATAGTTATCACACTTTTCAGTTCTATATTTACATCTAGGCGCAAATTTACAGCCCTTAGGTAAATTTAGTGGATGTGGAACAGCTCCAGGTATTGCATCTAGCTTCATGCCTTGAGGAGTATCCAATCTTGGTATAGATACCATAAGTCCTTCTGTATATGGATGCATGAATTTACTCTTTCCTTCGAAGATAATATCTCTTGATGCTTTTTCAACTACTTGACCACAATACATAACAGCAACGTCGTCAGCCATTTGGTTAATAACGCCAAGGTCATGAGTGATAAATAGTATTGAAGTACCAATTCTCTTCTTAAGATCATTCATTAATCTAAGTATTTGAGCTTGAATTGTAACGTCAAGAGCAGTTGTTGGTTCGTCAGCTATAAGAAGCTTAGGAACACAAGCAAGTGCCATGGCGATCATAACTCTTTGTCTCATACCACCTGATAATTGGTGAGGATATTGTTTAGCAACAGTCTCTGGATTTGGTATCTTAACCATGCTAAGCATTTCAACAACTTTTTCAGCTGCTTCTTTCTTGTTCATTCCTTGGTGAATAATGAACGGTTCACTAACTTGTCTTTCAACAGTAAATACTGGGTTTAGTGAAGTCATTGGCTCTTGGAATATAACAGAAACATCATTACCTCTGATATGACCCATCTTGTTCTTAGGTATATCAGTAATATTTTCTCCGTTAAACCAAATTTCACCACTGTCAATATATCCGTTACCATCAAGCAGTTTAATGATACTCATGGCAGAAACACTCTTACCACTACCACTTTCTCCTACTACTCCTAATGTTTTACCTTGTTCTACTGAATAGGAAACGCCATTAACAGCTTTGATTATTCCCTTTTTTGTTGTAAAAAAGGTATGCAAGTCTTTTAATTCTAATAATGCCATTAATCTTACCTCCTATCTTTCAGCTGATCTAGGGTCGATAGCATCTCTTAGGCCATCACCTATTAAGTTAATACAAATTACACAAACACCTAGTATGATAGAAGGGAATACCCATCTCCACCAGTATCTTTGAATAATTATAGAGTTATTAGCACCGTTAAGCATATTACCCCAAGTTGGATATGGTGCTGGAACACCAAAGCCTAGGAATGATAGTGATGCTTCAGTAAGCATACTTGATGCGAATGATAGTGTAGCATTAACTATAATTATAGATATAGTGTTTGGTAATATATGTTTAAATATAATGTTCTTTTCTTTAATACCTAGTGATCTTGCAGCAACAACGTATTCTTGCTCTCTAATTGAAAGTACTTGAGCACGAACAAGTCTTTGAAGTCCTGTCCAAGATAGTAAACCAAGTATAATCATGATCATAAAGATCTTTTGGTCGGCAGTCATTGTTTGGCCAACAAGTGCTGATAATATCATCGCAAATGGTAGGAATGGTAGTGAACCTATCATTTCAGCAACCCTTTGTAATACGTTATCAACCCAGCCTCCAACGAAGCCTGAAATACCACCAACGATTACGCCGATGATAGTCGAGATTATAACTGCGATAGCACCTATAGTCATAGATTTTCTACCACCGTTTAGAATTCTGTTCCAGATATCTCTGCCTAGGTCATCAGTACCTAGTAGATAACCTTTGTGACCATAGCTATATACCTTTCCAGATTGGTCAACAACATGTGTTTGATAGAAACCAGTATAAACTTTATCTACTTTTTTACCTCTAAGTTCTTGAGGTACATTAAGTTGTCCTAGTGAGTTAGAACCCCATTCAACGATAGTATCATCGTTTAACTTAGCAAGATATGAATATCTTTGTCCGTATATATTCTTAACCTTACCTTCTATGTCTTCAGGAACGTCCCACTCACCAGTTGTAGTTGGGTTACCCCACATATACATCTTGCCTGATTCTCCTACAGCTACAAATGTATTGTATGAAGAAGCAAGGTCAACAACTTTTTCATTAATTTCAGGTATCTTAGATAAACCTGACTCTTGAGCACCTAAGTGAACAACTTTACCATCTTTTGTGATAGCGCAAGCTGTATTAGGGTTTGGAACTATCTTAGCAATATTTCCTTTATATTCATGACCTTCTTTGTAGTCATTAACGCCCATGTTACCCCAAGCGTATGTGTCTCCATCTTCATCTAAAGCATAAGAAACTTGGTCTGAAGCAGCGATATCAACAATTTTTGTTCCAAGTAATTCTGCTGGTGCCTTAGCTTGTTGTAGTCTGTTATTACCCCAGCCAAGAACTTTACCATCATCAGTAAGAGCTATTACATGGTCAGTACCACAAGCTACTTTAATGATGTTTTTTCCAGCCTTCTTTACTTCTTTAGGTATTTTTCTAATATCAACCTTTTTGGAGATATTAGTTTTGCCCCAAACAAAAATCTTACCATTCTCATCAACAGCAGCACTAAATGTAGATCCAACACTAAGTGTCTTGATATTCTTAAGTCCATTTGGCAACGGAAGTATATCAAAACCTGGAGCAATGTTTGCTTGTGTTGTTTCAACATATGATAAGTCTAAAGGATTGAATAAAGGTCCTATCAATACTAATAAGAATATACCAAAGAAAATGAAAAATGCAGTCATTGCTACCTTATTTGAAAGGAATACGTTTAAAATGGTTCTAAAAGGAGTTTGAATGTCATCCTCAACCATAACGTCTTTTTTCTTTTTCTTAAATAAACTAAATCCTTTTTTCTTTGGAGGTATTTGGTTTGTTTCTTTTAAGTCTTTTTTATCTTTTTCCATTGTAACCTCCTAATTTTCTACTCTAACTCTAGGGTCAACTAAGCCGTATGTCAAGTCAGTAACTAAGTTTCCGATTAGAGTTATTATTATATAGAATAACTGAATTGCAAGTGCTAAGTCATAGTCCTTCTTGTTTAAAGCATCTATGTAGAACTTACCCATACCATTTAAATTAAACATTGATTCAATAATTAGTGATCCAGAGAATATACTCATAAACCAGCCAACAATTAGTGTAACTACTGGTAAAAGTGCATTTCTCCATGCGTGTGAATAAATTACAGCTTTTTCCTTTAAGCCCTTTGCTCTTGCAGTCTTAATATAATCCATGCTTAATGCGTCATCCATAGCAGCTCTGACATATCTTGTCATACCGCCAAGTGAGCCAACTGTCATGATTATTAAAGGAAGTGCAATGTGCTTAAAGATATCTACTGTATCTTTAATACCTGTATAATTCTTACCTGCAGTTCTCATACCACTTACTGGGAACCATTGTAACTTAACACTAAAGACATATATAAACAATAGTGCTGTGATAAATACTGGTATAGAATAACCTATAACAGTTAATACTTGTGTTACTTGGTCGAAAACTGAATTCTTTTTAACGGCACACGCAATACCTAAAGGTATAGTAATGCCTAGACCTATAATTATTGCAAAAATATTAATAAATATAGTAAGTTTTAAAGGTTCTTGTACAACGTTTACAACCTTGTCTTTATATACTCTTGAGTCTCCTAAGTCGCCTTGTAGTAATCTACCAAGCCACTTGCCATATCTAACTATCATAGGATCGTCAAGACCATATTGTTTTCTTAAGTCTTTGTATCTCTTATTATACTCTTCTACTTTTAATTTTGCCTTCATTGGTTCAAGCTCTGCTCTAGCCGGGTCAGAAGGTATCATGTTATATAAGAAGAAAAGTAAAATAGACATAACAAAGAATACAAATACCATGTAAAGTATTCTTTTTATAACATATTTTCCCATCATCATCCACCTTATCTGTATTTTTATAGAAGGCAATATTTCTATTGCCTTCCACAAAATGTTTTTTTAATTTTAATCTTTACTATTCTGTTACCCAAGCATCTAGTATAGTTGCTGTTAATCCCTTCATTTCTGAAGTTACCCAATGTTTAAGTTTAGCATTGTAGAAGTCATGGTATTGGTTAGAGTATAGTGGTAGGTCAGGAAGCATTTCGTTCCATCTAGTTACAAATTTAACGAAGTTGTCCTTGAATACGTCTCTTTGATCTGGAGAGATCATTACCATGTCTGTAGCAGCTTGTTCTAGTTCTTTATCGAAGATGAAGTTAGTGTTGTAACCCATCTTGATCATTTCTTCTTTTGTTGAGTAAGTGTATTTTTGATCATACCATGGAGTGAATCCTGTAGCTAGGTTGAACATGTTATATGTTGGAACTCCGTATTTAGCATCTTGTGATGCGTCTCTGTATAACCAGTTTAGTAATTCGTCAAAGCTCATTGCATCTCTTTGAATCTTAACACCTGCTTTTACAAGGTCAGGGTTTTCAGCTAGTTTAACAACTAGTAGGTCAGATACTTCGTTGTTTTCAGTAGATGCCCATTTGATTTCTAGTGGCATTAACTTACCGTCATCCATCTTTTTGTATCTGATTCCGTCGCCTTCTTTAAATTCAGCGCCTGATTCGTTTAGAGTGAAACCAGCTTTTTCCAATAATTCTACAGCCTTAGCTGGGTCATATGGATAAGAGTTAAGCTTTTCATCAAGTTCTTTCTGTGTTTCTTGATAGAACCATTGAGCAGTACCATAAGGTCCGTTTACAACAGAACCGTATCCGCCTGTAAATTGTTTAGCGAAATCGTTTCTGTCTAGTAAGTAAGCAAGTGCTTGTCTTACTTCTACGAATTGAGTTGGTCCAACGTCGCAAGAGAATGCGATCTTACCATAACCAGCTCTTGGATAGTCAGTGTAAGCAAATCCTTCGCCTTCTGTTAAGTCCATACCAGCGTTGATTGTCTTACCATCACCGATGTTTTTGATTATATCAACACCACCAGTTTTTAAGTCGTCGATTTGAGTAGCTTGAGTTATCTTCTTAAGAATAACTTTTGAAATTAGAGGTTTTCTACCAACTCTATCTCCTTGGAAGTTAGGGTTGATAACCATAGTTGCTAATTGTTGTGCTTCATCGTATTTTTCTAACATATATGGACCGCTTGAAGGTAGAGTCTTTTTATCTCTTGCAGCTTTAACTGCGTTTTTGAACTCTTCAGTATTAATATCTTCAACAAAGTAACATCCATCGCCGTCATCTTTAATGTCTACATCTTTGCCTAACCAAAATTCTAGAT
This sequence comes from Fenollaria massiliensis, assembly GCF_023347705.1. NCBI lineage: Bacteria > Bacillati > Bacillota > Clostridia > Eubacteriales > Fenollaria > Fenollaria massiliensis. The sequence continues at coordinate 992,894 of NZ_CP096649.1, forward strand.
CTTCTGGGCCTGCACCTACAGAGTTTAATTCATAGAAATATGGTGTATTATCAGGATTAATAGTTGCTGAGAATGTGTAATCATCAATTAGATGAATACCAGTAAACTCTTTCTTTTCACCCTTACTAAATGCATCATAACCTACTAGGTCGATACCTGCTGTGTTTTTACCACCGCAAAAGTCTGGTCCAATAAGTCTTGAAGCCCATAGCATTGTTCCTGCTACATAGTTCTTTGCTGTGATTTCTTTACCGTCAGCAAATTTAAGACCTTGCTTGATTGTGAAAGTGTAAGTTTTTGACTTATCTTCGTTTTCTTTAGTATCATACTTTTCAACGATTGAGTCGTCAATTACGTATTCACCTTCATCAGTTTGATCAACTGTACCGTAGCCTTGAACTAAACGTCTAACGTCAGCGTCTGATGCGTTGTTTTGCCATACTCCTGAGAAGTCTCCACTCATTTCAGTAGTAGTACCAATGATTAATTGGCCACTTGGCTCAGTTGGTCTTTCAGCTGTTTCGTCATCTGCTGGTTCTTCAGCATTTTCGTCATCAGCTGGTGCTTCTGTTTCAGTATCATTTTCTGCTGGTTCATCAGTCTTCTTACCACATGCGAATGCGAAAGCTGATAATACCATAGAAAGTACTAATAAAAACACTAATGTCTTTTTAAGTTTCATTAATATTCCCCCTTAAAATTTTTTTCATATAATAACGGCTATATGTTACATATATATTACACTATTTTTTATAAAAATGCAAGCTTTATTTCTAAAAATTCATATTTAGATTTATGTTTTTAAATAAAAAAATTTTAATTTTCTTTATAATTTATTATGTCTAAACCGTGTGAAGTGCCGATAACATCAGCACCTGCGCTAATGAATTTAATCGCAGTTTTATAATCAGAAATTCCTCCGGAGGCTTTTATTTTTATTTTCTCTCCAAAATTTTCTTTTATAAATTTTATGTCTTCTAAATTTGCTCCGGACTTCGTAAAACCTGTTGATGTTTTCACAAAGTCAGCCCCTTCTTCTACTAAAATATTTGTTATAAAATATATATCTTCCTTGTTAAGAAAGGATGTTTCTATTATAAATTTGATTACATGGTCTTTACAAGCTTCTCTTAAACAATTTACCTCTTTACTCAGATATTCATAGTCTCTCATCTTGATTCTTCCGATATTCGAAACAATATCCAAATCGTTTGCTCCATTTTTAATCGCATCTTTTGTTTCAAATATTTTTGATTCAGTCGTAGCATAACCGTTAGGAAATGCTATCACTGTACTTAAGTAAATATTTTGCAAGTTTTTACGAGCAACTTGCAAAAACGACGGTGCTATGCATAGTGATCTGAAATTATATTTTCTTTGCTCTTCTACAAGCTTTATAATATCAGATTCACTTGCGTCCTGTTTTAAATTGGTTTGATCTAAAAATTTAGCTATATCTAACATTTATGAATTTTATACTCCCTTCTTCTTCATTTTACTACTACATCTCGCTACATAGTAAAAGCTACAAATATGAATAACGAATATCGATACTGTATAGTAGGCTAATATTTTTATGAAGCCATTAATGAAAAACTCTTCTGGCATTAGTCTAATTAAAAGGTCTGTGCTTGGGTCGAGCTGCCATAGTTGATTATCAAAGAATATCTCATGAAATTTTACGAAGGCTCCAGAAAAGTCTGTTAAATATAGAGCTCCAAAAATTATTGGCACTAAGTATCCTATAAATAAAGTATTTCTTAGCTCTTTAAACTTAAATACGTTAATCTTTTTCCAAGCGTATAAGAGTATTATAAATAAAGTTATTGCTGCAGATATAATTTTAATAATGTTTAGTACTTTATATATATGTCTTACGTCTCTCATGTGGCTTATTTCTTTTTCGTTTAAGCCAATTAAGCTTAGGTGCTCATCTGCATTTTGTCCTCTTAGGTAGCCTGCTATAATTTTTGAAGCAACTAAGACTTCTTCCTCTGATCTATCGATATAATCAAAGTCATCTAAATGCTTTGCGTTCATATAAACAGCGTTTTCATCATAGGAAACTGTTTGAATTGCTTGACATAATATAAGTGCTATTATATTAAGGGTTAATATAATAGCAACTGATAATTTAATATTCTTCATTTTAATCTTCTAAGTTATGTGAAACGCTTTGAACGTCGTCTGATTCTTCAAGGTCATCAACCATCTTTTCAAACTTAATCGCTTGTTCTTCGTCAAGTTTTACTGTTGTTTGAGGTATGTTTGATAGGTCAAAGTCACTTAGCTTGTAGCCTCTGTCCTTTAGTCCTTCTACTACCTTGTTAAAATCTTCAACTGATGTGTAAATCTCATAGCCTTCTTCAAAAGCTTTAAAATCTTCTGCACCTAAGTCGATTGCGTCCATAGTTAATGTGTCTTCATCAACTGAATCGTCTTTTTCTATGGCGATAAAGCCTTTTTTATCGAATAGATATGATACGCAGCCTGTTGTTCCCAAGTTTCCGCCGTGTTTATCAAAGGCGTGTCTTACGTCTGAAGCTGTTCTATTTCTATTGTCTGTTAAGCAGTCAACTATAACAGCAACACCACCAACGCCGTATCCTTCATATACAACGTTTTCGTAGCTTGCATCGCCTTCGCCGCCTTCACCTTTTTTGATAGCTCTTTCAATGTTGTCGTTAGGCATGTTCTCAGACTTAGCTTTTTCTATCGCTGATTTAAGTGATGGATTAAATTCTGGATTTGCTCCTCCCTCTTTAACCGCTACAGTGATGTATCTAGCAAGTTTTGTAAATACTGAGGCTCTTCTTTGGTCTTCTTTACCTTTCTTAGCCTTTATTGTTTTCCATTTTGAATGTCCTGACATTTTATTCCTCCTAATATATGTTTTTAAAATAATCTATATCCGATCTTTTATGTTCGGTTGAATTATATAGCTTTTTTATTCTTTCTTCTTTTTCTATGGCAATGGCCTCGCCCTCGAAATATTTTTCAATATCATCGTAAGAAACGCCTAATTCGTCCTCATCGCTTTGGCCTTTCCAAAGTCCTGCCGATGGTTTTTTGTTTATTACCTCATCTGGCACGCCTAAAACTTTGGCGATTTCATAAACTTCTCTTTTATAAAAATCTCTTAATAAATATATATCGCATGCGCTATCTGCCCACTTAGTGAAGTAGCCGACTAGGTACTCACTTTTGTTTGATGAGCCGACTACCATGTATGATAAATTTTGTCCATATAGATATAAATTTGTCATCCTAAGTCTTGGTTTTATATTTGATAAACTCATCTTAGAAAAGTCATCTGCCTTTGCACTTTTAACAAAATCGTCATAAGTACTTGTTAAATCAACCCTTGCAGTTTTTATACCAAGCTTATCCGCGACTAATTTTGCATCTACTTCGTCTTCTTCAAGTGAGTGTATCGGCATGACTATAGCTAAGTGATCATCACCAAAAGCAAGTTTTGCAAGACCTGCGACAACTGCTGAGTCAACTCCACCTGAAAGCCCGAAAACTGCTCCTTTTAAACCAGTTTTATCCCTTTTATCTCTTAGCCAAGATACCATGTCTTGAACTATTTTTTCATAATCTTTCAATTATTTCACAATCCTTTTATCAATATGCGCTTTAATATATTCATCTGCAAACTCATAATCAAGCTCGCGATTAGAAAGATTTTTAAGCGTTTCCAAAAGTTCTTCGCTGTCCTCTTCCTTTATGTATATGTCCGCACTAATATTTTCCATGTACTTTAAATTATCTAAATCATAAACTGTATGTGATAAATAGTTTTTAATTTTATCAAATTCTGCGTATGGAAAAGTCAATCTATACTTAAGAAAGCTGCCATAGTCATATATTTGGCCTTCAATGCTCTTCTTAAACGCGCCTGAGTAAGCTCTTACAAGGCCTCCAACGCCTAACTTAATGCCTCCAAAGTATCTAGTCACAACGCAGACGATATTTGAAAGCCCCTCCATCTCCATAACCGAAAGTATGGGTCTTGCAGATGAGCCTTGTGGCTCGCCGTCTTCATCGTAGCGCTTTGTAGGAATATTACTATTAATAATATAAGCGCTAACGTTATGAGTCGCGTCCTTGTATTTATCCTTCATCTCGTTAATGAAGGCTATGGCCTCTTCCTCGCTCATAACATGCTTTGTGTTTGCTATGAACTTTGATTTATTTATCAGATCCTCGGCGCTTACTTGCTCCAGGACCGATCTATACTCTTTATTCGCACACATATTCTTTATATTTATTGTAATCTTTTTGAGAAAGCTTCACTTTTATGTACATCGAAGCTTCGTCGTACTTTGTAACTTCTACAGCATAGCTCTTTTTAAGCCTATCGATGATGGCACTATCCTTAAAAGCAAGCCTCATCGTTACCTCTTTATAATCCTCTTTAATGATTGCCTCTATCTTATCAATAAGTTTTTTTACATCGTCATCATTTTTTGCTGATATATAAATTGTATCTTCAGCATCTTTTAAGGATGATCTTCTATGCTCATCAAGTTTATCTACCTTATTATATACCCTTAAAACTTTTTTGTCCATAAGTCCTAAAGACTTCATCAAATCAAGTGTAGTCTCAATTTGTAGATGCATGTTCTCATCTGATATATCTACCACGTGTAAAATTAAATCCGCATATTTTAGCTCTTCTAGAGTGCCTTTAAATGCTTCAACTAGTTTTGTAGGTAAATTTGATACAAAACCAACAGTATCTGAGGCAATAAATTCAGAGCCAGAAGAGAATTTTATCTGTCTAACAAAAGTTTGAAGTGTGGCAAATAACATATCCTTAGCCAAAACTTCCTTAGCACCACTCTCAGATAGCCTAATCATGCTGTTTAATATAGTAGATTTACCGCAGTTAGTGTAACCGATGATACTCACATAAGGAACATCGCTTTCATTTCTTTTTTTAGAAATATTGTCCCTTGATTTTTGAGCTTCCTTTAATTTATTTTTAATTCTATCAATTTGCTCTTGTATGTGACGTCTGTCAGTTTCAAGTTTTTGCTCACCGGGTCCTCTAGTGCCGATGCCGCCTCCCTCTCTTGATAGATAATTATTCATACCAACAAGTCTTGGCAGTCTATATGATAGCTGAGCAAGCTCCACTTGTAGTTTCGCTTCAACAGTTTCAGCCCTTAGAGCAAATATATCAAGTATAAGATTAGTCCTGTCGACCACTTTTATATCGAGTTCGTCCTCTAAGTTTCTCGTTTGAACGCCGCTTAGCTCGTCATTAACAACAAGTAAGTCAATATCATTCGCTTCTATAAGCGTTTTTATCTCGTCAAGCTTACCCTTGCCCATATAGTAGCGAGGGTTTAAAACGTCCTTACTTTGTTTCACTCTGACAATGGCCTCAGCATCGCACGCCTCAAGAAGCGCTTCAAGCTCATCAAGATACTCGTCAGTCTTTGAATCAAATTCAATTGTATATATAATTGCTCTCTCCATATAGCACCTCTTTGTAATTATACCAAAGCCCGAGTTAAATGTCAAAATATTTATTGTATATAAAAATAGCGTAGACAAAATTATCTACGCTAATCGTTTAATTCTTTTCAATCATCTTTTTATATAGTTTCATAAGCTCAGCAACACACTCCGACTCGCTCATCTTTCTCCAGTCAAAGCCATATGCTTCCATAACTGTCTTGCCTTAAACTATTCAAAATGGATACAATTTAATGCTTATAAATTAGAGTAAAAATATTCGCTATTTGCACCCTTTTCTTTCAAAACATTAAAAAGTATCCAATAAAAAAAGACGGCATTTCTACCGTCTTAAATAACATATTTTACATCTTAACTTTTAGCACTATTGGTTAATCAAATCATAAAACGTCAATTCATCTATAATGTCTATATCATTACCTTCTAGTTTTAATTTTTCAGCTTTCTTATGTTTTGATGACTTCTCACCTTTTAGTATTGCATTATAATCGTTATCTCCAAGTATTAAGTAGTTAGTTTTATTATTCACACTACTATCAAGTATTCCTCCTAAATTAACAATTATCTGCATCGCATCTTTTCTTAACATCTTCTCTAGCTTTCCTGTAAATACAACGTGCCTATTGTAAAAAAAGTTGTCTTCATCTATCTCAACTACATCTGGTGTTATTGAGTTTATATCAAATTTAGTCCTTGTAGTTTTCCACAGATCATTAATAGCAATATTGTTTGCATTCATGTGCTTTTTAATGCAATCATAAAGTTCCTTTGTTGAAATACAATCTGCGATAGAGCGATGCTCATTATTGTGTAGATTTAAGTATTTTGTCATATCAGAAAGCCTATGATGTTTCAACTCTGGATACAGCTTTCTAGAAAATTGCATTGTATCCATGTATTTATTATCAAGCTCTGTTTTAAGGCCACAATTTAAAAACCTAATATCAAAAGATGTATTATGACCAATAATTATATCGTCGCCAATAAAGTTTAGTAATTTTTCTTTAATATCTAATATAGATGGCATGCCTATAAGCATATCATTAGTAATGCCTGTTAGAGAAGTTATAAAATCATCAACTTCATATTTTGGTTTAATGAGTTGTGAATAATTTTCTACTATTTCATTATTTCTAACTCTTAACACACCTACTTCTATAATTTCATCATAATAAGATGATAGGCCAGTTGTTTCTGTGTCTAACACACAATAATCATCTATTATTTCTTTTGTATAATTTTTACTGCATGGCATAAAATCACTCCTTTAATATCAAAGTTTACATTTATTATACCATATAAATAGACTAGGTGAAAATAATAAAAGCTCATAAGCTATTTTAGCTTATGAGCTTTTATTTTATGATACTAAATCTAGTTCCTTGTATGATGAGTTTATTGTATCAATATTTTCAGGTTTATTTTTATTATTATCATCAGCATTGTTATTATCATCAGCATTATTATCATCTTTTTTTGGACTTCTATTTATCCCACCAATAATTTTTATGTTTTTGTCTTCATCTTCATAGATGTTATTGCCAAATGAAGAGTCTGAATATGAACAATCTGGAGGTAAATATATTGTTGAAGCCTCAAATGTTGTAAAAGTTGAACTTTTAAAAGCATTGTCTTCAATATATTTTAAAGTCTTAGGAAATCTTATATCGCCTTCAAATTTGCAGTCAAGAAAAGCGTCTTCTTCTATTCTTTCTATCTTAGAGTTTTCAAAATCTATTTTATTTGAAAATTCAAAATTACTAGAAGTACACATCTCACCTGACGAGAAGAAAACTCCTGAAAACATTCCTTTTGAAATAACTTTTACATCATCAGAAAAAGTAATTTTCTCTATAGGATTAAATCCAAATGCTTCATTAGATATTTCTTTTAAACTTGAAGGAATCTCAACGCTTGTTATTTTATTAAAACCAAAAGCATGAATCGATAATGTTTTTAATGTTTTCGGAAGTTTTAACTTTCCGCTAAAACCAGCACTAGAAAATCCGCTATTGCATACTTCTTCTATATTTGAATCTACTAAATTCATCTTATCTCCAAATCCACAATAAGCAAACATTGATGTATCAACTTTTTTAAAGTTTGGAGCGAATGTTAATTCTTCAATAGGATTCTTATTAAACACAGCCGCTCCATATCCATCTTTTATACCTATTATTCTCAATACTTTAATCTTATTGTCATTAAAAGCTTCAGATCCAACTTTTTCTAGTGAATCTGGCAAAACAAGCTTACTAATTTTGTTTTGTTCAAAAGCAACTCTTCCTATTTTTTTAAGAGTTTTTGGAAGTTTTAATTCACCCTCAATATCAGCATTATAAAATGCTCCATCTTCGATTTCTTCTATTTTAGAGTCGCCTAATTTTATCTTTGAACCAAAGCCGCAACTTGCGAACATATTAAATGGTACAATTTTAAAATCATCAGCAAATGTTATTTCTTCAATAGGATTACCATTAAATATGAAGGTTCCATAACCATTTTCCAAATAAGGTAACTTAACTTTCGTAATAGAATTGTCTCTAAACGCATCACGCTCAATTCTTTTTAATGTTCTAGGTATTTTTAACTCGCCTCTAAATCCAGCGCTAGCAAAAGCCGATGAACCAATAGTTTCTACTGTCGAAGGCAAATCTAATAGATTAAATTTCATAACACTATTATTTGCAAATGCATCCGCATATATGCTTTTTAATTTTGAACCTTTTTCGAATTTTAGACTTTGTATTTCAGCCTCTTTAAACACTCCATTTCCAATGTTTAAAACTTCTATGCCACCAATTTTTGCAGGTATAACAATATTGGCATACTTTTTACCTTTATAGCCAGTTATTGTTTGTGTCTTTTTATCGAAAATAAAATCTCCATTGTAGTTTACAAAATCAATTTCAGCTATTACAGTTGGATGGAATATATTAATAGGTTTATAAATTAAATCTATTTTACTATCAACGCTATCTGCAACAGATTCAATTGAATTTTTAATCTTGTCTATTTCAGCTATCAATTCATTATTTAAATCTAAAGAAGAATTAATAGTCTCATCTGCTCCTTCTTTAATTTTTCTTAGATTTTTAGATGCCTTGTCTAAATTGTTAATTGCAGAATTTACTTTATTAGATTTAAGATATCTATTTATACTTCTAGCTTTGCTAGCAATCTTGTTCACGCAAGTAATCATTGTGTCTATCTCATCTAAGTTGCTATCAGCACTGCTTATAATATTATTTACTTTATCTAGTATTCCAACTAATTCTTGATGAATTTCATTAACTTGTCCTTTCAAGTCCTTAGTTTGCTTCTTCATTTTTTCAGCAATGTCTTGCATAGTTTTATCTTTACCTGGTTTATTAGAGTAGTCAAGAAGTTCATAATATAAATCTCCATATAATGTAGCCTTATAATGCATTTCTCCTTCTTTTACTGTTTTTTCGTTTTCAACAACCTCTCCATTCTTTGAGTAAGTAGATGTTTCTTTCTTGTAATTTCCAGCTAAAAGTAGATTATTATTAACACCAATATCTAGCACCAATGGAGTGAATCCCAATACTACAAAATCAATTTGTGCTCCTACATCTAGTCCGATATTTAACTTAGCATCAATTTCTGTAGAAGTCGTTTTACTATGTTCTTTATGGCAATTAATGAAAAGCTTGTACGAGCCAGGTAAATAATATTTTTTCATACTTTCTTTATTCTCATAAATATTTTTATAAATTTGTATTTCATCGTGTTGTTTAGCTTCATTTTCAAAGTCATCTTTAGCAATTAGCATAGCGGTAGTAATTTTATATATTTCATCAGATTTTCCATCATATTTTATCTCTAACTTTCCATCTGCAGCTACATATAATGAAGCTCTTAAACATATAAAATCTCTTAAATCTAAATTTACAAGTTCTCCATTTTTACTTCCTTTAATCATAAAATGTTCGCCTGGTTTAATTTTAAATATTATAGATCCTAAATAGAATGGTTCGCCACTTGATTTATATGAAGGATTTCCTATGTCATGATATCTTTTATCTATACTAGTACCTTTGTTAGCTCGTTTTATCATGCTGTCTTTAATAAGTCCAGTAATATCGCCTTTTAATTCAAATTCCAAATGTTCTTTAACTTCTTCTAAACTACCGTATGAAATCGCCCCATACACCATTTTTAATTCAGCAAGATCAAAAAATCCAGCATTTTCTTTTCTAGCAGTTTGTATAGCTACTTCAGATGTTAGTTCATATTGTTTTGAATGTCCATAGGAGCCTTTGCTTTTTATTTTTACTTTATCATTTGCTTTTGAAGCATTATATTCAAATCCACTCTCAAATCCCATTTTGAATACAGCTGAATTCTTATATTCTTTGTAAAAACCATTAACAAGTTTATCTGCTAGCTCAAATATAGCATATCCACTTTGAATTTTAAGACTCGTTGTAGCTATTTCAGAAATTTTATTCCATACTTTCTCCCAAAAAGGTTTTTCAACTGGGGGTAATCCCAATACATGTGCATTTAAAGCAACACTTATATTATTATCTTTATTGCCTTTATCTTTTATTTTTGCATCAGCCACTAATTTTTTACCTTTTAACGAATACTTCTCTCCATCTACAAGTATTGAATTTACATTTTCTTCGTAATCTTCAATTTTGAAGTCTCCATCATATTCTGTTTTCCTGTTAGCTCGTGCAAATGACATCATTCGGCTTCTCATTTGCCTTTCTTCTTGTAGCTCTTGATATTTTTTTAGTCCCTCTAAGTCATAGTTTATTACAACATTGTCTTCTGTTGGCTCAAACTGACTTGCATATATATTTACATTGCCTGAAGCTATATCACCTAAATTGCCATTTTTAACAACATAATATAATAAATTTGAATCATTATTAACTTTATTGTTTGTTAATTTTAAAGCTTCTTCAAGTGTAAGTTCTTTTTCTATGTGTTTAACTTCATAATATCCAAGGTTTATAATTATAGACTTAACTCCAGATTCTATCTGATTAGCAACGCTACTACCTTTTCTTACAGCTAGAAGCTCTGCACCGCCATCAGCACTATACAAGCCTTCTATGTCGTCAGTACTATCTTGCTTTGCTTTGTCTGTTGCATAAATTACGTCTTCTTTAATTTCTATCTCTTTACTAAACCTTTCAATAAAGAAGGTCTTTTCTACTAACTCCCCATCTTCAAGCACTGCATATACATTCACTTTATTTGAACCAACTTTAAAGTCATTAAGATCAAATGAAAATTTTTTATTATCTATTGTAACACTTGACTCAAGATTGCTTTCTTTACTAACATCCACAATATAAGCACCCATCCTGACAATGTTCTTATCAGTAATAACCTCACCTGTTATATGCTTACTTTCGTCTTGAGTAACCATTGAATAGTCTGAATCAATATTATTAATTATTATTTTTGAATTATTTAATTTTGAATTTAAATACAATGGATCTTCTTTTTCTTTTTGTTCTTCAGCCTTTTCTTTTATAATATCCTTAGCTTTTTCTTCAGTCATCTTTTCTTCAGGCTTTTTACCATCAAGCTTATTATATGTGTCTATAATTTCATTAATAAGATCTTTCACGTCACTATCGCTCGGATTATCTACACCTACAAGTATCTTAGCTTTCTCAATAGCTTCAACATATGGAGCTTTTACTTCTTCACTTGCAAAAATAAACCTATCAGAATTTACAACCTCATCGTCATGCTTTTTAATAAGCTCTTTTAATTTTTCTAAAGTTTTCTCATTCTCAGGAATATCAAGTTTGTCATCTTTTCCTATATTTGGCTTATTAGGGTCAACTGGATCAATTGGCTTATTAGGGTCAACTGGATCAACTGGATTGTTAGGTTTATATGGCTTTTCTTCTCTTTCATTAGAATTGTTTTCATCATAATTACGTCTGTATCTTCTATTGTTAGTTGGCACCTTGTTGTTATCAATATTTTCTTCATTGTTTTGTGTATCAGTTTCATCTGTATCATTCAATTTATGATACATGTTTATATCTGTACCAAGTTTCTCAATAATTACTTTTAAAATCTTACAAACTTCAGCTCTAGTTATATTGTTATTTGGATTTATTTTACCTTTAGTATTGCCACAAACAACATTAAGTTTAACTAACTCTGCTATCTCTTTCTTGCTTGTAATATCACTATAATCGTGGAATCTAGCTAATACGCTCTCATCGCCACTTAACTTGTATAAACCAGCTAAAATTCTAAAAGCTTCATCACGAATCATAGGCTTTTCTGGATAGAACTCTCCCTTGCCGTCTAAAATGCCTAAACTTACAATATTTTGTAAATCATCATAATACCAATCACTAGATTTAACATCAGTATAACTAATATTTGCCTTTCTCATAAATCCTGTGATATTGCTCATAACTTTGATATATTCATTTCTTTTTATCAAAGCATCTGGTTTAAAAGTACCATCTGGATAACCTTTAAAATATCCTTTTTCTATGCACCATTTAATATATGGTTCTGCCCAATGGCCAGTAATATCTGATTTTACTTCATTGTTTGCTAGTAATCCTACTGGAAACATTGTTATTAGCATTAACACTGACATAAATAGTGCTATAAACTTTTTCCTCATTTGAAATCCTCCCTTATATTTTTTATTGCTTTATTTAATTATAATATAATTGCATATAAAAAACAAGTCTTTTGTTAAATAAAAAAAGCCTAATGAAACACACAGTCCCATTAGGCTTTTTTGCTCACTATTTAATTATTTCATTTACCTTTTTCTGTATATCATAATAATCATATCCTTTTCCTGCCCATTTCTCTGCAAATTCTTTTGCTCTTTTCCTTTGCTCTCTTTGTGTTAACATAATCCACCTCTATAAGTAATTCTTATTCTTATGTTTATTATATCATAAATCTTTTCTTATTATAATATATAAATAAATTATCTTTATTTATCATTTAATTTATATATCCACGTCTCTGTAATCTCATCTACTCCGCCAATAAAAATATTTTTCAAGTGCATGGCACTTTCATCTACATCGTCTGCTTCGAAAAATATCTCTTCATAGTCATTAAAAAGTTTTTCGCAAAGGCTTTTAAAAAATTCATCCGCCTTATCTAAATCGCTTGTGTAAACATAGGCAATTTCATTATCTTCTACAAAAGCTAAGTTCATCCCACTCTCATCGTTATAATAAACTTCTTTTGTTAAAATTTCTTTAGATTCGTCAAAATCAACGCTTAGTGGATTGATGCTCTCATGTGTTTTTTTATAATAATCAAAATATATCTTTGCTAATTCATCGTAAATTGTCTCACCTTCTTTTGCGTGAAGAAGTTTTAGCCCCGAGATATCTTTTGAAAGCATATCACTTTTTCTTACTGTCATGCTATAGCAAACTCTTGCCCTCTTAAAACCATGTTCTTGAATAAAATTTCTCTTTTCTGTCTCACTACCATCTATCATCATTTGCAAGGGTGCATGATTTTCTTTACTAATCGTTTTAAATGTATCTGTATTAATATTTTTCATATCTTCAAGATCAAATTCTAGATATATATTTTGATTATGAAAATGGTTTTTATATGTGCTTATCATATATTTCCTCCTAAATTAATAAATATTATATCATAAAGACGATAATTATATTAATATTTTATTAAAATATATACTAAAATCTCTTATATGTGGTATAATACAAGTATACTTAATATTAGGAGTGATAATATGTCTAATAATAAATATAGAAGAAAGCCGAGGTTTACGCTGAAAAAGCTTTTGGTCATCACGCTGATGACTATACTTATATCCTTGACTTTATTTGCTGGCAGCGTGGGGCTTGCTTTTGTTAATATACTTACTACTGCCCCTGAGATTGATCCATACTCAATTAACAGCGGCTTTGAAGAAACTTCTCTTATCTTTGATAAGGATAAGAATTTACTAGAAAAGGTAGAGACTGCTGAGTACAGAACTTTTGTTAAATTAAATAAGGTTCCTCAATATTTGAAGGATGCCTTTATAAGTATTGAAGACGAAAGATTTTATGAGCACCCTGGCGTTGACCCTAAGGGTATTTTGTCATCGCTTTACGAGAATTTTAAGGCTGGTGGCGTTGTTCGTGGTGCTTCAACTATAACTCAGCAGCTAATTAAAAATACATTTTTATCAAATGAACAAACTCTTACAAGAAAACTTAAAGAAATTTATCTAGCTCTTAACTTAGAGACAAAACTTAGCAAAGACCAAATTCTTGAGTCTTATCTAAATATGATTTCTTTAGGACAAAACTCATACGGTGTTCAAGAGGCTTCAAGAACATATTTCTCTAAGAATGTTGACGAGATCAATATCGCTCAAGCTGCTCTACTTGCTGGCATTGTAAAGGGTCCTAACATCTATCAACCGTTCTACAGGGTTAGTCCTCTTAAGTTTGATGAGGCTACTATGAGAAAGATTGGTGAGACTGAAATTTTAGGCGAAAAATATATTCTTGTATTTAACACAAAATCTGTTCAAAGACAAAAAGTTATACTTAAAAAGATGCTTGAACTTGGCAAGATTAATAAAACTGAATACGATGAAGCGATAAATTTTGATGTTGTAGCAAGCTTAAAGCCAAGTGCAAAGAAAGAATCCGAAATTACAAGCTATGCGACTGATTATGTTAAGAATCAAGTTGTTGAAGACCTTATGGAAAAGTATCAAATCACTAAGCAAAAGGCTCAAGAAAGATTATTTACAGGCGGTTTAAGAATATACTCAACCATCGATACAAAAGTACAAAAGGATCTTGACGAGGTCAATAGGAATTTTAACGGGATACTTTTAGGCGATCTTAAAAGATACAAAGCTCCTCTACTTGTTGATAGAAACTTAGATAAAGCTGGTAATATCGTTGATAAAGATGGCAATTTAGTTTATTACAAAAAAGAAAATCTACTTACTGACGATGGTTATCTATTTATTCCAAAGGGTGAGTTTAGTATAAATGCCAACGGTGACTTAGCGATTACTAGCTCAAGAATATTGGCATATAAAAAATCAACTGACATACAAGATTACTATACTATTGATGGTGCGAAAAACCTTCTAACTCATAGAGTCGGTGGTCTTGCAGTTCCTGATGCATATTATTTAAGACAAGCAAGACACAGCCTTATCATAAAAGCTGAATTTTTCGAAAAGAACGATAAATTCTACAAAGTTAATGAAACTGGAAACTTATTTATAAACCCAGAATATTTCTATAATAATAAAACTGGTTTGGTTCAGCCGCAATCAGCAACTGTGATTATGGATTACAAAACTGGTCACATCGTTGCTATGATTGGTGGACGTGATGTAAAGGGTTCAAGAATTTTAAATAGAGCAACTGACACAGCTAGACAGCCAGGCTCATCTATGAAACCACTTGCGGTATACTTACCTGCTCTTGACAATGGCTTTACTGCTGCCTCACCTATACTTGATATACCGATGATTACAGCTGATGGAAAGGTATGGCCAAACAACGTTTATACTGGTTTTAAAGGTATCACAACTCTTAGAGAATCACTAATCTACTCCATAAACGTAAGTTCTGCTAGAACTTTGAAAAAGATTGGTATACCAACATCAATAAAATATTTGAAAAAATTAGGTATAATAAATGAAGAAAATCCTTCTAAGGATAATTTTGTTCAATCTAGTGAAAACAAAACTCACAACGATGAAAACCTTGCTTCTTTAGCTCTTGGTGGTATGACAAAGGGTGTTAGCCCTCTTGATATGACTGCTGCCTACAGCGCTATCGCAAACGATGGTGTTTACAATGAACCGATTATTTACACTAAAGTTTTAGACAAGGACGGAAACATTGTTCTTGAAAAAGAAGCTAAGCAAAGAAGGGTTGTTAGCCCACAAATTGCTTATGTAATGAAAGATATACTTAGATCGACTGCTTATGAACACACTGGCAAAAACGCCATCATAAAAGGTCAAGCAAGTGCTGGTAAAACTGGTACAACTGACTACAATGCTGACTTCTGGTTCGTTGGCTTCACTAATTACTATGCAGCAGCCACTTGGATGGGTAATGACTCACCAAAGATTACCATAACTCAAAACTCGTGGTTAGCAGCAAAACTTTGGGGCCACATAATGACGAAAATTCATCAAGACAAAGAAAGCAAACCTCAATTTGCTCAGCCAGATGGCATAGTAAAGGCTTATGTATGTACTAAATCTGGTAAAAAACCAAATCAATTTTGTTCATCTGACCCAAGAGGCGTCGTCAGAGAGGAGATATTTGCTAAAGGAACTGAGCCTACTGAGACTTGTAATGTGCACGTAGCCTTAAAAGTTAACTCATCAAACAATAAGCTAGCAACTGAATTTACTCCAGAGGAGCTAAAAATTACTAAGGTCTTCACTGCTCTAAATCCTGCTTATAATCCTGCCGAACACAACGGCATCTTGCCAAAAGACTACAGTTACTACCCTCCAGTTCAATCAGATACTCAAGAAGATTTGAATAATTATAATCAAGAACATGGCATTGATCTTAACGAAGAAGGTATTAATTGGAACGATGTCATAACAGATATAATTAATACAGAGAAAAAAGATGATAAAAAAGAAGAAAAGAAAAATGATGATAATGAGGTAAAAATACTACCATAGATTAAAATAGATAAACAAGGCTTATATTAGGCCTTGTTTTTTTATCTATACTTTTGCCTTTTTATATAAAAATTTACAATGATAATACATTAAAATTTTGGGTATAATTTAGTATGAAAGAATTAATTTTATAAAGGAGATGGGCTTATGAATAGTGAGAAATCATTAAGAAAATATTGGCTAGTACTTGCAATAGTGCTGATTGTAGCTGCTATAGCTATATATTTTATATCAAAATCAAATAAAATAGATTATGCTAGAGTTTCGAAGGAGATGAAAGACTTTGCCTCACTTGAAGAGCCAAGCATAGAGAAATTTATAAAGAAGGGCTACGTAGACATTACTGAGCCGCTTGAACATGATGCAGGTATCAATCTTAGAAACAGTCTTGGAGGACCAAGTGTATATGTAAAAACTGTAAGACTCGATGATAGCGGTAATTACTATGGCGCTATATACTGGAAAAACAGAGGCGAATATAAACTTGCAAAGCAAGAATTTTCTACAGACGATAAAGATAGAATAAGTATATATGATGCAAATCCAGTAGTTTTAAAAGAGATATTAACAAAAGAAGAAGATGGGTTAAACAAGGTATATGCAGTCACTATGGCAATAAATCAAGATGTGACTAGCGAAGAAATATATCTTTTCTCATTTAAATAATTTAATATGCATATAAAAAGTGCTAGGCATAAAATTTTGCTTAGCACTTATTTTTTATTCTTCTATTTATTTTTTATTTATTTTGTTTTTCTACCGCCTTTAGTACTTGATTTAAAAGTATTGTAGTTGTTATGCTGCCTACTCCTCCAGGTACTGGTGTAATCTTTGCAACATAATCAACTAGAGCATCGTAATCAGCGTCGCCACTAATCTTGCCTTCCTTATCCATACTTACACCAACGTCTATAACTATAGAGTCTTCATTGAAGTAAGACTTATCAAGCATCTTCGCTCTGCCAAGCGCTGTGAATACAACGTCAGCGTTTTTGCAAACTGCCTTTAAGTCCTTTGTCTTTGAGTGACAGATAGTAACTGTGGCATTTTCATTTAGTAGCATCATAGCAAGTGGCTTACCAACTACCATGGAACGGTTGATTATGGCAACATTCTTGCCTTGGTAATCATATCCAGTTCTTCCTAAAATTTCAACAGCTGCTCTTGGTGTAGCTGGTTCAAAGCTATCTTTCTTTCCTTCAAATATAGCTTCAAGATTAATTGGGTTCATGCAGTCAATATCCTTATCTGGATTGATAAAATTAACAACTCTTTCTGCATCAATTTGTTTAGGAAGTGGTCTAAACACAAGTATACCATGTATCTTAGTATCATTATTTAGCTTATCCATAAGTGCAAGAAGCTCTTCAGTTGTTGATTCTCTAGGTATATTAAATACTTCTGAATCAATGTTTAAGCTCGCACTCACCTTAAGTATTGCTTTTTCGTATGATATATCGCTTGGGTCCTCGCCTAGTCTAACTACGGCAATCTTTGGAGCAATGCCTTTCGCACGAAAAGCCTCAATCTTCTTAGTCATGTCAGCCTTAATCATGTCTGCAACTGGTTTACCTTTTAAAATTTCTGTCATAATAACCTCCTTATAATATAGCAATATGATATAAATTTCTTATACCAATGCTCTTTATTATTCGCATTTCTAGAATATTGATACCCAAATCACAATAATTTTAATACCATATTATATTTTTATAAAAAAAGAGGAGACATCTCGTCTCCCCTTATATAAATTTAATTAAGCTCTTTTGTTTTTTGCGCCGTGACCAAAGTTCTTTTCAAGTAGTCCCCATGTGTATGGTGCGATGAATGTTGATGATAACATACCTTCAATGATACCAACAAGTAGTGGGATACAAAGTGCCTCGATTACGTGACCACCTAGAACGTATAGAACAACAACTGCGATAAGTGTTGTAATTGTTGTTAATACTGTTCTTCTGAATGTTGAGTTAAGTGATGACTCAATAAGCTCACTATTATCCATCCTTGGATGCATTCTCTTGTTTTCTCTGAATCTATCAAAGATAACTATAGTTGCGTTGATAGAATAACCTACGATAGTTAGTGCTGCCGCGATTAGTGATGAATCGATTTGTAGGTTAAATATGCCGTATGCAGATACTATAACTAAAACGTCAACGATTAGAGCAAATACAGCTGCAACACCATATTTCCATTCAAATCTAAATGTTATATAGATAAGCATTAAGATAGATGCGATAATGATGGATATAACAGCTTTTTGTCTAATTTCTCTACTGATTGATGGACCAGTAGTTGTGTCTTCGATATTGTTTCTGTCAACCTTGTATTCTTCTTCAAATGCACGGCTGATTTGATTCTTTTGCTCGTTTGTTAAAGCAAGTGTAGATTTTATAACGATAGTTTCTTTGTTAGCACCAGCATAAACAACGCTTGCGCCCTTATCAACTTTACCAACTATGTCATAAACTTTTGCTTCTTCAATAAATTGTCCAGCATTAACTCTCATGATAGTACCACCTGAGAAGTCGATACCGTAGTTAAAACCATGAATGCAGAATCCTATGATACCTGCGATGATAACTATAAATGGTATTGGAGCAAAAAACTTTTTCAATTTGTTAAAATTAATCATATTTACCTCCTATGCTCCATATGCCTTTTTATTTTCATTAGATGTTATTTGAGCAAAATTCTTTAGTAAGAATTTTGTCAATACAACTGCTGTCAATAATGAAATTACTATACCTATGATAAGTGTAATACCAAAACCTCTGATTGAACCGATACCATAAACATAAAGTACAACACCAGCTATGATAGTTGTGATGTTTGAGTCCATGATAGTTGCGATAGCTTTCTTAAAGCCTGCATCAACAGCTGATCTTACTGTCTTACCATTGATTAATTCTTCTCTAATTCTTTCATATATAATACAGTTAGCATCTACTGCCATACCTATTGATAATAGTAAACCGCATATGCCTGGTAATGATAACTTGATATGGAATACTATAAATGCTAGTAAAACTAATAGTGTATACGCAATTAATGAAATTGATGCTACTAGACCTGGAATCTTATATACTACGATTAATAGTAAACTGATTAAAAGTATTGATATAAGTATAGCCATCATTGAGTTGTGGAAAGCGTCGATACCTAGTGAAGCTCCGATGATTTCTGATCTAACTTCCTTAAGTTCGATAGGAAGTGCACCGGCTCTAATTAATGTAGCTAATTTTGATGCTTCATCAACTGAGAATCCTTTTGAACCACCTTCGATAATAGGCTTACCATCTGTAATTGGTGAATTTTGTACTATAGGTGCAGAAATTACTTCACCGTCTAGAACTATCTTTAAGATTTTCTTTTCAGGAACTGTTTCATTATAAAGCTTTGTTGTTGCTTCAGCGAATTTCTTTGTTCCTTCTTCGTCAAACTCCATTGAAAC
The DNA here is from genome assembly GCF_023347705.1 of Fenollaria massiliensis. NCBI lineage: Bacteria > Bacillati > Bacillota > Clostridia > Eubacteriales > Fenollaria > Fenollaria massiliensis. Next base: position 1,012,528 of record NZ_CP096649.1, read on the forward strand.
AACTGGTGTTGACTTACCTAAGTTATCTTGTGTATAAACAACTTTTGATTCTTTAATGTTTTTACCTGTTAAAATTACATTGTTATCTGGATCGATAAATTGTAATTGAGCTGTTTTACCTATTGTTTCGATAGCGTCTTGTGCATTTTTAGCACCAGCTAGTTCGATTGAGATTCTGTTTGAACCTTCTATAGATATGTTTGGTTCAGAAATTCCTAAACCGTCAACTCTTTGTTGAATAATTGCCTTGGATTGTTCCATAGCCTTGCTAAGCTCTTCACCTGTTTTGTCTGTATCAGCTTCAAGAAGTACATATACCCCACCAGCTAAGTCAAGACCTAAGTTGATAGAGTCTTTAGCACTCTTAATTTGATATCCAGCAAAATCAAAGCCGAATACAGCTACTAATCCGAAGCAGGCAATTAAAATGACTGTTATCACAATCTTAAGTGTGCTTAACTTTTTCATTTTGGCCTCCTAATCTAAATTTGCAATAACTGAGATTGCACATTCTATTCTTTTTCTTTCTAATTCACAGCCTATCTCAAATACACCGTTTATGTCGCCTGTATTGTAGTATGAATTAGCATGACAGCCTCCTGAACAATAGAATTTTGCCCAGCATTCATGGCAGTCTTTTTTATTAAATACGTTTGATTTTTTAAATTCTTCTCTTAAATCAGTTTTGGTAACGCCTTCAAAAACATTACCAACTTTAAATTGTTCTTCGCCTACAAACTGATGACAAGGATAAAGGTCTCCCTTTGGCGTTACAGCAAGATATTCGCATCCTGCTCCGCATCCTATTGCTCTTTTGATTAAGCATGGTCCTTGATCAAGGTCTATCATAAAATGGAAGAATAGAAAATCATCATCTTTTTTCTTAATTTTGATGTATTCTTTTGATAATTTTTCATACTCTTTCTTAATTCTCTCTACATGTTCTGGTCTTATGGCATAAGGTTCTTTTTGGTCTGTTACAACCGGTTCCATAGATGTCTTTTTAAAACCGTTTCTGTAGAAATCCAATACGTCTTCTGAAAAATCTAAGTTTTCTGATGTAAATGTACCTCTAATGTAATAGTCCTTATCGCCTCTTTTTTCAATGAAGCGTTTAATCTTTGGAACGATTAAATCATAAGAACCTTTTCCATTAGTAGTTGGACGCATCTCATCGTTAACAGATTTTCTACCGTCTATACTTAGAACTACGTTTGACATATTTTCATTTAAATAATCAATAATTTCATCGTTTAATAAAACACAGTTTGTAGTTAAAGTGAATCTAAAATTCTTATTGTATTCTTTTTCTAAACTTCTTCCGTAAGTAACAAGCTCTTTAACAACGTCAAAGTTCATTAGTGGTTCTCCTCCAAAGAAGTCAACCTCTAAATTTCTTCTATTGCCAGAGTTTTGTACTAAAAACTCTAAAGCTTTCTTACCTACTTCTACGCTCATAAGCTCTCTTTTGCCTTTAAAATCGCCTTGTGACGCAAAACAATACTTGCATCTTAGGTTACAGTCATGTGAAACATGTAGGCAAAGAGCCTTTACTATGTTGTATTTACTTAAGTCTAGCTGAGTTGCCTCTATAGGCTCAGTAAATAACAACTCTTCTTTGTGTAATTCTTCTACTTCCTTAAAAGCAGTTTTAATATCACAAGCTTCATACTTAGTAGATAATGCCTTAACAGCTTCATCTAAGCCCTTAGACATGTAATCAACTAAGTCGTATATAATCTCATCTACTACGTGTACAGCACCACTATATATGTCTAAGATTACATACTTATCATTTAGATAGAACTTATGTATTAAATTAGTATCGTACATCAAAGTCTATTTATGATTTTTCTTATTTTCGCACTTTTGGTTACCAACTGTACAAGATGTCTTACAAGCTGATTGACATGAAGTTTGGCATTCGCCGCATCCGCCGTGCTTAGCTGTTTTTAATAAGTTTCTTTTGCTTAAAGTTTTTACAAATTTCATAATATCCTCCCTTTTATATAAAATATACTGTGAGCTAAGGCTCATCACAAGAAAAAACCGATGCTATTTTGCACCGGCTAGATATTCTTTAACAAGATTTGTAACTAATGATCCATCTGCCCTGCCCTTAACTTTTGACATCATAGTCTTCATGACTAAGCCAAAATTTGTTTTATTGTCTCCAAGTTCTTCGCAAGTACCTTTAATCATAGTTTTTATCTCTTCTTCAGAAAGTTCCTTTGGTACGTACTCCATAAGAATTTCTATTTCTTTTTTAGTTTGTTCAACTAAATCTGCTCTATGGCCTTGTTCAAACTCAGCTATAGCGCCTTTCTTTTCCTTTATTTGCTTTTGTATTATTGCTATAATGTCTTGGTCACTTAGTTCTTTTCTTTGGTCAACTTCAATTTGCTTTATAGCTGAGTTAACCATCATGATAGTGTTTTTAATGATTGTATCTTTATTTTTCATAGATTCTATATATCTACTTTTTAGTTCGTTTTTAAGGGACATCATACACCTTCTATCTTTACAAATAAATTTAAATTAAAACTTTTGATGTTTTTTCCTTCTTGCTGCTTCAGATTTTAGTTTACGTCTTACGCTTGGTTTTTCATAGTGTTCTCTTTTTCTAACTTCTCCTAAGACGCCTGATCTTGCGCATGATCTTTTGAATCTCTTAAGTGCATTATCAAGTGATTCGTCTTCTCTAACTCTTATTTCTGTCATAGTATCCCTCCCCTCATAAAACAGTTACTATCATTTATGACTAAGTTACAAATATTATACAACAAAATTAAAGCTTTTTCAAGGTTTTTTTAATCTTTTTTGCTAATTTTCTTGTTTTTAACCTGCTGGCCAATTAAGCTTTCTGCCGCCAATTAAATGCATGTGTAAATGTTTTACGCTTTGTTGACCGTCTTCACCTGTATTGATGACTAGTCTGTAGCCATTGTCAAGGCCCATAGTCTTAGCTATATCCTTAACTTTTAGCATCATGTGAGAAATTACTTCTTCATCGCCTTCTTTTAAATCATCAAGGGATGAGATATGCTTTTTGGGTATCATAAGCACATGAACTGGGCATGTTGGGTTGATATCTTTAAAGCAAAGCATCATGTCGTCTTCGTAAATTTTTTCAGAAGGAATGCTTCCTTCTATAATCTTACAAAATAAACAATCCATAAAATCAAATCCTTTCTACTAATATTCCGTCTCTAAATTTTTCTACTGCCTTTACTTTTATTATTTGGTTATGAAGATTTTCATCTGTCTTAAGATAAGCTCTGATATAATTTGATGTGTAGCCTTCAAAGTATTCATCTTTTTTCTCTTCAAACAAAACTTCAAATTCATTCCCAATAAATTTATTTATAAATATATGTCTCGAAGCTTCTTGATACTCTTCTAAAATTTCTGCTCTGTCTTTTTTTACGCTCTCAGCAATTTGTCCTTTCATATCGTAAGCTTTTGTGCCTTTACGCCTTGAATATCTAAAAACATGAACCTTTAAGAAATTTATTTTTTTCACTATGTCAATGGACTCTTTAAAATCTTCATCATCTTCCTCTGGGAAACCAACGATAATGTCTGTAGTTATGGCAGAGTCCGGCATTGCCTTATATATCTTACTTGTATTTTCAATATAATCTTCTCTCGTGTACTTTCTATTCATTAGCTTAAGCACTTTATTTGAGCCGCTTTGTAAGGATAAATGGAACTGGTGCTGCAAGTGCTTTAGTTTGGCTAGTCTTTCTACTGTTTCATCTTTCAATAATTTTGGCTGAATCGAACCAAGTCTCACTCTTTCAACGCCAGGCACTTCATCTATCATTTCTAATAATTTTATTAGGTCGATGTCATTATCTTCATAATCAGTTATCTGTATGCCTGTGATAACAAATTCTTTGTAGCCATCTTTAGCGAGCGTTTCTATCTCTTTAATGATGCTATCTGCCTTTCTCGAGCGCACTCTTCCTCTTGCGTATGGAATTATGCAGTATGAACAAAAATTATTACATCCATCTTCTATTTTAATAAAAGCTCTAGTGCTATCGAAATTTTTATCAAAAAGAAGCTCTTCATAATTTTTGTCAATATTATCCTCAACATAATTTTTCTTTTCGCCAAGGTTTAAATATTCTTCTAAGTAGTCAGCTATCTTGTTTCTGCCTTGTGTGCCGACTATAATGTCCGCTATATCCATCTCTTCTATCTCTTTAGAATTAATCTGGCTATAACAGCCACAAATAATTATTATAGCATCTGGATTTTTCTTCTTGACTTTAGATATCATCTGCCTTGACTTTGAATCCGACTTATTTGTCACGGTACAAGTATTTATCACATAGACATCGATATCGTCAAAATCTTCCTTGACCTCATAGCCTCTTTGCTCGAAAGAATTTTTTATCGCTTGAGCTTCATATAAATTTACTTTGCAGCCCAAATTTTGTACATAAACCTTCATCATAAAAGACCACTTCCGTTAAATTCGTAGTAAAGCATAGTAAGTAGCGCAATTGGCGCTGTTTCTGCTCTAAGTATTCTCTTTCCTAGGCTAATGGATTTGTAGCCAAATTTCTTAAGCTCATCTATTTCACCTATATCGAAGCCGCCCTCAGGTCCTACGACGATGGCGATATTCTTTTTGTCTTTGATATCATAATTTTTTATGCTATTATCAAGTTCATCTTCATAAGCAATTAAAACTAGATCAAAGTCATCTAAAATTTCTTTTGCTTCGCTAAGTTTCATCGCATCAGATACAGATGGTATAAACTCGCGCTTTGACTGCATCGCCGCCGCCTTTGCGATATTTTTATATCTTTCCAGTTTTTTATCTTTTATATCTTTTTTCTTTACAATGGACCTCTTAGTCTCTATAGGAACTATGCTATAAACACCCATTTCTATAGCTTTTTGTATTATGAAGTCCATCTTATCAGACTTTACTAGGCTTTGAAATAAGCTTATTTTTAGCTCAGACTCATATTTTTCTTTTATTTCAGAAATTATCTTAAGAGATAGTTCATCCTTGGTATATGAGTTAAGAACAGCGATATAGCCAGCGCCATCAATATAAACTTCAACTTCTTCGTCATCTTTTATTCTCAAGACGTCTTTAAAGTGCTTTATATCTTCCTTTGCTAAATATAAAAGATTTTCAGCTCTTTTTTCTGCGAAAAATCTATGCATGTTTAGCTACGATTGAAGTCCATTCGTTTAGGTCTTCGACGTTTAATATCTCAAAGCCATTGGCTTCAAGTGAGTCGATAACCATGGCAGACTTAACTTTTAAAATTCCTGAAGAAATGAAAATTCCGTTCTTGTTCAAAAATTTGTGTAAATCACCTGTCATTGTAACTATAACTTCTGCAAGTATATTTGAAACGACTATATCATACTTGTCTTTAACCTTTGAAAGAAGGTCTCCGACTATGAATTCAGCGTTTTTAACTTCATTTAATTTTTTATTTTCATTGGCGATGTATACGCTCATCGGATCTATATCAACGCCTAAAACTTCGCTAGCGCCTAGCTTTGACGCTGCAATCGATAGTATGCCGCTACCTGTACCTATGTCTAGAACTTTCATTCCTGGCTTCATGTGCTCTTCAAGCTTCTTTATGCAAAGTGATGTTGTCTCGTGTGAGCCAGTACCAAAGGCCATGCCGGGCTCTAGCTTTATGATTTCTTCTCCATCTTTCTTTTCATACTCTTCCCAAGTTGGCACTATGACTATAGTTTTGTTTGGCTTTAAAACCTTAAAAAATTTCTTCCAATTATTCTTCCAATCGCTATCATCAATTATTTCCTTAGAAAATTCTCCGCCAATTTCTTCAATGTAAGCCTTAATTTTGGCTTCTCTCTCATCATTGTCAGAGATATCGTCTAGGTATATAGTAAATCTAATAAAACCTTTTTCTAATTTTATAAGGTCATCATCGTATAGGTCCCAAGCATTTTGTCTTTCTTGGAAAATCTTTAAATCTTCTGGATCTTCAATCGCCATATTGTCAATGCCTAAGTCTGATAAGAAAATTTCGACTCTTTCTTCATTTTCTTTTTTAAATTTTAATTTAATTTCTCTAAAATTCATATTAACTCCTAAAATTTTTCTTTTATTTTTTCAAAAATATTTTTCTTCTTTGGTTCGTAATCAAAATTCATGTCTTTAAAGTGCTTTATTAATGACTCTTTTTGCTCGTCATTCAAATTCTTTGGCACATCAACCTTGACTACAACGTATAAATCGCATCTATAATTCTTGTGTAGTGGATATAGTCCCTTGCCTGCAATTTTAAACTTCGTATGACTCTGAGTTCCCTCAGGTATAGTTAATTTAACCTTGCCATCAAGCGTATCAACTTCAATTTGGTCACCTAAAACCGCTTGTAAATAATTTATGCTAACGCTTGTATATAAATCATCGCCACTTCTTTTGAATTTATTATTATCTCTAATGTCTACGTAAACGTTTAAATCACCGTTTGGTCCGCCATTCTTACCAACACTTCCTTCGCCTCTTATGCTGATGACGCTATCTTCACGAACGCCCTTTGGCACCTTAACAAGTATTTTTTTCTTTTTCTTCTCAGTTCCATTGCCATGGCAATGTGGGCATTCTTCAGTAATTATCTCGCCTGCGCCTTGACAGTCAGGGCAAACTTCAGTTTGAACGAATACGCCAAAAGCTGTTCTTCTCTCTTTTCTAACGCTTCCTCTGCCAGAACAAGTCTTGCAAGTCTTCTTGCTGTCCTTATCTTTTGCTCCGCTTCCGTGGCAATGCGAGCACTCTTCGACTCTCTCTATCTCAATCTCTCTTTGAGTTCCATTTAAAACATCTTCTAGGTCTATGGTAAGGTTATATCTTACGTCCTCGCCATACATTGGACGTTTGCTTTGTGCAGCACCTGATGAGAAACCGCCAAAACCGCCTCCAAAAATATCAAAGATATCACTAAATATATCCTCAGAAAAACCGCCGTATCCTGCAGCTCCTGTGCCACCATTTTGAAACATCGATTCGCCGTATGTATCATATTGCTTTCTCTTCTCAGCGTTGCCTAAAACTTCATAAGCGGCAGATATCTCCTTAAATCTTGCTTCAGCCTCTGCATCTCCTGGATTTAGGTCTGGATGATATTTTTTAGCAAGCTTCCTATATTGAGTTTTTATCTCAGCTTCAGTCGCAGTTGATTCTATCTCTAAAACTTCGTATAAATCTTTCAAAACTTACACCCTTTCTAAAATGTAAAATATTTTTCATATACATTATATTATACCAAAAATGTGAGAAAAATAAAAGCCTAATGAAATTCTTTTATTTTATGTAAAAAAAGAAGAATGAAGCTTTTCTCCATTCTTCTTAATCAAAATCTAATAAATTTATTTATCGTCGTCAACTACTTCGTAGTCACCATCAACTACGTCATCGTCACCTTTGTGTTCTTCAGAGCCTTGTGCGCCTGCTTCAGCTCCAGCTGCACCTGCTTCTGCATTTTGTTTATAAAGCTTTTCAGAAACTTTATAGAAGGCTTGTGTTAAATCTTCTGTCTTCTTCTTCATATCGTCATAGTCTGAGCCTTCGCTAGCTTTCTTAAGATCAGCAAGTTTTGCTTCGATGTCTTTCTTTTCATCTTCAGAAATTTTGCCTTCAAGGTCCTTCATAAGTTTTTCTGTTTGATATATCATTTGATCCGCATTATTCTTTACTTCAATATTTTCTTTTTTCTTCTTATCTTGTTGAGCAAATTCTTCTGCTTCTTTAACTTTTTTATCAATATCTTCTTTTGATAAGTTAGATGAAGCTGTGATAGTAATCTTTTGTTCCTTACCTGTACCTAAATCCTTTGCTGATACATTAACAATACCATTGGCGTCGATATCAAATGTTACTTCGATTTGAGGGATTCCTCTTGGTGCTGGTGCTATACCTTCTAGTTGGAAGCGGCCAAGTGTTGTATTGTCAGCTGCCATCTCTCTTTCACCTTGAAGTACATGTATATCAACTGATGTTTGTGAGTCAGATGCTGTTGTGAATATTTGTGATTTCTTTGTTGGAATAGTTGTGTTTCTTTCGATAAGTCTTGTAGTTACTCCGCCAAGTGTTTCTAGACCAAGTGATAGTGGTGTTACGTCTAGTAATAATAAGTCTTTAACTTCACCTGTTAATACGCCGCCTTGGATTGATGCACCGATGGCAACGCATTCATCTGGGTTGATGTCCTTTTGAGGATCTTTGCCGATGATTTGTTTAACTGCTTCTTGAACAGCTGGGATTCTTGTTGAACCACCAACTAATAATACTTTGTCGATGTCTTTTGCTTCAATACCAGCATCTTTTATAGCCATTCTAACTGGTTCAGTAGTTTTTTCAACTAAGTCATGAGTAAGTTCATTGAACTTTGCTCTACTTAAGTCCATGTTCAAGTGAAGTGGACCAGCTGCTGTAGCAGATATGAATGGTAAGTTGATGTTTGTTGTCATTGTAGTAGAAAGCTCTTTCTTAGCCTTTTCTGCTGCTTCTTTTAATCTTTGTAGGCTCATCTTGTCTTGAGTTAAGTCTACGCCATTTTCCTTTTTAAAGTTTTCTGCTATATAATTTATAATTCTTTGGTCAAAGTCGTCTCCACCAAGCTTGTTATTACCTCTAGTTGCTAGTACTTCGAAAACGCCGTCGCCTACTTCTAGGATTGAAACGTCGAATGTACCTCCGCCAAGGTCATATACCATAATCTTGTGTTGACCATGTTCTTTGTCCATACCATAAGCAAGTGCTGCTGCTGTTGGCTCGTTAATGATTCTCTTTACTTCAAGGCCAGCGATCTTGCCAGCATCCTTTGTAGCTTGTCTTTGAGCGTCTGTGAAATATGCAGGAACAGTGATAACTGCTTCTGTAATTTTTTCTCCCAAATAGCTTTCTGCGTCTGATTTTAATTTTTGTAATATCATTGCTGATATATCTTGTGGTGTATAATCTTTTCCGTCTATGTCAATCTTATAGTTACTGCCCATCTCTCTTTTAATTGATGATATAGTTCTATCTGGATTTGTTATAGCTTGTCTTTTAGCTGTTTCTCCTACTAATCTTTCTCCGTCTTTTGTGAAAGCAACTACTGATGGAGTGGTTCTGTTACCTTCAACGTTAGGAATGATTATAGCTTCTCCACCTTCCATTACTGATACACAAGAGTTTGTTGTACCTAAGTCAATACCAATTATTTTTCCCATAATATATTTCCTCCTTAATAATTTTCTTATTTATTTACAATAACCATGGCATGGCGAATAACCTTGCCATTGTATTCATAACCTTTTAATAAAACTTCTATGACTTGATTTTCTTTGTATTCATCGTTGTGGCCCATAGATACCGCTTGATGAAAATCGGGATTGAAGTCCTCGCCTAGTGCTTTTAACTCAACTATGCCCTTTGCTTTGAGAGCATTTTTTAATCCTTCGTAGATAAGCTCCATGCCTTCCTTAAACGAAGCGCTGTCACCTTCATGCTCCAAGGCTCTTTCAAAGTTATCTATGACAGGAAGTATTTCATTTGCAATACTTACAACGCCTATCGATACTAGGTCGTCCTTTTCTTTTTCTACTCTCTTTTTATAATTTTGAAAGTCTGCTTGAAGTCTCACAAGCTTTGTTTGAAGATCATTTATTTCAGATGACACGCCATCTTGCTCTTCACTTACAGCTTTCTCTTGACTTTCTTCAGCTTCTTCATTTATAAGCTTTTCTTCATCCATATCTATTGTTTTATCTTTTTTCATCTAATCCCTCCTAAAATAAATCATCCATATAAAAATCATCAAATATAGAAAGAACTTTTTTGTAATCAATTCTCATTGGTGCGATTAAACCAAAAGTAACTTCATTATCCAAGATGTTTACATTCTTAAGAACTAAGGCAATATTATCAAATATGTCGATATCATTCTCATTACCTATCTTAATAACAAGATCTTTATCCAAATTTTCGCTCTCAAGTAAATTTAGTAGGCCCTTTTTGTCTTCGAGAAGCTCGATTAATTCTTTTGCCTTATCAAAATTTGAATACTCTGGATAATTTAAAATCTTATTTATTCCTTCTAGGAATATGCTATTTGCATTATTCTTTTCGTCTTTTTGTGAAAACTTTTCTAAAACGCTATCTAAAATGCTTCTGTATTTAAGAAGGCTGTCCTTTTCATATTTAAGTGTGTTAAAATCAACCGAGTTTATGGACTTGCCTGCTAAGTTTTTATTTAAAATCTCTTTAAAATAATTAAGTTCTTCTTCATTTATATCTTCATTAAGCGTTATCAATTTCTTGTCAATGGCAAAGTCTTCATATACAAAGATGGCAAGAATTTTATTTTCATCAACTTTTAAAAGCTCCAAGCTCTTTAACTTTGTCTCGCCACTCTTCCTTATATAAGCAAGTGATGTAAAATCAGTTAAGCTTGACAAAACTTTTGACATCTTTCCTATCATACTATCTAAGTTCTTTGACTTGTCCTTTATATCATCTAAGAAAAATTTCTTTTCTGATGAAGATAATTTTTCGAAGTCTTTTTGAAGTACCATGTCAACATACAAGCGATATGCCTTTTGCGATGGCACTCTTCCGCTAGAAAGATGAGTTTTGATTAAGTAGCCCGCTTCTTCAAGGTCTTGCATCTCGTTTCTAATAGTTGCTGAGCTAAGACCAATGGAGTCGTCTTTGGCGACAAGTCTCGAGCCAACCGGTTCACCAGTTTCATTGTATGAGCTGATTATAGCTTTTAAAATCTTTAATTTTCTCTCATCCAATTGATCACCTTCCATCGTTTTTGTTAGCACTCTTACTCAGTGAGTGCTAACTCTATTTCTATTATACCCAAAATAATAAAAAAATCAAGCTTTTTTCAAAAATATTTACTTTTTTTTACAATTTTTATAAAATTTTTTCAAAAAGCATAAAAAAAGACGATAAAATCGCCTTTTCTACAGATATTTATTTTTTATAGCTAAGCTCAGCATTTATTTCTGATAAAAATTCTTTCATAAAGCTATCTCTTTTTTGGGCGAGCCTTTTTGCTTCGTCAGTGTTCATCATGTCTTTTAATAATAATAGCTTTTCATCGAAGTGCTTTAATGAGTCCTCTATGCCGCGTTCATGTTTGCCGCTATACATAAAAGTCCTCGCAATGCCTATTGCGCCTATCGCGTCAAGCCTATCAGCATCTTGTACTATGCATGCTTCAAGTGTTTTTGGCTTAGTACCTTTATTTTTTGTAAATGAAACTGAATTGATTATCTCAACAATATCTTCAATTGCTTCACTATCAAAATCATTTTCAACTAAAAATTTTCTTGCGTTTTCATTATTTTTATTCTTAAATAGCTTATGATCGTCGACGTCATGAAGCAAAGCTCCAAGGTCTACATAAAGCTCATTGCATTCATAAGCTTTTCTTATCAAAGATGCATTATTATAAACTCTTAGGCTGTGATCTGCGCCGTGTCCGTCCGAGTTGCCATTAAAAATATTTTCTAGGTACTCAATCGCTTTTTTAATTATATCAATCATAGCCTCTCCTTATACAAAAAGTATTTCTACTTGGTTAGCAAGGTCCCTGCCAAGCTCTGTGTAAGAATATCTTCCGCCATCTTTTTTTAATAGTTTTTCAAGTGTCGCTTTTTTTAATTCTTCCTTATATATATCTTCAAAATCTATATCGAAATTTTTATTGATCTCATTTATAATTATGCCTTCATTCGTCCTTAATTTAAAAATTATATACTCAGTAATTTTATCTTCTTTTGATAAATTTTCTTCATCGTGATAAATATTTTTCTTCACATCGTTAAAGTACTCATTAAATGTGCTCGCATTAAAAAATCTTTTATTTTTAATAAATGAGTGTGCCGCCATACCTAGGCCTAGATACTCATCCATGGACCAGTATTTGTAATTATGCCTTGAATAGCGATTGTCCTTAGCAAAGTTTGAGATTTCATATTGCTTGTAGCCAAGTTTTTCCAAGTGCTCGCTTGCTTTTCTATATATGAGCCTATCTGTCACTTGATCATTCACTCTATAAACGCCTCTGTCTACCAAAGTGCTAAGTTTAGTCCCTTCCTCAAGTATAAGTGAATAAAGCGATACGTGCGTCGCGCCTAGTTCCTTTGCTATGTCAATGGAATCGATTACATCTGATAAAGTTTCTGTCGGTAGTGAAAAAATAAAATCAAGACTAAGATTGTCAAAATATTTTTTCGCTAATTTAATTTTTTCTCTCGCTTCTTCACCTGTATGAAGCCTACCAATAATTCTAAGTAGTCTATCGTTAAAGCTTTGCACCCCTATAGAAATTCTGTTTATTCCTAAATTTTTATAAGCTATTAATTTTTCTTCACTTATTGAGTTTGGATTTGTTTCTATGGTAAATTCATAATTTTCATCTAAGTTTATAGCCTCATTTAAACCATTCACAAGGCTAGTAATTTCATCTATGCTTAATAAAGATGGCGTGCCTCCACCTATAAATATAGTATCGACAATATAATTTTTTAATAGCTCTTTATTATTTTTTATCTCTAATAATAAATGCTCTACATAATCCTTCATTCTGTCTTGATTAAAAATAGAAGATGTAAAATCGCAATATTTACATCTTCTTTCACAGAAAGGAATATGTATATATATTCCTAATTTATTCATTATTTCTTTTCCTTGTACTTTAATACTGAAAGGAAAGCCTCTTGAGGTAGTTCTACTGAGCCAATTTGGCGCATCCTCTTCTTACCTTCTTTTTGCTTTTCAAGTAATTTTTTCTTTCTTGAAATATCGCCGCCGTAGCATTTCGCAAGAACGTCTTTTCTAAGCGCTTTGATAGTTTCTCTCGCTATAATCTTTGAGCCGATAGCCGCTTGTAAAGGTATTTGGAATTGATGTCTTGGTATAACGTCCTTTAGTCCTTCGACAATGGATCTACTTCTTTCATAAGCGTTTGACTCGTGTAAAATCAAACTGAACGCGTCGATAAGGTCTCCGTTGATAAGTATGTCGACCTTAACAAGCTCACTTCTTTGATAGCCTGAGATTTCGTAATCAAGCGATGCATAGCCCTTTGTATTTGATTTAAGTGCATCGAAGAAATCATATATAACCTCATTTAGTGGCATTTTATAATGAAGTGTAACCCTTGTTTGATCAAGATATTCCATATTTATAAATTCACCACGCCTATTTTGACAAATATCCATGATGGCGCCTACATATTCCTTTGGAGTCATGATCTCAGCGTTAACGACTGGCTCTTCCATATAATCTATTTCACTTGGATCAGGAAGATTGGATGGGTTTTGTATAAATATCGTTGAACCATCTTTTTTATGAACTTCATAAATAACTGATGGTGCAGTTGTGATTATATTTAGATTAAATTCTCTTTCAAGTCTTTCAGTAATTATCTCCATGTGAAGTAGTCCTAAGAAGCCGCATCTAAAACCAAAGCCTAAGGCAACTGAATTTTCTGCTTCAAAAATAAGTGATGCATCATTAACTTGAAGTTTTTCAAGAGCCTCTCTAACGCTGTTAAAGTCCTCGCCCTCTGCTGGATATATACCGCAATAAACCATTGGTACAACTTTTTTGTATCCGCTAAGTGGCTCAGCTGTTGGATTGTCAAGATAAGTGATAGTATCACCAACTCTTGCGTCCTTCACATTTTTAATCTGCGCAGTGAAATAACCTACTTCGCCTGCTTCAAGAGTGTCTTTCTTTAATAAAGATGTGTTATTTACGCCAACTTCATCAACTTCAAATACAGAGCCTGTCTGCATCATCTTAATCTTTGTACCTTTTTTAATAACGCCATCGAAAACTCTGATGTAGCAGATAACACCTCTGTAAGCATCATATATTGAGTCAAATATTAGCGCCTTAAGTGGCTTGTTCTTGTCACCATTTGGTGGTGGAACATTTTTAACGATGTCCTCTAAAACGTCTTCTATGTTAAGGCCGCTCTTTGCGCTAATTAGAGGCGCTTCACTAGTGTCAAGGCCTATGATGTCCTCAATCTCTTCCTTAACTTCATCTGGTCTTGCGCTTGGTAAATCCATCTTATTAATAACAGGAAGTATCTCCAAATCTTGATCTATAGCTAAGTACACGTTTGATAACGTTTGCGCTTCAACGCCTTGAGTTGCGTCAACAACAAGTACTGCGCCTTCACACGCCTTAAGAGACCTACTTACTTCGTAGTTGAAGTCGACGTGACCAGGAGTGTCTATCAAGTTAAAAATATAGTCCTGTCCATCTTTTGCCTTATAAATCAAGCGTATCGCCTTTAATTTAATTGTTATTCCTCTTTCTCTTTCAAGATCCATGCTATCCAAAACTTGTGATTGCATCTCTCTTTGAGTAAGTAATCCAGTCTTTTCAATGATTCTATCAGCCAAAGTAGATTTACCGTGGTCGATGTGCGCTATGATTGAAAAGTTACGTATATATTTTTGATCCATCTTATCATCCTATCTAAATAATTTTAATTTATTCAAAGGCCAAAATCTAAATAAGGCCTTACCTTGTAAATATGATTTCTTTATCGGTCCAAAACTTCTTGAATCGTAGGAGTTGCCTCCTTCTCTATTGTCCCCCATAACAAAGTATGAGTCCTCTGGTACAACCCAGTGATTGCCGTTTTGCTCACTAGTTTTTCTGTCTAAATACGGTTCGTCGAGCTTATCACCATTGACATAAACTTCTCCATCAATTATGTCTATAACATCACCTGGAAGACCGATTAGTCTCTTGATATAGTGGTCACCGTTAGTTTTTTCGCCCCTAATAACAACAATTTCTTGTCTCTTTGGCTCCTTGAAGTACTTAAATAGCTTCCATTCGAAGACCCTATCGCCTGTATGTAGAGTCGGCTCCATCGATATGCCCTCAACCCTTGTTAGGGCAAAAACAAAGTTTACTAAAAATAAAGTGATGGCGACTGTTACAACTATTGAGAATATCCACGACTTGATGTCATCTTGTTTTGCCTTAGCCATCGCCTCTGCCGCTTCTAATACTTCATTTTCACTAGCTGCCTTTACTTCTTCGTTTATATCAATATTTTCATTTATATTATTATCATTAAAATTGTTCTCCATAAAAAAACCTCCTTTATAATTATATCATATTTTGACCACGAATTACAAAGAATGATGAAAATTTTTATTATTATGCAAGTAGTCTCAGTTTATGTTATAATGTTTATAGATTAGTAATTATAGAAAGAAGTTGATAAATTAGATGTCAATATTAAATTTAAACGATGCAAATGAAATAAAGTGCTACGATGAATTCGTAAAAAACTCTAAATATAGCTTTTTAACTCAAGACAGAGCTTGGGCGAAAATTAAAAATAATTGGTATGAAGACTATGTTTATTTAGAAGATGGTGGAGAGATAATTGCTGCTATGAGCATTTTGTCTATCAAAGCAATAGATGGAAAGTGGCTTCTTTATGCCAATCGTGGACCTGTCTGTGATATATATGATAAAGATACTGTATTAGCCTTAGTTAATGAAGTGAAAAAATTAGATAAGTTTAAAGACGCATTTTTATTAAGATTCGACCCAGCCATTGCCTATGATGATAAACTTACCCGTTTATATAAGGATACAGAATTAAAAATAAGAACGAGAGGCGCTGATGAACACAGCTTTATTCAGCCAAGGCGAAATGCCATCATCGATATAAATAAAAGTGAGGACGATGTTTTAGCAGGCTTCCACTCAAAGACGCGCTACAACATACGCCTAAGCTACAGAAAAGGCGTTACGACAAGGATCTCACAAAGTGATGAGGGCCTAAATACCTTCTTTGAAGAGACTAAGGTCATGGCTGAGCGTAACGGTATCACTTATAGACCAAAAGAATATTTCAAAAGGCTTATAGATAATTACGACGCTAAGATATTTTTATCAGACTATGAAGGAACTCCTCTATCGAGCGCAATACTCATTATGTATAAGGACTACGCTTGGTATATGTATGGCGCTTCAAACAATCTTCACAGAAATTTTATGCCAAACTATCAAATGCAGTGGGAAATGATTAAATATGCGAAGGAGCATGGCGCTAAGAAATATGATTTCGGCGGCATTTTTAAGCTTGACGATGAAGATGGTCTATATAGATTCAAAAGAGGTTTCTTAAACGAAGAAGACTTTACCGAGTTTATTGGTGAGTTCGATTTAGTTTTAGACGAAGAAGCATATAAAAAATATTTAAATAAATAATTTTGCATAAAAAAGCTCTTCTCATATCAAAATGAGAAGAGCTTTAACTTTATCTAAATAATTATTAGCAAGTGTGTTCAGAATTTATTAAATAATAAAGTGTCTTAACAGGAACGCCAGTTGAGCCTTTTTTATATTGTGCGTAGTCCTTTGAAGTATCTGAAGTTCCCGCTATGTCCATGTGTATCCATGGAGTTCCTTCCTTAACGAAGTTTTCAAGGAACATACCAGCTGTAATCATGCCAGCGCCGCCAGGTACTGAATTAAGTAAATCTGTCATAGTTCCCTTAACCATGTCTTTGTACTCGTCGTCATTAGGCATTACCCATAGCTTTTCATCAGCTTTTTTAGATGCTTCGTCCATTTCATTCATAAACTCATCGTTATTTGTTACAACTCCAGTTCTATATGAACCAAGTGCAACTACACAAGCGCCTGTAAGTGTAGCTAGGTCAACTATCCTATCAGCTTTAAGCACTTCGCCTGCATAATAAATTGCGTCAGCTAGTGTAAGTCTACCTTCAGCGTCAGTATTAGCTACTTCTATAGTCTTTCCAGACATTGATCCGATTAAGTCGCCAGTCTTGTATGCCTTGCCTGAGATTAAGTTTTCGCATGAAGCAACGACTGCTACAACGTTCTTCTTAACTTTGTTCTTAGCGATAGCGTGCATTGCACCTATAACTGCACCTGCTCCGCCCATGTCCATGTGCATTGTAGCCATGCCTTGTGGATGCTTGATGCAATATCCGCCTGAGTCATATGTTAGGCCCTTACCAACAAGTGCAGTAAGTTTATCGCCTGCTTCACCATTCATATATTTCATAACAATTAGCTTAGGCTCTTTGTCTGAACCAACTGCAACTGCTAAGAATGCCTTCATACCAAGTTCTTCTATCTCTTTCTTACCATAAACTTCAACAGTAACTCCAAGCGGCTCAAGGTCTTCCTTAGCTCTATTAGATAAAACTTCTGGATACATGTCAATTGCTGGTGTATTGACTAAATCCTTTGTTAGTGAATATCCTTCGGCAATGTTAAGAGCCTCTTCAACAGCTTCCTTAGCCTTATCTTTTTTGTTCTCAATAACTTCTATATTTATAGTTCCAAGCTTTGTTGGCTTATTATCATCAGATAAATATTTATCAAAATCATAATCAAAGCATGCAAGGCCATCAACTATAGCTTTCATAGTAGTCTTGTAGCAAAGGCCATCAAGCTTTTTATTGAAAATGATGTTTGCGTCTTTAATCTTGTACTTTCTAAGTGCCTTTGCTAATTCAAAGAAAGCTACTATAATTTTCTTTGTAGTAATCTCAGCTTTTTTGCCAAGACCAAGATATATTATCTCATCTTCTCCAAGCTTTGCAAATACTTCGCTTGCCTTGCCTGTAAAGTATTCTTTTTCTACTAAAGTATCAAGTCCTACTGATTTTTCAAAAAAATCTCTTTCATCTTCAAATACTGGTAATACCTTGATACCATTTTTTTCATTTAGTGTAATTTTCATTAAATCATCTCCTCTTTCTTAAATTGACTTTCTACATAATCCAAAACAAAATCATACATTTCGTCTGAATATATCTTTATAGGTGCCATCCTCTTAAGAACGGCTTCCTTTGTTATCTTGTGATCTTGCCAAGAGTGCGAGTTAAATGCAAAATGCATCAAAAGTGGTTGGAATCTATCAAGAGCGTTTGCATATTTTGCCTCGTTTGTCTCAGCCGCCTCAAACTCTTCCCAATATTTTCTAAGCTCAGCGCCTAATGAATCAAGTTTTGAATATAATTTATCAGCCGCTTCGCTCTCTCTTTGCTTCTTGCTCTCATTGCCCTTTACATCATAGCAATAGGTGTCGCCAGCGTATATCTCAATCAAATCATGATACAAAAGTAATACCGCCGTTTTATTTGCATCAACCTCAAACTTGCCCATGTCCTTAAATACTGGCGCAAGTACTGCTGCGTGAAAACTGTGTTCAGCGTCATTCTCTCTTCTTGAGCCATCAGCAATCTTATTTACTCTGAAAATATTTTTCATCTCATCAAGTGTCAAAGCAAAGTCTACTTTTTTATATAGCTCCTTGTGTTTTTCTTCAAGTAAGATCTTTTCCTTAATATCTTCTAGGGCTCTTTTTCTGTGTGAAAACTTATTTTTCTCTTCAGTACCTATCTCAGCATAAGTCTTGTCATGACCCTTTGGTAAAAAGAGTGGATCGTAGCCAAAACCGCCTGTGCCTCTGTATTCAAAAAGTATCTCACCATCTACATTGCCATGGCCATAGAAAACTTTATTGTCTTCATCTATAAAACAGATGACACTCTTGAAATGAGCTGTTCTGTCTCTGCCCTCAAGATTTTTGAGTAAAAGCTCGTTGTTCTTATGATCATCGCCGTGCTCACCAGCGTAGCGAGCAGAGTAAATGCCTGGCTCGCCATAAAGTCCATCGCAGAAAAGGCCTGAGTCGTCACTAATTACAGCGCAATCTACCATATCACGAAGAGCCTTTGCCTTGATGTAGGCATTCTCCTCTAATGTAGTACCTGTCTCATCGACATCGAAATCATCTATGCCAGCCTCTTTTTTAGAAAGAACTTCGTAACCTAGCTCGTGAAATATTAATTTTATTTCTTTTAATTTGTTTTGATTGTTTGTTGAAACAATAACTTTTTTCATAAATAACCTCTAATAATAATTGTTCAAATAATCTACGATGCCGTTAAATAAACCATCAACCATCTTATCAAGGTAGGCTTGGCTCTTTAAAAGTGCTAGCCCCTTCTTACTCGATAAGAATTCCATCTCAAGCAGAGCTGCTGGCATATTTGTATTTCTTGTAACAACATAGGCGCCTTCTTTAAGACCGCGTCCCTTGTTGCCAACAAGTTCACCAACAGCATTTAAAATGCAATTTGCAAATTCAGTTTGCTTTCTAGTCTTGTTCTTATGCTTTGCTTCACTCGAGTAAAGAACCTCAAAGCCAGATGCAGCTGGTGAATCAGCAACATTCGCATGAATGCTTATAAATACATCTGCGTTAACACTATTAGCCATCTTAGCTCTTTCAAAAATATCAACATATTCATCGATAGTATCATTAGTTTTCATGACATTGTAGCCTGCAGCCTTAAGTTTTGCCTCCAAAGCTCTAGCAACTATCGGGATAAAGTCAACTTCACTAGAACCATCAATCTTTGATACTCCTCCTGGGTCCTTTCCTCCGTGACCTGGGTCAATCATGATTAGATAATCAGATGGCTTGCTATTAACTATCCTACTTAGCCTTAGACTATAGTCAGCGTCCCTGTCATCACTTTTTTCTACAAGTGCATTTCTCACTAGATTTATGGTGAATGTATATCCATTGGCCGCTTTTTCAATCACAAGCGAGCTTATAAATGGATCCTTAAATTTCTCAGTACCAGTCTCTATATCTTTATTAGTCTCAACGCTCATGGTAATAGTTTTTCTTAAATCATCATAAGTATGCTCAGAGACCCTTCCCTCAGTATTTTTTATAGCAAAATTTCTGCCATCGTATGAATAAAAGCTCTTCATCGATTTTTTGATATAAAATACAAGTCCATCGTTCGTTTCATCAATTTGATAATCTATGGCATTGTCTTCAATATCCATAACTATCCTAACATTCTTATCAGACTTAGATGTGTCATTGTCAGCGAATTGACTCGCTCTAATGCCTTTGATGCCATTCATTACAATACTGTATTCCCTATAAAGCTCTGGATCATCAAAGATTGCTTTTTCAAAATCAAGTACAAGCCTATCTGGATTATCAAGCTTAGTCACTTTGTACTTGCCCTTTAAGCCTTGGAATAAGACCGCGTCTTTGTCATTATATCTAGTTAAAACTACATTCGTTAGATGAGCATAGCCATCCGGATTAGGTTTTATGCTTGGATTGTCATTTGCATTAGGATTTGGTTTTATCGCATCATTGTCAGGCTTGATTTGATCAGGCTCGTCGTCCCCGCTCGGTAAGATGATAACATCATTTGTATCCTCTTCAATGATCGTATTTGTATTGATTATGGCAGTTTGAGATTTATTGTTCCATGATACATCATAGCCAAAAAGTTCAGATATAAGTCTTAGAGGAACATAAGTTCTTGCACTTCCACCATTAACCCTAACAAGCCTTGGTGTATAAGCCTTTTCAATAGGTTTAGTAACACCATTAATTATTGCCTCAGCTTTATCAATGGTTAAGACTATGCTTTTATCTGCCAAGGATATAGTAGCCGCTTGAGTTTTGCTGTTCCAGTCAACAATAGCTCCAAAAGTTTCAGATAAAAATCTAATCGGAACAAGAGTTCTCTTTTGATAGATAAAACTTGGCATCTCCTTACTTACCTTGTTTTCTCCATCTACCTTTACATTAATTAATGTTGCCTTATAATTTTTATTTGATATCTTTATATTAATGTTTTTTGCATAAGCACTTTTTGTAGTAAAAACGCAAAAAATAAAAATCAGTCCTAAAATAATTTTTTTCATAGCTATGCCTCCTATTAATATGTTAACATCAATTATGCTAAATTGCAAGTATTTAGATAGACTGTTACATAAATTTAATAAATTAAATTGCTTATATTAAATAATTTTAAATTATTATCCTCTTGCGATTATTTTTCTTTCAAAATTATCAATCACAAGGCATAAAAAAGACACACCTTTCGATGTGCCTTTCATGCTATACTATTAATTTAGTTTTTTATTTAATAATTCGTTTATTATTTGTGGGTTGCCCTTGCCCTTCATCTCTTTCATTACTTGACCAACTAAGAAACCAAAGGCTCTCGACTTGCCATTCTTAAAGTCTTCGATTGATTGTGGGTTTGCTTCAAGAACTTTATCAACTACTGCTTCTATAGCTCCTTCGTCTGTTACTTGAACTAGTCCAAGTCTCTTTACGATGGCTTCAGGATCTTCTGGTGCCTTGAACATCTCTTGTAAAACTTTCTTTCCAGCGTTATTATTAATCTTGTTTGTCTTAACAAGTGTAAGTAGTTTTTCAAGATCATTTATTGCAAATGGCATTTGATCTATGCTCTTGTTATCTTCTTTAAGTCTTCTTAGTACGTCGCCTAGTAGCCAGTTAAGGGCTAGAGCGTTGTCGCCAACTTTCTTTGCAAGCTCTTCGTAATAATTTGCAAGGCTCACATCAAGGCTAAGTGTCTTAGCGTCGTCTTTACTTATGCCATAGTCTTTCATTAGTCTAGTGATTTTTTCATCAGGTAGTTCTGGCATATCTTTTCTAACTGCGTCTATCATTTCGTCAGGTATATCCATTGGCGGAATATCGCCATCTGGTGCGTATCTATAGTCATTTGCCTTAATTTTTTCTCTCATCAAGATAGATTCGCCCTTAAGTTCATCCCATCTCCTTGTTTCTTTCTTAGTGTTTTCGCTTTTTTCAAGAAGTGCGATATGTCTTGACACTTCAAATTCTATGGCTTTTTCAACGCCTCTGAATGAACCAATATTTTTAATTTCTGAGATATTTGTCTTAACTCCAGTTTCTGTGTCGGCCACATTGACATTAACATCGCATCTTAGTGAACCTTCTTCCATCTTACCATCAGAAACGCCTAGATAAATAACTGTTGCCTTAAGTTTTTCCAAAAATTCTCTCGCTTCTTTAGCTGAGTTCATGTCTGGATAAGTAACTATCTCTATAAGAGGAACTCCGCTTCTATTGTAATCAAGAAGTGTTTCGCCTTTATCAGTGTGAAGTGACTTGCCTGTATCTTCTTCGACGTGTATTCTAATTAATCTAATCTTTTTGTCATTGCCATCTTCATCCTCGATATTTATATGACCTTCGTAGCATAAAGGAAGCTCATCTTGTGTTATTTGGTAGCCTTTTACAAGGTCTGCGTAAAAATAGCTCTTTCTATCAAATCTAGTATGCTGATGAATTTTGCAATTCATGGCAAGGCCTGCCTTGATTGCGAAATTGATTGCCTCTTTATTAACTTGTGGCAAAGCTCCTGGAAGTCCTAGACATATAGGACAAACATTGGTGTTTGCTTCTTCACCAAATTCATTCTTACAATGACAGAACATCTTTGTCTTTGTCTTTAGCTCGACGTGTATCTCAAGTCCGATTATAGTTTTATAAGCCATCTACTTCACCAACCCTTCATAAGCATAAGCAATCTTTAAAAGCTTATTGTCTTCTAAGTTATCGCATATAAATTCCATGCCTGAATTTAATATATGTTCTTTAGTGCTTGGCACGGATATAGCGCAGTTACCTGCTATATTAACAGGAACTGTGTATTTGTCTGCGTTATACATCTTGATTGGATCGTTAATATTTGTTCCAATTTCAAATGGCATTATAGGCGATGTAGGTACCAAGATGGTATCCACCATTTTAAATGCTTGTTTAAAATCATTTATAAGAAGTGTTCTAGCCTTTAATGCGTTTTGGAAATAGTCTCTGTCCTTATCTTGGCTAAGTATATATGTTCCAAATAATATTCTTCTCTTAACTTCAGGGCCAAAACCTTCGGCTCTAGTCTTAATATACATCTCTTCAAGGCTTTCCGCATCAAAGTCTCTAAGACCATATTTAACGCCATCAAATCTTGAAAGATTTGAACTTGCTTCTGCATTCATGATTATATAATATGTTGCAACCGCATATTTAAGATCTTTTAAGTCAATTTCAACGATCTCTACACCATTATTCTTTAATAAATCGATGCTATCTCTATATGCTTTTTCGACTTCATCATCTTTTTCATCTGCTAGAACTTCTTTTGGCACGCCAACTTTAAGTGTTTTTAAATACTTGATGGCATCGTCATATGTGTAAGTGATTTCGTCAATAGGATTGGAAAGACTTGTTAAGTCTCTGTGGTCCTTGTGAGCGATGGCACTTGTGATAAGTGCTACGTCCTTTACATCGTTTGCAAATGTTGATACTTGGTCAAGTGTGTTTGATAAAGATACTACCCCGTTTCTTGAAACTGTTCCATAGCTTGGCTTAAATCCAACGCACGCGCAATAACTAGCTGGTTGTCTAACTGATCCACCTGTATCTGTACCTAAACTTAGAGGTACTTGTCTTGATGAAACTGCTGCAGCTGAACCGCCTGATGAGCCGCCTGGGACTCTCTTTAAGTCAAGTGGGTTATGAACTGGACCAAAGTATGATGTTTCGTTTGAACCTCCCATAGCAAATTGGTCCATGTTTAATTTACCTATGATAATACCATTCTCTTCATTGATATGTTCAATGCAATTCGCATCAAAAACAGCTTCGTAATTTTCAAGTATCTTCGATGCACAAGTGTTTTTCATACCCTTAACAGAGATATTATCCTTAATCCCTATTGGTAGACCGAATAATTTACCGCTTGGTTCTTTCTCATCTAGTGACTTTGCCTTTGCTAGCGCTCCTTCATAGTCATGTGATGTAAATGAATTGATATCTTTGTCTATATCTTTGCTTCTATTGATAAAAGCTTCTGTTATCTCTGAAACTTTTAGCTCCTTATTAGCGATTTTTTCTTTTAATTGCCATGCTTTTAAATTCGTAATATCCATAAATAACACCTATAACTACCCTTCTACTACTCTCTTTAGTTTGAAGAAGCCAAATTTTTCTTCAGGCGCATTCTTAAGCGCGTCCTCTTTTGATAATGAGTATTCACTATCGACTTCATCCTTGCTTAATAAGCTCTCCTTGTACTCATTAACTTGATAAGTCTTTGGAATGTCCTTATCATCAAGCTCGTTAACAACTGATATCATTTTGATTATATCATTAAATTTTTTGGTGAATGTATCCATGTCCGACTCGTCTATGGCAAGTCTAGCTGTGTAACATAGATTTTCGATGTCCTTCTTCTCCATCATATCAACTCCTTCAAATCATTTTCATGTAGTATCTTTATATTTAAAGTCTTTGCTTTATCAAATTTTGAACCAGGGTTTTCGCCAACAACTACATAGTCTGTCTTTGATGAGACAGAGCCTTGTACCTTGGCGCCTTTATTTTCAAGAATGTTTTTTAATTCATCTCTAGTATAATTTTCAAGTGTTCCAGTCAAAACAAATTTAAGTCCTTCAAGTGATTTATCGCCGCTATCTTCTACGTCTAAAACTTTTATTCCGTGATCAAATAGACTTTGTATAGATTTTTTACTAGTTTCGTCTGTTAAGAATGAAACTATCTCATTAGCAGTTATATCGCCCACGTCTTCGATAGCCACTAGATCATCAAAGCTTGCATTTAAGAAATTATCTATAGTTTTATAATGCTCTGCTAAATCACGGCTCGTCTTAACGCCAACATTGGCAATGGATAAAGCGTAAATAAAATTTTTAAGCTCTACTGTCTTTGAATTTTGTATAGAACTTATTATATTACTTGCTTTTTTCTCTTTAAAGCCATCTAGTTTAAGTAAATCCTCTTCTTTAAGGTCATATAGCATTGACACTTGATCTATATTTAGCTTTTCTAAGAATAATTCTGCAGTTTTTTCGCTAAAGCCATCTATATTCATGGCCTCTTTCGAAGCAAAGTGAACTATGGTCTTAACTAGTTGCGGTTTGCATCCCAAAGTATTCGGGCAGAAATAATGAACGCCCTCTTTATAAAGTTTGCTGTGACAATATGGACAATACTTTGGCTGCTCTATGTCATAAACTTCTTCGTCTGTCTTTAGTGGACCCATAATCTCAGGAATAACGTCATTTGATCTTCTAATCAAAACTCTTTCGTTTAAATGAAGTTTTTTCCTCTTGATGTCATCCAAATTATTAAGTGTCGCTCTCTTTATGGTAACGCCGCCTATATCAACCGGCTCTAGTAGTGCAGTTGGCGTAACTTTAGCACTTCTACCAACATTCCACTCAACACCAATGATTCTAGTAGATGTTTCAAGTGCCTCAAATTTATATGCAATCGCAAATCTTGGGAATTTATTAGTGTAGCCCATAAGTTTTTGCGTTTTAACATCGTTTATCTTGATAACCATGCCATCTGTAAGAAAATCTTGCTTAAGTCTTTCTTCTTTTTGCACTTCTATCTCTTTTAATAAATCTTCCATATTAGAAAATTTTTTGTGATATTTTGAAACTGGCAGTGCATTATCTTTTATAAAAGCGACTATCTCTTCTTGCGTTTGAAATTCTTTGCCTTCTATGTAAGCAATATTGTAAAGATAAGTGATTAAGTGCCTTTTTTCAGTCTCTTTCACATCAAGGTTACGAAGTGCACCAGCCGCCGCATTTCTTGCATTCTTTAGCTGGACTTCGTTGTTTTCGTTATATTCTTTAAGTTTTGATAGTGGCATAAGGCCCTCACCTTGAACCTCAAACTTGCCTTTGTATTTAACCCTTAGTGGTATTGACTTAATTGTAAGGACTTGCTCGTAAATCTCTTCGCCAACTTCGCCAGTACCTCTCGTTGCCCCCATCTTTAAAATGCCTTCATCATAAGTTAGATTAATAGTAAGACCATCGAATTTATATTCAAGTATATACTCAGGTTTTGGAAGTTTATCGCTATGCGTTTCATTGTATCCTTCTATAAAACGAAGATTCTTCTCGCGCCAATCTCTGAGCGCATCAAAACTTTGTGCTTTATCAAGGCTCCAAAGCCTTCCAAGATGAGTATGCTTAACAAATTTATCAAGAACAGCGTCGCCAACTCTTTGTGTTGGAGAGTATGGTAAATGAGTTCCTGT
Organism: Fenollaria massiliensis; assembly: GCF_023347705.1. Taxonomy (NCBI): domain Bacteria; kingdom Bacillati; phylum Bacillota; class Clostridia; order Eubacteriales; genus Fenollaria; species Fenollaria massiliensis. The sequence goes on from NZ_CP096649.1 coordinate 1,038,526, forward strand.
CTCGTTTTCAAGCTTCACTAGCTCATCATATAACTTGTCATATTCTTTATCAGAAACTATCGGGTCATCGAGTACATAGTAATGATAGTTGTATTCCTCAAGCTTCTTGATTAATTCTTCCATCCTATCCATATCAATCTATCCTTTTTATTGGTGCAAAATCAATATTCAAAATCTTAATACCCTTATTTGGAAAACTTATAGTTAAGTTCTTGCCATTGACAGAAACAACCATGCCTTCGCCAAAAGCTTTGTGCTTAATCTTGTCTCCTGCCTTGATGTCTTTTTTATCACTCGGCGCACTATCTGTGCCAACATATGATTTAAAGCGTGAAACAGTTTTATCAAAGCCCCTTTCCTTATAAATGCTCTTATTCAGGCTAGCATTTTCAAGTATAGGTCTTTCGTCAAATTTATCTGATCTGTAGCTCACTACTTTGATTGCGTCCTCTGCTTCGTCAATGAACCTCGAAGGTTTTGAGATGATACTTTGACCATAAACTCTTCTTTCTTTTGCTAAACTTAAGAATAGTTTTTTCATTGCTCTAGTTAAAGCAACGTAGCAAAGTCTTCTCTCTTCTTCTAGACTACCTTCTTCTATGGCTCTTTCGCTTGGGAAAAGGCCATCTTCCATGCCAACTATGAAGACTATATTATATTCAAGACCCTTAGCGCTGTGCATAGTAATCATGGTTACTGCATCGCCGCCCTTGTCCTCAGTCTTGTCAAGGTCAGTTAAAAGTGATATCTCTCCTAAAAAGTCCTTAAGAGTGATATTATCATAGTTATCTTCATAATCAAGTAATAGGTTTCTAAACTCATCTAAGTTTTCTATCCTAGTTCTTGCTTCAACAGTATTTTCTCTCTCTAGTGCGTTTAAATAATCAGTCCTATCAAGAACTAAATCATATAGCTCTGACAGAGTAACATTGTCTTTAAGTTTTTTGATTGACTCAATCACTTCAAAAAATTCTTTTATCTTTTTATTCGTGCTAATCGATAGTGCATCATAAAGGCTGATATTTTTACTAATCATATCACCCGTGATGCTCTCAATGCTTTTATCACCAATACCTCTCTTTGGTGTATTGATAATTCTCTTAAGAGAGATAAAATCATTTGTATTATCTAAAAATTTAAAATAGGCAAGTATGTCCTTAATTTCTTTTCTGTCATAGAACTTTACTCCGCCAACAATATTATATTTAATTCCAAACTTCAAAAACATATCTTCAAAGGATCTCGATTGAGCGTTTGTTCTGTAAAGTATAGCAAAATCACTCTCTTTATATCCCTCATCCAATAGTTCTTTTATCTTTTGCGCTACAAAGTAACTCTCTTCGACATTGCTTTGTGTTATGTAGCAGTAAACATCGTCCCCGTCTTGATTGTCAGTCCAAAGATTCTTCTCTTTTCTCTCATCGTTGTTCTTGATAACCTTGTTAGCAGCCTTTAAAATATTCTTAGTCGATCTATAATTTTGTTCAAGAAGTATGGTCTTAACATTCTTATAATCTTTTTCAAAATTTAAAATATTTCTAATGTCAGCGCCTCTCCAGCCATAGATACTTTGGTCAGCGTCACCAACCACGCAGATGTTTTTGTAAAGATCCGAGAATAACTTTGCCATCTTATATTGCATAAAATTTGTATCTTGATACTCATCGACAAAAACGTATTTAAATCTTTCTTGATAGATTTGTCTTACGTCTTCATTTTCTTCTAAAAGTCTTACACAATTTACTATCATATCGTCAAAGTCCATCGCGTCATACTCAAGCATCTTCTTTTGATAACGTCTATAAACTTCTGCATCAGTTTTCTTTCTATAGCTATCAGAAATGCTTTCATATTCGTCAGCATCCATATTTCGCATCTTTAAATTAGATATAAGCGCTATGAAATATGATGGGACATAAGTCTTAGGATCTAATTCAAGCTCCTTTAGTATGTCCTTAATAAGTGTTATTTGATTGTCTCTATCATAAATAGTGAAGCTGTTTGTGTATCCAACAAGGTTTGCGTGGCGTCTAAGTAGTCTTAGCGCTATCGAGTGAAAAGTGCCTATCCACATTGGACTTACATCCTTATTTAAAAACGATGCCACTCTATCTTTCATCTCTTTTGCCGCTTTGTTCGTAAATGTTATCGCAAGTATTTCATTTTCGCTCGCAAAACCATTCTCAATAAGATAAGCTATCTTATATGTAACGACCCTTGTTTTTCCCGATCCAGCTCCAGCCATGATTAATAAGGGACCACTGTTATATAAAACAGCTTCCCTTTGGCTCGCGTTTAGTCTATCTAAAATATTATTCATTACCTTTATTAACTAATTCCTTTATTTTATCAAATGTAACTTGGCTTATAACGTGCTCAACCCTACAAGCATCATCATTTGCAGTCTCATGGTCAACGCCAATATTTTCAAAGAAAGTTCTAAGTGTACAGTGCCTATCATAAACAAGTTTTGCTAGCTTTTCGCCTTCCTTTGTAAATGTTAGCTCGCCATCGTCTTGAACTTCGATATAACCATCTTCTTTTAATATACCAACTGCTCTACTAACGCTTGGCTTAGAAAAATCAAGGGCCTTCGCAACGTCTGTACTTCTAACCTTAATGCCTTTGTTTTGTAGCATTAGTATCATCTCTAAATAATTTTCTCTTGATTCACCGATTTTCATTTGCTTACCTCCTAGATTTTATACTTTCTATCAATACTTCTTTTAATGTCTTTTTCTCTTTGGCTCTCTCTTTTGTCATAAAGTTTTTTACCTTTAGCAAGTGCTATCTCAAGCTTGGCTCTGCCATTCTTAAAATATAGTCTTAAGGGAACTACCGTAGCTCCAGCTAGTTTCACCTCTTGAGAGATTCTTCTAATTTCACTTTTATTTAACAATAGCTTTCTCGTTCTTAATGGGTCTTCGTTAAATATGTTTCCTTCTTTATAAGGACTTACATGCATACCAAATACAAAGATTTCGCCATCTTTCACTATGACATAGCTTTCTTTTAAATTCACTCTGCCTTGTCTTATGGATTTAACCTCTGTTCCCTTAAGAACTAAGCCTGCCTCATATATCTTTTCAATAAAATAATCGTGTCTCGCTTTTTTATTATTAGCTACAACTTTTAAATCTTCGTCTTTCATTCAACCACTCCAAGAATTTTAAAATCAATAGTTCTTGTCTCTTTTGATGCGTCAACGACTGCCACCCTAACTTTCATGCCTATCTTGTATTCATTTAAAGAGTCCTTGCCGATAACTTTGTATTCTGTTTCATCAAAGTAATAAAAATCATCGTCCATATTTGAAAAGTGACAAAGTCCTTCTATAGTATTTTCAAGCATTACATAGACGCCAAAGGATGTTAATGAGGAAATTTCTCCGACATAAACATTACCAATTTTATCTTGCATGTACTCAGCGCACTTCATTTGAACTATATCGCGCTCTGCCTTTTCTTGAACTAATTCAGTCTCAGATATATGTTTTGTCATTTGATCAAGATTTTTCTCGTAATAAACGATTTTACTTTCCTTAAGTCTACCATTGATAAAATCTTTGATAATTCTATGAATAATAAGGTCTGAGTATCTTCTGATAGGCGATGTAAAGTGAGAGTAATACTTTGATGCAAGGCCAAAGTGGCCAAGCTCTTCATAAGTGTATCTCGCCTTTTGCATAGTTCTTAGAACGATATTTGATATAAGTGCCGACTCTTTTTTGCCCTTAAGCTGATTCAATACGTTTGCTATATCAGCCGAAGTAACATTATCTGGATTAATGTATAAATCGAAGCGTTTCAAAAATTCAGCAAGGTAGAACATCTTCTCTCTCTTTGGCTTTTCATGCACTCTGTAGACGAAGGGTAAATCTTTCATAAAATATTCTTTAGCTACAGTTTCGTTCGCAGCTATCATAAACTCTTCTATAAGCTTGTTAGCAACGCGTCTTTCTTCTGGTTTTATATCAATAACTTTGCCTTTTTCATCTAAAATTACTTTTGTCTCGACTATATCAAAATCAATATTGCCCCTTTTATTTCTTTTTTCGTTAAGAATATTCATTAGCTCTTGCATATTCTTAAGAGTCTCTTCTAATCCTTCAAGTCCAAGCTCATTTGCCTTCTTTTTGCCTTCTAGAAAATCTGAAACTTGCGGGTAATTAAGCCTATAATCAGAATTAATTATTGCTTCAGAAATCTTATGGCTAAGGACTTCACCGTTTTTATCAAAGTCTATCCTAACCGAAAGAGTTAATCTATCTTCATTTGGATTAAGTGAGCAAATCCCGTTCGAAAGCTCCTTTGGTAGCATTGGTAAGACCCTATCAAGCAAGTAGTAGGAGTTGCCTCTTAAGTAAGCTTCCTTGTCTAAATAAGTGCGCTCTTTGACATAGTTTGCTACGTCAGCGATATGCACATACAAAGTATATTTATCATCATTTTTCACTAAGCTGATGGCATCATCTAAATCTTTTGAGTCAACGCCATCTATAGTAATAGTTAATAAGTCTCTGTAATCGACTCTGCGAGCTATCTCATCTGAATTTATCTCATAATTTATTTCTTCTAATTCATCTTTTACTCTATTTGGAAAATATTCTCTAAGGTCATAAGACTTAATTATCGAAGTTATGTCAATGCCTGGATCATCTTCTTTGCCGATGATTTCAACGACTCTTCCTTCTGGATTTTTATTTTTGTCTGGATACTTAATAATCTCGGCAACTACTTTATCGCCATTCTTGGCGTTTTTCGATGCACTTTTATTGATAAAGACATCATAAATTATCTTTACATCGTCACATCTAATAAAACCAAAGCTATCATTATCTTGATAAGTGCCGACAACTCTCTTAGTTGCTCTATTAAGTATCTTAATGATTTTGCCTTCGAAATTGCCATCCGGCTTTTTATCTGTAATTATCGCGCATACCTCATCAGAGTCCATGGCGTACATTGAATTTTCAAATCTAATAAATACATCAAATTCATCGCCAATAACAAAACCAAATCCACGCTTATTAGCCTCATACTTTCCTGTAATAACACGGGAACTATTGTAAGTGTAATATTTATTGTTGCTGCAAATAATTTTTTTATCTTTTTCTAATGATTTAAGTAATTTTTCAAATATTTTTTTATCTTTCTTCGTAATCTTAAAAGTTCTTAATAAATCCTTCTTGCTTTGAGGAACATAATCCTCTCTGCTGAAATAATTCATTACAAGTTCCCTGATTTTCATTCTATCACCTATAATTTCTTTCCATATTGGATACGTTTAAAGAGCTCTGCATCGTAAGAGTAAACAGTTTCCTTCTTCATAGTGTCAACTGCTTGAGCTATCTCTAGCATCTTTGTTATAAGATCCTTAAACGAATATCCTTTTGGCTCCCATAGATAAAAGGCAACTGAACCAGGGATTGTGTTTATCTCATTGATATATACCTTTCCAGTATCTTTAGATACAAGTAAGTCTACTCTAGCGTTACCTGATGCATCAATCGATGTAAATGCCTTTGTAGCTAGTCTTTCAAGCTCATCTCTTAGTGGTTCATCCTTTTTAAGTAAATTTCTCATTGTTTTTGTGCCAGGAGTCTTTTTATTTGATACATATTTATCATCAAATGTTAATAATTCTTTAAAATCTAATGGTTCTTCCAATTCTGATGTTTCAACATTTTCTTCATAGCCCATTACAGCACAGTTAATTTCTCTTGCGTTTTCAACTGATTCTTCAACTATGACTTTTTTGTCATAACTAAAGGCTATCATCAAAGCTTCTTCTAGATTGTCCTTATTTTTTACCTTTGATATGCCGATTGAAGAGCCAAGGTTTGATGGCTTTATAAATAATGGATATTTTAAATTCTTTTCAATATCTGCCATAACTTCTTCTTTTGAGCTTCTCCACTTGCTTCTGTAGTAATATTTGTAATTAACTACAGGAAGACCGTTGGCTCTATAAACATCCTTCATTATAACCTTATCCATGCCAACTGATGAGCTTAAAACATTAGTTCCTGTATATGGAAGTCCAACTGTTTCAATAAGTCCTTGGCATGATCCATCCTCACCATTGGTTCCATGAAGAGCAAAGAAAACCATATCTAATGTTTCATAAACCTTTTTATCAAACATTGACTTTGATTCTGGATTTATATAAAGGTTAAAATCGCCATAGTCACAGCCAAGCATAACGTTCTTAGCTGAAGAAAAGTCTCCATCTTTAAATGTTTTAAAATTTTTGAAGGATTCGGAGCTTAGCCACTTACCTTCTTTTGTAATATATATTGGAATTGGAAGAAATTTTTCTTTATCCATGTTCTCAATAACTTGCATTCCTGTAATTACTGAAACTTCATGTTCAACGCTTCTTCCGCCAAATATAACGCCTACTTTTAGCATTCTATCAACTCCTAATAATTATCAGGCAAATCGTTTTCGAATAAAATCACGTCGCCTGCTTGACATATTTTTTGTAAAATTAATTGTGCATCACTTAAACTTGCTGACTCATGTATAAATCTTTCATCGAGGCCGCCTTCTATAAGACCGTCTTTAATTGCTTTTTTATTTACTTCAGCAACTATGATGAAGTGATCTACAACAGCTGCTGCATTCTTACCAAATTTTTTATTCTCTTCGTATTGTAAATCTCCTAATTCAACCATACCCGGTGAGATAACAATCTTTTTACCCTCTTTAAACTCAGAGACTACATCAAGTGCCGCTTGTGCGCCGCTTGGATTACTGTTAAATGCATCGTCAATGATTATGAGATTATTTGGATTTTCTACTAAAGAAAGTCTATGCTCAACTTGATTAACATCAAGAACTGCCTTAACTACATCTTCCATGGACATGCCTAGCTCGTGAGCTGCCGCCACAGATAAAAGCACGTTATAAATATTGTGCTTGCCAAGTAATTTTGTCTTTAGCTTGTACTCATTATTTTTGTAAATAAGAGTAAATTCAGTACCAAATTCTCCTACGCTTATATCTTTAGCAAAATAGTCACAAGCGTCGTCTTCAAGCGAAATGTAAACCTTTCTAGTCTTGACCTCAGCCGCTTTTTCTTTAATATATGGATTATCGTAGTTAAATATAGCTAGACCGCCTTCTTTAAGCGAATCGATAAGCTCAAACTTTGTCTTGACAATATTTTCCATAGAGCCAAAAGTTTCTATGTGACATGGGCCTATGTTTGTGATGATGGCGATGTCTGGCATAACAAGATCAGCCACTTCTTTAATTTCGCCCACATATCTTGCCCCAAGCTCAGATATAAAAACTTCAGTTCCGCTCTCAAGCTCATTGTTAATTACTTTTGAAATACCCATAGGTGTATTGAAAGAACTTGGTGTTGCATATGTCTTTAAACTATTCTTTACAATGTCATTTAAAACAAGTTTTGTCGATGTCTTGCCATAGCTGCCAGTTATTCCAACAACTTTTAATTTATTTTCTTTTTCTTTTTTTATTTTATTTTGCGCCTCAACGTAAAAACCGTGATTAATTTTATTTTCAATTGGAAGTGCTAGTATATTTGCACATTTAACGCTTCTTGCTCTTATGATATATAAAATAAAGGCAAGTACTAGTAAATATGCTAACGCAATTTTTTCTCCAAATATTAGATAAGCGATGATTGATGTATACATGATAATTACATTAAATAAAGCAAATATCTTCATCATCCTCTTCATCCTATCAGTAAAGACTAAAGGCTTTTTATCGCCAGGTTTTAATTTTTTTAAAGCGTTCTTTAGCCAGCCAAAATTTTTAAGCCAAGCTTCGTATTCGCTTGAAATATACATATTTAATTGCATTATTTGGAAAAATGCTAAAGAGTGTATATATATTAAAACTGTTAATAAAATTGGCAAGAATATAAATATAGCTATCATAGTTCCTCCTTACTAAGATAAGATCTAATTACTCGTGAAAATATTTGATAATCATCTGCATAAGAGAAGTGTCCGCCCTCAAGTTCAACCAGAGCAGAATTTTTTATCTTCTCATTCATAATTTTACCCATATATAATGGAGTTGTATCATCATCTTTGCCCCACAATATAAGGGTATCGTTCTTGATAGAATCCAGTCTATCAAGAAGAGACTCGTTAACGACCTTAACAAAGGTCTTTCTCATGATGCCACTTGTGTTTTTGTAATCGTCAGAGCCAAATTTCTTTGAAAGCTTTTTCATAAGCTCTTCTTCACTCTTGTAAAAAAAGATTAGCCTATAAAGCTTTTTAAAGAATTTATATGTATAAACTTTTAAATAATATGAAAGACTTCTCTTAGGAAGTATCCCTGAAGCATCGATAAGAACCATCTTATCTAGTCTTTCATAGCCTTCAGAAGCAATTTGTATCAAAGTTTTGCCGCCAAAGCTGTGACCAATGCCGTCAAATATTTTAATACCAAGCTTCTCTACAAAGGCCTTAACAATGTTTGCATAGTCCTCTCCACCAAAAACTCTATCTGGTTCAGATGACTTGCCATGACCTGGTAAATCTATGGCGATAACTCTTCTTGTGTCCTTCAAAGCGTTAACTATGCCCATGACTGCTTCGATTGAAGCGCCCCAGCCATGAAGTATAAGTACAGGCTTTTCTGATTCACCTTCTATTATGTAATTAATTTTAATATTGTCAATTGTTATTTCCATAAAATCACCCATATTATAAATGAAGCTCCCCTTATTTAATAGCATCGCTCATTAAAATCAAGGGGAGTCCAATTACAATTTTATCTTATTTTATAATAAGTCCACCGTAGCTAACAAATACTTGTGCAAATACTAATGCTACTATTGTCATTAATTTAATTAGTATATTTAGAGATGGTCCTGATGTGTCTTTGAATGGGTCACCAACAGTGTCTCCTGTTACTGCTGCCTTGTGAGCATCTGATCCTTTTCCACCATGAACTCCTGATTCAATATACTTTTTAGCATTGTCCCAAGCTCCGCCTGCGTTTGACATGAATATCGCCATAAGAACGCCTGTTACTAATGAACCAGCAAGTAGACCGCCTAGAGCTTCTGTTCCTAGAAGTACACCAACAAGTACTGGGCATACAACAGCTAGAAGTCCTGGGATAACCATTTCCTTAAGAGCTGCCTTAGTAGAAATGTCTACGCATTTGCCGTAATCAGGTTTTGCAGTTCCTTCCATGATACCAGGAATTGATTTAAATTGTCTTCTAACTTCTTCGATCATTTGGTTAGCAGCTTTACCAACTGCATCCATAGTTAATGATGAGAATAAGAATGGTAGCATACCACCGATGAATACACCTGCTATTGTTAATGGATTTGTTAAGTCAATCTTTTCAAGTCCAACTGCTTGAGTATATGAAGCGAATAATGCTAGAGCTGTAAGTGCAGCTGAAGCGATGGCAAAACCTTTACCAACTGCTGCTGTTGTGTTACCAACTGAGTCTAGCTTATCTGTGATATCTCTTACGCTTTCTGGAAGACCGCACATTTCAGCGATACCACCAGCGTTATCAGCAACTGGGCCGTAAGCGTCAACTGCGATAGTTGTAGCAGCTGTTGCTAATAGACCTATAGCTGCTAGTGAAATTCCGTAAAGACCATTTACTGGGCTTGCTGCGCCGCCTGCTAGGAAGAATGCAACTAGTATACCTATTGAAATAACTATCATAGGGATAGCTGTTGACATCATACCTACTGATAAACCAGCGATAATGTTTGTTGAAGCACCTGTTTCTGATTCTTCAGCAACTTTTTGAACTGGCTTATATTCAGCAGCTGTATAATATTCTGTTACTTTTGCTATAATTAATCCAACAACAACACCTGCTACTATAGCATAGAATGGTTGGATTGAGCCTAATATCTTTGTAGATAAGAAGTAAGAAGCGATTATAGTGATTAATGAGCTTCCCCAAGTTGCCATATCAAGAGCTTTTTGAGGGTTCTTATCGCCTTTTACAAATAATGTACCGATGATTGATGCAACGATACCAACTGAGCATAGTGCTAATGCGAATGAAATACCATTGTCGCTAAATGCTAGTGCACCTAAAGTAATAGCTGAAATAATTGCTCCAACATATGATTCAAATAAGTCAGCGCCCATACCTGCAACGTCACCAACGTTATCACCAACGTTATCAGCGATAACAGCTGGGTTTCTTGGGTCGTCTTCTGGTATACCAGCTTCAACCTTACCAACTAAGTCAGCACCAACGTCTGCAGCTTTTGTATAGATACCGCCACCAACTCTTGCAAATAAAGCGATTGATGAAGCACCTAAACCAAAACCTGTAACGATGTTTGCATCTTTGAATATCATCCAAACAATGCTAGTACCTAGTAAACCTAAACCTACAACGCACATACCCATAACAGTACCGCCTGAGAAAGCAACGTTTAGAGCCTTGCCCATACCGCTTTCCTTAGCTGCGTTTGCAGTTCTTACATTAGCTTTAGTAGCTACTGTCATGCCGATGTATCCAGCACAGATTGAGAATACAGCACCTATTAAATAACATACAGCTGTACCGATGTTGATTAATAGAGCTAGAATTACAAATAATACAACGATAAATATTGCTAAATATTTGTATTCTCTTGTTAAAAATGCAAGAGCGCCTTCTTGAATGTAACCAGCAATCTCTTTCATTCTTTCGTTACCAGCTTCTTGCTTAGTAACAAATAGAGCTTTAACTAAAGCAAATAATAGTGCTATAGCTCCGATTATAGGAGCTATGATTAAAATTTTGTCCATTTCTTCCTCCTATTTTATTATTATAAAGCTGCTAATATCAAAGTTGTTACCATAAACACAACTGATGAAACTGTTGTTATTCTTTTTAAAACAACATTTCTTGTAGGATTTTTAGAGCCCCAAATACTTTCAGAACCGCCTAATGCTTGTAAGCCTTGATCATCCCCTTCAGTAGCTGCTACTGATATAGTTAATACTAAAGCTGAAATTGCAACTAGTGCATACAATACGTAATTCATACACACACCTCCATTCTCTCTTATAACATATCTATTTTACCACAAGAGCATTTATTTTGCAATGCTTTTTTCTTATTTAATATCTTTTATAAAAATTCATTTTTAATATCTTTATACTGAGTTCATATCGTTTCGCTCATTAAATGAATTTTATAAAATTTTTTATTCTTAAATTTTTTCTATCTTAATAGTGAGGCAAAATAAAATGGGATGAGCGCATATAACTCATCCCATGTAAAATATTTTATTAAATTATTTTTTTAATATGCTCTTGCCTGCATAAATGGCTGTATCATCAAGCATGTACTCGATTCTTAGAAGTTGATTGTATTTAGCAACTCTTTCTGATCTAGCTGGTGCACCTGTTTTGATTTGTCCTGTGTTTAGTGCAACTGAAAGGTCTGCGATTGTTGTATCTTCTGTTTCACCTGATCTGTGTGAAATAACTGCTGTGTAATGATTTCTGTGAGCCATTTCGATTGCTTCGATAGTTTCAGTTAATGTACCGATTTGGTTAAGCTTGATTAAAACTGAGTTAGCTGTGTGAGCTTCTATACCTTTTTTGATTCTCTTTGTATTTGTAACATAAAGGTCATCACCAACTAATTGAATCTTATCTCCTAATCTTTCAGTTAATTTCTTCCAGCCGTCCCAGTCATTTTCATCTAAGCCATCTTCGATTGAGTAAAGTGGATATTTATTAACTAATTTTACGTAGTAATTAATCATTTCTTCGTCTGTTAGCTCTGCGTTATCGCTCTTTAGATAATATTTTTTAGTATCTGCGTTATATAATTCGCTCGCAGCAACGTCAAGAGCTAAATAGATGTCCTTGCCTGCTTCATAACCAGCTTTTTCAATAGCTTCGATTATAGTTTCGATTGCTTCTTCATTGCTTGATAAGTCTGGTGCATAACCACCTTCATCACCAACGCCTGTAGCTAATTTTCTTTCTTTAAGAACATTCTTTAAGCTGTGATAAACTTCTGATCCCATTCTAAGTGCATCTCTAAATGTTTCTGCGCCTATTGGCATAATCATAAACTCTTGTATATCTACGTTGTTATCTGCATGTTGACCACCATTCAAAATATTCATCATAGGTACTGGTAAAACTTTTGCATTAGTTCCGCCGATATATCTATAAAGCGGCATATTTAATTCATTTGCAGCGCATTTAGCAACTGCTAGCGAAACGCCAAGTATAGCGTTTGCACCAAGTTTGCCCTTATTTTCTGTTCCATCTAGGTTTATCATTAATTTATCAATTGATACTTGGTCTGTTACTTCCATATCAAAAATTTCTGGTGCGATAACGTTGTTTACATTGTCAACTGCCTTTAACACGCCTTTCTTAGCGTATCTCTTTGGATCTCCATCTCTAAGTTCTACGGCTTCGTGTTCGCCAGTAGATGCTCCTGATGGGACTATAGCTGATCCGATTGCTCCTGATTCAGCTAAAACTGTTACTTCTACAGTTGGGTTAGATCTTGAATCTAAGACTTCCATAGCAAATACATCAATAATTCTACTCATTTTATTCCTCCGATACCAATAGGCTCTCGCCTGTCATTTCTTTTGGCTTTTCTATATTTAATATATCTAATAGTGATGGTGCTAGGTCTGCTAGCACGCCATCTTTAAGCTTATGCTTTCCGTCGTTAAAAAGTATTACAGGGACTGGGTTTGTCGTATGTGATGTGATTGGTTTACCATCTTCATCAAACATTGCCTCGCAGTTGCCGTGATCCGCTGTGATTATGGCTGTAAAACCGCATTCCTTTGCCTTTGCTAACAGTTTTGCAAGGCAGCTATCAACTGTTTCTACCGCCTTGATTATGGCTGGAACAACTCCTGTGTGTCCGACCATGTCTGTGTTTGCATAGTTTAATATGATTAAATCATAATCTGCCATAACGCTCACTAGCTTATCTGTAAGCTCATAAGCGCTCATCTCAGGTTTTAAATCGTATGTCGCTACCTTTGGTGAATTTATCAAAATTCTGTCTTCATCAGCAAATTTTTCTTCGCGGCCGCCATTGAAAAAGTATGTTACATGAGCGTATTTCTCTGTTTCGGCTATACGCAATTGCTTTAAGCCATGTTTTGAAACAACTTCTCCAAGTGTGTTCACTATCTCTTCATCTTTATAAGCGATATGAACATTTTTAAAGCTTGAGTCATAATTTGTCATGCACACATAATAAATGTCATCCAAAAACTTTCTTTCAAATCCAGAAAAATCTTTATTAGTGAAAGCATCTGTAATTTGTCTTGCTCTATCCGGTCTAAAATTAATAAAGATAATGCTGTCTCCCGATTTTACTTCATTCACTTCACCAGCATTTTTAATTGCGCATGGCAAAATGAATTCATCTGTGACATCTTTTTCGTAAGATTTTTTAATCGTATCTATAGCATCATCCGAAACAAGTTCAGGCGTCTTAGATGTGACAGTTTTGTAATATTTTTCTGTTCTGTCATAGCGCTTATCTCTGTCCATGGCATAGTATCTGCCGCTGATTGAAGCAAGATGAGCGCAAGAATTATTTTTCATGTAAGCAATAATTTCGCTCACATCGTTCTCAGCTGAGTGTATGCCTACATCTCTTCCATCTAAGATCGCGTGTAGATAAGTTCTATCGCCCACGCCCTCTTTTTTGCATAAATCAAGAAGTGCCTTGATGTGATCGATGTGCGAGTGAACTCCACCATAGCTTAGTAGACCCATCAAATGAAGATTTGTATTATTTTTCTTTGCGTGCTCAATCGCCTTAAGAAATTCTTCTTTTTTAAAGAAATCTCCGTTCTTAATGTCTCTATTGATCATAGAAAGATCTTGATAAACAACTCTTCCTGAACCTATGTTTAAGTGACCAACCTCGGAGTTACCCATCTGGCCATCGGGTAGGCCTACATATTCGCCGCTCGCTTGTAATTTCGCATTAGGACAATCTTTAAATAATTTATCGATTGTCGGCGTATTGGCTCTATATACAGCGTTTGCGTCGTTATCTTTACCGATTCCAAAACCATCTAATATTATTAATATAGCTTTTGACATCTTATATCTCCTTAGCAATGGCTTCAAAAGACTCAGTCTTTAGTGAAGCGCCACCGATTAAGAATCCATCGATATTTTCTTCTTTAGATAAATCAGCTGCGTTTGCCCCTTTTACGCTGCCGCCATAAAGCACTCTAAGCTTTGCTTCAAGATTTGGATTCATTTCCTTAACTTTTTCTCTAACAAAGCGGCACATCTCTTCAGCGTCTTCCTTAGAAGCGCTCTTGCCTGTACCTATTGCCCAGATTGGCTCGTAGGCGATGGCGAAGTTATCTAATTTAGCTGCGTCTACGCCTACTAGGTCAGCCTTTAATTGTTTTTCAATCTTTTCAAAGTGCTTTTCATCTTCTCTTTCAGACAAAGTCTCGCCAACGCATAGAATTACTTCTACATCATCATCTATCGCCTTCAAAACTTTTTTATTAATCATCTCATCGCACTCACCGAAAATTTCTCTTCTTTCAGAGTGACCGATGATGACAAAATCCGCTCCACATAATTTAATCATAGAAGTACTAATCTCGCCAGTAAAAGCTCCCTTGTCTTCAAAGTAGATGTTTTGAGCACCTATCTTTATTTCATTAAATTTTTTTGTTTTATTTGCTAAATAAATATCTGTAAATGGAACTGCAACATAAACGTCATAAGAGTCATTTGGCTTTAGGCTCAAATCCTTGAAAAAGCTTTCTGTCTCTTTTACGTCCATATTCATCTTCCAGTTTGCAGCAAGTAAAAATTTTTTCAAATTTGTCTCCTTATTTATCATTAATAGCAGCTATGCCAGGAAGCACTTTTCCTTCCATTAGCTCAAGTGAAGCGCCTCCGCCAGTTGAAACATGTGTAATTTTTTCTTCGTAGCCAGCTTTTTGAACAGCGCTCGCACTATCTCCTCCGCCGACTATGGTAGTCGCATCAGAGTTTGCAAGTGCCTTAGCGATGGCATTAGTGCCGTTTTTAAATTTATCCATTTCAAATACGCCCATAGGTCCGTTCCAAACTATAGTTTTTGCTCCCAATAATTTTTTAGTAAAAACATCGATAGTTTCTGGTCCTATGTCAAGGCCCATCAAATCTTCTGGTATATGATTTACTTCATAGCATTCAGCTTCAGCATCTTCTTTTATCTCTTTAGCGCATAAAGCGTCAACTGGTAGAACCAAATCAACTTTCTTTGCATCAGCCTTTTTTAATAGTTCAAGCGCAAGATCTAACTTGTCGTCTTCAACTAAGCTCTTACCAACGTTCATGCCCTTTGCCTTTAAGAATGTAAATGCCATAGCGCCGCCAATAAGTATCTTATCAGCCTTATTTAATAGGTTTTCTATTACGCCAATCTTATCAGATACCTTTGATCCGCCAAGTATAGCGATAAATGGATGCTTAGGCTCGTCAAGCTCTTTCGCCATGATATTCATTTCTTTTTCAACTAAAAAGCCTAGTGCTGATGGTAAAAATTTACTTACACCAACGTTTGATGCGTGAGCTCTGTGTGAAGTGCCGAAAGCATCATTAACATAGATATCTGCAAGGTCTGCTAACTCTTTAGAAAAAGCTTCGTCGCATTTTTCTTCTTCTTTTCTAAATCTAGTATTTTCTAGTAAAAGAAGCTCTCCTTTTTTAAGATTTTTAGCTGCTTCTCTAACTTCGTCATTAACTACTTCAGGGCAAGAGATGAATTTTACATCTCTTCCAAGAAGTTTTTCAATCTCGTCCCTAACTGGCTCTAAAGTATATTTTAAATTATATTCGCCCTTTGGTCTGCCCAAGTGGCTCATCATAATTACTTTTGCGCCATTATCAAGAAGGTGCTTGATTGTAGGAAGAGACTCAAATATACGTTTATTGTCAGTGATAACACCATCCTTCATTGGTACGTTAAAATCACATCTCAATAAAACTGTTTTATCATCAAAATTATAATCTTTTAATGTTTTTTTCATTATTTTATCCTTTTATAATAATTATTCTTGATCAGCAATGTATTTTGCTAGGTCAACTACTCTGTGGCTGTAACCATATTCGTTGTCATACCATGAAACTACCTTTACAAGATTGCCATCTATAACTAAAGTTAAGAATGGATCAAAGATTGATGAGTGTCTGTCGCCAACGTAGTCAACAGAAACAAGTTCTTCTTCGGCGTATTCAAGTATGCCCTTTAATTCGTTTTCGCTCGCTTTTTTAACAGCTTCGTTGATTTCTTCCTTAGTAACATTTTTGTTTAATTCAAAAACAACGTCTGTAAGAGAAACTGTTGGAACTGGTACTCTAACTGCATATCCAGTTAATTTATCCTTAAGTGATGGGATAACTAGTGCAACTGCCTTTGCTGCGCCTGTTGTTGTAGGCACCATAGACATAGCTGCTGCTCTTGCTCTTCTGATGTCTTTGTGTTTGTGGTCAAGTAAAACTTGGTCAGAAGTATAAGCATGGATAGTTGTCATAAGGCCTCTTTTGATACCAAAATTATCTTCAATAACCTTTGTTAATGGTGCAAGACAGTTAGTTGTACAAGATGCGTTACTGATAACATTGTGTTTATTCTTGTCATATTCTTTTTCATTTACACCCATAACGATAGTTTTATCGATTTCGCCCTTTGCAGGTGCAGTTAAAATAACTTTTTTAGCGCCGCCCTTTTCTATGTGTTTGTAAAGAGTTTCGTTGTTTTTAAATGCTCCAGTAGAGTCGATAACGATGTCTACTCCATAGTCCTTCCAAGGAATTTCTGCCGGATCTCTAAATTGAGTGTTTGTAATCTTCTTGCCATCAATCATGAAGCCATCTTCACAAGCTTCACAAGAAACTGATAATCTACCGTATAGAGAATCATTTCTAAATAGATGAGCAAGTGTCTTTAAATCACCTGAGGCATTGATGTGAACTAATTCTAAGCCGTTGTTCTCTTCAACAAGAATTCTAGCTACATCTCTACCAATCCTACCAAAACCATTAATACCAACTTTCATTTGTTGACCTCCTTAATTATTGTTAAAATATTTTTTATCTTCTAAACCTTCAGGCAAATAATTTTGCTCAGGCTTTTTATCCTTATAATTATGCGGATATTTGTAGTCCGCGTGATCGCCAAAGACCTTCTTGTCATTGTTGTGAGCATCTCTTATATAAAGAGGAATTTGGAATTCTTTGATTTTATCGACATCCGCCATAGCTTTGTTAATAGCAACATAGGTCGAGTTATTCTTATCAGCCAGTGCCATGTAGATGGCTGCGTTGCTTAAAATGATGCGCGCTTCTGGCATGCCAATGGCTTTAACCGCGTAAAATGCTGACGTCGCTAGTGTTTGTGCGTTTGGATCAGCAAGTCCTATGTCTTCTGAAGCAAATATCACTATGCGTCTCGCTATGAAGAGCGGGTCCTCACCATTGTTTAGCATGTGAGCTAAGTAAAAAACTGTTGCGTCTGGATCTGAGCCTCTCATGCTCTTGATAAAGGCTGAGATTGTGTCGTAATGCATGGTCGAGCTTTTATCATAGGAGTGAGCTCTCTCAAAAACTAAGCCTTTGACATCCTCGAACTTGATATGACGAGTTAAATCCGCTTCTGGATCTTGGCTTAAAACAGCTATCTCTAAAAAATTTAGCATGTTTCTCGCATCACCATTAGAAATTCTAACTAGATACTCAAGTGCGTCGTCATCTATGCTTGGCTTTAATGAAGCAAGTCCACTGAGCTCATCACTTAAAGCTTTCTTAGCAAGCTTAATTAAATTTTCTTCGCTCATTTTTTCAAGCCTAATTATGAAGCATCTCGATATAAGTGCGCTATTGACCTCAAAATATGGATTTTCAGTCGTTGCACCTATGAGAGTCACGGTCGAATCTTCAACGTATGGAAGCAAAAAATCCTGCTGAGCCTTGTTAAACCTGTGTATTTCATCAACAAAGAGTATGGTTTTTTTATTCTCTTCCAAAAGTCTCTTGGCTTCTTCAACTGCCTTCTTTAAATCGCTCACCCCGCTACCCACAGCACTAATTTTGATAAAATTCGATTTGCTCGTGTTAGCAATGACGTTCGCAAGTGAAGTCTTACCAGTACCTGCAGGTCCATATAGTATAAGCGATGGAAGTCTGTCTGCCTTGATAGCTTTGTATAGAAAAGAGTTCTTATTAATAACCTTCTCTTGACCAATATAGTCATCAAGACTCTTCGGCCTAAATCTTTCAGCTAAATTTTGACCCAGTTTTAAATTTTTTTCTCTTTCCATGTCAAACAAATTCATTTTCTCACCATTTTTATTATATCAAATAAGTTTCAAGATGTCCACTCTTAAATTATTTAATTTTTATATTAATATTTTTAAAGTAATTATAAATATTTTTAAAATATTTTAAAAATTATATTGACATATTTAATTTGTAGATGTATAATCTTAATAAAGGAGGACCTTATGATTAATAAAGCATTAAATGAATGTCCTGTTTGCGGTTCAAAACTATACATAGAAAGGCTAGTTTGTGACAATTGCAACACGACTATAGAAGGAAGATTTGAAAATAATTCATTTTACAAGCTCAGCAGCGAGCAAATTGACTTTATCAAAACTTTCTTATTAAAGAGAGGCAATATTAAAGAGATTGAAAGAGCCTTGGGTATTTCCTACCCTACTGTAATTAAAAAACTCGATCAAATCAACGAGATTATCTCTGATCAAAAGAGTTCTACTAGCGAGAAAGAAATTCTTGAGCTCTTAAATAGCGGTACAATTACAAGTAGTGAAGCTGAAAAGATGCTTCTAGAATTAAAGGAGGGTTAAAATGTCTGAAGAAAAAATTATGATCCTTAAGATGTTAAAGGACGGCAAGATTAGTGAAGAAGAGGCGCTAAAACTTCTTAACGCTGTTAGTGAAAAGAAAGGCGAAAAAGCTTATAAGCCAAATAAAAAAAGAAATGAAATTCATATCGAAGCAGATGACTACGATGTCTTCGATGCATCGGATAAATTTGCGAGCAAAATCTCAAACTTTGTTAATAAGATAGTAAGTAAATCTTTACAAACGGCTGAAGAAGGTATGAGAAATGGCCGTGTATACGCAAACTTTAGCTTTGATGACAGCAAGAGCTTTAAAAATAAAAAATTTGCTACACTTAAGCTAGACTTAGACAAAAATAAAAAATACAATTTAATTATAAATAATACAAATGAAAAGATAGAGATACTTCCATCAAGCTCTGATCAAATTGAAGTCTATGGCAAAATTTATTATACAAATAAAAAAGATATTCCAGAAAAATATGAGTTTATTAACTGCTTTATCGATGATAAAGAAATACTTATCGAACCAAACTACTCAGAGCTAACAAAAAAAGATTTTGCTGTTAGTCTAAAAGTTTTAGTGCCTGCACAAGACTTTGCCACTGTAAAAGCAAGCACAAGCAACGATAAAATTAAACTTGACTCAATTATCTGCGATGAGCTTTATTTAACAACAAGTAACGACTACATCAGAATCGAAGACTCCATCGTCAGCAAGTCAGAGCTAAAAACTACTAATGATTCAGTAAAAATTAAAGACTCAAAGTTTAGTGATTTGCTTATAAATACAACAAATGCAGAAATAACTTTAAATAACACTCCATTCGTTAATTTAGAAGCGCATACAACAAACGCTTATGTCGATGTTAAAGACATATTCAACTCTGCTGAAAATATCATAGTTACTAATAGCAATGGACCTGTTACACTTGAATTAGAAAGCGTAAGTAAAAATGTTAAATTAAATTTAAGAGGCCTTAATAAATACACATGTCCAGTCATCTTTGATGACGACAGATTCAAGCTTGACAAAGACAATGACGAGCTTACAACTGCCTCACTAAATAACGATTCAGAACTTACTCTATTCGGTGATATAAAAACAAGCAACGGACCTATCATTATAGAGTAGGTCAAATATTCCCATCATTATCCTGGCCATAAATTGGTCAGGATTTTTCTTTATAAATCATTTCAAATCTGTTAAATCTCTTGTAAATCTAAATCTTTTAATGTATAATTATAATGTTAAAATTAAAAAGATATAAAATATATAGGAGTAAAATGATGAAGATAAAAAGAATAACAAAAATTAATATATTTGTACTTTTACTAGTCTTAAGCGTGCTAACACTTGTTTTAAGCTTTAAAAATACAGCTTATGCTGAAGAAAGTAAAGAGACTGAGGAAACTAAAGAGAATGAGAAAAGTAAAGAAGAAAAAGATACTAAAGAGACTAAGGACGATGGTTTTGAATTTAATGGTGCCAAACTTAAATTTATCACAGGAACTTTTGATGGCAAAGACAGTTTAGATATTGATTTTCCAATTGAAATAAAAGATGCAAACGCTGAATATATCGATGAAAAAGCAAAAATAATCAATACAGAAAAAAAAGCTTTTACTCTTAAAAATCCAAACATACTTGTTTTAAATAATGGCAAAAAATACTATGTAATCACAGCCATTAACGCATATAAAGATGTACAAGACAATATTATTGATAAGGTAAATATTGAGAGCGAAATTTTATATGACAAATCAAAGCTACAAATAAAATTAAAGCTAAAGGATATAAAAGATGAACAAAAAAATATTAAATATAGCATTTGTTACGCTAGCATGGATGAAAAAGCTTTTCAAACGCCTGAAGCATTTAAGCTTGTTGATTCGAAATTTAGAATTCCTAAGCACTGTATAACACCTGATGGATACTTCTATCAAATGAATCCGCGCTCAGTACCATATAAAGAAAGCTATTTCTTTATGCAAGGCGCTATATACATTGCAAACTCTCTTTTAGATGTGATTGATAGTAAATTTGCTCAAGTGATAACAGCAAAACTTGTTGACGATACAGCTAAAAAGCTAAATGAAGACGGTTACTATCCTATCCCTTATAGAAGCGAGTGGCTAAAGGCTGACTACAACATCGGCAAAGGCTACTTCGATACGAGATGGAACCTTGATTACGCTTACATTTGCTTAAGAATGTATAGTATGTTTAAGGATGAAAAATATATAAATATCGCGGACAAAGTTTTAACTTATTATAAGAAATATGCTGAACAAAATGCGATTAAAGTTCCATATATCGATGATGCATTTCTAGTTATGGACTACGGTGCTGAATATTACATCGGCATGACGCACTCATCACTAAACCATCACTTAATGGGGCTAAAGGCTCTAATGTATGAAGATATTCTTAAAAAAGAAAATAAAAACAGCGCCTTTATTAAAAAGATGATAAAAGGTGTTGAAGCAACTTGCGATATGTGGATTAAAAAAGATGGCAATCTTGAATATGCAAGATTTGTTGATGGTACTTATGGACTAAAAGATTATCCAGATTTAACTCTAAATGATTTAAAGGACTGTCAAGCGCTTCACGAAAATCTTTATAAGTGCAAAAATGCAGTTTTTGAAAAACTGATAAATTCAAAACAAAAATGGTATGACAATGTATACCTAAAAAATAAATAAAAAAAATAAATAAATATTATTATAAATAGAAAATGCCTTTCTTGGAAATCCAAGAAAGGCATTTATTATGCTTAATTGTTTTGTTCGTCTATTATCTTTTGGAGCTCTTTCATAAATGATTGAGTATCTTTAAACTCTCTATATACTGAAGCAAATCTTACATAAGCTACTTGGTCTATCTCCTTAAGACCTTGCATAATAAGCTCACCTACTTCGTTAGATGAAACTTCTTTTTTCATCGTACTCATAAGTTTTTCCTCAACACTATCTGCCAAGCCTTCAATTTGGCTTAAGCTAACAGGTCTTTTTTCGCAAGATTTGATTACGCCCTTTAATATCTTACTTCTGTCAAATGTCTCTCTGTCTCCGTTTTTCTTGACAACTATTAAAGGTGTTTCTTCAATTTTTTCGTATGTTGTAAATCTTTTTTTACAGCGAAGACACTCTCTACGTCTCCTAATCGCAGTACCCTCATTAGTAGGTCTTGAATCTAGTACTTTTGAATCTTCGTAAGAACAAAAAGGACACTTCATAATTAATTATTCTTTAAAAAATCAGGTACTAATAAAGAATCGTCGAAGCTTGAAGTATTTTCACTTCTCTTTTCTTCGTCCTTTTCTTCTACTTCTTCAGAATCCTTTTTAGAATCTTTTTTAGCAGGTTTAGATCCATCTTCAAATTCTGTAGCGATAACAGTTATCTTAATAGAATCGCCAAGACTTTCATCGATACCAGCACCGAAGATGATGTTTGCATCGTCAGCAACCGATTGTCTGATTAAGTCAGCAGCTTCATTTACTTCGAACATGCCAAGGTCTGTACCACCAGTGATATTTAATAGAACAGACTTAGATCCTTCTATAGATGTTTCTAGTAGTGGTGACTTGATTGCAAGCTTAGCTGCATCTGTTGCTCTGTTGTCTCCTTGAGCAAAACCTATACCCATGTGAGCAATACCCTTTTGTTCCATGATAGTCTTAACGTCAGCAAAGTCAAGGTTAATTAGATTTGGTACACTGATTAGGTCAGATATACCTTGTATACCTTGTTTTAATACTTCGTCAGCCATGATGAATGCATCTTTTAATGATGTTTTCTTGTCAGCTATTTGAAGAAGTCTATCGTTTGGTATAGTTACTAGTGTGTCAACTACTTCTAGTAATTGGCTAATACCTTGAGATGCGTTTTTAGCTCTCTTCATACCTTCAAAACCAAATGGTCTTGTAACAACGCCTACAGTTAATATGCCTTGTTCCTTAGCTAATTGCGCAATGATAGGTGCAGCACCAGTACCTGTTCCACCGCCCATACCAGCTGTGATAAATACCATGTCTGTGCCTTTAAGCATTTCAGTAATGCCTTCTTTATCTTCAAGAGCTGCTTGTGAGCCAACTTCTGGATTTGCTCCAGCGCCTAAGCCCTTTGTAACCTTATCACCTATTTGAATCTTATTTTGTGCCTTTGATGATGCTAAAGCTTGTCTATCTGTGTTAACAGCTATAAACTCAACACCTTTTACGCCTGCATCAACCATTCTGTTAACAGCGTTGTTTCCTGCTCCACCAACAC
Source organism: Fenollaria massiliensis (assembly GCF_023347705.1). NCBI lineage: Bacteria > Bacillati > Bacillota > Clostridia > Eubacteriales > Fenollaria > Fenollaria massiliensis. The sequence goes on from NZ_CP096649.1 coordinate 1,061,653, forward strand.
CTATAACTTTAATTTTAGCAAATTGGTCAATTTCTACATCAAAATCAATCATTTACGAATCCTCCTTTTATACTAATTATATAATTATTTACTATATTACTTATATTTTACCACAAAATTTACATTTTGTTTAGTATTTTTCTTCTAATTGTTGCAAAATTGTTAAAAATTCTTCCTCCGAAGACGAAAATCGCCGCATAATATAGTGGAATACTAAGATTATCTCCAAGCCAAGTCAATAATGCAGCTATAATTGAGTTACCAATAAGACCTGATAAAAAAAGTTTATTGTTAAATTTCTTATCCATGTAAGCATTAATACCGCCAAAAACTGAGTCAATCGCAGCAAGTAAAGCCATGGATATATATAGTGAATAATATGGATTGTAGCTATACGGTACTACATAGCCAATAATCACACCAATTATTATACCTATGATTGCAATAATCATTTTTTATCCTCTCCCGTCAAGTTCTGTGAATATATAATTTTGTCATCGTCTATCTTTTTCTTAATTAAAACTTTTTCACTTTGTTTTATATCTAGCTTAATTGGATTTATGGTCTCTAAGATGCTAGCAAAAGTGCCTGGTGACTTAAGTGCTGAGTATAATTTATCGCCATTACCTATCGCCTTTATCACGAATGGTGCTCCCTTTGTTCTGCCGTTTAGCCTAACAACTGGTCCATTGCACTTAACTCCAGTCCTCGAATAAACTCTTAAATCGTTTATCGATACAGCTTCTGCTCCAGATGTTCTTAAATCGTTAATTATTCTTAATAAATCGCTATCGTGAATAACGTCAGTTCTCTTAACTGGTCTATCGACACTCTCTTCAGTGATAGTCACGACTATGCCTGGTCCCTCAAGGTCAACGTCGCCCGATATCATCTCATAAAAAAGCTTTTCATCTTTTAAAAAAGCTAGAAAATCGCTGTCATTTTTAACAAGCTTATCCAAAGTTTCAAGCTTTTTATTCTGTTTATCAAGCTCATCATTAATACTTTTAATCTCAGTTTTTAAATTTTTTATCTTTATGCTTGTCTCTTTCATCTTGTTTATACTTAAAGGTTCAAAAAATTTTTTGTCTGTCTTTAAGTATAAACCTAAGAATATGCCTATAAGTAGATAAATTATAACAAGCGCAACACGTTTAATCTTATGCATCATTCTTGCACTTCATAAACAGGCTTTGCATATAAAAAATCTATGCTCTTCTTACATCTTGGTATAACTATATCGTCCTTTACAGTTAAAATAACTTGATAGTTATAATTTTGCAGTTCATCTTTAATTCCGCCTTTAAACTCAATCGCTGATTGCATCGTGCCCGCGTCTCCTATAGCCTTTATTACAATAGGCGCGGATGTGCTAACGCCACCAACCTCAATATGTTTACCTGCGCTTACTATCTCTGTAAATGATGTGTATCTCTCTTCATTTATGGATATAGCCTCTGCTCCAGCGCTATTTAAAACGCTTATTGCGCTTAAAAGCAAATCTATATCGTTTTGTATGCCAAAGCTCACTTCTCCATCGGCAAGTTTTGGTTCATCAATAGTTAGTATTATGCCCTTGCCTTTTAAGTCAGTGTAGCCAGCTATCATTTTATATTTTTCAGTTTCTTCGTATAATTTTTTTGCTACCTCGTTATTGCTCGAACCAGGTTTTTCATAATCTCTAAGCTTATCTTCTGCCTCGTCAAGCTTTTGCAATAAGCTGTCTCTTTCCTCTTCAAGTGATTTTACTCTTTGAGCAAGCTCTTGAACCCTCTTTACATTAAGAGGGTTGCCAACAGTTTTTTTAACCGTCTTAAGCTGCATAGTTATTGCAAAGCCTATAAGTACACATGCAGCGAAGAATAATATCTTTTTCTTATCTATCTTCATCTACTCACCCGTATCTAAAACTACAACAGGCGCCTTGCCCTTGTTAAACATGATCATCTTAGGCACTTGTCCTTTGTCCTTAAGCTTAGTCATAATCTCATTTAAAACCTTCATCTTGTATCTAATATCCTTTAATTCGCCAAGCTGAACAACAAGCCCACTCCTATAATTCATAGAAACTTCTAAATCAGCGTTCTTTTCTATAGTCTTGATATCTTTAACTAAGTTATTCGCACTTATTTCAGTTATCAGCTCTTCAAGCGAAGCGCCAACCTCAGTATTATAAAAGTTTTCGCCTTGTTCAAGATGAGTCTTGTCAAAATTCTTTATAAGCGGATAACCTTCCTTATAAGAAGTGCTATTCTCAAGAACTGTGCCCTTATCATCTATGTAAATGTACTTTGAGTCGCTAAAAAATTCTGCCGCTATCAATCTTTCCTTAACCTCAATCGTTACAGTATCCTTTGAAGATCTGGATAGGTGAACGTCATCTACATAAGGATTTGTCTTAATCTTAGCTTTTGCTTCTGTTAAGCTTTGTTTAAGAATGTTCTCGCCAATTTCAAGTTCACTCGCCTTAATAATGTTATCAGCAGATAAATTTTTATTGCCAACAACTTTTATATGCTTTAGTCCAAAGAGTTTTGTATTGAATATAAATAGAATAAACGCAAAAACAATAACACTTATTACGAAAAATCTCATCAGACTTCTCCTTCTTTGTCTTTGTCTTCTTATTCTGTTTCTCCTTATATCCTTTTTACTCATTGGTTCCATAATTTCACCTTTAAACAGTTTTTATAATTATATCATATATTTCATCAATTGCGTTTTTGTGAAATATCTTTTTAAGTCCTTCTTGCATTGACTTGTAAATATCGTCGTTATGAAGTATTTTATTGACCTCATCAAAAAGCACTTCTTCGTTAAGATCTTTTTCTAAAATCATCTTAGCAGCGCCCATATCTTCAAAATAGCGTGCATTGTACTCTTGGTGATTTTCAACGACATAAGCCTTAGGAATGATTATGACTGGTTTAGCTACGCATGAAACTTCATTAAGAGTAAGTGCTCCAGCGCTTGTAATAACCATGTCAGCGTCAATCAAAGCCTTTGGCATGTCATAAAGATACTCACCAACACGAACATTTGATTTTGTATAATCAATCCCGTCCTTTTCTAGTTCTTCCTTAAACCAGCTGTATGAATAAGTTCCACTCACGTGAAAGATGTTGAAGTCCATATCTTTGTAATGTTTCTTGATCATGTCAAGAACATTTTCATTGATGGATTTTTGTCCACCGCTTCCGCCAAAGGATAAAACTACTTTTTTATCATTGTCAAAATCATAATAAGACTTATGATCAGCCTTGTCGTGAATGTCATCAAATTCTTTTCTAATCGGTATGCCAACTATATTTGTAATATCTTCTTTATTAAGAAGCTTTTTTGTGTTTTCGTTAGTAACAAGTATTCTAGTCGCTCTTTTCTTTAAAAGCCTTGTAGTTATACCAGCGTGAACGTTTAGCTCAAATATCATTGATTTTATTTTTTTCTTTTGCGCAGCATAAACAAGCGGACCTGAAACGTATCCACCTGTTCCTATTACAAGGTCGGGCTTAAAATCTTTGATTATCTTTTTACATTCGCCAAGAGATTTGAAAAGCAGTCTCAAAAATTTAAAAGCATCTTTTGGATTTTTCTTAGGTATTTTAACTATGTCAATGCCTTTAAACTCAATATTTTCTTTAGCTACCAGTCTTTCCTCAAGACTTCCCTTTCTGCCAACGTATATAACATCATGATTATTTTCAATTAATTTCTTTGCTATGGTCATGGCTGGGTATATGTGTCCACCAGTGCCACCACCAGTTACGATAAATCGCATTATTTCACCTCTGAATTTGCATTCTTAGAAATATTTAACAGTACCGCTGTTAGTACCATGTAAATGATTAGTGATGTGCCTCCATAGCTAATGAATGGAAGTGTTATTCCTTTTGAAGGAACTAAATTTACTGATACTGCTGCATTAATCCAAAATTGTATAGCTATCAGTGAGCTGATACCACTTGCTAGCATTAAGCCATATCTGTCTTTTGTTCTAGCAGCCGTTAAATATCCTTTAATAATTATAACAGAAAATAGGGCAACAATGCAAATCATACCTAAAAATCCTAATTCTTCACCGCAAACAGCTAAGATATAGTCATTATAAACTTCTGGTATATAAAAGAATTTCTGTGTACTATGGCCAATTCCAACACCTGATAGACCGCCATTGGCATAAGCAAATAAACTTTGTGCTGGCTGCCAACCAGTATCTTTGATGTTTTTAATTGGATCTAGATAAGCAAAAAATCTATTTCTTCTAAATTCATTTCTATATATCGCTAAATATATACCAATACCAGCAAGTCCAAGTGCTGGTGGTATTATTCCTAGTGGCGCTCCGCCTATAAAGTACATAATTGATAAGGCTCCAGCAACTGTAACAGCTGTGCCCAAATCCTTTTGTATGTATATTAATAAAGTAAAGAATAATATGATAGCTACTGGTACTACGACGATGTTTTGTAAATTTCTTCTACGTAAATTAATTTTGCTCATGTATGATGCCATACAAAATACTGCCGCTACTTTGATTATATCAGATGGCATAAATGAAAAACCGCCTAAATTAATCCATCTTCTTGATCCTTTACCAAAGTCTGTACCTAGTGGTGTAAACTTTAGTAATAATACTAAGACTATGCTCGATATAATCATAAAACTAACAAAAAATCTTGTATCATACTTTTTGTAGTCAATCCTATAAGCAATTAAAGATAGTATTGCCCCTGCCAAAACAAAGACTAAGTGCCTTGTAAGGAAGTATACTCCGCCATATTTACCGCCTTCAAGCTTGTAGCTATAAGGGTAAGAGCTTGTATACACAAGTATGATACCTAAAATTATTAGGCATACTACAGATATTAAAATGTGATAATCAGGTGCATTACTCTTTTTCATTTATTTCAACTCATTTACTAATTTTTTAAATTCTATTCCACGTTCTTTATAATTTTTATATATTCCCCAGCTAGCGCATAATGGTGATAGTAAAACTATATCTCCTTTTTGTGCGTGTGATCTAGCTACGCTAACTGCTTCACTCATGTTTTTAACCATAGTTATATTGTCATAACCTACATTTGTGAAGGCTTCTTTTATTTTGTCCTTAGTTTGTCCAAATAAAATTAGGCTTCTAAGTTTATTTTTTGTTTTAAAGGCAAAATCTTCAAACGGTATGTTTTTGTCATAACCGCCTGCGATTAAAACTATGCTTTTATCAAAGGCTTCAACCGCCTTGAGTGAAGCATCAGGATTAGTTCCTTTGGAGTCATTGTAATAACTTATTCCATCAAGTTCCCTAACAAATTCAATTCTGTGTTCAACGCCTTTAAAATCTTTTATCTCTTTAACAATATCTTCTCTTTTTACGCCAAAAACTTCTAGCGCAAGTGTCGCTGCCATGAGATTCTCATAGTTATGACGACCCTTTATAAATATATCGTCCTTGTTTATGACAATGTTTTTATCTTTATCCACAATGTTTGGTGCGATATAATTCATATCCACTATATCTTTTTCTTTTGATGAGAAATATAGTATATTTGTGTCTTGCTCTACCTTATTTAAGGCGATATCGTCATAATTAAGTATCAAATATGAAGATTTGTCCATATTTTGATAAATTTTCTTTTTTGCTTCTTCATAAGCCTTGAATGAACCGTGCCAATCCAAATGATCTGGTGTGATATTTAGTATGATGGCGATGTTTGGCTTAAAATCTTTTGTGTACTCTAGTTGGAAGCTTGATGCTTCTATGACATGTGTATCGTAATTAGCTGCTTCAAGTAAAGGGGAAACGCCAATATTGCCTATAACATTGACATTGTATCCAAGGTCTTTTAAAACTTTTCCAATAAAAGTCGTTGTAGTTGTCTTGCCATTGGTTCCTGTGATAACTATAAACTTATGATTTTTAAAATCTCTGTATAAAATTTCTATATCAGAGACTATCTCTACGTTTTTGTCTACAAGGTAGCGAATTATATCTGATGACGGCTTTATTCCAGGACTCTTTAATACAAAGCTAAAATCAATCGAGTCAAGCTCAGTTCTTGTTAAAAATTTAATATCGTCTAGGTTTTCATTTGCTCTGTCTTTTAAAATTTGATCCATGTTGTCGTCGTAAACATAAACATTAGCTCCTTTACTTATAAAGTATAAAGAAGCTCCATAACCAGATATTCCATATCCTAAAATCAGAATATTTTTACCTTTGTAGTCCATAATATCACCTCAAAAATATTATTAGCGATGCGACGCATAAAACTAGTGTCCATGCGCAAAACATCATAACAACTTTAGTCTCTTTCATGCCTTTCATCTCAAAGTGATGGTGAAGTGGGCTCATAAGAAAAACTCTTTTGCCTGTCTTTTTAAATACTAATACTTGTATTATTACTGAAAGTGTTTCAAAAATTAATACAAGCGCATAAATAATCATATAGAAGTGCAAGCCTAGTAATATTGTGAGTATCGCTAGTACGCCTCCTACGAATAATGAGCCTGTGTCGCCCATAAATATTTGTGCTGGATATTTATTAAAGATTAAAAAGCCTAAAAGTGATGCAAACATAATTATTGAGTAGGCATAAGTAGTCATATTTGAAATCTTTAATGAAAATATCGCAAGTGTCAATAATATGATTGACATAACACCTGTTGCAAGTCCATCAAGTCCATCGGTTAAGTTAACTGCATTTGTGCTGGCAACTAATATAAAGAAGTTTAGTAAAATTACCCACTTGCCTAAATCGACTTCTTTATAAAATGGTATAAATACCTTTGTACCCACAAGTTTATATGCAAAATAAGCTATAAGAGCCGAAAAAATCATTTGCAAGAATAATTTTTGATATGCTCTCAAACCTAAATTTCTATGCATAAAGAATTTTATATAATCATCTAAAAAGCCTACAAGGCCATAGGCAGTGCTGCCTAAAGCCAGTAAGATAATTTCTTTTGTAAAAACAAAGCCTAAAAGTTTAGATACAAGCACGCTGATTAAGGAGCTTAGTACAAATAATATGCCTCCCATAGTTGGTGTGCCTGCCTTTTTTAAGTGAGACTTAGGTCCTTCTTGTCTTATATTTTGTCCAAGCTTGTACTTTCTTAGCTCAGGTATGATAATTTTCGCAAGTATGCATACCAAAGCAAAGCTTAGTATTGCTATGATTACACTATATACACTTATATTTTTAATCATCTTAGTCCCCCAATTTTAATTCTACTATAGAATTCTTCCTAAGTTCTTTATCTGGTTCAGGTCTTTGCTCTTTAACAAGTCCATCGCCCTCAATTTTCAGCTTAAGCCCAACTTTTTCAGCAAGTCCAAAAGCTTCGTCTCTCGTCATGCCTTTAAAATCAGGCGTCAATATAGTATCATCTTTTTTTACTTCAACATCAAGCGTTATAACTGTTCCCTTGTCTACGAAAATGCCTGGCTTGATGCTTTGTGAAATGATTAGCGATTCATCTGTATATTCTTTGTAATTAGTGTCAAAGCTTAAAGATAGGTCTGCAAGCTCAAGTCCTGCCTCTCCCATGGTCTTGTCTTTAAGGTCTGGCACTTGTACTTTTTCATTTTGAACGCTGCTTACTTCACTTGCTGGTGGTATCTTATAGTAATCAATAATAAATTTAGCTACATCTTGAAAAATAGGTGTCGCTACCAAAGAACCATAAACAATACCACTTCTTGGCTCATCTACAATTGCTAATACAACAAATTCTGGATTATCAATCGGAAATGCCCCAACGAAGGATGATATATAGGCGTTCTTTTTGTATTTTCCGTCAACAATTTTTTGCGCTGTACCAGTCTTACCGCCAATTCTGTAGCCTTCTATTCTAGATCTTTTGATGTAACCGTCTCTAACAACGCTTTCAAGGAGCTTTTTCATGTGCTCGCTTGTTTCTTTAGAAATAACTTTTCTTCTAACAACGCTCTTTGGTGTGTCTATAACATTTCCAAAGTCATCAACTGTTTTTAAAACTAATTTTGGCTTATAAAGTGTTCCGCCATTAACAACAGCGCAAATTGCATTCGCCATTTGTATAGGTGTAACCGCAAGGCCATGACCATATGACATAGTCGCAAGTTCAACTGGACCTATGGTATTTGGATTTGTTGGAAGTATACCTAAACTTTCACCTGGAAGGTCAACTCCACTTTTTTCGCCAAAACCAAAGGCTTTAGCGTATCTAAGTATATCATTTTTGCCTAAAATATTACCAATTTGAACAAAGGCAACGTTACACGAATTGTTAAGTGCCTGTGATATATTTTGTGTGCCGTGCGCCATGTGCTCAGCGCATGACAAGGTTCTTCCAAAAACATCTATTGAGCCTGTACATGAAAAAGTCATCTTGTCATTAAGCTTGCCCTCTTCAAGACCAGCAGCTAAATTTATGACCTTATATACTGATCCTGGCTCGTACGAGTCACTTATCGCGTTATTACGCCATTTATCAAATAAAATTTGGTTTCTCTCTTCATCTTTAGCTTCGTCCCAAACTTCTTCTTCAACATCGTCAGGTTTTTTTCTTGGTTCGTTTAAATTGTATCTACCAGTATTCGCTAGCGCTAGTATTGATGAATCTCTCGGATCCATAACTATGATGGATACTGACTCAGCACTTTGTTTTTCCCTTGCCGCATCGGCAATCTTCTCTACTTCTCTTTGAAGTTTTTCGTCTATAGTTAAAACTACGTTGACACTCTTTTTGCCCTCAATTATTCTCGCCTCTTGATTTGGAAGCGCGTTAACCATGTTGGCTTCAAGCTGTTGAACCTTTCTAGCAGCTCTTCCCTCCAAAGCATCGTTAAGTTTTACTTCAAGGCCGTTGATACCCACGTTGTCAATGTTGTTAAAACCTATAAGCTGTGATGCTAAATCATTGAACGGATAATATCTCTTTGCCTTTTCTTCTACTTCAAGTACTGTTCTGAACTTTACTTTGCCCATGCTTTCCTTGAATTTTTTATAATCATCTAACTCCATCTCAGGAACGACTCTAATTCTGCTCTCGTATGTAATTTTGTCATATACATCTCTTGAGTCTTCTCCAGTCATTTCAGCTATCTTAGATGCGACTTCTTCGGCTATCTCTTTATAAGTTTTTTCTCTTTTTAATTTAGCCTCTTCTTTTTCATTCTCATCTTCTTTGAATGGAACACTCCAAAAAGTAACTATATTTTTGTTAACAGCTAAAGGTTTATTGTTTCTGTCGTATATAAAGCCTCTTTGATTACCAAGGCTCACCGCCTTAGTCCATTGGCCTACAGCGTACTCCTTATATCCTTTTGCGTCAGATATTTGCACTTTAAATAGCTGTATTAAAAATAATGTAATTATTAATCCAAAAAAAGCCAGAACAGTCAAAATCCTATTATACTTGTTAGGAATTTTAGACTTGCCTGTCTTTTTCGGTCTTCTATGTCTATCGCTTGTCGGCGTTTTCATTTTCTTTCACTTTCTTCTATATTTTTATCGATATCTGAATCAAGACTAACAATAACTTTATCATCAATCTCTTTTTCTTCTTTACTATTAGTATTTATGTTTAAAATTTGGGCTTCGTTAGGGTATATCATTCCAAGCTTAGTCCTAGCTTCGAATTCGATTGCACCTGCATTTTTAAGGCTTTCAAGCTTTGCTGTCTCGTCTATAAGAGTAGTTTTTAGCCTATTGATCTCAGCGTTACTATGATTTATGGAGTTTTGTACTCTAGTCACTCTATCTGCGCAAAAAACAAGCATAGTAAAAACAATTCCAAGAGCTATAGCACATAAAACAGTTCTTACGAAAGATACGTTGATAACTCTCTCCTTTGCTTTTGTTCTACGCTTTAAATTCTTTTTAACTAGTGGCTTACTTATTGTTCTTTCTTGCGAATAAACTGGACTATCATATAATTTTCTCGCTGCAGATGACATAATATACCTCCCTATACTCTTTGAGCTATCCTAAGTTTAGCGCTTTCACTTCTTGGGTTAGCTTCTAATTCCTCTTTACTTGCCACAAGTGGCTTATTATTAACAAGTTTTAACTTTCTCTTGTGATTGCATGTACATATAATGCTCTCTGGCGGACAAATGCAATCAAGCGTGTTAAATTTGAATATATCTTTAACAATTTTATCTTCCATCGAATGAAATGTTATTACAGCTATCCTTCCACAGATATTTAAAATGTCGATAGCGTCTTGCAAGGCAGCGTTTAATGCGCCAAGCTCGTCATTTACCTCTATCCTTAAGGCTTGAAATGTCTTTTTAGATGGATGTTTGTTCTCCCTAGCCTTTTTTGGTATTGCTCTCTTAATTACATCAGTCAGTTCAAATGTAGTCTCTATCGGCTTTTCTTCTCTGTATTCACAGATGAATTCAGCTATCCTTCTAGCCCATCTTTCTTGTGAATACTTGAAAATTATCTCTTCTAATTCTTCCTTAGTATATGTATTGACGATGTCGTAAGCAGATTTGCCGCTCTCTTGGTCCATACGCATATCAAGTTTCGCGTCCAGTCTGTAAGAAAAGCCTCTGTCCTTGTTGTCTAGCTGATAAGACGATACGCCTATATCAAGAAGTATTCCGTCTAAATGATTGACTCCTAAGTTTTGGCAAATGGCTTTAATATTTCTATAGTTGTCGTGAACTAATTTAAAATTGCCGCCAACGCTTGATAATACTTCGTTTGCTTTATTAAGAGCTTCCCTGTCTCTATCAACACCTATTAATAGGCCGTCTTCATTAAGTCTCTTAAGAATCTCTTGTGAGTGACCCGCTCCGCCAATGGTACCCTCTAAGTAAATGCCGTTTGGCTTTATGTCAAGGCCATTTATCACTTCATTAAGCATTATGGGTATGTGTTTAAACTCCATAACTACGCTCTCTTTATGTTATTTGCAAGCTCTTCAAGAGGTGCAACAGTTGCCTTGTAGTTCTTATAAACTTCTGTATCCCAAATTTCAATTCTCTTTCTAACACCGATTATATAAACGTCGCCCTTTATATCCATCATGTCTCTAAGCATCTCAGGTAGCATAACACGGCCGTTCTTGTCCATGTTTGCTTCGTTCATGTAAAGGAACATCTCACGTTCAAATTTTCTGTTTTCTAGAACAGTATCAGGTAAATCATCGAATTGCTCAAGCTTTTTCTCATAAGTTTCACGGTTATAAACGTAGATGCATCTGTCGTATCCCCTAGTGATTATGAAGTCTTTACCAAGTTCATCACGCATTTTAGAGGGTATGATAACCCTCCCATTTGAATCAATACTATGTTTAAATAAACCCATGAACATTGATAACACCTTCTTAATGCTTTTCTAAACATTAATAACCATTTTGAACCATTTCTATGTTCTTTACAACCATTTTAAACCATTTTCACACATTTTGCTAGTAATATTACAATCATGTTACACAAATGTCCAAAAAATACTACTAAAGTAGTATTTTTTGATAGTATTTAAAAATTTTTTAATAAAAAATGACTAGCTTTTACACTAGTCATTCATTTAAATTTAATATGGCTCAAGCATTTTTCGCCTGAGCCATATTTTATTCTGTCATCTTATATATTAAATTTTTTATCATCATAGTACTATCTTTGCTTGTATTTTTCAAACTTATATCTAAATCTTTTAGCTCATTCATAAACTTTAGTAAAAACTTATAATTATATGAGTGCGCTAGGCTTGATAGCTTTTTGTACTCGTATGGCGATATTTTTAATAAATCTTTTTTCTCAACTTCGCTTTTTTTCTCTATATCACAAATTTTTAATTCTAAAAGGAGTCTTACGTTTCTAAAAATCATATATGAGGTCTTTATGTCTGCTTCGTCATTTCTTAATAGCTTCTCATATTCATTAAGTGCCGCAGCCGTCTTTTTATTATTGATTGCGTCTATCATGGCAAAGATATTGTCAATGGTATTTTCCTTAACTACATTTTCAATTGCGCCTCGAGTGAGTCTGCCCTTGCCTATGTAGCTTGCAAGCTTCTCCACTTCTGATTCAAGGCTATACATATTGACGCTTTCGTCGCTATAAAAGCCGAGCCTATCAATCAAAAACCTTGATTCGGCAAAGCCCGCCTCAATGCCCAGCTCGTTAAATTTACGCGCCGTCCACTTTACAAGGTCCTCTATCTTTTCCTTATCAAAATTTACTATGCGGCCCGTCTTCTTGAAATATTTATAAAATTTAAGCGTCTTTTTTATGCTATCGTCCTCATCCATAAATATGATTATGCTCGCATCAGACATTTTCTCAAGCTCCCCAAGTAAATCGTCATCGTTAAGCGTCTTGATGCTCTCATTTGCTTTTCTCACAACTGTGATTTTTTTCTCAGCCATGAGTGGAAGCATAGTGATATTAGCTTTGATATCTTTAATCAAATTCTCAGAGTACTTAAGGTCTGCTAGGTTCATAAGTCTTTGATTGCTGTCAAGATAATTATTTATCAGCGCATCCAAGGTCTTGTCCATGAGGTAGCACTCTATGCCCATGAAAAGATAAGCGCCGCTGACATTATTCATTTTTACTTCATTTAAAAAATTTCTATAGTTCATAAATCATGTCTCCATATTTTTTATACTCATCAATTATTATACTTATTATATAAGAAAATATTATAGATATCAAGGTCAATAAGAAAATGTATTTTTTCATATAATCAAGATATTTGTAATATTCTTTATAAAAAGTTTCTATCTCATATCCGTTACCTTTGAAGACGACACTAATCATGCCTTGCCTGTCGGTTCTGTAAAAATTCGCGCCAACGGCCTTGAAGTTCTCAAGCGTTTCCTCATGTGGATGTCCATAAGAGTTATTCAGCCCTTGCGAGCTAATTGCGTCTTTTGGCATAGTTTTTTTAAGAAAATTAATTGATGAACTAGTTTTTGATCCGTGATGAGGGACTTTTAATATGTCAATTTTAGATAGTTTATCGATATAATAATCTTCAGCTTCTCTCTCAATATCGCCAGTAAATAGAGTTTTTGTACCATTCGCCTTTAGTACGAATAAAAGTGAGCTGTTATTGCTATCAAAATCTCTGTCTCTGTGTACAATCTTGATGTAATTATCATTACCAAGGTCAATACCATTAATATTATTTGGATTTATATAATTAATTCCTCGAGAAATTATCTCTTTTTTAATAAATTCTGGAGCTAATTCCTTGTAAAAACAGATGTTCTTTACCTTAAAATCATCTAGTAAATAGATGAGGTTACCATAGTGGTCGCTGTCAAAGTGCGAGATGAAAATTATGTCTAGTGAGTTTACGCCCGCATTCTTGAGGACTTCTCTAAGCGTTCTATCGTATGAAAATGATGTGCCCATGATATCTCCTGCCACATCGACCATAATTTTCTTATTATTTATATCTAAAAGCATCGCCTCTTCTTGACCTATGCTAATCATATTGAGCGTGTCATAATGCTTTTGATTTTTCATATATATGAAGCTACCTGTGAATGTGATTATAGCCATCATCATAAGCATGAACTTCACTAGCTTTGTCTTCATGTAGCTAAAATTATTAGCAAAATAAAAAGCTATAAGCAAGACGAAATAAGCTAAGATAAGCGCATCTTGATTATATAGCGAAACTTTTAAAATATCGACTCTTGCGATAAATAATAAAATTTTGTATAGACCGCTTAGTATATAGTCAATGAGTAAAAATAAGATAGATAATGGGCTTATAATTATTGAAATCACAAGTATTATAAAGCTTGCTGTGATTATGGCTGAGTAAATCGGAAGTAAAATTAAATTTGTGATTAGTGAAATAAAATTAAACTCGTGAAATGTATATAGCTGAATTGGTGCTAAAACCAAGTTAATCGCAAGAACAAAGAGCACCCCTTCTTGAAGCTTATTCTTCTTATCGCCAAGTTTTTTAAGTCTTCTAAAAAGAATTTCTATCGCATAAGCTGCTCCATAAGAAAGATGAAGCGAAACCGAAAATACATAGAATGGATTTATTAAAAGCGTTATGATTAGCGCAATCGAAATGATTTCGACGCGTTCTATGTTTATATCGTAAGCAAAGGCTAGATCAAGCGCGATAAATAATATCATGGCTCTTAAAAATGATACTGGATAATTGATTACAGCGCCATAAATGATTAAAAATATTATGCAAATTCTGCTCGCCTTTCTTTTAGAAACTCCAAGACCCACGAGTATAAATATGATGGCAAAACTTATTAAGGATACGTGAAGGCCAGAAACTGCAAGTAAGTGGCCGAGACCAACCGATCTATAAGTTCCAAGCTCATCTTCATCAAGATAATTTGTATTTGACATAAATATCGCCTTGAGAAAGTTCGAGTTACTTGCCTCCATCTTATTTTCTGTTAACGTATCAAGCTTCTTTTCAAAAGCAAGATTCATTTTTTCTGCCAAAAACATTTTCCAAGAAATTTTTTCAAAATCCTTAAACTTTGCCTTGTACTTAATATTTTTTGTTAAATAATACATCTTTTCGTTGAAAAGATTTGGATTCGCATTTATCCTTATATCTTCAAGCTTAGAACTTACTTTAATAGTATCAAAATTAGCCAGTGCTTCTTTTCCTGAGTAGTAGCACTTAAGCCTTTCATTAAAAATATTGCCATCAATATTTTTCACAGTACCAAAAAAAGTATAGTATCCATCATATTCCTTAAGATTTTGCACTCTAATTATGTATTCTTCACGCTCATTCTTATACTTTTTAAAAACGCTCTGTCCCCTATAATTAGTGTAAATAGCTGTTAGGAAAAATACAATCACAGACAAAAGCAAATAAAGCCTTGTACGATTTTTTGCAAATATGCTTAGGCCCAAAATTATACCAAGGGTTATTAAAATATAGCTATTGATATTAAAATAATAAGTGTAAATGGCTGCGAGAACCATAATACACGCAAAAAACGAATATTTTCTTCTCATAGTTCCTCAATAGAATTATATCACTTATATATAATTATTAAAAGAATTTACTCAAAATAAGTGACTTTTTTACAAAAATATATTATAATATACTTGGTGATTATATGGAAAATATTACAGATACTTATATTGAACGCAGAAAAATTTATAATATAGCACTGAAAACGGCTGAGCTACTTATTAGAAATGGCTCGGAAGTTTCAAGGGCAAACGACACAGTTAAGAGGATACTTTCAAGTCATGGCTACTTCGATATACCTTTATTCCTTTCGCCTACCGTCATCATTATAGGCGACAACAGTGATAATTCCTCCTTCTATCTTGTAAAAAATATAGAAACTAGAGGCAATAACATTGGCAGGGTCAATATGATTAATGCATTTTCAAGAGATTTTTGTGCAAAGAATATAGAAGTAGATGATGCTATGAAAAAGCTTGAAGAAATAGAAAAAAGCAGCGAATATAGTTTTACCATGATACTAGTTATGGCATGCATAGGCTGCGCTGTATTTACACTAATGCTTGGAGGCAGCCTAAGTGACTTTATTTGCTCAATATTTACATCAGCGCTTGGTTTTGTTGTGAACGAATATATACTAAAGCTTTCAAAGACGCCTTTCTTAGGTAATTTTATATCTTCTTTGGTAGCAACACTTGCGGCAGTTTTACTTGTTAAGCTACATCTAGGACACAATTTAAACATGATAGTTGTTGGATCCATACTTCCACTAGTACCGGGAGTTGCCTTTACATCAGGAATTAGAGACTTTTTAAGTGGCGACTTAATCTCAGGTACAGCAAGAAGCTTCGAGGCAATCTTTGTAGCGGTAGCCATAGCCTTCGGCGTTGGTAGTGTATTAATGCTTGTTTCACTAATGGGAGGTATATAATGAACTACATCATCAAACAATTTTTACTAGCAACAGTTTCATGTGCAACCATATCCGTCTTATTCAATATACAAAAGAAAAATATATTCTTGTGCGCAATCAATGGTGCAATTTGCTGGACTTTATATATGTTCCTAACAAAAAATAATTTCAGCTATATATTCTCTTCATTATTATGCTCATTGTTATGCGGCATACTTGGAGAATTTTTTGCAAGGTGGCAAAAAACACCAGTTAATTGCTACTTCATAATCGGCGTAATACCACTAGTTCCTGGACTTAAGATATATCAATCGATGAACTATTTTATAACAGATAATTTAAAAAGCGGAGCAACAGAAGCAGTCCAATCACTCTTCATGGCTATAGCAATAGCTGTTGGACTAATGATAGCATCTTCAGTAAGCAAAATATTTAGAAATATAAGAGCACAAAAAGAACTAAGAAAGCTAAAAGTATTTTACAAAAACAAAAATAAATAATATATCTAGATAAAAAAAATCCACCCAAGTAAATGGTTGGATTTTTTTATACTCTTATTATACACAATATACTACAAAATGTTTAAATCAATCCTATATATATTAACATTAGTGTAGCCTTGTTTACGTAAATCATGATCTTGAGGAACATCTTTTACTTCTATCAGTTCTCCGCCAAGAAGTTCACAAGTGCGATACGAAGGTATGTTATCAGGTTTGCAAGCAATTATCAAATAATCCATCTCATGCTTTTTAGCTAAATTGAACAATAGCTTACACGCCTTCATCGCATAGTGATGACCTCTGTAAGGTTCGTCAACCACATAACCGATGTTGCCACCAATATATGTATTTGAATTGTGACCAATTCTTAAGTCGCATACACCAACTTTAGTTCCATCTAAGAGACAGATATCAAAGTAGTAAGCAGGGAGCCAAGCCTTTTCAGGCTGTGCACCGCATGTCTTTCTAAGATGTAAATATATTTCATTGTCTTTTAAATCATCAGTGTTGCAAAACATTTTATTTTCCTTTCTTTTAGATAAATCTTTTAGATAAAAAAATAGCTCATATTAAATATGAGCTATTTTTTAAGTGGCGGCTACCTATTATCCCAGGTCGTCTCCAACCAAGTACCTTCAGCGTTAAGAGCCTTAACTTCCGTGTTCGGTATGGTTACGGGTGTTTCCCTCTTGCTATTGCTGCCACATTTCTTAATAACCATAATTCTTTAAATAAGCGTCTTTTGATCAAGTTTTCGACACATTAGTACAGTTAGGCTCAAAGTATTACTACTCTTACACTTACTGCCTATCTACCTTGTGGTCTTCAAGGTGTCTTACTTAAAGGAAATCTTATCTTAAGGGGGGCTTCGTGCTTAGATGCTTTCAGCTCTTATCCTTTCCAAACGTAGCTACTGAGCTATGCAACTGGCGTTACAACTCATAAACCATTGGTTTGTCCATCCCGGTCCTCTCGTACTAAGGACAGCTCCTTTCAAATTTCCTACGCCCACGACGGATAGGGACCGAACTGTCTCGCGACGTTCTGAACCCAGCTCGCGTGCCTCTTTAATGGGCGAACAGCCCAACCCTTGGGACCTACTTCAGCCCCAGGATGAGACGAGCCGACATCGAGGTGCCAAACCTCCCCGTCGATATGAACTCTTGGGGGAGATAAGCCTGTTATCCCCAGGGTAGCTTTTATCCGTTGAGCGATGGCCCTTCCACGTGGTACCACCGGATCACTAAGTCCTGATTTCTCATCTGCTCGATCTGTTTATCTCGCAGTTAAGCTCCCTTCTGCCTTTGTACTCTTTGCACGATTTCCGTCCGTGCTGAGGGAACCTTTGAACGCCTCCGTTACTGTTTGGGAGGCGACCGCCCCAGTCAAACTGCCCAACTGACAGTGTCCCTAAACCGGATTACGGCTCAAGGTTAGAATTCCAGCACTACAGGAGTGGTATCCCACTTTTCGGCTCCTCTGATACTGGCGTACCAGGATCTAAGCCTCCCACCTATTCTGTACATGTACTACCGAAATCCAATGTCAGCCTACAGTAAAGCTCCATGGGGTCTTTCCGTCCTGTCGCGGGTAAATGGCATCTTTACCATTACTTCAATTTCACCGGATCCTTTGTTGAGACAGTGCCCAAATCGTTACACCTTTCGTGCGGGTCGGAACTTACCCGACAAGGAATTTCGCTACCTTAGGACCGTTATAGTTACGGCCGCCGTTTACTGGGGCTTAAGTTCTATGCTTCGCTATTGCTAACATTTCCCCTTAACCTTCCAGCACCGGGCAGGTGTCAGCTCCTATACGTCGTCTTTCGACTTAGCAGAAACTTGTGTTTTTGGTAAACAGTCGCTTGGGCCTATTCACTGCGGCCAGATCGCTCTGGCTCCCCTTCTCGCTAACTTACGGGGTCATTTTGCCGAGTTCCTTAACAAAGGTTCTTCCGCGCGTCTTAGGATTCTCTCCTTTCCTACCTGTGTCGGTTTACGGTACGGGTATCATTTATCTATTTAGCGGCTTTTCTTGACAGTGTGAAATCGGCTACTTCTCTACTTGTTTTCGATCCTCATCATAAATTGGCTTAGCCTGGTTATTAGTCCTGGCATGCCTTTTTATTTGAGCGTACTCGTCCATCTGGTACGCTTAGCTTATCCTTCTGTGTCCCCGCTTCATTTATACGATATTTGATAGTACTAGAATTTTTACTAGTTGTCCATCGGCTACTCCTTTCGGCCTCGCCTTAGGTCCCGACTTACCCTGAGGGGACGAGCCTTGCTCAGGAACCCTTAGGTTTTCGACGGGAGTGATTCTCACACTCCTTCTCGCTACTTATGCCAGCATTCTCTCTTGTGTTTCGTCCACAGCGCCTTTCGATACTGCTTCTATCTATTACACAATGCTCCTCTACCACTCTTACGAGTCCACAGCTTCGGTATCCGATTTAGCCCCGGAAATCTTCGGCGCAAGGTCACTCGACTAGTGAGCTATTACGCACTCTTTAAATGTATGGCTGCTTCTAAGCCAACATCCTAGTTGTTTGGGTAACTTCACATCCTTTACCACTTAATCGGTATTTGGGGACCTTAGCTGATGGTCTGGGCTCTTTCCCTTTTGACATAGAAGCTTATCCCACTATGTCTGACTCCTTAGGTTTGTTTTCTTGGCATTCGGAGTTTGATAGGTTTTGGTAATGTATAAACACCCCGCAACCAGTCAGTAGCTCTACCTCCATTAAACATCCTAAAGGCTAGCCCTAAAGCTATTTCGAGGAGAACCAGCTATCTCCAGGTTCGATTGGCTTTTCACCCCTATCCACAAGTCATCCGATGTGTTTTAAACCACACCCGGTTCGAGCCTCCATTAAATTTTACTTTAACTTCACTCTGCTCATGGATAGGTCACCTGGTTTCGGGTCTACTCCTGTAAACTATTTCGCCCTATTAAGACTTGATTTCTCTTCGGCTTCGAAGCTTAACTTCTTAACCTTGCTTACAAAAGTAACTCGCTGGCCCGTTCTACAAAAAGTACAAGATTGCACTTTTCACGTGCTTTCTTTGCTTGTAAACGCAGGGTTTCAGGTTCTATTTCACTCCCCTTTCGGGGTTCTTTTTACCTTTCCCTCACGGTACTGTTCTCTATCGGTCACCAAGTAGTATTTAGCCTTGGGAGGTGGTCCTCCCGTGTTCCCACCAGGTTTCTCGTGCCTTGTGGTACTCGTTAAGCTTATTGAAATTCTAATATCTTTTCCTACAAGTCTTTCACTTTCTTTGGATGATTTTTCCAAGATCATTCGGATATTGTTTTAGTATTTCTTTAAGCGGGCTCTTTCCATTTCGCTCGCCGCTACTTTGAAAATCGATGTTTCTTTCTTTTCCTCGGGGTACTTAGATGTTTCAGTTCTCCCGGTATTGCTTCTATATACTATTTTATTCATATATAGATACTTAAGGTTTGCTTAAGTGGGTTGCCCCATTCGGATATCTCCCTTTCGTTTCTTGTTTGCAGATCTAGGGAGCTTTTCGCAGCTTTCTACGTCCTTCTTCGCCTCTTGGTGCCAAGGCATTCGCCCTGCGCTCTTAGTAACTTGACCTATTTTTTTATAAAAATCCTTTAACGCTTATTGTTAAAATTTACTGTATTTATTTTCTTTATAAATGTCGTTTCGTTTTCATTTGATTATGGTTATTAAGTTTTATTTGGTTTTGGATCTAAAAGGATTTGCACCTTTTTTAAGTTCTTCAAGATCCATATTCATTTAGCTGATATATTATATCATAAAAAATATACCTTGTCAAGGTTTATTTGGTGGACCTGGATGGACTCGAACCATCGACCTCACGCTTATCAGGCGTGCGCTCTAACCACCTGAGCTACAGGTCCATAAAATATTTTGTTTAAAGCAAAGCCCAAAGTGAAAAGAACTAATGTTCTCCTTAGAAAGGAGGTGATCCAGCCGCACCTTCCGATACGGCTACCTTGTTACGACTTCACCCCAGTCATTGACCCTACCTTCGACTGCTGCCTCCTTACGGTTAGCTCACAGGCTTCGGGTATTGCCTACTCCCATGGTGTGACGGGCGGTGTGTACAAGACCCGGGAACGCATTCACCGCAGCATTCTGATCTGCGATTACTAGCAACTCCGGCTTCATGATCTCGAGTTGCAGAGATCAATCCGAACTGGGATCGGTTTTTTGAGGTTTGCTTGATATCACTATTTCGCTTCTCTTTGTACCGACCATTGTAGCACGTGTGTAGCCCAGGACATAAAGGGCATGATGATTTGACGTCATCCCCACCTTCCTCCGATTTGTCATCGGCAGTCCATCTAGAGTCCTCAGCTTAAGTCTGTTAGTAACTAAATGTAAGGGTTGCGCTCGTTGCGGGACTTAACCCAACATCTCACGACACGAGCTGACGACAACCATGCACCACCTGTATCCAAGGTAGATAAATCTAGGGTTTTTATCTCTAAAAACTTTCCTTGGTATGTCAAGTCCTGGTAAGGTTCTTCGCGTAGCCTCGAATTAAACCACATGCTCCGCTGCTTGTGCGGGTCCCCGTCAATTCCTTTGAGTTTCATACTTGCGTACGTACTCCCCAGGCGGAGTGCTTAATGTGTTAACGTACGGCACCTACTCGTATGAGCAGACACCTAGCACTCATCGTTTACGGCGTGGACTACCAGGGTATCTAATCCTGTTTGCTCCCCACGCTTTCGTGCCTCAGCGTCAGTTCAAGTCCAGAAAGTCGCCTTCGCCACCGGTATTCCTCCTAATATCTACGCATTCCACCGCTACACTAGGAATTCCACTTTCCTCTCCTTGACTCAAGCATATCAGTTTCAGATGCAATCTATGGGTTGAGCCCTTAGTTTTCACATCTGACTTAATTTGCCGCCTACGCACTCTTTACGCCCAATAATTCCGGACAACGCTCGCCCCTTACGTATTACCGCGGCTGCTGGCACGTAATTAGCCGGGGCTTTCTTCTATGGTACCGTCATTATCTTCCCATAGGACAGAGCTTTACGACTCGAAAGCCTTCATCGCTCACGCGGCGTCGCTGCATCAGGGTTTCCCCCATTGTGCAATATTCCCCACTGCTGCCTCCCGTAGGAGTTTGGACCGTTTCTCAGTTCCAATGTGGCCGGTCATCCTCTTAGATCGGCTACCCATCGCTATCTTGGTGGGCCGTTACCCTCACCAACTAATTAATGGGACGCGAGCTCATCTTACACCGAAATTCTTTAATCTATAAACCATGCGGTGAATAGATATCATATGGTATTAATCCCGGTTTCCCGAGGCTATCCCTTTGTGTAAGGCAGATTGCTCACGCGTTACTCACCCGTCCGCCACTAATCCAGAGATTCTTCACTCCGAAGAGATCGGATTCTCTTTCATCGTTCGACTTGCATGTGTTAAGCACGCCGCCAGCGTTCGTCCTGAGCCAGGATCAAACTCTCGATTAAATGGTTTATTTAATCCCAAGTTAACCTTGGCTCTTAAATTCGAAATTATTTTTAATCAATAAAAAAATTGATTGGTTTAAATCGTTCTTTTCACTTTATTCAGTTTTGCTTGCCATCTGTCTTTCCAGATGACTTATCCATTCTACCATTTATTTTTTACTTTGTCAAGGGTTTTTTTAAAGTTTTTTAAAAAATTTTAAAGTTTTTTGTAAATATTTTTACTTTTTATTTACAATCCGCCCCATGTAGTTGTCAAGTAAATTGCTTTACACAAATTTTTTATTCGTCTACATACTTCAATTGCTTTTTCTTTTTTCATGTGCTATAATTTTCTTGGTGATTATATGAAATTTATTGATTTAAACTCTATGAGTGATGAAGAAAGAATCCCTTATATAAAGGAAGTCTTTTCAGGTAAATACACTGAGGCATCAAAAAAGCATCCTGATATCCTTAGTCTTATTAAATTAAATAACAATTCAAGGCCAAACCCATTAAATGAGATTGCTCTTGAAGGTGTTTGGGGACTGAATTTGATTCTTAAGTACAATAAGAAGCTTAATTACTTGGTCATCTGTCCTGAGTACATAAAAACTGCTGAGGCGCAAAGCCTTGTTGCTGAAGCGTTTGAAAGAGATGCCAAGCTTTATTTCGTCTCGAAGAAAACTTTTGATTACTTAAGTGAGGAGAAAAACCCTCAAGGCATCATCACGGTCTTCTTTATGAATGAAGGCAGCTTCAAATCCATTGACCCAGCTAAGCCTCTCGTTGTGCTTGACGGTCTTGAAATTCATGGCAATATTGGCACTATACTTAGAACGCTTGATGCGCTTGCCATCTATGATGTTGTCTTTATCAATAGAAAGGTCAGAATCAATCACCCAAAACTTGTTCGCTCCTCTCTGGGTAGCTTTCTTAATATGAATATTATTGATACAAATTTCGATGAACTTTATTCTTATCTAATGGATAATGGCTATACCATTTACTTAACTGATACTGATGCTAAGGCCATATACATGGATACTGAATATAAGGACAAAGTTTGTTTTGTAATTGGTAGCGAAAAATATGGTATATCGCTTCCTTGGTACGAAAAGCAATATGAGATGATTAAGATACCGATGAATGGTGACTGTGATAGCTTAAATGTTTCAATAGCGACGTCAATAATTTTGTATGATTACATGATGCGTTATAAAAGATAGACGTAAAAAAGTGACTATACCTAAATGATATAGTTACTTTTCTTATTTGTCGGATTTTTCTAATTCTGTATAAATTAATATTCTTTTGTCGTTCTTTGGATATGGGTGGCAAGCCATGAGTATAAGCCTTGATTTGTTCTCATCCCTCGTAAATTTACTCCAGTCGTCTGCTTCTATGACCTCCGAACCTGTCACTTTGTAGACGAGGACTTCATTCTCTGTCGTCACTTTAACTTCGTCGCCAATCTCTAACTGGTCAATATGAAGAAATGACAGCTTTTCGTTCTTGCCGCCTCTATGTCCAGCTATTGCTGAGCAAGTGTCTAGAGAGGACGATGGCATATCTGTTGTTTCAATCACGCCAACGCCCTTTAGTAGCGTTTTTTGCCTATCGTTATCAAAGATTTGTGCTAGTACACCCAATTTGTCTATCCTAATTACGCCTATGGCTTTGTCATTCGTTATCTCATCTCTGTCTATGCTTTCATCTTCGCCATTATTTTCTGGCTCTTCTGAGCTAGCCGGTGGCTCTTCCACATCCTCATCAAGAGCTTTATTTTGAAATTCTTTTTCTAATTCAAGTGCCTCTTGCCTCATGCGATTCTCTCTTACCTTTATAGAGCCAAGCCATATGGCCGAGGATATTATTAATAATACACCGATTATTAATAGTATTTTTCTACTTTTCATCTACAATATCGTTCTTTTTCTTTTTAGCTCCAATGGCCAATAGTGCTGAACCGATAAGGCCCATAGTGTATCCATAGAATGATCTATTCATGCCGTCGCCTGTCTTTGGTAATTGTTTTGTCTTATTAATTTGATCTGTCTTTGACAAGTTTTTGTTATTATCGCCTGCGACACGGCCATCTTCATCATCATTTTCTACTGAATTATTATTTTCTTCACTAATTTCTGGATTTTTTTCTTCTTTTTCTACGCTTGTTTCTGGCTTAGTTTCTGGATCCTTTGTCTCTTCACTTAGTGTTTCACCTGTGCCGCCTTCGCTTGGT
Organism: Fenollaria massiliensis; assembly: GCF_023347705.1. Taxonomy (NCBI): domain Bacteria; kingdom Bacillati; phylum Bacillota; class Clostridia; order Eubacteriales; genus Fenollaria; species Fenollaria massiliensis. The sequence continues at coordinate 1,085,692 of NZ_CP096649.1, forward strand.
TTAGCTGGATTGCTAGGTGTATTAGGTTTATTTGGATCTTCGTTGTCTGATTTGCCTGGCTGGTTTTGATTGTTATTATCTCCACCTGAAATATCTAAATCTGAATCGCTTCCAGGATTATTTGGATGATTTGGATTATATGGTTTCTCTGGATATTCTTTACCTGGTTTATCTGGATCAGGAGCTGGACACATATTTTCTGTTGGTTTTGTGCCGACTCTTACGATCTTGTTAACTGGAGCTACTTTACTATCAGCATCTTCCACGCTTACAAATTTTCCAGATTCTTTATCAAAGTAAGTTTTTACTGTTACACTACCAGCCTTTCCTGGATGATCTTTATCTTCTACCACAGTCCCAGCATCAATATTTTTGTCATATACATATTCTGTATTAAATGGAATTTCCACTATCTTTTCTACTGGTTTTGTACCAATCTTAACAATTTCCTTCACTGGTTCTTTTGTTGTTACTTCTTCAGTGTATTCTTTGTTAGCTAATTCTCCGTTTGTGAATTTTTGAGTAACGGTTTGTTCGACATTTCCGGTTACACCTTTTTGGGTAACTTTTTTTGTTCCAGCTTCCATTGTGTCGTCATATTGAATTTCTGTTTCAAATGGAAGAGTTTTATCTATTTTGTGGCTAAATTCTCCAGTAAAATCTTTTGTACCAACAATAATTTTTTGTTTTGCTGGGGTTACAACAACTTTTTCTTCTGTACTAACTTTACCAGTTTCTGGATCATATTTATTGACAATCTTTCTTTCAACCTTACCAGGAGTTAACTCTCCCTTATTTACAGTTCCTTTATATAAAGTATTATCTTCAACATATTCTACATCAACTTTTACATCATCGTTATAGTTTTCGTTGTTTGTCTCAACCTTGGTACCTACAACTATGACTTCGTTAACAGGAGCTTTGTACTTATCTGTCACTTCTCTTGTATTTAGGTCTCCATCAAACTTACCATTTATAAGATTTCTATAATACTCAGTTGTCTTACTGCCTGCTTGTCCCGGAGTTTCTACACGAGTTGTTCCAGCTACCATAGTATTATCGTATTTTATTTCTACCTTATATGGTATTTCTTCTGTGATTTCCTTAGATATATGTTCTGTTACAGTCTTAGTACCTACTTTAACAATACGATTTTGTGGTTGTTTTTCACTTACAACTTCTTCCTTGACTTCACCTGGGACACCATTTTCGAATTTTTGTGTGTACTTAGTTGTCTTAGATCCTCTTACACCTTTTTGAACTTCTTTAGTTTCTCCTACCGGCAAATTCGGATCTTCTTCAACTATTGTTATATATTTTGTTTCTTCTGTTACTTCATGACTTGTTTCACCGGTGAATTTTTGGTCGCCAACTCTTATTATAGCCTTAGTAGGTGCGGTTTCTTTGACTATTGGATCTCCTACAATTTTTGAATTTACAATATTATAAGTAGTAGTTTTGCTACCAGGTTTACCTTCCTTATCAACTACTTGTTCCCCTGGTTTTAATGAAGAGTCAAATTTAACTTCATATTCGAAAGGAATACTTTCTTCGTGGACTATAGTATTTTCTGTCTTAGTGCCGATTAGTATTTTTTTGTTTTTAGCTTCTTTAGTTGTTTCTTTTGTTGTAGTTATTTCTCCAGTTTCAGGGTTCCTACTTGTAGTAACTGTTACTTCGCCATCTTCACCAGCTTTATCTAACTGGATTGTGCCTTTTTCTAAAGAGTCACTAGTTTCATAATCAGTATCAGACGGTATTGTTACAGTGGTTTTTGCTGGTTTTGTACCAATTCTAATTTCTGCATCAACTTTTTCGGTTATAGTTTTAGTTTCAACAGCTTCCTTATCTTTTACAAAATTACCGTTTTCGTCAATGATTCCTTTTTCACCGTTAATTACTACTTGTTTGAAAGTGGTTTCAGTTTCTCCAATCCTACCTTCAGTTTTTACAACCTTACCTATTTCTAGGGTGTCATCGTAAATTACTTTGGTTTCAAAAGGTATTTTTCTATTGAAAGTCTTAGATACTTCTTTTTTATACTTAGGTCTAGCTATAAATTGTGCCTTTACAATTTCTTCTTTTGGCTGACCACTCTTTTTATCTGTATACTTAACTTTAACATTTACGTATAAGTTTTCTCCGCCCTTGATGTCAGCATCTTTAGGTACTGTTGCTGTTACTACACCAGTTTTAGGGTCAACTTTAATATCTGTCCATTCGTTACCTGCACTATCTTTGTATTTACTACCATCTTCTGGCATCACTAATTCATATGATTCAGGTTTGTTTTTGTGAGTGTCTTCTGGAATATCTTCTGGAGTGTTCGTTAGAGCATCTCCCTTGTATCCAACTTCTGCGTGGTATTCTGGTTTATAGTTATCAGATTCCTGAACGACAAAGTGGAACCAGTGGACGTCCTTAGACCCGTTTGTGTAGGTATATTCTACAGGGATGGCTACAAAGTCACCAGCTTCTGCAGATTTTGGTGGAGTTACGGTGAAACTAGAAATATCATTTGGATTTACATCTACCTTCCACTTATCCTCATCTTTTTTGCCTTCATTTGCCTTATTGATAAAATCTAAATTTATCTTGCCTGCAGCTTCTCCTTTACTTTCAGCCTTATTCATATCTAGTGCAGATTTGTCAGTTTCCGTTGGATCATTTGGTTGTACAATTTTAACATTAAAATCTTCACCCGGTTTTACAGCTGAAGATGTTATCGTAGAAGTATCTTCTTTATTACCGTCTTCAAATCTTTGGTCGTAGTAACGAGTGTCGTCCAGGTTTATCTTAAGCTTACCGATGAGGTTGTAGTGGTCGTAGCGGTCTATGCCTTGCTTGTCGATAGTTACATCTGTTCCCTTGTGGTTGATGATGCCAGAACCTGCCCCTGTTTCTACATAGGTACCTGTTTCGCCATTTTTGTCCGGTGTTTCAGCAATAGCTTTAAATTCTTCTAAAGTTCTTGGACGAGCAAAGAATTTAACATCCAGGTTTTGGATGCCTTTGTAGTCAGGTGTGTTGAAGATTGAGCCTTCATTGATGACAGTCTTGCCATTCTCATCCTTCTTTAGGGCGCCTTCCGGCATTTGGATGTGGATATTTCCATTATCTCCAATATAGGCTCTTGCTCCCGGAACAATCGCTCCTGTAATAGGGTTATAGACTTGGCCTACTAGTCTATCCTTGGCGTTTGCGTCAATATTGTCTACCTTTACACCAGTGTCGATGTCTTGACCTTGGACAAATACTTTTTTATTGTATTCGCCATTTAGCTTCATTAATTGAAGCTTGTCATTTTCATTTGGCCATGGGTTGACCTTGTAGGTTATGGCGAAATTATCTCCAAAAAACTTAACTCCTGGATTATCTTTAGTGTAGTTATCCTTCATACCTATAACAGTGGATTCATTGTCCTTGCTGTTGATATGCTTTAGGGTTTCTTCGCTAGCTTCATAGTCGTATGATGCTTGCCTACCTGCTGTAGCTTCACCATCTTCATTTGGTTTATAAGTTACAGCAGGAGATTCTGGAGTTAATTTTTCTCCATCACCCATAAATGGCTTATCCCCTCCTTTTATAGGAGCACGACCGGAATCTGTTACGTTAATCTTGGTATAGGTCCTTTGGCCGGTCTTCTTGTCGATAGTAATCTCGTAACCGTATGCCTTCTTGTCTGGGGAACCTGCTGACGGGTTTAAGGTATCAAACTTAAACCCATCTTTTTCTTTTCCCTCATCTGTATTAACGTTCTCGACTATTGTAGAGCCTGGTGTAAGGTCAGTTTTCTTATAGTGCTCGCTGTCACTGTAGTCTTTTATATTCTTTTCTTCTTCAGAATAGTTTGGCTCAGTAGATGCTTCAGCTCCTGCCTTATGAGGATCTTCTAGCTTATTTTCTGATACGTCTAATTTTTCATCCTTATTATAAAGAGCTTTAATGCCATCAAGGTTAATTAAATCATCAAGTGTACTCTCATCTTTATTTTCTGTACTAGCATCTACTTTATTGATATCATTTAAAACTTTATTTGTACTAGCATTTGTAGTAAGGCTTATGTTTTCAACACTTGCTTCTTCCGTCTTTGATTTTGCTCTAAGATTTTGCGTTCCTAATTCAGCATCATTCGTTTTCTTTTCTTTAGATGTAAGAATCTCATCTATCATCAAAGAAAGTTCTTTCTTGTCATTTACGTTTTGCGCATCAACTGTTTGTACTACAGCTTCTGGTTCTTGAACAGATTGTGCTTTAACACTTTGTCCACCAGCAATCATAAACCCTGCAATTGAAGCACCTAATACAGCCTTAGCTGCATTTGTTTTAATCTTTCTGATAGTTTCATCAGACATAGGGATTACTATCTTGTATTCACTTATGTCTTTATTTGCGTCTAATTTTTTATTCATACTTCCTCCTATTCTTTTGGCTATATCGCCATCACTGCTTCTATATTAAATCCTCTTAATTTTATTTTTTAATTATTTAGAGTGTATATTCACCTTACAATAAAGTATACCCGTCTTAAAATATTTTAACACCTTTTTTGAAAAACAATTCAAACTTCTAATATTTATTGATAACACTTTATATTCATAAAATATTCTCATATATGCAAATAACTGGGATCAGTATATACTAATCCCAGTTATTTATAATATTTTTTCTTCTATTAAATTTTTATATATCTAATATAATTTTGCTCCTGCTGGTATATGATTATCTACCATTAATAAATGAAGCTTTTCTTTGCCTTCTTCTTCGTGTATTGCTGATAAAAGCATGCCGCATGAGTCTATACCCATCATGGCTCTTGGTGGTAGGTTAACTATTGCGATAAGTGTTTTGCCTACTAGCTCTTCTGGCTCGTAGTATTCATGTATACCGCTTAGTATAACTCTGTCTTCGCCTGTTCCGTCGTCAAGAACAAATTTTAATAATTTCTTTGACTTAGGTACCGCTGAGCACTCTTTTACCTTAACTGCTCTAAAGTCTGATTTAGAGAATGTATCAAAGTCTACCATATCTTTAAATAATGGTTCTATCTCAACTTTTGAAAAATCAATCTTTTCATCTGCTTTAGTGCTTGCCTTTGGTGCTGCTTCTGCGTTAGGATCAGCGCCAATTGGCTTCATTGTTGGGAAGAAGATTACGTCTCTTATGGATGCTTGATTTGTTAATAGTATGATTAATCTATCTACACCTATGCCAAGTCCGCCTGTTGGTGGAAGACCAACTTCTATAGCGTTTAAGAAGTCTTCGTCCATTGGATGAGCTTCGTCGTCGCCATATTCTTTTTGTCTTAATTGCTCTTCAAATCTTTCTCTTTGATCGATTGGATCGTTTAATTCTGAGAATGCATTTGCAATTTCCCAGCAATTAGCAAAGGCTTCGAATCTGTTAGTAATTCTTGGGTCATCTGGATTTCTCTTTGCGAGTGGAGAAATTTCTACTGGATGGCCAATGATAAATGTTGGTTGATCCATATATTGTTCGCAGAATTCTTCGAACATTTCACTAATAACGTGTCCTCTAGTCATACCTGGCTTAATTTCAAGTTTATGTTCTTTAGCTACTTCTAAAGCTTCTTCATCTGTATTTATCTTGTCAAAGTCAACGCCTGTATGCTCTTTAACTGCGTCTTGCATTTTGATTCTTCTCCAAGGTGGAGTAAAATCAATAGTTTTGCCTTGATACTCAACTTTTGTAGTTCCTAAAACTTCTTTAGCTACATAAGCAACAAGATTTTCAGTAATTTCCATCATATCGTTATAGTCAGCGTATGCTTCGTATAGTTCGATATTAGTAAACTCTGGATTGTGTCTTGCGTCCATACCTTCGTTTCTGAACATCTTACCCATTTCATAAACTTTGTCGAAACCACCGACTATAAGTCTCTTTAGATAAAGTTCGTTCGCTATTCTAAGTGACATATCGATGTTTAGTGCGTTATGATGTGTTAAGAATGGTCTTGCGTTTGCACCACCAGCAATATTGCCAAGTATAGGTGTTTCTACTTCTAAGTAGCCTAAATTGTCTAAGAATTCTCTAATCTTTTTTATGATTTTATTTCTTAATAAGAATGTTTCTTTTACTTCTGGATTTACGATTAAATCAACGTATCTTTGTCTGTATCTAAGGTCTGGGTCTTTTAATCCGTGCCACTTTTCAGGTAGTATTTGTAAGGATTTGGAAAGTAATGTAAGCTTTTTAGCTTTTATACTGATTTCTCCTGATTGTGTTTTAAAAACTTCGCCCTCAACGCCAACGATGTCGCCCATATCTAAGTATGAGATAATCTTGTAGGCTTCTTCGCCTAATTCGTCAATTTTTGAAAGGATTTGTATTCTGCCTTTCATATCTTGTATGTCCATAAATGAGATCTTACCGTGACCTCTCTTTGACATAACTCTACCAGCTAAGGTAACTTCTTTGCCTTCAAATTCTTCAAAGTTATCAGTAATATCTGTTGTGTGATGATCAGGATTGAACTTTTCAATCTTAAATGGGTTCTTGCCTTGATCTTGTAAATCTTTTAACTTTTGTCTACGAATTTGAAGCATTTCATTTAAATCTGTGTTTTGCATCTTTCAACTCCTATGATATCTTTGTTATTTTATATTTCTTAATACCCGATGGCGCTTCTACTTCAACAACTTGATTTCTTTTTCTGCCTATCATGGCTCTGCCAACAGGGCTTTCATTTGAGATCTTGCCGTTAAATGGATCCGCTTCTACAACACCAACGATTTGGTATTCTAAAAACTCGTCTGTATCCATGTCCTTGAACCTAACATTCGAGCCAACCTTTACCGATTTATTGTCTGTATCTCCTGCTTCGTCTATAAGTACTGCATTTCTAAGTATGTTTTCTAGTTTAGCAATTTTTTCTTCAAGTGCTGCTTGATCATTTTTAGCTTGATCATATTCAGCGTTTTCACTCAAGTCTCCGTATCCTAGAGCTATCTTGATCTTTTCGGCAACTTCTCTTCTTGCGACCGTTTTAAGATACTCAAGCTCTTCTTCCTTTTGTTTTAAACCCTCTTCTGTTAAGTATTGTTCTTTGGCCATACATCTCTCCCCTTACATATATATTAACATTGTTATTATATTAGATTTAATCATAATTGTCAAGCATTTTAATCACAATTGTTATCACATTAGCAATGTATATAGACTAAAAAAGATCTAAATAAAACTTAGATCTTTATAATTTTATTTATCTGTTCTTAAGCTCTTCTTCGATAGCCTTTCTTAAGCCAGCCTCATCATCTGGTAGGTCTTCATTAAATGATGGATCAAGCACAAATAATATACTTGAGTCTTTTTTAAGAATGATGCACTCACCATCTTCAGAGTCTGAATAATCTCTAAAGGCCTCAATGCCCATGTCATCAAGTATCTTAAATACAAGGTCGAGCTTTTTGTTGCGTCTTGTAACATAATCTTCAAGTTCATCTGTGCCAATGGCATAAGCGCCAATCACTTGATATTTATCATACATGCCCTTATATTCATTTAGAACGGGATACTCTTCGACATCGACATAAAGATATTCTCTATTTAAAAATATGTCTCTTGATAAAATAAAATCGGCATCGTTAAATTTTAGCTTTAAAAGTGCTGGAAAACCATCTAAATATATTCTGTAGTTGTAGCCATCTTCTTCAGCTTTACACGATGGAATGCTTTTTAAAAATTTTTTATAATCTTTTTCTTCTTTAAACATGCCTATTGAATAGACAAGATCAAAATCTCTGTATAATCTTAATAAATACATATAATCAACTCCTTAAAATATATATACCCAATTATAGCTTTATCCAGTATCTTTTTGTTGAATGAAGTTCATCTTCTTTAATAATATTTTCGAGCTTGCCGCCACACGCCTCTATGGTCTTAGCAGATGCTATGTTATTTACATCGCATGTAATAAGAACTCTTTCATAGCCGTGATTTTTATAAAACTTAAGTCCTTCTTTAAGCATAGCTTTTGCATTACCTTTGCATCTTTCATCTGGTGCGATGGAGTAGCCTATGTGTCCACCAAACTTCATTAAAAAATCATTTAGTTCAAGTCTTAAATTTATCATGCCAATAACTTTGCTCTCATCGTCATCAGTATAAATATATTGCATCGCAGGGACTATTCCATCTGGACATGTGCTTTTATTTTCTATTGACTTATTTCTTTCAAGCCACTCATCAAAATCAAGTCTTTCAAGTCCACTAACCCCACAAAATCTTTCGCCTGTTTCAATTATTTTTTCTTTAAATTCTAAAACTATATCTTTATGATTTTTATTTACTTTAATAAGTTTCATCTCTTCACTTCCTTTTATATATTATAATTTATTGAGGTGTGAATTGCAACAAAAAAGATGCGAAGATTTCTCCTCGCATCTCATTAAATATATTTATTTAAATTATTTATCTAAGCCAGCCATTCTCTTGTAGTTTGCAAGTCTATCTTTTGAAGCTTCTTCAGCGGCTTTGAATAAGATTTCTGCTTCTTCAGGGAAATCCTTTTGAAGTGATGTGTATCTTACTTCGGAGCCTATGAAGTCTTGGAATGATTCTGTTGGATCTTTTGAATCTAGTACGAATGGATTCTTTCCTTCTTTTTCAAGTCTTGGATCGAATCTGTATAGATGCCAGTAACCAGCAGCAACAGCTTGTTTTTCTCTGTTAACGCTCTTGCCCATACCGCATTTTAATCCGTGGTTGATACATGGAGCGTAAGCGATGATGATTGATGGTCCATCGTATTCTTCCGCTTCTTTAATTGCTTTTAATGCTTGGTTCATGTTAGCGCCTAGAGCGATTTGAGCAACGTATACGTAGCCATAGCTTGTCATCATTAGACCAAGGTCTTTCTTTCTGATCTTCTTACCAGATGCTGCGAATTTTGCAACAGCTGCTGTTGGAGTAGCTTTTGATGATTGTCCACCTGTATTTGAATAAACTTCTGTATCGAATACAAATACGTTGATGTCTTTACCGGATGCTAATACGTGGTCAAGTCCGCCAAAGCCTATATCATAAGCCCAGCCGTCTCCACCGAATACCCAAACAGATTTTCTAATCATGTAATCTCTTAATTCATCAAGTTGTTCTAGTATTTCGTCTTGAGCTGCGTCTCCAGTTTTCTTATCTAATTTCTTAGCCATCTTAGCATAAGCTTCTTTGCTTACTCTTTCGTCTCTCATATCTGATAACCAAAGTTTGAATGCTTCTTCTAGTTCAGAATCTTTATTGTCTAGAGCGTTGTAGCTTTCCATTAGAGACTTAATTCTCTTTCTATTAACTTCGTCAGCTAAAGCAAAACCGTAACCATATTCAGCGTTATCTTCAAATAGTGAGTTAGCCCAAGCAGGTCCCTTACCGCATTTGTTTACGCAGTATGGAGTTGATGGAGCTGAACCTCCCCAAATTGATGAACATCCTGTTGCATTTGCAATGATCATTCTGTCGCCATATAGTTGAGTAATTAGTTTAGCATAAGCAGTTTCACCGCAACCAGCGCAAGCGCCTGAGAATTCAAGAAGTGGTTGTTGGAATTGAGATCCTTTAACGCTAAACTTATCCATAACGTCGTCTTTTACTTCAACTTCGTCCATAGCGAAATCCCAATTTTCATTTTCTACTTCAGCAATGTCTTCAAAGTGAACCATTTCTAGTGCTTTTTCCTTAGCTGGACAGATGTCAGCACAGTTACCGCAACCTGTACAGTCAAGTGATGAAATTTGCATTCTATATTGTAATCCTTCTAAGCCTTTGCCTTTAGCAGCGACTGTTTCAAATGTATCAGGAGCCTTAGCTGCTTCTTCTTCATTTAAAAGTATTGGTCTAATTACAGCATGTGGGCAGATGTATGAACATTGGTTACATTGGATACAATTTTCTTTCTTCCAATGTGGTAGGTTAACAGCTATAGCTCTCTTTTCAAACTTAGCTGTACCATTTTCAAAAGTACCGTCTTCAATACCTATAAACTTAGATACTGGAAGAGTGTCACCCTTTTGAGCGTTCATTACTTCAGCAACTTCTTCAAAGAATTTAGTAGTTTCTTTCTTTTCTTCTTTTTCGTCTTTTAAGTCTTTCCAGCTTTGTGGATATTTAATTTCTTTTAATTCTTCAATACCCTTATCAACTGCTTGGTAGTTCATGTTAACTACTTTTTCACCCTTACGTCCATAAGATTTAACAATAGAGTCTTTTAAGTGAGCAATTGCTTCATCAAGAGGAAGTACTTCAGATAATTTGAAGAAGGCAGCTTGCATGATCATGTTAGTTCTTCCGCCTAGACCGATTTCTTCAGCTATTCTAGTTGCGTTTATTGTGTAGAACTTAGCATTGTGCTCAGCAATAGAGCGTTTTAAGCTGTTAGGTAAGTTTTCTTCAAGTTCTTTTTCGTCCCAAATGCAGTTTAATAAGAATGTTCCGCCATCTTTAAGTCCATCTAGCAAATCATATAGATTGATGTAAGATTGTTTTGAACAGCTTATGAAGTCTGCGTGACTGATTAGGTATGTTGATTTGATAGGTGATTTACCGAATCTTAAGTGAGAAACTGTAACACCACCTGACTTCTTAGAGTCATAAGCAAAGTAGCCTTGTGCATATAAATCAGTGTTATCACCGATAATCTTGATAGCTGACTTGTTAGCACCTACTGTACCGTCTGAACCGAAGCCCCAGAATTTACACTTGATAGTTCCTTCTGGTTCTGTATTTATAATTTTCTTAATTTCTAGTGATTTATGAGTAACGTCATCATTGATACCAATAGTGAAACCATTGATAGGGTCTTTTGATGCTAAGTTTTCATATACAGATAAGATTTGTGAAGGAGTAGTATCCTTTGAACCTAAACCGTATCTACCACCAACGATAAGTGGCTTAGTATCTGCATCGTAGAACATTGATTTAACATCAAGGTATAATGGTTCGCCTAGAGCGCCTTTTTCCTTAGTTCTATCTAGAACAGCGATTCTCTTAACTGTCTTTGGATATACATCGAAGAAGTATTTCTTAGAGAATGGTCTGTATAGTCTAACTTTGATAAGACCAACCTTTTTGCCGTTGCTGTTTAAATAATCAACAGTTTCTTCAACTGTATCAGTTACAGAACCCATAGCAACGATGATGTCTTCAGCATCTTCAGCTCCGTAGTAGTTGAATGGTTTGTATTCTCTTCCTGTAATCTTTGAAAGTTCCTTCATGTAGTCAGCAGCTATCTCTACGATATCTTCATAGTGTTTGTTAGATGCTTCTGCAGCTTGGAAATAGATATCAGGGTTTTGAGCAGTACCTCTTGTTACTGGATGTTCAGGGTTCAAAGCGTTTTCTCTGAACTTTCTTAAAGCGTCCTTGTCAAGAAGTTTCTTTAGATCTTCATAGTCGATTACTTCAATTTTTTGAATTTCGTGAGAAGTTCTAAAACCGTCGAAGAAGTGTAAGAATGGTACTCTTCCCTTGATTGCTGAAAGGTGAGCAACACTTGCAAGGTCCATAACTTCTTGTACTGAACCAGATGCTAACATAGCAAAGCCTGTTTGACGGCATGCCATAACGTCTTGGTGGTCACCAAATATGCTTAGAGCGTGTGATGCTATAGCTCTAGCTGATACGTGGAATACACCTGGAAGTAATTCACCAGCGATCTTATACATATTAGGTATCATAAGTAGAAGACCTTGTGAAGCTGTATATGTAGTAGTTAATGCACCTGCTTGTAATGATCCGTGTACAGCACCTGCTGCACCAGCTTCAGATTGCATTTCTTGAACTAAAACTCTTTCGCCAAATATGTTTGTCTTGCCATGAGCAGACCAACTGTCAACAGCTTCAGCCATATTTGATGAAGGAGTTATTGGGTAGATGGCAGCAACTTCTGTAAATGCATATGATACATAAGCAGCGGCTGTGTTACCATCCATGGTTTTAAATTGTTTTGCCATTTTTATTCCTCCTATTAAAATTATTATCTTTTACATGTTCAATTATATATCAAAGGTAAAAGTTTTGCAAGAAAATTTTATAAATGTGATTTAGATCACCTATAAGATTTACTTATAGATTCTGTACTGTTTATAAGTTTACTTTATTTGTGAAAAAGGCCTCAAATTAATTGAGGTCTTAAGAATATTAAATATTCAATAATCTTTTTATAAAGTCGTGATTCTCTTCATCTATGTTTGAAAGCATAAGGCTAGTATCACTTGTTGTTATTAGATATGAAACGTCTCCTTCGTCATCCATCCTTGGTATTAATGTTACTGATCCTGTTAGATTTATAGTGCTATCTAAGTTTCCTAGCAAATAAATGTACTTATTCATAAAGTCCACATAATTACTTTGAATCATGGTAATATATTCAGCAATGTCAATATCTGGATTTATAAATAAATACTTGCGCTTTACATCAGCTTTTGCTTTAGATAAAATCAAGTTTTTAATCTCTTGAACTTCTTCATCTGTAAAAACATCATCAAAATTATTAAGTATATATTGCCTTAATAAAGCCGCTCTAAATATTGGATAGCTTGATTGATTATCTACTTCCATCTCGTTGTTTGAGATAACAACTGTGCCATGAACTAATTCATACCATTTCTTACGATTTATTTTAGAATTTTCTTCCATAAATCTTGTGATAAAAGCTACATGGCTTTCTGATTGCTCGATAACGCTGCGGCTCTCATCAGCTACGCCATTACCAATATTATGAATTACTTTACCATCGTTTTTTACTGTGATAGAACCTGCCATATAGTTTTTTACTTCTATGGTGAATATGCCTTTATTGCTAATAAGAATTAAATCGTTTTCTCTTTGTTCGCCATCGAAGGCAACGTTTACATTTCTAAGTAGTTCCCAATCTCTTGGAAGCACTTTTCTTAGGTATTCATAAGCAAAGTCTTCTCCATCTTTTCCTCTAGAAAGCCCCTTATATAAATTATTGTTTGCTTCAATGCTTTCAACAATCAATTTTAATTTGTTTAAATAACTATTTCCTAAAATCACAAAGTGGTCATATAGGCTCTTTAATTCTTCAAGAGCATCCTCGTTGCCTTCAAGATAAAAGGCTCTTATCTCTGGGTCCAGCTCTTCATAAGTGTAATCTCGATTAATCATTACGTGGTCTAATGGATTTTCACTTGAATAAATTTTATTTTTATAATCTTCGAATTCTGAATATCTATTCGCAATTGTTGATATATATTCCGTGTCGTTTTCATCAGTATTTTTATATGGATATGCAAAAAAGATGTACTTAAATGCAGTAGCTAGGGCGTTCTCTAGACTAACTTCGTTGTATTTAAGAAAATCGTGATATGATCTTCCAAAGCCTGTGCCTATCAAGTGATAGCAAATAATCTCGTGTACTGTCCTTGTTAGTATGAATGTCGTCTCTAAAAATGATGCAGCTGTGATAAAAGCACAAGCCTCTTCTACAGCATAAGCTTTAAGATTATCAAGTACATCAGCAGGACCATAGCTCTTGTAAAATTCTAAAAATTCATCATTACTAAGATATTGTTCTTGATACAATGCACTTTCATCGGTATTATATATATCAGAATTATATATTATTTTATCAATTTCGCTAAGCTCCCAAGCAATATCATATGTGTTAAAACCTAATTCTGCTTTATATGCATTAGCTTTTTTTAACTCAAAAATTAAAAACTTATACATAATATCATCAATGTCATCTTTATCAAATAACCGATACCTTTGTATTCCATCAGCATTAACTTTATCATACTTTGCTTTAGGGTATTCGCCAAGACTTAGAGATACAATTATATTTGATGCTAATGATATCTGTTTAAAAGACTCTCCGCCCTTTTTTAATAAGCCAAATCCCATATCTAAGAGTTTAAATGTCCCCTGTCTTATTTTTGAATCAATATATTCTTCTAAATAATCCATAATATCTTCCTTCCTACACTACTATTTGCCAGAAATTATATCAAAACTATTGATGTATTCGTCAAAATCATACTTATAAAAACTATGTCGACCATCCTCTGTTTCTTCGTCTTGTACTTCAGTTTCACTTTGATCTACGTAATATTCTTCTAAATCACTTTTGTCTTCATAAGCTTGATTATATACATGCGCTTCAGTGGCATCTTCTTCAGATTTATTAGTGTACGTCTCATTTCTATCAGCTGCCCTAGCTTCTAAGAGCTCATCTTTATAAGGGTCGTCAATTATCTCAAGAATTTCTTTAAAGATTTTATCTTCAGATATCTTATAAATATTTTCAGGATCAGATAAGCCTATGCCATAGGTATATTTATCAAAAACTTTAAGTATGCTATTAAAAATATTCACAATATCTCTATCGTAGTCAAATTCATATCTATCTTTATTTTCACTCCATTGCTTAAACGTCAATTGAAGTATCTCATCTCTGTTGACATCATAAAATCTTTCAGCATCTGCATTTATGTAAGCATCTTGTGCTACTAAGAACTTTATATATATCTCTTTTATCGCTATTAAATACGGTCTATAATCAACGTTACTAATCTCAAAATCGCTAGAAGCGCCTCCAAATTCTCTAAGTATGTCATAAAATTCATTAAAACTGAATTGCAAATTGTAAAGGCCTAAGACATCTTCGGCTATCGTTGGTAAATTAGCTTTTACTTCATCTAAGCTAAGTTTTATATCATCACTAGACATTTTGAATCCTCCTTTATCATTCTTAATTAAATTATATCACATATCTAAATATTATTTACAAAAAAAAGATACTTTAATCAACTAAGTATCTTTTCTAAAAATTCATATATATCTTTTTATTTTCTGGGCTATGCCGACTATCTCATTAATTATAGAGCAAATATTTAAAACTACCAAAACCTGTCAGTCTCGTTTTTTATTGCTAATCCATGGTATTACTCTATTTACTTCTTTTAAATATTCTTCATATTCTTTGCCGAATTCATTTTTTAACCATTTTTCTTCTGTGTTTTTCATTAATATTGTTAAGAAAGCCCAAAAAACTAATGGCAGTATTAATAAAATACAATTTGATGTAAATAAAAGTATAGCTGTGAATATAAATAAAAATGCTGAATAGACGGGATTTCTTACAATACTGTATACTCCCGTCGTGATTAATTTATTCTTTTTAACTTTTTTATTTATTTTCTGAACTATAACCGCTTCTATCCATAAATATAGTCCGAGCATTATAAAGAGAATTCCTATTATAATAATATTATATAATAAATATTATTTTCCCTTTACTGAGTTCTCCTTGGTATAGGTATCCTTTAAGATGAAGGCATATTCCTAATATTGTAAGAATTAAACAAGTAATTACATATATAGGTCCAACGCCAAATGAAGGCATTTTAGACTCTTTCGATTTCATTTTGTCCCCAGGCTATTGCTTCAACAATTCAATAATTTCATCTTGTGCTTCTCTTCCTTCTCTAAAAAATCTTAAAAGTGGATAACAGTGGCACATTCCTTTGCCTACAATAATTTCGTATGGAGCTTTGTATTTTTCCATTGCTTTTTTAAATTCGTCCGCAAAGGCATAGAGGCATTCATTTTCGCCGTAATAAAAATATGTTTTCGGAAAGTCGCTAAAATCTCCTACAGTTCCGTCAAGCATATACTCAGGTATGTCTGCATCGCCTTTTGTGATTTCTCTTGCAGTTTTAATATAGGTAGGATCAATGATTACGTCCTTGTGATTAAGGGCATTTACTCTTTCCCATATATCTTTATGCTCACTTAGTGTTACATCGGGTATGCCGCCAGGTGAAACTGAAATAATTTTGCCAGCCATTTTAATAGGTCTACCTATTGCATTGTTATGCAAAAATATTCCTATTGCCAGACAAGCTCCTGATGAAAATCCAAGTACGCTTATGTTCTCCGCCTTATAAGTTTCGGTCATCAGCTTATAGGCTTCAAAGGAAACTTCGTATGTCTTATTTATCTGTACATCTTCCGAGCAAAGGGGATAGAATAAAAACCAAACATCTTTGCCGGTTTGTTCCATTATTCTTTCCGCCAAAGCAAAATCCAATTTGTCCGGCATTGTAATCATTCCTCCGCCAAAGAAATAAAGGACTGCCCCCTCTGCATGATTCTTATTTTTTTGATAAGAAAGCAGCCTATATCCCATAACGTCTCTTACATTGAGATAGTAATTTTTTCTCTCTGCTCTTTTCTTTGCCTTATCTAAATCAAATACCGCCTTTGCATTTTCTTTCTTTGCATATTCAAGCATTTCTTCTTTGTTTTTTAAAAACATTTTTTTGACACCGACAAGTCTTACTATTGTAGATGCAATTTTATAAGTTAAACTCATTTTATTCCCATCCCTTAATAATCAATTAATCACAATTTACAAGTTTTCACCAATACTTATCCATATAACTTCGCTTCATTCTCTATCGCCTGTGATGAAATAATCGCAACAATCTGCTCCATTTGCTATAGTATCTTTTCTGTGAAGTACTCCATGCTCAAGGCTTATCATAAGCTCATCAAGTTCACAGAATAGTGGCATTAATTCATCTACCCCCAGCTTCTTTGTATAAGCACAAATGGGACAACGAGTAATTCTGTAATAACAAGCACCCTTATATGGTTCTCCAACAAAATCAACTTTAAATGACGTAGGATATAGCCTTTCTTTTTCCTCTGTATACCACTTGTAATACTTAAGAATATTTTTCTTATTGGCCTCTTTTCCTCTCTTAGTATTGAGATTAGTCAAGGAAAAATACCATTTGACAGAATAAAGAGATTGGCGCATCATTTCCTGAATGGTTTCTGGTGGAATGTTTTTCTCACTTGCTATATAAGGAGCAACAAAGGAAAGGGCGAACATCTCATTGTATGCCATAGGATTGTCATTGCCTATATCATCTGCTTCTTCTATTAATTTTTGATAAATTATTTTGCTCTTTTTAATAATTTCTGAAGCATATGCTTTATCATACTTCTCTATAAGAACTTTTTTCATCGGTCTTTTAAATAACCAAAAATAAAAACCATTGTACTTCATCTTGCATACCTCATTAATTTTCTAAAATTTTTATACTAATTTATATACAAATTTATTTTCTCCCAATAAGAAGCGTCGAACCAGAAAGTCCAAGCAAGATAGCTTCTTTGTGAGTCATAAAAAGACCATTTGTTGTATCAATTAATTGCACATCTTCGTAGCCATCTTTTTTAAGCTTTTCCATAAATTTATTCATATCTCCATATCTTGACTTGCTCATCAAATCATGAATAACAAAAACTCCACCTTTTTTAAGTACACGAAATGTTTCCAGTAAAAGTTTTTGTTTGTTTTTTCCTACAATGTTGTGATAAACATAGTTGCTTGTCACTGCATCAAAACTTTCATCTTCAAATGGAAGATTCACTGCATTTCCTTCTTCAAATCTCACATTTGCTACTCCCTCAGCCCTAGCATTGTCCTGACAGAGCTTCTTTGAAAATTCGCTCTTGTATGGACCACTCCATATATCACAGCCCACCATGATCGCCCCTGGATTTTTCTTGGCACAGGCTATAGTAAGAGCCCCACTGCCGCAGCCCACATCTAAGCCCACTCCACCATCTTGGATTTTTACATAGCCCGCAGTCCCTTCTATTATGACTTTAGCGAGCTTTCTTTTACCCTTGTAATCAAAGCTCTTATATAAGATGCATAACCAGACAGTAATAAAAAGAAGTATTAGGCATACTAAGCCTAGGATAATCCCACAGATAAGCCTTGGCCTTCCTTGAAGAACTAGGTCACTTGCACCAAATATGATAAACAAAATAAGACTTACTAGAGTTTCACCAATCTTAGCAACCAAGAGTCTTTTAGGCATCCAGTTTTTGTAGTCAGCTTTTATTTTCTTGTCATCATTAAAATCAAATTGTTTCATAAGATTTTCTCCTCATGATAAATAATTTAATAAAATTTTCCTTTATCTTCTAATATGATAATTTAATTCATAGCTTTATAATGTTATTATAAATATATGTTAGCACTAGCTAATTAATTTGTCAAGTGCTTTATCTAAACAGTTAAATAGAATTTAAATTTGCATAAAAAATAATTACTACAATAAGACTCTTACAAGATTTTTAATTTTTTAACTCTTCATTTTTATTTTAAGCGATACTTCATTAAAAAAAGATACTTAAATTAACTAAGTATCTTTTCTGAAAAATTCATATATATCTTTTGCGTTTGTCTTTGATATGCCCTTGACTGACTCAAGCTTTTCAAGGCTTGCTCTTCTGATTGCATCTATATCATCGAAGGCTTCGTATAATATCTTTTTCTTTTTTGGACCGATGCCAACTATCTCATCAAGTATCGACTGATTGATATTTTTTTCTCTTAAGGACCTATGATATGTGATGGCAAATCTGTGTGCCTCGTCTTGTATTCTTGTGAGTATTTTAAAAAGTTCTGAGCTTTTATCAATTTTTATTATCTCACCCATATAAGCGAGTGAATCGGTTCTGTGATGGTCGTCCTTTTTTAAACCAACAACTGGTATCTCTATACCAAGGCTATCCAAAACCATCTGCGCGCTTGATGCTTGACCAAGGCCTCCATCTATAAGAATTATGTCTGGCAGCGCTGCGAATGAGCCTTCTTTATCCTTCATACTCCTTAAAAATCTTCTCTCAAGTACTTCTCTTAACGAGCCGTAATCGTCTGGACCGATTATGGTCTTGATCCTAAAGCGTCTGTACTCATTTCTTTGCATATCGCCGTTTTCGTAGACAACCATGGATGCGACTGAATTTTGTCCCATGGTATTTGATATGTCGTAGCACTCAAGCCTATTTGGCACGTCTTCAAGCCACAAGAGGTCCTTAAAACGCTGCATCGCCATGTCTTTTAAAGCTTTCTTCCTTATATATCTATCTGCATGTTTTTCAACCATGTCGATGGCATTTTTCTTCGTCATAAGCACCAAGGCTCTCTTCTCGCCTCTTTGCGGCACATGTATATCAACCTTATGATTTGCTATCTTTGATAGTGCCTCAATCATTTCGTCCTTGTCAGGAAAATCTATCTCCGAAATGATTTCATTTGGCATATCGATGTTGGCTGAATAATGCTGCGAGATAAATGCTTTGAAAATATCTTTTATATTGGTTTTCTTTTCATTTTCGAATAAATAATAGTTTCGCTCAACGATTTTACCATCACGAATGATAAATAATTCTAGTATAACATCTGAAATTCCTTCAGCATAAGCAAGGACGTCTCTATTGATGGCGTCTGGCGAAGTAATTTTTTGCTCCTTATGTATGTCATTAAAAGCATTGACCACGTTTAAGTATTCGGCTGCTTTCTCAAACTCAAGATTTTTAACCGCTTCATCAAGCTTCGATTTATATTTTTCCAGAATAGATTTATCTTTGTTTTGCAAAATTTTCATCGCTCTATCAACAAGTTCAGCGTATTCTTCCTCAGTGACATCTGCTTTGCAAGGCGCAATGCACTTGCCGATGAAATAATTTAGACAAGGCCTTATCTTTCCTTTGACTTTTTCAATATTTAGATTGCAATCTCTTAATTTTAGCTCTCTATTGATAATATCTATCGCGATGTTGACGCTAGCTGCGTTTGGATACTGACCAAAGTATTTTGCTCCGTCTTTTCTAAGTAGACGAGTTTTTAATATGCGCGGATATTTTTCATTAGTCGTTACCTTTATATATGGATAACTTTTATCATCACGCAAAACTATATTATACTTAGGCACGTAACGTTTAATAAGGTTGGACTCTAAAATTAGAGCCTCAACCTCATTATCAACAATTATATATTCAAACTCGGCAATGTTTTTTACCATAGCCTTAACTTTTTCGGAGTGATTAGCGCTGCTTCTAAAGTAGCTTCTCACTCTATTAGATAAATTTTTCGCCTTGCCTACATAAATTATCTCGCCCTTGTCATTTTTCATAATGTAAATGCCAGGGTTTTTAGGCAGCTTTTTTATCTCTTCTTCAAAGTTAAACATTAAATTTCACTTGTTGCCTTTTTTAGCCAAGCTTTTTCATCTTCATTTAAAAGTGGGCTTATTTTTTCATAAACAGCTTTATGATAATCGTTTAGCCATGATATTTCTTCAGCTGTAAGCATGTCTTTATCTATAGCGTCCTTATCTATAGGAGCGTATGTTAATGGCTCAAGTCTAAAGAATTCGCCGTATTTACTTGTTCCTGCGTCTTCAACATAAACTAAAACTTCAGTTCTAACGCCATATTTACCGTCTTCATAAACGCCTGGCTCAACACTGAAAATCATATTTTTAACTAGGTCAATGTCATTGTATCTTGATGAAATATTGTGCGGTCCTTCATGAACATTTAGTAAATATCCAACACCGTGACCAGTTCCATGAAGATAATCCATTTGGTGCTTGTAAAGATCAAGTCTTGCTAAAAGGTCTAAGGATGAACCCTTAGTGCCTTTCTTAAATACAACGCTCATAAGTCTGATGAAGCCTTTTAATACAAGAGTAAAGCCTTTTTTCTCTTCATCAGTTAATGCGCCCATAGCCATGGTTCTAGTAACGTCAGTTGTTCCAAAGCGATATTGTCCGCCGCTGTCAACTAGTAAAAGTCCTTTATTATCAAGCTTTTTGTTAGTTTCTTCACTTGACATATAGTGAACGATGGCAGCATTATCAGCATAACCACAGATAGTCTCGAAACTTTCTTCCAAGAAATCTTCTGACATTGCTCTAAAATCATGAAGTTTATTTTGAACAGTAAGTTCGTCAAGAGTTTTTTTGTCAGACTCTTTAAGCCACTTCATAAATCTTGCAAGTGCCACACCATCAGTAATATGCGCTTTCTTTACATTTTTAATTTCAGTATCATTTTTAACTGCTTTAAACTTAGTAGTGATGTTTATATCACCTATAACATAGTTATCATCTTCAATAAGCTTGAACATGTATCTATTAATCTTATTTTCGTCTAGATAAATAGTTTTGTCTTTAATCTTTCTTAAATCATCTTCAAATGCTTCATATTTTTTAACTTCAACGCCTTGTGCATTAAGCGCCTTGATTATGTCATCATCAAGCTTATCAAGATCTGTATAGATGGCTGCCTTGTCAAAATCAACGTAAGCGTATGAAATTAATACTGGTGAGTCTTGTATATCATTTGCTCTTATGTTATATAGCCAGCAAATGTCATCAAGTGAAGCTATGATGCTAAGGTCAGCGCCTTCTTCTTTTAATTTGGCTCTTACTCTTGATAATTTATCCTTAGTGCTCTCGCCTGCTTCTTCACTAGATAATATAAAGGCTTTGTCCTTTTTAAGTGCAGGTCTATCAGTCCAAATTTCTGAGATTAGATCAACATCGTCAACAAATTTAACATCTCTGTCATCAACAAGGTCCTCTATCCTTTCAAACATTGCTTCAGAGAAAGTTTTTCCGTTAAAACCAATCACTTCGCCTTCTTTAACGTTATCTCTTAAGTATTCCATAAAGGTAGGAACACCTGGTTTGCCCCATTTATATAATTCATAAGAAGTGCCCTTTAATTGATTTTCAGCTTGAACGTGATATCTTCCGTCTGCCCAAAGCATTGCCTTATCCATAGTTATGATGACATTGCCTTGTGAGCCAGTAAAACCTGATATGAAGACTCTATCCTTGTAATGATCGGATAAGTACTCGTTCATGTGTGGGTCAGCTGTGGCAACTATATACATAGTTATACCATTTTTCTTCATTAATTCTCTTAAACTTTTAACTCTATCGTCAATTGACATAATAAAACCTCCCTTATGAACTTATTATACCACAAAAATATATTTTTTTGTACTCTTTGTATTAGTCTTAGCTAATTATTACGAAAATGATAATATTTTAGCTTGTCTTTAATTATTTTATATGATATAATTAACAAATGAGAGAGGTAAAAAATGACAAAAATTATAATTGATAGTGCGAGTGATTTCACTCAAGAAGAAATTAAAGAATTTAATCTAGAACCCCTTTATGTAAGTGTTATTGATACTGATGACATAGAAAATATTTATCGTGACGGACTTGATATAAAAACGTCGGAAATATATAAAAACATGAGAAATGGCAAGATTTACAAAACTAGTCAAATAAATCTTAACCAGTACTTAGAGGGTTTTGAAAAAGTATGTAAAGAAGGCGAAGACTTCATATACATCTGTCTTTCATATGGCTTAACTACTGCTTGGGACTCATCTTGCATGGCTATACAAATGCTAAAAGAAAAGTATCCAAACATTAAGATGGTGTCTATAAATTCTAAATCCATGACTATAGGTGAGCAGCTTATCGTTAGAGAGATTATCAAGATGAATAATGAATGTAAATCGATTGAAGAGCTTGAAGAGAGAGCAAAGTTCTTAGCTGGCAAAGTTAACCACTTATTTACTGTTGAAAATCTTGAGTATCTATATAGAGGCGGAAGGATTTCTAAAGCTGTTAAATCAGTTGGTCAAGTCTTAAATATTAAGCCTTTACTTGCAAATGATACTGAGGGCGCTTTAATCTTAAAGGACAAGGTACGCGGCGAAGCAAAACTATATAAGAAAATACTTAGTATTTACTTAGATGATGCAAGACGCAATCCTGATATACTTAAGCATACCATCATTGGCCACACTGATAACTTAGCAAACGCTCAAAAGCTTTATGAGATGATTAATGAAGAGTTCGATGCAAAGGATATACTTATAAGAGAGATAGGTACCGCAATAGGCGCACACGTTGGACCAGGCTGCTTAGCAATCTCCTACATTGATGAAACAATAAAGTAAATTTTAGGGTCAAGATTTTTTAACTTGACCTTTTTTATGGCTCATTTAGATAAAAGAAACTCCTAATCGTTTGATTAGGAGTTTTTATTGCGATAAAATTATTTATTAAATATTTTACTCTGATTAATAATTTTACTCTGATTAATAATTTTTTACATCAAAAAAGTTTTTTAAATCTATTAAAATTTTGTATCGATATAGTCGCTTGTTAAGTCAATATTTAATTTTCTGAATAATTCTATATCAGTTAAATTTAACATAGCTGTTGAGTGAGCTCTTAAATTTCTTATCTTAGAAAGATTGTCTATACAAAGCTTAGCGCTTGGATTAAACATCTTTGATGTTGCAAGGCAAATTAAAACCTCTTCAACATTTAGTAGTGGGCTCTCTTCTTTTTCGATTATCCCCTTAACTTCAATGATTGGCTCAAGTATAGCCTTGTCAATCAAGTGCAATTCATCAGGAAGCTTTGATATATACTTAAGAAGATTAAGTACAGCAGCCGCAGCTGAGTCCATAAGCTCGCCGTCTCTACCAGTTATGATAGTATCTTCATATTCGATGGCAGTTACATTTGAGTTAGTGATGCCTTTTTTAAGAAGCTCTTCCTTTTTATTTCTAGCAGCAACCAAAGATTTTCTGTCCTCTACCTTAAGATTTAATTCTTCCATAAGAGTCTTGATTCTTTGAGCTTCGTCCTTCTTTTGATTAGTCATCTTATAAGTAAGAAGCGCCTTTAGATATCTTCTGATAATTTCTTGTCTTGATGCCTCTTTAACGACTTCTTCGTCAATGATACCGGACTTAATTCTATTCACACCCATATCAGTTGGAGATTTATAAAATTCTTCGCCCATAATTCTATCAAGAATTTTCTTTAATATAGGAAAGGCTTGTACGTCTCTGTTATAATTTACAGAAATTTCTCCATAAGCTTGCAAATGGTATGGATCAATTTGGTTAACATCACTTAAATCAGCAGTTGCAGCCTCATAAGCAAGATTTAGCTCGTGCTTTAGTGGAAGATTCCAAACTGGGAAAGTTTCGAATTTTGCATAACCAGCTTTAACTCCGCGTTTATATTCATGATAAAGTTGAGATAAACATGTAGTCATCTTACCGCTGCCTGGGCCTGGGCCAGTAACAACTATGATAGGCATAGTAGTCTCAATGTATGGGTGCTTACCAAAACCATCTTCAGAAAGAATTTTGTCAACATCATTAGGGAAGCCCTCAGTCTTGTCATGAAGATAAACTCTCATGCCTCTTGCTTCCATGTATTCTTTAAATTTATCAACATTTTCATCTTTCTTGTAACGATTGATAACAACGCTGTTAATCTTAATGCCCTTCGCCTTTAATCTCTCGATAAGTCTAATTGCTTCTCTCTCGTAAGTCAATCCAGTATTGTTATTAAGCTTATTTGATATGATGTCTTGAGCGTGTATAGTTATGATGACTTCCATCCTGTCCTTTAATTTTTCAAGTAAAACAGTTTTTACGTCCTCATCATAGCCTGGCAAAACCCTTTGCGCATGCTTATCGCCAATTAATTTACCGCCAAACTCCATATAAAGCTTCTCAAACTTTCCAACTCTTTTTAAAATATAGTCACTTTGTTCCTTTATATATAGTTCATTTGAAAAACCTAGTTTCATGTTTTCACCTCGTTAAGATTATAACACACGAGAAAAATTATTACAATTATTTTTTTTCGTATAGAGAAAAATTTTTTAATAGATTTGCATTTAATTAGAAATGATTTAAAACGCTTTTAACGCAAAAAAATCTTAGGACAAATTGCCCTAAGATTTTTTTTATTTTGATTTAACTAATCGAATTATTTGTAAATCTTTATGCTACTGATATATCCACTACTATTTGATGTTATATCAGCCATTAAACCTTCAATATATCTACTATCTGCATCTCTCAATTCATAAAAATCCCTATAATATCCAGATACAGTAGTTTTGCTATCTATATAATATTTGTTTCCATTACTATCTGTCAAATCTATTGAGTTTCTGCTGCCAAATGACCAAAAGCTTTTAATCGTTATTCTTTTGTCATATCCATACCTGCCATCATATCCGCTCGGTGTTGTAGTTGTTGGGTTAGATTGTAATTTTGAATCTCTTATTTCAAACCAGTATGGTTTACCAATAACTAATCCACTCACACTTGCGTTATTAATATCAACTGTTATTCTAGACGATGAGTTATCTGGTAAAATTGTAACTGTATAATTACCCTTATCCACTAATGTTCCATAAACCCAATTGCCATAGCTATATCCTCTATTATCTTTTGTATCAATAACCATGATCTTCTTAATAACGTCTTTGTCCTTTTCAAGAATAACAACTCTTGATCCTTCGCCTATATCTCTTACTCTTACATCTCTTCTTGAGTCAAAACTATCTGCTCTTAAATCGTAATCGTAGTAATAAGTTTCTCTGTCTCTATAGCTATTTGATGAATTCTTTGGATATAATTCCATTTGCCATTGGTCACGGTTTCTACCTCTATCATTATTTCTATATACAATGTATTCGTTGTCAAAACCATCGCCAACTTCTATCGATACAACTTCGTCGTCATATTTAACATCTGTTTCTATTTCAACATATACTGATCCAAGTCTTGCTAGTTCATCATATGTCAATTTGCGTTCTCTATAAGATCTTCTAGAGTTGTCTCTACTGTCATAAATATCATAGTCTCTTTCGCTTCTTGGAAGCTTATATGTGTTTTCTCTACCATTTAATGAAACTATAGTAATTTCTCTTGAATTTAATCTCTTGATATATCCTTTGTAATCATCTGAAGATGCTGTTACTTCAAGTGTCTTAACCTTATCATTGTAGATAGTTGCTTTAACTTGAGAACCTCTCTTAACATCAACTAAATCTCTAGTTCTGTTGTTAATTGTGATTGATGAATCAGAATCAACTTTAAATACTTTTGAAACTTTATTCTTTGTGCTGTCTGTATAAGTAATTTTGATTTCTTTGTTTGAGCTGTCAACGTTTGTTACTTCACCTTCAAGGCTGAATTGAACGCCCTTTGCGTTTATTGACTTAGCTTGCATTGCGCCTAAAGATGAGTCAGCAGTAACTGTTACATTTTGACCAACTAATAAGCTTGATAGATTACCAATGCTTCCATCTACTGTTATAACTGTTGATGGATTTATAGAGAATACCTTGCCATTGGCTGTGTTATCGTTAACTAGCATTATAGCTGTAACTCCTGTGATACCAATTTCTTTAATAGTACCTGTAACAACTGTTGGTGTTGGATTAACTGGAGTTACAGGGTTTACTGGATTTACTGGATTAACTGGGTTAACTGGATTTACATTGCTTGCATTTTTTGCTTGATACTCAAGTGCTGCATAAACCATCCTAGCAACTTGATCTCTACTAACTGCTCTTTTTGGATAGAACATTCCTTTTCCAGTACCTTTTTCAGATATAACGCCAGCGTCTATAAGTCCAGCTACATAAGCTCTTAGACCTTCTGGAATATCGTTTACGTCTTTGAATGAAAGTGCGATAACTGGATCAGTTGACTTAACTGCCATAGCCTTTGCAAAAAATTCAGCAAGATTAACTCTGCTTACTGCTTTATTTGTTGTAAACATCTTATTCTTTTTAGCTGCTTGAAGTGTGTTCATGTTTACAGCACCCTTAGCTAAGCACTTAACAACGTTGTCTTGTGCCCACTTTGGAACGCCTAAGGCTTGTACTTGCTTTAACCAAACTCCTCTTGCTGCTTGAAGTGCACTTTCATCATATTGTGAAAGTATAGCGGCAAATCTCATTGCTTCTAAGAAAGTAATGTTCTTGCTTGGTCTAAATGTTCCATTTGGATAACCTTGTATATATCCTTTGTTACTCATCTCGTCGATGTAATTGTATGCCCAATGACTCTTAGGCACGTCTTTAAATGTTTTTGCGCTTACTGTATTTGTAGGTATGAATGTCATACATAACATAAATACAAGCACTAAACTAAATACTCTTTTTAAGTTATTTTTCATGTTTTTGCTCCTTTCATAACTATTTTACTAGTTCTTATGTAATTATTATACCATATAATATGTGTTTTAAATATTACAATCTAGTTAAAAATTCGCATTTTATACACAATTATTGATAAAAATATATTTTTGTAACACGAACTTAACATATTAAATGTGATTTATGTAGTATAATATAAGTGGAGTGGTATGTATGAAGAAAAAATTTATACTCTTCTTATGCCTTTTCTTAATTTTATTTAATAGCACAAATCTATGTGCAAAAAATTTAAACAGTAAATATAAGAAGAGTGCCGAAGAGCTTAAGTCATACAATATAATACAAGGTGATTCGTCAGGTGATTTGATGCTTGATAAGAATCTTAAGAGAGAAGACCTCATAGTTATACTATCGAGGCTTATGAACGATGAAGAAAGAGCAAAAAAGTTTAGTTCTGAAACAAAGTTTACTGATCTTAAGAGTGCGAGCAAGGTATACTTGCCTTACATCAACTGGGCTGTGTCAAATGGCTACATACACGGCATAACTAAGGATAAGTTTGGTTACGGAACTTTTGTTACTGTTAGGCAGTATCAAGCAATACTACTTAGGATACTTGATTATTCATCTGAGGCGAAAAAGTGGGACATGGTCTCTGACTATGCAGTGACTTATGGTCTTATGGATGGTCTTGATCTAAAGCCTGATGACTATCTAAATCGTGGTGAGATGGCTTTGATGACGACGAACGCACTAAAAACTCCAAAAAAGGGTTCGACACTAAATTTATTAAAAGTTTTAAACTTAAAAAAATAATTTGAAATTTTGGTCAAGCTTAATTGCTTGGCTTTTTTTATTAGCGAAAAATATTTTTTATAATAATTTATTTTTTATTTTTTCATAAATTTATTTCTAAACTATTTTTCATTTTCAAATTTTATTTTCCAATAATATTTTATATGCAAAATATTTTTAAAATTATCATCAGATAATATTTTATAAATAAATATCCCCCGGCCTAGCCGGTGGTTTTTCTCATGCGGCCCAAAGGGCCTGTATTACTAGCCACGCCTCAAGGACGTTGGTTAATCTGTCACTTGCAAATTATACTAGCTACCCTTTAAAAGGGTCTATTGCATCAAATGTCAGCTGTTCACTAAGCTGGTCTTGTTTCAATTGATTTTGTATATACTCTTGTATGATTTTTGTATTTTTTCCTGCTGTATCTACATAATAACCTCTACATCAAAATTGACGTCCTCTGTACTTATATTTTAAATTGCCCCATTTTTCATAAATCATTATACTGCTTTTTCCTTTTAAGAATCCCATGAAGCTTGATACTGCTAATTTGGGTGGTATTTCTACCAACATGTGTACATGATCTGGGCAAACTTCTGCTTCTATTATATTAACTTCTTTCCAACTACATAATTCTCTTAAAATTTGTCCTATTTCAAGTCTTTTATCTCCAAAAAATTCTTTCCTTCTATACTTGGGTGCAAACACTATATGGTATTTGCAATTCCATTTAGTATGTGATAAACTATGTGTGTCATTTAATGACATTTTTAATTCCTCCCTTATTTGATTTTATATTGCAATTGACAGATTACAATTATATTATATCAAATAGGGAGGTTTTTTGTTTGTTTATCACCGCTAAAGCTAAACTGAACCCCCAGTCTAACTGGGGGTTTTCTAATACAAAAAAGAAGAACAATATAAACTGTTCTTCCATATAAAAAATATACTATTCTTTATAAGCGTAATAATAAAATGTTATTAGTATCATGCCGCCCACGATATTACCTAGCGTAACCGGAACTAAATTATGAAGCACGGCTAATATATCACATGTGCCGCTAATCATCATAGCTATCGGTAAATAAAACATATTGGCAACGCAGTGCTCGAAGCCGCATATAATGAATATTGCAACTGGAAAAGCTGATGCAAAAACTTTTGCTGTTATCTCTTTACTAGCTGTCGCAAGCCAAACTGATAAGCAAACTAATATGTTGCAGCCAATTCCTTTAACGAAAAGCTCTAAAAATCCTTGTGATGTCTTTGCATTATAAATATTTACAAAAAGCTCTTTTGTTCCATCTGATAAAATATTTGAATAAAATACTATAGCTACAATTAAAAGTGCTCCGATAAAATTATATAAATATACTTTTAGCCAATTGTATAATAAATTACCAAGTTTTGTTCTTTTATCAAGTGTTGCGCCAAACATGAGTATATTGCCTGTGAATAATTCTGCTCCGCCAACAACTACAGCTACTATGCCGATGGTGAAGGTTAATCCAACAAGTATTTTTGTGATTTGCGGGTTAAATCCTTTGCCAAGATTATTCACTATAGTTGATGAAGCGCCACCAAGTGCTATATACATACCTGCCAATACACCTAAAAAGAACTGCGCTCTCGTCTTAAGCTTAGTCTTATTGACCCCATTGGCCAAGGTCATGGACAATATCTCTTTTGGGCTGAAATTTTCTTTTTCCATAAATATACCCCCTATGCTTTATATTATACAAGCATAGAGGGCTTTAGTCAAGATTATAAATTTTCTTTTAAGAAATCTTCCACCTTTTTTATTGCTTCCTCTTCATCTGCGCCTTCAATTATAAACTTGATTGCCTCGCCTTGTTTTGCTTGTAGGCCCATAAGTCCTAAAATTGATTTAGCATTTACAATTTTTTCTCCTTTAGCTACTTTTACATCGCTTTTTATAGCTGCTAGTAATTTTACAAGTAAACCAGCCGGTCTTGCGTGTATACCTATCGGGTCTGTGATTGTGTATTCGAATTCTTTCATTTTGTCCTCCTTACGAATTTATTATTCTATCCTTTAATTCAAGTATTTGTCCAGGATTAACAGATAATTTATCAAATTTATTTTTTATATAAAACTCAGTTAAATCTGGATCGCTTCCAAGCTCACCGCAAACACTGATCTTGACACCGTTTTTCTTTGCGTTAGCCGCAGTCATCTCCATAAGTTTTAAAATAGCTTTGTGATGAATGTCTCTGTGTCTTGCTATCTTTTCATTTTGTCTATCAACTGCAAGAGTGTATTGAGTTAAATCGTTTGTGCCTATACTGAAAAAGCTTACTTCCTTTGCAAGATCATCACTAATTATGGCTGCTGCCGGTGTCTCAATCATGATACCTACTTCAATATCTTCATTGAATGGGATATTTTTTTCTTTTAGCTCATTAAATATTTCTTTAATAAGCTCTTTTGCTTTTTTCACTTCCCAAACGTCATTTATCATAGGAAGCATAATCTTGATATTGCCATAATGAGATGCTCTAATTATTGCTCTTAGCTGAGATTTGAATAAATCAGTATCATCAAGGCATATCCTTATCGCTCTATAGCCAAGCGCTGGATTTTCTTCTTCAGGTAGGTTTAAATAATCAACTTTTTTATCCGCACCTATATCAAAGGTCCTGACTATAACTTCTTTGCCTTCCATCGCTTCAGCAACGTATTTATATTCCTTAAATTGCTCTTCTTCAGTCGGAAGTGAATCTCTGCCAAGATATAAAAATTCTGTTCTGAATAAACCTATGCCTTCTGCTCCATTCTTTAAAGCAAGCGGCAAGTCCTTTGAATTGCCAATGTTTGCGTAAACACTTATATATGTTCCGTCCTTGCTAATGGCTTTGGCAGTTTTTAATTTTTCAAGCTCTAATTTTCTTTTTTCTTCTTTTTCTATTCTTTCTTTTACATCTTTTAATAATTTTTCATCTGGATCAATGATTAGAGCGCCTTCATAAGCATCAAGTATGGCAGTTTTGCCATCAATTGATTTATCAAAAGCGCTATCAAGATTCACAAGCGAAGCTATGTTCATGGACTTGGCAAGTATTGCTGTGTGTGATTGCGTCGAGCCTTTCACTGTGACTATCGCAAGAAGTTTATCCTTATCAATATTTAGCGTTTGACTTGGTAAAAGATCTTCTGCGTACAAAATAACTTTTTCTTCAAGACCCTCGTTAAATGAATTTTTTATACCTAAAATATTTTTAATAAGTCTTTGAGATATATCTTTGATATCCTTTGCCCTTTGGCTAAAGTATTCATCGTCCATGCTATTAAAAATTTCGTAAAATTTTTCTTCAGCAAGACTTACTGCATAAGCGGCACTATCTTTTTCTTCGTTAATATTTCGCCTAATTTCATCTTGGTACTCAATATCATCGATCATCATCTTGTGTACTTCAAATATCTGTGCCTCTTCTTCGCCTGCATCAACTTTTGCTTTTTCAAATAATTTATCTAGCTCATCTATTGATTTTTTTACTGCTGCATCTAATTTATTGATTTCACTAGCTGTATCATTAATTTTTTCTTTGCTAATATTTATTTTTTCATCATAGAAAACTTTTATCTTGCCTAAAACAAGACCTTTATTAGCTATAGTTCCTTTAATTGTTTTCATTAACTCCACCTATTTTTTTGCCTCTTATATATACATCAATTATGTTTAAATCTTTATCAACTACAACAAAGTTAGCGTATTTGCCTACTCTTATGCTGCCATATTTATCATAAATACCAGCTTCTTTGGCTGAGTTAACAGCAGCTGATTTAACAAGCGATTCGAATGGAACACCGATTGAGTAAGCGTATCTAATGCAGTCAAATAAATTACTTGCGCTGCCAGCTATAGTTCCCGACTCAAGTGTAGCCTTCTTGCCTTTTACATAAACGTCTTGACCGCCTAAGCTGTATTTGCCGTCTGAAAGACCAGTTGCCATCATAGAATCAGATATTAAGATTACTCTGTCGTCGCCAAACATCGCATATATCATCCTTATTACTGATGGATGTATATGAACGCCATCTGTTATGAGCTCAACCATGACCTCAGGGCTGTCAAAGGCTGCTCCGCACACACCAGGGCTTCTGTGTTTGATATCATTAAGCG
Source organism: Fenollaria massiliensis (assembly GCF_023347705.1). Taxonomy (NCBI): domain Bacteria; kingdom Bacillati; phylum Bacillota; class Clostridia; order Eubacteriales; genus Fenollaria; species Fenollaria massiliensis. The sequence goes on from NZ_CP096649.1 coordinate 1,117,508, forward strand.
CGTTAAATAAATGTGTTACCGATCTTGCTCCTAAATCAAAGGCTTCAAGCGCAGTGTCATAGTCACAATCAGTATGGCCAACTGATATAACGACCTCATCAGCTCTTTCTTTGATGAATTCTTTTGCTCCATCAACCTCAGGCGCTATAGTGATCTTTTTTATTCTATTATTAGAAAGTTTTTGATATTTGTCAAAATGCTCAAGACTTGGCATAGCTAAGTACTTAGGGTTTTGCGCACCGATCTTGTCCTTGGATATATATGGTCCTTCCATGTGCACGCCAATAAACTCAGCTCCCTTAGTTCCATCGTATTCGCCAATCGCTTTGAATATTCTTTCTAGCTCTTCATCTGCCAAGGTCATAGTAGCTGGAATGACTTGAGTAACGCCATTTTGCGCTTCGTACTCGCATATCGCTTCTATAGACTCTTTTGTTCCATCGCATAGGTCCTTGCCCATCGCACCATGGAAATGAATATCTGTTAAACCTGGAATGATGTAAGCATCTGAATAATCTTTAACGATGTCATCATTGCTATAAACAGTGAATATCTCTCCACTTACAGCAATATCCTTTCTAATAAATTTACCGTCGCAGTAAACATTAGCCCCTTTTATAAGCATAGTAACACCTCCCTGATATTTTATACTTAATTATAAGTATGCTTATATTCATTTTACAATAAATATAGTATTTTTGCAAACTATTTTTTAATAAGTATTTTTATTTTCGTAAGAATGTGGTATAATATAAACAATAATAGTAATTATTATTTAATTTTTATTAAGGAGGTCATTATTATGATGAAAAAACTTCAAAACCTAGGTAAGGCTTTGATGCAACCAGTAGCTATACTTCCAGTTGCTGCTTTGCTAATGGGTATTGGTTATTGGATTGACCCAACAGGTTGGGGTTCTAATAGCATTATCGCAGCATTCTTAATCAAGACTGGTGCAGCCATACTTGACAACTTGGGAATTATTTTCGCAGTAGGTGTTGCTTATGGTCTATCTAAGGATAGGAACGGTGCAGCAGGACTTTCTGGTCTAGTAGCATTCTTAATAGCAACTACACTTCTATCAGCAGGAACAGTAGCTATATTCAAGGGTGTTGATGCATCTGAACTAGCTTTAACTGATGGCTGGCAAAAAATGAATAACGGAAACGTATTCGTTGGTATCATCTCAGGTCTTGTAGCTGCATTTGCATACAACAAGTTCTATCAAGTACAACTACCTGATGCATTTGCATTCTTCAGCGGTAGAAGACTTACTCCTATCATGACATCATTATTCATGATTATAGTATCAGCAATACTTTACTATGTATGGCCAATACTATTTAGCGCTCTAGTAGCTTTTGGTGAAGGTATTGAAAGCTTAGGTGCAATAGGTGCAGGTATTTATGCATTCTTCAACAGATTATTAATACCAACTGGACTTCATCACGCACTAAACTCAGTATTCTGGTTTGATATCGCTGGTATCAATGATATCCCTAACTTCTTAGGCGGAGCAGCTTCTCTAGAAGCAGGAACTGCTGTTAAAGGTGTAACAGGTATGTATCAAGCAGGTTTCTTCCCTGTAATGATGTTTGGTCTACCAGGCGCAGCTCTTGCTATGTATCAAGAAGCTAAACCTGAAAAGAAAAATGTTGCTAAATCATTATTAGTTGCAGCAGCATTCGCATCATTCTTCACAGGCGTTACTGAACCTCTTGAATTCGCATTCATGTTCTTAGCACCAGCTCTATATGTAGTTCATGCATTATTAACTGGTATTTCAGTTGCCATCGCAGCAGCTTTCCATTGGACAGCAGGCTTTGGTTTCTCAGCAGGTTTTGTTGACTACTTCTTATCACTAAGAAACCCAGTAGCTAACAATCCTTGGATGTTAATCCCACTTGGACTAATATTCTTCGTAATCTATTACCTAGTATTTAGATTCTTCATTAGAACATTCAATCTAAAGACTCCTGGTAGAGAAGATGACGACATTGAAGCAACAGCTGATACAGCTTCAGTTAAGAATGACTTTGACGAAGTGGCTGCCATCATCATCGAAGGTCTTGGCGGAAAAGAAAATATCGAAGACATTGACTACTGCTCAACTAGACTAAGAACTAGCCTTGTTGATGGAGCAAAAGTTAACGAAGCAAAAATTAAAGAAGCAAAAGTTTTAGGTCTTATCAAACCTGATAAGGATTCAATCCAAATCATTATTGGACCACAAGTTCAATTCGTTTATGATAAGATTCACGAAAATATTGGTAAATAATTTAAAATAATTACTATAGGGACTCCGATTAAATTCGGAGTCTTTTTTTGTATGAAAATTCTTGTCTAAACGCATAAAAAAGACGGGCACACTCACCCGTCTTCTTACGTTTATAATTTTTTATTTTTCTAAGTAAGCTTTTAATAATTTTTCAGTATTGTCAATCGCTTTTATATTTGTTCTTTCGATATGATGTGATGCATCTGTGCCAACGCCTATACAAGCGAAGTTTAGATTAAGTCCAGCGACTGCACCTAGTGAACCGTCTGAGCCATATCTTTGATGAACATCTATAACGTAATCGATTTTATTTTTTATTGCTAAATCTTCAAGCCTATCTCTAAAATCGATTGGATAAGGTGTTCTTGAATCTTTTGCAACAATTGTTACCTTGTCTTCAGCTGAATTATTTTCATAACTAACTATACCTATATCAAGAGCAAGTACTTCGTATGCATGCTCTGGCACATAGCTTATGCCGTGTCCAAGCTCTTCAAAGTTTGTGAAATAAAACATTGTATCGCATGCTAGCTCAATATTTTTCTTAAGAACTTCCTCCATCACATAGATCATGATAGCAGCGTGTATCTTGTTATCGATGAAGCGTGATACCAAAAAGTTTTCTGTCACTCTTGTGCGCGGCTCAAAAGCAACGAAGTCTCCAACATTAACGCCGCTCGCTAAAGTTTCTTCCTTTGAAGAACTTTCAATATCAAATCTTATTTCAGTCGAGTGCCTTTCTCTTGGAAGAGTCTTTTCTCTTTCATCCTCCATAGTGTGAACGCTAGCCTTGTTAGGTAAAACTGTTCCAGTAACTACGCCCTTCTTAGTATAAGTTCTAACTAGTTCTCCCTCAAGCGATGCATACATAAATCCGCCAATATTTTCAAATTCCGCCCTGCCGTTGTCCTTTACTTTTGAAACGATTCCGCCAAGTGTATCAACGTGAGCAGTTACTATTCTAAGCTTAGATGAATCTTTTCCCTTCAATATAGCATAAAGAGCATTCTTATTTGTTTTTTCTAAGCTCAATTTTCCCTTAAAATGCTCTTCTATATAAGTATTCACCATCTGACACATGCCCGATGGTGAATCTATTTTTAATAATTTTTCTGCTATATCGAGAATTCTTTTATTCGACTCCTTCATAGTCTTCTACTTCGTATCCAAGGTCTTCGATAGCTTTTTTAGCCTTTGCTAAATCAAATTCTTCTTTGCTTTCAATATCAACGTGGCCTGATGCAAAATTTGCTGTTACTACATCAATCTCATCAAATTTTTCTAAAGCTTTTTCAATAGCTTCGCTACATCCTTCACATTTCATTCCGTGTACTTTTAAAATTCTTTTCATTACTTAATCGACTCCTTATAAATTGAATTTATGGATTCTTCCATATGTTTATTAAATTCTTCATCTGTCATGCTAGCTTTTGCTCCTTCAGTTAGTGCTCTTGAGAAGGATGCAACTACTCTGTGGTTTCTGCCAAGTCTTTCGTTAGACTCTTCTCTTGTGTATCCGCCTGAAAGTGCAACTATCCTTAGAACGTTTTCATAATCATATAATGGTAAGTATAGATTATCTTCTTCAGGTAGTGTTAGCTTTAACATGATGAAGTCATCTTTAGCTAATTTTTCTATATTTTCTTTTAATTCGTTTAATAATATTTTTTCGATTTCGCCCTTATATTCAGCGTGTATGTCAACTTCTGGTTCTATGATAGGAACAAAGCCTTTTGCGATGATTTTCTTAGCATAATCAAATTGTTGTTTTACTACTTCTTTTATGCCTACGCAGTCAAATTCTTTTATAACTGATCTCATCTTAGTACCAAAGATGCCTCTTTCTTTTGCTCTTTCAAGAAGCGAGTCAAGCTTAGTCATCTCTTTCATAAGCTGAACGCCATTGTCAAGATCTGCTAGACCTTGGTCAACCTTAACGAACGGAAGTATTTCTAATTTGTTCCATAGATAATCAGCTGTCTTCATCCCATCGATCTCTCTATCGATAGTTTGTTCAAAAAGTATTGCTCCAAGTATATGGTCCTTGTTAAAGCTTGGTGCCTTGATGATTCTTGTTCTCATTTCATGAACAAGCTTAAACATTTCATCTTCTGATGAATACTTGTCCTCATCAATACCATATAGTCTCAAAGCCTTTGGTGTTGATCCACCGCTTTGGTCTAAGGCAGCTATGAAACCCTTTCTGTTTCTAGCGATGTCTAGTTTTTTACTATCCATAAATTTCCTCCTCAATTATATTTCTATTTGTATCTTAATCTTAATGAGTTAGTTACTACGCATACTGATGAAAACGCCATCGCAGTTCCTGCAAGCATCGGTGTTAGTAGACCTAGTATGGCAAATGGTATGCCAACCACATTATAAAAGAAGGCCCAGAATAAATTTTCTTTGATAATTTTCATGGCTGCTCGTGAAAGCTCAAGTGCTCTTTGAACGCCGCCGATGGAGTTATTCAAAAGACTTATATCGCTCGCTTCTAAAGCAACATCTGTGCCTGAAGCGATTGAATAACCAACATCTGAGCTTGCTAAGCTTGGTGCGTCATTGACGCCATCGCCAACCATGGCAAGTTTTGCACACGATTTTTTAATCTCTTCAATTGCTTTTAATTTATCTTCTGGAAGAAGTTCTGCTCTAAACTCATCTATGCCAAGTTTTTGAGCTACGTTCTTAGCTACAATATCATTATCCCCTGTAAGCATATAAGTTTTTATGCCCATGGACTTAATTTTAGCAATGGCTTCTTTACTGTCACTTCTTAAACTATCTTCAATCGCAAAATAGCTTACAGCTTTTCCATCTATTGCCATGACTATGACAGTAGCGCCCTCGTTCAAAAGTTCTTTCATCAAAGCTTTGTCATAATTTATGCCAAGCTCATCAAAATATCTTTCGTTTGATAAAATTATTTCTTTGTCATCAAGTTTTGCACGAACGCCCTTTGAGTGTATCGCTTCAAATTCATCAGCTTCAAGATATTCTATGCCCTTATCTTTAGCAAATGATGATATCGCCTCGCTTATTAGGTGCTCTGATTGATTTTCAGCGCTATAAGCATATCTTAAAATATCTTTATCGCTAATATTTGAAGTATTGATAAATTTTGTAAGAGATAATTTCCCCTCAGTTAATGTACCAGTCTTGTCAAAACAAACTGCATCAACTTTTGCATTTGCTTCCAAAACTTCGCCTGACTTGATTAGTACGCCCCCTTGAGCCGCTCTACCTGTCGCAACCATGATTGCTGTAGGTGTTGCAAGACCCAAGCTACATGGGCAAGCGATAACCAAAACGCTTATCGCATTAATGATCCCTGTGTTAGCGTCCTTAAATATAGTATAAATCAAAAATGTCAAAAATGCAATAGCCATTACCGACGGAACAAAGATGTTGGCAATCTTGTCTGCCATCCTTTGTACCGGCGCTTTCGAGCTAGCCGCGTCGTCAACCATCCTTATGATATTGGCAAGCGTTGTATCTTCGCCAACTTTAGTGACCTTAAACTTAAAAGTGCTTGGTCCATTGACAGTTGATCCTATAACTGCGTCGCCAATCGTTTTATTCACAGGAAGACTCTCACCAGTTATCATCGCTTCGTTGATTGACGCTTCTCCTTCAGTGATTACACCATCTGAGGCAAGTCTTTCGCCCGGTCTAACTAAGACTATGTCATCTATCTCAAGCTCATCTATGCTAATGGTTTTTTCTTCTCCCTCTCTAATTACAGTCACTTCGTCAACTTTTAAACTTTGTAATTTATCAACAGCTTCATTAGTCTTGGCTTTTGCCTTTGCTTCCATAAGTTTACCTAATAAAACTAAGGTAATAATTACTGCTGATGATTCAAAATATAAATGAGGATTATCTATAAACATATTGTAAATGCTATATAGATACGCAGCTGTCGTTCCCATAGAAACAAGTACGTCCATATTAAAAGTTTTGCTTCTTAATGAACTTATTGCGCCTTTATAAAATCTGTGCCCACCAAAAATTTGAACAAGCGTTGCAAAAGCAAATTGCCATCTGGCATCTGCGTAAAACACTTGTATATGTGCCATGTGTAAAAACATTACTGAAAATAATGGCAGTGCAAAAATTAATGAGATTAAAAAATCGCGTTTAAGTGTTTTTATCTCTTTTTCTCTAAGCTCTCTCTCCTTTTCTATATCGCGGCTTTCTTGATAGTAGCCAGTAAAGCCCGCTCTTGAGATGACAGCCAAAATATCGTCACGAGAAATTACATTTTCGTCATAAATAACTCTTGCTCTATTTGACGATAAATTTACATTGGCTCTTGATACGCCATCTTGCCTTGATAAAACTTTTTCAAGCCTTGCTGAACAAGCAGCACAGCTCATTCCTTGAATTAAAAAATTGTCTTTCATATAATCACCATAATTATTATACCCAATTTTGTGGTATAATAATTATATGAAAGGACGTGATGATATGGACGCAATAGAAATGCTATTGACAAGAAGAATTATAAGAAAATATAAAACTGATGAAGTGCCAAAAGATTTGCTTGAAAAGATAATCGAGTGCGCAAAGGCTTCGCCAACAGGAATGAATAAACAAGAAAGACTTTTTACTGTTGTGACTAAAGATGAAGATATACAAAGACTAGCAAGTGCCATCGCAAAGTCACTTGATAGAGATGATTATCATATATATTATGCAAAGGCCTTGATCATAGTGACTGTGCCTGAAGATTTAAAATTAGGCGACGCAGACACATCAACTGCTATGCAAAATATTTACTTAGCATCTCACGCGCTTGGACTTGCTTCTGTTTGGATCAATCAATTAAGAGGCAATAAGGACGAAGGCGTAAGAGAAGTTTTGTCTTCATTTAAAATACCAGAAAATCACATTTCTTATGGTATGATGGCTATAGGCTACGCTGATGAAGTTCCTAAGGCAAAAGAAAGAACAGAAAAGGTAGTTTATCTATAATGAGAAAAAAAATTGGTTTTATTAGCGACACACATGGCGGCATAGAGGAGACGCTTAGAGCACTTGAGGTGCTTAAAGACTGTGAAATTATATATCACTTAGGCGACGTTTTATATCACGGACCAAGAAATGCTCTTCCAAGTGATTACAATCCAAAGGATTTAGCAGCGTATTTAAAGAAATGTGATAATATTATTTACGTGCGTGGCAATTGTGACAGCGACGTCGATCAGATGGTTACCGATAAAGATCTCACACAAAAAGCTCGTATTACAGATATCAATGGACTTAAGACGCTTCTTATTCATGGCTACGAAGAAACAGAATTTTCTAGAATAGAATACGCCAAAGAATCTGGCATCAAGATGATAGTTACTGGTCACACACATATAAAAGTTTTAGACGTAAAAGACGGAATAATCTTATTAAATCCTGGCTCAACAACTATACCAAAAGATGGCAAAGCATCTGTTGCCATGATGGACGACAAAAAAATTATGCTCATAGATATTTATACTGGAGAAATATTAAAAGAATTAAAATACTAGATCAAAAAAGAAGTCTACGTTTAAATTACGCAGACTTCTTTTTCTTTATTAAAAATTTTAGAAAAACCATTAAATTAATTACTATAAAAATTATTATTATAATATTTTTAAATAGCTCTATGTTCATATCTATATGCATCGCATCTCTTAGTTCGTACATAGTTCTCATAAACTTGCCCAAAAATAAAATTAATGCTATAGATATAAATTCTATAATTAAAAAGACTTTTTCATTTGCTCTGTCCATAAATAGTGAAGCTATAGCCGCAAGTGCGATAAAAGCGTAGTATATATGCCTTGAATGCACCCTCATATCTAGCCAAAGGCTTAAACTAATAAGACTTGAAAAAATCGATGCGGCTAAAATCCCCACTACAATTGCAAGGAGTAAATTAAAGAATTTTTTCAACTATTTTACTGTGTATGTGATTGCTACTGGAGTTCCATCTTCTGGTGCTTTGTCAGCATCTACAGAAAAAGAAACTTCTTTTGTTTCTTCGATAGCACCTAGAGGGTATTCACCGTTACTTGTGATACCTACAAAGCAAGAGTCAAGACAAGAGATACAGCCAGTGTTGTATTCCTTTGATGGATCAATATTTCCAGAAAATCTCATGTCGATAGCTTTTCCGTTAGAATCTTTAACTACATCATCAATGCCTACTGAACCTTCTTGTCCAGCCCAACATAAACTTATTTCAAGCTTAGAACCTTCTGATTTAGTAGTTGATGCGTTATCAGCTGTCATGTTATTACCAGCTTCTGCACCAACTTCTACTAAAGCGTTGTAAAAGTCTGTTGGTGATACGTATGATGAGAAGATTGATTTGTCGCTTAATTTACCATCTTTACAGATAACTAAGTGTCTTGTAGCTTCTGTTTCAAATTTTCCGTTGTACTTAGTGTAGATTGTTACGCTCTTAGCATCTTTATCCACCTTTAGTGGATTTTCTTCTGTAACGCCATTTAATGTTGCAGCATCTTTATCATCTGTTTTTTCTTCTGTATCAGTTGTTTCAGTTGATTCAGCTGTCTTAGTTTCTTCTTTATTATCTGTTGTTGTGTCTGTCTTATGACCACAAGCAACTAATAATAATGAAACCATCAATAGCATTGCTAAAAATTTAATTTTTTTCATTTCTTTTTCTCTCCTTTTATATAGGCTTTCTAAAATTAACACATATATTATTATAACACTAATACATGTAATTTATTATTGAAATGTTTTATAATTTTTTATGCTTTTTTATAAAATTATCAATATTAAATTAGATCTTGCTAATAATGCACATAAAAAAAGGACTCTTATGAGTCCTTCTAATATTTATTAGTTTCTTTTAAAAATGTCCATTACCTTAGATATAACATTTTCAGCAAAGCTTTTTGATTTCATCTTCTTGTCGTAGATGGAATCTTTTACATTGCCAAGTATTCCGTTGACAGCTGAATAAGCGTTATTAGCTGTGTTTGAAACTTGCGATGTGATTCTATTAACAGTACTAATCGCGCTATCAGTAATACCCATAGCTGTATTTGTTAATCTGGAAACATCTGATGTAACACCGTTTATGTTGTTCATGATGCCAGCGATATTTGGTCTTACGTCATTAACTAATCTACTTACATCATTAGTAACGCTCTTGATGTTTGGTCCAAGATCTCTAACAAGATCCTTTGTTTCAAGTGTTATATCTTTTATATCTGGTCTTATGTCATCAACAAGTCCATTGACATTACTAGTAATGCCGTTTACATTGTTCATCACTTCAGGAAGTTTAGCTACTGTTTGTCCGATGTTAAGTCTATTTTCTTCCATCATGTTCTTCATAGTGCTAATTGATGAAGCAATTTTAATGAATAGATAAGCTAATGAACCTAGTGCTGCTATGCCAAAAACTATCAGCACACATTTTAATATATACATTGCGTCCATTATATCACCTATTTCACAATATTCTTAAATGCGTTTTCTACATCCTCTTTAATTTCTTTAGCTTTGTCTACTGCTTCATCTTTTACATTTTCAGCAGCATCTTTAGCTTCGTCAATCTTTTTTTCAGCTTCGTTCTTTAGTTCGTCAGCCTTTTTAGCCGCTTCGTTCTTTAATTCTTCAGCTTTTTTAGCTGCTTCATCTTTAATTTTGTCAAAATCTATGCCCATATTATCACCTATTTCTTAGCCTTTTCTACTTCTTTTTCTACGTCCTTTTTAACGTCATTAGCTTTCTTTTCTACTTCTTTCTTAGCATCGATAGCCTTATCTTCAGCTTTGTCTTTTAGTTCTTTTGCTTTGTCTTCAGCTTCTTCTTTAAGTTCTTCAGCTCTTTGAGCAGCTTCTTCCTTAAATTCTTTAGCTTTTTCTAAAGCACTTTGGCCTAGTTCTTTTGCTCTTTGAGTTGCATTTGCGATACCATCTCTCATATCACAATATGTTTCTTTGCTCTTTTTAGCGATCATCTCTCTAGTTTCTTCACCGCTTCTTGGTGCAAATAAATAACTAGCTACAGCACCTGCTGCTAATCCTAATAAAGTACCCATGGCAATGTTGCCTGCGTTTTTCATTCTTTCTTTTCTTTCTTCTTCTCTTGCTTTTGCTGATATGAAATCAAATAATCCCATAATATCACTCCTTTTTAATATTTTGCCATTATTTATATACCCAATAATATTAAAAGATAAACAAAAAGAGAAACCAATAAAAAATTAGCTTCTCTAAAATTTTTACTTATTATATTGTAGTCTATATAAATCGTAATAAAGCCCCTTCTTGTCAAGTAGCTCTTGATGTGTACCCTCTTCTCTGATTGTGCCGTTCTTGATGACGATTATCTTGTCAACGTGCTGTATTGTTGAGAGTCTATGCGCTATAGCGATGCATGTTCTTCCTTTGATTAGTTTTTTAACCGCATCTTGAATTAATAGCTCTGTCTCTGTATCGATGTTGGCTGTTGCCTCATCAAGCACAAGTATCTTTGGTTCATAAACCAAGGTTCTCGCAAAACTTAAAAGCTGTCTTTGACCTGACGATATTGTCGACGCTCTCTCCATAACTGGCTCGTCGTATTTACCAGGAAGTTTTTGTATAAATGAATCAGCGTTTACATATTTTGAAATTTTAATAATTTCTTCGTCAGATATATCTTTATTGAGCTTGATATTGTCTCTGATAGTTCCTGAGAACAAGAAAACATCTTGTAAAACGACTCCAATGTTCTTTCTTAAATCTTCTTTTCTTACGCCCTTTATGTTTATGCCATCGATTAATATCTCGCCCTCATCTATATCATAAAATCTTGTTAATAATGATATGATGGACGTTTTGCCTGAACCAGTTGGCCCAACAAAAGCAACTGATTCGCCTTTTTTGATCTTAAATGAAATATTTTTAAGAACTGGCTCGCCTTTAATGTAACTAAAACTAACATTTTTAAACTCAATCTCGCCTTGAACATTATCAAATGGCACTGGATTTTCAGGATTTTTAATCTCGCTCTCATCATCAAGTATTGCGAAAACTCTTTCAGCTGAAACCATTGCCGATTGAGTGATATTATATTTTTCAGTTAAGTCCATGATAGGCATAAAGAATTTCTTTAAGTAGTCAATAAATAAATATAACATACCAAAATACATTGTCTCGTTCAAAACTTCTTTTGCGCCGAAGTATATAAGGCTTGCTATGGCTATGTTTCTGATGATATCTATCGCCGGTCTATATATTGAAAATATCTTGACCCTTCTAAGCATAGTGTCTCTGTAGTCAGCGTTTGCTTCATCAAACTCTCTATTTATTTTATTTTCTTTACCAAAAATATGGATTAGTCTCATACCAGAAATATTCTCACTTAGTTTTGAATTGATTAGTGATAATTTTTTTCTAGATAAGGCAAGTATCTTTCTAATTTTTCCTCTAAAATATATTGATATTGCAAATATAAATGGCAGCGTGATAAAACTTAGTATACTTAGTTTTAAATCCATCGACATCATAAAGACCATGATGCCCGCAAGCATGAATATATCTTTAAAAAGAGTTATCATAACATCTGTATACATCTCCGCCACAGCTTCGATGTCATTGGTTAGTCTTGTTGTCAATCTGCCGATTGCGTTTCTATCGAAAAAGCTTAAGGACCTTGACAAAACATGATCAAATACTTCTGTTCTCATGCTATATATCATTTTTTGCGATGCTATGGTGATTGACATCGTTTGCAAATAATCAAGAACAAAAGTTAATATCACTGCTAATAAAAATATTAAGCTTAATTTGTTAATAGCTTTGAAGTCTTTATCTCTATAAGCCTTAAACTCAGCGCTTGATACTTCATATATTGCTTTTTTATTCTCATCGCCTGATTTGTAAATATAAGCTCCGTCAGCATCTTGTCTTAGATGAAAAGCTTCTTTGTTTTCATATTTAGCTTTTTCTTCTTTGTTTAAATCTGTCTCTCTAATGAAATAATGAAAATCATTTGACATATTTTCTTTAGTATTTTCAATCTTGATAGTTTTTTCAGTCGCCTCGGGGTACTCATACATCTTAATTTTTTCGATCTGTATGTGCTCATCGATGGCAACTTTGATTAAATATGGGCTTACTAGAGCCAAACCGGTTAGCGCAACTATCATCAAGAATGTTATTACTAACTGAAATGTATATGGCTTTGCGTATGAGAGCATCCTTCTAAAGGTGTGTTTGGAATTTTTGCCTTGATAAGCGATATCGTCTATGTTTCTTTCCATTATTCATCACCTCTATTTATCTTTTGTTCAAGTAATTGATCTTCGTATAATTTTTCATATCTGCCGCCAAGTTTAACTAGCTCATCGTGTGTGCCTCTCTCAACTATGGCTCCATCTTCAATAAATAGTATTTCATCAGCATTTTGTATAGTTGAAACCCTATGTGAAATGATAATTTTTGATACATGTCCTTCGTCTTGGCTTAAATTTTTTAATATTTTTTCTTCAGTTTGTGTATCAACTGCAGATAAAGAGTCGTCCATGATTAAAACATTCTTTTCTTTTGCCAAGGCTCTCGCAATAGAAACCCTTTGTTTTTGGCCACCAGATAAAGTTACTCCTCTTTCGCCTAAGATAGTGTCGAAACCATCTTTAAAGTCAATGACATCGTCGTAAACGCCAGCTATCTTTGCATATTTCTCAATCATTGCCATATCAAGCTCTTCTTCGTAGTGAAACTCAATATTTTCCTTAACAGTTTTTGAGAATAAAAAGTCATCTTGAGGCACATAAGAAATATTTTCCCTTAAAGAATTAAGCGTAAGGTCCTTAATATTGTGACCATCAACAAGAATTTCTCCCTGATCAAGATCATATAGCCTTAGTAAAACGTTCACAATACTTGACTTACCGCTACCAGTTCTTCCGAGTATGGCAAGTGTTTTTCCCGGCTCAATCTTAAAGCTTATATCTTTAAGTGCATAAGGAAGATCTTTAGCGTATTTGAATGAAACATTTTTAAATTCAATCTCGCCTTTGATATTATCAAGTTCAATAGCATCAGCTCTATCAACTATTTCTGGCTGAGTTTTGAAAATATTTGTAAGTCTGTCCATGGATGCAGCGCCCTTTTGCATGAAAACTATAACCATGCCAAGAGCTCTAGCTGGCCACATCATTAGTCCTAGATAAGCGTTAAAAGCAATAAATTCGCCTAAAAGCATAGTGCCCGCCATAACTTCTTTTGCTCCGAAGAACAATAAGAAAAGATAGCTTAAATTGCTTAAAACTTGTATAAATGGGTTGAAAAAGCTTTGTAATTTGGCTAGTTCAATGTTTTTGTCATAATACTTTTGATTTTCTTCTCTAAATAATTTTTCATTCTCTTCTTCTTGTCCAAAGGCTTTAATAATTCTAATTCCAGAAAAATTTTCTTGAGCTCTATCAGTTATCTTACCATATTGGGCTTGAACTGCTTTGAAGTATGAGTGAATGACTCCGCCAAATCTTGTTACTAATAATATAATTAATGGTATTGTGAATAAAACTTTTGATGCAAACAAAACATTTGTAGTCACTATCATCATAATAAGGTTTAGTATAAGTAAAAAAGTTGAGTCGATAAACATGATGATACCTTGACCAAGAGTCATCCTAACAGCGTTTATATCGTTTGTCGCAAGACTCATTAGGTCTCCTGTTTTGTGCGTATTAAAAAAATTTTGAGAAAGACTGGTTAATTTCCAAAAAAAATCTTTTCTCAAATCATAGTCAACTCTCATTGAGTTACCAATAATGAAATTTCTCCAAAAATATCTCGCTACAGCAACCATCAGTCCTGTTACTATGGTTAATATGGCATACTTAGTCGCCGAGGCCATAGTCAAAACTCCCCTTTGATAGTCGTTTGCGAAGTACTTTAGTATTTGAGGTATGTACAGCTGAACAACGTCGATGAACAGTAGGAAGAATATTCCTAATATGTAACCCCACTTGTACTTTTTGAAATATTTTAAAAGAGGTTTTAGTGATTTAAACATAGTGCGCCCCCTTTGCAAATGTTTTTTCATAAATATTTTAAATATTTCGTATCCCTAAATATATTATATCACTCCTTGATTTTTTGTCAAGGAGTGATATCAATTTTATTTTATCAATTTTACAAATGTATTGGATAAGGTCTTCTCTTCTTATATATATACAAATATTTAAAACCTTTTTCTTTTAGATACTTTTCCGCATCTTTTATACCATAAGCAAGATCTTCTTTATAATGAGCATCTGAGCCAACTGTGATCAGCTCTCCTCCCAATGATTTATACATATCAAGTATATCATCTTGTGGATGAAAGCTCTTCATATTAAAGCGAAGCGCAGCAGTATTTATCTCCAAGGCTTTTTCCTTGTCAATAATTACCTTTAATATCTCATAAACAATTTCCTTAGCTGCATCTGTAAACTTATATTCAATGTCATTGTATTTGTAGTACCTGTCTATGAAATCTATGTGAGCAAGTGAGTCGAAGCTATCAAAATTTTTCAAAACCTCTAGCATCTCTGTGTAGTAGCGTACTTGACCAGCTTCATAATCTTTATCAAAGCTCTTTTCCCTGGAGAAAATTCTCTCGCCATCTATGCTGTGAATTGAACATAAAATGAAATCAAATGGATTTTTGCTTAATTCATTATACTTATCAATCAAGCCAAGCTGAAGGCCAAACTCAACTCCTTTTAAAACTTCTATCTCATTTATGTATGTGTATTTTAATTTATTTATCTCTTTAATATAGTCCTCAATATTAAAAAGAACGTTTTTACTTTTATCTTGGTCAAGCGATAGGTCTATGTGATCAGTAAAGCAAATCGCTTTCATACCCATCTTTATAGCCTCTTTGACCATGTCCTCCGGCGGAACCTTGCAGTCAACTGAAAAATTTGAATGCAAATGAAAATCGTACATCTATGCCTCCTATAAAAATTTATCTTTTAAATTATTCCAATAATTATTCTTTGAAAATACTATTCTATATATTTTCTTATAGCTCATATCTATCTCAATAGTCTTAACATCTTTGAAAATGACTTCTTCACCATCGTTAAGAAGTACAATCTCGCCTTCATATCTCTTCTTTGGCTCAAGCCTAACTATAAAATTTGGTGGTATGACTAATGAGTTTTGTAGTGATCTAAAAGCCTTCGAGTTTATCGGCGCAAGTGGCGTCATTTGAAGACACTCAAGCTTCGGATGCACTACGCTTCCACGAACTGAGTAGTTATATGCAGTGCTACCAGCTGGCGTTGATACAATAAGTCCATCCCCAAAAAATCTTTCTAAATGATCAGAATTTATAAATACATCAAGCTCAACTGCCTTTGAATAATTTGCCTTGACAACCATTTCATTAACAGAAAATAATCTTTCTGAGCCGCCTTCATAAGTAACGTTTGTCTCGATTAAGTGTAATGACTCTTGCTTAAAATCTCCTGCGATATAGCTTTCTACAAATTTATCGACATCGTCAATTGAAAGCTCTTGAAAAAAACCTAAGTGGCCAGTATTAAAGCCAAGAAAAGGCACTTCAGGAAAATCATTTTGATGAACATTTCTTAAAAAAGAGCCGTCTCCCCCTATTACGATAGAGAGTTCAGCATCTTTATTAAAATCTCTTGAACAAATAAAATTATTCGCATGAAGTTTATCTTCAAGCTCTAATAATATTTTTTTGCTAAGTTCATCGTCTTTTGCAAGTATATTTATAATTCTCTCACTCATTTCGTCACCTCTATAATAATTAATTATACAACAAAATTAGTATTTTTTCAATGCATATAGGCCTTTACTTGTAAAACTTGTGAAAATATAATATAATTATTTTGGTGATACAATGATTAACGATGAATACAATATTAGCTTTGTCGCGAACAAATCTTATGATAAGATAAGTGATATGATTGATGAACTTAAAATTTCAAAAAGACTTTTTAGGCGTTGCTACTTAAATAAAGATATTTTTGTGAATGAAAAATTTAGGCGCAAGGACCTTCCAATTGTAAAAGGTGAAATTTTAAGAATATACATGCCCGAAGAAGAGACTGAACCTGATAATTTTAAATGTGATATAGATATAATTGACGAAACAATTGACTACATGGTCATAAATAAAGAGAAAAATATTCTTGTTCACGAAACAAAAAATAATCAAGGCAACACTCTTTATAATGCTCTCATAAATTTATTTCAGTCACGCGGCCTAAAAAGGCGTGTTCGCCTTGTCAATAGGCTTGACATGAATACAACTGGACTTATGGTTGTCGCTAAAAATCCATTTGCCCACTATAGTCTTATGCAAGAGATGGAAGATGGCAGCTTTAAAAAGAAGTATCACGCTGTGGTTGATGGCTCTTTTCCTTATGATGAGATTACAGTAGAGAAAAATATCAAAACTGATGAGGATGATCATATAAAAAAGATGATTTGCGCTGACAATGAAGGTGATTATGCAAAAACCATATTCAAAAAAGTAAAAGTGGGTGAAAAATTTTCTATAGTCGAGGCTGAGCTCATCACAGGAAGAACGCATCAGATAAGACTGCATCTAGCTTACTTAGGTTTCCCAATCGTTGGCGATACGCTTTATAACGGCAAAACTTATGAGGGCGTAGATAGACAATTGCTTCACTCTTTTGAAATAAGTTTTAAGGATCCAAGAACTAATGAGGAGAAACACTATGAAGTAATTGACCACGCTGATATAATAAAATTTTCTAAAAATTTTGTGTAAATCACTTGCATTTTTAAAATATTTGAGATATAATATATTTAAGATATCCTGTAGTGCGCGCTTTTCATATTAATTTAACCGACAAAAATAATATGGGACCGTGATTTTTTTGCAATCGATAATATGCCTTAAGTGGACATTAGACGTTGTGAATAACGAACCCACCTCGTATATGCGGGGATAAATTACTTATGAAAAACGGCACATAATGGGATTACATAGTAAAAGGTCAAGCATTTGCTTGACCTTTTTTGTGTGTATAAAATTTTTTTAATAGTTTTTCTAATATTTTTCTTTATTATTTTTATATAAAATTTCTTGACGTAAAAATTTTTTAATATAATAATATTTTTTATAAATTTTGTTATAAATATTTTTGCCAATACAATATTTTCATTTGAAAAGGCCCTCAATTATGAGAGCCTTTTACTATCTACAGCATTTCGATAAACGCTTCGATTCTTGTGTTTAATTGGCCCAAGTCTGAATCTGAATAATCAGTTTCTACTTGGATATAAGGAGTTTCTTTTTCTTTTGTGACAAAGTCTCTAATCGTCTTTGTTTCTACTTGAAATGGGGTGCACGCTTGTAAGTGCATATCAATAACACCTTCGACTTTATAATCATCTATCATTCTAGATAATAAATTTAATCTCGGTGTATTAGGGCTAATACATGCGCAGCCAATGTTTAGATACTTTTTAGCAAGTGCATCATATATATCCGGATTGTCTAAATCAACGTTTTCATCAATTGCCTTAGCTCCCCCGCAATTTTCATAAGCAACTACAATTCCGCCGTTATTTTCAACAGCTTCGATAACTTTTTCAGTCGCTCCACCTATTGGGCATCCTGTGATAAGTATTCTTTTTTTGCCTGTGATATGTTTATTCTCACTAAATATCTTTTCTTTAAGTTTTTTAAGCTCATCAGGTACAGCCTTTTTATCAAATTCAAATTGCACTCCATTTAAGACGTGCCACAAATCTAAACCCATGATAGGAAGTTCATCGGCCTTCATTATTCCATAAAAGTCTTTAACTGCACTTCTCTCAGCATTTTTAATTACAGTTGCTTCTCTAAGTTTTTCTTCTGTAATCTCTACGCCAAACTCTTTTGATACAAATTTAGCAAGTTTTTTTATCTCAGCCGTCCACAATTGAAGGCTCTCAGCTGATCTTTTTTGTGGAAGCTCCATAACATAAACATTTTTTATTTCACCTAAGTACTCATACATCTTCTTCTTACCATCGCAAGTAGTTTCTCCGACTATAAGGTCTGAAAAATAGAAGAAGGGGCACTTATTTGTTATAGCAAAACCATAGCTTGCCTTAATAAGTGGACAAAGATTTGTTGGTAAATCTCTTTCAGCGTCTTTAATTGTTTCATCAGATGTCGAGCACAGTGAAACAGATGTTGCTCCTGCTGCAAGAGCTATCTCTTGAGGGAAAAATGTGCAGAATATACCTATTACCGGTATATTTTTATCCTTAATCTCTTTTACTTTTAAAAATGATTCTCTTCTCTTATCTTTAAATTCATCAAAAATCTCGGGTAAATCTTTTCTAATGTTAATCACGATTGTCTTCCTCTCTTTAGGTTTTTTTAATATATTACTATGCTTCTTCTACTTTGTCAAGCTCGAAGTTCCATTTAGTCTTAAGATCAGCATATCTAAAAAAGATTGATAAAACTGCAAATACTAAAAGTATCATTGGATACCAAATATATGGAACTAATTCAACTGGTGATACAGCTCCTTCAGTAAAGCCTGAAGCGATAAGGATTTGTGCTCCATAAGGGATAAGTCCTTGTGTTATACAGCTGAACATATCAAGAAGTGATGCTGTTCTTCTTGGGTCAACTTTGAATTTATTAGAAATTCTCTTAGCGATAGGACCGCAGATGATGATTGATACTGTGTTATTAGCAAGAGCAGCGTTTGAAATCATTGTTAATAGTGCTGTAGAAAGTTCTGCTGAATTTTTGTCCTTAGCCATCTTAGCTATCTTTAATACTAGCCATTCAATACCGCCGTTAGCTCTAACCATATTAGCAAGACCGCCAGTTAACATTGAAAGTAAAAATATTTCAAATTGTCCTGAAAAACCTTGGAAAATATTTTGGCAAAGTTCAAGTCCATTGTATGAACCAGTTCCAATACCAACGCCACCAGCGAAAACTATACCAAGTGTAAGTACTACGAATACGTTAACGCCACATAGAGCAGCTATAAGTACGAATAGATAAGGTAAGATTAAAACAAAATTATATTTTAAATCTCCTA
This sequence comes from Fenollaria massiliensis, assembly GCF_023347705.1. Classification (NCBI taxonomy): domain Bacteria; kingdom Bacillati; phylum Bacillota; class Clostridia; order Eubacteriales; genus Fenollaria; species Fenollaria massiliensis. The sequence goes on from NZ_CP096649.1 coordinate 1,136,848, forward strand.
GATCGACAGGACCTGATGATCTACCTACTATTAATAAGATAATTAGTGTAACTATTGCAGCTGGTAGCGCTACTTTGAAGTTTGCTCTAAACTTATCTTTCATGTTAACATTTTGTGTTCTAGTCGCAGCGATAGTTGTATCGGAAATAACTGATAAGTTATCACCAAACATTGATCCGCCAACTAGTGCTCCTAAAACTAAAGCTACTGGTAGACCTGCTTTTTGCGCGATACCTACAGCGATTGGACCAACTGTAACTATAGTTCCAACTGATGTACCTGTTGCAATTGATAAGAAGCAAGCGATTACAAATATACCTGCTGTTATGAATTGAACTGGTATTATGCTTAGACCTAAGTTAACAACTGAGTCAACAGCTCCAGATGCCTTAGATAGTGTTGCGAAAGCACCAGCTAAGATGTAGATTAGACACATAATGATGATGTTGTCATCACCGCATCCTTTAACGAATACGTCAAATTTAGAATCTATCGAGCCCTTAAACATTAAGAACGCAACGATAGTTCCAATAAGTACGGCGATAGGTGATGGTATTTGGTAGAATGCCATTTCTACACCCATCTTGTCTAAAATGATTCCTGATAATAAGAAAAAACCTATAAATACAATGAATGGTATCAGTGCCAATCCATTAGGTTTGATTGATGTTTGTTCGTCCATCAAAAATTCCTCCTACTTTTTAATTTATTTTTAATAACTCCTTAGCAGCTTTAACGGCTTCAATCGCATCGATAGTATATTTATCGGCGCCAATCTTGTCCGCGAACGATTGTGAAATAGGTCCTCCGCCTATCATAACTTTATATTTATCTCTTATGCCTCTTTCTTCAAGAATTTCAACAACTCTTCTCATATTTCTCATAGTTGTTGTCATAAGTGTTGACAAACAGATGATTTCTGCGCCATGCTCTTCAGCAGCGTCAACAAATTTATGAACTTCAACGTCTCTTCCTAAGTCTATAACTTCAAAGCCTTGTGTTTGAAACATAGTTTTAACTAAGTTCTTGCCAATGTCATGCGTATCTCCTTCAACTACACCTATAACTACAGTATGATTGTGCTCTAGCTCATTTTTTTCTAAGTGTGGTTTTAATACATCAAGCGCATTATTCATCGCATCTGAACAAAGTAGTAAATCTGTTACAAAATATTCCTCTTCTTGAAAAGCGTCCCCTGCCCTCTTCATTCCAGGAACTAATCCATGTAAAATCGCATCGAGTGCATCATAACCTTCATCAAGATAGTTCTGAGCGACTTCGGCAATTTTTTCGTCTTCATACTCATAGACATAATCGTCTAGAATTTTGTAATACTCTTCTTTTGTCATATTTACCTCCTATTTAAAATATGAACAGTCAATAAAAGCTTTTTGGTAGTTTTCATCATAACTTAGCTCCAAAAACTTTATCTTCTTACTTAAACTTAAAAGATTTTCCCTCTTTTTCTTTGATAATACTACGCTGATCGCGCCATCAAGCGAAGTATTTTTAAGATAAGAAATCTTTTCTTCTGATATCTTCGGTATAAAATAAGTATCTAATAGCATGTCCTTTGATAAGTGATAACCAAATTGACCTGCGATGAATAAATCATCAACTTCATCAGCGCTCATGCCAAGCTTATTAAATAATAAAACTATGCCGGACATAATCGCACTTTTTGATAACTGAATATTTCTTATATCTTTCTTAGTCATGTAGATATCGCCTAAATCGATAACAGTTTTTCCATCCACTTCCTTTAAGAATGGTCTTCTCTTGTCATCTTCATCAAGGTCTTCTAGTTTAATTAATCTTCCCCTATAATCAATTAAACCTATCTTTAAGGCTTCACGTATCACAGCTAAAACACCTGAGCCGCAAATGGATTTAGCTTTTTCTTTGCCAATGACGACGATATTTTTATTTCCGCTATCAAGATCAAAGAAAACATTTTCAATCGCGCCAAGCTCAGCTCTAGAACCGAATTCAATATTCATGCCCTCAAGTGCTGGTCCAGCCGCACAGCTGCTAGCATAGTAATGATCTTTATACTTAAGTACTAGCTCTGTATTTGTACCTATATCTATAAACATAATGTTTTTATCAATGTGCTCTATATCTATATGATTAACGCCGCTAAGTATGTCAGCGCCTACATAAGACGAGATCGATGGTATTGTAAATGCTTTTGTGTACTTACCAAGCTTCATGCCAATCTCTTTTGCATCTATCTCAAAATTAAAATAACTTACAATTTTATAAGGTGCTATGCCAAGACTAGTTGGGTCGACTCCCATAAGTATATGCATCATAACTGAATTAGCTGAAAAAACAATTTCATATAAACTATCTATATCAAGTTTATATTTATTAAATATTTTTAATATTGCTTCTTCGATGGCCTTAGTGATTTGCTCTTGCATCTTATAAAGATTTTCTTTTAAATCGATGGCGGCGCTCATTCTTGACAAAACATCTAGTCCGAAACTTATCTGCGGATTGACAAAGGATGCTCTTTCAATAACTTTTCCGTGACTTAGGTCAAGAACAGATATTGCAACGCTTGTAGTTCCTATATCGACTGCAGCCGCATATATCTTGTCATCACTTTTATCGCGAATGGCTATCAATTCATCGTTTAGATATATCGCATGCTTCTCGCCTTTTGAAAAATTTGTGTTTTTCAAAACATTAAATGAGATATGTCCAAAGATTTTTTCGTACTCATCTTCCCAAGAGCTGTCAGTGTCTCTATTATCCTCAAAAAAATGAGTCTTCATAGTAAATACTGAATCACTTGTATCAAAATTATCTATATCGGATGTAAGTAAATTTTCTGCCTTGCCCTCATCAAAAAAAGCTAGGTCTATATCCTTATCTACTTTGTACTCACATGAAAGAACTGTCTCTTCACTTAAACCGTCTATTATTTTTACTTTGCATTTTTTACAAGTGCCCATGCCATTGCACGGCGCTTCGATAAAGTAACCATTATCCCTTAATACATCTAATAATGTTTTTTCTCCATTCGTTGTAATTACATTGTCATCACTTAGTATGTGAATTTTAGGCATCTTCTACTCCCTTTAATATTGCTTTAACATTTTCAAGTGGCGAGCCCATACCCAGTCCACAGGCTGGTGCAATGATGTCCACGCCATCTTTTACTCTGTTTTTAGCAACTTTTGAAATTTGTTCTGGTTTTTGATTTTCGATTAAATATGTTGACACATTACCCATAACAGGCTTGTGTATATGTTCTTTTGCTTTTTTTAGATTAACTATCGCATCGAATGAATAAGCATCAGCATGAATTTTTTCAACTATGTCGATAACGCTCTTCATATCGCCACAGATGTGTATAATTATCGGCACTTCCTTATGTGCTTTGATTTTATCTATGATGTAGTTAACATAATGAATCAGATACTCTTCGAAATATTTTGGTCCAAGTATCTCAGCTGTACCGCTTGGATCAGCGATTGCGATTAAATCTGCTCCTGCGTCTACCTCTTTTATAGCAAGATCTGCTATCACATCAGAAATATAATTCATAAAGGATTCAAAAGCTTCTTTATTCTTCTTAAGTCCAACATAAACCTCTCTTGCTTCAACTACGCTAGTTGCGACTGAGAATGGTCCAGTAATATTGCCAATAACAGGGATATCATCATTCTTAAGAAGTTTTATCGCGCCGATTAAAGCATCTTCCCTGCTAAATTCGACCTTAATATTCTTTAATTTATTTATATCTATCTTATCCATGGCATATTCAATGATGTGAGCTTCCTCTTCATTAGTGCCATAGACGCATTTTGCGCCAAGCATCTCTGATTCAACACTCATGCAGAATGGAACAGCGTAATTCTCAAAAAGATTCTCTTCAACTACAAATTTGGATAGCTTAGCCATCTCTTCAGCGTTTGAATTTGCTTTTGCAAAATCAATGCCATACTTTTCAATAAGCTCTGTTACACATGGATTCATCATGCCTCCTGGGCAGATAACTGCTGGTCTATCAGCCTTTTCACCATGAAGTATCTTTAATAATCTTTCCTTTTTATTCATAATTTCCCCCTAAAACCGTAATCGTTTTAACTTTTCCTAAAATTTTGAAGCATCTATTAGTAAAAATTCTATAAGACGAGTTTATAAGCGCTTCTTGATAACTCATCTCGTCACATTCTAGCTTCATTTCATTATATAGTCCTAAATCTGACAAGGCAAAGCCTAATTTAGGACAGATATGTAATTTAAAATTTGTAAAATTTAATACATCATTAATAAGAGGGTAATAAAAATCATTCACTAGTTCTTTAACTACCTTTGGTCCAACAGTTTCAACGCTTAGTATAGGATCAGCTAGACAAATCATTTTGACCTTATTTTCATCAAGCTTTAATAATAAATCTAAAACATTTCTTCTATAGTAAGCATAAATTTTTTCTTTGTCTAATTTTTTTCTAAATGCAAGAAGAAATTTTGATATATCTATCACTTGAGAAATAAATGATAAAAGACCGTTTAATTTAAAACAAATAGGAGCCTCTTCACTCGCCATGGCTTTTTCCATTGTGATAAAGTGCTCCAAATTAAAATCAAAATCTTTTAAATTATATAATTCATCAATGCTGTCAAGCTCCATGAATCTTCTAAGATTAGCGTTTTTATCAAGCATCATGCCAGCTAATTCGCCTTCCATAGTGCCTACAATTGGATAAAAAATTACATCAAAACCAAGACTCATTCTTTGAGCCACATCTTTATAAAGATTTGCATCAGTGAATAAGTCTTCTTCGTTTATATCCAAATTTAAATCAGTATACTCTTTTTCATTTGTTGCAGTGCATGAGTACACTCTAATATCTCCTATCTTTTTCACGCTCTCACCGTTAAATATTATACAACAGCTAGAAAACTTAATCAAATCCATGTAATTAAGGGGTATTCATGAAATTTATACAATAAAAATGTGCATATAGCTTAGCTACACGCACATTGTTTATAAAAAATATTTCTGTTATCGAAAGTCTATAAAAAAATATTATACTAATTTTGATGTATCCATAGGCATTTTACCGTAATATCTGCCCCACTTCATGAATGAATCGATGTTTTCTATAGGACTGTTCTTTGGAATTTGGCAGCCGGTACACAAAATGTATCCCTTTGGTGAGTCCCAAGCCTTTGCAACGCATTTTTTAACTTCTTCTTTAATAATATCGTCGTTGCCTAGATAAATCGCATCAACTGGCGGAACATTACCTGTGATAACTACTTTGTCACCCATAATTCTTTTTGCTTCGGCAAGGTCTTCGCAGTTATCTATAGAGAAGTTACCAACACCAGCGCTAACAACATCTTCCCAGATATCTTTTGATTTACCACAAATATGAATTGTAGGAGCGCCACCGCAATATTTTTTAACATCTTCAACATTTCTCTTAAAATATGGCAGAGAAAATTCTCTGTATTGAGCAGGTCTAATCATAGATGTTGATGATACCGGATCGCAAAAACCTGTTCCGAAGCCAATTTTGCCAAGAGCTTTGATATATTCAGCGTTATTTCTTGTGATTATATCCATAAGTCTGTGAAAAGCTTCTTTTTTCTTAACAATCCATCTAAGCATATTCTCAGTGCCAAGTACTGATGCGGCTACTGTGAACGGTGCAGTCATTGATGCACCTATATCAGCTACATCGCCAAGAGCGTCTCTAATTTTTTCAAGCGCCTCTAGTAATACATGTAGGTGACCATCCTTCCATGGATCGATAAGCTCGAGTTTATCGATGTCTTCTTCTGTTTTAACAACTGGCTCTCTTAAATTAGAGATATTGTCATCAGGATAATTCATTACCGAGCCCATGGCTTCAGCCATACCCCTAAGTGTTGTTGACACACAGATGTTGTCATGATGAAAGCGATTGAATAAAGCAATTTCAGTCTCTGTAATTACATCCGATGATGTGTAATAATCATTAGTCTTCTTACCTATGTACCATGCCATAGTAACCCCCATATCTGGCACTACAGGTATTCTGTCAATTGCTTCGCCCTTTGAAAAGGCAATCATCCTTTCTTTTGGTGTCATTTCATCTTCAAAATACATTAAACCATCTCCTATTTATATAATTCATTAAAATCGTTTAGGCTTTCTAATAATTTTGCTTTTATTTGATTAAATCTGTCCACTTTAATCTTTCCATCAAGAGCATCCTTCACAGGAATAACATTGTAGTGGCTCTTACCATTCGCACGGTACTTGTCAACCCAAAGTGGATGTGCTTCGAATTTTTCTATGCTTACGCCGTCTTTGTCCTTCTTTACTATCACTTCCATCATAAGCTCACTCTCGCTAAAGCGCTGTCCCATGCCCTCTCTTCTCTGATTCGATACAAAATTACCCATAGAGTAGCAAACATAAGTTTTTTTGCCATTCGCTTCGATAATATCTGATTTTTGTATAACATGTGGGTGCGAACCTAAAATCAAATCCACTCCCAAAGCATTTAACTCGTTTGCGACCTTGATCTGACTTTGATGCGGTTTGCGCTGATACTCGTTGCCCCAGTGCATATAAACAAGTTTTACATCAACATCATTCTCAATCATATAAGCAATATCTTTTTTAATCTTATCCATGTCTATGAAATTTATCGCATAAGCCTTGTCAGTTCCTTGAACTTTTTTCTCAAAGCCATTAATTGAATAGGTATAAGCCGATATACCAAATTTAATGCCATTGACCTCTTTTATCAGTGGCATATTATTATTGTCTTTGTATGTGCCAATATTGTCCATCTCATATTTTTTAATCGTGTCAATGGTTTTGTTAACACCAGCGAAGCCCTTATCAAAAGCGTGGTTATTAGCAGTACAAATCACGTCAAAGCCTTGATTTTTAAGAGCTTTAATACTATCTTCAGGCGATGAAAACATTGGATAAGTAGTGAGCTTGCCATTGGCCGAAACAGTTGCCTCATAATTAATCATTGCCATATCCGCATTTTTAAAGTGCGGCAAATATTTAAAATACTCGTCAAAATTATAAGTGCCGTCGCTTTGCTTAGCACCCGAAAGTTGTGGACCGTGAAGCATAAAATCACCAGCTGCAAATATTTGCACTTTGCTTGTCTTTATAGGCTCTTCTTTTTTCTGAATTATAATCGGAATTTCTTTTACATCATAAACATAAGTTAAAGACTTGTCCTTGTTAATTTCTTTTGCTTTTTGCTTGCAAGCGACTGGCCCTAAAACCATATTTATGAAGCAAAGAAGAAAAATTGTAAATTTTCTAAATAACATCTAAGATCTCCTCTTCATCACATCTTCAACAAGCATAAACAGTCCAAGCGATAGAAATATATCGCCAATGCTAATTATAGTCCTAAAGCTAGTAAACTTGCCAAGTGGAATAGTGTCAGCAAGTGCGTTAAAAGTTTTTCCGCTCACAGAAAGCGTATGCGTCATCGATAAAGATTTTTCTAAAAAGCCAAGCTCACCAGCAGAACCGTTATATACAAGAGCATCCTTCACCACCGGCATAAAGCCTCCATAGTTAATCATCGCTATCAAATTAAGCGCAAGACCGATCGCCACTATGTTAAAGGCAAAGTACTTGTTATTAGCAATCGCAAAAAATATCATTACAAAAAATGTAAAAATATTGATATATGGATATATCATGATCAATTCGCGTCTAAAAATAAAATTAAATCTTGTGATATAAACAAGAACAGCGATATTTATAATAGCTGTTAGCAATAAAAACCATGTATACCTTAAATTCATTTTAAATAAATTATTTATCTTTCCGCCATTGATAAGCGAAATAACTATGGCGAAGACAATTACAAATAAAGCCATCTTACACCTCTTTCTTCACTTGGATAAGAAGTCTTTCAATCTCGAAATTAATCCTATCCCTTATGTATATAGCATAGAGCTTCTTCTCATTAACCTTTGTATAATAAATACTAAAGAGCATGCCGATGACTATGGCGCTCAAAGCAAAAGCAAAAAATGTTTTTAATGTAACACCAAAAATCTCTTCAATCTTGAAGTACTTTAACGACTTAGCACTTAAAAAGAAGGTCATAAAAGATATGGCAACCGGTAAAAGTATCCTCGATAGTGGCGCAACAAAGCTTCTAAAATCAACCGCCTTGTACTTCGTCTCCAAATAAACACTTATCTTAGCCGCACTTAAATTTAATGACTTAAGCAAATCATCATCATAAACAAAAACATCATTTACAATCTCATTAAGAGCTTCTTCCTTGACCTTGCCATAAATCTTTTTCTTCAAAGCACCATCACTCGTCCAAAAAAGAGATTTTATTTCTTCTTCAAAATCTTTTTTATATTTTTCAATACAATCCTTCGTCTGCATATAACTCTCCTTATACCATCATTAATATTATATCATATAATATCTGTTTTACACTTAAAGATTAATCTATACATAGTGGGTCTTGTATAGATTAAATTTATCTATATTATAGCATAAAAAAACTGAGCTAGTAAATAGCTCAGTCTATATACAATATTAACTTAGATAAATCTTCTCCATTTTTCACCAAGTATCTCGTTTGCGCTGCTTGTTACGACGAAGGCTGTTGGGTCCGCGTCATTAACAAACTCTTTTAGTCTGATGTACTCGCGTGTTGAAACTGCTGTTTGTATCAAAACGTTGTCCTTCTTTGAATAAGCGCCCTTATACGGGATAAGGTTTGCGGATCTATCTAGGTCTTCTATGATAAACTTTGATACGAGTTCGACTTCTTTTGTATTGATGTAGCAAAGCTTACTTGTGTTAAGACCGCTAATTGTGATGCTAACAACTGCTCCGTTGATTATAACGCCCATAACTGAATATAAAAATATATTCATACCAAAGGCAGAGCCAGCGAAGATACTAACGACAAGGTCCGCAACAACACAACCTATACCTAAGTCAAGTCCTAAAAACTTTTGCATAATTTTAGCAATAATATCTGTACCGCCTGTTGATGTGTATTGATTAAGTACCATACCCACGCCTATACCTTGAATTATCATGCCTAGTGTTATCAGTAAGAACAAGTCGTCTGATAGTGGCTTTGGATTTGGAAATATTATTTCAAATAGCCAAACTAGTCCTGACAATGCAAGTGTAACTATGATGGTTCTTGTACCAAAGTCTTTACCGATGAAGATGAATCCCATGATGAATAAAACTATGTTTACTAAGATAAATAATGGTCCGACTCCAAGTGGTATGTAATGACTTAAAACTATGGCGATACCTGATGCGCCTCCTGATGTTAGGTTCGATGGCACTAGGAAGAAATGTATCGCTGAGGCAACTAGTATTATGCCTATGATGATGAGTACTATCTCTTTCCAGTTGTATTTGTGTTTTATTTTGTCTTTCTTTAAATTTTGCACTTCATTGACTATGTTCATATTTTTCCTCTTTTCTATAGATATTTCTTATATATATATTTATTAAACATAAAATTAATTATATCACAATATAGATAGTTCTTCAAGCATTTTTAATTGATTTTGATAATATTTATCTGTGCTCAACCGCAAACCCCGCTTTACAAAAAATTTTATTTGATATATAATAAATGTATCATAAAAAAGAGGGGGTATTTTTATGAAATTAAAAGGAACTAAGACATGCGAAAACCTTATGAAGTCATTCGTTAACGAATCACAAGCTTCTATAAGATATGGTTATTACGCATCTCAAGCAAAAAAAGATGGCTATGTACAAATACAAAACATCTTTTTAGAAACATCTCAAAATGAGGAACAACACGCTAAAAGATTCTACAAGTTCTTAAAGGACGAGCTAGATGGCGAAACTATCGAAGTATCTGGTACTTATCCAGTAGCTCTTCAAGATACTTTAGCTAACTTGAAGGCTGCTGCTGAAGGCGAAAATGAAGAGTGGACTAATATTTACCCTGAATTTGCCAAAATTGCAAAAGAAGAAGGCTTTAATGAAATAGCCGCTGTATTTACACACATAGGTGAGGTTGAAGAAGCTCACTACAACAGATACAAAAAGCTTATCGAAAATATCGAAGCTGGCAAGGTATTCAAAAGAGGCGACGTTTACATATGGAAGTGCTTAAACTGCGGCTTCTTGTATGAAGGCAAGGAAGCTCCTAAGAAGTGCCCTGCATGTGATCACCCACAAGCTCACTTCGAAATATTTGTAGAAAATTATTAAAATTAATTTTGAGTAAAAATAATGATGTAGATTTTTTGTCTACATCATTATTTTTATATAAATTCTTAAATTTTAATTAAATCTTCTTCTCAACCCATTTACCTTGTTTAAATCTTGTGCTCATAAAGATGTATCTTGAGAATTGATCTGATAAAACGCCCATCCATATACCCATTAATCCTAAGTGGAATACATTTACAAGTATATATGTCATTACGCTACGAATTATACTTACGCTGATTATGGATGCGATAAGTGTGTATTTTACATCGCCTGCCGCTCTTAAGCAGCCGCCATAAATTATTTGCGATATTTGGCAAATAACTATGACTGTTATGAAGCGGCCAATCATTACACCGTAGTTAATAACTGCTTCATCTTGGAAGAATGCTCCGAAAATGTATTTACCGAATAATAATAAAACTGCCGATAAAACGAGCGATATAACGAAACCAACTTTTTGACAAGTTTTGCCATAAGTTACTGCGTCGTCATATTTTTTAGCGCCAAGTGCTTCACCTGATAGGGCAACGGCTGCGACCTGCATTCCATCAGCAAAAGCAAAGCCGATGCTTAGTACGTTCATACCGACATTGTGTGCCGCGAACTGATCTGTTCCTAGTGATGCTGCCATAAGAGCTGTTGATAAGAATCCGACTCTCATCGCAAGATTTTCAGCAAACATATTTAATCCAAGCTTAATTATTTTTATTAGTGCTTCAAAAGCTGGTTTTATCTTATATTTTATAATAAATGGTAAATTTACATAAGAATCTTTCTTGAATAATGATCTGATACTCATGATACTCGCAACGAAGGTACCTAAGATGGTCGCTATAGCTGCGCCTCTTACGCCCATGGCTGGAAAACCAAATTTACCATTGATTAGTATGTAGTTAAAAGAAATATTTACTACGCTTGAAACTAAATTAGTAGTGAAGGCAATTTTAGTGTTGCCACTACCTCTTTGAGCTGCGTTTATAACTATGCTAATAATATTAAATACGCTAAAGCCCATGATGATGTCGAAGTATTCTATCGCATACTTGTGTGTATCTGTCTTGCTTCCGGCTAATTTTAGTATTGGATCGGATAATGTCACCATGATAGTCGTTATTATTAAACAAAGCAGCATAGCAAGTATAAATGCTGTTACTAAAACTTCATTTGCAGATCTTCTGTCCTCTTCACCTTTTCTTCTCGCAACGAGCGCCGAGACAGCTATGCTTATCGAGAAGAATATCGCAAGCCCAATAAATTTTGGCTGCGTTGTAAGACCAACCGCCGAGATAGCGTATGTACCTAAACTTGATACCATGTAAGTGTCGATAATGCCTGCTAGCGCTATAAATACACTCTCAAGTACCGATGGCCATGCTACTTTAAAAACTCTTTTCAAAAATTTATTATCTATCAATTAATCACTTCCATATCTCATATCTATATCTTTTTATAAAACATTTAATTTATTATAACATATATTTTTAACTCATACAAGGAAATAGCTGTTTTTATTTAGAAAAGCGAAATATTTTTTAATAATTCTATAACAATATCTAGGTCTAGATAAATAAAAAAAGAAGCTCACAATCGTGAACTTCTTTGCATAAATATTTAATTAAAATTTGATTACTTCTGGATCTTTGCCATGACTCATAAGGTTCATCACGGCATCTTTTAAATAGAAAACAGCTGTATCATCATCGTCTGCAGCGTACTTGCCCTTACATGCATCTACATTGTCATTCACAAGTTTTTCTCTTGCTTCACGTCTATCATCTTCAACAAGCTCTGCAAATACTCTATAGTAGTCCTTGCCAATAGATCTTGCTATAGCTACATGTGGATTAGCTTTGATCTCCTTATATACATTCTTATGCTTCTTAGTAACAATGTATATCTTGTCCTCAAACTCGCAGTGCACGTCAAATGGTCTTACATTTGCCTTGCCTTCAGCAGCTGTTGCTAAATAAAATTCATCTTCACTTCCCAGTATCTCTAGTACTCTCTTAATATTTTCTTTCATATAAATACCTCCTCTACGAGTCTATTGTACCCAAAGAGGAGGTATTTATAACTAGATATCTAAAATTTTAATTCCTGTCTCGTCATCAATCTTTCTTTGATAAGCGTTTTCGCACTCGTCGATGCGTAGCTCGCATGTGCCGCTTATGATGCACTTATTAAGGTGACCACCAACAGTGATACCCATACCAAAAGTTAAGCCGCCAGCAAGCACCATGCCGTCTGAAATCATGATGTGTAGGTGTATATATGGCTTATCGCCGTCTCTAGTGATATTGCCATTTAAAGAAAGAATTTCAAATTCGCCATCGTATTTGTATTTGCTATACTCTCTCTTTTTTACGCTATAAACACCTAGCTCTACTTCCGAGCAAGCGCCTATACCTGTGATGCTTCCCGCCTTTAAATCTGTTTCTTTAACAAATTCGTTTAATTTATCTAAAACTTCTTCGCCTCTATCGATCCTAACGATATATGATTTGCCGTCTTTGATGTATTTCATAAATTTCTCCCTTTTTATTAATATAAACTTTCTACTTTGTTTGTAAATAATTCTTTCTTAAAGAATGGTTCTATCTTGTCTTTTTCGCCTTCATCATAAATTGGAAGCATTTCTTTGAACTCATTGTTATCAAGTCTATTTTCAGAATAAAATTCATAATAGTTCATTACAGAGCCGCTGCCTAGATAATACTTGCCATTAAGTCTATAAACTACATATATAGTCGAGAATCTTCCTGAACCTACTTCTAAGAATGATCCTTCTGGCTTATCAACCACGTTTGAGCCAATTCTTTGAATGTCAGCAACATTGGCTGTGTCTCTATCAACTGGAGGAATTTCAAATTCCTCTCCGCTTTCATCTTTGTTAAACGCTATAAAGATGTTTTCCATCTCTCCGCCAATCACTTTAAGTCTTTCATTATCTTCATCGCTAGTAGTTTCGTCCTTTAGCTCTTCTATACTTACCTTGATTAAAAATTCAAGCATATCATCAAAATCTTTTAATCTTGCTTTTTGCTCATCATTTAATAAAGAATATTTTTCATCCGCATCCATAGTTGAGCCCACTAAGTACTTAACTCTTCTATATAGATTAACATTTGGTTCAACATAGTGCCTCATGTCCATAGGTTCGTCGCCGCCACACTCAGCGCCAAATTGTTTTGCATACAAAATTGTATCATGCTTTAATTGTGCCCAAGATGCAAGTGCTGTGTTTAGGTCTTTGTATTGCCATTTTTCACTTCTCATGAAATCTGGATAACCTTCACCATATTCGTTATTAAATGCTTTTAAAACCCATAGCCATGTTCTATAAATATTTGCTTTTTCTTCTTTATCTGTTCTCGCATCAACCATAGCCTTTGTTTCTTCGTATTTTTCTTTAAACTTATCCCACTTCAAGTTTTCTTCGTTTGTAAGAGTAAGTCTCTCAGCAAGACTATTGCCAAGAAGTGCCATAAGGTCTACGCCTGAAACAACCGGTCTTTTGCTTTGTGGATCAGTGTCCACTAATTTTTGTAGCCAAGTGTTATCGACAACTGCTCTTTGTGGCAAGAAGGCAAAAACTTTTCCTGAATCTGGTTTAATCTTTGGATCTTCTTTATTTGCGATATCGTCAGCAACAGCATTTACAACATTTTTCTCAAGTATTGCCTCTACTGAATTATCTTTAGTAGCTTTACTAATGCTTTTGTATATGTCGATAGGGGTAGTATCTTCAGTATTTTCAACTAAAAAGCTAATTGGTTTATATATGTCTTGCCATAATTTAAAACTAGCTTCGTCCTTAAGCATATGTCTTGAGATAAGCATAGCTTGCTTAACTGCTTCTAGATTTATGGATTTATCAGGATTTTCTAAATGAATTAACTCTTGTGAATAAAGCATGTTAACTTTAAAATATTTTTTCAAGTTTTCATTTTTACTGTAATTGCCACGAACCTTAAATTGTGAGTAATCAATTTCTTTTCCTGTTATGTTTGAAGTAGCAGTTCCTTCTGCTTTGATATTTTCAAGCTCTTTATCAGCTAAGTCTCTTACTTCACTTGGCACTTCTCCATCATATTTAGCTTCAAGTAAATCAACTGCGCATAAGAATAATGACGCGTTTTTCATAAGTATTTCTTTTTCTTCGCCCTTTGCTACATTGTAATCATTAATAGCGTTATCCAAGCAATTTTTTGAAAGAGCCATTAGTTTTTGCTTTAATGAATTTTGCTCCATGTCCTCCATCATTCCAAGATAGATGATGTGATATAAGTGAACGATGGAGTCAGTAGTAACAAAATTGTTATTGCCACAATATTGATTAATTTCATAAATACCAAATGGCTGTTGCATTTTTTCGTAATCTATAAAAAATCCATCATCTTCAAGATTTTTCATAATTTTAGCGTTATATTCTCCAGTATATTCACCTTGATCAAAACCGCCAATACTCTTAGAATCCTTCGGAACATCATAAGGCTTAACATTTGCTTCGATATCAATATCTTCAAAATCCTTTACTTCTTCTGTGTTTAATAATTTTTCCGCATCGTATCCAAGCAAAGCATTTAAGTCTGCTTCACCTGCTTCAATGTTTTCATTTTTACCATCGTCTTTAATATTCTCATTATTTTCGTCTTTACCCAGCTTATTAAGTGGCAAAGAGCATGCGCTTAAGCTCATCACCAATATTAAAATCACTGCTAATAATCTTTTTTTCATTTTAAATCAATACCCTCCTTTGAAAATTTAATTTCTCTTTTTATATTTATACCCTCTATATATAATTTTTTATCTTTCACTAATTTAGTTGGGCGAAAATTTATTTTTTTAGTCGCGATTCGCTCTATGAGCATATTATACTGCTTATAAATGCCGATCGAGTAAACGCCTTTATATTTTTCAATAGAAACGACTTCATCATAACTATCACCATCGATATCATACAAGATAAAATCATACATTGGATTGATTAGCCTCGAGCAGCGAAATTTTGGTTTTAAATCCAAATCCACTACTTTGTATAAAAATACTCGCTTCGACGGCGTTCTGTGCCAAGGAGCTATCGAGTAAACACCAAAAGCGATGTCAAATTTGTTCTCGTCATTAACTCTGCCGAGGTCGACCTTGTATATGTTTAGCTTGTACTTGCCATCAAAATTTTTTGTTTTAGATAAATTATCTTTTGTAAAAGTGACTTTATTATAAAATCTTGCAAATATTGGTTTAGATAAAGTCATCTCTACTTCGCCAAATTTTTCATCTATAACTTTGTATTTTTCAGTAGTCTCTATGCGTGAAAGAGCTAGAAGTGCTAGCAATATTACAATCGCTAGAGCAAATATTTTCTCCTTCATTATTTATTTAAATCTACAAAATGAACTTCGTAACCCATGTTCTTAAGCATTTTAAATAAATCTTCAGTCTTGAAGAATAATGTCTGTGTGTTAATATTTGGATGAAAAGTCATTATCTCTTCATTTAATATAGAGTTGTCAAAATAAAATTGAACTTCTTTTTCTTCATCATTAATTAGTCCAAATGGTGAGACGCATCCCGCTTCATTGCCAAGTTTATTGAATAAAGTCTCTTCCGAAGCCATCTTTATTCTTTTTTCACCTACAATTTCAGCGAACTCCTTCATATCAAGCCTGTCCTTGTCGTCCATAACAAGCATGTAAAAGCGTCTCTTCTTTTGATCAGTCATAAACATAGTTTTTGTTCTGCATCCGATTTTACCCTCGATATACTTGTCAGCGTCTTCAGTCGTAAATGCTGGTGGATGCTTAACTGATTCATACTCAATACCGTTGTCCTCAAGAACTTTGATAGCGTCCTCGTATTTGTTCTTCATATCATCCCCTCCATTATGTATACATTTTATCACAATCAAGTGAAAAAATCAATTATCAAAGAAACATTATGTGCAAAAAAGGACTTAATGCAATTGCCTCAAGTCCTTTAATCAAAATATTTTTTATTTATTATCTTTAAAATGTTCTTTAGCAAAATTCATTTCTTGAACTAATTCCATAGTGCCAAGATATTTACCGGCCTCATCTCTTACTGCCATGTATAAAACATAACAGTCATGTCCTTCCTTATTCATCCATATACAAAGCTGATCCTTTGCCCCGCTCTTAAACATAGCTATTATTTCTCTAACCATGGCCTCAATCTTTGGCGGATGACAGCTATATACATCACGTCCAATGGCTGTCATTGGTCTTTTGAATAATTTTTCTCTTCCATTGTCATTAAAGAAAGCGTTTATATCGTTCGCATCAACAAAGGTAATCTCGTAAGGCATCGTATTTAAAAGCGCTTCAAGCTCATCAAGTCTAAAGTGTCCACCTTTTAGTTCAATCATAGAACTTTGATAAGATGACTTCACTTCGTCAGTATCTAAAGTCTCTCTCTTCCACTCATCATCAGCTCTAAGGCCTCCGCTATATGCTTTGAAATCTTCATATATATTGTGCCACTCTTCATCAGTAAATTTATCTTCAATAGTCGGAAACAATATGTTTTCTTCCTTGTAAATCATTTCTTTCGCTCTTTGAAGATTTTTCTTAAGAGCTTCAGCCCAAGCCTCATCCCTATTATTTGTATCAAGTTTTTTAAATGCATCTCTAATTTCGTCATCAACAGACCACATAACATCTGATGGCCCAGGAATATTGTATTTAACCTTAAGTAGTGGATAAATTAAATCGCCCTTCTTTGTGTAATGCACACGAATTTTTCTAAGATTTTCAATATCAACACTTTTATAATCATTTTTATCTAATAGTGAAAGCGTTTTATCAATTAAATCCGCGATTACATCATTCTCTTTATGCAAATTATATATAGGATGTCCCACTTCGTCAATAGCCTTTAGTTTTTTTCCTTGTTCCGTCTCAGTCGCTCCATGAAATAGAGCGCTATGCACGTCACAAAGCTTTTGCACCTCTTTTATTGGTACACCAGAGGCGATAATTTCTTCTTCTGCCTTCATTATCTCTTTACTGTCAACATCAGAAAATTCTTTAGCAAAATCTGCCCTAACGCTGTCAATATCTTCTCCTTGACTAAGCCTTTCGATAAACGTCTTAAGCTTATCAAGTCTAGCTTTGTCATCATTACTTATTTCGCTCTCTTTAATAGTATATCCATGTTCAATAAGTTTTTCTTTTATATGATCCATGCTAATGTTTTTAACAACAGAACCTCTCTTTAAAGTCATAAACTTACCAACGCTGTTAAGCATAAGTTTATTTTGTAACTCTTTAAAACCAATTTCTATTAGTACATCTTTAATTTCTGGATACTTACTTACTAAATCAGCAACAGTCATATCCAAATCAATCATTTTTTCCATAATACACCTCTTTCACTAATAATAAATTTTTACTTAGCGTTCGCTAACTATTTATACCCCATTATATATTTTTTATTAACATAATATGTGATATAATAAATATAAGGATGGTGATGAGATGAAAAACAAAATTAAATTATTTTTCTATAATAACAGAAGGTGGATTTATTGCCTTGAATATATTTTTTATTCAATAATTCTGCTTGCAATTGTAACCTACATTGACAGCAGCTACTCGGGACTTACTAAGTATGTGCCTCACATTATGCTATCTAGCGTTGAGCTTGCAATGACAGTTCTTTCGTCACTTGTATCGGCCCTACTAACTATAACTACTTTTACATTTTCAACAATATTAACAGTTTTTACACTTTATCATAACTCCTTCACACCGAGAAGCGTTGAGAATTTTTTAGATAAAAAAATAACTATGAAAGTCTTAGGCATATTTATAGGCGGCTTCGTTTATTGTCTAGTGAGCTTAAACTTTATGAAGTCTGGTCAGGATCAAAGACTTGTCATCGCCGGAACCATAGGTGTTATCTACGCTATATGGGGTGCGATATACTTTGTAATCTTCGTGCAAAATGTTTTATCAGGAGTTAATTATAGCAAGCTTTTGGAAAATATTGCAGATAAAACTGATAAGATGATAGATAAAGAGCTTGAAGACCGTGATTTTGAACTGCTAGAAAAGGCTGAGTGGACTAAGAAAGAAAAAAGAATAGCCGCAGCTGAATCAGGCTACCTTGAAATTATTGATATAGAAAAAATTAAAAAAATAATTCAAGATGAAGACATAGTATTTACCATAGAAGTCTCTAAAGGCGAATTCATTACTCAAAAACAAACGCTTGGCTACTTGAGCAAAGACTCACTTGACGATGAGACAATTGAAAAAATTCAAAAACAATTTCTTTTCACCGAAACAAGAATTTCTGATGAAGATTATAAAGTTGGTTTAAGAAAGATAGCCGAGATCGCTGCTCGTGCTTTATCACCAGGTATTAACGACCCAAACACAGCTATACACTGTACAAGAAAGCTTTCTATACTTCTATCGCATCTAGCCAAGGTCGACTCGAATCATCATTATATAAAAACAGATGGCAAGGCAAGAATTTATTATACAAGCAAATCTTTTAAAGATGTCTTGATTGAGTTTATGCACCCACTATTCACTTATGGCAGTAGTGATGCAAGCGTTGTAAGAGCAATCTTCCAAGGACTTTTAATAATTAAACTTACTGCGAGCGATAAAAATAAAGAAGTCGTTATGAATTTAGCAGAAGATTTTTATCAATCAGTTGCAGATAATTTCAAGAGAGAGGCAGACCTAAGTCTCTTCATGGAAATATATCAAGAGATAATGACCGGATCAAAAGAAGAAAAAGAGATAGCAAAAGAGGAAAAAGAGGAAGAGAAAGAAGAAGAAAAATAAATTTCTGAAGAAAAATAAATTTCTGAAGATAAATAAATTACAGACTAAAAATAAATATATAGAAAAAATATAAGGCTGCTCAAATTAATGAGTAGCCTTAGTTTTTTATTTGTTTGATTTTTTATTTATAGTAACTTGCCTATTGACCTCATCCCAAAGAATGTCTTCGCCGTCCTTAAGTCCAAGTGCTCTTGCAATGTTCGCTATAGGAAGCATGGTTCTATGGTGAACGATTTCTGGCTTAACATCACTTGTGTATTTTATGCCATTAACAATAATTAGATTAGTATCTATAGGTATTTCAACTCTTAGACCAATGTCAGTGATAAGAACAGTTCTTGTCTCATTTAGCCAAAATACTTTGTATCCAAGAGCTTCAGCTAAATATCTTAGAGGAAGCATAGTTCTGCCGCGCTTTATGTATGGAGCTGAGTCCATGTTTTTAACTGTGCGTACGCCATTCATAACTTTTTCAAGCGTTTGTGAACCAATCGTTATAATGGCTTTTGTTTCATCAGCTTTTATTTCTTTTTCTTCTATAAATTTTTCTTCTTCATTTGGATTTTTTTCTTCGTTATGGTTTTTATAATACCAATCTCTTCTATGTCTTTTGTTTTCAATAGGTTTTTCTTCTTCTGTTTTAGGGTAAATGGCAGGAGCTAGCTCTCTAAACTTAACATAAATGCTTACTGCGCCCTTTGGCATTTTGAATTGATTTGCAATCATTGGCACTAATTTTTGATTTTCATCAAGAATAAGTATACTTTCAAGCTCATAGCCATAGTCTGGCACAGCTTGCACTGTGACAAGCTCGCCCTCCTTTGCCTCAGTCGGATTGATAGTAATTTTTCCGTTTGATGCTTGAGTCAATTTTATTTCATATTTTTTGTTTTCATCTTCTGGTTTTGGAGCTACAGGCTTAGCTTTCCAAATTGCTGTTACCGTTGTTTCTTTATCTATTACTATTTTATCTCCAATAGATTTTTCTTGACCATCTACTTCCCAAGCTTTAAACTCTTTTCCTTCTGGTGCTGTAAATGTACATTTAGGTAATTCAAAATCTTCTCCTTTTTTAATTTCTTCTGTTTTTGATTCGTTTTTACCATTATTATTCGGATTAATTGTTACTATGAATTTTTCTGTTGTCTTGTCTTTCCAAATCGCTTTTATTGTTGTTTCTTTATTTATTTTGATTTTTTCCTTAGCTTGATATTCTTCACCATCTACTTCCCATGCTTTAAACTCTTTTCCTTCTGGTGCTGTGAATGTGCAATCAGGTAATTCGATTTCTTCTCCTTTTTTAATTTTTTCTACGATAGGTGCATCTGTACTATTATTATTTGGATCAATTGTAACATTATATTTTACTTCGCCATTATTGATTTTTAGAGTATAATTACTTGTACTTCTTTCGTTTTTAGATTTAATACTAATGGTTAAAATATTTTCTCCATCTTTTAAAGTAGATTCTTCAGTTTTAAATCCATATTGACAGTTAACAATTTTTAATGCTGTTCCATTTACTTGTGTATTTATATGCTCATTTGATTCCACAAGGCTATTTTTATCTAAACTAAGTATATAATCTTCTGTCTGTAATGTTAAATAAAAATCGGTATATCCTTCGCTAAGATTAAGTTCGTATTCTTTAGTATCATCTTTAATTTTTACTGCATCGTAAAAAGTTTCCCAGGCATTATCCTTCATAGCATGAACTATAATATATCTTAATTTGCTGCCATCATCTGAACCATCTTTGAATTGAGCGCTAAATTTAACTTCGCTGTCTGGCATAATAAATTCATTTAATATTCTATCTGGTCTTTCTAATTCAACATTGTGTGTATCAGCTATCCATCTATCAAAAACTTTACCTCCATAGAATGTCTGTCCTTTTAGCTTTACAATATCACCTTTAAAAGCTCTAGGCAGGTCTCTGTAGTTTCCATTAGTAGCCTCTACCTTATGGGCGTTCTTTTCTAAGCCTTTTTTAACATCAAAGAAATAATCACGATCTTTTGTTGAACTTGAAGATTTCACATAAAAATTAAAATAATTATCTTGTGGTCTCAAAACATATTCTTCAGTATAATTACTGTCTCTTAAAGGACACTTATTCTGGTCTGTTGCTTCGATTACTTGATCATCACTTGCTTTTTCAAAATAAAATTGTATTTTCTTATATTTTATATCCAAATTTATAGTGTATTCTCTATTGTTAGGGTCAAATTTTGGATTTAATTCAGCATTATCCCATTTTTCACCGTCATATACCCTTACTTTGATATTATTTAGTTTAGTGCTGTCATCAAGTTGTGCTTCCGCTTTAAGTAAATTTTGATTCACTGGTAATAAACTTATGCATAAAATTAAAACCATTGCAAGCAAAATTATTCTTTTAAGTTCCTTCATTTACTGTCCCTCCAAAATAAAAATATAATATATTAAAATTCATAAAAAAAGCGCTAAGCAAATAATTGCACTAGCACTAAAATAAATCCACTTTTGAGTGGATCCATATATTATTGATTTTAAAACTATATATTGACATAATAAAGCCTCTCATCAACAAATATTTATACACTAATAATATAATAAACTACTGATTCTGTCAATATATTTTATTTAATTTGTGAATATTTTCCATAAAATATTTAAAATACATTATTCAAGTAAAAGTATTTCAATGTTAAAAACTTTTATTTATATTAATATTGTTCTCTAAAGAAAATATAATTATTTTCTTATATCTACTATCTAACATCTTATATACAAACTCTTTATGAATATCAAATATTTGAGGTGTATCACTAATCACTTTTAATATTTTATCTTTGTCATATTTTTCTACGAACTTTTTTAAAGCATTATGACAATCTACATTGTCTGTATTTTTTAAATAATTATAATAGTTTAATTTAGCTCCACCTATTTTTAATGCAGAATTAGGAAAAACATATATTCTTTCATTTATCTGATTTTCATCATTTAATACAATCTTCATTTGATTTTCTGCTAATTGTGGATATAAACAAGAGCCGCAATCAAATATAGGTGCTGGTTTACATAGTCCTATCTCATTATTATAAAGATAACCCCAGTTGCCATTATGTCTATCAAAGTTGCCGAGAAAAGCATCTATAATAAACTGATCCCAGAAAAATGTTTTAAGCTTATCTACTTGAATTAAGTTTTGTTCTTCAATAGTTGTTAGAACTTCTGATAGCTCTGCATCTGTTCCGTTTGTTGAGCTAAAAACAATATTATTTTTTAATGAAGCAAAATCATAGAATGTATATTTACCGTTTTCTCTAAAGTCCTTACAAGCTACCACCATTTTGCCGTTAAATTCACCTAAAATAGTTTTTTGAACTTCATATCCAAACTCATCAATTATATTGCAGCTAACATATTCACTTATACAGCTATTTGAATATTTTATATTAGGATTATCTTTTGCTAAACCTGCTGTTTTTATCATATATCTTTCATTATTATAAATAATACAAGCTTTCTTACCATTGGCTCCATTATAGTTTACTGATAAATCTATATCACAATTACTAAAGTCAATCATTGTTCTTTCACCATTCCTAAATATTCTTCTCTCAAGATCCAAGCAAGTTCACTGGATATTTCTCTATCAATCTCCGCAGAATTTATCGAGCCATAAATTTCTCCCCAATACATTGCTTCTAATATATCATCTTTGTCTTCTTTAGCTTTTAAAAAGCCATTGATCGATACTTGTAAATGCATAGGTAAAGTTTTTATTTCTATATCCATACTTACCACCTCTTTTTTATATTATATCATATTTTAATTTTTTATTCACACAAAATATATAATTTGATAATCGCCTTCGTTAATCAAATATCCTTCGCTCTTTTAAATAAATTAAAAGGCCCACAAGTTAAAAAACTGTGAGCCTAATAAAGTAATTTATCAAAAACTATAAATAATATTTTATTTTGAATAATGAGAACAAATTAAAGCATTTACCACAGTTCCTAGAATAATTGTTCCCAAAACAATGATTATAGCTGCATCTTGTTTTATTAAGCCTTTAAATATCAATACCGATTCAGCTAATAGTAAAAAGCCTAGTAATAGTATCGATAATCCAGTTACTTTAGCTAAAAGATCTTTGCTGGCATTTGAATTTTCTTTATATCCAGCTAATAGCCCTACTAATTTAAACTTCCATAGAGCTGTGCTAAGAATTATCAAGGTTATAGCTGCTAATAACGATGCATAAGCCATAATAAACCTCCAAATTAATTATAAAATTTATTTAAATATCGAGATAATATTTTTATCCGTTTCAAATTTGTTTGTCCAAATTTATGAGATAAAATTAGTGGATTTTTGTAACTTAAATTTTGCAGGTGCCCAAATTTCGCTGGAAAATTTGATGAGAAAGGCGATGTGCAGAATTTTTGCGAGTGAGTCGTATATAAAATACGTCGCAACGAGCAAAAATTCGAAACAAGCCTTTATCGCAAATTTAACGCGAAATTTTATTCCCACTCAATTGTTCCT
The DNA here is from genome assembly GCF_023347705.1 of Fenollaria massiliensis. NCBI lineage: Bacteria > Bacillati > Bacillota > Clostridia > Eubacteriales > Fenollaria > Fenollaria massiliensis. The sequence goes on from NZ_CP096649.1 coordinate 1,160,446, forward strand.
GGTGGCTTAGAAGTAATATCATACACCACTCTATTAATTCCTTTTACTTCATTTATGATTCTATTCGAAATTTTCGCAAGTATTTCCATATCTATCGGATAAAATTCTGCTGTCATACCGTCTGTACTTGTTACGGCTCTTAGTGCGCAAACGTAATCGTATGTTCTTTCGTCACCCATAACGCCTACTGTCTTTATATCTGGTAGCGCTGCAAAGGCTTGCCAAATCTTTCTATATAGTCCGTTTTTCTTTAGCTCGTCTATATAGATGGCGTCTGCTTCACGAAGTATGTTTAGTTTTTGCTCTGTGATTTCGCCTATGACTCTGATGGCAAGGCCTGGTCCTGGGAACGGATGTCTATAGATAAGGTCTTCATCTAGACCAAGCTCAAGTCCTATGGCTCTTACTTCGTCTTTAAATAGCTCTCTTAGTGGCTCTATCAGTCCTTCGAAACCTATGTCGTCTGGTAGACCGCCTACGTTGTGATGACTCTTGATAACTGCTGAACCGTTTGTACCTGACTCAACTACGTCTGGATATATGGTTCCTTGAACAAGGTAATCGATTTTGCCAAGTTTTTTTGCTTCTTCTTCAAATACTCTGATAAATTCTTCGCCGATGATTTTTCTCTTCTTTTCTGGTTCTGATACGCCAGCTAATTTATCTAAGTATCTCTTTTGAGCGTTAACTCTTATGAAGTTGATCTTAAACCTGTTCTTAAATATCTCTTCGACTTGGTCTCCCTCATCTTTTCTAAGTAGACCATGATCAACGAAGATACATGTAAGTTTATCGCCTATTGCCTTGTGCATAAGAACTGCGGCTACTGAAGAGTCAACGCCGCCTGATAGTGCTAGTAGTGCTTTTTTATCGCCAACTTTTTCTCTAATCTCTTTAACTTTATTTTCAATGAAATTTTCGCTCGTCCAATCGCCCTTAAGACCTGCTATGTCATAAAGGAAGTTTCTAATCATCTTGTCGCCATCGATTGAATGTTTTACTTCTGGGTGGAATTGTACTGCATAAATCTTTTTTTCTTCATTTTCCATCGCTGCGATAGGGCAATTGTCAGTCGATGCGATGCACTTGAAGCCTTCTGGAAGCTTGGATATGTAGTCAGTGTGGCTCATCCAAACTTGACCGCTTTCAACGCCCTTAAATAGCTTTGACTCTTTGTAATGGCAGATTGTCTTACCGTATTCCCTGTTCTTCTCGGAGCCTTTCTTTACTTCGCCGCCTAATAAATGCGCTGTTAATTGGTCGCCATAACAAATACCTAAGATAGGTATGCCTAAATCAAATATTTCCTTTGATATCGATGGTGAATCGTCAAGGTAGGCTGAGTTCGGTCCGCCTGTAAAGATAATTGCCTTAGGGTCCTTTGCTTTTATTTCTTCGATGCTTTTAGTATAAGGAATTATTTCTGAGTAAATATTATTTTCTCTAACTCGTCTTGCGATCAATTGCTTATACTGTCCGCCGAAATCTATTACTAAGACTAAATCGTGTTTCATTTAATCACCTCTTGTAATAATTATATCACAAGTTTATTTTTAAAGCTATAAATTTTAAAGACTTTATCAAATTAGTTACAATTTTGTTAAAATTGTTATCCACCTCTGCTAAAGTGGTATAATATATACAAAGGAGATGATATTATGCTTAAAAAGATAAATGTGATTGCTGCAATGCTCGCTATATTTATGGTCTTGTGCGCATTGCCAGTAAATTCATTAGCTCAAGAAAAAAATCTAAACAAGGTGGACGACAAGACTGTGGAGAAATTAGTTTTAAAAGCAAAAGAAATATTTAATATCAAAGATGTCTATGATAATTTTGAGGTAAATAGCTCAAGTGATGACGATTACGGCACTATATACAATTTATCATGGTCGAAGAAGGATGGCTCAAGTGATCTTAATGTAAGCATATCAAATGACATGCACATCACTAACTATAATAAATATGAGAACAAAAAATATGAAACGCTTAAACCAAAGTACTCGTATGATGCTTTGAAAAAATATGCCATTGACACGATTAAAAAGATTGACCCAGTAAATGCTAAGAGCCTTAAGCTAAATGAAAGCTCTTATCAAAACTATATAGACGATAACGCATATATTTTTAACTTTGATAGATATGTAGGCGATAGACGCGTTATAGGTGACGGCGCATCCATCACCATTAATTACGTTGACAAGAGCGTGAAAAGGTACTCTTTAAACTATAATCATGGATTTGATTTTTCAAAAACAGCTGAATTTGATGCTCTTAAGAGCAATTTAACTATGGATGAGGCTATAAATATATTTAAAGAAAATAAATATATAAAGCCTATGATTAAATTTGTAGTCGATGAAAAGAAGGAGCCAAGAATTACTTTTAAAACTATATATAGCAACGAGTTAAATTCAAATTATTTTGTTAATTCGACTACAAAGAAATATGAGCGCTACGACTACCCTATATTTTTGAATAATTTCATGACTAAGGATGCTGCTGCAGAAGGGGCTATGGACGGCCTTAGCGAGTACGAAGTTAAAGGCATAGATAAGATTAAGGGCATAAAGACTAAGGCTGAAGCCTTAAAAAAGGCAAAAACTTTTGTGAAGGACGCTAGCAAAGCAAAAGTGACTTTATCTAATTTAAATCAAGACTATATCTCTAAGGACTACGTCTATAACATCAATATGGAAATTGGCAAAGATGAGAAAAAGACTTACTATAACATTTCACTCGATGCTAAAGATTTAACTCTTTTAAGATTTAGCACATATAATAATTTTGATAGTGGAGATAATAACAAAGAAGATTTAAGATCTGATGAATTAAAGAAAATTGCATTGGATTATATCAAGAAAAATGCATCTGACATCGATGAAAAAGATTTAGAATTGATGGCGACTGAAAATAATACCGTGTACTTTGTAAGAGTGATGGACGGCTACTACATTCCAGAAAACTCTATAAGCATAGGCATTTCTAAGGATACGAAAGAAATAAATGAGTACTCAAGAGCTTGGTATAGAAAGCCGATAAAATACGAAAAAGCTAAAAAATCTATTGACGAAGCTTATGATGTAGTCAAAAAAGAAATTAATTATGAAGAAGCTTATCAATATATTAGAGATAAGTCTGATCCAGCTAAGTCAAGTGTAGTTTTAACTTGCATGCCAAAGAATACTAAGATTGAGATTGATGCAATAAGTGGTAAGCTTGCAAAATCAAATGAAGAATTAAAAAATTACTCTGACATTGATAAATCAAAATATAAAGACAAGGCAATTCTTCTTAAACAAATGGGCTACGCTTATATCGAAGATGAGATAATGCCTGAGAAAAACTTGAAGCAAAAAGACTTTATAACTTTTGTTTATATATTTGGCTCAAGAGATAGTGACGAAATCATTGACAATGCTTACCAAAGAGCTCTAAGGGAAGGCGTAATTAAAGCAAATGAAGTGAACAGAGAAAAAGAAATCACAAATATGGATTTAGCAAAATTTATGATAAGGCTAAAAGGTATGGAAGAGCTTGTTGGCAAAGATATATTCAAAAATATTAACACAAAGGCAAAGCTTACAAAGGAAGAAAATGCTTATCTAAGCCTAGCGAATGCTTTAGGATATATTAATGGCAAGACAATTGATAAGAACGCAAAAATTAATAGAGATGAGTTTATAAATATAGTTTATAATTACGTTTTTAAGTAAAGACGCAAAAAAATGCTTACAGCGATTGCTGTAAGCATTTTTTATATATAAGCTATTATTAGTCTTCTAATAAATAAGCTAGTGCTAGTCTAAATGTTGCATCAACTGCTTCTTTGTGTGTTCTTTCAAAGCTATGTGATGCGTCAACACCTGGTCCAATAAGTGCGGCTCTTACGTTCCAACCTGCTCTTAGAACTGCTGATGCGTCTGATCCGTAGTATGGATAGATGTCTATTGCGTATGGAATATCATTCTTTCTAGCTAATTTTATAAGTTTTTCGCTCATCATCTTATCATAAGGTCCTGAAGAATCTTTTACGCAAACAGTGCACTTGAATTCTGATGATGTTTGTCCAGTGCCTGGTGCTGCCATGTCTACAGCTATGAACTCAACTGTTTTTTCAGGTAGGCCAGCGCTTGATCCGTGACCAAGCTCTTCATAGTTTGAGATAAAGAAGTTTGTTGTGTGTTTTGGCTTAATATTATTTTCTTTTAAATATTTTACAAGTCCTACAAGAACTGCAACACAAGCCTTGTCATCAAGGTGTCTTGACTTAATAAAGCCTGATGGTGTAACCCATGTGCCTGGATATAGATAAACGTAGTCACCAACATTGATACCAAGCTTTTCAACATCTTCTCTTGATGAAACTTTTTCATCAATTCTTATTTCCATTGAGTCTTCGTCTCTCTTTGTTTCGTCAGCTTTTGCGCCATAAACATGAGTTGAAGAAACATTAGTAAGTATAGTTCCTGTGTATTCGCCATCATCAATAGTTGAGATAACACATTCACAGCCTTCAATTACATTCCATGGATATCCGCCTAATTTAGTAAGTTTAAGTCTACCATTTCCTGTTATGTCTTTAACCATGCAGCCAAGTGTATCAACGTGAGCTGATAAAGTCACTTGTTCTTCGTCGTCTTCGCCTTCAACTGTTACATAGAAGCCGTTCTTCGCATTTTTATGAGCCTTTAAGCCATACTTAGCAAGTTCTTCTTCAACTAAGTTAAGTGCCTTGATAGTATCTCCTGTTGGTGATGGTGTTTTTAATAGCTTTACCATAAATTCAACCATGTAGTCTAAATCGTATTTTACGTCCATTATTATTCCTCCCTTAATAAATAATCTATTGCTAATTTGTATGAATCAAAGCCAAAGCCTGATATAACTCCATCACAAGCTTCTGCTGTGACAGAATTTTTTCTAAACTCATCGCGTGCCAATATATTTGTTAAGTGCACTTCGACTTTTTTTATCTTTATGGCCTTTAGCGCATCGTATATGGCATAGCTGTAGTGCGAGTAAGCAGCTGGATTGATGATAACAGCATCATATCCCCCATCAATTAGTTCTTGAAGCTTATCAATGATGGCTCCTTCAGAATTTGATTGAAACTCATCTAAATTAGCTCCTTTATCATTCGCATAAGACTTTAATTCATTTACTAAATCATTATAAGATAAATTGCCATAAATTTCAAGCTCTCTCTTGCCAAGTATATTAATATTCGGTCCGTTGATTACAATTATTTTTCTCATTTAATCACTCCTTGTACCTTTAAACGCCTTTTTATTTCTTTACACATCAAAAAAACTGATTTGTCTGTTTTCATCGTCATGTCACAATACTTTTCGAATAAAGGCGCTCTTTGATTATAAAGCTTCGTCATCGGGTCGCCCTCGGCTCTTAGTAAGGGTCTTCTCGATGTATCAAGATTTGTTTTCAAAAACTCAAGCGGCCTCTTTAAATAAATGACATAGCCGCGATTTTTTAAAAAATTCATATTTTCTTCGCGCATAACTGTTCCGCCGCCAGTCGCTATAACTCTTTTATCGAGCCTAGCTACTCTTTCGCAAGCAAGTGTCTCTCTGCGCCTAAAATCTTCCTCACCAAATTTTCGAAAAATTTCATTTATGCTCATCCCAGCCTCTTTTTCTATCAGTCTATCTATGTCAATGGCCTTGTAGCCAATTTTGCGAGCGAGTTCGTAGGCGATGGTCGTCTTTCCGCTGTTTGGCATGCCTATGATAACTATATTCATGCGCTCACCAGCATATCGTAGATGGCAAGAGCTGCGTAGCACTTCATAATTGGATAAACGCGTGGAACGACTGAAGCGTCATGTCTGCCATTTATATTTATCTCAGCGTTTTCCATAGTTTTCATGTTTATGGTCTTAAACTCACGTGGTATTGATGCAATCGGCTTAAATACGCAGCTAAGTACTATGTCTGCGCCATTTGATATGCCTCCAATGATGCCACCGTTAGTATTTTTTAAAAATTTTACTTTATCGTCTTCTACTCTCATCTCGTCAGCTACTTCGCTGCCAAGGCTCTGAGCAAAATCATCGCCATTGCCAAAGGAAACAGATTTTACAGATGGAATCAAATACATGTATCTTGCTAGCTCCCCATCAAGCGGAGCAAATGGCGGCTCACCAAGACCTGCCTTGACTCCCTTTATAATTAATTCGGCCTCTGCTCCAACGCTATCGTTTTCGTTTTTTATCTCGTCTAAATATTTTTCAATCTCGTCGTCACTGTACTTATACATGTGATATGTTTTTGATAAAAATTCTTCGCCGCGCGCTTCGTCAATGATTTTACCCACTCTTTTTAAATGCGTTTCAAAAGTAATTCCTTTCTTTTCTAGCTCTTTTAAAATAATTGCAGCAGCAGCACAAACTGGCGCTGTTAAACGAGCTGAGAATATGCCCGAGCCGCGATAGTCATTAAAGCCCTTATACTTAATAAAGGCAGGATAATCAGCCTGCGACGGCCTTGCTAAATCTTTTATTTTTTCATACGAAGAGCTATCAACGTCAGAATTTTTCATAAGTATGGTAAGTGCGGCTCCTGTTGTGAATCCATTGAAAACACCAGAGATGATCTCGTATTCATCAGCCTCTCTTCGCGCACTCGATGCATTTGATTTTGGTCTTCTCTCTAAAAGGATTTTATCAATGTAGTCTCTATCGACTTCTATGCCACTAGCTAAGCCATCAAGCGTCGCCATCATAAATTTTCCATGCGATTCACCTGAAAGAGTGAGCCTTATTCTATTTCCAATTGTCGATGACATTGACCTCGCCTCCCAAGCTTATATAATCCTCGAAAAATTTCGGATATGACTTATTCACGCACTCGTAGCCACTTAAGAATATATCTTGATCAAGCTTTGTCGCAAGCATCGCTATCATCATGGCTATCCTGTGGTCATTATACGCATCAAACATATTGGTATACATGATGATGTCCTCAAGCGGATTCACGATTAAACTGTCATCTGTGAAAATAATTTTCGCGCCAATCTTTTTAAGTTCATTGATAATTGCTTGAACCCTGTTTGATTCCTTAAAAATCAATCTCTTTATAGAAGTGAATGTAGTTTTATGCTTTCTAAATAATGCCGCCATAGCAAGTATTGGCACTATGTCTGGCGAGTCCTTCATATCAAAGCTAAGATTTTGCGTCTGATCATATTTAGATAAAATATCGATTGCCTTTTTATCGCCTTGTATGCTTGACTCATCCATGTCCATGATATTTATATCAGAGCCCAAATAATTTGCTGCGTAGTAATTAGCTGCGTTTGAGTAATCCCTTTCAATAATATATTCGCCAGCGGATTTAAAATCTTGTCCGCCCTTTATTTTAAATTCATTTTCACTTGCTTCAATTTCTATGCCAAAATCTTCAAGGCACTTGATACTCATGTCAACGTATGAGCGTGAAGATATATCACAGTCAAGAATTATGCGTGAATCAAAATTCATGCGTGCAAGCTTAAATAAAAGAGCTGAGACGAATTGGCTCGAGATGTCTTCTGTAATTATGTATTCATCTTTGACCAAGTCGCCTTTTATGGTGATGGACTTGTTCTTATCATTTCTATGAAATTTTATACCATTGTCATTAAAAATTTTAAAAATAGTATCATTTGGCCTTTCATAAAGCTTATCGCCCATGTATATCTCATGCAAATTGCCATCCAAAATATTTAATAACATAAAGCGAAGCGTTGTACCAGAGGCTTCGATACGGATTCTATCTGGACTTTTTTTATTCTCACGCGGCTTGACAAGGACGTCACCATTATCCAAAAGATCAAAATCAGCAAAACTTATTAGGCTAAGCATAGTGTCTTTAATGTCATCTGATAAATCAAATCCCTTGATTATGGTATTTTCTCCAGCAAAAGAACTTGCAAAGATATATCTGTGCAAGTAACTTTTTGAGTGGTTTACATAAACTTCACCCTCTAATTTAGAATTTTTTATTCTTAATATGCTCATTATAAAGCTCTACTACCTTTCTCTCATTCATTTTTTGTATAAGCGCCTCTTTATTTTTCAAAAAAACAAAGTTTATTTCATCCGCCATCATTTTTTTATCACTCTTAAGTGATTTTATCTCATAATTTATTTCTTCGATTGGATAATATTTATGAATTAAATCAAAACTTCTTATATAAGTTTCTTCATCTGTTATATTTAAAATTTTCCCAAGCTCAAGCGCAATCTTCATGCCAATGGCAACGCAAGTCCCGTGTGCTAAATTAAATCCACTACTCGCTTCAATCACGTGACCAAAGGTATGACCAAAATTTAGAGCCATGCGAGCGCCCTTCTCATTTTTGTCTTCACAAACGAAATGAACTTTCGTAGCAATGGATTTTTCTAAAATTTCTTCAATATTTGCATCATTTTTTATTAAATCATATAATTCGCCATCATGGATAAGTGCATGCTTAATTACTTCTGCAAAACCTGATATATACTCATCTTTAGGAAGTGTCTCAAGTGCATCTATGGCTATAAAAACTTTGTATGGATCATAAAAAGTTCCTAAAATATTTTTCTTATCGCAAAAATCAATTCCAGTCTTTGAGCCGATGGCTGCGTCTGTCATTGCAAGTAGGCTAGTTGCAACGTTTACGTGCTTTATGCCTCTATAAAGAATCGACGCTGCAAAGCCGCCTATGTCCGTTACTACGCCGCCGCCAATATTGATTATAAGTGAATACCTATCAATTTTATCAGCTGCGTACTCAAGGAGATTTTCTAAAACGCTAAGGCTCTTTGACTCTTCACCTGCATCTATCACATATAAAAAGGCATCATAGCTCTTCACTATCTCATCGATAAAAGCTCTTTGCTCTTTATAAAGATTTCTATCTGTTAATACAAGATGCTTCGTAAATTTTTTATCTAAGACTATTTCATTCGCCTTGTGAATAATTTTTATTTCATAAGAAAGTTCATCTTTATTCATAAGATTTGCCCATTGCCTTAAGTATTTTCTTTAAATCTACTAGTAAATCATCAAACTCAGCATAGTTAATGGCTTGCTCGCCATCTGAAAGTGCCTCCCTTTTTTTATCATTTACTTCGACAATGATGCCATCAGCACCAACAGCCGCACTTGCTAGGCTTAGTGGCTTAACTAAGTAGTCAATGCCGCCTGCGTGTGAAGGATCAACTATGATTGGTAGATTTGTATATTTCTTAATTATAGGCACGCTCGAGATATCAAGCGTATTTCTAGTAGCTGTCTCAAAAGTCCTTATACCTCTTTCGCATAAAATAACGTCTTCATTGCCGCCCTTTAAAATATATTCAGCCGCAGCAATAAATTCTTTTATTTTATTTGCAAAGCCTCTTTTCAATAATACTGGTTTATTTATTTTGCCAAGCTCTGTGAGTAATGAAAAATTTTGCATATTTCTTGCGCCAACTTGAATTATGTCAACTGCATCCATGAAATAATCAAGCTCACGCAAATCCATTAGCTCGGAGACAAATTTCACGTCATAAATCTTTTTTATTTCTTTAAAATATTCAAGCGCTTCTCGTCCTAAGCCTTGGAAGCTATATGGTGATGTTCTCGGCTTGAATGCGCCTGCTCTTATAAATTTTATTCCGCGAGATGATAAAAATTTTACCTCATCAAGAAGTGATTCATAAGATTCACACGCGCAAGGACCAGCAATAAGTGTAAAAGCATCGCCAATTTTTTCGCCGCCAATATTAATAATTGTTTTTTCTTTATATGTCTTTGATGATTTTTCTTGTTCAAAGTTCATTTCTATCAGCTCCAGTCCAAATTTTAAAGGCTTCTTCCGCTTGACCCATAAACATGCCCCAACCATTCATAGTTATGAGACCTGCTTCTTTAGCAAGTGCCAAAAATTTTGTCTCTTCAGGATTATATGTTAAATCATAAGCAAAACCGGCTCTGCTCATCTCAAAATCTTCCTTTGATAATGGGCTCTCATCAAGCTTTCCTGCCATGCCAAGCCCAGTCGCGTTAATGATTACATCTTGATCCATGCCGTAGCCATAAGGATAAATCTCTATATCGTCTTCAAAATTCTTTAATTTATAATGCGCCTCAACCTCATCGCGCGTATAAACAGTTATTTGAAAGATATTTAGCTTAAGAAGAGCATAAATAATGCTGCGAGCCGCTCCACCAGTACCTAAAACAGCGTAAGAATATCTCTCATATTTTGGTATTTGGCTAGTTATGTCCTTCATAAATCCGATGTAATCAGTATTGTGTAGACTCATCTCGCCATTTGCAAGGCTTGCCGTATTAGCTGCGCCTAAAATTTTAACCGCTTCACTCACTTCATCAGCGTATTTAAGAATTTCTTCCTTAAGCGGTGTAGTTATGTTAAAACCAAGCACTTCACCAGTCTTTGCTTCATTTACAAAGCTTTCAAGTCCATCTTTATTTATTTCTTTTTTTTCGTAAGTAAGTTCAAGTTCAGCTCTATTAATAAAGTCCTTCATCACTTCAGGTGACTTTGACTGCTCAATCGGACTTCCTATCACGTATAATTTATTTCTCATAAGTCTTTACCCTTCTAGTCTTTATATAATAATCGATGATCATATTTGCAAGCTTTTCGCTGTCGTGTCTAGCATAGTCGCCATCATCCAAGCAATCGCCTTCGATATAATCAATCGCCTCTTCTTTTAAAAATTTCTTGTCTTCATCCGTCAAAAATATTTGCTCTTGATATTTTTCTTGATATTTTTTCTTAAGCTCCTCGCTTAAAACCTTATTATTTATAATGATCGAGTCAAAAATTTTATCTGAGTGCTCAAAAATCGCCTCGATGTGATCTTTTACAGACATCTCATCAGTCTCTCCGTGCTGAGTCATTACGTTTTGCACGTAAATCTTTTTTGCTGATGAAGAAAGAATCGCTTCTTTAACGCCTTTCACGAGCAAATTTGGTATAACCGATGTATATAAGCTACCGGGTCCTATAAGTATGATATCCGCCCTGTTAATGGCTGTGATTACGCCATCAAGCGGCTCAACGTCCTTCGGACAAAGTTCAACTCTTTTAATCTTTTTATTATCTTTTATCGCCTCGGCTGGCAATATGCTCTCACCAAAAGCCTTGCTCTTGTCGTCATAAGTCGCTTCGATATTGACATCGTTTACGGTGATGGGCATAACAGTTCCCTTGACTCTTAGTATGCTTGACGCCATCTTGACAGCTTCTTCAAAGGAGCCGTATATTTCATTCATGGCAAGCAGAAATAAATTTCCAAAGGATTGGCCCTTTAGCTCGCCCTTTTCAAAACGATGTGAAAGAAGCGTATTCATCTCAGGCTCTATGTCAGAAAGCGCCAAAAGACAGTTGCGCACATCGCCTGGTGGCAGCATGCCGAAGCTTCTTCTTAAAATGCCGCTTCCGCCGCCATCATCAGCCATGGTCACGAGCGCAGTTATCTCTGAAGAATAATTTTTTATACCCTTTAGTAGTGTCGATAAACCTGTTCCTCCGCCTATAGTCACTATCCTAGGGTTTAAGCTTCTATAATTAAACATTGCGTGCCTCTTTATACATATCTCTATTTTTCAAAACAGTTAAATTTTTCTTCTCTTTTAAATATTCATAAAGCCTTTCAGCCATGTAAACGCTTCTGTGTCTACCGCCTGTGCATCCCATACCTATAGTTAGCTGACTTTTTCCTTCCTTTATATAATTTGGTAATAAAAAATCTAATATATCAGTAAGTTTTTGGAAAAATTCTTCAGTCGCGTCATATTTTTCTAAAAATTCTTTAATTTCTTTGTCAAGTCCTGACAAGGGTCTTAAATCGTCAAGATAATATGGATTTGGCAAGAATCTCACATCAAAAACAAGGTCCGCCTCCTCCAAAATTCCATACTTAAAGCCAAAGCTTTCCACGACTATGGTAAGTTTCTTTCTTGTAATGGTATTTGAAAGTATTTCATAAAGCTTATCTTTTAAGTCGCTGCTCTTCATAGAGCTTGTATCTATGATGTAGTCAGACTTGTCCTTAAGCTCCTTAAGCGTCTCTCTTTCCTTTTGTATACCATCTTTTAAGGAGCCATCCTTGCTTAATGGATGCGGTCTTCTTCTTTCGTTGAAGCGCTTAATTAGCTCACTATCTCTAGCGTCTAAAAATATTAATTTAAAATCTAAATTCTTTTTTTCAAGCCCATCGATAACAGTTAGCATATCATTAAAAAATTCCTTGCCTCTTATGTCCATGCCAAAGGCAACCTTGTTTATGTCTTCATTGTCATTATCAATTAGCTCGAAAAATTTTGGCAATAAAACAGGAGGCATATTGTCAATGCAGTAAAATCCATTATCTTCCATGAAATTCAATAAAGAACTTTTTCCGGCACCACTCATGCCTGTTACTACATATATGTCCATAATATCCTCCTATTCTATATAAATATTCTTAATTCTCTTAATATCAATTTGAGCTTCGTCCGCTCTTCTTAATGCTTCTTTTACATCGCCTACACGCTCTAGTCTGTGAGCGTCTGATCCTAAGTATAGATCGACATCTATATCCTTAATCTTAATCAAATCTTCAACCGAAAGATTCTTGTGTGATGAATTTATTTCTAGTGCCACTCCATGTTCTTTACATGCCTTGGCGAGTCTAACAATGTTTACATCTATCTTGTCGCCCGGATGAGTGATTATCTTTATTGGGTACCTCTCTATCGCCTTGATGTATGAGTCTGTAACCCTCTCTGTCACTTCTTCGTGCCATTTCTTGAACGGTTTTGAAATTTGAGGCAGTATCGATAATTTCATCTGCTCCTTAAAATTTTTCGTTTTTATTCCATAATGAAAGCCCATAAGAACTATGTCTAGATAATTCATTATGTCTGCGTCAAGGTCTACAGTGCCGTTAAAATCAAGCAAATTCGCTTCGACACCCATAAGTATCTTTAGTCCCTTGTCATTATATTCCTCGTTTAACTTGTCAATCCTCGCTCTAAGAACTGGCAAATTGCTTCTCTTTATACCAAACATATAATGGGCAAGGCCATGATCAGTAATTGCTAGCTCCTTAAGGCCCATCAGATACGCTTTTTTTGCGCTCTCCTCAGGAGTTTGTGTAGCGTGTCTGCCAAGATTGCCCTTAGTTCCTGACGAGAATATCGTATGTGTATGATAATCGCCATATAATCTAATTTTATTCATTTATAATCCTTATCTCCTCTTCAAGAACGACAGCGAACTTTTCTTTTACTATAGCTTTTACTTTTTCAATAAGTGTGACCACGTCTTCAAAGCTTGCTCCGCCCGTGTTAATTATAAAGCCAGAGTGCTTTTTACTAACCATAGCTCCGCCAACAGAGAGTCCCTTTAGTCCAGCGTCTTCAATAAGTTTAGATGCATAATAACCAGTCGGCCTCTTAAATACAGAGCCAGCAGATGGATACTCAAGTGGCTGCTTGTCTACTCTTCTTTGTGTGTAATCTTTTTGTTCAGCTTTTATCTCTTCTCTCGCTTTTTTCTCTAGTTTAAAATAAGCGCCTAATATTACGTAGCCTTTTTCTTGAAAAATACTTCTTCTGTGAGCAAAATTTGCTTCGCTCGCGTCAAGCTCAACTATCTTCTCATCTTTAATACATCTTATCTTAGTCACTACATCTTTTATCTCACTTCCATAAGCACCGGCGTTCATGTAGACCGCTCCCCCTACAGTGCCAGGTATTCCTGAGATAGCTTCAAGACCACCAAGTCCTAAATCAAGTGCCTTATTTGCTAGGCTCTTTAGTGATGCGCCAGATTCAGCATATAAAGTCACTTCATCTATTCTCTCAATCTTTGCAAAATTTTTATCAAGAACTATAACTGGTCTTTCAAAAACTTTATCACTAATAAGAAGATTACTGCCATTGCCAATGATAAGATAATTTTCATTCTTCTCATCAAAAAGTTTGATAATTTTCAAAATTTCTTCATCGCTCACCGCTTCAATCAAAATTTTGGCAGGTCCACCTATCTTAAAAGTAGTGTACTTAGATAAACTTTCGTCTACTAAAATATTTTTTATATTTAATTTTTTTAATTCATCGAGTATTTTCTTCATACATTCCTCCAATGTAATTATACCATAAGTGAAGAATATTTTCTATATCTATATAAAAATGGTCAAAGTTTTTTACGCTTTGACCAATATTTTTTAAATAAATTATTATAAAATGCAAAAAAAGAAGTCCCCTAAGGGACTTCAGTGATAATAAACAATTTTAGAAAATCATCATTGCTACAGTTAATACAATTATTGAGAATATTACTGTGAATATAAGAGGTTTCTTAACCCATTTATACCAAGTACCTAATTCCATCTTAGAAATTTGTATTGCGCCCATAACAACGCCTGATGTTGGTGTTACATAGTTTACAACACCTTCTGCAGCGCAGAATATCAATATCATAACTTCTGGTGAGTAGCCAAGTTTAGCAGCTAATCCGCCCATAACTGGGATAGATAGTGTTGCAAGGCCTGATGTTGATGGGATGAAGAATGATAGTGCAATGTAAACGATGTATGCAAATGGTACGAATAAGAATACTGGTAGACCTGATAATGCTGTTGCTGATCTATCTAGTATAAGAGCATCAATGTGAGTTTGAGCCATTAGTACTGATGCAGCTCTTGCTACAACGATAACTAAAACTACTGACAATATGTCTGCAGCTCCAGCTACGAATGCGTTAACAATTTCTTTTTCAGATAGTCTTCCAATCCAACCAATAATGATTGATACTAGGAAGAATAATACTGAAATTTCTGGGAAGTACCATTCACCAAGTGGTGTGCCAGTTAATACTGCTGACCAGCCTTCAAATGCTGTTACGCCAAAGTCTGGCCAAGGAATTAATGAAATAATCATAATAATAAAAGTAATTGCGAACACAACAAGGATAAATTTGTGTCTTCCTGTGAATACTAACTCATCATCAGTCTTTGTAGTTTTGAACTCTTTGTCCATAACTTCTCTTTCTTGAAGTGAAAGTATAGTAGATCCTTTGTCCTTGTGAACTTTGCTTGCGTATTTTAATACGAAGTACATAGCAGTACCTAAAGCTACTGCCCAAAGAATAGCGCCTAGTAATATTACAGTACCTTTGTTACATTCAACGCCAGCACCGTTAAGTGCGTCCATAGCTACACCTGTAGCGAATGGGTTAACAGTTGAACCAAGTACGCCGGCACCTGCTCCAAGAAGAACAGTTGCTACAGCAACTAGTGTATCAAAGCCTGCAGCTACCATCGCAGTGATGATTAAAGGATATAGGGCAACAGTTTCTTCTGCCATACCGTAAGTTGATCCACCGATTGAGAATAGGATCATTAGTACAGCGATAAGAGCCATTTCTCTACCCTTCATGTTCTTAACTAATCTGTGGATACCAGCTTCAAGAGCTCCTGTTTTGTTAACAACTGCTAGGAAACCGCCGATAACTAATACGAAGATTGCTATGTCTATGGCGTCAACAAAGCCGTTGTAAAAACTCATTGCTATTTCTGGTAATCCTGCTGCTGATACTTCAGTAACAGCTTCTTCAGCTCCCTTAGGAATTACAGGGGCGAATTGTGCTCCATTAAAAATCCATGATAAGATTGCAACAAATAGTATAATTAGGATAAGAATACTATAAGCACTTAATGAACGTTTCTTTTTTGTTTTTTCCATCATTTTACCTCCTTAATGATTGTTTACTATCCTTATAATAATTATACTACATCTCCAGTACTTATGCAACACTTTTTTTGCCTATAGTGATAAATTTATCATTGTCTAACTAAGTCCCCGCTTTTTTAAGCATAGCCATTGATATATTATTTATATATTAATTCATATTTTTGGGTATAATATTTATTCGGAGGTGCAAAATGAAATTAAATAATATAAAAGCGGCTTTCTTTGATATGGATGGAACCATAGTCAGCTTCACTACTCATAAGATTAGTGATAGAGATATCTCCGCTATAAATAAATTAAGAGAAAAAGGTATCAAAGTCTTTATCTCATCTGGCCGTGACAAGAATAATATAATGAAGGTTTTAGACAATACTCTTAAGGTCGATGGCTTTGTAGGCATGAACGGTAACTTAAATGTTATTGGCGATGAAATTATTTCTGAGCATTTTATGGATGAAGATGACGTTCGCTTCATTGTGGATGCATCAAAAAGGCTTAACTTTGCCCTATCGCTTTTTACTCGCGAAGGTGTAGTGCTTAACTTGGCTGATGACAAGGTTCACGCTGTTCATGACCATGTTGAAGTGCCTATACCTAAAATTGCTTCACTTGATGAGCTTGATCTTAGCAAAGTTTTTCAAATGAACTCATACACTACTAGAGCTTTTGATGAAGAAAATTTAGTGCCATACATGAACAATTCTGTCTTTAAGAGATGGAACGATGATTTTGCAGATATCAATAGCAAAAAAACTTCTAAGCTAAAAGGAATAAATAAAATATTAGAAAAACTTGGTATTGATATAAAAGATACCATCAGTTTTGGTGACAGTGAAAATGATCTTGAGATGATTAAAGGTACTGGCGTATCCGTTGCCATGGCAAATGCAATGCCAGTCATTAAAAATGCTGCGACATATATTACTAAGGACTGCGATGAGTCAGGAGCGGCTTATTTTATTGAAAATTACATCTTATAAACTTGATTTTTTATATGCTTTGTGATAAAATTTAACAAGAATTTAAAAAAATGAGGTTTATATATGTCAAATAAAAAAACTGTTATTAAATCACTCGCGATGATATCGGTATTCACGCTGATTAGCAAGATTATGGGCTTCTTCAGAGAAACCATGATAGCATCAAAATATGGCGCCAATCTCGAGACTGATATGTATACTGCTGCTACAACTGCAGTTATATTTTTGATTGGAGCACTTGGTAGCGGCTTAAACACTACTCTTGTGCCAATATTTTCAGAAGTTGAAGAAAAAGAAGGCAAGCGCGGTAAAATAAAATTCATGAACAAAATCATGAATATCATCGGCCTTATCGCCATCGTTTTGTGCGTTTTAGCCTATATCTTCGCTCCTTTAATCACAAAGGCTATCGCTAAAGGCTTTACAGGCGAGACACTTGCCTACACAGCCTATCTAATGAAAATTGGTATACCAATAATTTTATTCTTATCAATTACATACATTTTCTCAAGCTTTTTGCAATCAGAAAATGTTTTTGGCCCTTATGCCATCATGGGTATACCATATAATTTAATCTATATCATCTTTTTGATGTCTTTCGCAAGAAGAGGCAACATTGACCTTTTGATGTTTATCAGCGTTATAGCGGCGTCTATGCAATTTTTAATTCAATTACCTGCTGTTAAGCACAAAAGATACAGATTTTCGCCCGATCTTGATTTTAAAGATCCATACGTAAGAAAGATGTTTAAACTAATCCTTCCTATACTTATAGGCTCGAGCGCATATCAAATCAACTTAGTTGTAGATAAAACGCTTGCTTCAGAGCTAGTAAGTGGATCAATCTCGGTACTAAACTATTCATCAAAGATATATCTTATGATAATATCTGTCTTTGTAATGGCTCTAACAACTGTAATTTTTCCAAAACTTTCTTCATCCATGATTAGAAATGAAAGTCAAGAGATTAGAAGCATAATTAGCGAAAGTGTTGATACAGTCGCACTTATCACGCTTCCAGCTACATTCGCCATAGTTTTTTTAAGCTACCCAATAGTTGAGATACTTTTCCAAAGGAATATGTTTAACGAAACAGCCACACTAATGACTTCAGGTGCGCTAACGTTCTATATCCTAGGACTTTTCTTCGCATCTCTAAGAATGATATTTGAAAAAGTATTTTATTCTATGCAAAAAACTAAAATCCCGATGATCAATGGTCTTATAGCTGTTGCTGTCAACATCGGCTTCGACATCATCTTAGTTAGATTCATGCAGCACAAAGGTCTTGCCCTTGCTACATCGATCTCATCCTTGGTTTCTGCGGTGACACTATATATTTCACTAAAAAAGGTTTATCCAGATATCGAGATCAAAGACAATCTCGTCTCGCTTATAAAAATACTAGCAGCCTCCATCATCATGGCGCTTTCTATGTATTTATTATTTACACTTGGTGTAAAAATTTTAGGCGAGAAAAAAATAATCAAATTTTTAATGATGGCTATATCAGGAGTAATCTCTCTAATCATCTATCTTATATCACTTAAGGCGCTAAAGGTTCATGCCTTAGACGCTGTACTAAATTTTAGAAGGAGGACTAATGAATAACAAAGAATTACTAAAAAGATTTTTGCCCTACTTTAAAAAATATAGAAAAGTATTGTTCCTAGACTTGTTCTGCGCTGTATTAACTACAGTGTGTGAACTAGTCTTTCCTTTGTTATTAAGAAGTATAACTAATACTGCTTCAAGGGACATGGCGCTTTTAACAAATCAATACATCTTAAAAGTAGTCGGCTTATATTTCACTTTACGTATCGTTGAAATAATTGCTCAATTTTATATGACTAAAGTTGGTCACATCATGGGCGCCTACATTGAAAAAGATATGCGTAGCGATGCCTTCAGCCATTTGCAGCACTTATCCGATAGTTTTTATAATAATACTAAAGTCGGACAGATTATGGCGAGAATCACTAATGACCTCTTCGATGTAACTGAATTTGCTCATCATTGCCCAGAAGAGTTCTTAATCGCAGCATTTAAGATAGTCGTATCATTTGCAATTTTGGTAAGGATCAATGTTTTGCTAACAGTCTTGATGTTTACCATGATACCTATAATGATATATGCATCAAGCTCATACAATCGCAAGATGCGCCGAGCCTTTAAAGAGCAAAGAGATCACATAGGTGATTTAAACTCAGGTCTTGAAGACTCGCTGCTTGGCTCAAAAGTAGTCAAATCCTTTGCGAATGAAGATGTCGAAGTAGAAAAATTTGAAAAAGATAACGATAAATTCCTTGAGATCAAAAAGAAAAGATACACATACATGGCAGGTTTTGGCACAGTAAACAGAATTTTCGATGCCATCATGTATACTATGATTATAGGTATCGGTGGCTTCTTGATAAAGGCAGGCAAAATTTCTGCCGGTGACATGATTGCCTACGTTTTATTCGCCTCAAGCTTACTTACAACAATAAAAAGAATCGTCGATTTTATGGAGAATTTCAATGCCGGCATGACTGGTATCGAGCGTTTTATAGAGATTATGGATACAGATGTCGATATATTTGACAAAGATGACGCCATCGAGCTAAAAGATGTTAAGGGTCATATCGAGTTTAAAGACGTGAGCTTCGCCTACCCTGACGATAAAAACAAAGTTCTTTCTAATATTAATCTAATTGTTAACGAGGGCGACTCAGTTGCCATAGTTGGTCCATCGGGTTCAGGTAAAACTACTCTAGTTAACCTAATACCTCGTTTCTACGATGTTACTAAAGGCGAGATACTTATCGATGGCAAGAATATTAAAGATTTCACACTAAAGTCTTTAAGACAAAATATCGGCTCCGTTCAACAAGAGGTTTATCTATTTAGCGGTACCATACTTGAGAATATCAAGTACGGCAAGATTGACGCAAGTAAAGAAGAAGTTATAAGCGCTGCTAAACTTGCTGGAGCTTATGATTTCATCATGGAGCTTAAAGACGGCTTCAATACTTATGTTGGCGAGCGTGGCGTAAAACTATCTGGCGGACAAAAGCAAAGAATTGCCATAGCGAGAGTATTTTTGAAAAATCCAAAAGTTCTTATACTTGATGAGGCAACATCAGCTCTTGACAACACAAGTGAAAGACTTATACAAGAATCACTTGAAAAACTTTCACAAGGCAGAACAACACTAACAATTGCCCATAGATTGACAACAATCAAAAATGCTAAGAAAATTATAGTTCTTACAGATGACGGCATAAAAGAAAGCGGTACACACGATGACCTTATGTCAAAGGAAGGTCTTTACTACAAGCTTTATACCGGCTCGCTTCTTGATCTAAAGTAATTTAATACATTTGTAACCTATATTATGACTTTTCTATGATATAATAAATACAGTAATCATAGTAAAGGAGGAAAATATATGAAAAAAAGAATAATAAGCGCCCTACTCTTGATCTGTATACTCTTATCGAGCACAGCCATGGCGATGAGTGTAGATAAACTAAAAGGTCACTGGGCAGAAAAAAAGATTGAAGAAGATTTTATGAAAAAATATTTTACAGAGCTTGCAGATAATAATTTTGCAAAGTTCGAGCCAAATGCTCCACTATCTGCAAAAGTTTTTGCAAAAGCACTTGAACAGCTATCAAACGAGTATGGTTATTTCAAGGTCAATATAAACGCTAACTCCGACTATCTTACAAGAGAATCAATGATTGACTATATATTTGACGGAGTTAAAAATATAAAATTTGCACGCAACGAAGAAAAAAACTTTGATTTTACAGATATAGAAAAGATGGATAAGATAAGAAAAGAAAAATTAAAATATCTTCTTAATAAAGGCATTGTTTTTGGCAACAAAGACAAAAAATATGCTCCGCAAAAGAAATTATCACAAGTTGAAGGAGTTTTAGTAGTGCAAAGAATATACGAAATTTTTAAAGATAATGAAGGCGAAAAGAACGCCAAAAATTTATCCTTTGATGTGCAAAACATTTCAGAAGGCCTAAGTAATAATGGCGAGACTATATATTATAAAAAAGTTGGCGGCCAAATACTAATCACATTTACTATGACTTTCCCAAATCCAGGATACACAGTTGGCGTTGAAAAAGTACTTATTAAAAACAATAAAGACATAATCATATACCCACAAGTCGTAGCACCAGGACCAACAACAATCACACTACAAGTAATTGCATACAAAACTGTTACACTTGCACTAAACGCAGAAGAAACAGGCGACGGACCATTCGATATAAAAGTTATAGGTAATGAAAATAACGATCTTGAAATTAATACTAAATAATAAAATTAAGCACTTCATCATTGGTGAAGTGCTTTTCTTATGCCATTTCGCAAATTTAAGAAATTCTTAAGATTTAATTAAGAAATTTTTAAGATTTAAATATTATAATATTCTTAGAAGGGATGGTTTTATGTCAAGAAACAATATCGATGCAAAAGCTTATATAAATAAAAAAAGAAAACACAAAAGAAAAAGAAGAAAAATATTCTTCCTTATAATAATTTTACTAATTTGCATATTTTTTGGAAGGAATATATTTAGAAGAATCTATGGAAGAATTTACTCTTTCGTAGAGAGAAGCTCAATTGCTAGACTTATAATTCCTAGTCCATATACAACTATCAAGATGGATACCAATGAAAATTATGACGGTATCGGTCAAGAAAAAATTTCTGGCGAAGGATATTTCACGAAATTCACTACAGTCGATGCTAATAAAAAAACATATATCGAGTACAAACAAAATTTAGAGCCATGGAAAGATAACGAATATTGGAACGGAAACATGGAAGACTACGGCTGCGGCATCACCGCCATGTCCATAGTTTTATCAGGCTACGGATCAGAAATAAATCCAGAAAATCTAAGAACAAAGTACTACCCGCGCCTTGATTACGCCAATCTTTCAAAAGAGCTAAAAAGCTACGGCATAGACAACACAGACTTTTATTTTGATTCAAAATCTTTATCAGAAGAGAGCATAATAAATCATCTTAAGACCAATAGACCTATAATTATTTGCCTATGGAATAAACCAGAAGAAAATCGTTTCACGACCAAGTCTCACTACATGGTTCTCTTAGCCGCAACAGATGATGGCAAAATATATATCTCAAACCCCAATGGCGGCGAAAACGATTACAGAAGCTCCGGTTGGTACTATTTTGATGAAATTTCTCCTTACTTAGCCAAGGCAATGTATATTACATCTTATTAATAAAAATACCTTATCAAGCACGATAAGGTATTTTATTTTTATTCACTTTTAATTAATTGATATGCCATTCTCTCGTCACCATCCTTTAGATGAATGATGCCTGTATAAAAAAAGCCTAATTTTTTTAGAAGAGTGTGCATAATATTATTATCCTCATGAGTATCTATGCGAATGTTATTCGTTTTTTCAAAAGCAAAATTTATAGCGTCCTTGAGTAAATTTTTCCCCTTACCAAAACTTGCAATTCTATGAATCACAGCATAAGGCTCATCATTGAGCCACGCGCCTTGAATTTCTTTATAAGTATCTTCACCAGAAAAACTAAGCATAAAAACTCCATATATCTCCTCATCGTTATAAGCGATATATAATTCATCTCTTGCTATGTCATTCAAAAGAGTTTCTTCGTCAGGGTACTTATCACTCCACTGGTGCAAGTTGCCATCGGTGCGCATCTTTTTCTTCGCCGCTTCATATATGGGCATGATGCATTTAATATCTTCCTTATTCGCTCTTCTAATCATATTTCCTCCTAAAAAAAGCAGTCCGAAGACTGCTTTCTTAATCTTATTTATTTATTATCTTTGTCCAAGTTTCAATTCTAGTATTAAGAGGTCTTTCATATTCGTGGCTGTTAGCTGCTTCCATAATTTCGTAGTAACCCCAATAAGTTTCATTAAGGTCTGTGAAATAAGCTATATACTTCTTTTGTCCAAGAATTCCGTCATGGTCAACACCACGGTTAGCGTAGTGATTTAGTATCTTAGCTGCTTCAGCTCTCTTGATGAAAGCGTTCGGTTTGAATGTACCGTCTGGATAACCACTGATACGATCGTTACCATACGCTTGGTTGATAGCCTTTTCAAACTCATGTCCCTTAACATCAGCAAATGGTGCAACTGCATCGTTTACCTTGTCAATGTAGAATAATGCTCTAGCAAATTCACCACGAGTGATTGCTTCATTTGGACGGAACTTGCCGTCTTTGTTAGCAAACATCAAATTCTTTTTAGCAACTGCGTTTATAGCTGTGTTATACCACCTAGATGGAACGTCCTTGAAATTAGGTTTACTTGCGTCACTCATGTCAAGATTTGCTAGACGAGCGATTAAAGCTGCCGCTTCAGCACGAGTGATTAAACCTTCTGGACGAACTGTTCCGTCTGGATAACCGTAGATGTATCTGTAGTGAGTGCCTCTTTCCATCTCTGTTGCTTTTGTATCAGGTTTTGGTTCTGGTTTTGGCTCTGGCTTTGGTTGTGGTTGTGGATATGGTCTATATGGTCTATCTGGTCTATATGGTCTATCTGGTCTATCTGGTCTATCTGGTCTATCTGGTTTGCCTGGTTCAACAGGTTTGTTCTTATAAACAGCTGTTAATTGTATATTATCATTAATAGTTATTTCTGCACCAGCTGCTTTTACATCACTTTCATTGCCAACTTTCCAGCCAGCAAATTGCATTCCTGCTGGTGGTGTGAATGTTGAAGCAGGTAATTTAAATTGGCTGCCTTTTTTAACTGATTGTTTTGTCATTTCACCAGAGCCGTCGCCCTTGTCAAATGTTATATCAATCATAATATCTTTCCAAATAGCTTTTACTTCTGTATCACCGTTTACTGTGATTTTATCGCCGACAGCTTTCTTTTCTGTGCCTACCATCCAGCCATCAAATTCTTTGTTTTCTGGTGCTGTAAATCCGTTTGCTGGTAATTCATATTCATTGCCTTTTTTAACTAGCTTTTCGTCCATTTTGCCAGTTCCTTCAGTTCCATTGAAAGTTACTTTGTATTCAATATCTTTCCAGATAGCTTTTACTTCTGTGTCTTTTTCTACAGTGATTTCTGTTCCCGGTGCGACTTCCTTGCCATCTATTTCCCAAGTTTTGAATTCTTGTTTGTCTGATGGTGCGCCGAAACTATTGTCTGGTAATTTGTATTTTTCACCTTTTTTAACGGTTGCAGTATCCATTTTTCCTGTTCCTTCATTACCGTTAAAGGTTACTTTGTATTCAATGTCTTTCCAAATTGCTTTAACTTCTGTATCTTTTTCTACAGTGATTTCTGTTCCCGGTGCGACTTCCTTGCCATCTATTTCCCAAGTTTTGAATTCTTGTTTGTCTGATGGTGCGCCGAAAGTATTATCCGGTAATTTGTATTTTTCACCTTTTTTAACGGTTGCAGTATCCATTTTTCCTGTTCCTTCATTACCGTTAAAGGTTACTTTGTATTCAATGTCTTTCCAAATTGCTTTAACTTCTGTATCTTTTTCTACAGTGATTTCTGTTCCCGGTGCGACTTCCTTGCCATCTATTTCCCAAGTTTTGAATTCTTGTTTGTCTGATGGTGCGCCGAAAGTATTATCCGGTAATTTGTATTTTTCACCTTTTTTGACAGTTGCTCCTGTCATTGTGCCTGAACCTTTGTTTCCATCAAAGCTTACTTTGTATTCTATGTCTTTCCAAATTGCTTTAACTTCTGTATCTTTTTCTACAGTAATCTCTGTTCCCGGTGCGACTTCCTTGCCATCTACTTCCCAAGCCTTAAATTCTTGGTTGTCTGGTGCTGTAAATCCATTGGCTAAAAGTTTATATGTTGAGCCTTTTTTAATTTCAGCTCCATCCATTGTTCCGCTTCCGTTGTTTGCATTATAAGTTACTTTTACCATGATGTCTTTCCAAGTTGCTGTTAGTGTTACGTTGTCTGTTATTTTTATTGTTTCTCCGGCTTTTTTAACACCGTCTTCATTACCAACTTTCCAGCCGGCGAATTTTTGATTTGTTGGTGGTGTAAATGTTGGTTCAGGAAGTTCATAATCACTGCCTTTATTAACAGGAACATCTTTCATCTCTCCGGATGCACCTGTTCCTGGTTTGAAACTTACTTTAAGTTCGATTGGTTTCCAGATAGCTTTTACAGTTACATTATCTGTTATAGTAATTTGGTCGCCAGCATTTTTAAGATTTTGAGAATCTTCTCCAACCTGCCAACCAGAGAATTGCATATTTTCTGGTGCAGTAAATGTGTCAGCTGGTGGTAAAGTATATGTGTCGCCCTTCTTTAAAGTAACTTTATCCTTAGTACCAGTACCAGTGTTTGCATCAAAAGTTATATCGTAGGTTTTTGTTGCTGTTGCTGTAAAGACATTGTTGTCAGTAGTTGCTACAAAGTCTGTTCCATTTTTACTATCCTTCCAAACTGCTTCTGTATATCCTTCTTGTGGAGTAACTTTTATTGAGTCAATTACTGATGCATTAAGATTCGGAAGTTTATAGTCTTTTAGATTTGTATTTGGTTTAACTTTATATTTTGAGTAAGAAGTCGGATTATCTTTATTTCCTTCAATCGCTCCGGAACCAGTATTATCAACTTTTGTTCCTTCACCTAATTTGAATTCAACATCTAAGGCATCTGTTGGAACCTTATCTTTTCTTTCCACGCTAGTTACATGGTTGCTTACATATAGTTTCTGATCTGCTACTTCTATAAAAGATCCATCATCAAATGTTACTTTAATAGTTCCAGTAAAATCTCCTTCAGAATTTGTGTTTCTTGTTGTATCAGCGAAGCTTGTTTTTGCTTCTTTTAGAAGCTCATTTATTTTACCTTTATTTTCTTCTGTTGCAGAATCTTTAGCTTTTACGCCGTCTTTCCAGTCAACTTCATCTCCGACCCATTTTTTAAGAGCAACCGGGTCAAGACCGCCGAGGGCTTCAACTTTGTCAGCTTTTGTTTCTTCTATTTTTAAAGTTCCTGGATCTGAAGTAAGTGGTGTTTTATCGTCTTCCGCTATTCCACCCTTATCTGTTACTGTAGCTGTTACATCTGTATTGCCTTTTACCTTGTCTTTAGGAAGACTTACAACGCCATTTTTATCAACGGAACCTTCACCTTCAGTGATAGACCAAGTTCCATCATCAGCTTTTGTAGCAATAGTTGTTTTTGTTTTGCCATCTTTTCCTGTGTAGGACACAGAAATACTGTTCGCATCTGTATCTTTTTCATTTGGAGTGATTGTGATGTTTTTCTTATCATCACTTAACTTAACCGCAAGTGCGTCCGGTTTAATGTTTTTTAGAAGGTCTTCGGCTTTGATTGTTATTTTTGGTTCAACTCCATCTTTTATCTTAACTGAACCATCTTCATTTTTTTCCGGAACAAAGTTTCCATCATTGTCCCAATCACCTGCTACATCATTACCGCTAAATATCTTAACATTTCCGCTGTCATCAATTTGTATAACTGCTGGTACTCCAGCCCAGTCTCCGGTTCCGTTTGGTAATTTAGATTTGCCATTTACTGTATATGCGCTTCTAATAGCAGCATCAATTGCTGTTTTATCATCTTTTGTTAATTTTCTAGGGTCTTTAACTTCTGTTTTTCCTACTACTACCGGTTTAACAGTAGTTTGAGAACAAGATTTGAATTTATGGGGTTCTTTTACTGTAACACCAACTTTTTGATCAAGTTTTAAGTCATGGTTTGGAATTATATATGTGAATTCTCCTGTTTCACCATTTACAGTCGCATCTACTGGATCAGATGTGTCTTTGTCGACTAAACACTTTCCTCCATCACAATAGCTATCTTTGACCGCATCGCTAAGTTTAAGAAGTATTTGAACTTTAATGCCGTCAAATGGTCCCTCGCCTGATAGTTGTCCCTTAATTACATTGTCTACAATTGTAATACTGCCAAGAGTAGCTCCTCTTGAATGTTCTGTAACTTGTTTTATAGTTAAACCTGTAGCTTCAACTTGGCCTGATGTCGAACCATCAGTATAAGTTACTTCATAATAAGCATGTTCAGTGCTATCAATAGAAAATTTAACAGATTTAATATCACCGGCTATTGCAGTGTTTGCATCTTTCAACATCTGAACAGCTTCTGCTTGTTCGTCATCATTGACTTGGTTGGATGAAGGTTGTTCTATCCAAATTTCACCTGTCGGCATTTTTAGCTTGTCTTTATTTTGTATAGCAAGTGAGTCCATCGCATTTACAGTTGTCACTGGTGAGTTTTGTCCATCAAATTCTTGATAAGCAGTAACCGTATCTCCTTCTGCAATTGTAACTCCTTCAGGTAAGGTTACTGTCCAAGTTGTTCCACTTTTAGGTGTAACGGATACAGTGGCTTTTTCATTACTACTACTATCCTTTAATGTTACATGAACTGTTCCTCTTGCATTCTTGCCATTAATTTTACCTCTGTGTAAATTTCCTCCAGAGATAGTATTTGTTCCAATAAATGCTTTGGTAATTGTCGGTGCTTCTATACCTGCACCAACTGCCTCTGGCTTTACTTCATCTGAGATCTCAAGTCCATCGTTTTCAGTTTCATCTGTATTTTCTTCTACAGTCTTATCTGCTTCTTCTTTATTCTCTTCTTCAATTTTTCCTTCTTCATGATTGTCTTCTTGAGGCTTTTCTTTATCTTCGTTAGTCTCTTTGTTTTCATTTTCCGAAGGATTTGCTTCGTCCAAATTTTGCTCTATTGGACTTTCTTCACTAGTTTCTTCTGCTAAAACGTGGTTCCATCCGCCAAAGTTTGTTAGCATCATGCAAAGAACTAGTAAAAAGGCTGCGAAGCTCTTAATAATTTTTTTGCTCATTTCTCTCTCTCCTTTTTTTAATTAATTTCTTTATTCTATGTACGCTTAAAACGCACCTATAATATATATCAATGTGCTCAGTTTATACTTATGCACTCTATTCAATATTAGCATAAATTTGCGTTTTTGTCAATATTTTGCAAATGAATGAATTTTGAAAATTATTTTTAAATTAATATGGGCATAAAAAAAACAGACTCTTTCGAGTCTGATTTAATATAAGTTTTTAATTAAATTACTTTAATGTAATTTTTGCTCCAACTTCTTCTAGTTTCTTCTTCATTTCGTCAGCTTCTGCCTTTGGTGCTGCTTCTTTGATTGTCTTAGGAGCTCCATCTACTAAGTCTTTAGCGTCTTTTAAGCCTAAGCCTGTGATTTCTCTAACTACTTTGATAACTTTGATCTTTTCTGCGCCAGCGTCTTCAAGAACTACGTCGAATTCTGATTTTTCTTCTGCTGCTGGTGCTGCTCCGCCTGCTGCTGGAGCTGCTGCAACTGCTACTGGAGCTGCTGCTGATACGCCAAATTCTTCTTCTAGTGCTTTAACTAGTTCTGATAATTCTAAAACTGTAAGTGATTTTACTTCTTCAATTAAATTTGTAACTTTTTCTGACATTATAAATACCTCCAAAATTTTTTATTTATGCTTCTTTTGCTTTTTGTTCAGCAATTTGGTTAAGAGCTACAACTAAGCCCTTCATAGTTCCATTTAATACATTTGCAAAGCCTTGGATAGGTCCGTTTAAGCCGCCAAGTACTTGTGCGATAAGAACTTCCTTCGATGGTAGTTCTGATAATTGTTTTAATTGGTTTACGTCGAATATATCTTTAGATACTAAACCAACTTTGATTTCAAGTTTGTCGTTTCCTTTAGCAAACTTGTATGCTACTTTTGCTGCTGAGCTTGGGTCTTCGTATGCAAATGCTACTGCATTTGTTCCCTCTAAATACTCGTCTAAGCCTTCTACACCAAATTCGTGTAAGGCAAATCTAAGCATTGTGTTTTTGTAAACTTTGTACTCAACATTGTTTTCTCTGCATTGTTTTCTAAGATCAGTAACGTCTGCAACGTTTAATCCTTGATAGTCCATAAGAACTATGGATTCTGATTTTTCAAGTTTTTCTTTAATTTCTTGAACAACTTGTTTCTTTTGTTCTAAAACATGTTCTTTCACTATTTCACCTCCACTGGAAAAATAGGAACTTTAGCTTTTTTGCTAATCCCGTTTAATATATATCAATAAAAAACCCTCTTATAGACATAAGGGGGTTGATACTGGCTATCTATCCTCGGTAGGGAATTAAGCTTAATGCACCTACTGTCTACGGTTTATATATTCCTATTAAATTAAATTCTGTTAACTAGTTTATTATATCAAAAACTTTCTGAGTTGTCAATACTTTATTAAGTATTTTATTCAGTAATTTTTGAGCTATTTACTCTTACTCCAGGACCCATAGTCGATGTAAGTGTAACAGATCTTAAATACTTTCCTTTTGCTGCAGCTGGTTTTGCTTTGATTATAGCTGACATGATTGCGTTAAAGTTTTCTTCTAGCTTTTCTTGGCCGAATGATACTTTACCAATTGGGCAGTGAATGATGTTTGCTTTGTCTAAACGATATTCAACTTTACCGGCTTTGATTTCTTTGATTGCCTTTTCTAGTTCGAATGTAACTGTTCCTGACTTAGGGTTTGGCATTAAACCTTTTGGTCCTAGAACCTTACCTAGTCTACCGATAAGTCCCATTGTATCTGGTGTTGCAACGATTACATCGAAGTCAAACCAGTTTTCTTTTTGAATCTTTTCTACCATGTCTTCTGCTCCAACATAGTCTGCGCCTGCTTGTTTAGCTTCTTCTTGTTTATCTGCTTTTGCGATAACTAAAACTTTTTTAGTTTTACCTGTACCGTGTGGTAGTACTACTGCGCCTCTAACTTGTTGGTCTGCATATCTTGAGTCAACACCTAATCTGCAGTGTAGTTCAACAGTTTCATCAAATTTTGCCTTTGCTAGTTTTACTACTAGGCCGATGGCATCTTTTGACTCGAAGTATTCTTGTCTATCGAATTCTTTTAAACTGTCTTGGTATTTTTTACCTCTTTTTGCCATTTTCTAACCTCCTTGTGGTAATAACGAATTTTCTCCCACCTAATAAGTAGAATTACTCTTCTACTTCAACGCCCATACTTCTTGCAGTTCCAGCAACCATGCTCATAGCTGCTTCTACACTTGCTGCATTTAAGTCTGGCATCTTCAATTCTGCGATCTCCTTAACTTGATCTTTTGTAAGTTTTGCTACTTTCTTCTTGTTTGGTTCGCCTGAACCGCTTTGAATGTTAAGAGCTTTTTTGATCAATACTGGAGCTGGTGGTGTCTTTGTGATAAAAGTAAATGATCTGTCTTGATATACTGTTAAAACAACTGGTATGATTAGACCTACTTTATCTTGAGTCTTAGCATTGAACTCCTTTGTAAATTGCATAATATTTACGCCGTGTGGTCCAAGTGCAGTTCCTACCGGTGGTGCAGGTGTAGCTTTTCCAGCCGGTATTTGAAGTTTGACAATTGCGCTAACTTTTTTTGCCATATTCGCACCTCCTCGATTATTGTGCTTAATGCACTTTTATATATTATCTTTAATGATAATAGCTATTTTGTGATAGGGCTTACTTGATAGTATTCAAACTCTACAAGTGTGTCCCTACCGAACATATTAACAGAACACTTTATTGTTCCTGAGTCTTCGTTTACTGAATCAACTATAGCTTCGAATCCCTTGAATGGTCCGTCTGTAACGGCTAGGTGGTCTCCGTGCTTGTAGTTTACGTCCTTTTTTGTATCGTCTATGATGGATTTTGTATGAACGCCTAGGTTATAAAGTTCTTTTTCTGTTAATGGTACTGGTTTTGATTGTGGTCCAACAAAACCTGTTACTCCTCTGGTATTTCTTACTAGATACCATGATTTATCGTTGATAATCATCTTGACTAGCACGTAGCTTGGGAATATCTTTCTAGATTTGATTTTTTTGGCGCCATCCTTTTTTTCTACGTATTCTTCTGTGGGCACTTCTACTTTAAAAATACCGTCAGCTGTGCCACGATTAACTATCATCTTTTCAATTGTAGCTTTTACCTTATTTTCATATCCTGAATACGTATGGATTACATACCATTTGGCGTCTGCTTCTCTATCTGATAAATCGATAGAGTTAGCCTTGTTTTCATTTAAATCTAAATCGCTCATTGCTATTTAATAAATTGTTTAACTACAGCGCCGATTCCCACGTCGATAAGGTATACTAATGCAGCTACAGCCACACTAATTCCAATTACAACTAATGTGTAATTAATTAAGTCTTTTTTGCTAGGCCAAATTACTTTTCTCATTTCAGCTTTTACGCCTTTGAAAAAATTGCCTGCTTTACCTTTGTTTTCCATGCTATCAACTCCTAAAAATTATTTTGTTTCCTTATGTGCTGTGTGCTTCTTGCAGAACTTGCAGTACTTTTGAAGCTCAATTCTTTCAGTAGTGTTCTTCTTATTCTTCTTTGTTGTGTAATTTCTTTGATTGCATTCTGTACAAGCTAATACGACCTTTTCTCTCATTTATAAACACCTCCTACTCATATAATACTCTAAAAAGTATTATACAACTACCTATATATATTATCTTAATTTTACCAATTTGTCAAGCGTTTTTTAAATTATTTTTATATAAAATTTATTTTCTTTCCTATTATATATACTAATTATATATACTAAATTATATATAATGATTTATAATTTAGGTTTTTTATAATATTTTGAAATATTTTTTATATATATATTATTTTTTATTTATTTTACAAATTTAAATCTTTTAGCTTTTCAAGTTCTGCTTCATCGATGCCGGATAATTTCATATTATTAATCATATTATTTTTTTTAGAAATTCTTTTTTGTGTTCGTTTTGAATTTTCTATCTCTATAGCGAGCTCTCTTGAGCTAAGTCTTGATGCGCCTCTTTGAAAGATAAGGCTTTGCTCTGCAAGGTCACTTGTTGCGACTCTTATCTTATAGCCATAAGGCATACTAGCCACTTCTCTTTCGATATATGAGTCGGCTGTGATATTTTCTTTGGTAAAAACTATCTCAAGACCTTTTATTATTTTCTTTTCGCCTTGATTGCCTTTGATGAGGTGTCCATCGTATACAAGTATGATGCGTTCTTTGTTGTAGCGCATGTACTCTTCTAAGATGTTCTCTAGCTCATCACGAGCGGCCTCTAGCGACTCTTCCTTTCTTTCTCTCAAATGCTCCCATGAGTTGATGACGTTGTATCCATCAACAAAGAGTATATGCCTAAGCCTTTTCTTTTTCATCCTTTTGTCTTAAAATTTCATACATGGCAATGGCTGCCGCATTTGATGCATTTAATGAGTTTGTCTTGCCAAACATCGGTAGGCTAATTATTGCGTCACAGTTTTTCTTAACAAGCTCTGATAAGCCTTTGCCTTCTGAGCCAACAACTAGAGCTACTGGGCCTAATAGGTTTGCTTTTGTGTATTTTTGGCCATCCATGTCAAGTCCGTATATCCATACGTTTCTTTCTTTAAGCTCTTTTATCTCTTGATTAAGGTTAGTTACGCTCACAACTATCATGTTGTCAACGGCTCCTGCTGAAGCTTTATAAACTGTTTCATTGACCATAGCTGACCTTCTCTTTGGTATGATAACCGCGTGAACGCCAGCGCACTCAGCTGTTCTGATGATTGCGCCTAGGTTATGAGTATCTTCAATACCATCTAAAATTACAAAGAATGGGTCTTCGCCTTTTTCTTCAGCTAGCTTAAAGCCATCTTCAATACTTTTGTATTCAAAACCTGCTGTGAACGCGACAACGCCTTGATGTACCTCGCCTTTTGATAGCGAATCAAGTTTTTCTCTCTCAACTCTTTGTACGATGACACCATTTTGACTTGCAAGGCTTAAAATTCTACCGATTGAGCCCTTTAGTTCGCCCTTTTGCACATATAATTTATCGATGGCTCTGCCATTCTTCAAAAGTTCCATAACTGGATTTCTTCCATATATATATTGTTCTTCCAATTTAATCCTCCAAACATAATTTAACTAGATCAAAAAGTCTAGTGTATTCCTTTTTCAAAAATAGATATGCAATAAGAGCTTCAAAGCCTGTTGACACCTTATATGCACTGTTGTCTGTGTTCTTTGGTGCCTTATGTGACTTGTGGTTTCTGGCTCTTTTAAATACATAAAGCTCGTCTTCTGTGAGATGCTCCTTGATTTTCTCAAAGGCATCTCTTTGCGCATAGGCGCTGACATATTTTGTTGATAGCTTTTGCAACTCGTATGCCTTTAGTGGCTCTTTTGCGATGTAATAACGCACAAAGAGCTCGTAGACAGCGTCGCCGATGTAGGCAAGCCTTATTGGGCTCATTTCATTTATCTCGTTATCGCTGTACTCAATGCCAAATAGCTCAGTTATATCTAAATTTTTTCCCATCTTTGTCCGTCTTTGCTATCTATAATCTTTATGCCCATTGCTAGTAAATCATCTCTGATTTTATCTGCCTTGGCATAATCTTTATTCATTCTCGCTTCATTTCTTTCGTCTATCATCTTTTTAATCTTGTCTTCGTCTTCGCCAAGTGATGCATCTGACTCATCTTCCTTCATCACCGCTTCACTATCATCAAGTCCAAGAACTTTTAATAAATCACTTAATTTATCTTCGATATACTTTGCGCTTTCATAATCATCGTCTTCAAGTTTATTAATAATCTTAACTATATTGAAAATGCTTGTAAGTGCATCAGCTGTGTTAAAATCATCGCTCATAGCTGCGATAAAGCCAGCTACTTCACTATCAACTTCTTTGATGATCTCATCTGAGGCCTTTTTGCCTGTGTCCTTAATCGCTTCAAGTCTCTTAAGAGCGTTGTGTATCCTCTTAACAGAGTTTTTTGCGCCTTCCATGCCTTCTTTAGTGAAGTTCATAGGCTTTCTATAGTGAGTTGATAAGATGAAGAACCTTACTGTGTCCTTGTCATAATCGTCAAGCAAGTCCTTAAGCAAGATGAAATTGCCTAACGATTTACTCATCTTTTTGCCATCGACATTGACCATACCATTGTGTAGCCAATATTTTGCGAATGGCTTTCCTGTTAGAGCCTCACTTTGTTGAATTTCATTCTCATGATGAGGAAACTCTAGGTCACTTCCGCCAGCGTGTATATCAAGCGTATCTCCTAAGATTGCCCTACTCATAGCCGAGCACTCGATGTGCCATCCAGGTCTACCATCTGACCATGGTGATGCCCAGTGCGGTTCATTTGGTTTAGCCTTCTTCCAAAGAGCAAAGTCTAGTGGATTTTTCTTTTTTTCATTTATATCAACTCTTAGACCTGAGATAAGGTCATCAATATTCTTCTTAGAAAGTTTTCCGTAGTCTTTCGCCTTAGTAGTGTCGAAATAAACATCGCCATCCGACTCATAAGCAGCGCCCTTCTCAATAAGTCCTTTTATAAAATCTATAATCTCATCCATGTGTTCAGTCGCTCTTGGGTTAATATTGTCATAGTCATAAATACCAAGCCTTGAAGCAACATCTTTGAAGCGCGCGATATATTTTTCAGCAACTTCGTTTGAAGTGATACCGCTTTCGTTCGCTTTATTAATTATTTTATCGTCTACGTCAGTGAAGTTAAAAACATACTTTACGTCGTAGCCCATGAATATCAAAAATCTTCTAACTGTATCAAATACAACTAAAGGTCTGGCATTGCCTACATGTATGTCGTTATAAACAGTAGGACCACAACAATAAAAATTCACCTTAGTATCGTTTATCGGTTTGAATTCTTCTACTAATCCTGATAATGTGTTGTGTAATTTAATCATAATTGCCTCCTTATATAATAATATAGTTATTTTATCATATAAATGGCTTTTAGTCAATAACTTCAGTAGCATTAAGAGTGAGTAGCTTACACGATGTTTATGATCTTTGAGATATAAAATAATATACTTTGGGTAAAAATTATTATAAATATGTAAGGGGTGTTATACTTGGCTAAGCAATATACTAAAAATTTAATTAAAAGAGAGTTTTTACTATTAGTAGAAGAGAAAAGCTTAAAAAATATAACTATAGCTGAACTCGCTGATAGATGTGAAATCAACAGAAACACTTTCTACTACCATTATGAAGACATATACATGCTCATAAAAGAGATACTTAACGATGAACTCGCTAAGATTGATGAAGAGTTCAACTACACGAACTCGTGGGAGAATAGCCTTTTGCAAGCAGTTAGCTTTATATTAAATAATAAAAAGGCAACGCTAAATATTTTTAAGTCCATTGACAAAGTTGAGCTTGATAATTACCTATTCAAAGTTTGTGAATCGGTAATGAGTAAATATGTAGAGAATGAAGTAAAGACTAAAAACATTAATGCTAAGGATGCAGATAAAGAGCTCATAATAAACTTTTATAGAGCAGCTCTAGTTGGTCTACTCGATAAGTGGATACAAGACGGGATGAAAGAGTCACCTGAATACATTATCACCAGGATAGGTTCTCTTTTTGATGGCAACATAGAAAGGTCTTTAAGAATAAGTGAAAATTTAGACAAATAAAATAAATTGTTTAAAAAATGTGTAAGTATATATTAAAATACAAAATTTACACATTTTTTTATTTTATATAAACCTTAGTCAAAAGTAATCAATAGGTCAAAGCTTAGTCATCAAATGCCGTTTAACTAGTGATTTACACATTTATACAGGGTATGATATTAATACAAGAAAAATAAAAGTATTAAATGGAGGTAAAATTATGGAAATTAAAACTTTTGACGAAAGACTTAAACTTGGTAACGGTGACTACGACAGACTAGTCAACTCAAGAAAACCAAAGGGAATTGAAAACAAGAGGGCTTATATTGTAGGCACAGGAATCGCAGGACTAAGTGCTGCTGGATTTTTAATTAAAGATGCTAAGATGGATCCATCTAAGATTACTTTCTTAGAAAAGGATGACATCGCAGGCGGTGCTCTTGATGGTAAATTAATTAATGAGCTTGGTTATGTAGCAAGAGGCGGACGTGAAACTGGTCATCACTTCGAGTGCTTGTGGGACTTATTTAGTGTAGTTCCTTCAAAAGAAGATCCAAATATGTCCGTACTTGACGACTTATACTACACAAACCTTGATGACCCTAACTACAGTAACTGCAGAATTACAAAAAATCAAGGTGAAAGATATGATAACGCTAAATTTAATTTATCAAAAGACGTTATAAAAGAGATACTACATTTAGTTGCAACACCAGATAAGGAGCTAGAAGGAGTTTCTGTTGAAGAAGTTTTCTCTGAAGAATTCTTAGAAAGCGATTTCTGGACTTACTATAGAACAATGTTTGCTTTCGAAAATTGGCATTCAGTACTAGAATTAAAATTATATGTGAACAGATTTATACATCACGTAGGAGGACTTCCTGATTTATCTGCACTACAATTCACAAGATACGACCAATATGAATCGCTAGTTGTCCCTCTAATGAAGTGGCTTAAAGATAAAGGAGTTAAAATAGAATACAACTATAACGTTATCGATGTAGACTTTGAAATTACTGATACAAAGAGAGTGGCTAAGAAGATAGTTGCAGTTGACACTAAAACTGGCGAAGACAAATCTATAAACCTTAATGAAGACGATTTACTATTCATCACAACTGGATCTATAGTTGAAGCATCTGTTTATGGTAGCAACGATACGCCTGCTATAAAAGAAGAAAATACAGAAGAAAGCTTTAGACTATGGAAAAATATTGCTAAGAAGTCAGATGACTTTGGTAAGCCAGAAGTATTTGCTTCAGATGTTGACAAAACTAACTGGGAATCAGCAACTGTAACTGTTAAGAGTAAAGAGATAGCAAAATACATTGAAAATATCACTAAGAGAAGCCCATATACAGGTAAAGTTGTTACTGGCGGTATCGTTACTTGTCTTGACTCAAGCTGGCTAATGAGCTGGACTATCAACAGGCAAGGCCAATACATCGGTCAACCTGAAGATGAAATTGCAGTTTGGGTTTACTCGTTATTTACTGACAAAGAAGGCGACTACATTAAAAAGACTATGCACGAATGCACTGGTGAAGAAATAGCTAAAGAGTGGTTATACCACATAGGTGTTCCTGTTAGTGATATTGATAGACTTGCTAAAGAAACAAAAACTATCCCAGTATTTATGCCATATATCACAGCACAATTCATGCCAAGAAGCTTTGGTGACAGACCTTATGTAGTTCCAAAGAACGCAGTTAACTTTGCCTTCCTTGGTCAATTCGTGGAAACACTTGACAATCCTGGTCGTGACACAGTATTTACTACTGAATACTCAGGTAGATGTGCTATGGAAGCTGTTTATGTACTAACAGGCGTTGAAAAGAAAGTTCCCGAAGTGTTCGCTTCAAGATATGACGTAAGATATATGCTTGCCGCTGTAAGCGCACTAAACGATGGAGAAAAACCAGATATTGATGTGCCATTTACTAAGAAAATGCTAGCTAAGAAACTTATCAATGGCACCGAAGTAGAAGAAATGCTTAAAGAATACAATCTTATATAGACTGCGATCATAAAAAAAAGAGCTGCGAAATATTTCGCAGCTCTTTTTCTTATGCGTTGTTATTTTATTTTTTCTCATTAACTACCTTAGTTAAAAGGTATCTCTCCTTGCCAATGGTTTTTTTGCCATACTCAATCGCTCCTGTTGGGCACTTCGCTATGCATGATGCGCAATGTGTGCACCTTCCGTTCCAAACTGGGTAGCCGTCCTTGTAATTAATGTTATTTAAAACGCAATTCTTGGCGCATTGGCCACACTTTATGCACTTCTTTGTATAATAAAATTTCTTGTCGCTCACTATAAACTTAAAGAAAAATTTATTGACAAGACTTGACTCAAGTTTACCAGCAAAGCCGCTATTTACTTCTGGGAAATTCTTACCCTCTTTGATAATGGCAGCCGCTTTAGTAATTTTATCATTTGCCTCATCGATAAGCTTTCTATTGTGCTCATCTGAATCTAAATTGAATAGCATCAAATAATTTTCCGGCATCTTTATCCCATAAAGGCCCTTGAAATTTAATCCGAGTTTTTTCGTGTTTCCTCTAATGTATTTTTCTGCATTGCCGCAGGAGTCGCCATAGTTTAAAATTACGTAGATCTCTTTCGATCCAGTAAAAGAGCAGCCCAATAAATACTCCGACAAAAATCTTGGCACGCGCCAGCTATATGTTGGCGCGACTAAGACGAAAGGTTTTTCAGAGTGAAAGAACTCCTTCTTGCCGCTCTTTATGTAAGTGAATAAATCAAGCACTTCGTCAGCTAAGTCCTCAGCCAATTTTTTCGCTATGTATTCACTGTTACCTGTTCCTGAAAATATAGTATCATTTCTGCTCCTATCTTTTAACTTATTTATTCTTGCGATTAATTTTGATTAATATTATCGGCTTGTAAAAAATTTAAAACATCTTCATATATTATTTCTTTATCTCTTTCATTAAGTATTTCATGTCTCATGCCCTTATAAAGTTTGCTTTTAATGTTATTATATCCAAGACTATTTAAAAATCTTTCTAAACCCTTAAACTTTTCTTTGCCTTGAATAACAGGATCATCTTCTCCAGCTATTAAAAATATTGGTAAAGCAATGTTTTTTGGTCTCCAGTCTCTGCCATTGTACGCTGACTTTAAGAGTTTAAATAGATTCAAAAAACCATTTGTAGTAAAGATAAAGCCACAAAGCGGATCTTGTTTATATGTCTCTACTGTGACTGGATTAGCACAAATCCAATCTACTGGGCTTTCATATCCCTTGCTATATTGACCGACTGATAAAGCATTTAAAAATCTATTTGGCTTATATTTGCTATAAAAAATACTGCAAATTTTTGCCAAAGATATAGCAAAGCCCACAAATTTATTTTCTGTCGGTGGCCCACAAAGCACTATGTGGTCAATATGTTCTTCATACTTTTTTAAATAATTTCTCGAAACAAGCGTTCCCATGCTATGACTAAATATAGAGATTTTTAGCGTAGGATATTTATTTTCTAAATGCTCCGTAATTTGAAAAACATCATCAACAATGACAGAACTATCATCTGTGTAAAAATACCCTAAGTGAGACGGATCCTTCACGCTCGCTCCATGGCCTCTATGGTCATGAATTGCGCAGATGTATCCATGCTCAGCTAAGTAATTCATAAAATCGTAGTAACGCTCCTTATGCTCTGACATTCCATGTACTATCTGTACAATGCCAAGAGGCTCTCCTTTTGGCTCGACTATTGCTAGCTCAAGCTCTAAGCCATCTCGTTTTGATTTAATTTTCTCAATTATCATAAATATCACCTACAAAACATTTTACTCTCTTACTAATAAGGCTAGGGCTTCGGCATGGCTTGTCTTAGGGAAGTTATCAAATACTTCCACATCAAATTGAAAATACTCACAAATCTTTTCTAATGTTTCCAAACTTACATTTTCGTCTCTTCCTATTTTTGCTGTTGTCTTGGAAGTTGTTACGATTACACATTGTATATTTGTATTTCATATTTTTATCTTTAATAGTTTCCATAAAATATTATATTAAAAACCTATATCATTCTCCAATGCTATATATTTACCTTTATAAATGTATACATTGACAACTTAATTATAACGTAAAAGTGGATTCACGTCAACTAAAAACCGAGATGTATTATGGCTGTGAGAGAGGATTTAAAACATACGAAGAGTTTTCAAAAGCAATCGATGAATATATACTACTACTATAACAACGAAAGGATTCAGAAGAAAACAAAATGGACGCCACCTACTTTGTATAGGTTAACATCCATGAATGTAAACTAAATATTAATGTGTCCAGTTTTCCGGGTACACATCACTTTCTGTCCTATATTATATATTTACATAAACTACTAGCTTTTTTATACTCACGCTGTTGTAGTAAGTTACAATGTTTTTTTGTCATTCAGCTTCCATAGATAGTGGCAGTAAAACACGGCAGTGATGATCGTAGTAATTATAAAAAACCAATTCATTTTTGCATTCGCAATAGCATATTTGGAGCTGGCGTTGATAAATCCATGTGCAATTATACATGGCCATATGCTCTTACTCTTATAGGCTACCATAGTAAATATGAATCCCCATGCTATAGCAAAGAGAATCTGAATTAGGGTATCAACTCCGGCTTGACCGGTGAATAGATTTAGTATGTGTCCTATACCAAATGTTATAGAAATTACAATAATCGATTCTTTTACCCCACTTTTTGCTAGCATGGCCTTAAACAAAAGGCCACGGAAAATCACTTCTTCAATATAAGCGAATAAAATCATGGAAATGGTCGCCCATACTTGAGCAAAACCGGCATGTGATAGCGCTACTCCACCCCACAAATTTCCCGTCATAAGAATCCACATCGGAATAAAGTAAATGTATCTTTTGCACTCTTTCGGAAAAGCTTGAAGTCCGTATTTTTCTGTCAACTTGTGTTTTTGAATCCACAAACTGATAGTCATTGCCATAACAATTAAAGAAAGAGCCATGAAAATACTTTCATCACCAAATTGTCCTCTAAGCGGTGTCATAATCAGACAGTAGATTCCAACCCAAACTAGTGCAAAAGCTAGTTCATTTTTTTGATATAATTTATACATAAAAATGCCCCCTTTAAAAATTTCACTGAATATCTTGTCTTTTTAGCTGCATCTTTCAGACAGCATATTTTTCAAATTACTCATAAAGCAACTTATACTTTTTAAATGTTAAATGTAATAAATCAAAAAATTCATTTGATTTAGACACCATAAGTCCATGACTTGTATCTTTCATAATATATATCTCTTTTTTTGGAGCATTCATTTTATTATAATACTCTTCTGCCAACTTATAATTAACCTGATAATCCATATCACCAATAATATTTACATATTGTACTTGATAAGTATATTTGCCCTTTAAAGAAAATGTTTTAAATTTATTTGATTTGTAAAAATCCAAATAAATATTAATATCTCTATCAAAATAATGAACCCAATATTTTAATTAAAAGTTTGGATTAAACAATAACGTTATTGACAAAAAATAATCCGACCCATCTTTCATCATCGAATATCCGAACTTATCTAAAAGAGAATTTTTTGCCTTTAATGAGACTAAGCTAATTTTTTCTGAATTAATCTAGTTTGCCAGATTTATCGATTCTCGGTCTCCACTAGTCCACTTTAAAGCTTCATTTTGAAAGCTAATTCATTTTCTATAATATCAACAAGCTGACCTACTCCTATAAAATGATCTTGATCACCAGCAAGAGGATTGTATCACCGCTTTCGATATGGAACAATTTCCTTGTCTCTTTCGGAATTACAATCTGTTTTTTAGTACCAAGTTTTTCAGTCCAGGCCTGAACCCATGTTCATTTTTCTCAGCTTTATTCTCATATTCCAAGTTGGTATGACTCTGTTTGCTTTTTTCATATCTTTATCTCCTTGACATTCGGTATTCTTTGTTATACATTTCATACTTATTATATCATTCATCATTTCTTTTTTAAGTAAAAATTATGTAAATTTTAACTCTACAATGTCGTAGCAATTTCATATGCTTTCTATTTTTTAAGTATTTTTACAAAAAATCACCCCGTCATTTCCTGACAACTTGACCTATCCTTATATACTATTTTTATCCACCGCTTTTTAATGCAGGTCCTGATTTGAATTCCACTCTCCGGTAGCCAGAACTATTTTTTAACGATATGAAAATAGGGCTACGATGATGCTCTTTTTTGACAAGACCATCAATCCCACTTTTTTATTTCAAGACTTTTCTATACCGTTTAATTCTTCACTCTTGACATCAATGCTATAGTCTCGACATTATCTTTATTGTCCAAACCAAAGTCAATCTCATTATCTATAAGCGGAAGCTTGAAAACAACCGATTTTATCCAAGTGTCCTTTTCTGTTTTTTCGTCATAAATTTGAATTTCTTCTATCATTTCGTTAAGTAATCTCTTCTTGTCGATATCTGAAAGAACTGTATAAAGGCTATTAAAATTTACAAGAATCTTATAAATATTATCCGAGGTTATTTTTTCTTCAAGAATTGCCTCTTTCCTTTTTCTGCTATCATTTAACTGCATTTCTGCATATTCTAACTGGTCATATATAGCATCAAGTCTAAGATTTAAATCGGTGTATTTTCTATCATAATGTTTATCTTCAAAATTTAAAGAATCTATTTGATTAATTAGTGATGCTTTTGTACCTGTTAATTGCCTAATCTTCGCTAAGTGCTTATTAATAACTTCATCAATTTCTTTTGTGTCTATTTGAATATTGATTTTTTCTTCAATTTTTTTGGCAAAAGTAGGATTACTAACTACTTGAGTAATTATTGTTTCAACTTCTTTTTCAATTAATTCAGCTCT
Organism: Fenollaria massiliensis; assembly: GCF_023347705.1. NCBI lineage: Bacteria > Bacillati > Bacillota > Clostridia > Eubacteriales > Fenollaria > Fenollaria massiliensis. The sequence continues at coordinate 1,202,553 of NZ_CP096649.1, forward strand.
AATTTGTTTATTAAAAGTACATTTATGTCCATTCATCATTTGTCTATGTTTACAACCGTAATAGTAATAATCTTTGTAATGCTCTCCTTCTTTGTTTTTATTACGTTTACGGCTTTTGTTTCCATACAAACCAGCACCACAATATGGGCATTTTATTAGATTTGATAAGATATGAACTCTCTCATCTTTTCCTCTATTTATCTTCTCATACTTTTTAGCTTGAGATTTTCTTTTTTCCTGTACTGTATTCCACAACTCATCATCAATTAAAGCTTCATGATTTCCTTGAGCTATAATATAATGATCAGATTTTTCTAATTTAATTTTACCAGTAGTTTTATCTTTAATTGTTTTTCTTCTTCCATATGCAATTTTCCCATTATATACAGGATTATCCAATATTTGTCTTATTAAACTAGCTGAAAAATATGGATTCTTGCCATTTTGTCTTATAGGTTTATTAATACCTAAAGAAACTAAATACTTAGATACTCCATTGGCTCCCATATCTGAATTAGCATATAAATCAAAAATCATCCTTACTGCTTTAGCTTCATCTTCATTAACAACTAATTCTCCATTATCTAATGAATAGCCAATTGGAGCAAAACCACCATTCCATTTTCCTTCTCTTGCCTTTTGTTTCCTTCCTTCCATAGTTTGAGAAAGTATATTTTCACGTTCCATTTCTGCTACTGCCGATAGAATTGTTATAACAAGCTTTCCAGAATCTTTAGAACTATCTAAACTATCATCAACACAAATCAGATTTACATTATGATTTTCCATGACTTGCAATGACTGCAATACATCCGCTGCATTTCTTCCAAATCTAGATAATTTAAAAACCATTACATAATCAACTTTATCTTTTTCAGCTTCTATATCATTAAGCATAGCTATGAATTCATTTCTACCTGAAATAGATGTTCCTGATTTTCCAGCATCTTTATAGGTTTCTATTATTTCTATACCATAAGCTTTTGCATACTGTTTTATTCTTTCTTCCTGAGCATCAAGTGAGTAACCGTCAATTTGCATAGATGTTGACACTCTTGTATATACATACGCCTTTTTATTTTTCATTTTTCCACCTTTAGTTTGGACATATTTTCACGTTATAGTTATACCTATATTTTACATAAATCATAATATAAAAGTCAATACAATAACCTAATCCGATGAATTAATATTATCCTCATTTTTATTTTTTTCTGAACATCTTGGCGGTACTTCCAATTTTTCAAAATCTAACTGATCTGCATACTTTTCTATTAATTCTTGTAAGAGACGTGCCAACCCATCTAATTCATAAGAACAATCTTTTACGCTATTTTTATTATACAAGGTAAATTGCCTCCTAATTTTGATTTCACCTTGTATATGTCAGAAAAAAGTATTGATTCGTGTTTTTCTCCACACAGACTTTTTTATTGAAAATCTTTTAATGCATATATTCAATAGTTAATTGAAGAAAGGAGTAAAAAATGAAAAAAGATAGGAAAATTCCACTATTAAACGAGTTTTATTGCCGCGGAAGGATTGTAGGAAAAGGAGGTTTTAAGGAAAGAAATCCATACTTAACAATCTTTATTAATGGGAAAAGAGAGCCAAATTATATGAAAGTATACTTTGAATCTATAGATATTCATGATTTTAAAATGAATCAAACTGTTTATATTACAGGTTTTGTGAAAAGCCCTGTCATTCCCTATTTATATGAAGGTAGAAAAGAACAGTATTTTCTTGGTGAAAAAATAGTCTTAGAGAACACTTTGTTATCAGAAGCCTTTGAAATAGAAAATATAGGTTTTTCTTTTAAAAACCCATTTTCACGAGTTTTTCTTAGCGGTTCTATCTTAAGCATCAAAGAGTTCAATAATTGGATTACGATTCAAGTGCGAGACTATAGAGAGCAAGTAATTACACTTCAATACTCTAAAAACATGCGTGTAAATGATGTTTCGCTCGAAATAAATGACTTTGTTTTCGTATCGGCAATACTAGTCTCTGCAAGGAAAAATTATGATGAAATTACAGTTGACTATGAGGATTTAATAGTGGATGATTTAGCTGTGAATTAAAAAATAAAAGCTTGAGGTTAGACAATCTCAAGCTTTTATTTTTACTAGATTTAATTATAATTTTTTAGTCACTCTCTTTGGATCTCATACACAAAGCTATGCCAGTTATTAAAGAATTTTTCATTAAACAAATGGGACAACTTTATGAAGTTTTTAAAGCCTATACTCTCTAAATCAAGCTCTATATCAAAACTTCCATAAACTTCTGCATAGCATCTTATGGTTACTATCATATCGCTTAAAAAGTACTGAAGTGACTCACCTTCTCTTTCTAGTAAAATATCTCTGACGCCATCTACACAATAATAGTGTCCTCCAACATCTAGCCACACTTCTTCACTTAAAATAGATTTTTCTACCGACATAATATTCATGACTACACTTTTAAAAACCTTATCCAACAATTCTTCTTTTTCTAATATCATAATAATTTCCTTTCCTAATATATATAGTTACTTCTTACAGTCTTTATATGTCAGAATTAATATCCAATAACAAACTTGTCGTCATTGAAAATTCTTCCTATTATTATAAGAGATTGCTACTTATCTTTTACACTAACTAAAGAGAGTAATACTTTCTTTAAATTCTACTACTTACACCAATCGAATATCTATCCTTTTTCACAATACATATCACTTCTATCCTCATTTAATGAGGTCATGAAATTGACTTTTTATACTATAAACTAAATTTTCAACTTTCTCTTTTTTATTTTTAGAATAATAAAGATACGGCTCCTTGCATAACAGTCTTTTTATATATCCTAAAATGCGCCCTTTGTTTTTATCTTTTAAAAAAACTTCACTAACAATTTCTAACAAATCATCTGAATCAAAAAGTATTTGATAACCTAATTGCCTTTCTTGAATTAGGATATCGCTAATCATTAAGCTTCCCCACTCTTTTCCTCTTCGATCCTTTTCCCTATATTTTTTAACGGCTTTCACAAGAAGGTCTCTACACATTAATTTTTGCTTTTCATATGGCTTAAAAAGATTTTTTTCTAAATATAAGAATAATTTTTGACGAAACACTTCTTCATTTAAATTAAAAAGATTTGTTTCTTCAAAAAAATCTTTAAACTTATCTGTTTTTTTTATTGTATGCTCATATCTATAAATACTCCCATTTAGTATCTCTCCATTTTCATCAACGATGACGATTTCTTTATTTTTATGCTTCTTTTTTGTTTCTTTTAATTTATCATAAAATGTAATTTTATGTCGTTGATTTTGTGCTGTTATTGTTTTGGATTCATAGCCGTCTTTCTCTTTATGGTTTTCAATATCTATGCAAATTTTCATATACGGGATAAATCTAACCAGAGTACGTAATGGGTCTTCAAAATCTTTAGTATTACCTGTCGTTAAATAATTGTAGTTAATTTCACAATAGTTAAAAATGACATTTGATATGTCTATCTCAATTTTATAATCTTCGTATAATATATTTTTAATTTCCACAACCACATCTTTTAATTCTTCTAAAGAAAAATTTTCTATATTTTGTCCTAGAATGTCCGTTGGCGAAAAATCTATTCTTGCATATAAGCCACAATCTATGTTGCAACAATTCTCTCTTCTTATCTCCAATCGCCCAATTCCTCCCCTTTCAATTCGAATGGATTTCAGTTCTTTTCTATAATAACTAAATTTCGTTATTCCATATGAGTTCTGATATAAGCTTATTAAGTGATTAATCTCATACTCGGTAACTCTTACATTCTTAAATTTCACTCTATCAAAGCCAATGCGTTGAAATTTCTCATATCTTACTAAGATGTTTTTTTCTATTTTCATAATTCCCCCATATAAAAGAAAGTTTTTAATCTATCTCTTATATGTCAGAAAATTTAATATTTTTATTTTCTACACAGGATTTCCAATAAATAAAATCTGTTTATACGGTCCATTTATGGACGTATAAACAGATTTAGGGTATTTACCAAGGATAAGTTTTTAAACTCTTTTGTTATTAAGAACCTTTTCTGACAAATTATAAATAGAAGATTGATGGTATGGAGAAAATAAAAAAGATAAGTGATCAAAAATGAGGAAACAAAGAGAGGAAGTCGCAAAATATGAAGTAAGAAAAAAATAAAAAAGATTTATAGAGCAAAAATTTTAAGTATGTAAAAAAATGTATAGTGTAGGAATTCACTTACAAAAGCATTAAATAGCAAGCCAAGCTATCAATCTAAAAATGTGTACTTTAGAGCAAGCCAAGCTCTTTAAAAAATGTGTTTTGTCTTAGATTGGACAACTTAGAAGCTTCTACGGACTCGGTAGTATAAAAAGCTTAGTCTTAACAATTAGAGTAACAAATAAGGCTCTAGAATCGTTTTTAAGAGCTTTAATTTTAAAAAGATAGTTATATATTTGAAAGGAGCATTCTATGTCTTTTAATATCACAAACAAAGCTTTTAACAAAGAATTTGGAATAATAGATGAAGAAAAGAAAAAAACTAAAAAATGGGATAAAAGAAAGCAAAAAAACATTTTAAAAAATCAGATTTATGATAGATTAACAAGAATGTTAAATGATGGTATGAGTACATCAAGAAATGACGATAAAAATGATTTATCAACTACAACAATAAATAAAATTTATAGCGTTACAACTTATAAGACATACAAAAAACAATGTTATAAATTTGCAGAATTTTTGAAAGAAAATTATCCTGAAATAAAGAAAATGCAACAAGTTAAAACAGAACACGTAAATGAATATCTGAAAAACTTAACAAATCAAGACTTATCTGCTTACTCAATTAGCACATCTAAATCAGCTATAGCAAAGGTTTTAAGAACATCATCTACAAACTTTATAGCGACAGCTCCAAGGACAAGAAAATCAATTAAAAGAAGTCGATATGAAGCTAAAAGAGATAAACACATATCAGAAGAGCTAGAAAGAAAATTTTCTAAAATAACAAGCTCTACAGGATTAAGAAAAAAAAATGGAAGCTGTAAGAGGGGTTGATTTAAAAGAAATCAACGGAAAATATTATGTAAAAGTTAGACAAGGAAAAGGTGGAAAAAAACGCTTAGCTTTAATCATGGGCAAAGATAAAGAAGAAACAGATGAAATAATAAATATTTTTAAAGAAGCTGGAGAGCTTAAAATAGCACCAAAATTACCTTCTCATTATGACAACCACCACTACAGAGCAGTATACGCCAAGAGAATTTATAATCATTATGCAAGACCAATAGATGAAATACCTGGTGGTTTAATTTCAGAAGGAGGAGAAAGATACATCATGAGAAATGATAGAGCTGGAGAAATATTAGATCGAAAAGCTATGTTAATAACCAGCAAATACTTAGGACATAATCGTATTGATGTAATCGCTCAATCTTATCTGTACTAAAATAAATAGATGTAGATATAAAATCTAGGTTTGGAGAAATTGATTTAAAGCTAGTTATTTTCTTATGATATACAACATCCACTGAATAAATTTTAAAAAATTGAAACTGAAATAAAGATCTTACATCATGAAGTATAAAAATGTAAAAAAACTGAATAAAACCAATTTACAGAGAAGTATTATATCGAACTTTCTATTTATAAAATAGCTACTAATGAAATTTTAGAAATCTATAAAATATTACCAAACATAAAAGAAATATTAATCAGACTCGATAAGTTGCAATAAAAAAGAATACCCTTATGCAAGAGCATTCTTTGAATAAAGAAGAATTTTCTGACCTTTTTCAGTATAGGAAAAACTATGAAAATCACTTATGGGAAGGAAGTGGAGAGATAAAATGCTATAAGCAGATAAACTTATATCTTTTTAAGATTATTTACAAAATTTTACTCTAAGCTTATTATATTACTTAAGGAGATCCTACTAGATGACCTACGAACATTGTTATAGGAAGTAATAAAATCAAAAGGATATTTAATGCCATAAACAACTTATCCTTTTCCTTTACCCCATATACTAAACCTATTAGTCCAATAATTGGCAGAAAAACATTAATGTGAAATTTATAATAATCTTTATGAATTTCATGAGCATCTATATAATTACTTGATTTGATTTTTATTTCACATCCACCATTAAATTTACAAACAACTTCATAAATACCATCACTGGAAAAATTTAATGGATATTCAACATTTTCATCATGATTTATAACTCCAATATATGCCAATTTATCCATTATTATCCACCATAAAATTTACTACTATATCTTTTAAGAGACATTTTAAAAATAAAGAAGGTTAACAAAAACAAAAATGTTCTTGATAGTAGTAGTTTTATATAATCATGTTGTAGTAAACTTAAAACTTTTATAGTCATCGGAAATGTAATATATCCACTATTAACTACTAAAAGTACCATTAATAAAATGTAATAGTTTATATAAGTAAACAAATCCTTTTTTAATAGTAATAAAATAGATAGAACTATATAACTTGCAGATAGAATTTCTAAAATTGTTAATACATTAAACTTAATACTAATTAAATACACTTCACCTGTTATAAAATAATTAATTCCTTGAAAAAAAATTTGTCCCAAAATATAAAATATTAATTCAGTCCCCAAAATAATATAAAATATCTTTCTAATATTCTTTTTCTCGTTAATTGAATATATTACCATATAGTCTTTCTGTATACATATAAACTTTTCATTTATTACATTTAATACAAAAATAGGCACCAAGAATATTAAAAATACTTGATGAGTCAAAAGACGAAATAAGGAGTTACTCTAGCACTTTTATTGTTTTTTATTACTTCCATTGCATATTCTTCTCCATCTAGTTCATCTAATTCTTTAGTTGCTACTGCCATTTTCTCAGTTTAATATAGATCCTTGCCTAGCTTATCAAAATCGCTGAAGTTATTTATAAGGCTATAGCAATGCAAGTTGAAACTTAGGCTTACTAAATCTGCCATTGTATTAGGTTCTTCTGTAAAGGTCGCAGCACAAAACTTTTCTATTTCCCTTGGACTGAACCCATCAAATCTTTTCATTAAATAGTTTAGTTCATCTATATTTACATTTTTATCAGCCAGTATATTTGAAAATCTTTCATCCCTACTGCCTTCTATATAACAGTTTGACCTTGTACTCATTTCTATTCCTAATTCATTGCATACCTCTTGTAGTTTATCTTCCTCCATTGGAATCCATATGGTTTTTCTTTTATCATCATCCCTTGATTTTTTAATAGTTATATTCAATCTTTTTCCTCCATTCTATTTATTAATTAAAAATAACTCTGTCCCGTATCTATTGATTAAGGCAGAGTTAATTATTGATTTAAATATATAGTCATCTATTAATTCCCTATCTGCTAGCTCATTGATTCTTATACACTCCTTTCCAGTTGATAGGGTCTTTGCAGTTTGGTATAAGGCATAGCCATTGGTATCTATATCCCGAAGACATATTTGTTTTAAGCCAAACTTAACATTTAAAATATGATTTTCAGAAACCTTCCATAGATTTTCATCGGCAGTAAGTAAAAATAGGATAGCAATAAATCTTGGGGATATATCATGAATATCTAGATCTTGGTTTCGAAGAAAATTATAGAATCTTTCTTTGTGGTTATGATTTAAAAAGATTTCCCCCTTGAAATTATTTGCTAGACTTTCTAATCTTTCCTTTAAATAATAATTATTTATCTTTCCAAAGCACTCTCTGACTAGATCCTTATATCTACATCTATCCACATTGATTTTGAAGTTTGAACCAATGTGTCCACACTCCTTACAATCATCATCAACATTAATCACACCAATCTTGCAATCTCCATCACCCCCTTGGCAATTAAAATAATTATTGATGATTATTCCATTTCCTCTTGGCTGGAAATTTGGAACCATAACCATCAATTGCTCTATTCCTTCCAAGGATGTACCATACATAAATAATTTTGACATTGTTCCCAATCCTTTCTTTCTATTTTTAAGCATAAAAAAATGACGAAGTTTATTGGTCTTTAGTTGACCTAAACTTCGCCACCATATTCTCGATATTTAATCTTGATTTATATACAAATAGATGTATTAGAATATCAGATATTCTAATACATCTATTTGCTACATTTCAAATTCCTTTAAATATTATTTCTTCATTAATTAGTTGCACATATACCTACTATATCAATAAATTTTGAGTTATCATTGACTATATTAGTTGCTATTATCAGAATAGTCGTCGATAACTATATTTTCGTGCAAATATGCAAATAAGTAAAATGATAGTTATGTTATATCATAATAATTGAAAATAATAGAATGCATTTTTCAATGTAATAAGATTAAGCGTTCTCTTAAAGTTAGAGAACGCTTAATTATTTTTAATTTATTGAAATAATTTGTAACTATTGAAAACAGACAAAAATTGTTCATTGGATAATTTATCAAGATCAGTAACATTCGCATGCTTCAGCACCTGTCTTAATTGATTTTTAGTAAAAAGAACATGATATTCCCTGTTTACCCATTTATAAACGAAAAATCTATACTTTTTGTAGTCCTTCTTTAAAATAAATGGTTTATGCCTTTCAAGTACAATCAATACAGAATCTACATTAGGCTTAGGGTGAAAATATGCTCGTGGCACTTTTTTAAGAATTTTTATATCCATTTCCACCATTAACAGCAAACCTAAAGCTCGTTGGGTATTTTGCAACCTTTTAGCAAATCCCCTCTCTACAATAAGGTAGCTATATTTCGCTTGACTATCAAAAGCAATCTTTTTTACAATATCAGTACTAATATTGTAGGGAATATTACCAAATATTTTATAGTCTGTATTTTTAGGAAAGCTAAACTTCAAAATATCCTCATGAATAACTTTTATATTCTGAAAAGGTTCAACTGCTTTTTTCGTGGCATGACATAAACCTTCATCAATCTCTATAGCATTCACCCGTTGACTCATTTCCACAAGTTCCTTGGTAAAATGTCCTTTTCCTGACCCAATTTCTATTATTTTATCTTGTTTATTGATATTCGTATATTTTAATATTTCCTTTACATGCTTTTTAGATGTAATGAAATTTTGCGTATTTTTCGGGTTTTTCTGTTTCATTATAACCTTCTCCTTGCCGGTTATAATGAACTAATCTTAAGAGCTCATTATAACCAATTATTTTTGGTTTAGTTGATAATGAAATCTCTCAATAACAAATATAGAAAACATACCCATACCTTTACCTCCTTTAATTTTTTTCATTATAAATGAGATAAAGTAATATCTACTACTGCAATACATGTACACATATTTAACTCCTCCTTATGCAACTGATTATATCACTTTTAATTTCTCTATTCAATAAAGTTCTGTGCTAATCTACCTCACCCTATGGATTTTTAATCCCGAAACATCAAATGTCATCTGTCAAATGCCCTATTTAAAAGGGTCAAAAAACGGTATTTTTTAGCCTGTTTTTGACCCGATTTTCGTACTCAAACCACTACATGTTGTGGTTGACTCCTATTATTCCTTGTCCAAACCACAATACGTCATCAGAATTGCTGCTTCAACGTGTGTCGAGTTGCCTTGATAGCTATCAAAACTGCATTCTCAACCCCTAAGGTTATGGGGAACATATCCACGCTCGTAGATGGAAACATATCAAAGATTGGCTCTCGTTTGTAGGAACATATCGACTGTAATTATTTCATTTTCAAGCCTTTATCGATAGCTTCCTGAATAATCTTATGACAACAAACTCCCAACGGATTGTTTTCTTTACAATTAGAATTTTTCATTGCCCCAGTGATGGCATTTACTTCTTTTACGGATTTCGCGCCATGCTTTACAACTGCTTCAATTACCTGATTTTCTGTGACTTCGCTACAATAACAAGCATACTTAGGATCTGCATCTTTCTTAAACCAGATAGGAACTCTAACTTGGTCTTTCAAGAATTTTATTTCATTATCTAAGTTATAGTAAACAACGTCGCAGTCCTCGTTCATGCAAATCTTATATTGATCTCCGTTAACAGCATTACGATAATCATCTACCACTAGATGTTCAACAGTTACTTTACTAACGGAAATCCCTTCATTATTACATACAGGACAATTGTCTTTAATTTGATCCGGCTTTTCTGTTTTGCATCCACAACAACATTCATTATTAATCTTCATATTCTTAGCCTCCATATTTTCATTATAATTTCTTTTTTAAACTAGGTAAAACCAATTTCATATACTTGTCATTTATTAATAGCGTCAAACATTTTAGCTGGTGTTAATTTACTTAGCTCCCTGTTGTCAGCCAACGCACGTGTAGCTTTTTTGTGTATAAACACATCAGCGTCATGTTACCCATTGCTCGGCATTCTTCTAATGAACCCAAATACATGGAATGGCAACCCTTTTTTAGACAATTTATAACCGAACATTATCAAGCTTGAAAGTTTCTTTAGATTATAAAATATATTCTCAGACAATCAAGGGTAAAGGCTTCGCCCAAATTTCGTTGAAATTTGCCCTTGACAGTCTGTTCATATATTTTATTTAATTTATGAAACTTCCAGAGCTTTTTATTCTGCTTTTCTATATTCTACTGGTGTTTTATATCCTAAAGATCCATGAATTCTTAGGTTATTATACCAATATACGTATTCTGCTAATTTTAGATTAAGTTCTTGGAAATTAGTAAAGTTCTCCTGATATATGAATTCTGTCTTCATTACTTTATTGACTGCTTCGCTTACTGCGTTATCATATGGGCTTCCTTTTTTACTTAGCGATCTTTTTATCCCAAATACCTTTAATATTTCTTCTATTTTTATATTTTTAAATTCTCTTCCTCTGTCTGTGTGAAATATTTTTATACGATTTAGTGGCTGCCTTATTGAGTAAAATGCTTCTGCTACTAGATTTGCATCTTTGTTTTTACCTGATGAGTATCCTATTATTTCACAGCTGTTTAAGTCTATTATTAAACATATATAATTCCATGTTTTTCCTACTCTTACATATGTTAGGTCGCTTACTATTGCTTCTAAATAGTCTCTATTGTCAAATTATCTATTTAAAAGGTTAGGGATGTCTTCTTCGTTGCATTTGGATCTTATTACTTTATATTGTGCTACTGTATAGTTTGAGACTAGACCATTTTTCTTCATTATTCGGCCTATTTTTCTTCTCGATATTTTATATCCAATTTTCCCTAGTTCTTTTTTTATTTTGCGTGTTCCACAGTTGTTTCTACTTCTTCTGAATATTTCTTTTATTTCTTCTATTAGTTTTTCATCTTCATCTAATTTCACATCTTTTTCTTTGTTCAAATGATAATAGACTAAACTTCTTGTGACCCCAAGTAGTCTACACATTGCACTAATGCTATATTTATCTCGGTTCGAGATAATGAGGTCTATTTTTTGCCTAACAGTAGTGCAGCTTGCTTTAAAATATCATTCTCCATTTCAACCTGTTTCAATTTTTTACGAAGTCTGATTATCTCTTTTTGTTTCGCATCCACATTATCAAAATGGTTACTCTAAGCAGCACACCAACTATTTATTTTTTGAGTTTTAAACTTTGGTAGAAGTCTTGAACTCTTTATATTTACATAACTATTTGCCTCTATCACTATTATGACACGAAACCCTGCACAATGATCTAAAATTTTCAATTCTAACAAGTCTTTTTCAGTATTTTTAACTTCATAAAAACCTCTTTGGCAATAATGCCTAATTCTTCTTTAGTTGTTAAAATTTTTTATTTTACCATCATCGTTCCCCTGATTTTCAATTAATCTTCTTAGGTTATATAAGAAGTACATATCTTTTTAATCTTAAAGTTTTTAAGTCTTAATTTTAAAATTTTCAATCTTAGATATTATTTAAATCATTCCAAAATGCTCTAAAGCATCTTCGATTGCTTTTTCTTTTTCTTCTGGGCAATTTGGCACTCTTTGATTTTCTTTCTTACTAAAATTATAATTTTCTCTCTCTATTAGACCATGTTTCCTTTTTATTTGTGCAATATATAGGCTTGAAACTTTTAGTCCGTATTTATCTAACACATACTTTTTAATTTCTCCATAAGTTGCGTCTTTTGAAAAGTCAATTTCAGATAATTCATCTTCCCCTATTTCTATATCTAAATGATGTTCTGTATTTAGTTTGGACAACAGAGCTACCGTCTCCACATGGCTTGTCTTAGGAAAGTTATCAAATACTTCCACTAGCTTTATCGTGTAGCCTGCCTCTATAAATTCTTTCAAGTCATTGACGTGCGTTTTTGGATTGCATGAAACGTAAATTATTTTCTCTGCCTTATAATCAATTAATTTTTTCAAGGCTTTTGGATGAACTCCCTCGCGCGGCGGGTCTATGACTATGGCGTCTGGCCTTTCATATACTTCATCTATAACTTTTAAAACGTCTCCGTTAATTACTTCTACGTTATCTATGTCATTTAACTCACATGTTAGACGCGCCTTTTTTGATGCTTCCTCGACTATTTCTATAGAATAAACTTTTTTTGCTTTTTTCGCAAGTATTTGCGCTATGGTTCCTGTGCCTGAGTATAAATCAAAAAGCACGTCAAGTTTTTCCTCGTCTAAAAGCTCTTGGATGCGTCCATACATCCTCTCAGCTGCTCTTGAATTAGTTTGGAAGAATGAGAATGGTCCTATCTTAAACTTTAGTCCAAGAAGTTTTTCGTCAATATCTTCTTTGCCATAAACAAGAATTAATTCATCTGCTTGAACGACGTCTGATAAACTGTCATTTTTTGTATGATAAATGGATTTTATTTCGCCATCCAAGTTTAAATTAAGAAGCATTTGTATAAAATCTTCTTCAATATTATAATCAGATGTCGTTACTAAATTTATAAGTATTTCCTTTGTAAAAAATGCTTTTCTTATAACAAGATGTCTTAAAGCGCCCTCATGAAGCTTTTTATGATAATATTTTAAGCCTTTTTCTTTAAAATAATTTAGTGCCGCTACGCGAATTTTTGTGAAATCAGCGTCTACTATGTTGCAATCGTCTGTTTCAATGACTTCGTAGAAACGCTTTTTCTTGTGAAGTCCAAGGCTTAAGGTCCTTGCCTCGTCGCCATTATCCGAAAAAGTGTATTCCATCTTGTTTCTATAGCCTTCTACTTCAAGTGATGGATGAAAAACTATATCTCCACTAAAAACACTTTTATATAATTTTTGAAGCATGTCTTTTTTTATTTTATCTTCATCTTCATAAGAAAGTGTTTGATAAATGCAGCCGCCGCACTCTTTGTAAGAAGCGCATGGAGTGCCAGTCTCAAACACGCTATCTTCAAGCTTTTCGATTACATCACAGATGTAGGCGCCATTCTTTTTTCTTTTAGTTCTTAAGCGAAGCTTTCGGCCTAATATTTCATTTTTCACGACGTATTTTTTATCTTCATAAAAAGCAAAAGCAAGGTTTGGATACTCTTGCTCTTGTATAATTAAATCTAATTCTTCTCTTTTATTTTTCAAGTTTCTTCACCATAAAATCTATAAGTTTTTCTGCTGGATCTTCCAAATAGTTTTGTTCCAAGCTTACAAGGATATTGTCCCTAACAAAGTCATTGTTCATAAAGGTATTTAGTGCTTCTACCTCGCGATAAGTTTTTGATGAAGCAAGTATAAGCTGATGATTTGTTAAAAATTCAACGTTTCTTGCCTCTTGTCCTTGAATTGGATCAACAACTATCATCGGTAGACCCTTGGCGATGCACTCACTTGTAGTAAGTCCGCCCGGCTTTGTAATTATGATGTCAGCTGCACTATAGTACTCTTCGATGTTTGATACGAAGCCAACTATCTTTATATTGTGTCTTAATTTCATTTTTTCAATCTTCTTAAGAAGTGTTTTTCTCTTTCCTAAAAAGACTACTACTTGAAAATCATTTGGCAGCTTGTCTATCCTCTTTAGAGCCTTGTCAACTCTAACGTGGCTCATGGATCCACTCATAAGTAAAACCGTTTCTTTGTCTTCGTCTAGTCCAAGCTTCCCCCTCATTTCTTTTTTATCAAGATGCTCAAAAAATTTCTTGTGTATAGGTATACCAAAGTGAAGAGCCTTCTCTAGTGGTATCTCTTTTCTTTGCATTTGTATATCGAGGTCCTTGTGAGGCAATACTAGATAATCAATTCCCTCACTGTCTTCCCAAAATGGATGTACAGTAAAGTCTGTGATGATGCCTACTGTTAATCCAGTGTAAAAACCATCAAGTACTAGGTCACTTAATATGTTCGCTGCAAATACATGTGTTGCTATGATGGCATCTGGCTTAAAATCATCGATAAACTTTTTTATCTCGCCAGTTAATGTTTTTTGCGCTAATTTACGCGGCTGAGCACTGTTAGTCTCTTGAACTTTTTTATCCGCTGAGTCATAAGCTGCTCCATAAAGCGTCGGGAAATAATTTATGCTCATATTGTAAAAACCATTGGCAACATCTTTAAGCCAATTGCTATTGATTTGGCAAATGTCTATGATTGCGCTTTCAAATCCGCGGCTCTTAAGCTCGTTGTCTAAACTTCTAGCTACTGAGTTATGTCCTTCACCAGCAGTAGCTGTTAATATAATAGTTTTCAAATCTTTCTCCTTAATCTATATGCCTAACATCATTTTTGCTACAGCAAAGTAAACAATTAATGATGTGGCGTCTACTATAGTCGTGATTAGTGGCGATGCCATGATGGCTGGGTCAAGTTTTATCTTCTTCGCGCCAATTGGAAGAAGTCCACCAACTAATTTAGCTAGCATTACTGTAAACATAACGGATATGGATACTGTGATGGCTATTTTGGGGTCTTGGTTTGGATGAAGTAGTTTTATACGTCCATAGTTAACTATAGCTAAAACTACACCAACCATGATTGATACTTGAAATTCTTTCCAAAGCACTTTAAGTGCGTCTTTTGGCTCTATCTCGCCAACTGCTAGACCACGAATAACTAGTGTAGCACTTTGGCTACCAGCGTTACCGCCTGTATCCATCAGCATCGGGATGAATATTAGTAGTGATGGTATCGCTGCGATATAATCTTCAAAGCGCTGTAAAATTGATCCAGTTAGTGTAGCTGACACCATTAAGAACAGTAGCCACGCTATCCTGTGTTTTGCTAGCGTTATAGGTGGTGTATCAAGGTATTCGTCTTCGGATGGACTTAAGGCAGCCATCTTTTGGAAGTCTTCTGTTGCTTCTTGTTCGATGATGTCGATAACGTCGTCAACTGTGATGATACCGACCATTCTTTCTTCGTTATCAACTACTGGTACGGCAACGAAGTCATACTTTTGTATTACTCCTGCAACGATTTCTTGGTCTTCATAAACATTGACATAAACAACATCTGTGTTCATGATATCTGCAATAACTTTGTCATCATCTGCCATAACTAATTCTCTTAGTGAGACGATGCCCTCTAGCTTTCTATTATCATCAACTACATATATAGTATAGATAGTTTCTCTTTGTAGGCCGACTTTTTTAAGTCTTGCCATAGCTTCTTTTACTGTTAATGTCTTCTTAACCGAGCAGTACTCGATTGTCATTATACTTCCAGCAGAATCTTCTGGATAGTTTAGGAACTGATTAATTAATTTTCTTTCACTTGGAGTAGATTTCTCAAGAATCCTATCAACAATATTAGCTGGCATCTCTTCAAGCATGTCAATCTTATCGTCAAAGAAGATCTCTTTAAGAATGTACTCTACATCCGCATCAGTACTTGTCGCAATGATGTCTTGTTGCTGCTCCGAGTCGAAGTATGTAAATACATCTACTGCTTTATCTTTAGGAAGGAGTCTGAAGATAACTGTCGCATCAGTTACCTTCAACTCGTCCAAAATTTCAGCTACATCGGCGGCATTCATACTAGAGAGCTTTTGAATCAGGGCTTTTGGCTTTTTTCCTTTGTATAAGTCTAATATTTCATTTTTATCTTGTTCAAGCTCTATTTCTCTTCTGTCGTTGTCCATGATGAATACCTCCTTTTATAGTATTTTTAAATATTAATTGTAGATTTGATCAGCTGTAAAGCCGTTTCCTAATCTAATATAGAATCTTAATAATTCTTCTAATGCATAAGCTGGAACTGGTCCAACTAGTTCTGATGACTTAACTGTAACGCCATAGCTTTCTGCTTCACTCTTGATAGTTTCAAAAACTCTGTGGATAGGTGTTAATTCATAATTAACTAAGTTCATTGATACTTGAGTGCATTTTTGATCTTCGATCGGTAGAGCTATAGCTCTTACTGCTGTGTATCCGCCAGTCTTTGCTCTAACTGATCTCATAACAGCTTTAGCGATTTCCATATCTTCAGTATTTAAATAAACGTTAAAAGCAATAAGTGGGAATCTTGTTCCAGTTACTGTTGCTCCGCTCTTTGGATTGAATTTTCTTTCGCCTTCGTCTGGTGTCCAATTTTCAGCGTCTTTAAGTCTTTCTTCAAGGCTTTCGTACTCGCCTTTTCTTAGCTTAACTAGTGATTTTCTGTCTTCTCTAGTAGCTGAGTCTTCGTAATAAAATACTGGAACGCCTTTTGAGCCAACATATTTACCAAATGCATGAACTACTTCGTTCATTTCATCTGTACTCATGTCCTTAACTGGTACCCAAGCTGCTACGTCAACAGCTCCTTGACGAGGATGTGATCCATGTTGAGTAGTCATATCAACTCTTTCAAAAGCAACATCTACAAGTCTTTTAGCTGCTTCTAGAGTATCTTCAACTGAACCCTTAAAAGTGAATACACTTCTGTTGTGGTCACTGTCGTAGTTAAGGTCAACCATAGTTACCTTGTTATCTTTTAGCACGGCTTCTTTGATTGCTTCGATAGTATCCATGTTTCTTCCTTCAGAAACATTGATTTCCGCCATAATTGTTTTCATAATTTACCTCCTAATATTTAAGACTAGCATATAATTTAGTCTCATCTTTAGAGAAAAATCTAAAATTTGCCTCACCGTCATTGATTTCGTAGGCAATTTCAACATTTTCTCCCAAAAGACACTGCTTTACATACTTAAGTCTTATGCTCTTTATATCTTGATTTAATATTTTTATAATTTCATCTATATATACTGCATTATTAACATGGTGGTATGAGTCAATATATTCTTTCTTTATACAAAAGCTTGATATATTAGCTTTTCCATCGTATTCTTCAAGCTCAAGGTCCTCATCATCAAAAAGCTTTTGAAAATCATTTCCAAAATCATTTGTCCTAATGGGTCTCATGCTGGATTTATCCACATAGATGATCTCACAAGTCGCCTTGATTATGCTCTTGCCACTCGCTTCAACGATAAATTGTCTGTATGAAAAGAAGCGATTGACTCCAGATGGCGTTGTATGAACTGTGATAGCGTCATAGTCCATATTATAGAATTCATCCATAAAATCAATACGCCACTTATATATCATCCAAGCTACTTTATCGTCTTTAATCCCATGGGCATAAAGCTGAGCAAAGGCCGCATCGACCATAGACTCAACTGCTTTTTTTATACTTTTTTCCTTAAATTTATAATCTTTTGTATATATTTCCATGATATTCCTTATGTAAAGCCCTTAAAAAAGGGCTCTTAATTACTCATTTAAAGCTTTCATCAAGCGTTCTAGATCAAGTCCGTGAACTTGGCAAGCTTCTTCAATTGATTCCATTTGGCTTGAAGGGCATCCAACGCATCCCATACCGTGTTCCATTAGGATGTATGCTGCTTCTGGTTTTGCTCTTAGTAAATCTCCTATTAGCATGTCTTTTGTTATTTCCATAATATCACCTCTCTTTGTATATACCCAAATTGCTTTATTTATTTTTATTTGTTTTCTAATTTGTCAGCAACTTCATCAGCTATTTGACGAAGTTTCATGTAATCATCCATTGTAGGCGCACTCTTTGTTTCAACTGTTGTCTCAACTTTATCCATAGCTGATGCGTCTCTGAATTTTTCAAGTGCTTTTAATGCTCCACCTGACCAGCTATATGAGCCAAATACAGCTATGATTCTATTTTGTAATTTGTTCATATCTAAAACGTTGACTAAATCATGCATTAGTGGGAACAAATCGTTATTGTATGTGCATGAGCCAAGTATAAGCGCTTTATACTCCCAAATTTCGTTTAGGATGTAGGACTTGTGTGTCTTTGATACGTCAAACATCTTTATATTTTTAACGCCTCTTTCAGCAAGTCTTCTTGCGATAGCTTCAGCCATCATCTCAGTATTGCCATACATTGATCCATAAACAATTACTGCACCGTCCTCAGTCTCTTGCTTAGACCATTTGTCATAGCATGCTATAATCTTATCTGGATTTTCTCTCCAAACCGGTCCATGAACAGGGCAAACCATGTTTATCTTAAGATCTGCAAGCTTCTTAAGAGCTGTTTGAACTTGTCTTGAGAACTTTCCTACTATGTTTGAATAGTAACGTCTTGTCTCAGATCTATATAAATCCCAGTTTATCTCGTCATCGAAAATTGTTCCATCAAGCGCACCAAAACCGCCGAAAGCATCTTGTGAGAATAATATGCCTGATTTTTCTTCGTAGCTAACCATTGATTCTGGCCAATGTACCATAGGTGTCTTGATAAATTTAAGTGATACTTCGCCCAAGTCAAGAGTATCGAAATCATCAACAAGGATTAGATTGTCCTTAACACTATAGAAGTTTTCAAGAAGTTCAAAAGTTTTCTTGTTACCAACTAGTTTAACATTTGGATAAAGATCGATTATAGTTTCAATCGCACCAGAGTGGTCTGGTTCCATGTGATGAATAACTAAATAATCAAGGTCTCTTCCCTCAAGCACTTCTTTTAGCTTTGTCACAAAGTCATCTACCTTTGTTATTTTTACTGTGTCAAGTAAGGCGGTCTTTGTTGACTTAATTACATAAGAGTTATATGAAACACCTCTTTCAAGTGGCCATTGATTTTCAAATAATTGAGTTTGTCTGTCATTAACTCCGATGTAATATAAAAAATCATTTATTTTTACTGATAACGTGTTCATTAATATCACCCCAATTCATTATATAATAAAGGAAGAATTTTTTCAAGCACTTTATAAGCTTTAAGCTATTATTGTCATAGCTCTTGAAAAAAGAAAGCCTTCGTTATATAATAATAGAAAGATTATTTGTTAGGAGTAAAATTATGTTACTTAAAGATATATTATTGGGCATTTGTGATTATACTGGCGATGAAAGCATAGAAGACATCATCTACAATAGTAAATATGCCCAAAAAGGCACTCTCTTCGTTGCGCTTAGAGGCGCTCTTAGTGACGGCCACAAATACATTAAAGATGCTTATGAAAAAGGTGTTCGCGTCTTTGTCGTCGAGGACGATAGCATGGCACATGCTTATATTGATGCCACTTTTATAAAAGTTAATGACACAAGAAAGGCTCTTGCTACTATCTCAAGAAACTTTTTTAATAAACCAGATGAAGATATCAAGATGATAGCGATAACTGGAACTAAAGGCAAAACTACTACAGCTAATATCATATATGAAGCGCTTAAAAAGATGGGTGCAAAACCTGGAATCATTGGTACCAACGGTGTTTTTTACGCCGATAAAGAGGAAGCTGTTGATAATACTACGCCAGAGAGCTATGAAGTCTATAGAATTCTTAATAATATGCGCAAAGAAAAAATCACTCACTGCGTTTTGGAAGCTTCGTCCATCGGCCTTAAGATGAAAAGGCTTTATGGAATTAATTTTGATATCGGCTTATTTACAAATATTTCGCACGATCACATAGGCGGCATCGAGCACCCAGACTTTGATGATTATTTCCATAGCAAGATGCTTTTGAAGGATATTTCCAAAAAATTTATTTATAATAAAGACGATGAAAAACTTAGAGAGACTATAAAAAATGGAATTAATTTCTCAATAAATGAAGAAAGTGATTATAAAGCCGAAAATATAGTTATTTCTGACGATATATTTAAAATCCAAAGTGATTTTGATATAAATGGCAAAGTTTTTGAAGTAAAAAGCATATCTAAATATGATATCTATAATTATCTCGCAGCCATCAGTGTTTTGAAGGAGATAGGATACGATTGGAGCGAAATTATAGACGCGGTTAAAAATATTTCAATTCGCGGCCGCTTTGAAGAAATAAATGTTAATGATAGGCTCTACATCATTGATTATGCTCACAATTATATCTCTTTAAAGTCAATTCTTGAGACTTTGAAACATTTTAAGAAAAATAAAATAATTACTGTTTTTGGCTCTGTCGGTGGAAGAAGTGAAAAAAGACGTGAAGAACTTGCTGAAGTAAGCGATGAACTTGCTGATATAAGCATAGTCACATCGGACAATCCAAATTTTGAAGACCCAGCTAAAATCTGTAATGAGATTGCTTCTTTTATAAAAGGAATTCACTATACTGAGCCCGATAGAGAAAAAGCGATTGAATTAAGCTATGAACTTTCTGACAAAAATGACATCATTGTCGTAGCTGGCAAGGGCCACGAAACTTATCAGCTAATTAAGGGCGAAAAGGTCCACTACTCTGACAAGGAGTGCATTTTGAAATTAAAGGAGGCGCATGATGCATAAATTTAAACGAAGCATAATATTTTTGCTAATAGTTTTAATGCTATGTACAAATTTAAGCTTTGCAAAAGATTTAGAAGTTAAAGATACAAGAGCATATATACTCTACAATGTAGAGACTGACTCCATCATATCAAGCTCCGCGAACATTAATGAAACAGTGCCCATAGCCTCGGTATCAAAGCTTATGACCTTTTATATAGCACTAAATAAATTAAAGAGCGGCGATATTCACGAGAGTGACGAGATTGAGATAAAAAAAGAAGACTGCTACCCAACTGGCAATAGACTAGGAATAAAACCTGGAGAAAAATACACTCTTCATAGAATGCTTGAGATAATGATGACAAACTCGTGTAATGATGTTACAGCCGCCATAGCAAGGCACATAGCTGGCAGTGAAGCAGCTTTCGTAACTATGATGAATAAAAAAGCAAAAGAGCTTGGATATAGTGGCGCAATATTTTATAATGCTCACGGTCTTCCTCGCCTACCCGACCTTAAGCAAAACTCAATGTGTGCGAAGGACGTACTTGATTTAACGAAGAGAATAATCAAAGAGCATCCTAACTATATTGACTATACCATGACAGTAGCGATCGATTACCCTGAGAAAGATTATCACGATGACAACACCAACCCGCTTTTTGGTCGTGAGGGAGTTACTGGACTTAAGACAGGAACTACGCGTGATGCAGGATTTTGCTTCGTAGCAACTTTTCATAGCCTTGGTGATGGAATAAAAACCGAAGATAACGAGATAATCTTTGTTATGCTTGGCGCCAAGACAAAGGCACTAAGAGAAGAAAATTCAGCCACAGCCTATGAATATGCCTTAGAAAATTATTCAAAAAAGATACTTCTTTCAAAAAAATCAAGCAAAATCGCAAAATATGGTCTTGATGATTATAAGGAAGAAATGCTTGAGATAGAACCAAAAGAGGACTTCGTTCGTTCGCTTAACAACGGTATTGATACAGAGACAAAATTTATTATGGACGCAGATCTTGATTATAGCCGCATAAAAAAAGATGATAAAGTTGGTGAATATAAAGTTTACATCGATGGTGAAGAAGTTTTTAAGACAGATGCCATCGCTATGAATAGCCTGACAAAGAAAACTATCTTCGATAGAATATATGAGTTTTTTATGAATGTATGGAGCTTTGACAAAGTAAGTGCAGCCGAATAATATAAGTGTAGAGATAAATTAAGGTAGCTAGCAAATTGCTAGCTACCTTTTTTGCGTCAAAACTATTTGTTATCTTTTAATTTTTCATTCATTAACTTTGCCACCTTTTTATATTTCATGTATTGCGCATACCATAATAAAAAAGCAATTCCAACAGGTACTATAAGCATCTTAAGTATGTCACCTAGTCCGTAGCCTTCTTGTATAAAGCCGAACTTAAGAAAAACTAGTATCATTATCCCTACCCCTGTGCACATATATATGACTGACTTAAGCGCTATGCTCATAGATTTAAGATCATATATAAGCGAAGGTATGCCGTATCCAAGACCTATTAATAATGTTGCAATCATCGCCTTAGTAAAGCCATATGATCCAAGCTCAAGCACTCCACCTGAAACTTGCTCTTTACCTATAAGGCCAAAAACTGTAAAAAATAAAGATACTGATATAGCATATAACGTAGACTTAATTAATTTTTTAAATTTCATAATAACACCTCATATTCCTAAATAATTTTTCAAATCGGTTATATAGTTTCTTGTTACATAATCTTTCAATGAGTTTCCAAGAAAGACTGTAAAGTTTCCACTAAAACCAGCCTCAACACGCTTTAATTTTTCTGCATTGATTATCACCTGCTTTGAAATGCGTATAAAATTCTTGGGAAGCCTCTCTTCAAAGCTTTTTAAACTGTCCTTAGATAGGTATCTATCACTTTCAAGATATATCGCTAGCCCCTCAGCCTCCACTCTTAAGAGATAAATCTCCTCTGGCTTAATTATGATTTTGCCATCATCCTTTTTTACGATGATTGGTTTACTGGCACTATCTAATAATGCTACTAGTCTCTTGACTTCGTCAGTGACTTTATCAGTTCGAATAAGTATCTCTGGCTCTTTGTATTCGTTTGAGAGCTCTATATTAACTTTCATACTATATCCCCCTTTCTTGTTTTAATTATAACATGAGTTTCTATATATGTAGTTGTTTTTCTTCTATGATACATTTAACAGTGCTTAAGATGCATAAGAAAAGCCCTGAATAACTTCATGGCTAAATCTATATACTTGTTTATTTTTTAATCTTGTGTCACCAAAGGCCATTTTTTACAGGATATATGAGTTCTTTATGAATGTTTGGAGCTTTGATAAAGTAAGTATCTAGATAAATTAAGGTAGCTAGCAAATTGCTAGCTACATTTTTCGTACAAATAAACTCATAAATACTCCAAGTAATGATCCTATAAAATTCAAAATTATATCGTCTACATCAAAAAATCCTATTTTAAAAAATAATTGTATAAGCTCAATTGAAAGTATTACTCCTAGGCAAATTATAAGTGCTTTAAATACATTTTTGGGGTTCTTATTCGAAATAAAAAATCCCAAAGGAATAAAAATTACAATGTTAGCCGCAATATTTTTAAAAGCATAAGTCTCTGTAATATTTTTCAGGTATGGAGACATAGTTCTAAATGGAATTAAATTTATATTTCTAAGAACATCTTTTTCATTTTCTATTATACTATTATGCAATGAAATTATCCTTTCAAAGCTGCCATCAAATTTTAAAACGACAAATAGAATTAAAAAGAGAATGTAGATAGAAAATAATATTTTTATTAATTTTTTATTTTTCATTTCTTATGCTCCTAATATTTTAAAGGGGAAAGAAAATCTCTTCCCCCTTTAATCATATACTTTATTGAATTATTTATTTCCTAAATCTTGTGTTACCTTTGCATCTTTTAAGTCTATCAAACCGTTGTCATACAAGTGGCATGCGCAGAAGTGTTCAGGCTTTAACTCCTTAAGTTCAGGTTCAATTTTGTGGCAGATGTCCATAGCATACCTACATCTGTTAACAAATTTACATCCTGGTGGAGTGTTAATTGGTGAAGGCACTTCTCCTTCAAGCTTGATTCTATTCTTTGCTGATCCTGCATGTGGGTCTGGTACTGGTATAGCACTCATTAAAGCTTGTGTATATGGATGAAGTGAAGCTTCATAAATTTGTGAGCTTTCTGCAAGTTCAACGATTGAGCCAAGATACATTACTGCGATTCTGTCAGAAATGTGCTTAACCATGGACAAGTCGTGTGAGATGAACATGTATGTTAAGCCAAGTTCGTCTTGAAGCTTGTTTAGTAGGTTAACGATTTGTGCTTGAATAGATACGTCTAGAGCTGAGATAGGTTCGTCGCAGACAATGAATGATGGTTCTACAGCAAGTGATCTTGCTATACCAACTCTTTGTCTTTGTCCACCTGATAGCTCATGTGGGTATCTAAGAGCGTGTTCCTTATTTAGACCTACTTTGTCAAGTAATTCATTTATCTTAGCTTGTCTTTCTTCATGACTATAGTTGAAGTGAACATCCATACCTTCAGCAATGATATCACCAACTGTGATTCTTGGGTCAAGTGATGCATATGGGTCTTGGAAGATATATTGAGCATTCTTCTTAAAATCAATAGCTTCCTTACCTCTAAGTGAGTGAATGTCTTTACCGTTAAATAAAGCTTGTCCCTTAGTTGCTCTATACATACCAAGAACTGTTCTACCGCAAGTTGTCTTACCGCAACCAGATTCACCTACAACACCGAATGTTTCGCCCTTGTAGATATCAAAGTTAACATTATCAACAGCTTTAAGAACTTTACCCTTACCAACGTTGAAGTGTTTACTTAAATTTTTAACTTCTATAAGTTTTTCAGTAAATTTAGCCATTAATATGCTCCTCCTCTCATTGCATCCCAATCAATATCTCCAGCTAATTCATGTTCTAGCCAGCACCAGTTGTGATGTGTTGGAGAAAGTTCAGTCTTTGGAGGATGTACCTTTTTACAGATTTCCATAGCTCTAGAGCATCTAGCTGCAAATGGGCATCCTGGTAATGGTAATAATAAATCTGGTGGTGTACCACCTAATGCTCTTAGTTCAACGTCTTTTGCGTGAACCTTTGGAATTGAGTTAAGTAGAGCCCATGTGTATGGGTGTCTAGCATTGTAGAAGATCTCATCTGTAGTTCCTTCTTCAATGATATCACCAGCATACATAACTTGAATTCTCTCAGCAAAGTTAGCAACAACGCCAAGGTCATGTGTTACAAGTATGATGGCTGTATTTAATCTCTTCTTAAGATCTTGAAGTAAATCAAGGATTTGCGCTTGAATTGTTACGTCAAGAGCTGTTGTTGGCTCGTCTGCAAGAAGAAGTTTTGGATTACATGAAAGTGCAATCGCAATCATAACTCTTTGTCTCATACCACCTGATAATTCATGTGGATAAGCTTTAAGTCTATTCTTTGCTTCTGGTATTTGAACTAGTTCAAGCAAATCAGTAGCAACCTTGTCAGCTTCAGAGCCGCTTAAGTGTCTGTGTATCTTTAATGCTTCTTTAATTTGATCGCCAATTCTCATTGTTGGGTTTAAAGAAGTCATTGGGTCTTGGAATATCATAGATATATCGTTACCTCTAAGGTCTGTTAACTCTTTTGAGTTCATAGCTAAGACATTCTTACCGTTAAATATAATTTGTGATTCTTTTTTTATTTCACTACTATCCTTTGGAAGTAGTCTCATTAGTGATTTTGCTGTAACGCTCTTTCCGCATCCACTTTCACCTACGAAAGCCAATGTTTCACCTGGATAAAGGTGGAAGTCTAAACCTCTAACAGCCTTTACTTCTCCAGCGTAAGTATGGAAAGAAACGTTAAGATTTTTAACATCTAATAGTTTTTCTCTGTTTTCCATCATTAGCCTCCTACTTTCTTAGTTTTGGATCAAGTGCGTCTCTAAGTCCATCACCAAGAAGTGTAAAGCATAACATTGTTATGGCTATCATTAGTGATGGGAAGAACATTTGATGTGGTAAGTACATGAAAGTAGCTGTCGCTTCAGAACACATAATACCCCATGATGTTGCAGGTGATTGAAGACCTATACCTAAGTATGATAGGAAGGCTTCTGAGAATATAAATCCTGGAACGTCAAATGTAATACCTACTATAAGTATAGGCATTGCGTTTGGTATTAAGTGCTTAGTAATTATCTTCCATGAGCTAACACCAAGTGTTCTAGCTGCAAGAACGTACTCTTGTGCTTTTATTCTTAAAACTTCAGCACGAACCATACGAGCTGTACCTGTCCAGCCTGTTATAGTAAGGGCTAAAAGCAAAGTCCATAAGTTTCTTGTTTCAAGTCTGATTTGTAATACGATAACAACTAGTAAATATGGTAGAGATGCTAGAATTTCTAGTATTCTCATCATAGCCATATCTACAATTCCACCAAGATATCCAGATATAGCGCCATATAAAAGACCAACTATAGTTGATATCAAAGCACCGGCAACACCAACTATAAGTGATGTTCTACCAGCAAAGAAAACTCTTGTGAATATATCACGGCCGGAGCTGTCTGTACCAAACCAGAATTGTGAGTTTGGTGTTATATCTTTTAATTTCGATTGAATTTTTGTAGGACTATAGCTGTTAAAGTATGGTCCAAATATAATTAAAAATATAAGTAATCCTAGTAGCACAAGTGCTAGCATAGCTACTTTATTTTCTTTTAATCTTCTCCATGCATCTTGCCAAAAAGATATTGAAGGTCTAGCAATAAGTTCTGCTTCTTCATCGTTTTTTGGTATCCTTTTGAACATCTCAGGAGTAAGTTTTAAATCTTTTTCTTCCATGTTTACCTCCTGATTAATCTTCTGTAAGTTTGATTCTTGGATCGACTATAACATATAGTACGTCTACAATAAGTGTTGCAACAACAAATAAGAATGCAAAGAATATTGTAGATGAAATAATCATTGGATAGTCTCTATCTTGAATTGATGTTACTAGGAAGAAACCTAGTCCTGGTATAGAGAATATCTTTTCAATAACGAATGAACCAGCGAAGATACCGCCGATTTGTGGTCCAAGTATAGTTAGTGACGGAATAAAGGCGTTCTTAAATACGTGTTTCCTTACTATATTAAATTCACTTACGCCTTTTGCTCTTGCAGTCAAGATATAGTCTGAGTTGATAACTTCTAGTACAGAAGATCTCATGTATCTTGCATAAGTAGCTATAGTACCAAAGCTTAGAGCTATAACAGGAAGAACCGCGTTCTTAACTGAGCCCCAGCCCATAACTGGTAATAATGCTAATTTATTTGCAAAAACATATTGTAATAATGTTGCTAGTACGAATGAAGGTAGTACTATACCTATAATTGCAAGGAACATTACTAGGTAGTCAGGCCACTTGCCTCTGTTTAAAGCGGCAATTATACCTAAAACCATACCTAAAACAAAGCCTATAAATAAGGCAGTTCCGCCTAAAGCACCTGATATAGGTGCAGTTTTAAAAATTCTGTCAGCAATCTTTACACCTGGATATGTAATTGATTCGCCAAAGTCTCCTTGAGTCATGTTTTTAAGGAACAATCCGTATTGTTCATACAACGGCTTATCCAAACCATACTTCTTCTCAAAGTTAATTCTAACTTGTTCTGGTAAATTCTTTTGTACTCTTGCTGTCAAAGGATCCCCAGGAATAGTATGCATTAGATAAAATGTTGCAGTAGTGATTATAAAAAGAGTGATGAATAAGTAAATAACTCTTTTTACGATATACTTTATCATATTATCCTCCTAATTTCTTCTTATAATCTAAGAAAAGGGGAAAAATCCCCTTTTCCTAAATTAAATTTTGTTAAAATTACTTTCTTCCGCTTGTGAATATTCTTGACATACCCATTGTAGAGAAGAAGCTGTAGTTAGCGTTTCTGATGTATGATCTTCTAAATACGTTAGCAATTCTGTGAATTACTGGGCTTAGAGCTGCGTCATCATATAGAAGAATCTTTTCTGCATCGTGGAATAATTGAACACGTTTATCAGCGTCTTGTTCAACTTTAGCTTCGTCTAATAGCTTATCAAATTCTTCGTTCTTGT
This sequence comes from Fenollaria massiliensis, assembly GCF_023347705.1. Lineage (NCBI taxonomy): Bacteria > Bacillati > Bacillota > Clostridia > Eubacteriales > Fenollaria > Fenollaria massiliensis. The sequence continues at coordinate 1,230,355 of NZ_CP096649.1, forward strand.
ATCCTGTAGGATAAGCAGCTGTTTGTGAATGACAAGTTTCTAGGAAGTTTGATGGGTCGTTGAAGTCTGCACCCCAAGCTAACCATGCAATATCCCAACCTTTACCAGTTTGAACGATATTGATAAATTGTGACCAGTCTTGGTTATCTACTTCAACTTTGCATCCTAATGCTTCTTCTAGACATTGTTGTACGAATTCTCCAGAAGTTCTTCCTTCTTGAGATGTATCTGAACCCATTAGCTTGATTGTAACGCTTGATGGATCTCCTAAACCTGCTTCCTTAACGCCTTCTTCAAATAAAGCCTTTGGATCTGGATTGTCTTCAGCTAATTTCTTAACCCAACCTTCTCCTAGCTTGTTGAATTCTTTACCTTGTACAGTTACTGCTGGTGGTACGAAGTCAAATGCAGCTGTTGGAACACCGTTGTAGCAAGAATCGATTAATTCTTGTCTGTCAAGAGCTATAGAGATAGCTTGTCTAACCTTGTTGTTTGCAGTGTTTGAATCTGCATTGCAGTTAAACATGAAATATGTTGTATCAGGGTTAGCTCTTACTGTGCTGTAGTAATCAGGGTTATTTAAGAATTCGCCTTTCCACTTAGGATCGCCTACACCTGCGTAGTCGATTTGACCTGCTTTAAGTGCGTTGAAAATAGTGTTTGAGTCTTTGATTATAGATACTTTATATTTACTTAATTTTACATTGTCCTTATCCCAATAGTTATCGTTCTTAACATAGTTTTGTTCAGAGTTGATAACCCAGTCTTTTAGAATGAATGGTCCACATTGTGGAGCAGTTTCTGGACTTGTTGAGTAAGTGTCTTGGTATTGTTCAACTAAGTCTTGTCTTTGTGGGAAGAAAATTCTTGTTGTTACAATATCGATAAAGAATGGAACTGGATGTTCTAGAGTGATTTCTAGAGTTTTGTCATCTTTAGCTACTACGCCTACTTCTGAATAATCAGGTTCTTGACCTTCAGCTAATTTAGTTTTGTTAACTTTTTCAGCTCCCTTGATATAGTATGTGTTGTTAGCATATGGACATGCTGTTCTTGGATCTATACATCTCTTGATACCATATTCATAGTCTTTTGCAGTTACTGGAGTACCGTCGTTCCATACGTTTCCTTCTCTAACATGGAATGTATAAGTAAGACCGTCCTCAGAAAGATCCCAGCTTTCAGCTCCAGCTGGTACATATTCAACTGAACCCATTTGTCCTTTTACGTCTTGAATTCTTACAAGTGGTTCAAGAATGTTAAGTAATATACCGTTACCATAACTATCGCTTCCCTTAGCAGGGTCTAATGTGTTTGGATGAGCTGTATCAAATGTGTTTATATATTGATCAGCATCTGGTTCACCGTCTGTTGGCATTTCAGTTAAAGCGCCTGTATCTGCAGGAGCTTCTTCCTTGCCTTCTTCTTTTCCTTCATCTGTTGTAGCTGGTTTGTCAGCATCAGCTGGTTTATCAGCTGGCTTACAGCTTGCTAGTACGCTTATAGCCATTACTAAAACTAGTAATAAAGCTAAAAACTTTTTGCTTTTCATTTTAATTTCCTCCTTAAAATAAAATTAGTATCTACATTGACTATTATAAACTCTCTTATCATAAAAGTCAAGTTTTTTGAATAATTATAAATAAATAAAGCCTCGATATTGAACTAATAAATTCATATATCAAGGCTTTATAGACATTCTTATTCTATAAAAATATTTCGTCTACCGTAAATATTATTTCGTTTAGCGTAAAAATTGTACCATGTATTGTTTTAAAATTGTTTCTAATTTATGTTTTATTTCATCTAGATCAAGTTCTCTAGTCCTCTTGTTTACATCATCTAAGAGGTCCCATATAGCAATGATTACCTTGGATGCGTTTGAGCTGTACATTCTTTCAACGATATCAAGTGTTGTGAAATTTTTCTTCATTGTGTAGTCTTCTATCCTTAGCTTCATATCGCTTGATGAATTTAAATACTTATCTAGCTCTTTCATATCAAAGTCTGAACTGTAATATACAGTAGTCTTGTCAAGGTTAAGAGGCAAACTCTTTTCATCTGCATTTATATCAAAGGCATCTTGTATTGTTTTTGACTCAAAAACTTTGCCTTCTTTCATTATTTTTTTAATAATTTTTGAATTGCATCTAATATAATCAGTAAAAACTTTATCTATTATATCATTTTCTTTCAAAACAGCAAAAATTTCTTCTATAGGGTTTTTATCTGCGCTTATAGTGTCCGCGTCCATGGTTTTTGCGTCAACTTTTATTGTTGTTTCGTAATCTTCTATGTCAACTAATCTAATGTAATCAAATAATTTTGAATAGTATCCGTATTTTTCTTTTATATACTCATAGCTGTCAAAGGCGATGAAGTCAAAGCTATAAACCAATCTTTTGTCAATTTTATTTAAGTCCTTATCCTCTTCGATTGCTTTTATGGCATAATTAAGCGGTCTTAGCTTGTTATCAACCTCGAAGTAGTCTTTCTTTGCCCAGACATCTGAAGAAAATTCGTTTAGATAAAATGATAAATCACATAAAATTTTCACGCCTAAGTTATTAGCATAATTTTTTAATTTTAAATACTGTCTATATAAAAGGAACTGAAGAAACTCTTGGAATTTTGCTTCTTCTTCTATATCCGCATCTAAATTATCCTTATACTTATTAATATTTATCTCTTCTTCAGAAAAATCTTCAAAAGAATTCTTCTTATTATATATAGTCATAAATAAAGCAAAATCTTTTAACCAATACTCGTTTTCTTTAATAAATTCTTGATATATGGCTTCTTTAGTAAAGTCTTGATAAGCTCTTTTATATACCAGCCTAAGCGCTTTAATCTTTTCTGTCTTTATTAGCTCTTTGTCATGAGCGTCAAATTTTTTCTCGGCTTCTTCGTCTAGCTTAAATATTTCTGCCGTGCTAAGTAGCCCCATGTTAATGAATTCATCAAGGTCTGCATATATTGGGTCGATGGCAAACTGGGATATGGTTTTATAATTTCTCAAATCTGAATCCATATACATGATTGGCTCTATATGCCAAATTTTTTGAGCTGAGCCATGTAAAAAATCTACCGCCTTCATGGCGTCTTTAAATGTGCCGTGCTTATATTTGCTCTTAAGCATACTTATTGGTAATAGTACGCCTGCTTCTCTAAGTGCGTCCAAAAAATCACCTTCTACTTCATATCGTTAATTAAATCATCTATCGCCTTTGACGGATCGAAATAATATTTTGTGCTTCTGATGCTAGCAAAGTTCCAGCCAACTCTTTCCAAAATATCTCTCTTTTCCATTTGATCGATGATTGTTTCGTCGTCTATATCAAATTCTGATCCTTCTGCTTCTACTATAAATTTCTTATCATCTTTTATAGCAAGTAGTGCTATATTATAAAGACCTGCCTCAACATTAGTTTTTACTTCTATGCCTCTTTCTTCAAGCTCTTTCTTTATGTCTTCTTCAAATGATGACAGCTCATATCTATTTCTCTTGTCAAAGACCATCTTGTCCTCAGGATTTATGAAAAATTCAATTAAAGTTCTTCTGATGTCGCCAAGTTTTAGATCTTTCTTGTAATCAAGCGATGTTACTAAAACTACTTGATCCTTTGCTCTTGATACGGCTACGTTGTATTTTTTCTTGTTCACATCGTAGGCGCCTTCGTTTAAAACTTTAAGCGTTTCATCTTTATCGTTTGAATCAACTGTACTTAAGAATATTATATCTCTCTCATCGCCTTGGAAAGCCGCTGGTCTACCGCATAAAATATTTAGCCTGTCATAATCTTGTAGACTTAATTTTTCTATAAGAAGCTTATCTATAAACTTAGCTTGATCCTCGCTAGCAAGTGATATAACGCCGATTGTTTTGCCCTCATAATCAGGCTCATCTTTTATCCTTAGTATTTCATCTGCAATATAATTTGCTTCTGCTTCATTCACTCTATCTTCATTTTTAATGCCATCTAATTTGACTAATTTTAGTGCAGGTTGAACTTTTGTCGACGATGACTCTCTTAGTGGCTTTATTATACCATCATAAGAAATAAAATTTGAGTAAGCAGCTATCATTGGCACGCTTCTAAAGTGCTCTTTAAGAGTCAAAACTGGGAAGCTTGTCTTAAGTATGTCGTATAGAGATGAGTTTAAATCATATAAATGGCTGTTTGCCACCTTGTCTTTAATGTACATATCTATAAGATTTCTTTGTTTGTCTTGGTCAATGCCGACTGCTTGTGGACTAACTTGTTCATCGTCGCCGACTATAATTGCCTTTTTCGCCAATTGAAGTATAGGTATAGATGAGATATCTGCTTGAGATGCTTCATCAATGATCAGATAGTCAAATTTTTGATTATAATCAAGACTTTCAAGTGCCTTGTCAATGGTCATGATCCAAGCAGGAACAGCTCTTTGGCACTTCTTAAGAAGTTCTTTTGCTTCTTTCTTTAAGCCAATTGCTTGCTTGCCAGTGCCTTTGCCAATCTTTTTCATAGTTAGCTGCCAGCCTTGTAATGCTTGCTTTTTCTCTATATCGTCCTTAATCTTAAGCATAAATGAGTGCCATGCCATGTTTGAAGCGAGCTCTTTAGTTATGTCATAAAGCTGCTTTTTGTACCAAGTCATCATCTTTTGATATTTTTCATAAGGCGTTCTATTTATCTTTGTTATAATGCCATCAAATTGCTTGTAATACCAATTTTCTTCGATATTTTCAGGTGCGTCCTTAAGACCATGAATATCAAAGCGATTATATATAAACTCTTTCCAAGTTGGCGCAACAGCTGCTAATTTGTCAAGAAGCTCGTTTCTCTTCTTAAGTATTTTAATTTTTTCGTAAGTCTTTTTAAGATTTTCAAAACTATCTCTATAGCTATCATAGTACTTAGTCTCAATCGCCGTATTCATTAGTAAAAGTAAATCAGACTTATTATCTTCATCTACTTTTAATTTATCAAGTGTATCATCAAGCTTTGCCTTAGCTGGAATATATTTTAAATCATATTCATCAGCTAGCTCAATGTATTTTCTTAAATCGTTTTTAATTAGATTCATCTCTTTGATAAATGAATCATGTGGCGATAAAACTTTGTTATTGACAAAGATGCTGTTCACGTTGATACCCTTGTCTTGCATTAGCTTGAACAAAGACTGAATGTTTTCGTCGTAGAACTTCATAAGCTTTGTAATTAGTGGCAAATAGCTTAATAGTTCTTTATTTTCAATAAGCTTTTCTCTGTCAAAATCAGCATTTGTCTTATATATAAGTTCATCGAAAAGTGCTTTTAGCTCGGAAATCTTTATATCTAGATTTATATTTACTATAGCGTCATCCATATCCTCGACAGTTACTAGGCCTTGGCCGTTAATACTAACGCTTGCCAAAACTTTTTTCCACGAATTTTTAAACATGGCGGATATACCCTTGATCTTTTTGCCTTCAACAAGCCTTGCTCTCATCTCTTCGAGTGACTGTCTTAGCTCTTTTTGATTCATATCACTTGGGTATATAAGTCTCTTGCCTCTTAAGTGATCAATGTTTCTGTCGTAGTAATCATCAAGCTCTGTGATTAATTCTGTTAATCTAATATAGCTCTTCTTGTCAGCATTGCCTGCCTTGGCGCTAACAATTACTTTTATTTGCCAATCTTCTAGCTTATCAAGGCTATTGATATAATCAATTTTTTCATATATATCTCTAAAATCTTCATCTGCCTTGCCACTATAAAGAGCGTTTTGATCAAGGTAGACTTTTTCCTTTAAAGTGATATTTCTTCTAATCTCTTCCTTAAGAGTCTTTGCTCTAAGAAGTGCAGCATCCATCGCATCTATGGCCTTTTCTAAATCCTCTGGACTGAGTATAGTATTTGGATCAGGTAGACCTATGTTTAGTTCTTTCTCGTCCTCTCTAGTAAGAGCCTCGTTTGAGTAGTATAAAAAGTCTATGTCGCCTTTTTGTATAGGAAGCTCTTCATATAGCTTCACCTCGCCCGGTATCTTGTTTAGACCCACATGGTCATGCAAGAATCTCGCCGCATCTATAGGACTAAAAACTTCTTCTCCAATAGTAATGCTCTTTAGCTCAGATGATTTGATGCTAAAGATTTTCTTTCTTGTTTCATTAAGTCTTTCTATAAGAATATTTCTATCCATATTAAGCTTTTGTATCTTTTCTTTAAGCTCTTCAATGGAGTGATTGCTTATATAATCAGTGATTGAGTCGATGGATTTTTCCATGTCCTCGTTATTGTCGTCAATAGTTGATACGCAAAGGGCTCTGATCTCTTCTTGAGTCATGCTCTTTAGTACCGATAAAGCTTTTTTCGTTTGTGATGCGACTAAAACAGTTTTACCTCTAGCTAAGATATCGCCCAATAGGTTCGCTATGGTATGAGTCTTGCCTGTTCCTGGAGGTCCTTGCACCAAAACAGTATCGTAGTTAGCAATTCTTTCAGCTACTTCAAGTTGCTCCTTGTTAGCTTCTTTAGTGAATAAAACACTTTGCGAAATGCCTTCGATGTTTCTGATCTTGTCATCAAGCGTCTCAGCTCTCTCTTCTGCTTCCTTTTCCTTGATGTTTACGCCGCATAGATTAAGTAGGCTCTTGTTTACTTCTGAACCTTTTTCTATGGACTCAATCATTTCATCAAGATTTTGTATAAAATCAGTTTCTTTATTTCTTAAATATAATAATGGTCTATTGATTATGGTAAAGGCTTTATCCGTTTCACTCGCATTTGTCTCTTGATAAGATGAGTCCGTATGCAGCCTTTTTGCCATAGACTTCATTAACTCACCCATTGACGCTGTATCAAATGGGTGGTAATAGTTCATGGATATGTGCTCCATGATATTTTTTAGCTCTAAGTGATTTATATTATCAATTAAAGATATTAGTTTTATATCAAGCGTCATGTCTCTGTTTGTATCGCGTATAGCTATACTATCTTTTCTTGAATCAAAATCAATAGCTGCCCTCTTTATTAATATAGGATGATAAATGTTCTTATCATATTTTGATATTAAAATACCATTAGCAAAGACTAATTCATATAAATGAGATTCGTTCTCAAGCTTGTAGTAAAGCTCTCTAAACTCTTTAAATAAATTTTGCACCCTAATATCTTCTTGCGTTTTTTGCGAATAAGGTCTAGTAATTCTAAGAATCACATCACTTGTTGAATCGCTTCCGCAAGAAAAATAAAGGAATTTATTATTAAGATTGATCTCATCCAAATACTTATTCCAAAGCTCGTCCTTAACATTTAGTATAGGCTTGTATTTATCATCAATAGTTTGCCTAATGTATTTAAATAATGAAATTACTCTTTGTCTCTCGTCCATTTCTTCTCCTATCTATGCTAATATTGCAAATAATAAATGTGCTGAAAATCCGGCTACTAAGCCGCCTATAGTGTGTGCGAATATTGATTTACCTGCTAAATCGTTATATCCAAGTGCATCCATCATCGCTATGTGTGTTGAAAGATATCCTGACCAGCACATACATATAGCTGTGAAAACTGCTACATCTGAGGCACTTGCTGCTCCTGTGTTAATTAATTCAGGTACTAGACCTATGGCAGCTCCAGCTGAACCAAGTGCTGTGATTGGAACGGCTATGCACTTGCCTGAAGTAAAACCAAATATCGGTTTAATTATAAAACTTAGTTTATCAGCTATTAATGGTAATAGCTTTACTCCTTCCTTTGCAGCTCCTGTATAAAGGCCATCTGGTCCCGGTCCGTTCGTTAATATAAGTACCACGGTACAAATAAGTATAACGCCCGGAACTATTGACATACCCATGTCAACGCCAATTTTGCCTCCATCAAGTAGAGCGTCAATAAATCTATTGAATGTTGATCCATCTCTAACAGGTCTTAGGTCCATGGTAGTTTTTTCTGCGTCAGCTTCGCCCACAGCCATTGCTTCAAGACCAAACTTTTTCTTTGTAAATAGCATCATGATCCTAACGCTGACAATTGAGCCAATTATAGCTCCTAAATTGCCTATAAGCGCTGCTTTGATGCTGCCATTAATTTTTAAGCCCATCATAGTAGTAGTCGTGATAAAGCCCATACCAAAGGCTGTACCAATGTTTGTTAGCGCTGGCACTTGATATTTTTTAAAATATCTCAAAAAGTTTTTATCCTTAGCTAGAGCAAGTATCGATGGGTTATCTGATAAATAACATGTCAAAACGCCTACAGATGCCGCCCCTGGTAAATCGTAAATTGGTTTCATTAGTTTTGAAAGAAGTTTATTAATTAAGGATATGACGCCAAACTCGCTAAGTATTGAAGATAATCCTCCAGCCACAACAGCTATCGCCATGATATAGAAACAAACTTCCATAAGCAAGGCATAAGCCGTGTTCATAAAGGTATTGATTAAATTGATGGCTCCCATCTTTGATGAAAGATAGTAGAAAAAGGCAAATAGTGCTGCCAAAAAGATAAATGTTTCTAAGCTAATAGCTTTTTTAAATTTTCTCTCCATAATTTTTTCCTGTTAAAATTTATTTTATGATGTCTAGCATCACGTCGTCAACTCTATTAAATGCGCTTCTGCATAATAGGCCAACATTTTTGATAGTGTCTTCAATATTGCCTGAAACTACTCCGACATTTTCTTTTGGAGTGCATCCGTTAAGCGCTAGAAACGCGCTAAGTACTGCTTCACCTGCGCATGTCGATAGCTTTAATGCACAAGTATTTTTTGCTCCATCGCAGATAAGTCCAGTTAGATTTGCAAACATATTTGAGCAAGCGCCCTCGATTTGTTCGTCTGTTCCACCCATCATCATAGTGATGCCAGCTGCAGCGCCAAGTCCAGCCGCTATAGCGCATCCGCACATGCCCGATAATTTTCCCGAGAATGTCTTAACAAATCTGTTAATCGCATGACCAAAGTATATAGCTCTAATCATGTCTTCTTTTTTTAGATTAAATTCTTCATATATTAAATATATAGGTATGATAACGTTTATGCCTTGATTGCCACTTCCGCCGCTAGTCATAACCATACAGTTTCCGCCACTCATCCTCATATCAGCAGCTGCCGCAGTTAATATCCTAGTTTTAGTGTAAGCATCATTAGAAATTATGTTTTTATTTTCCATCTTCTTAAGGCTTTGACCAAGAAGATTTGAATTTTTAAGCTTTAGTCCTTCATTAGCTGCGTGCATATTCATTTCAACGCCTTCTTCAATGAAGTCTAATTCTTCAAGTGGTGTCGATAAAACAAGCTCTTTAATCTTTTTAAGAGTAAGTTTTGACATGAACTCCTTCATTTCGTTACTTGACTCCTCTAGTTTATTTTCATAAAGAACTTTATCATCCACTTTTATGTATTCTACGTTAGTGTGACCCTTTTGCAAAAGTCCTTCTACGCATGCATCATCAAATTTAACAAGCATCCTTACATAGATGTCCGGCGTTTTTTCGTCATAGCTTAGCTTGATATTTAAAGCTTCTCTAAGTTCTTTTGCTCTAGATATCATCTCGTCATTAAATTTAGTTAAAACAAGAAGACCATCGTCCTTATTGCCTCCGCTAAGACCAAGTATAGCAGCAAGATCAAGACCGCAAGTGCCAGTATTTGGTATAGTAACGCTCTTGCCATTCTTATAAATATTCTTGCTAACAATTACATCAATCTCTTTTGCCTTGGCGATGTCTTCTTTTATGTAATCATTCATGAAAGCTCCTAAGTAACACACAGCGATAGGCTCAGTGCAGCCAAGAGCAGGCATCGTGTCTTCTTTGATAATATCAAGAAGCTCTTTTTCCTCATAAGTCATAGTATCACTCCTAAAAAATAATCTCCAAAATGATTATAACACAAAAAACTCTTTAGTTCAATGATTTTAAAAAGGAGAAAATAGTTTTTTTATAAATAAATTTTTGCAAAAAATAATTTTAATTAGAGCCGAGCATCTTAAAAAACATTACTATAAAAGTACATAAAATTGCAAAAAAGAAGTAGATTTTTTCTCTACTTCTCCTAAAAATTTATTTTTCATTATTCACAAATTTTTTTATAATTTTCTAGCTAAAAATACTAGATGCTCTTTCTCGTCCAGATGGTATTCGCATTTAAATCCTATCTTATTCAATGTTTCTGTGAGATATTCGGGAGAATAAACTTCAAAATCTAGCATATCCGCCCATTTTTTTATGTTTTTATGCTCTCTATATGCTCCTTCGTTGCATATTAGAAACTGACCGTCCTTAACTAAAACACGATGGATTTCCCTAAAAGATACTTCTATATTCTTCCAAAAATAAATTGTTTCAAAGGCAGTTACTATATTTATGGATTCATCTTCAAAAGGTAGTTTAGACACGTCTGCTTCAATAATTTTACACCTGCCATCTCTTATAGCTTCGCTATTTACTGAACTTGCGATATCTACACTTGTTTTAGAATAGTCCATTCCATATACTTTTTTAGCCTTTGTTAAGAAGTATTGAACATTACGTCCACCGCCACATCCTAGATCTAAAACTACATCCGAGGTTTTAATATTCAGAAAGGATCTACCCCATTTAGCCAATTTTTCATGGCCAATGTTCATTCCTTTCACCATGAAGCGACCGCCGAAATTATTTTTAGGATTTTTTACATTTTCAAAAAATTTTTTTAACATTTTTATCTCCTGCCTCCCGTTGATAACTATTATCAGTGTAATTTTATCATAAATTTTACGTTTATTCAATAATATATCCTATCCGCCTTGATATTTGCCAGATTTCAATAATCGAAATTCTTGATTTCCGATTTTCGGAATTCTGGACTTCTGTTTTTCGGAAGTCTTGTTTTTTGTATCTAAGGGTGTAACTTTTCGTTACCTCCCTTAGATTTCTCTGGTCATATCTTTTTTGCTTGGTTTTACTTCTACAATTTTTTCTAAGACTTTTTTTCATCTATGATGTTGTCTACAAAATGTCCGTCATGATCCAGTGCTGAAAATGATATGTCATTGTGCTTCCACTCCTTTCTTTGGAAATACTTTTCATGTTCTGTTATCTTCCAGTAGGCTTTGTAGACTTCTTCGCTTACAGGTACGGCTTTGCCTTTTACATAAAGGTAATATTCTTTATTAGCCATTGTGTTATCTTTCTTTTCTTTTTCTCTGTTTTGCTTTTTGAGAATAAAAAAGAAGGACTTCTACACTTTGGCGTAAAAAGTCCTCCGAAAATAACAATCAAATTAACTCTTATTGTTATTGAATTATTTAATTTTTGTGTGAAAAGTTACTTTCAAAAACTTTTATTATCAAAAAATATCGTAATCTCCCATTAAATACTCATTTATTTAGTCAAATATCAAAATGGATGTATTTACTTAAAACTCCATTTATTTGCTCGCTCTCTTATTGAAATGAATGATTTATATATCCCATCTTGAGTTATAAGCTCATTATGCGTTCCTTCTTGTGCTATTTCCCCTTTATCTAAAACAATGATGTTGTCTGCTTTCCTAACAGTCTCTAACCTGTGTGCAATCATAATAACTGTTTTATTCTGTACTAAATTATCGATGGCTTGCAAAATATGGCGTTCATTTTCTACATCTAAAGCACTGGTAAATTCATCTAAAATCACAACGGGAGCATCTTTGAGTATTGCTCTAGCTATCGCTATTCTTTGTTTTTCTCCACCGGATAAAGTGCTACCCTCTTCGCCAATTTTAGTTTCGTATCCTTTTTGCAAGCTTTTTATAAAGTCATGACAGCGCGCTTTTTTTGCAGCGGATATAACATCCTCATCACTGGCATTTGGCTTTGCTAAACGAATATTATTCATAATTGTATCTTCAAACAAATACACATTTTGAAATACCATACTTATATTTTTCATCAATTCTTCGGTGGAGATATTTGTTATTTTTGCTCCACCAATCAGAATTTCTCCTTCGCTTACATCATAAAATCTCGGTATAAGCTTGCAAAACGTTGTTTTTCCTGAACCTGAAGGTCCGATAATCGCTGTAAGTGTGTTCGGTTTAAGAGCTACTGATATTCCCTTTAAAACTTCTCCTTTTCCGTAAGAAAAACTCACGTTTTTAAATTCTATTTCGTTGGATTTTATATTTTGAATAGGTGATAATACCTTTATTTCTTCAGCATTTTCCATACTGCTTATATCCTTTAGTGAACTATCTAAAAGCCCAATCATAGAAAGAATAGAACCTGCTTGACTTACAGACTGGAATATTACAAAGCTCATAATCAATAAATTGATGGCTTTTTGAGGAGAAATTTCTCCACTATTCCACATAAAAAACGCATAGCTAATAATCATAATTTCAAACAGCTGTATCGTAAGACCGGCACATATGCTTGAGGGAATAGATTTTTCGGATAAATTTATATTATTGACACAACTACCATCTATATCTTTTTTTACTCTTTCATCTTTTTCTCCCATACCAAAAGCCTTAATTACGCTTATTCCCTGTATAAATTCAATAGCACTTTCCGTTAATTTTGTTTGTGCTAATTGTCTTTTGGGAGCTTCGCTTCTTGAAATTTTCATTTGATAATTAACTACAAACAAATATGTTAATATACCTGCAAATATTACAACTGAAACTCGCATTTCATAGTAAGCAAATCCTAAAACTATTGATATAGCAGATAAAATTCCACCTATCACATGAATTAAAATGATTGGTGCAACTTGTTCTACAGTTGAAATAGATGTAGTCAGTGTTGAGTTTATATTTCCTACTGAATTTTTACTAAAGAACCCTAAATAGAGTTTTTTAAATAATGAGCCAAAATATAACCTTTTATCTTTCGCCATCTCAAATCCAACGGATACAGAACCCAGTTGTGTGAAATAACCAAAACTAAATACGCCGATGATACATACAATTCCTAGTATCATTACCTTATAAATATAATTGTCCATTAAATTGCTATTAAACATGGCATTTACCGCTAAAATTATTGCTATCATTTTCAGCATAACGAACATGCCTTCTATAAATGATAGAATTAAAATTTTGACTAAACTGCCTTGCCTTTTCTCACTAAAGTTCCATACACTTTTTAGAGCTTCAAACATATTCTCACCTCCAATCAATTTGCTATTTCATATAAATGCTTATACGCAGAACACGACTTAATAAGTTCTTCATGTTTTCCATCGCAAATGATTTTCCCATTTTCCATATATATGATCTTATCTGCATTTATGACAGTTTTAATTTTATGTGTAATAACAATTAGTGTTTTTCCTTTGGTAAATTCCAGTAACGCTTCTTGAATTTTTTCTTCATTTTCAATATCTGTACTTGCAGTTGCTTCATCTAATATTATAATTGGAGCATTTTTTAGAATTGCTCTGGCAATAGCTATTCTTTGCTTTTCTCCGCCGGATAACCTATCCCCTGCGATGGTGTCATATCCATCAGGCAAAGTCACAATAAAATCATGGCAACCGGCTCTTTTAGCAGCTTCTATCACCTCATCATTCGTTGCATCTTTTTTACCTATTCTAATATTTTCCAAAATAGTATCATCAAATAAAAATGTATTTTGATCCACATAGGAGATAAGAGTATTCAGGTCATTCATTGAAAGGTCTTTTACCCCTATACCACCTATTTTTATTTTTCCTTTCTCAAAATCCCAAAATCCGGCTAAAAGTTTCATTAGAGTTGATTTTCCTGAACCTGAAGTACCAATAATTGCAGTCATAGTTTTTTCTTTAATGGTTAAATTCACATCATCAACATCATTTTTTGTCCCATCATAAGAAAATTGTAAATTTTCAAACACTATGTCGTATGTCATTTTTTCTTTTAAATTAGAATTCTCACTTCTCTTAAGTTCCGGATAATCTAAGATTCCTTTTATTTCCTTAGTAACAGTTCCCATCTGTGCCAATTGGTCAACATAACTGGATGCTTTAACAATCGGTTTAAATATACCAAGAGAAATCATCATAAACAAAAATAAACTTTGCTCAGTAAGAAACCCATTATTAAAAAATATCAATCCCACAACAATTGTTGGAAATATAGATACAGGAGCTATGCTATAGGAAAGAGACGCATAAATCTGTGAGCTTTTCATCCAGTTTATAGCATACTCCGCATGGCGTATGACTGCATTTTTATATTTAGCATATGAACTATCTTCCATATTGAAAGTTTTAATTACCTCAATCCCTTTGACATACTCTATAACCGCTTGATTCATATTCTTTTGTGCCTGTACTTGTCCCTCATATTTTTTCTTATATCCAATCATCATAAGCATTCCGATTGATAGTCCAAATATAACCCAAAGAAATATAATCCCGGTAAGCTTAATATTAACTGCAAGCATCCAAACAATCATGGCAATAGGTATCAATAGATTTGCAGTCATCTCAGGAAGTAGATGTGCTAATGTTTTTTCTATATCTTCCACCCTGTCTACCAATATAGTTTTTAATGTTCCACTAGGATTAATATCAAAATATCCCATCGGCAATCTAACAAATTTATCACAAATTGCATATCTTAAGTCCTTTAGCGTTAAGTATGCTGCTTTATGAGATATAAGTGTTGAAATATTTGAAAGCAGCACCCCTGATATTTTGCAAATTATAGTGAAAATCAAGACATATATCATGTTGTTTCCATGAAATCCTTTAAAGATATATCCCGCTAAAATTCCAACAAAAGCGTAGGATAACAGTTCGCATAGAACAGAAAGCATACTTAGCATAACAGATAAAATATATCTTTTTTTGTATGGCTTTATAAACGAATCCATTTCTTTAAAAAAGTTTGGTTCTTTCTCTTTTTTCATGACTTTACCCTATGCATTAGCTTCTTTTTCTAAAATATGTTTCCTTACGACCTTGCTACCTATATAAGCTCCTGCGATTGCTGAAACTATAACTAAGGCAAGTAAAATCAGCGTTCCCCAAGAAGAAATCATTTTGCCTGCCGCTATAATATTTGAAGCTAACTCCTTTTGTTTCATGGCTCCTATAGTTTTATTCAAGGCTATTGTATATGGATAAATTACACTTCCAATTGAAGCCAAAGTTTGCTGAATAACATAGCTGATTCCAATAACTTTTAAATTACCATAACCTTTTTTATATAATAAAAACTCTGCTATCAATCCTGAAATTACAAACATCAAAATATATGGTGGATAGAATGCTATAACTCCTTGAATAAGGGAATATATAAAAAACGCTCCTCTTTTTTTCACTTTCACTCCGATAACATAGAAAACAATACCCTGTAATAATGAGTAAAGCACCGGTGTTAAAAGTATGGTAATTGGTGTTGCATACATGAATGTTCCTATCGAAAATATCAAAATGTTACACAATGATAATAAAGTAACTGTAATGATATCTTTCGCTTTCAATTTGTTTTTGTGCATGATTAAGTCCTCCTATTTTTATAAAATATTTATCATCAAAATTACTATCATTCCAATCATCAATATGTAATCGCACAAATTGAACTGTAAAGTAACATAAGATGATTTTTTATGATTTAAAGCAATTCCTCTTGTTTCTGCTGAAGCTGATAAAGTTTCGCCTATTCTTACCACTCGAAAAATGAGTGATACAATCAGAGCCTCAAGATATTCTATTTTTTCTTTTATTATATTTTTATGCTTGCAACTTCCTCTATTTCTAAGCACCTGTCTAAGTAATTTAAAATCATTCCTTAGCACCGGGAAAAACCTGAAAGAAACTGCAAGAATCAATAATAACTTCTCAGGTATTCTTATTTTTCTAAGTCCCGCAAGCATATTTGTTGCCCCTCTACCTCCAAGAATAATAGGAAATAGTAGAAATATTAAAATAAATCTAGGAAACAAATTTGCAGTAAATATTGTAATTTCATTTGGATATATGATTTCAAGACCGTAAATAAGCCCTATAATGACAGAAGTAATTCCTAAAGTCTTGTATCTTCTATTTGCAAGAGAAAAAACGAGAGCTAATAAATTGCATTCAAAAATCAAACTTTTATTGTCGATTCCTACTGCAACCATACAAAGAAGCCAAAACAAAATATTTGTTCTCGAATCTATAAGATTTTTTTCTCTTTTTGCCGGAGGTTGATCTTCTAAATCTTTTTCAAATATACTTTTAATGCTTTCAATATCTCTATTCTCTTTTACTTCGCAAATCCTTTGTATCGTTCCATCATCAAGTTCCAAACATTTATCCGCAACTGATGAAATAAATTCTAAGTCATGGCTAATTGTTATCACGATTTTTTTCTTTTTCATGTCGTTTATCAATCCCACAACAGTATCTAAACTTTTTTTGTCCATTCCTGAGGTTGGTTCATCTAAAATAACCACACTTTTATCCGAAAGATACGCCATCATTAAGGTTAATTTTTGCATTTGCCCACCTGAAAGAGAAAATGGATGTCTATCACGATATTTCCACATATCAAACTTTTTAAGTAGAGCTTCTATCTCATCATATTTGTTTCGATTTACACCGTACTTCAGTTCAGATAATACAGAATTTGTAAAAAATTGAAATTCAGCTTCTTGCATAATAAAGAGGCTATCCTGCGATAGCTGCCTATGGCTCAATTCTTTTTCCTTTAGAAAAACTCTTCCCTTTTTTGGTTTCAATAATCCACATATACATTTTCCTAAGGTGGTTTTACCTGAACCATTTTTGCCAATCAAGCAAGTCACTTCTCCCAAATAAGCTGTAAACGACAAATCATTTAAAATATGTTGTTTTTTATATCCAAAGGATATATTTTTTACCTCTAATTTATCATTGACAACATTAGAACACTTCTTCTGAACCTCAATCTGCTTCAAATCCGTAACTCGTAAACACAAATTATTTAATTCATCCTTAGAAAATATCTTAAAATCGTCCTTATCATACTTTTCATAAAAGCTTCCATTTTTTATTAGCCAATATTCATCAGCCAACTCTTTCAAATAGTAAAGCCTATGTTCACTGATTATTAGAGTTTTTCCATCTTCTTTTAGAAGCAATAAGATATTTTTCAGTTTTTCTATGGCTAAATAATCTAAGTTTGCAGTTGGCTCGTCAAGTAAAATAATATCCGTATCCATTGCCCAAGCAGACATAATCGCTATTAGTTGACGCTCTCCGCTTGAAAGTTTGAATACTTCCCTATTTTTCAAATACTCCAAGCCAAATTTTGAAAAAGCTTCTTCTGTTCTTCTTTTTATTATTTCATGGCTTAACCCTTTATTTTCAAGTCCAAAAGATACTTCCGTATCGCTTTCCATTGTAAAAAATTGACTTCTTGGATCTTGAAAAACGGACGAAATCAATTCTCCAACTTCTCCAATGTTCTTGTTTTCTATATTGTTGCTATTTACCAAGATATAGCCATTAAATATCCCATCATAGAACTCCGGTATTAAATGGTTTAAGCACCTAAGTAATGTTGATTTTCCACATCCACTTTCGCCACAAAGAACTATGCAATCTCCTTTTGATATGCTGCCAATTACATCATCTAACGACTTTTCCTTTTTGCCTTCATAGGAAAAATCTATTTTAAAATCTAAAATATTTTCGTCCTTCTTGCCTTTATCGTACATAAATTCAATACCTATTTATAATTTCATCAAATATCTTTTCCCAACCCGCCACAATAAATTCGCCGAGCATTTTTGTGTACTCGATTGTCTCCTCTTTGCTATATCCTTTTTCAATCACTAATTTAAAAGCACTAAATTGTTGATTCATTAAAAGCTCTACCAAATCTAATTTCATCTCACTTATATTCGGGTCTATATTTTCCCTTATAAATTGTTTTGTTATGGAAATTTTATTATTCATCATTTCACGAAACATTCCTTCTACAGAACTGCCTTTACTTGAGCAAAGTATTAGTTTGCACTCCTCGTAATATTTAAATAACACATCTACATATCCTTTGGTTTCTTTCTGAATGTTAAGCAAAAAATGATCAAAGTTTTTATCTGCGCAATATTCCATATACGAGTATTCGTTCTCTTTTCTTTTCACACTTATAGCTTCTAAAAATTCTTTTATCAAACTATAAAAAAGTTCATCTTTCCCTTTATACCTTGTATAGATTGCTCCCGTTGTAATTCCCGCTCTTTTAGCAATATTGCCTATTGTAGCAGCCTGAAATCCATATTGCAAAAACTCTATTTTAGCAGCTTCAATGATTGGTTTATCAAGTTCATGGTTTCTATTTGCCATGTCCATTCCTCCATTCTTACAAAACTTTAATTTTAATAGTATAATCAATAATAGAATTATCAATAATGATATTATTGATTATATATCAGTTAGTCTTAGTTGTCAAGACATATGTTACACTTAGAGAAATATTCTTTTACAACTTGGTTTGGTGTCTTAAAATTTAATGATATTTTAGCTGTATTGTTATATCTATTTTGATGTTTATTTATTTGCTTAATTAGATCTTTTTCTCTTGTAAATATTTTTCTGTTATAAACTATTTTACTATCTTCTCTATGGCTTCTTTCTACTTTTCCATTTTGCCATGGTGAGTATGGTCTTATTCTTTTAACCTTCATTCCTAATTTTTGTGCAACTGTTTCGAATGCGCTTGTTTTGTCTGTCTTATCTCCATCATTTACAAATTCATATCCATTGTTTACTTGTATTGTGTTTATTTTAAATCCTAATTTGTTTTCTAGTTCTATTAAAAATTTACTTGTTTCGTATGTGCTTTTTTCTTTAACTATTTTTAGTATTCTTTTTCTACTAAACTCATCTATTGCTGTTATTTGATAGTATTTATATCCATATGCTGGAAACTTTATACACTCTTGTGGAACGTGTTTTATATCTACTTGTACTTTATCTCCTGGATATTTGCCGTCTAGTTTTATATACTTTGTATAGCTTTTACGGCACTTTTCCACGTTTTTGTATCCTTTTACACGTATTTGTCTACACATGCTCCAAAAACTTCTTGTGTAGCCTTTTGCTAAGCATCTAACGTATACTTCTGCTAGTCCGTAGATACCGTTTCTTCTATACATATCTTTTATCAGTTTAAGTTCTTCTTCTGTGTGCGCATTTGGGCTATTGTGTGGTCTTCTTGACTTAAGTGCTAGGCTTCTAACTGTTCCATCGTATTTTTTTAATTGTCTGTAAACGAATTGGCGATTTGTATGGTAGCGTCTTGCGGCTTTTGTTGCTCCATATTTTAAGGCATAATCACATAATCTCTTGCGAAAACGCATTTCTTCTGTTATATTTATCATGAGAGAGGTTCCTTTCTGGTTTTTTTGTTGTCAAACCTATTATATTAGAATACCTCTCTTTTTTTATTTGTTTTTGTAACATATGTTATACCACATAACAAATAAAATTTATGCTCTTGACTTTCGTGTGCTAAAAGCTTATACTGTAATTAGTGGACTATGCTTTATGTAAAATTAAAGGAGGTATATTATGAGCGAAAAATATCCATTAAATGTTCCTACTCCAACGCATTTCACATACGTGGTAAAGGACCTGCCAAAAGTTACAGTTGAAGAGCGTGAAAAAGCTCTTAAGGCTACTCACTACAACGAGTTTGCGTTTCCATCGGGGCTATTAACTATTGATATGCTATCTGACTCGGGTACAACTGCCATGACTAACACTCAATGGGCATCTTTATTTTTAGGCGACGAGGCTTATGGCAGAAATACTGGCTACTACGTTCTTCTTGATACTTTTAGAGACATCTTTGAACGCGGCGGAGAAAAGAACTGGAAAAAAACTTTAGATCTAGTTAGAACTGATTGCAGAGATGTTGAGAAGATGATGAACGAGGTTTATCTATGTGAATACGAGGGCGGCCTCTTCAATGGCGGCGCTGCTCAAATGGAAAGACCTAACTCCTTTATCATTCAACAAGGACGTGCGGCTGAATCGGTTCTTATGGAGATAGTTAAAAATATATTGACTGAGCGTCATCCTGGTAAAGTCTTCACTATACCATCAAACGGTCACTTCGATACGACTGAAGGCAATATCAAGCAAATGGGCTCCATCCCAAGAAATTTATATAATAAAAAACTTTTATATGAAATACCTGAGGGCGGCAAATATGATAAGAATCCATTCAAGGGCAATATGGACCTAGAAAAACTTGAAGAGCTAATCAATGGCGTTGGCGTCCAAAATGTTCCATTGATATTTATGTGCATAACAAATAACACTGTTTGTGGTCAACCTGTTTCTATGGCGAACATTAGAGAAGTTAATAAAATCGCTCACAAATATAATATACCACTAATTTTTGACGTAGCTCGTTGGGCAGAAAATTCTTATTTCATCAAGATGAATGAAGAAGGCTACGAAGATAAGTCCATAGCCGAGATAGCAAGTGAAATGTTCTCATACTGTGACGGCTTCTGTATGTCAGCTAAAAAAGATGGCCACGCTAATATGGGTGGTATGCTTGCCTTTAGAGACAAAGGTTTATTCTGGCAAAAATTTTCTGACTTTAATGAAGATGGCTCCATGAAGATGGATGTCGGCGTAAGACTTAAAGTTAAACAAATTTCTTGCTACGGCAATGACTCATATGGCGGCATGAGCGGCCACGATATCATGGCTCTAGCTGTTGGTCTATATGAAAGCTGCGATTTTAATTACATGGACAGCCGTGTTAAACAAGTTGAGTATCTTGCTCAAGGCTTTTTCAAAGCAGGCGTTAAGGGCGTTGTGCTTCCTGCTGGTGGTCATGCAGTTTACATCAACATGGATGAATTTTTCGATGGCAAGCGCGGTCACGATACTTTTGCTGGTCAAGGATTTTCACTTGAACTTATTAGGCGCTACGGCATAAGAGTTGCTGAGCTTGGAGATTTCTCTATGGAATATGATTTAAAAACTCCTGAGCAACAAGCTGAGCTAGCAAACGTTGTTCGTTTCGCGATAGATAGAAGCAGGCTTAGTCAAGAGCACCTTGATTATGTTATAGCCGCTGTTAAAGCACTTTATGAAGACAGAGAAAGCATTCCAAATATGAGGATACTTTGGGGCAAGAACCTACCAATGAGACACTTCCACGCATTTTTGGAACCATATAAAAACGAAGAAAAATAATTTATATAAAAGAGGCGAAAATTTTATCTTTTCGCCTTTTTGTGTACATACAAAAAAGAGATGTGAATAAAAATCACATCTCTTTATCTTATGCTTATAAATTTTCCGTCTTTAAAAATTTTTCTCACATATTTTTCAAAGTCTTTTTTGCTAAAGTCTAAGACTCTTTCACATTTTATGCACTTGAGCCTTATTCCTACATCCACTGAAATGATTTTAAATTCATCACTTCCACATGGATGAGACTTTTTCATCTTAACAATGTCATCTAGCCTATACTCAAGCATTAGTAATCAAAGACCTCGCCTTCAATTTTCTTGTCTTCGATAAGTTTATTGACTCTATCAAGGTCGTCTTTGCTAAAAACTATTGACAAGCCGCAAGATAAGCTAACGTGTCTTGGTGTTGGTATCATCTTGTACTCTATAGCTTCACTCTTAAAAACTCCTTCTGCAAGTATTGCGTGGTGAGTTGAGTTAAAGCTTAAAACGTATTTTTTCATTATGATAAAACTATATTTCTATCTGCTTTTTCTAATGTTTCGTAAATAGTATACATATTAGAAATTTCGCCAACTGCTAATTTTTCTTTTAAGCCGTAGAAGTCAAGACAAGTTCCGCAAGAGATAATCTTAACGCCATTGTCCGCCATGCTCTTAATATCGTCAAGTACTTCGCTTCCTTCACAAGTTAATTTAACTCCACCATTGAAAAATACAATAGTTTTTGGTAGTGGAGCTGTTTGTGAAACTGTGTATAAAAAGCTCTTAATTAGTATAGCACCAAGCTTTTCATCGCCATGACCCATAACGTTAGTGCCTATACCTATAACAAATGTTTCGTCATCAGATTTTAGTTCAACTGCATGATCTTTGTTTATAGTTACCTTGTAATCTTCGCCAACTGATTCAACTGTAGCCTTTAAGCCCATGGACTCAGCTAGTCTTGATAAATTTTCAGTAGCAACTTTATTATCAACAAGTGTGCATACTACTCCTGTTTCCATTGCGTCCAATTCTTTCTTTGTTAATATAACTGGTTTTGGACATTCTAATTTTCTTGCATCTATTTCCTTCATAAATACCGCCTCCTAATTATAATTTATACTTAAAATTCTCTTATGTCAAGATATATTCATCTATTATAAATAAATCTAATAGTTTAGCTTATTTTCATTGAATAAATTGTTATATTTTCATCAGACACTATTGCGATAAAGTCACCACTCATATAAATATTTCTGATGTCTTCTTGCATATCCTTCATATAGTACTTGCCCTTAAATGGAATATAAATTTCTCTTTCTGAGTAAACGATGTAGTCATTATTATACTTAAGTAGGCTTCTTACATTTTGATTAAATGTGTGTTCTTCCAAAACTTCTGCCTTATTATTAAGCGTCATAAGCTTGTCATCACAAAGAAGATAAACTTTTCCTTCATCTATGGCAATGTCTTTAAGAGTGTTATACTCTTTTTTAAAAACTATGGATGACTCTTGCATATAGTAAAGTCCCTTGTTTGTTGCGACTATCTTCATATCTTTAAGATTACCGATAAAGGCAATGACTTCGTCGTTAAATTTATAATAAAGTTTATTCTCGCCTTTTCTGTTAATTTCTTTGTACAAAGATGCTTTGATATCGCTCGAATACGGGTCAAATGACGCTATCTGCATAGTTTTAAAATCTTTATCAACATTGTATGTCAAGATTGGATTCAATGCCTTATATCTAAAGCGTTCAGTGAACTCATCGTCATAAGTACGAAGCGTTTCATTGAAATTATCGCTTAGCCAAGCTGTGAATCTGCCGTCCTTTTCATCGATAAAAGAAATAGCTTCATCAAAATTAAAGCTTTTCACATCTTTTAGGTCATCATAGCTCAAAATATTGACAACACCATTAGGAGCATCAGTTGAATAGATGTACTTGTCCTTAAAAAGTACGTTTGCAGTTTTCGCCTCAAAGTCTCTTCTCATCACGTCTTCGTCGCTTAGTCCTGTCATAACAAGTGTACCATCTTTATGATAATAAATATGACCATTTCTGAAACAAACTCTCATGTCAGAGGTTAAATTTCTTGAATAAACTTTATCAAGACTAAGTGTCTTCTCGCGATTGAAATTGAGCTTCATCATTAGATCCACAATTTTTTGAGGAAAAGCAAATGTCGCCGCAAGCACTAAAATTAAAACTATGGCAATGCTTATGAGTATTCTTTTGTAAATATTCATTTCCTTAAACATTTTAATAATAATCCACTTCTCCCATCTTGCCGTATGAAGCTAAATCATAAGGCGCAAAAATACCTCTATCTGTAACAACTGCTGAAACAAGTTCAGGAGGAGTCACATCGAAGGCTGGATAATATCCCTTAACGCCCTTCATTACATGGCTCTTGCCCATAAAGGATGTCGCTTCATGAGGATCTCTTTTTTCTATACTTATATCGTCAATCGATTTACCTAAATCAGGTATGCCTGTTACAAAATATGGTATACCCATGTATTTTGCGCAAATTGCTAGCTGCAAAGTGCCAACTTTATTCACAACGTAGCCTTCTTTTGTAATGCTATCGGCTGCCGAAGTAAATAAACTTATATTTTTTTCTTTCATCGTCCACGCGCCCATATTGTCAGTAATGACTGTAACGTCCTCACCTTGACTTCTTAGTACCGAAGCTGTTAGTCTAGCTCCTTGTAAGAATGGTCTTGTCTCTGGGCAATAAACTTTTATCTTTTTACCAAGCTCTTTTGCTCTAAGCATCATGTAGCCGACTATGGTCTCGCCAAAGCATTGCGTCATGATGGCGCCTTCGTCTGGCATTAGCTTTGCTAAATTTTTTGCCACCTCGTTTATGGCTGAGTATCTTCTCTCTAATGACTCAAGTGCTCCTTTAAATATTTCTTCGTAAGGAACTAAACCTTTTTCAATCGCATCCTTGGCAATATCATAGGCCCTTTCAGTTACTTGCATCATTCTAAATGATGTTGTTTCTCTAGCATTGGCAAGAGCAAGCTTTGCTTCGTTCATGTGCTTAATAAATTTACCTTCAGTAAAATCTTTTGCTTCATAAGCAGCAAGTACCATGCCCATAAAAGCGGCAGTATATGGTCCAGCGCTTTGAGTAACCATATTTTTGATAGCGTCTCTCACTTCTTTGTAATTAGAGCAAATTTCGTAGCGCGTTTCAATTGGATATATTCTTCTATCAAGTATTTTGACCTTGCCATCTTCAAACCAAGCAACGTTCTCATACTTAAGCATGAAACCAAGGTCTTTGTCCATCCTATTATTTTTGTCCATAGGACTTCATCCTCTCAATGACTGCATCTATATCGCTTTTCTTTAATACATGAACATCGTCTTCAAAGCGTACTATATGATACATCTTTGCGATATATTCAATGGTTCTTGCATTAGAGTAAGCTTCTTTCAAATCACTACCAAGCGCTAAAACGCCGTGATTAGCAAGTAAACAGCCCTTTCTATCTTTAAGAGCTCTAAGAGCTTTCTCAGCTAAATCTTGTGTGCCAAAAACAGCATATTCAGCACATTTTATATCTTCTCCACCAAGATCAGCCATGATGTAGTGAAGTGCTTCAAGTGGCTTTCTAAGTGTGCTATAGCTAGTTGCATATATTGAATGCGTATGAACTATGCTCTTAATATCAGGTCTGTTTTTATAAACAAGTGCATGTAGAAAAGACTCTGTTGATGGTTTGTTCTTGCCCTCTAAAATATTTAAGTCCAAGTCCATGACCACGAGGTCATCAAAATTCATGTTGTCATAAGGTATGCCCGATGGTGTGATAACCATCGCTTTTTCTTCCGGGTCATATATACTTAAATTGCCAGCTGTGCCAACAGTTAGCTCATCTTTAATCATCTTTTTAGCATATTCTATAAGTAATTTCTTATCTTGTATAAACATCTAGTCACCTTCTATATTTTTAATATCTTCTTGATCATCGTCTGTGTATGATTCTTGTACATAGTTCCTGTCAATCTTACCTGTGTCTTTAACTTCATCAGCGAATGTCAATATAACTTTACCAAGGTTTTCGCCTTCCTTAAGCTCAACCTTTAGTGATTGCTTAAGAATGAATCTATCGATGACAACGCCTTTGCCTTGCTCAGTTATAATTATTGCGCCTATCTTTGGCATTTTATCAACTAATTCATTGTATTGATCAGCCTCATAATTTAAACAGCACATAAGTCTTCCGCATAGACCAGATAATTTACTTCCGTTAAGAGTCAAGTCTTGGTTTTTAGCAAGATTTATGCTTATAGGTGAGAACTCACCTAAAAAAGATGAGCAGCATGTTTTTCTGCCGCACTTACCAACCGATGGTATGCATTTGGCTTCATCTCTAACGCCAACTTGTCTAAGCTCAATACGCATTCTAAATATTCTTGCTAAGTCCTTAACTAGCTCTCTGAAGTCAACTCTGCCCTCAGCTGTAAAGAAAAATATAACTTTATTCAAATCAAGAGTGAAGTCAATATCTAGTAAATTCATTCCAAGACCATACTCTTCGTTCTTTTGAATAAATATTTCTCTTGCCTCTGCCTTTCTTATGTCGTTGTCCCTCTTTTGAGCGATGTCCTCTTCAGTCGCCTTTCTTATGATTGGCTTAAGAGGTATGCCAAAGTCATCAAGGTTTATCTCCTTATTAGCGACGACAACATCGCCTAGCTCAAGTCCTCTAACTGTCTCGACTACGACCTTGTCATCAGTAGTAAATTCTTGCCCCATCGGGTCAAAGTAAAAAATTTTTCCTATAGGCTTAAATCTTACGCCTATTATTTTTTTATTCATATAATCACCTATCAAATTTTTCTATCATATTTAAAACTAAAGTCTCTAGGTGCAGCCTGAAATTACCGCTGTTACCTAAGTATCTCTTAGTCTCTTCTATCATGTCAATGCTGCCAACCAAGTCATATAGTGCAAGCCCTCTAAGACTTTTAATCTCGTCTTTATAATCAAGATTAACAATCCTATCGTCACTCGAAGCTATATCCTTGATAAAAATTTCAAAGTATGTAAGTATTTTTTCAATATTTTCTTTATTTTCTTCAAAAAAATCAATTTCTTTAACGCTCTCATAACGCTTTTTCTTTAATATTTTAATGGCTGCATCTATGCTCATCTTTCTAAGCGTCATCTCTTTTTCATCTTCTATAAAAGATTTAAGCGCGCTTATATCGCCCATGGATATGGATGCGTAAAGCTCTTTATTGTCTAGCTTTGGATAATTTTCATTGATATAATCCATAAGCTCATTTTTATTAAGAGGCATAACTCTAATCACTTTGCTTCTTGAGATGATGGTATCAAGTATCATGTTAAGGCTCTTAGTAACTAAGATGACTACAACATAACTTGGCGCCTCTTCAAGTGTTTTTAAAAGGACGTTTTGACTCTCAATTTGAATATCTTCTGCTCCTAAGAGCATATAAACTTTTCGGTCTAGCTCAAAAGGTCTTATATAAACGTCTTTTGCTATGGACTGAGCATCCTCTTTCTTGATTTTTTCGCCCTTGCCAAACAAGGCAAAATCTGCCTTTTTCTCTGGGATTTTAGAATTAAGAAGAAGCCCTGCAAATTCCATCGCAAGGCTTTCTAGATAATCACTGTCTTTGCCTTCAAAAATATAGGATGATACAATTTTTTTATTATTGATATCGTTATAAAGTATTTTTTTTACTTCATCATTTCCAAATATTTTCTCAAACACAAATTTTCTCCTAAACTCTTAAAAATTCGTCTACGTTTAATACAAATAGTGTTGCTCCACCAACTTTTACTTCAAGTGGATAAGGCACAAAAGTATCTCCAGGCATAGTAACTGTAAGTAAAGATGTAGTTATCTCTCTTGTCTTGCAGTTATGATCAACAAGTTCCTTAACTTCATTTACTTTATCGTCTTCAACACCAATAAGTAATGTAGTGTTACCAGATTTTAAGAATCCACCTGTTGAAGAAAGTTTTGTCACTCTATACTTTTTTTCTGTAAGAGCATCCATTAGTGCATTTACGTCTTGATCTTGAACAATTGCTACAATTAGTTTCATACTAACACTCCTTCATTAATTTTTTTACTTCATCTAAGGCTTCGTGAGCAAGGCTCTCTTTGTCCTTAGTACCATCCAATTTGATTAGCTTCATGTGATTTTCTTCATAAAGCTTTAAGTAGGCTAGGTGAACCTTTTCTTGGAAGTCCTCTCCCAAAGACTCTATCCTATCTAGTTCGCCAAGCTTTTTAAGTCTTTCATAAGATTTTTTTGCATCCAAATCCATAAGTATAGTTAGGTCGGGCCTAAAGCCTTCTAAGAAAAAATCATTTATCTTCATGACCTCATCAGTGCCAAGTCCTCTCACTATGCCTTGATAAGCAAGTGATGACAATAAAAATCTATCTAGTATGACAGAAGTGCCTTTACATACATTTGGCTTAATCACTTTGTCATATAGTTCAGATCTTGATGCTGCGAATAAAAGTGCCTCTGTATGATAATCCATATCCTTATTAGCCTTGTCAGCTAAGATATCTCTTATCTTCTCGCCAATATTAGTCGAGCCAGGCTCTCGCGCATTTATATAATCAAGGCCCATCTCATCGAAGTAGCCTGTGATTGCGTTTATAACAGTGCTCTTGCCGGTTCCGTCTTGTCCTTCAAGAGCTATTACTAGTCCTTTCATTAGTCAACTACAACCAATGAGTCTTGGTCTTCGCCAAGTAAGCCAACAATATTTAAGTCTGATTCCTTAAGGAATTGTATGTGATCAAGTATCTCTTCAGTAATCTCTTCGCCAGGAACAAGTAGAGGTACTCCAGGTGGATAAGGGATTATTGGTGATGTTACTATCTCTCCAAGTGAATCCTTTAAGCTAATTATCTTCTTTGATGAGTAATATGCATCCGCTGGTCTAATAATAATCTTTGGATCAGGCATATTAACTCTTATATGCTTAACCTCTTCATAAGAAAGATTCTTTGAAAGGTCTCTAATTGCTTCAAGAAGCTTTTCATAGTCTTCGTCTTCGTTCATAAGCGTTGCAAATATTAGAGCGTAGTAATAATCACTCATTTCAAGTCTAATATTGTGTCTTTCATAAAGCTCTTTTCTAAGTCTTGAGCCCTTAACGCCTTCAAGCTTGAATAATATTTTAGTATTGTCCTTTGATTTTATAGTTTTATCAAAGTCATCGCCTTCAAAAACTTCAACCCTGTCAATCTTTTTAAGCTCTTCAATAAATTCTAGACACTTAGTTACATTGTGATGAAGTTTTTCTCTGCCTTCACCGTCCATGTATGCACAAGCTGTTTCGTTTGATAGTGTAAATAGATACGATGGTGAAGTTGTTGTATATAGCTGGAATCTATCTCTAAGTTTATTTGTATCAATTCTTTCAGAACCAACATGTATCATAGATGTTTGTGTAAAACCAGTAAGTGTTTTATGAGTTGAGTGTATAACTATGTCCGCGCCACATTCAAGAGCTGACTTAGGTAGTCTGTCATCAAATTTCATGTGAGGTCCGTGAGCCTCGTCAACCATAAGTATCTTGCCATAGTTATGACAAATTTCAGCTATCCTTTCAAGGTCTGAAGCGATTCCGTAGTAATTAGTGTGAGTTACTACAACAGCCTTTACCTCAGGATTGTCAAGGATTAAGTCTTCTATCTCATCTGGGTCAACACCAGTTAGAACATGATAGTCATCGTTATACTTTGGATATACATAAACAGGATTTAATCTATTTAGTATCAAAGCGTTATATACTGATTTATGGCAGTTTCTTTGAACAATGATGGTATCACCTGGCTTAGTTATAGTTGAGATAGCAATGTATATGCTACCAGTAGAACCATTAACAGCGTAGTAAGTGCTCATAGCACCAAATACTTTAGCAGCTTCCTTCTCACTCTCAAGTATAACTCCTCTTGGCTCAAGCAAATTGTCCATGCCATAAGTTTCTGTCGTGTCAATAGCTGGGATGTAATCGCCCCAGTTAAATAGTGTGTTCTTTCCCTTATGTCCAGGCATGTGGAAAGAAACCGAATTTTCGTCTTTTAATTTTGATAATGCTTCAAAAACAGGTCTTTTCATTAAAAACTCCTTTACACTCTATATATTTCAGTTTTTTTACGAATGGTTCTGTACCATGTGTATATCATAATTAATATCAATATTAAGCTAAGCACATAAAGAATGTTCTTTACTCTAGCTAATTTTAAAATATTTGCAAGGCTATAGAATAATCCCGCTAAAAAGAATAAAAGCGATGCCCTTTGTATATTTACATTTCTTCTTCTGACAGCATTTTTAAAAACGCTTAAGAAAATTAATATATTAAGTATTAGAGCGATTATGGTTCTAAATACTTCCATAAATCTGCTGATTCTATCTTGGAACCAGCCATTTTGCGGAAGTAAAGTTAATATCATAAGTATCGCACTTAATAAGTAAATTATGTTTGATACATCTGGCATCCTTCTCTTTTTTAGTGTTCTTGCAGCTAGATAATAAAATATTATCAAAAGTATTGGTATCATAAGTGAACTTATAAACAAAGAGATATTTGTAAGCCTTATAATCTTCTCATCATCTGATAAAAATAAAGCATAAGTCCTGATACCTAAGAAAAGGGTGACAAAGACCACATAAGCCTTGGTAAATATGCTTTGCAGCTTAAAATCTTTGTCAGCATAATTATACTTATTTATAAAATTGTCCATAACAAATATTATTACTATATACAAAAATGTAAATATTGGTTCTAATATTTTTTGTAGCATTAAATCACCTCATATCAAGTGAGTTTTAATCACAAATTGGTAGCGGTTTTTCATTAAATAATAAGCCTTTTGAAGCTCTTCTTCATTCTCAAATAGACTAAAGACGCTCGATCCTGAGCCGCTCATCATGGTTTTGAAGCCGCCCAAAGCACTCATTTCATCAAAAAGCTTCTTAACAGCTATGTATTTAGCAAAAACAAAGTCTTGCATATTGTTTTTAAACCTTTTAAAATCATCTTTTTTTATAAGATCTTCAATAGCTTCACTGCTTAAGTAATCTCCACCAAAGGACATACCTTCGTAAACATCTTTCGAGCTAATGTTTATGCCAGGATTAACTAAAAGCACCTTATATTTTTTAAGTCCTTCTACTTCTTTAATTTTTTCGCCTCTACCTGTGCAAATGGCAGCCGACTTAGCAGTAAAAAAATTACAGTCGCTACCAAGCTTTAAAAGAATATCAAAATATTCTTCTTTTGTCAAGGATAAATCATAAAGCTCATCAAGCGCCCTAACTGTTTCATAAGCGTTTGAACTGCCACCAGCAAGGCCAGCGCCCATAGGTATATTCTTCTTAAGCTCTATACTTAGTCCTTTTATATCTCTAAGCTCTTTTACTAAATCATAAGCTTTCTTCATGATATTATCTTTTATATCAATATTACTATTAATAATAAAATCTTCTGCCTTAGCAAAAATTATCTCATCATAAAGATTAATTTTAGACATAAGAGTGATGATGTCATGAAAGCCATCGTCCCTTTTGGATATGACTTCAAGATGCAAATTAATTTTCGCATAAGATTTTGTTTTTAACATGACCTTACATACTCCTCCACTCTTACATTCATTATAACACATTTTAAATTCAATGTATAGTTTTATTTTTATTTAAAATATTGCTCATGATATTGACGCGAAATTAATCTTATAAAAAATATTTTAAGCGTCATAATAATTATAAAAATATATTTATAAAAATTTAATCATAATCCATAAAAAGGCAAAAAAAGTCCTCACATCGCTGTGAGGATATTTTTTAGATTATTTTTACTACTACTGTCGATGTTAGTACATCTGAATAAGTATACGATATAACCTGATCGTTATTTTGTCCATCTTCTAGAGTAACTGTGAATAGATTTGGATATGCTGAAGTAATTACCCCCTGTGCCTCGACAAAGGTATTTCGGCCAACATTTGTCGTTAGATGCACTTTTTTACCTAAAATACTCTCAACACTTCTTCTAATTCTCTTAATCTCGTTCATAAGATGAATCCCACCCTTCATATACTTCATAGATTTTATCTACATCTATATATAGTATAGCATACTTAATAAATTTTGTCAATCATTTATATATATTTATTTTATAATTGTACTAAAGTAATTACAGTAATTAGTTTTTGTTCATGCTCGTAAACTTGATTTTAACGTCCATTTCCTTGCCATTTCTATTAATCTTAAGAGTGGCTTCGTCACCAAGATTGTAGCCGAACATTATTGACTTAAGTGTATTAACATCTGTAACTTCTTTGTCATCTACCTTTAGTAGTATGTCGCCTGCCATGATGCCAGCTTTGTCAGCTGCAGTTCCGCTTGCAACGCTTAAGACGATAACGCCCTTATTTGTGTTTAATTTAACTCTTAGAGCTGCTTCATAATCTTTTGCATTATAGATAGAAACGCCTAGTTGAGCTGTTTGTGCCTTGCCTGTCTTTAAGATTGAATTCAAAACGCCTTTAATCATATTGATAGGTATACTAAAGCCAAGGCCTTCTGCGTTAGTAAGCTTAACTGTGTTTATGCCTATGACTTCGCCTTTTGAGTTTAGTAACGGTCCACCAGAGTTTCCTGGGTTGATGGATGCATCTGTTTGAATTAGATTATTTATAACTTGATTTTCTACTTTTATAGTTCTATCCTTACCAGAGATAACACCAGAAGTAACTGTTCTGTTAAAATCAAGACCTAGTGGGTTACCTATGGCGATGGCGATTTGACCGATTTGTACTTTGTCTGAGTCACCAAGTTCAGCAACTGGAAGATTCTTTGCATTTATCTTGATTATGGCAAGATCCATGTCCTTATCCATCCAAACTATCTTTGCCTTATGTGTTGAACCATCATCAAGTAAAACGTTTATCTTGCCGCCTTTACTTTGCTTTTTATTATCTTTATTTTTGCTATTGTAATCATAAGCGTTGTCATTGTCACTGTCATTGTTATTATTTTCTTCGTCATCATCATCTTCATCTACATCTTCATCGTCAACTTTTCTTTGCTTATCGCCCTTTGATCCGCCGCCAAAAGGAAATTCATTTCCAAATGGAAAATCATCAAAAGCGTTATTTTTTTCTTGAACTTCTGAGTTAACAACGTGAGCGTTTGTGATGATATAGCCATCTGAGTTAACTATAACGCCTGAGCCAGTGCCCTTTCCTAAAGCTTGTCTACCAAAAAAGTCTCTCGAAATCACTTGAGTAGTTATACCTACAACAGATGGTATAGCCTTCTTAGTCGCTGCTTCAACTATTTCAGTCGGTTGATCAATTGTAATCTTTTGTGTATCATTCTTCGCTTCGCTGTGCATATAGTTATATACATCATTTGCCTTGTTAAACATGTAAGCTCCACCAAAGCCTGTTAGCGTACCAAAGAAAATCGCAAATATAATTGACCATATAAGAACACCTGCTCCATAACGCTTCTTTTCTTTTTTATTTACCTCGTTATAAGAAAATTTTGCTCTGCTTGCTTGAGGTCTATCATATTGATTTGCCCTTCTATAAGTTTTTCTTTCATAAGTAAAATCATCATCAGATGAAAAATCATTGTCATTATTATTATCATTGCTATTGCTATTGTCATTGTCATTGCAATTGTCATTGCAATTATCATTATTTTCAATAATTTCTTCATCGTCAATAATTTCATTGCCAAATTCATCAAATTTCATAATTTATTCCTCCTTTTGTTTTTCTGTCTTTATTATAAACGTCTTTTGTGATAGAATGGTGATAAGGATGTGAAAATTTTAAAAGAGGTGATTAAATGAAATTTATTTCGTGGAATGTTAATGGTATAAGAGCCGTCCTTAAGAAAAACTTTAATGAGTTTTTGGATGACACTATGGCTGATATATACGCATTTCAAGAGACTAAAATATCAGAAGGAATACTTATGATGGAGCGTGAAGGCTATCACGAGTATTGGAACTACGCTGAAAAGAAAGGTTATTCAGGAACCATGATACTTACTAAGACTGAGCCAAAAAATGTGACTTACGGTCTTGGCATAGCTGAGCATGATACTGAAGGAAGAGTTATTACTCTTGAATACGATGATTTTTTCTTTGTTAATGTTTATACGCCAAACGCACAAAATGAGTTAAAAAGAATAAAATACAGACAAGAGTGGGAAGATGCTTTTAGAGAATATCTTAACAGACTAAGAAAAACTAAGGGCGTTGTTGTTTGCGGCGACTTAAACGTGGCTCACAACGAGATTGACCTTAAGAATCCAAAAGAAAATAGAGGCAAGGCAGGTTTTTCTGATGAAGAGAGAGAAAAATTTAATTTGCTACTTGATTCAGGTTTTATCGATACATTTAGATATTTCTACCCTGATCTTGAAGATAAATACTCATGGTGGTCATACAGAACAAGAGCAAGATCGAGAAACGCTGGCTGGAGAATTGATTACTTCTTAGTATCAAAAGAGCTTGAAAGCAATATCAAAGACGCAGCAATACTCGATGATGTCATGGGTTCAGACCATTGTCCAGTCTCACTTGATATAGAATTTTAGCCTCGATTTGACAAAAGTGATTTAATTTTGTTATAATAGCATATATTAAAAAAATGAAAGGAGAAGACTATGAGAAAATTAATTAATTTTATTTTATTCTTATTAATAGTATCAAGTCTTTCTTTCGCTAAAGATGCTAAAAATCACGTATATGAGATTGATAACAATGGAGTAATTAAGACATATAAAACTTCATGCACTACAGTTAAAGAGCTTTTAGATGATCTAAAGATTAAAATTAATGATGATGACATCGTCATACCGTCTTTAGATACAGAGCTTAAGAGTGAAGGAAAGATTAGTATAATAAAGGTAGAGATTAAAGTCGTTGAAAAAGAAGTAGATGCACCTTTTAAAACTATTAAGAAGAAAAACAAAGAACTAAACCATAATCAAAGCAAGATTTTAGTTCAAGGAGTAAACGGCAAGAACAAAGTCAAATGCAAAGAGTATTATGCAGGTGACAAACTTATTAAAGAAGAAATAATTCACGTTGAGACAATAATCAAGCCTATCGACCAAGTTTTTGAAGAAGGCACAAAAGATGTTCTCACTAACGATAGAGGTGACTTTGTCGCAAGAAAATCTTTTAAAATGGTAGCAACCGCTTATGAAGCTGGCTTCCAATCAACTGGCAAGAGGCCTGGTGACAAAGGCTATGGCATAACTGCTTCAGGCGCAAGAGCTAAAAGAGGCACGGTTGCTGTTGATCCGCGTGTAATACCTCTAGGCACTAAGCTATATATCAAGAGCTTAACACCAGGTATTCCTGATTATGGCTTTGCAATCGCTCAAGATACTGGCGGCGCTATCAAGGGCATGAGAGTTGACCTTTTCATGGATACAGTTTGGGAGTGTATGCAATTTGGTAGAAGACCAGTAATGGTGTATATATTAAAATGATAAAAAAACTAATTAAGCTATTAATAAAAATATTTTTAGCTTTGGCAATAGTTTTGGAGCTCTTAGTTATTTTTAATAACAGCAAGAGGCCTACTACTTCGCCTGAGTACATCATAGTACCAGGAGCAAGATGCAAGAACAATGAGCCGATGCTCGCACTTAAGTATAGGCTTGACGCAGCGTATGAGTACTATACTATAAATGGAGGCGCAAAGATAATCACTACAGGCGCTGAGAGTCAGGGCGAAACCATAAGCGAGGCGATGATAGCAAAAAACTATCTTGTATCACTTGGAGTGAATGAAAGTGACGTCATCACCGAAGAGAACTCGAAAAATACTATAGAAAATCTTGAGTTTGCAAGCGACATAGCCGGCAAAGATAAAAATTATTTAATCGTGTCAAACGGCTTTCACATGTTTAGGCTCGATTTAATAAGTAAATACATCGGCATCAAGCACGAGCTGTACTCAGCCAAAACACCACAAGATATACTAGTCAAAAACTATTTACAAGAAGTCGCATCGATATTTTATTTAGCGTTTAAAATAGTGACAGGAAAAGTTTAATAAGATTATATTAGGCAGAACGATTTGGTTCTGCCTTTTTCATGCAAAAAATGGATAAGAAAGTAGATCCTATCCATTTATAAATCTCAAATATTATTACTAGTCAAAAATATTTAATTTATATAGCAATGCTCTTTGTAAAATACTTTTCGTCAATGTATTTATGGTCGATAGTAATAATTGTTTTTGATGATAAATATTTCATAGTGTCATCAAATATCTCATAGAATAGCGTCTCGTCAAGTCCTGTGCTTATCTCATCAAAGATATATAGCTCGCAGTCCTTGTATAAGGCCCTTGCTAGTAATACTCGCGTCTTCTCGCCGCCAGATAGAGTGCTACTATCAAAACCAATATTATTTAAGCCATATTTTTCAATAACTTCCTCTAATCTACACATCTTAATAATCTTATCGAGCTTATCCTCGTCCACTTTTGTCTTAAATGTGATGTTATCTATAATTGACATATTAAACAATTTATTCTCTTGAAAAACTGCTGATAAGGATATCATTTGATTTTCTTTACCATAAACATAAACATGACCAGAAGTCGGCTTGTACATATTAGTAATTAGCTTTGCAATTGTCGACTTGCCAGAGCCAGTTCTGCCATTTATTTTTAATTTATCATTTTTATTTATAATTAAATTAAAATTATTTAGAATCTGATTATCTCCATATTTTAGTGAAACGTCCTTAAATTGAATTTCGTTAAAGTCTTCGATTAAATCAATATTTTCTCTATCTATGCTGTTGAAAGTCTCATCTATTCTCTTAACTGAGTTTTTAAAAGCGGATATTTCTTTTTGATTTTCTATGATATTAAATATTGGATCAGTGATCATCGATGCATATAATATGATGGCGATTAGCGCTCCGACAGAGAGACTGCCTTGGCTAACACGCATGCCTCCAATAAAAATTAGAGTTGCCATAATCAGATTAAACAATAAACTTACAAGTGCTTGAGAAACATTTTTAATATTTACAATTTTTTTGTCAAGCTTAGTTAATTCATGATTCTCTTCGTGAAACTCACTTGTAAAAACTTTCTCTTTATTAAATAGTTTTATATCTCTAGCTCCAACAATAATGTCAAAAAATTTATTAATTACGTTAAGTCTTTGAATTTGGCTCTTTTCAGATGCCATCTCTGAACTCCGTAAAATCTTTTGAATCACCACTGTCGATATGGCAGATATTATAATCATCGCAAATAGCATTATATAGTCATAATTTATAATTATGATGGAACCAATTATAAAGCTTGATATTGAAAAGCCTAGGTCAAATATTAGCGGTATAAGTTTATCGTCAAGGGCTTTTAAATCGTCGATAATAACATTAAAGACGTTACTGCGTCCAGCTTGCTCTAATTGTTCAATCTTTGTACTAAGAATACTTTCAACAATCTCATCTTTTATATCTCTATTCAAATTCAATTCAAATTTCGATCCAAAGTTTACAAGAGCTATTTTAAACATATTGACTAAAATATAAACAAGCGAATAAAGTATTATGTATTTAATAAATTCGCTCTGATTTCCCAATGTTAAATAATCTATAACTTTTTGAATAAAAACCATAGGAAATATGCTCAAACTACCTACGATTATACCTGTAATAAATAGCAATAAAATTTTAGAAAAATTCTTTTTATATTTATCTCTTATCATAATTGCCTCCTATATATTTCATTAACTATTTTTTATCGAAATATATTCTTGCTTAGTATATACATCTAAAACTTTGCCTTCTTTTATCCGAATTATATAGTCAAAATAATCAATATTATCTGTACCAAGATCGTGCGATACTTCAATATAAATCTTACTATTATAATTGGAGATAATTTCATCACGAACAAGTTTTTTAGTATAAATATCAATAGCTGACAATCCTTCATCGACTAAAACAATATCTTTTTTAGCTAAAGCACAGGTCAAGATGTTCACTACCTGCTTTTCGCCACCGCTTAGTTCGTTACAATTACTTGAATTTACTAACCTATTTACAATAGTCTTAGGTAATTTGTTCAAATAAGAACAAATGTCTTTTTCATCGTATGCATTAAAATGTGTAACTTGTTCAAGAAAAGGTACTGAAAAAACATGTGAGTTTTGAGTGATATAAAAAACTTTCTCTGAAGCAAATTCAGATAAATTATTACTTATGCTTTCATTGTTTATATATATGTCCCCTCTATCGTGCTCAATCTGTCCAGCGATTGTCTTTAGTAGTGTTGACTTACCACTGCCGCTTTCACCTATTATTAGATATTTATTTCCTGATTTAAATTCAATATTTACAGGACCTAAATAAAAGTCATTTATTGCATATTCTAAATTTTCTAATTTCAAAGACGATATTTCATTATACTCAGGCAGTATGCAGCTATCTTCTTTTTCATTTTCCAAATATTCATTTCCAATGTCTTTTGCTTCTCTAACGATTTCCTTACAAGAGTTTATTGCATTTACATCGTTTAAAATATATTTAATAGGATAAATAAAGCTTTCAATATAGGCAAATGTTGCAACACCCGCGCCAATGGTAATTTCGCCTCTAATAAGTAAATAGCCTACCATTATAAATGCTGTAAGACTAACCAAATCCATAACAAAACCGTTAACAATATTTACAAAAGTTTTAAATTTACCAAATGCTAATTTTTGATCTTCTGTTTCAGATAATCTTTGATAATGATATTTCGTTATTCCATGTTTTGATGCTTCATCCAAGCCCATATGCCCCAAGTAGAAATCATTTAAAATGTCTGTATAATTACCAAAGCTATCTTGATAAAATTTTCTTTTTTTTGCTAATTTCTTGGCAGTTATTTTAGGAACTATTACACTTATAAGTGACGCTAAAATAATAGCAATGGCTATCCTATAGTCTACAAAAACAACTAAGGAAACTGTATATATAAGTAATTGAACAATAGATTTAATTATATCGACATATGTTGATAAATATTCATCTTCTATAATTTCAACATTATTATTTGTTATGGTTAAATACTCACCAACGCCTTTTTCTTTAAAGACGTAGTTAGGTCTTCCGAAAATTGACTTGAAAATAATGTCTTTCGTATACTTAACGAATTCCTTATCCCTCTTCCACTCATTTTATTGTGATATAAATTGAAATATAGCGCTACCTAATATTAACGCCAAGTATGTAAATCCCAAGTTTATTAATAAATTTTTAGTGTTATTACCTATACCGTTAAACAATTCTTTTTGAACATATGGTATTAACGCTATACACATAGTATATAATAGTGAAAAAATAAGTTCTATTATAGTTGATGTTTTTATTTTTTCCAAAATTTTGATTTTAAATTTCATAATTGCCTCCTATTATATATAATGTTTTGCTTATTAATTCTCATTAGAATAAATATATTATAACACATTTTTTTCAAAAACAATATTTACTTACTTTTTAAATTTATTAAACGTCACTTAGCTTTATTTGTGCAAATAAAAAACTCTTGAGCCACGACCCAAGAGTTTCTTCATATAATTAAATCTATTATCTTCTTCTTCCAAAAAACATATTAACTATCCAAATTAGTACAACTGCACCGACAACGCCAACGATTACGTCATTAACGAAGCCTCCCTTTGCCTCAAAGCGTGCGATTTTGGCAATCCATCTGCCGATGCCGCCGCCTATAAGTCCAGCTAATATATTTTTAATCCAGCCCATTTGTTTATCGACCTTCATTATTAATGAAGCAATCCAGCCAGATAGACCGCCAACTATAATTGAATACATAATATCTCCTCCTTACTTTATTCTTACCCAAAAAATGATAATTTATTTACAAAACGCTATATTTATGATAATATTTTCTTGAGGTGATTAAATGATTGACATAAGTAGAGCGAATAATTTAAGTAAAGAGGATAAATACAAGCTTGCGATCGAGATGATTAGGCGTCAATTTCAAGAGGAAACGAATTTTATAGCAAATCTTGCGAATACGGCTGCCATCATATATCACTTGATTGATGGCGTGTCATGGTCAGGCTTTTACCTATATGACGGAACTAATCTTGTGCTTGGTCCCTTCCAAGGCAAACCTGCTTGTAACAGGATAATGCCCCACAAAGGAGTTTGCGGCACTGCTTACTCAAACAAAAAGACTATTGTCGTCGATGATGTTAATAGCTTTGCTGGTCACATCGCTTGTGATGCTATGAGCAAAAGTGAAATTGTCGTTCCTATATATAATATGACTCGTGGCGTTGGCGTTTTGGACATCGACTCGTATGAATATAGCAATTTTGATGCTATTGACAAAGAGTATTTAGAAAAAATTGTTGATTATATTGTAAAGCATAGTGACACGTCACTTAGATAAAATTAATATTGAAATTTTTTATAAATAAGCGATTTTTTATAGAAATATTTTATACTTATTGATTATTCATAGAGTTTTTGTTACAATGGCTAATGGAGGGATAAACTAATGAAAAGAAAATTTTTAGTATTGTTATCAATTTTAATCATGGCTTCACTAGTAATAGTTGGCTGCGGTAAAAAAGATAACAACGAAGAAAAACCAGCTGAAGAAAACACTCAAACTGAAACAGCTGAAAACACAGAAGAAAATAAAGAAGAAGAAAATAAAGATGCTCAAAACTTTGAAGGCAAAACTTTAAATGTTGTTGCTACAAGTGATTCTTATGTACCTTTATTTGATAAGTTTACTGAGAAAACTGGCGCTAAGGTAGAATTCTTATCTATGTCAAGCGGTGAAGTTATTTCAAGAACTAAGGCTGAAGGCAAGCCAATGGCTGATCTTTGGTTCGGAGGCGGACTTGACGCTTTCATGGCAGCAAGAGATGACGGTCTTCTAGAAAATTACACTTCTGATGTAACTGCTACTGTTCCTGAAGAATACAAGGACAAAGACGGCGCTTACATCTCTAAGGGTATCACTGTTGTTGGCTTCATCGTTAACAACGCTATCCTTGAAGAAAAAGGCTTAGAAGCACCTAAGACTTGGAAAGATCTTGCTG
The DNA here is from genome assembly GCF_023347705.1 of Fenollaria massiliensis. Taxonomy (NCBI): domain Bacteria; kingdom Bacillati; phylum Bacillota; class Clostridia; order Eubacteriales; genus Fenollaria; species Fenollaria massiliensis. The sequence continues at coordinate 1,270,599 of NZ_CP096649.1, forward strand.
ATCCTAAGTATGAACACTTAGTTATCATGAGTAACCCAGCTATATCAGGTACTAACTATGCAGCTCTTAAGGGCTTACTAGACATCTACGGAGAAGAAGAAGGCTGGAAAGTATTTGAAGGCATCAACCATAACATTGACTTCTACTCAAAGAGAGGTAAAGACCCACAAGAAAAAACTGTTCAAGGAGAATTTGCCATCGGTATAATTCCTGCTGATAAAAAAGCATTTGACGCAGCTAAAGACAATAACTTAACAGTTATATATCCAGAAGATGGCGTTTGCTGGGTACCAGAAGGAGTTGCTATATTCAAAGGTAGCGAAAACGTTGACGTTGCAAAGGCTTTCATCGACTTCATGTTAAGTGAAGACGCTCAAAAGATGATCGCTGAAATCGACGGAAAAGACTCTAACCAACTTATCGTTCCTGGCATCCAAGGCTACGACCTAGGTTTACCAAAGGACAGACTAGTTAAGGAAGATCTATCAACATTCGGCTCAGACAGAGAAAGAATATTAGAAAAGTTTAACGAAATTTCAAAAGGTAAAACTGAAGACAAATAAGTTAAATAATACTATAGTGTGATAGTTTTTACTGTCACACTATTTTTTTACATATTAGGCATGGTCCTAAATTATTGATATAGAGGAGTTTTTTATGAAAAAGATTAAATCATCTAAGTTAATAGACATAGCACTAGCATCTGTGCTATCGGCACTAGTCGTGATCTTTATACTCATTCCATTCTTGGCAGTTTTTAAAGAGAGCTTTTTTGTAGATGGATCTTTTTCGTTTGAACACTATCAAAAAATTCTCTCAAACAAAAAACTTATCATAAATACATTTAAGATGGGCGCCTTGACTACCGTAGTCGCGACACTTTCCTCATCTTTCGTAGCTATATATTATTATCTATCGAAGAAAAAAATAAAAACGCTAATCATACTAATACTTTCAATCACGCTGATAAGTCCGCCCTTTGTCTCATCGCTTAGCTATATAACTCTTTTTGGCAGACGCGGGATAATCACTTACAAACTCTTGGGTCTAAACATGAACCCTTATGGCATGTGGGGCATAGTATTTATGCAGGCTCTATCGGATTTATCGCTAAACAGTCTTTTGCTCATAGGTTTTCTTCAAAGTCTTGATAAAAATATAATTAATTCGGCAAGAAGCTTGGGAGCTAGCACTAATGACATAATCATGGATATAATTGTTCCAGCGATGAAAAATGGTATCAAAGCTGTCATGATGCTTAGCTTTTTTAGAAGTGTAGCAGATTTCGGTACTCCAGCCATAATCGGCGGCAATTACGAAGTTTTAGCTCTTGAAAGTTATTTCGAGGTAATTGCCAATGGCAATCTTGGCAGAGCGGCTGCCATGAACGTGTTTATACTAGTTCCAACACTAATTATATTTTTATTTTCATCAAAGATAGTTAAATCTGGTACACTCGCAAGCGGCTCAGCAAGTAAAGAAGAGGTTCCTCTTAAAAGAAATGGTATTTTGTATTATATTATAAGTGCCTTTGCAATATTTTTTATTTTTTGGATAGTATCTTTATATGCGTCAATAATTTTAAACGCTTTTACTAAGATGCGTGTCGGCGAACTTGTATTTACTCTTGATAATTTTAAAGATACCAAGGTTTTTATAGGCGGAGTCGCACTTAGAAGTATTATTTATAGTATAATTTCAGCTATTGGCGGCACTTTTATAGGTCTTTTGATCGGCTATTATTTAATAATTAAAAGGTATAAATATATGAAGGTCATTGATACGATAGCAAATCTGCCATACATCATACCAGGAACATTTTTTGGTCTAGGTTATCTATTGTTCTTCAGGTCGCCTCCTATTGCAATAACTGGAACAGCGGCGATAGTTGTGCTTAATGTTTTATTTAAGCAGCTACCATTCTCTACAAGGGCATCGGGTGCAGCAATGCTTGACATTGACACGAATACGCTTAACTCGATTAGAGACTTGGGCGGCTCATCCATAAACGAAATTACTGACGGAGTTTTGCCTCTTTCAAAAAATTCTATAATGATTTCGATGATTAATGCATTCACAACGACGATGACAACTGTCGGAACAATAATTTTCCTTGTATATCCTGGCAAAAAACTGATGACGCTAGTTATGTTTGACGTTATTCAAAGCGGAAAATATGGCGTCGGCTCAGTTATTGCCTTCTACATCATACTAATTTGCCTTGCTTTTAACGTTAGTTTAAGGCTATTGATGAGCAGAAATTTTAGAGAAAATATTAAAAATAAATTTAAAAAAATATTTTTAAGAAAGGATGTGAAGTAAATGTTTTTAGAAGTGAATAATATTTCCAAAAAATATGATGACAAATACGCGATAAAGGACGTGAGCTTCTCTTTGGAGGAAGGCAAGTTCCTTTGTTTGCTTGGACCATCTGGCTCGGGTAAATCAACTATACTTCACTCAATTGGGGGCTTTATCAAGCACGATGGGGACATAGTTTTAGCTGGCAAGAGTATAAAAGACCTTTCACCTGAAGATAGAGACGTTTCGACCGTTTTTCAAAGCTTCGGCCTCTTCCCTCACATGAACGTTTTAAAAAATGTTATGTATGGACTTAAATTTAAGGAAAAAGATAAAACCAAAAAAGAAAAAGAAGCTGAAGCTAGAGAAGTTTTACGCGTCGTAGGCCTTTCTGGATACGAAAAAAGATACCCATCGGAGCTATCGGGCGGAGAAAAACAGCGTGTTGCTCTTGCAAGAAGCCTTGTAATTAGGCCAAAACTCTTACTTATGGACGAGCCACTAAGCTCTCTTGACGCAAAACTTCGCACTGAAATGCAATTTGAGATAAGACGAATACAAAGAGAGTTTAACATAACAACCATATTCGTAACTCATGACCAAAAAGAAGCCTTTGTTATGGCAGATGAGATTATCATCATTAATCATGGTGAGATAGCTTCCCAAGGCACTCCAAAAGATATTTACAATCATCCTAAAAACGAATTTACTCTTGATTTTATCGGCAATAAAAATATTATCAAGGGTAAATATGTAAGGCCTGAAAAAATTCGCCCTGATGCAAATGGCGAAGAATTTATTATTAAAGACATAACTTTTAATGGCGAGACAATTGAACTTGATATAGAAAATGATGAGCATAAGCTAGAGATGCTAATTTTAAACGACGACGTCGATTATAAACTTGGTGATAAAATTAAGGTTAAATATGAAATGGAGGACATAGATGAGAGTACTACACGTCTTGACACAGCTTCCTGCTAAAACTGGTAGTGGTGTTTACTTTGCAAATTTAATATCTGCCTTTAAGGCGGCTGGCACTCAAAACGCTGCCATATACGGCGCTGAAGAAAAGCACAGAGACTTAATCGATGTAGATGCGGATGTGATAGAAGAAGTTTTATATGACACAGATGAAGTGCCTTTCCACATCTGCGGTATGAGCGACATCATGCCATATAAGTCGACTGTATATAGCGAGATGAGTGAAGATATGATAGATACAATGCTTAATGCCTTTCGCAAGAGACTTATTAAGGTAAAAAATGAGTTCAAGCCAGACATAGTTATCTCTCACCACCTAATGTTTTTGACAGACCTAGTTCGTGAAATTTTTGATAATGTAAAAGTCGTTGGCATCAGTCACGGAACTGACATGAGACAAATTATACAGCACGAAAGATTTTTAAAGAGGCTTACTCATCTTAAGAGCCTTGATCAAGTTTTGACCGTAACACCAGCTGAGCACGAGCAAATCGAAGAAATACTTGGCATAGCTAAAGAAAAAATTCACTTAGTTGGCGGCGCTTATAACGACAAAGTCTTCTACCCTAATAAAAATCATAAAAATGATGGCAAGATAAGACTCATGTTCGCTGGCAAAATCGTTGAATCAAAAGGCGTTTTTGCCCTAGCAGCGACACTTCCATATTTAGAAAAAAATCATGACAATGTTGAGATGCACATCATAGGAAACGCATCAAAAGAAGATAAAGAAAAGATGATGATGGAGGCAAATTACTCCAAAAATTTATATATAAGAGACGCTGAAAATCAATTGCTTATGGCAAAAGATTTAAGACGCTCAGATATATTCATCTTGCCGTCATACTTTGAAGCCCTTGGTTTAGTTGCGATAGAGGCACTTGCCTGCCACAAATTAGTAGTCGCTTCAGAGATAGACGGACTAAGACAATTGCTTGGAGAAAAACTTGTAAATAGCGGAATAATCGAATTTACAAAGCTTCCTCGTATACGTGACGTTGATAAACCATATACAGAGGACATACATGCCTATGTCGAGAGACTTGCCGCAAATATAGAAAAACAAATAGCTAGACTAGATGATAATTTATTTACAGAAGAAATATCAAAAGATTTGCATGAATATTCATGGGCAAATTTAGGAAAAAGAATTCTTGGGATAATTAAATAATAATTAAATAGTTACTCACAGATAAAAACGCCTCATTATCGAGGCGTTAATTTTTTCTTATTTCAAAAAAACGCTAGTTTCTGAAATAAGAAATATATTTTCCATTCCTTATTTCAAATAATCAACATTTTCTGAAATAAGAATCATTTTTCTCTTCCTTATTTCAAATCAAAACAAAAAAACAGAGTACGAAAATCATACTCTGCTATATGTTTTAATAAAATTTCTTTATAAATTTTATATATAAATATTTTTCTTTTATATTTTTTGAAAAATTATTCTTCTAGTGCTTTTACTATGCCATCTAATTCATTCTCGATAAGTATATCTGCTTGACCAAGGTCTATGTACCTTGTGTTTTCTGGTTTTAGTGCTAGTGCCGCATAATCTTTCACGCCAAATTTCTCAGCTAGTGCCGCTGCTTTTGGCGCGCCAAAGATGTAATGCTTCTTTTGGCACTCGTCGCAGATGAAGTAAGCCATGTTCTCAACTAAGCCATATACCTTGATGTGCATTAAGCCAGCCATCTTAAAGGCTTTTTGTACTATCATATCAACAAGCTCTTGGCTTGATGTAACTATAACTAGTCCGTTTAATGGATACAATTGATATATACTTAGCTGTATATCTGATGTTCCTGGCGGCATATCAACTAATAGATAATCAAGTTCGCCCCAGTTAACGTTTTGGTAGAATTGTCTTAGAACGCCCATCAGCATAGGTCCTCTCCAAACGAGTGGATCTGTTTCGTGCTCCATAAGTAAGTTCATTGACACGACTTTTACTCCATTAGCCGCTTCAGCTGGCTCGATGTTTACGCCATCTTCAGAATAAATCATGCCATGAAGACCGTAAGATGCTGGTATCGACGGTCCTGTAAGATCCGCGTCAAGTATACCAACCTTGTAGCCTTTTTTTGCTAAAGCGTTCGCAAGTAGCGTTGTTACATAGCTTTTGCCAACTCCGCCCTTTGCGCTCACGACACCTATTACCTTATTTATCTTTGATTTATCATTCGCTTGTAATTTTTCAAACGCGCATTTATCTTTGCATGCCTTGCAATCACTATCACAGCTCATCTAATCCCTCCTATAGTCTATACGCTATAGATAAAAACGCTTTTACGCCATTCTCTATAGCCTCGTCATTAAATTCATACGCCTCGTCGTGAATGTCCTTATGATCCTCTCCCACACCAAGTAGGAAGAATAATTCTCTCGCCTTGCGCCTATAGTAGCCGAAGTCCTCACTGCTTCTGATTATCTCTTTTCTCTCTTCAAATGGAAGTCCATCCGCATCTATAGCTTTCGTAAAAGAATCATAAAGCTCTTCGTCGTTCACGACCGATAGAAACTCATCCGTACTATTTAATTCTACCACAAAACCCATCTCTTCTAAAGTGTTTTTATATTTATTTTCAAAAATATTTTTAAGTTTTGATAGGTCATCGTCCTTATATGCTCTCAAGGTTAAATCTAGCTCCAAATTTGCTGGCGACACGCCAAAATTTTCTCCGCCAAGCTTTACGCCAACAACGGTTATGAAAATGTTATCAGAAAATTTTTCGCCTTGAAGATTAAAATCTTTGTAAGCGTCTTTTTTAATAAATGGCTCTATATCTTTAATAATTTCGCTGCAAGCGTATATCGGATTTAGCGAATTTTCTGGTATAGACGCGTGCGACTGCCTTCCCAGTATATTTAATTTTAAGCCAAAGGACGATAAAAACAATAGTCCTTTCTTTGTAGATATAGTTCCCGTCTTGATTCCAGCGTAATTATGAAGGCCGTAAGCCTCAGTGATTTTGTATTTATCAAAAATCTCAAGAGCATCAAGCGCTCCATAACCAGTCTCTTCAGCCGCTTGAAATAAAAAATATACGTTCTTATCAAGCTTAGCCATATCCATTGAAAGTATAGTGCCAAGCATTATCGCCATGTGTCCATCGTGACCACAGCCGTGAAAGCGTGTCTTTTTGCTATTTACAATGCTATCCATATCACAACGCAAAACTATTGACTTTTTGTCCTCGCCCTTAAAATATCTATAGAGTAAATAAGATTTGTCCTCCACAAGCTCAAGACCATTGACATCTTTTAAATCATTTTTAATAAAAGCTCTAGTCTTATCCTCTTTAAAAGCCTCCTCGGGCATCTTGTGAAGCTCTTTTCTAAAACGAATAAACTTTTCTATATCCATTATCTATTTATAGACGCAGCCATAAGTTTAAATGTGTGTCTATCTCCTCTTAAAGTTCTTGAAAGTTCAAAAATATTCTCACAAATGGCAAGTCCGCCGTAACCAGAGTCGCCTATATGCTGAATGTCAGCGCCTAAAATTTTATTTCTAAGTGCAATGTCCCTAATGACTTCCTTTGGCGAACTTTCTTGCGAAGTGCCGATGGTAGTCATCACAAGAGCGCCGTTTTTGTGCGCAAGCTCTACGATAGCTCTTACGTCTTCATCGAAAACGCCTGGACATGTGCCAACAGCTGGTACAGAAAGTACATCAGCGCCGGCAATTAAAAAGCCTTCATAAACATCATGGTCAGCAATCTTTTCATCAACGCCCGATGAATGCATCTTGCCAGCAAAGATAAGTCCGTGGAAATATTTTTTCGCAAGTTTTATCGCCTCGTTAATACCTTCGTTGTCAACGCCAGTACCAGGGTTTCCAGTAAACATAACGAAGTCGAAGCCCATCTCATCAAGCTTTTTAATATTTTCTTCGCTCGCCTTTCTTCCCTCACTGATATTTTTCTTTTCACTAAACATATTCTTGTCTTGAACTGGTTCTAGATTTAAACCGATAGGTCTCTTAACAAGATTTTTTAGCTTTTTAATGATGTCGTCACCACTATAATCAAAGCCCTTGATTTTCTTTTCATTTACATCAAAGAAATTTAATAAAATTAGGTCAGCGCCAAAAGCCTTAGCAAGCTCAGACGATGTCACGCCATAAGTCGCAGGCTCTTGAACCACAACATTCTCAGACAAAACTATCCTCGCTTCACAAGACTTAATCGCTTGTTTCAATTCATCTTTATTTAAATTAATGATCTCGTCACCACTAAGATCAAAAAATCTCTTTAGCATATAATCACCTCTTATATATATGTACCCATTATGATAAAAAAATAGGTGAAGATTTCTCTCCACCTACAGTAATATTATCTATATTGCAACTTTTCTTTCTAAATATATAGTCTCTACATTATTTAATTTATTCATAATGTCTTTATCATGTGTAATCATTATAATTATCTTTCCTTTATCATGTAGATCAGATATAAGCCTTGAAATTGCTTCTTTATTCTCAAGGTCTAAGAAGTTTGTTGGCTCATCTATTATATACACACTCTTATCTGTTAATAGTGATAAATCAAATTGCGCCTTCTTTCTTTGTCCTGACGACATCTTAGATTTGTCCTCAAGCACGCCAAACTTTGATATCAAGTAATCTGCTGGTATATAAACTATGTCTGAGTATGAAAGGTCTTTTAATTCTTCACCGTTAATATATATCTTGCCCTTATATCTCTTGTTATAATTAAGTATTGCCTCGACTATAGTTGTCTTGCCAGTACCATTGTCCCCGCAGATTATATTGATATGTGATGCATCAAAGCAAGCGTTGACTTTTTCGTTCAAAATAGTATTATCTTTACTTAAACACTCAAAATCTTTTAACTCTATAATTTTTATCTTATCATCTTTATACTTAGCAGCTTCTATCTCTAAAAATTCAGCAAAGTTATTGATAGCTGGTTTATCACTTAAATACTCATTTCTTATATCAAATAGCTCTTGCACTGGTCCCCAAAACTGTGAAACGTACAGCTGTGAAGCAAAGAATGCACCTATACTTATACTGCCATTGAAAACAAAGTAGCCTGATAGTATGGTCATCATAAGTATAACGCCATTTAAAATAAAATATATCATCCAATTTTCAACTAAGGATTGTAATTTGAATTTTTTAAACAAAGTGTTCTTATACTTTTCTAAATAATCTTTAATATTAAATAGCTGCTTCTTATCTAAAAGCCTTTCAGACTTGTTTATCTCGTACTTGTCCAAGATGTAGCCATTGATATTTTGTGTGTTTTGAATATTTTCTTCAGAATAATCAGAAATTTTATCACCAAGCTTGTATGAAACGTAAGCACCTACTGGCACACTTATAAGCATGACAAAGGCAAGTGGCACCGATATAGTAAGCATAATCACAAAGATGAAGACCATCGTGATGAATTGAAAGACTACATTGACTGGCGTCTTGAATATGTATTTACTAACAGCATCAAGATTATGTGTGATCTCTTGATTTATCTTGTCACGGCTAATATTATTAGTTTTGAGATTGTATCTTAATAGATTATCATCAAGTTTTTCATATATGTTGATGGTCGAGCGAGTACTTGCCTCTCCCTCAATGATGTCAAAAAAGTACATAACTCCCTGTCCTGCCACAAACAAAATTATATTGTATATAGCGTATAAAATCATCTTGTCAAAGTCCTTCGCAACTGATGCATCTATAAATACACCAGATAGATATGGACTTAAAAGAAAAGTTATTTTATATAGTATATATATTATGATGTAGCTAAATAAATCTTTATTCGAAACATATTTTCTTAATTTCCACATAGTTTATCACCCCCAAGCCTATATATATGATATCATGAGCTTAAATAAAGTGCAATACCTTTATTTATTCAATAAAATAGGTGAAGATTTCTCTCCACCTATAATTAATTTATTAAGCACAAACTTCATTCATAAATATTACGCCATCGAACTTCTTTAGATATTCTTCGTCGTAATCGTGTGTAATGACAAGTCTTAGTACGCCTTCAAGGTTTGTAATTATCTTCTTTACTTCTCTTGCGTTGTCTGGATCAAGTCCTGTCGTTGGCTCATCTAGTATAAGTATCTTTGGTTTTCTAATCATGGCTCTGGCTATGGATATTCTTTCTTTTTCTCCGCCAGATGCTTGAAGCACATCAAGTGTACCCTCTTTTTCTTTCTTTGCTAAGCCTTCGAGATTTAATTTCTTAATTATCTCTTTGTATTCTTCGCTCTCTTCTTTTATAGAGCTGTCATACATTGTGATGTTATTAAATAAACTGTCTTTAAATATCATGGCTTCTTGTGGTACTACTGCGACGCTTTGGAACAAGGACTTTTCTGATATTTCGTTTAAGTCTTGTCCATATACTGTTACTTCTCCTTTGTATCCGTCAAGCTCTTTTGTCAATAGTCTTGCAAATGTTGATTTACCGCTACCGCTCTCGCCTATAACTGCATAAGAGCCTCCGTCAGCTAGTTCATATGAGAAGTTTTTAAATATATCTCTATCGCCAAAGGCAAAGCTAAAATTATTAACGCTTACTCCATCTTTCACTTTTCCTGCTTCTAATGCTAAGGCTCTTCCCTTTGGAAGCTCTTCGTTACTCTTAAGCATATTTAAGAATTTATCTCCAACACCTTTAGTCGATTTTATATTGTTATACGTCTCTATGGCATTTCCAACTGCGTCTGAAACTGATGTTATGAAGAACATTGACATAATTAGGTCACCTGTAGTAACTGTTCCTTTTAGTATTAATAAAGCACCTAAAGATAATATTACTAATTGGCTCAATAAACCTACTCCACGCATCGATTGATTAAAAATATTCATTTTTATATTTGACTCTTTTATTGTCGATAAGTTTTTACCTAAGACTCTTAGATATCGATTGATAAAAGTTTCTTCATTGCCTGATTGTTTTATAGGGTGTGAGCCAAAAACAATTTCTTTTATTCCGCCAAATTTTTCTTCATTTGACTTAGAAACTTCCATTTGTAGCGCTTGCAACTTTTTAGTAACAAACTTACTTATGAAGAATGGTAAAAGTGAAAATACTAAGCTAAGTGCACAGAAGTATGGACTTATAAGGAACAAAGCTACTAGGAAAACTATGGCTTGTATTACATAGCTTGCAAAATGGCTAAGAGTTAAAAAATAATCTCTTCTAAGTATGTTTAAGTCTTCGTTCATTAAATTTATGTAATAATCATTTGATTTCTTGTCATATATAGCTGTTGGCATTAAAAATACTGCTCTGCAATAATCTCTATTTAATGATAAAGCAACGTTATTTGAAAAATTGTTGCTTGAATTAAGCATAAGATAAGAAGTAAAAATCCATAGAACTATAAATAAAAGTGCATATAAAGAACTTTCTTTAATAATTTCAAAGTTTCCTACTCCTGCTGCGTCAACAACTTTACCCATATTTCTTGTTATAAAATAAAATGATATAGTGCTTAGTAGTGCAAATAAAATTGACAGGATCAAATATTTTAAATTTGCTTTAATGTACTTCTTCATAAATTACCTCCTAATAATAAACCTCTCTTCTTTAAAGTCATTATATCTATATTAACCCACCCAATATTATTTGTCAAGTTTATATAATTTATTTTCATGCTAAAGCAAAAAATGGAGCCTCATCATAAGGCTCCATCCATATACATAATACTAAATTTTATAAATTTTTATCCATTTGGAAAGTTAATTTTGAAGTGAACAAAGCTCTTGTTGCGTAATCTTGTAATTGTTTCTTTGTTTCTTCGATGAAGTAAGTTGCTGTCTTTTGGTTTTCTTCTGTCAAGTACTTCATAAGTTTTTTGTCGTCTAAGCCCTTTGCTCCTTTTTGAATTTCCATAACTCTTTGTCTACCATAGATTGCCATACGTTGTAAGAACTCATGTGTATCTCTATTGAATAACTTGTAGTGTTCTTCTGCGTAGTATGCGAAGACTTTTGCTAGCCAGTAAGCGTTATCGATGTCCATCTTTTCAGGAACTGTTCTGTATTCTTTTGGTGTGTCTTCTACGTAGTTAAAGAATGGTACGTATGGGTTGAATGCTGTTGTTCCGAATGATAACCAAGTTACTCCTCTAAGTTTTTCATCTAGGTCTGGATATACTTGTAAGATGTGTGAGTGAGCTGTTCTTGAAAGTGAGATGCATCTGAATCTCTTCTTTTCTTGCTCTGTTCCTTGCCAACCTATTGGGTCAAATTCAGTTTCATTATAGTGTGAACCTAAAACTTTAGCGCAGTCTTCTACTGAGATCTTTCTTGTAGCTTTCTTAATAAATGGTATGTCGCCGCAAGTTGGGCCCAAGTCGCATGAGGATAATAATTTATGTGCGTACCAAGCTCTTGGTGTATTATAAACTCTGTCTAGCTCTCTATATGTGCCGAAAACTTTTCTAAAGTTAAATCCTTCGAAGTCTGGATTTAAGTTATTTTCTTTAACAAATTCTTCCATACCTTCTGACCACATATAATTTTCTTTGTCATTAAAGTCTATTTGTTCGATGCATACGTGGTTTGGAGCAACTGCGTAGCAATCATCAGGTATCCTAACTGCTACCCAATGATGTCCTGTAGGTATCTCCATATACCAAGCTTCGTCTTTGTCAGCAAATAATATACCATTGCCTTCAGCTGAACCATATTTCTTGATAAGTTCACCTAAGAATTTAATTCCGTCACGAGCTGATTTTGCATATGGTGTAACTAAATCATTTATAGCGTCTTCTGCGATACCATCAAGTACTAGTGGGTCAAGAGCCAAAACTCTTTCGTTGCCGTATAAGCTTTCAGTCGAGCTAACTGCAACGCCTAGTTCGTTAAAACCTGCTTCAGCATATTGGCCTGGTTCGTTCTTGTCATCTGATGGGATAGCTGTATATCTCATTGCGCCCTTTGGCAATTTAACTTTAACCTTTGTGTTATCTGATTCATAAGTGCTTCCATTTGGTTTATCTTCATGAACCACAAATTTCTTTAAGTTTATAGCGTCATGATAATCTTCATTTCTCGCGATGATGATAGTTCCATCTATAGACGCTTTTTTACCAACTAATATAGTTGTACACTCTGTTTTTCTCATTAAATAACCTCCTTTATTTACACACATAGTTTTGCCTATATATTTATTATACATCTAAATATATTAATACGTCAAGCGAAATATCCCTTTATCTTGATAATTTTTTAAAATGACCTAGACGTAAAAAGAGTAGGCATAGATGCGCCTACTCTTGTAAATATCTTATATTGTACCTACTAGGTCCATGCCTGGTGTAAGTGTGTCTTCGCCTGGCATCCAGTTTGCTGGACAAACTTTGTCTCCGTGTTCGTTAACGAATTTTGAAGCTTCTACCTTTCTTAGTAATTCCTTAGGGCTTCTGCCTATACCCATGTCATGGATTTCATAAGCAGTGATAACACCGTCTGGATTGATTACGAAAGATCCTCTGTATGCTTGACCTTCTTCTTCGTTTAAAACTCCAAGCATTCTAGAAAGTTCAAATGCTCTGTCAGCAAGCATAACGTATTTAGCTTTTGAAACTGCTGGAGATGTTTTTTGCCATTCCATGTGAACAAATTCAGAGTCAGTTGAAACTGAATATACTTCGCAGCCAGCTTTCTTAAAGTTTTCATATTCTTCAGCAAGTGCTTCTAGTTCTGTTGGGCATACAAATGTAAAGTCTCCTGGGTAGAAGAAAAGTACGCTCCAGTGACCCTTTAGGTCTTCGTTTGTTACTTGAAAGAAGTCCTTACCAGCTTGAAATGCATTTACCTTAAATTCGTCTAATTTTTTACCTATTAAATTTGTCATTTTTACCTCCTTATTATAAGCTTTTTTCGCTCAGTTCATATATACCCAAAAGATATAAATAAATAACAAAAATATTATATCAACTTTATCCATTTTATGGTAAAATATATATAAGAATTTTAAGGAGGCGCATACAATGATTAATCTGAGTGATTACAAATATAAGTACTTAATTTTATATATATACGCCATATTTTTATTCATAACAGGCTTTGCCTATAATACACCCGATGAAATTTATGCCGGTTTAAAACTAATATCCGTCTCATCCGCATCGCTTGTGACAGACTATATGAAGCTTGCAAACATCGGCGCCGCCCTTGTCAATAGCTCCATCGTAACACTATTTTCAATCATGATGATGAATATTAGAAAGATAGATTTAAAAGGGATACATATAGCAGCAGTCTTCGTTGTATCAGGCTTCTCTTTGTTCGGTAAAAACCTATTCAACTCAGTACCGCTTATGTTTGGAGTCATGACATTTACAAGGCTATATAAGATAAAGGTCGAGGACAATATCGCAAATGCTCTATTCGTTACATCACTTGCCCCTATGGTGACAAACGTCTACCTCTTAGTCGGCGGAGCCTTTGGCGTTGTCTGCGCATTTTTCGCAGGTTTTTTAGTTGGCTTTATATTTACACCACTGCTAAAGCCATTCAAGGCATTTCATAAAGGCTTTAACCTTTACAATGGCGGCTTCACAGCGGGTATCATCGCTATGTTTTACTCAGGATTTTTAAAGACCATAAACATAAATCTCCCACAAAAAAGTATAGTCTTAAGCGGCTACAACGATAAATTCATGCCACTAATCATGCTAACATCAATACTTTTCATAGCCTTGGGACTTTGTGAACAAGATGCACTAATAAATTATTTTAAACTGCTTAAAAGAACTGGACCCATGCTTCAAAATTACGAGGCAGAATTTGGTAGCGGTGCTTGCCTAATAAACGCAGGCACACTAGGCATAGTATCAACACTTTATGTTCTACTTGTCGGCGGCGAGCTAAACGGGCCAATCATCGGAGGTATACTGACAATCATGGGCTTTGCCTTCATCGGTAAAGACATAAGAAACGCACTGCCAATATTTTTAGGCATATACGTTGCGAGCCTGATCAACGTCTACAACCCGCATGACACAGCACTTTTACTAGCAAGCCTTTTCGGCACAACACTTTGTCCAATCTCAAATTACTACGGTAGCTTCGCAGGCTTCTTGGCAGGTTTCTTGCACATGGCGCTTATAAACAACGTTGGCGGCCTTCATGCAGGACTGAACCTTTATAACAATGGCTTCTCCGGTGGCTTTATCGCCGCCTTCATGGTACCACTACTAGATACCTTTTATAAAAGGCCAAAGTATTTACAAGTAAAAAATAAAAAATAAATGAGAAGCATTAACTTGAATTAAATATAAATATGAAATATAATATTGTTAAGATAAATTTATTATGGAGATGATTTTATGATAGAACTAGCAGCCAAAAATTATAATATAGTAGAAGATTTAGAGGTCGCTAAGCCATTTTTAAAATGGGCTGGAGGAAAAAGCCAATTATTAAAAAATTTTAATTTATATTATCCAAAGTTTGATTTGAAACTAAAAAAATATGTTGAACCATTTGTAGGTGCTGGTGCCGTTTTATTCGATCTTCTTAATAAATTTACCTTTGAGGAAATATATATAAGTGATATGAATAAAGAGTTAATAAATACATACATTAACATACGTGATAATCCTAATCAGTTAATAGTTATTTTAAACAAACTTGAAATTGAGTACAAAAAACTAAATAATGAACACAGAAAAATATATTACCTGAACAAACGTGATGATTATAATAAATTAATTATTAACACAAATAAAAGTACAAATATAAAAAAGGCAGCCTTAATGATGTTTCTAAATAAGACTTGCTTTAATGGCCTCTACAGAGTTAATAGGAAAGGCATGTTTAATGTGCCTATAGGCTCTTATAAAAATCCAAAAATTTGTGATATTAAAAATATATTAGCTGTATCTAATAAATTAAAAAATGTAAAAATACATTGTGATGACTACAAAAAATCATATGACTTTATAGATGAAACTACATTTGTTTATTTAGATCCACCTTATAGACCACTTAATAAAACATCAAGTTTTACTTCCTATACTGAAAATGATTTTGATGATAAAAAACAAATTGAACTTGCTGAATTTGTAAATAAAATAAATAAGAAGGGCTGTAAATTTATGCTAAGTAATTCAGACCCAAAAAATATTGATCCAAAAGATAATTTTTTCGATGATCTATATAAAGACTATGATATTATTAGAATTGATGCAAGTAGAATGATTAATAGCAAAGCAAGCAACAGAGGGAGAATAAAAGAACTTTTAATAAAAAATTACTAAAGAGGTGTGTTATGGAAAAAAGAGATTTCAATAATTGGTTAAAAACATTTAAAAAAAGCATATCAGACTATTCTTATTATATTGACTTTGAAAAAGTATATAAAAATGTTGATAATATAAAAATACAACTTAATATATTAAATTCATTAATTGGTTCTAAAGATATAGAAAATGATTTTGAAAATTTAATAAAAACGTACCCAGAAGTTTTAAACTGTATTCCTATACTACTTGCAATAAGAAGCCATGAGATATACGCCATAGATAAAGATGGAGAATATGTTTATAATTTTAATAAAGCCAATCTATCAATTGAGCAATATAAAATATTTATGAGAAAAACGGGATTATTTAAACTTATTAGTAATCATTTAATAAGTAATCTATTAGATTATGTTACAGGCGTTGAAACAGGATTAGATTCTAACTCGCGAAAAAATAGAGGAGGACATCTCATGGAAAATCTTGTAGAATCTTATATAAAAAAAGCGGGATTTATTAAAGGTGAAAATTATTTCAAAGAAATGTATATTAGTGATATTTCAAAAAAATATAATCTTGACCTTTCCAACATATCTAATAAGGGCAAAAGTGAAAAGCGTTTTGACTTTGTTGTTAAGACAGAGTCTATGTTGTACGCTATAGAAACTAATTTTTATGCATCTAGTGGCTCAAAATTAAATGAAACAGCAAGAAGCTACAAAACATTAGCCTTAGAGTCAGCCCCAATAAATGGATTCTCTTTTGTATGGTTTACTGATGGTTTTGGCTGGAACAGTGCTAAAAATAATTTGGAAGAAACATTCGATGTAATGGATCATATATATAATATTAAAGATCTAGAAAGCGATATAATAAAAAAGGTATTTATATAGTTATGAAAAATAATATTTTTAAATATGATGTAAACTTAGTGCCACTAACAATTGAAAATAAAGAGCAAGATATTTTCAGAGATGAGCTCAATAACATACCATATCTATTATATAAAGTTGAAGATTTGTCAAATGGAAGCGTAATTGCAATAAATAAACCAGGCGGGAAAAAAATTATAGAAAGTTTTCGCAAAATGACTTGATGGTTTTTATATTTAATAAAGAAGAAAAAACCTTATGGTTAATTAGTCATGACGAAATTAGTGATGATATCCAAGAAAAATTTGAGTATAACGAAAAACAAGCAAAGTTACTCTTAGAAGCTCTTTATAATGTTTGCTGTGGTAATGAACCAGATAGAATTATTAAAAAATTAAAATTATATGATACCGTCGGACTGCCTGTAGAAACTTTATTAAAGGCGTATAAATGGATATGGGGCCAAGAAGATTGCAATTATCCAAAAGGAAAAGGAAGATGGCTTTCAATGGATGGTTTAATGAAAAAATTTAATTTGAGTTATGAGGATTTTAAATAATGACAAACACAAAGATTAAACAGTGGGAACCCGAAAATTTCGAACTACAAATGACAACACATTGGTCATTTCCGCAAAGAGGGAACTGGGCGACACACGATGCAAAATGGAGAGGCAATTGGTCGCCATATATACCAAGAAATATAATATTAAGGTACTCTAAGGAAGGCGACTTAATACTTGACCAGTTTGCTGGTGGTGGTACAACTCTTGTGGAAGCAAAACTTTTAAATCGCGATATAATAGGAGTCGATATAAATGAGCTTTCTATTGAAAGGTGTAAAGATAAAATTAACTTTGATTATGAAAAAGCTAAAGGAAGAGTGAGAATCGAAAAGGGTGATGCTAGAAACCTTAAATTTATTAATAATGAAAGCATAGACTTAATATGTACACATCCGCCATATGCTGATATAATTAAATATAGCGAAAATATAAATGGAGATTTATCATTATTAAAAACAAAAGATTTTTTAATAGAAATGGAAAAAGTAGCCGCTGAAAGTTATAGAGTGCTTAAGAAAAATAAATTTTGCGCCATACTTATGGGTGATACAAGAAAACAAGGAAATATGGTTCCTATGTCATTTGAAGTAATGAAGATTTTTCAAAATTGCGGATTCACTTTAAAAGAAATTGTTATTAAAGAGCAGCATAACTGTAGAGCAACAGGCTTTTGGAAAACAAATAGTATAAAATACAATTTCTTGCTAATAGCTCATGAATATTTGTTTATATTCAAAAAATAAAATTTACATGAAAAACAAAAATAAGCAGGTGTACTAAAATGTGCATCTGCTTTTGTATTAAATCAAATTTATTTAATTCTTATCAATTTTTTATTCTTTATCTCATATACTTTATCAGCAATTTTTTCTATGCTCTCATTATGTGAGACTAAAATTACTGTTTTATCTTTTGTAAAATCTTTTATGCAATCTATGACTAGTTCTGAATTGTTTTTATCTATATAATTAAGCGGCTCATCAAAGATAAATACTTCTCCTGTGCTTTGAAAAGCTCTTTCAAGCTCTATAAGCTTCTTCTCTCCACCAGATAGATTGTTCATACTTGAAGCAAGAACTGTATCTAAGCAAAGATTGTTTTTCTCTAAGGCTCTAATTATTTTTGTATCTTTATTTACACTTTTATTTGAAAACATATTGATGTTTTCTTCTATATTTCCATAGAATATATCTGCTTTATCTGGAACTAGCCTTATAATTTTATTTAATATGTTTGATTCTTTATCTACTTCACAGCCATTTAAAAATATTTCTCCACCATAATCAGTCTCAAGACCTGATATAGCTCTAAGTAGGCTTGTCTTGCCTGAGCCATTGCTTCCCTTTATCAGTATCTTCTCGCCTTTTTTTATCTCTAAATTAATTTTATCTAAAATAAGTTCATTGTATTCTATGGATAAATCTTTTAGCTCTAGGCTTTCAAAATCTTTTGCTTCTTCATCTATAAATTTACTTTCAAAATTAATTACACTATCCAATCTTTCTTTGTGCATTTCATACAAGGACTTCTCTCTTGGATATGACATGTAAAACTCAATCGGATTCCAAAGCTTTGATACGTATTGACTGAATAAAATCAAGGTACCTATGCTGACTGAGCCTTTAAAAACTAAAAAGCCACCGAAGATGTATATGATTAGGTCGAGCACATTTAAAAGTCCGTTCGACATAAAATAATCATAAACTATATCAATCTTGAGTCTTTCAAAAACTTTTTCAAGATACTTATCCAAACCCGCTTCATTTTTTATAATTGTATCTTCACTAGAATTAAATGCTTTTATCGTGTAATTATAATTATAAAACTCTTCGATATTGCCATTGAGCTTTTCGTTTGCTTCTTCTATATCCTTGTTAACTACAGCTTCTTTCTCGCTCATCTTGTTTTGTATGAAGTAAAATATCGGTAGTATTATGAGTATAGATGCGCTCAGATAAATATTTTCTCTAAGCATAAGTATTATAATTAAAACCAAATAAATGCCTTTAACAATTCTTTTGTATGGTATTTCAATTATAAAGCTTCTGATGCCTTCAAGATCTGAATTAAAAAGCTGTATGATAGATCCTAAAGATTTGCTCTTTAAATTATTTAAGCTTTCAAAACCAAGATAATTGTAAAATTTGCTCCTAAGCCTTCTTAATTCCTTCTCTTCATAATAAATCATGAAGTAATATGAAAGAGCTAATGTGCTTATAAAAGCTAATATCAAAACCCAAAATATTATAGCATTAAATTTGAATAAAGTATAATCTTTATCGCTGACTGCATCAACTATCTTTTTAATAAAGATAGGTACTGCAAGTGATATGAGCATATTTATGCTTTGAAATATGTAATATAAATACTTAATAAGTTTATTATTTTTCTTCATATAAATCACCTCTTACTGTGAACTAATTTAATTATATACCTTGTCGATAATTTTATCAAGATTAGCACAAAAAAAGATAAGCTCAATTGAACTTATCTTATAATTTATCTTCCGCCATAAAATTTCATCTTTATTAATCTAGCTAGGCTTGTTGGAACAACTTTTTCGTCTGTGCCAAGTATCATGGTAAGTGCGTGCTGATTTGCTATGCCGTTTTTTGTGAACTGTATCGAGCAGCTCGCGCAATATGTTGTGACCATGCTATCATAATTTTTTAGTCTAGATAAAAATGCTTTCGCTATCTCTGGTTCGTCGCGGCTCGCAAGTCCGCCTAGGCCGCAGCAAAGAACATCTTTGTAATCGCTTTTGGCGTTTGGCATGAAATATTTTAAATCTTTAAACATCTCTTTATGAACTTTGTCTGGGCATGGGTGGTAGATGTGAAATTCGTCTTCTAAAACCTTGCCTACGCCTAGCTCATGAAGCTTTTCATATATTGTTATAACGTTTATGTCTGTGTAATCTTTAAAGAAGTGGTAGCAGTTTGGGCAGCATGTAACGACTCTCTTTACTTTTTTCTTAAGTAAAAGCATTTTGACGTGGTCTATGTTTTTTTGCGCTCTATCTTTGTCACCGCTCTCAAAAACTGGCTTACCGCAGCAGTCGATTGAGTAATCGCATCCATCTTCTCTAAATATTTCTATCATCTTCTTAGTTGTTTCTGGAAAGGCTCTTGGAAAAGCGCAGCCAAGCCACAAGAGATCCTTGGTCTCTTTATTTGAGTTATTTCTAAATTTATATAGGGACTTCTCAAACTTCATCATGCCGAAGCCCTCATTTTTCCTATGTATTAGTGAGATCTCTCTGCCATCTAAATCAACGGGACAGACCTCATAGCATCTACCGCATAAAAAACATGAGTAGGCTAAGTCATCTCTAGTCGCAAATTCTGCTAGGTCAAGGCCGTACTTCGTTAGAAAATCGCAGTTTTGTGTGCATAGCGAGCAGTCGAGGCAGGTTTCTTTGACATATTCTAAATAATTTTTATTATCATCTTTCATCTCTGTATCTCCTTGTGATCTCTTCAATCGGGCACGCAAGCAAAAACATAAATTTTAATTTTTTCATTAGTATTATGGTTTTAAGTATACCCGTCTGTTCAAATCGTCTTGCATCTGTCGTAACGTATGAGTCTATAGCCTTTATCTTTGTTCCTTCTTTTTTGAGTCTCCTAGACATTTCGTAGTCTTCCATAAGTGGCAGCTCTTTGAACATGCCCATGTCTATGAATTTCTCGCGCCTAAATGACATAACTTGGTCGCCATAGGCAATATTATATAGCTTTAGTCTTAGATTTGATCTAAAGGCAACGACTTTCATTAAAAATCTTTTGCTGTTAAATTTTATCTTAATGGCTGCAGCGCTGTATTTATCAAGTGCCTTATCCATCTTGACTATGGCGTCCTTATCTAAATAAGAGTCTGCGTGCAAAAACATTATTTTTTCTTCTGTAGTTTCTTTAAAGCCTGTATTCATCTGAATTGAGCGTGATTTTGCGCTCATAACTATCTTAAATGGAAATTCCTTATTTAATTTTTCTAAAACTTTAAGGGTTTTGTCTCCGCCATCGGCATAAGCTATATAGACTTTGAAGTCTCCATCTAAGCTATACAAATGCCTAATGAAGCGCTCTATGCTTTTTTCTTCCTTATATACTGGAACTACTATTGCTATCATTTTTCTTATTAACGTACTTTGTTAGTAAAATGGAAATAATTACAAGAGCAAGCATTATTAAAACTGCAATCAAAAACTCTTTTGATTTGTAATCTTTAATCTTGTCGCCTAGGTTTAAGTAAACAAGCGTTCCTGGTGCAATGCCTACGAATGAAACTATCAAATATTTCCAAAATCCTATATCTGTTAATGGATAGGCATAATTAAGTATATTGTATGGGATTATTGGCGTAAGTCTCACTAAGAATAGTCCTGATGCGATGTTCGCGTCTTTAGAAAAATATCTATCGTAAGTTTTTTTGCTCACATGTTTATGCACCATGGCGCTAACAAAGTCTCTGCCAATGTATCTTGCGATGACAAACATAATTGACATATTTAAAATCGCTCCGACCATGGTCAAAAGGCTTCCCTTTACAAAGCCAAATAAGGCTGCGGCTATAAGTGCAAGGACTGGCACTGGGAAGAAAAATACTGGAAGTATCGCAAAAGCTGCCACGTATAAAACTTCTGATAGCTCTCTTCGCTCTTCGATGAAGGCCTTGAGCTTCTCCATGGGCACGTACTTTATAACTAGAACGGAGCCTATTATTATAATTAATAGGCTCAGTATCTTAATTGGATTTATTTGCTTTTTTCTTGTCATTATAAATTTTACCTATCATGTAAACTAAAGCACTTAGAGCAACTACACACACTATAGAAATAAATATAGTTTTTGTAGAGCCAGCCAAATTGCCTAAGTATGAGTAAACGATAGTTGCTGGTAATTGTCCAAGGCCTGTTGCGATGAAAAAGTCCCAGAATTTTATAGGTGTTAGGCCTGCTGCGTAACTAACTATATCGAAGGAAACGAAGGGTAATAGTCTACAGATAAGTATTGAGTTTTTGCCGTATCTTTCGAAAAATTCGTCAACTTTAGCAAGTCCAGTCTTAGTCGTAATCTTTTCAACAACATCTCTACCAAGTGTTCTAGCGATGTAGAAGCATAGTGCTGCTCCTACCATTGATGACCAGAATGATAGAAGTGCGCCCTTCCACCAGCCAAATACAGCTGCATTTGAAAGTGTAATTAGTAGTGCTGGTATTGGTGACAAAATTGATTGAAGTATCATTAAAAAGAACGAAACGACTGCTGCATAAGCACCGTAACCCCTGATTAACTCGATAACTGATTCAAGATTCAAGCTGCCTAATTTTGAAACGAAATTGTTCATAGTCGCGTTAAAGCTTGGTATTGCAAAGTATAAGACTACTGTTAAAACAATGATTGCAATAAGTACTATCTTAGATATTGTTTTTTTCTTCATTATTATTCCTCCAATTGTTAATATTTATTAAGTCATGAAATATTTTCTCGTCTAGCCTAATTTTTTTGCCATCTAAGATAATCTCATCCTCACTTAAAAATTCTACATTTTTGCCAAAGTAATTATATAATAGATCCTCTTTAGTGTCAATATCATCAATGATTCTAAGGCACTTTATACGTGAACTATTAGAATTTTTGATAGTTTCATCAAGTATCATTGATTTATTTATAAAATCTATATTAAGTTTGCCTTTAAGATTTATTTTGGACGCGACTAGCGAATAGCCGCCATCTGATGACGGATTAAAAACTATATCGTTATCATCAAGTGCATCAAAAGCATTTTTTATATCTTTTGCGCTGATGTCATATATGTCTGAACCGATGATAGCGACCTTATCATAAGTCTTAAGAGCCGTGTCAATGGCAATTTCCATCTTTTCAAAAAGATTCGCATCAGCTTGCGCCTTGTATCTTTCATTTGGCAAAAATTCTTTTAGTATATTAACTTTTTCAAAAGGCGTCACATGCACTTCTAAATCCCATTCTTGAGATTTGACATCACTTATTAATCTTTTAATAAGATTCTTGTGAAATAAAACTATATCTTTCTTGGATAAAAAGTCCTCTAGACGCGTCTTTGTGTGCCCTTCAATAGGCACTCTTGTAAATATAATAAGTAAGTTCTTCATATATATCTCCTTAAACGCAAAAAAATGTGTAAAGCAGTATTCGCTTCACACATCTTTTATACCCAATTAATATTTATTTACTTATCTTAATACAGTTATTAAATCAAGTGGCGTATCCAAAACAATATCCGCATCCTTCATAAGCATCTCTTTTGTGCCTACGCCGCACGTGACGCCAACAGCAAGCCCAGCTACTTTACCTAGCTCTAAATCTATTAATGAGTCGCCTACAACGGCTACTTCTTTTCTACTTAGTCCAAAGTTTTTACAAAAAGCATCTAATGATGATGGATCTGGTTTATTTGGATAAAAATCAGCTGCTGCTAAAAAATCTATTTCATCATATACGCCAAGCATCTCAAAACTTAGTTTAGCTTGCTTAAAGCTGTCAGCTGTTATGACAGCTACTTTGATATCAAGTTTCTTTAGCTCATCAAAACATTTTTTAACATCGCACGTCCCCATAATCAATTCTGGGTGCTTAGCCAAATAAGCTAAAAAGAACTCACTTATCTCTTTATCAAGAGCTTCTTTACTTTTGTCAATATATTTACTAAATACTTCTGCTAAATCATCTATAGTCCCTGAGGCAAGTAAAGAATTTTCTCTAATACTGCGGTCTTCATTCACTCCTACTACCTGTCTTATATCTAGCTTATCAGCTTCACTAAGCTCATAATAATCAAAGAGATCTTCTAAACTAAGCCTCCAAATGTCAGTAAATTTTAAAAGCGTTCCGTCTTTATCAAATATTACGCCTTTTATATTATTTTTCATTTGACATCTTCTCCATCAAATCTCCCCAGACTTTCATCTCGTGCTCCTTAGTCTTTCTATTGAAGAAAATGGGATTAGTGTATCCATAAAGATTGCCATCTTCGTCCCAAACATCTACTCTTATCCAGTGGTAAGCGCTGTCTATTTCAATACTGAACATCGACTCTTTAGCCTTTTCATCTTTAACGCACTCGCCATCGATTAGCCAAGATATATGGAGAGCTGATGAATGAAAATTGTTTTCGAGTAACTCCGCTCTTAGGCTTGCTCTTCCAGTGAAGTTTTCATTTTCTCTTGCTAAGCCATTGGCACTAAGCTTTATCTCTTTTGATCTAGTCACAGACACTTCTCCATCCAGCATCGCGTCTTTAAGCGCTTCGGCTGTGTTCTCTTTTGCGTAAACTATGGTTTTTGGATCTCCTAAAAGCGATGGATATGCTGAACCTTCATATTTTTCTTCTGGAAGTAAGTGTGAGTCGCTTCCGCCTATGGATATGACTCTGTAGCCGTCGTTCAATAAGTAGTTCCAGGCTTTTATGGCGTCTTTGATTGCCTTTTTAGATGTCATATATGTCGGGTCATTGATCACTTCCATAAATGTGATTAAGTCAAGCGGAAATGATTTTGCATGAAAGTCCCATGGCGGCATACATGGATGGTTCACTGAAATCAGTGAGTAATCCTTTGCCTCTTTTATTATCCTTACAAGCGCTTCTTCGTCTTCAATCTCATATATTGCATGCTCTGCAAATGGCGTTTTTTCTGTAAATAATAAGTTGATGTGACCAAGGCTAGATGTTATCTCTATACCTGGGTAAACTTTTAAACCCTCATGCTTTGGCCATGTGTAGTGATAGACATTGTGATCCGTAGGCACAAAGAAGTCCAGTCCTTGCTTTATCGCTACATCATTATTGGCTTCTCTAGACATTTTACCGTCTGAATATATGGTGTGAGTGTGGAAGTCCGCCGCATATGAAGTTTTCTTAGGTCCATCGTCCTTCATCATTATGCTATCAAATAAATTTACTTCATTAAATCTATTTTCTTCACTATCTAAATCTCCTTCATAAATTTCAAGACTGATATCATCTGCGTCACACATATTTAGAACGCCATATTCAAGACTCCAAACGCCCTTAGCTATATTAGGCTTAAAGCTTTGGCAGCAAGGCGAACAGCTAGATTGGATAGTTGCTATGTGCCTTTCGCCGCTATCCTTCGCAGCTATTACCTGTGCATAAAGCTTCTTATCTGGGCCGAAAACGTAGGCGCTAAAAAACTGTTTGTTATTGCTCCACTTAATTGTTAGGGCCTTGATATCTTTATCAATAGTGAAATTTACTACGTCATAAGCCTTATTTAACTTTATATTTAAAAATTTCTCTCTTTGCATATATACCTCTCATTAAAAAATAAGCGCCTCATATAGAGACGCCCAAATTATAATCTTACTTATTTAGTACTTCATCAAGTGCTTTTTGAGCTACTTTTTGTGCTTCGTCAAGTGCTTCCTTAGCTGGAACGTTTTGTAATTCAACTTTATCTGCAGCTATCTTTAAAGCGTCTATGATTTGTCCCTTAGTCGGATCTACAAACACTGGTGTAGCTGTAAGTGCTTGTTCATATGGTACCTTTGCATATGGACTTTCTTCTATAAACTTCTTGTACTCTTCGATATCCATAGTACTCTTTCTAACAGGTATATAACCAATCTTCATTGACCACTTAGCAGATATTTCAGGACTTGTGAAGTATGCTATCCATTCATAAGCAGCTTTCTTTTGTTCTTCTGATACAGCTGCTGGAACTAATAAGCTGTGTGCGCCTGCTTGAGCTTTACCATTTTTATCGTGTAATGATGGTTGAGGAATTGAGTCAATCTTTGTAAAATCAAGGTCGCCCTTATCTCCTGATGAGCCAGTATAGCTCATTGCAGTACCATTCATAACGTTATCGATAGTTCTGTACCAATATTCCCAGCCTTGTCCTCCTGATTCAATCTTGGTAGTTTTATTGTCAAAAATTTGCTTTCTAACAAAGTCCCAAGCCTCAACCCATTCAGGCGAGTTGATAGTTACTGTCTTACCATCTTCTGACAATACAGTTCCGCCATTGCTATAAGCAATGTCTGATAGGTTATCTGGGCCCCACATAACTAGGTGACCCCAGTCAGCTATGCCTTTTTCTTGCATTGTCTTTGATGCTTCAAAAACTTTGTCCCAAGATGAATATACATCTTGAGGATCTAATCCAGCTTTTTCAAGTAAATCTTTTCTATAGTAAATAACTTGAGTTGTGCCATAAGCTGGGAAGGCATATACTTTGCCATCGATTTGATCTGGCTTCATGAATACATCTAGATAATCATCAAGAGGTGTTCTTTCGTCGATATATGGTGTTAAGTCAGCCAATAGACCTGCTTCACTCATTTCTTTAATCTTGCTACCTATAAAAACTGCTGGTGCTTGATTAGCTGCAATAGCTGCTTGAACCTTTTGATAAGTTTCGTCGTAGTCGGCTTGTTGAACGCCTGTTACCTTTACCTTGTCTTGTGAATTGTTAAAATCATTAATAATTTCTTCCATAGTTTCTCCAGCTACAGAGCCTAATCCATACCAGAATTGAATTTCAACCGGCTTATCGCTAGCTGTTTCATCTTTCTTTTCTTCGCTTTTCGACTCATTTGCTTCAGCGCTTGTAGTCTTATCTCCTTCGTCCATAGCTTCCTTAGCAGCTGGTGAACATGCTGTAAATACTAGTGATAATACTAAAAGTATTACAGCTAAACTTCTTAATTTTTTCATTTTTTTCCTCCTATAATGATAATTTTAGCCTTTTATGCCGTTGTCACTGATGCCTTTGATAAACCACTTTTGTAATACTAAAAATAATATTAACAGCGGAAGTACCGCAATCGCATTAGCTGCCATGAGCATAGGTAGGTTTTGAGTGAAATTTCCTCTTGAATTAAAGAATATATTTAAGCCAACGCTTATTAGATAATTCTTTTTGCTGTTAGTTATAAGTGATGGCCACATGTAGTTATTGTACATCGCCACAAACTGAATTAAAGCAGTTGTAAGTATTGTAGACTTTGCTACTGGTACCAAAACTCTCCAAAGAATCTGCCAGTTATTTGCTCCGTCCATCTCAGCAGCTTCGATAAGCTCCTTTGGTATGGATGAAAATGTTTGATAAATCATATATATGGCAAAGACGCTCGCCGCGTTTGATATTACGATGCCAGTTAGTGTATCTATTAAATTCATCTTAGCAAGTATTACATAGCTCGGTACATAAGTCGCCGCAGCTGGCAGCATATACGTTAATAGTATTGCCCCAAATAAAACTTTCTTTCCCTTGAACTTAAAGCGTGACAAGCCATATCCCATGAGTATAGAAGTTAGCATTTGAAGTACAACTATCGCGATGGATGTGATTATACTGTTAAAAATATATAGGTCAAATGGTGCTTGCTCTAAAACTCCTCTAAAATTTCTTAAGTCAAAGAATTCTGGAGCTAATTTCATCGGCTCTCTGATTATGCTTTCCGCACTCTTAAATGAGTTTGAGAACATCCATAAAAGTGGGAAGAAGGTAATGATACTTACTATTGTAACTATTATTATATTTACTGATTTAATTTGTTTTTTCATCTTTATCACCTATTTGCAAACTTCTTTTGCAAGATAAACATAAGTCCAGCGAGTATACCAGTAATGACGACCATAATCATGGTTACCGTTGTCGCCTTCCCCATGTTGAATTGCTCGAATGCCATTTGATAGAATAAATAAAGCAGTGTTCTTGTTGATCCTGCTGGGCCGCCACGTGTTAGTACACTGATTTGGTCGTAGGCTTGTATTGAGTTAATTAGGCTTATAACCGCTAAGAACAGTGTTGTCTTTGCTGTCATCGGCATATAGATGTACTTTATCTTTTGCCAAACACTTGAGCCTTCAAGTTCATATGCTTCGAATAAATCCTTTGGTATCTTGCTGATAGCGTCTGCGTAATAAAGCATACACCAGCCCGATGTCTTCCATACGGTTACTATCATTACAGCGATGAGCGCTGTGTTTGAGTCTGTTAACCAGTTTGGTCCACTTATGCCAAAAATAGCTAGCCCTCTATTGATAAGGCCGATATCTGGTCTAAACATCCAGCTCCATACTATAGACATAGCAACCATCGGTGTAATCCATGGTGCGAATAAAAAGCCTTGTATAAGCTCTTTGCCGCGTCTAAACTTATCTATGAGTATTGCCATCAAAAAACCAAAGATAAGTGTCGGAACTACTGTTCCTATACCGAACAACAAAGTATTTTTAAGTGCTTGCCAAAAGGCATCGCTACTAAGTATGTCCTTGTAGTTTTGTGCACCAACAACATTAAATGTCGGGCTGATATAGTCCCAATCTGTAAAACTTAGTAAGAATGACGCTATCATTGGGATGAACCAAAACACCAAAATCGGTATTAGTGGCAAAACTATATAGACAAGAAAGCCTGAAAAGCTTATACTTTTTATTCCACGAACTCTTTTTGCTTTGCTTTTATCTTTTGCTTTGCTTACTTCTCTACTTAACTCCATCTATTGCCTCCCAGAAAATTCTGTTTTGTGTCTTAGCATCAAATAGCAAGATATTTTCTGTCACAAAAGCAATGTGTATCTCGCTTTTTGACTCGATATCAAGCTTCGCATCTGCTCTAAGAGTTATCTCATCTCCATCTAGCTCGCCATGTATATGGTAATCTGCTCCTAATAGCTCTACCATCTTAATCTTTAATGCTAAGTCATCTTCATTATCTGTAATTCTAATGTGCTCAGGCCTAATGCCCATGATTACATCTTTATTGTCAACTTTAGAATAATTTGCAAGAGCCCTTCCTTTGCTATTATAAAGTTTTCCGTATCTAATTTTTCCTTTGATAAAATTCATTGGCGGTGCTCCTAAAAAGCCCGCAACAAAGACATTGCTAGGGTTTTCATAAAGCTCCTTTGGAGTGCCAACTTGTTGAATCACGCCATCTTTTAAACAAACTATCCTTGTAGCCATAGTCATAGCCTCTGTTTGATCGTGAGTTACGTATATAACAGTTGAGCCCAGCTCCCTTTGTAGCTCAACAAGCTCTTCTCTCATGTGTATTCTAAGCTTAGCATCAAGGTTCGATAGCGGCTCATCCATTAAAAAGATTTCAGCATCTCTAACTATAGCCCTGCCTAAAGCTACCCTTTGCTTTTGTCCGCCTGACAGCTCAACCGGCTTTC
Organism: Fenollaria massiliensis; assembly: GCF_023347705.1. NCBI lineage: Bacteria > Bacillati > Bacillota > Clostridia > Eubacteriales > Fenollaria > Fenollaria massiliensis. The sequence goes on from NZ_CP096649.1 coordinate 1,299,758, forward strand.
TCTTTAGGTACTCAGTTAAACCAAGCTTTTCGGCAGTTTCTCTAATGCTTTTATCTCTAGTATCTTTGTCAATGCCGCGTATCTTTAGCCCGAAACCAATATTGTCATAAACATTTAAGTGTGGGTATAGAGCATAATTTTGAAAGACCATTGCAGTGCCTCTGTCTTTTGGTGCTACTTCATTCATTCTCTTGCCATCGATTAATAACTCGCCTTCACTAATATCTTCAAGTCCAGCTATCATCCTAAGCGTTGTGGACTTGCCGCAGCCTGATGGTCCAACAAAGACTATGAACTCTTTGTCTTCTACTTCAAGATTAAAGTCTTTGACAGCGTTATCGATTCCATTATCATACTTTTTATATACATGTCTTAAAGAAATCTTACTCATACATCCTCCTAAATAATTTTCATATCTCATTTACTTGTTTATGATACATTAGCTTTGTTAATGTTGTATGTGCAATATGTTAAGTGTGAGTAAAGTATTTGGTTTTTATTTAATATAATTTTACAAAGAAATACCCTCCTTACTCATTCATCAAGTAAAGAGGGTAGATATCAATTATTCTTAGCTATATCTTATTAAAAACTAATTGTTTAGTGCAAACTCAACTATCTTATCAATTGCGTATGCAAAGTCAGCACGACTCACTTCTTTATCGTATCCAAGTTTGCCATCTTGATTTAATTCTAACAAGCCTTTTCTAACTACGTCTATAACTGCATCGCGGCTCCATGCTGGTAGATAGCTATATGCGCTATAGTCAACGTCAACTACATTAGGCATGTTTATATTATATAGTTTAAGAAGTCCTTCAAGCATAACGGCTAATTCTTGTCTACTTACTTTTTTCATAGGCTTGAATGATCCGTCTGAGTATCCGGCTACAATACCATGTGTCATTGCCCACTTAACTGAATTGAAGTACCAGTCTTTCATTGTGATATCTTTTGCGCTCATACTTGTGTTTATAAACTTATCTATTGATATTCTCATGAAGACTGCAGCTACCATGGCTCTAGTAACTGTTGTGTTTGGCATAAACTTATCTTTTTTAATGCCTGCTAAAACGCCTCTTGATGCAAGATTGATGATTGCATCTCTTCTTTTTTCATTGACTATGTCTGTAAAATTAACTGGCAAGGCTTTATCAGCTACTTCTATTGGACTAAGTTTTGTTTTTTCTATAGGTTTTGTATTTGTTTCAATAGTCTTTGTTTCTTCTTTCTTTTCTTCTTTTTTCTCTGCTCTTGGTCTTCTTGGTATATAGCTATGCTCATCTCTATTATCAGGTTCATATGGCGGTATAATTATAGTATTATCGTTATCAGGATTTGGTTCTGGTTGTGGGTTTGGTTGAGGATCTGGATTTGGGTTTTGAGTTTTTTCTTTCTTAAGTGTTACTTCGTCAACTACTGTTCCATCACTTGTCCTATATGTTACTACTTTAAAAGTATTATCTGTAACAGTTATTTCTGAATAGTTAGGAACTCTTTCTTGGTTTTGTACTGCTGCATAGTCAAATTTTTCTTTTTGTATTCTATAGAATTTTGATCCTGAACCAGAGTTTGCTGTAATGTATAGCGCTCCCTTAGGGTTAATATACTCACTTGGTGCATGTCCTTCTACACCATCTTTCCACTCAACTAATGGATTCGTTCCGTCCATCAAGTGTGTTCTTACATATACGTGATCGTGTCCCATAAGAACTGCATCGATACCATTATCTTTAACTAGCTTTGGAATATATTGTCTTCTATCTAGTATGTCTTTATCAACTGCATGTGTTGCGACTGAATAGATTGCATGGTGGAATGTTAATACTTTCCAGTCTACTTTTCCTTCATATTTTTTTACTGTCTTTTTTACAAAATCGTTGTGTCTTGCAGCATCCCATCCATAAGTAGAGTCTAGTGATATGAATAAAGTATTGTTATAGATGTATGCATAGTCTGCTCTACCTTTTTCGTTTAAATCTGGCAATGCAAAGTGTTCGAAGTATCCACTTCTTGCATAGCCTTCTCCGTCGTGGTTACCAATAACTGGTGCTAAGGTCATTCCTTTTAGTCCAGCTCTATGAATATATTGTTTGTATTGATCTTCGTTGTCGTCATAATCATTGATTTGGTCACCTGCACTTAGCAAGAAGGCAACGTTTTTATTAGGGTCTTGCATTTTTTCCGCCATGATGTTTAGTGTATCATCCCAACCTTGTGCATCGCTTGCTGTGTTGCCACTTGCGCCTATTTGAGGGTCACCTACTAAGAAGAATGAGAAGTCTCCTTCTTTAGCTGTCTTGAAATTTACTGCTTCTGACTTAGTGCCATTCTCTCCATTCCAATATACTAGTTCATACTCTGTATCTGCTTTTAAGCCTTTAATGTTTGCTTTGTAGTTTGCGTAGCCTTTTTTTCTATTGTCTTCGTGTGCATCGCACTCTATGCTTTGTACGCTTTCTGGATTTTTAACTTCTTTTACTTCTACATGTCCTTTATCAAGTGATTCGCTATACCATGTGAAGTTTCTTTCGCTTTGATCCTTTCCAATAGTTAGAACTGGAGCATAAGCTTTTTCTTTTTTAAGTGTTACTTCATCAACTACTGATCCATCACTTGTTCTGTAGGTAACAACTTTAAATGTAGTATCTGTAACTGATATTTCTGAATAGTTAGGAACTTTTTGTTGGTTTTGTACTGCTGCATAATTAAATTTTTCATTTTGTATTCTATAAAATTTTGATCCCGAGCCAGAGTTTGCTGTAATGTATAGTGCTCCCTTAGGGTTAATATACTCGCTTGGTGCCTTACCTTCTACGCCATCTTTCCACTCTATTATTGGCTCTGTTCCGTCCATCAAGTGTGTTCTTACATATACGTGATCGTGTCCCATAAGAACTGCATCGATACCATTGTCCTTAACTAATTTCGGAATATATTGTCTTCTATTTAGTATGTCTTCATCAACTGCATGTGATGCGACTGAATATATTGCGTGGTGGAATGTTAATACTTTCCAGTCGACTTTGTCTTTATATTTTTCAACTGTTTTCTTTACAAAATCATTATGTTCGGCTTCATGCACTCCAAAAGTAGAGTCTAATGAAATAAATAAGGTGTTATTATATACATAAGCATAATCTGCTCTACCTTCATTACCGAATTCTGGAAGTGTATAGTGTTCAAAAAATCCATTTCTAGTAGCATTTTCTCCATCGTGGTTACCAATAACTGGTGCCAACGTCATTCCCTTTAATCCGTCTCTTTCAGTAAAGCCTACGTATTCATCCTCATTACTTGAGTAGCTATTAATTTGATCACCAGCACTTAGTAGGAAGGCAAAATTTGTTCCTTCATCAGTCATTCTTTTCTTCATGATGTTTAATGTTTTGTCCCAACCTTGTGCATCGCTTTCTTTGTTGCCGCTCGCACCTATTTGTGGGTCACCTACTAAGAAGAATTGAAAGTCTCCTTCTTTAGCTGTCTTAAACTTCACTGCTTCTGACTTAGTGCCGTTCTCTCCATTCCAATATACTAACTCATATTCTGTATCTGGATATAGTCCATTTATATGTGCTTTATAGTTAACAAAGCCTTCTTTGCGATTGTTTTCGTTAGCTTCTGCTTTAAATATTTCGCCTTCGCTGTCTCCAAACTCTTTTACTTCTACATATCCAGTAGCATTAACTTTGTTGTACCATGTGAAATTTCTCTCACTTGGATTGCTTCCTATAGTTAATACTGGTGTAGCAAATTCATTCTCAGATGTGGCTTTTTGTGCTTCATCTTCAAATCTGATGTTTTGCATGTCAAAGTAGATGTCTGAACTCTTATCAGAGTATTGGTGCAATTCTACAGCTAGATAGTTTACACCACTTGTTAATTTTCCTTGTAAATCAGAGAATGGTATAGAAACTTCTGCTTTTACAGGCTTACCTACTTTTTCTTTGCATCCATACTCAACACTTTGTGAATATCCTGCATCAGGAACATTGGCCTTATATATAACTTCTCTGTTTAAATAGATGATAACTGCATCATCATAAGCTAAATCAAACTTTAGACTCTTATCCCAAAGTGACATTGTATCTTCTAAATTGAATTTATTTACGAAAAAATATGTAGGAACAGTTTTGCCATCAGCCATGTGGTGTTTTAACAAAGTCTTAGTTGTAAATCCACCTTTAGTATATTCTTGATCATCTTTTGCTCCAAAAGGTGCTTGTCCAGTTTTGGCAGCAGCATCTTTATTGTATTGACCAAAGGCCCACATATTGGATCCTGGAGTTGATGATGGATTTACTCCATCTTCAAAATATGTCCAATTATCATTGAAAGAAACAGTATCATCACTAGTCTCTTCACTTGATTCGTCCTCTTTTTCTTCTGATAGACTTTCATCTACTGGTGAATTTGCTTCTTCTTCATTTGTTTCATTTGAAAGCTTTTCTTCATTATCTTCTCTTATGACTTCTTCATTTGTGACAGCATCACTTGCTTTCAAATCGAATGAAAAAGTACTTAATAAGATTAGAAAAACTAATACTAAGCTTACAATTCTTTTTGTTTTCATTTTTTTCCTCCTTAAAACTTGATATGAATTTGAATAGAATTGATTTATTTTGTTAAAAATTTCCTTATCATGCTCTTATCTTCAATGTTGTATACTAGACTCGAAATGTATGCCGATATAGGTACCATCATAACTACAACACTTGTAGCAATCAAACCATTGGCAAGTTCCATGCTAAAGAAGTTACTGCTAATAAGCTGATTGAATTGCACGCCGTATGACATCAGTGAAAGTACTGTTGTAAGAGAGCTACCTATAAAAGCAAATATAAGTGTATCCACCATGGTAGCGATTATGTCTTTACCTATATTCATTCCTGATTTAAACAAGTCTTTAGAGCCCATATTTTTGTTCAAAGTTTTTATTTCTAGCAAAGCTGAACTTATTGACACGGACACGTCTTTTGCTGCTCCATATGTCGATATTGTAATGCCTGCAAAGAAAAGATACTGTAATTGCATCCCAGTTTTTTCTACTATATAAAATAAGCCTTCAGCATTTGGGTCAACAAAGCCTGTTAGATGTGCCGTTATCGATACCAAATATGATAAAACTGCGACTATTATAAAAGATATAAATATCGAAATTATGTTAACCAAACCTATTAGCGAATAACCAAATATTATTACTGCTGAGTATATGCTTGCTAATAAGATAGTCACTAAGGTAACAAGTATTATTGGTCTTCCTATATATATAGAAGGAAGCATATAAAGTGCTATGATATATATACTAATAATCAGGGCTAATGCACTCTTTAGTCCATTTTTCTTGCCTACAGCATAAAGTAGGAGTATAAAAAGTCCTATGTATATGGCTATAGCAATGCTTCTGTCATAGTTATACACTGTATAATATGGATCAACACCATCTGGTGAATCTATAAGTAATATAATTCTTGTTCCTTTTTTAGCAAGTATAGAGCTAGTGTTGAACAATGTGTTATCAATAATCTTCTCTTCTCCAGCTTCTTTTCCTTCTAGTATCTTAACTTTTAGTTTTTGACTTCCAACATTTAAGTAGTTATACTTTTTACTTAAATCTTCTTCTAAAACTTCTAGAACTTTAGCTTTAACGTAGTGGACGTTTTTGTTATCCCACCTTACTTCTCCAAAATCGACTTTTCTGTAAAAAATATATATTGCTATTAATATCAATATAAGTGCTATGTTTATTATCTTCTTCAATGTTTCCTCCTGTATCTTAGTAATCGTCAATTGATTATTGATAGAGGCTTTTCTCTGTCATAATCCTTGTATATGATACTAGTAATTTGTAAGAGTGAGATTAGATAATTGTAAATTGACTGTAAAATAAATACTGAGTCTTAGATTCAAAAAATATACCGAAGATCTCTCCTCGGTATATCTCTATATTTTTTGTAAATACTAATTATTAAGAACGAATTCTATAATTCTATCTATTGCGTATGCAAAGTCAGCACGACTCACTTCTTTATCGTATCCAAGTTTGCCATCTTGATCTAATTCTAACAAGCCTTTTCTAACTACGTCTATGACTGCATCGCGGCTCCATGCTGGTAGATAGCTATATGCGCTATAGTCAACGTCAACTACATTAGGCATGTTTATATTATATAGTTTAAGAAGTCCTTCAAGCATAACGGCTAGTTCTTGTCTACTTACTTTTTTCATAGGCTTGAATGATCCGTCTGAGTATCCGGCTACAATACCATGTGTCATTGCCCACTTAACTGAATTGAAGTACCAGTCTTTCATTGTGATATCTTTTGCGCTCATACTTGTGTTTATAAACTTATCTATTGATATTCTCATGAAGACTGCAGCTACCATGGCTCTAGTAACTGTTGTGTTTGGCATAAACTTATCTTTTTTAATGCCTGCTAAAACGCCTCTTGATGCAAGATTGATGATTGCATCTCTTCTTTTTTCATTGACTATGTCTGTAAAATTAACTGGCAAGGCTTTATCAGCTACTTCTATTGGACTAAGTTTTGTTTTTTCTATAGGTTTTGTATTTGTTTCAATAGTCTTTCTTTCTTCTTTCTTTTCTTCTTTTTTCTCTGTTCTTGGTCTTCTTGGTATATAGCTATGCTCATCTCTATTATCAGGTTCATATGGCGGTATAATTATAGTATTATCGTTATCAGGATTTGGTTCTGGTTGTGGGTTTGGATTTGGATTTGGATTTGGATTTGGGTTTGGATTTGGATTTGGATTTGGATTTGGTTGTGGGTTTGGTTCTATTGTATTTTCTTTAATCAATACATTGTTTGATGTATAATTTAATGTATATCCGTTAGGAAGGACTCTTTCTAGTTTAATAGTAAATTCTTTATCATAGGCAAAGTTTGCTGTATGATTTTCATCAAGTGCAATTTCTTGTCCATCTTGCAATAGTTTTCCAGTATAAGCATCTTTCATTGTGCTCAAAACTGTTATTTTGTTTCCAACTATAGCTGCTGTAAATTCTGCTTTATCGAGATTTGCTCTCCAAGAAAGTTTTGTATTATTATCTTCTTTGTATGAGTATTCTTGATAAGCAGCTTGATCTTCGCTTGTGAAGGCATCGACTATGTCAACTATTGCACCATCAGCAAAAGTTAATCCGCCTTTTACTGCATCTATAGCAAGTATTTTATCTAAATCTAAGGTATATTTTCCATTCTTTCTATTTAAAAAATTTAAGCCTTTAAGCGTGCTCTTTACACTGCTTCCAATCTTCATGCTTATGCCCATTTTTACTATGCCACCTGTTGGCATCTTGCTAAAATCAATTGCATCTGATGGCTTTGGATTATATTTTAAATCTTTAGTAAAATCATCTACAATTTCTGAAAGCGGCTCTTGAATTTGTTTAAGAATATTTTCAATAGCGCCTTCATCGTTTATCTTCTTAAGTGCATCTTGCATTTCAGAACTAAGTTTTTCATCTCCAGCAAGGTGAGAAAGATATGCATAGTTTGCCAATTCTTCCACTGTAACAGTATCTGTGATCTTAGCTTTCAACAGTGGTCCAGCTAACTTTTGAACGTAGCTTTTGATTAGCTTTTCATCTTTTAATTTATCATTTACTTGTGTCAAGATGCCTTCGATTAAACTAACTAGATTTTCTTTTTTAATGCTTACATCTAGTTTATAAAAACTTGTCTTAATAAATAATACGTCACCTTCTACATGTGCTTCAAATGTAGCATTTGGATCCTTTGCTTTTACGAGCTCTTTAAGTTTTGGAATTATCTTATCATCCAAGTGATCCCATAAGTATTCACTTAATTTTGCATGTCTTTTTTCTGGATCAGGTTCATTCTCTAAAAGTCCAGTTATACTTGCGCTTAAATCAGTAGATATCTTCTTATAAAGCTCACTTGTAAATATTGCTCCACTTGCACCAACAATTAAGTCTTTGTTAATTACATTACGTTTAGCAAATTCTGTTAAATCTGTAATATTTTTTTGACTTCCATCTGAATCTGTATAAGTAACATTTTTAATTAGTTCTGTCTTAACATCTAAAGAATGTTCAGGATCTACAGTATTAATTGCATTTTTAAGTGAGATGTGACGGATTGGACATGGATAAGTTACAGTTGAGCCTGTTTCTATATCATATATTGTATTTCCTTCTTTACTTACTACTTTAGCAATATCTTGTGCATGCATGTGACCAGTGAATACATATGAAACGCCTAAATCAGCAAAGGCTTCTGCAGGCCTTTTACCATCGTAGCACTTTTCGTCCCATTCATTTAATAAGTATTCTTTTAATAGTTCAGGTTCTTTTACAAAGTGAGGAATGTATCCGTGGTGACTTAGTAAAAATACTACGTCATTTCTCTTCTTAGCTTCTATTATTTGCTTCTTGGCCCATTGATATAGGTTTTCTCCCATAGTACCAGCAGTGATGTGTGAAGCGCGTCCATCTGGTGTTACATCTTCTGTGTTAATTGTTGTGTCTATACCAATAACAGTAAGACCGCTTTTGCCTGAGGGAGCATTTTCTAAATCAATGTGCTTTGCGTATGAAGATGAGCCATGACCTTCTTCAAGGTTTGGATATTTTGACATGTAATTTTTATATTCTTCAGAATTGATATATAGCTCTGCTCCTTTGTATAAAGAGCTATACATAGAATTAAACATCTTATGAGTAGTAAGCCCTGCAAGTTCTGCTGTGTCAGTGTCTTTATTATATGTTGTAAAGTCATATCCATCGTAGTTATTGATGTCGTGGTTACCTGGTATTACAAAGTATGCAGCCTTTTTGCCTTGAGCTTCTCTTGCTTTTTTCCAAGTTTCAAGCTTAGAGCTAACATATTCATGAGATTGTTTTTCGCCATCTTTTGTTAAGTCGCCAGCTATCATTATAATTTCTGAATCATTATTCTTTACTAAATTGATAGCTTCGTCAAATATGCCTTGGCTTTGAGTAAATAGCTTCCTATCCGAATGCATAGCTCTTGTGTAAGCATCATTTTCAGCTATAAGTGTCGTTGGCAATACATGTGTATCTGACATAATAGATATCCTTAAGTCGCCTTCGCTTTGTTCTTGCGTGAACTTAATGTCTTCTGCGCGATTAACAGCATCTTTTGCATTTTGCAAATTGCTAAGTGTTACTGAATGATTAGCGTTTTCTATGCTAGTATCATCACTGTCTAATACGATTGCTTCATCGGCATTTTCGCTGCTAGTCTCGCCGCTATTTAGTACAATGGCTTCATTAGTACTTTCTGCTATGACTCCATTGAGTGGAGAGATAAACATAAGTATCGCCACAAGTAGCAATAATGTTCTTTTAAATAAATTCTTCATTTTTACCTCCAGTTAATAAATATTTTCTACGAGACCTATTCTATGAGATAAATATTATAGGAAGAATATATAGATGTAAAAATAATATAAATTTTCAGAAGATAAATGTGTTTTTACCATATTTATAAGTACAATTGAATTTTCATTTACTATTTACAAAGAAATACCCTCCTTACTCATTCATCAGGTAAAGAGGGCACATATAATAAAATCTTATTAATATTAATAAATTTTTGCATTAAAAAAGAGCGATCACTCGCTCTTCTTCATTCAATAGATTAAATACTATTCAGTTACTAATTCGTATTCATAAGTCTTAACGCCGTCAGCATTAACTACGTCAGTGTAACCTGCTGCTAGTAAAGCATCTTGAGCTTCTCCAGATTTTTTACCAGAGTTGCAATATAAAACGATCTTTTTGTCTTTGTCAGCTTCTAGAACTGATGGATCGTTTTTGATGTCATCTAGTGGAACGTTCTTTGCATCTTTGATGTGACCTGCAGCGTATTCGTCAGCGCTTCTTACGTCAACGATAACGTATTTGCCTTCTTGTTCAGCATCGCCTTGTAGTGCTACTACTTCATCACCTGTCATAGTTGCTTTTTCTCCTGTTTGAACGCTATCAGCTTGGTCTGCTGGAACGCTTTCAGTTGCATCAGCATTTTCTGCTGGTTTGTCTTCTGCTTTCTTACAAGCTACTAGTGAAAATGCTAGTACAAGTACTAAAGCTAATGATAATAATTTTTTCATGTGTATTACCCCCTTAAATTTTTACCATAGATATTATACCACTTTTAAGCATAATTGTAAAATTATTTAACATTATCTTAATTTTTTCTTAATAAATACTACTTTAGTAGTATAGTGCTTGCCATACAACTAACGCCTTCTTCTCTTCCTTCGAAGCCAAGTTTTTCTGTAGTTGTAGCCTTTACACTCACTCTATCTATGTTTAATTCAAGGTCTTTCGCAATATTTGCCCTCATTTCATCAATGTGTGGTCTTAATTTTGGCCTTTGCATCATTATAGTCGCGTCTATATTTGAAATAGTGTAGCCTTCTTCCTTGACCATGGCATAAACCCTTCTAAGTAGTACTCTTGAATCAATATCAAGGTACTCATCACTAGTGTCCGGAAAGTGATAGCCTATATCTTCTTTAGCCATTGCGCCTAAGATGGCATCCATAATCGCGTGTACAAGCACATCTGCGTCGCTGTGACCAAGTAGGCCCTTTTCGTGCTCTATCTTTACGCCGCCAAGTATTAAATCTCTGCCTTCGACAAGTTTATGAACGTCAAAGCCATTACCAATTCTTATATCCATTAGAACGCTCCTGTGCTCTTCAGCTTTTTCTTCCAATTAGTATTGAAGATCTCAGCTATAACTAAATCTTCTGGCGTAGTTATCTTGATATTGTCGTAATGGCCTTCAAGCATCTTTACCTCAACTCCAGCAAATTCAACGAGTGCTGAATCATCTGTTGCTAAGATATTTTCTTTTATCGCGTGCTCGTAGCCTCTAAGCAAAATGTCTTTTTTAAAGCATTGTGGGCTTTGCGCTTGCCACAAAAGTGATCTCTTTGGCGTATGATGAACTGTATCGTCTTCGTTAACTGACTTGATTGTGTCTTTAACTCTAACTCCAACAACGCAGGCGTCACAATTTAGAACGGTTTCAACAGCCTTGTCAATAGTCTCAGTCCTTATAAATGGTCTTGCTCCATCGTGTGTTAAAACTATATCAGCATTAACGCTAATGGCTTTGATGCCGTTATAAACTGAATCCTGTCTTTCCTTACCGCCTTTAACAATGTTAACGACTTTAGTAAATTTATATCTATTAACAATTTCGTTTCTTGTGTAATCTATCTCGTCTTTTTTACAGACAATAATTATCTCGTCGATGTACTTTGATCTTTCAAACTTTTCTATGGTATGAGCAAGTATTGGCTTGTCATTTATGCGCAGAAAAGCCTTGTTAATCTTAGAGCCCATCCTGTTACTCATGCCAGCAGCGGCAATTATAACCGAGACGAACTTATTCTCTATCATGAAATTTCCTCCAACTATTCTTTAATTTTCGCAAACATCATCTTACCAGCAGCTGTTTGAAGCACTGTTGTTATCTCAACTTTAAGCTTTTCGCCTATCCTCTTCTTAGCTTCTTCAACAACTATCATGGTTCCATCAGATAGATAGGCAAGGCCTTGGTTCTTTTCCTTACCTGCTCTAACTATCTCAACTTCAAGCTCTTCGCTTGGAAGTATCACTGGTTTAACTGCATTAGCAAGCTCGTTGATATTAAGCACCTCTATGCCTCTTACTTGAGCTACTTTATTTAAATTGTAGTCATTAGTAAGTACTTTTGCGTTCATCATAGATGCTAGTTCAAGTATCTTGTCATCAATCTCTTCTACATTATCTATCTTTTCACTAGAAACTTCTATATCAACTTTTGCTTCATTTTGCATTTGCTTAAGTATATCTAGACCACGTCTACCTCTTTTTCTTCTTTGATCGTCCGCCGAATCAGCTATGTGCTGAAGCTCTTGCAAGACAAACTTTGGTATAACTAGTGTACCCTCGATGAAACCTGAGCTAGCAATGTCTTTAATCCTACCATCTATTATAACAGATGTATCAAGAATTTTATATAGTTCTGTGTCTTTTTTCTTTGATTTTTTTACAGTACTCTTTTGAGTAAATTTCTCACCAATATTTGAGATATCCTTTCTTCTAGTTGTAACTATAATCCCTATATATGGGAAAAGTATATAGAATATAACGGATAAAACCGGTCCAAGTACTGGTATGCCTATGTTCATAGCGAGCTGCGATAGCAAAAATGCTATAACAAGTCCAACTAATAAACCTACTAAACCTAAGATAAGGTCCAAGCTGGTGAACCTTCTTAGTTCAATCTCAACCCTGTCACCAACATTTATAATTTTGTCGAATACAGTATCTGACAATAAATAAAAAATAATTGCAAATAAAACAGATAAAAATACCGATACATAGATACTGTAATCATGAAATGCTGGGACAAGGCTTGTGGCTAATAAACTTACGCCATAACCTGCTGCTGCTCCTATGAGGAACATGACAGCTTTCATAATTTTTTTAAACATTTTTCCTCCTACTCTACTGCCTCGTAGATAATTTTGTCAATTTCTTCGTATGATTTGCCGGAAGATAGTATCATTTCACTAATCAAAATGTTTTTTGTGTCATGAAGTATCTTTTTTTCTCCGGTGGAAAGATTCCTCTTATCATCTAAACTTTTTAAGTTACGGTAAACTTTAGCGACTTCGAAGATGTCTCCGCCCTTCAAAATCTCAGTATTATCCCTAACTCTCTTATTCCAGTTAGTGCTCATCTTTGTCGGTTCTTCTTTTAATACTTCAATGACATCTTTTAACTTATCTTTATCAATGATTGATCTTATCCCTCTTTTTTCCGCATTTTTTACAGGTATCATAACCTTCATAGCGCCAATAGGTAATTTCACAACAAAATAATCTTCTTTTTTGCCTAAGATTTCCTTTTTTTCTATGTCAACTATGATGCCTGCTCCATGCATTGGATAACAAACCATATCTCCTACTTCATACATACTTTTCGCCTCCCCTTCCTTTAGATGATAATTTCATACCTATAGTATATTATATCACAAGAGAGACAAAAAGTAAAGTTTTATAATATCATATTATATAATCTTTGTCAAGCCTTTTATTGATTTTTTTTAAATTTTCAGAATTTTAGTGCATCTATTAGCGAAGAACACTTAATTAGCTCTAATTTTGTGAATTTTGTCGATAATTTTGCTTCGCTGCTAATCACCGCCCTTTTATAGCCCATACGTTCAGCTTCTTTGAGTCTTCTTTCGAGCTGAGGCACTTTTTTTAATTCGCCCGTTAAGGATATATCAGCTATATACACAGTGTCCGAGCTTAATACCTTATTTACTAGCTGTGAATAAATTGCCGCGATTAACGCAAGATTCGATGCGTCTTCTTTAAGCTTAAGTCCTCCCATGGACTTGATTACGACGTTTTTATCAAACATATCAACATTTAATCTCTTCTCCATGATTGAAAGAAGTGTATTTAGTTTTTCTCTAGACATATTCTCGCTTATACGCGATGGATATGGTGTATATGACTTAGTTACAAGTGCTTCTACCTCAAGTATGACTGGTCTAGTGCCCTCCATATTTACGGTGATGGCGCTGCCAGGAAAATTATTTTCTTTTCTCGCAGAAACAAAATACTCGCTTGGATTATCAATAGATACAAGGCCTTTTTCTTGCATATTCATAAAACCCATCTCGCCTGTGGCTCCATAACGGTTTTTGCTCGCAACAATGGTCCTTAGCGAATCATTTTGATAAGTATCCATAATTAAAACGGTATCTACAAGGTGTTCTAGAGTTCTCACACCTCTTAGCTCATCATCTTTTGTCATTTGACCAACAATAAATACTATACGTGGCCTTTGTATATTTTTTGCAAGATTAACTAATTCATATGCGCACTCAACTGTTTGTGTTGGTGAAGCTGGTCTAGATGGCTTGTACTCATCAAGCTCGACAGTTTGTATCGAGTCAACAACTACCATGTCAGCGTCAACTCTAAGGACTTCTTCCTTAATATTGTCAAGGCTCATATCACTAATTATATATAAGTCATCCTCGATAGTATCAAGTATCCTGTCTGCCCTTTGCTTTATCTGGCTCTCAGACTCTTCGCCTGATGCGTATAAAACTTTAAGACCTTTTTTACAAGCATCGTTCGCTATTTGCAAAAGAAGTGTACTTTTGCCGGCGCCCGGTTTTGCTGTAAGTATGGTAACTGAGTCTTTAACTATGCCTTCGCCCATAACTCTATTGAACTCTTCGAAACTTGTCTTGAGCCTATCTGAGTTTGACGAAGTTACAGTTTTTAACTGCATTGCCTTGCTTTTTATGCTTTTTTCTTTTTTTACCTCTTTTTTCGTATCCTCCATGACTTCTTTTAGGCTGCCCCAAGAACCACACTCAGGACATTTACCTAAGTAGCCGCTAGATTCGTAGCCGCACTCGCTACACTTGTACAAGCTCTTCTTCTTTGCCATTTTTAAATTCCAATTCCTTACCATTGTAGTAAATAGTGATGCTCTTGTCCTTAGAAACATTATTTTTCAAAATTTCTTCAGACAATCTATCCTCTATCATCTTCTTAAATGTTCTCTCTAAAGGTCTTGCTCCATATTCAAGGTCAAAGCCCTTCTTAGCGATCTCGTCTTCAACAGACTTGTCGATCTCGATAACTATGCCCATCTCCTTAAGCTTTGCCTTAAGGTCTTCCGCCATCAAATGAACAATTTTTTCTATATCATTTTCTTTTAATTGATTAAATACAACGATGTCGTCAACCCTATTTAAAAATTCTGGTCTAAATGTCTTTTTAAGCTCTTCATTTGCAATTTCAGAAATTTTCTTCTTTTCACTTTTTTCTTCGCTAGATGCATCGCCAAAACCATAAGTATTTTGCTTTTTAAATCTATTTGCACCAACATTACTTGTCATGATTATGACTGCGTTTTTAAAATCTACAGTTCTTCCCTTTGAGTCAGTTAATCTGCCATCGTCAAGTAATTGTAATAAAGCGTTAAAAACATCTGGATGTGCTTTTTCAATCTCATCAAATAATACTACTGAGAATGGTTTTTTTCTAATCGCTTCAGTTAGCTGTCCGCCTTCATCGTAGCCAACGTATCCCGGTGGCGAACCTATAAGCTTAGATACGCTGTACTTTTCCATGTACTCACTCATGTCTATACGTATCATGGCGTTTTCATCGTTAAATAAGCTCTCTGCAAGTGCTTTTGCAAGATAAGTTTTACCCACACCAGTTGGTCCGACGAAGATAAAGCTTCCTATAGGCTTGTTTTTGTCTTTAAGGCCAACTCTCGCTCTCTTAATTGAGTGACTAAGTACGTCTATCGCCTCATCTTGTCCAATTACTTTTGCTTTTAAATTCTTATCAAGATTTAAAAGTTTTTCTTTTTCTTCTTCACTAAGTTTTTCAACAGGAATGCCAGTCCATTTTGAGACAACTCTTGCTATATCGTCAAAACCTATCTTCATGCTGTTTAGCTCTGATTTTTGCTTCCACTCAGTCCTGTCTAGGTCCATCTTATCCTTAAGTTCGCGCTCCTTGTCCCTTAATTGAGCTGCTCTCTCAAAGTCTTGGGCTTGTATCGCTTGAATTTTTTCAGATGAAATTTCTTTAAGCTCGTCCTCTATCTCCTTAAGTGATAGTGGTCTTACATAATTTTTCATTCTAACAAGTGATTGAGCCTCGTCGATTAGGTCTATGGCCTTGTCTGGCAAATATCTATCTGAAATATATCTCTTTGATAATGTCACAGCCGCTTCGATGGCTTCGTTTGAGATTAAAACTCTGTGATGCGCTTCGTACTTGTCTTTAAGACCTTCTATGATCTTAATAGCATCTTCTTCACTTGGCTCTTCAACTAAGATAGTTTGTAGTCTTCTTTCAAGTGCCGCATCTTTTTCGACATATTTTCTGTACTCATCAACAGTAGTTGCGCCAATTATTTGTATCTCGCCTCTTGTAAGATATGGTTTTAGTATGTTTGACGCGTCAAGCGAGCCTTCAGACGAGCCTGCTCCAACTATAGTATGAATTTCGTCAATAAATAAAATTACATCGTTTCTTTGTCTAAGCTCTTCAAGTAAATTCTTGATTCTGCTCTCAAACTCGCCCCTGTACTTCGAGCCAGCAATTAGACTAGTTAAGTCAAGTGAGAATATCTTTTTATCTCTAATAATTTCAGGAACATTTCCCGAAACAATTCTTTGCGCAAGACCTTCAGCGATGGCTGTCTTGCCGACACCGGGCTCACCAATTAGAACTGGATTGTTCTTTGTCCTTCTCATCAAAATTTGAATAAGTCTTTCAATCTCAGACGCTCTGCCAATTACAGGATCTATCTTATCCTTAATCGCAAGCTCATTTAAGTCCAATGTATACTTTTGAAGCGCTTCGCCATCACCCTCTGCATCTTCATCAAAGCCATCATCTTCTTGATAGCCACCTTGATTAAAGCTTCTAAGGCTATTTAGATAACTTGATAATGATGATAAAACCTTATCTTTATCTACACCAAATCTATCTAGTATGATAGATACAGGCGCTTCGTTCATTTTTACAATTGAATATAAAATGTGCTCAGTCGTTACAATTGGCGCACCAGATTGATTCGCCATCTTGATGGACTCTTCTATCACATATTTTAAACTTGCCGAATAATATATGTCCTCTTGCTTTTTCACGTCAAGCACTGATAATTTTTCAACCATTTCTTTAAGAGCTTCCATCTCAAGACCATTTTGTCTTAAAATTTCGGATGCCTTAGTCGTGTTTGCGCTTAAAATGCCGATTAAAACGTGAGAAGGATCAACTTCACTTTTAAACATCCTTCTAGCTTCTTCCTCGGCTATTTGAAATGAGAATCTTGCATTTCTAGTAAATCTTCCAAAAACTGCCATATTTATCTCCTTTCTTTATATAATTCTATAAATTTTTATTTTCTTCTTCATTAATATCCTTATCAATAAATTTTATCTTGCCAAGCTTTTCTCTAAGTATAGTCGCTCTTTTTTGGTCAATTTCTGACTTATCGCTAATGGAGTAAGTATACTCAATAGCTTCAGGCGTTATCATTAGATAAAGACTCGCATCAATGCTTGCTTCAGCTGGATCGAGAAGGTCCATGCTTCTTGCGAACATCAGATTTGATAGATATATTAGTGCCTCGTCATAAGTGATAAGGCTCGCCACCTTAATCATCTCCAAAGCCTTCATAATTCTGTCTTTCATCAAGATGTAGTTTTGCTCAAGATATCTGCGTCTATTTTCATTCTCGTAGACAATGATGTTTTGGTCAGTCAGCATGGAAAGCTTTTTAAATGACTCGATATTAGTAAATTTATTGATGTTCGCGTCTAAGATGTAGATATCCTCTATCTTAGAACCATCAGGTCCAATAAGTGGAGTAAGTCTAATTTTTTCCATGTCATCGCTTATTAGCTCATCCTTCTTAAACTCGTCTCTTCTGTATAGATGCACAATCTTAGCAATGTTTATACCGTTACCAATATTAACAGGGTCACTAGTCAAATAACCGTAGTCTTCATCAAATTGGAAGTCTATCGACTTATCAAGCTCACGCTCTATATCTATGGCGATGTCTACAAGCTCGTCAGCACTTGCTGTTCCAAGCACTCTAATCTCGATATGGTCGTTGTTATTTATAACTATGGCGATGGATTTGTCTTCATCAAGCAAAAGTTTAGTTCTCGTGATATTCTCTTTCACTGACTCATCCATAAAACCCTTTGATAAAAAATATTCAAATTTTTCCTTATCCATGTTTGACACTTCATAAAGCATAAAACTGTAGCTAGTGTTTTTTAACGCTTCTAAAACCATGTTCAAAATTTCGTTAAGCTTTGACCACATCAGCATGTCAGGGTACTTGTATCCCTTGATATTTCTCTTTAACGAGACTATGGTGTTTAAGATGTATTTATTGTAAATCGTCATTGTTCTCGCCATCTTTCACTTTTTCATTTGAAGTCTTAGCCTTGATTTCATCTCTGAGCTCAGCCGCTCTTTCATAATTTTCTTCTTGAATTGCATTGTCTAGCTCTTTCTTAAGAGCAAGTATCTCTGTATGCATTGGATTTGCATCGATATACCTCTTAGGTAATAGGCCTTCATAAGTTTTTTCGCCTCTTAATGAGTTCAAAATCGGTCTGATCTCGTAGGCAAATGTTTTGTAGCACTCCTCGCAGCCAAGCGTTCTATTCATTTTGAAATCACTAAACTTCATGTGACAGTTTGGACACTCTTTTTCTTCAAATTCTTCAGTTTCAAAAGTTCCAAAAAGCTTTTGCAAACCCTCAAAAAGACTTCTTATATCACTTTCATTTATATTCATATTCGTATATTCTCCGTATTCTCCTTGATTCATTTCATTAAAATCTCTTAGTGCACATTCAGTGCATAAGTGTTTTTCAATAACTTCTCCATCTAAAATTAATTTTAAATTAATCATCGCTTCATTCTTGTGGCATTCATCGCATAGCATTTTACTACCCCCTTTTAAGTAAAACTAGTAGGATGTTTTTTAATATATCACTTCTAAGTGCATTTCTCTTATCTATATCAATAGTTAGAGCCCTGTCATCAATAGACGCAAGAATTATTTCTTTCTCGTCTTTTGTAATGATTTCGTCATCACAAAGCTTTCTGATGATGTCATGAGCTTCTTTGATGGTGATGCTCTCGCCAATGGCGTCCATAAGTATCTCTTTGTACTCGTCTTCATCCTCTAAAAGATCAAGCTTCTCGATCTTGATATAGCCGCCCTCGCCCCTTCTTGATTGAATATAGTAACCAAAGTGAGGCGCAAACCTTGTCGTTAAGACATAGTTAATTTGACTTGGCGAACAGTTAAATCTTATGGCAATGTCATTACGCTTTATAAGTATGCTGCCACCCTCTTTGTCAAGTAAATTGTTTAAAAAATATTGAATTTCATCGCTTAACATATTTCTCACCTTTGACCTTCTTTGACTATTATACCATAAGTACCCAAGATGTGCAATGGATAAACATTAAGTGTAACTATTTTGTTAAAATTTCCACCAGAATTGTGCCTAGCGCTCGTTCGTTCGCTCACTCCTGTCGTGTACCTAATAGTACAGCTCAGTCGTTCGCTCATTCCACTTCGCCCTATACATCAATTCTGATTGAAAATTTAGTATTGGAACCGCACTTAAAAAATTCAAAAGAAAAACACATAAGTAAAACCTGTGTGTTTCTCTAAGAGAATAAGAACCCGACCCTATCTCAACACTTCGTGTTGGATGGGTGCCCCGGAACCTTGCAATTGCCTTCGGCAATTTAAAATATGAAAAATTTTACATAATTATAAAATATTAAATACACTAAATAAGAAAGACGTACCCTAATCAGTACGTCCTCCTTAAGAGAATAAGAACCTGACCCTTGCACAACGCTTCGCGTTGGCAGGGAACCCCAGAACCTTGCAATTGACTTCGGCAATTTAAAATATGAAAACCTTATATAGTTTTTTTAACTTATCACAAATTAAATAAACTTTGGTACTTTGTGCTTGAAAAAATATTGCAAAGAAAAACACACAAGTAAAACCTGTGTGTTTCTCTAAGAGAATAAATATGAAAAAATATATTAAATATCGTATATTCTATTTATTATAAAATTTTTCCTTACACCCTCATCGCCTCCGGCAATGTAAGAGAATAAATAGAAGAACCCGACCCTTGCTCAATGCTTCGCATTGGCAGGGAACCCCGGAACCTTGGCACTCCGTGCTTGAAAAAATATATTTAATATTGTATATTCTTATTAAATTTTCTTCTTGCTCGTACCACTGCTTCTGGCAGCGGAAGAGAAAAAGAACCCCGTCCTTGCGGACGTGAACCTTGCCATCGCTTTCAGCGATGTAAAATAGAAGAACCCGACCCTTGCTCAATGCTTTGCATTGGCAGGGAACCCCGGAACCTTGGCACTCCGTGCTTGAAAAAATATATTAAATATTTGTATTTTATTCTATTTATTTATTTTTTTCTGCGTTGGCTGCTTCTATAATCTTATTTGCTTGGTCTTGTGGTACTTCTTCGTATCTAATGAAGTCCATTTGGAAGGAGCCTCTTGCTTGTGTCATCGCTCTTAGGTCTATTGCGTATCTAAACATTTCTGAATGAGGTACTTCTGCTGTAATTACTTGTGTACCGTCATCTTGTGAATCTATGCCTAAGATTCTGCCTCTACGTTTGTTCATATCGCCCATAACGTCGCCTAGGTAGTTTTCTGGCACTTTTATTTCTGCCTTAACTATAGGTTCAAGCAAGATTGGTTTTGCTTCTTGCATACCCTTCTTAAATGCTAATTGTGCAGCAATCTTGAATGCCATTTCGTTTGAGTCAACATCGTGGTATGAACCATCGTATAATGTTGCCTTAACATGAACTACCGGATAGCCTGCTAAAACGCCATGTTCAAGTGATTCTCTAAGACCTTTTTCAACTGCTGGGAAGAAATTCTTTGGAACTGCTCCACCGAATACCTCTTCTTGGAATACAAAGTCGTCGCCATCGTTTGGCTCAAATCTTACCCAAACGTCACCATATTGACCAGCACCGCCTGATTGTTTCTTGTGCTTGCCTTGAACTTCAGCTTTTTGTCTGATAGTTTCTCTGTAAGCAATCTTTGGATCGTCAAGTTCAATCTCAACGCCAAATGTGTTTTTCAATTTATCTTTAATAACTGTTAATTGCATATTACCTTGACCGCCGATTAGAAGCTCTTTAGTCTCATGATTTCTAAGCACTTCAAATGTTGGGTCTTCTGCAGTCATCTTGTTAAGTGAAACGCCTATCTTTTCGTCTTCGCCTTGTTTTACAGGTCTTACTGACATATATAGAGTTGGCTTTGGATACCTAATTCTCTCGAATATAACAGGATTAGCCTTGTCACATAGCGTATCGCCAGTACGAGCGTGTTCAAGTTTACTTGTAGCACCTATGTCTCCTGCGGTGATGGTTTCAGTATCGATTTGAGTCTTACCTCTTAAGTAGAATAATCCACCAAGCTTTTCTTCTACTTCTTGACTTGCATTGTATAATGGTGTTGATTTTGTAAGCTTACCAGATATAACTTTGAATAGAGATAATTTTCCTACGAATGGGTCAACTATAGTCTTGAAAACAACTGCTGAGAATGGTTCATTTGTGTCAACTTTTCTCAATTCTTCTTTATCTTTCCATGTGCCAGTGTATGCGCCTACTTCGTTTGGAGCAGGGAAATATCTTTGAATCTTATGAAGAAGTAGCTCCATGCCTATGCCTTTTTCAACGCTACCTACCATAAGTATAGTTAGTTCACCGTTTCTAACAGCTTGCTTTATACCTTCTTTAAATTCAGCGTCAGTAAATTTTTCGCCTGCAAAGAATTTTTCCATAAGTTCCTCAGATGTTTCAGCAACAACTTCATTTAATTCGCCTCTAAGCTTTTCAATGTAGCCATCCCACTCAGCTGGAACAGGAATTTCAGTTCTCTTTCTATTTTCATAGCTATATGCCTTATCTTGAATTAAGTCAACCATGCCCTTGAAGCCTTCAGCTTCGCCAATAGGCATAACTAGTGGAACTATGTGTCCACCAAGTTTTGTTCTTATCTCGTCCAAAACTTCATCAAACTTAACATTTTCCTTATCCATCTTATTTAAAAAGATAAATCTTGGAGTGTGATATTTATTTAAGTTTTTCCACGCTTTTTCAGTACCAACTTCAACACCTGCTTGTGCGTCAATAACTAGTATAGAGCCTTCAGATGCTCTCTTTGCACCGTACATCTCGCCAATAAAGTCAAAGTAACCAGGTGTATCAAGAAAATTGTATTTAACATCATTATATTCTACAGGAATAACCTTTGTATTAATAGAAACCTTTCTTTGTTTCTCTTCTATAGAGAAGTCTCCAACAGTATTTCCGTCTTCAACCTTGCCCATCCTAGAGATAGCGCCTGTTGCGTATAAAAGTGATTCAACTAGCATAGTTTTACCACTGCTACTGTGTCCCAAAAGGGATACGTTTCTGATTTTGCTTGCATCGTAAGCCTTCATATTTTTTCCTCCTCATATATAATATAGTTATTTTATCAATTTACTTTGTAAAAGCGTTTTGAGTAAAAAAATTTAGTGTGAAGACAAAATCCCTTCACAAAAATATTATAACATATATAGATTTTTTTTGCAATGATTTTATTGTGCTGATATGCAAAAATTATAAAGAGATTAAAAAGAAGAGCTCATCACTCTTCTTTCATCTCATCATATGCAAGTCCTATAGCCTTGTAAAAATATTCAAGATCATCTTCATCAAAATCAAATACATCGCTGTGATGAGGTCCTTTTAAATTTGTTCCCAGCATTAAATGCATGGCAGGAACCTTCTTTTGCTTAAGCTTTTTAAGATAAGTGGTTACATCTTCACTTGCGCCAAAACTTGGCATCCTATCAGTTTTTACATCGTTTTTATTAAGCTTTTTAATTATTCTATCGACAAGATTGATATTTTCTTCCTTATATGCACTAGCCCTTGCGATTATATCAAGCTCGTATCTTGCACCCTTCGCCTCAGATACACATTTTGCAATGTTTTCCATCGCTTCAAGCATCTCATCCATCGCCTCATCACTATCACTTCTAAGGTCCATGCCTAAAGTAATTTTATCCATGATGGCATTTCTTTGACCTCCACCATTAATAATGCCAATGTTGATAAGTTTTTTGTGATGAGCATCTACTGTTAAGTCCTTAATCATGTCTATAAAAGCCATGGCAATGGTTAGAGCGCAGATGCCTTCTTCTGGTGCATTCGCCGCGTGAGCTGACTTGCCAAAAAAGTTCATATCAAGCTTAGTAGTCGCCATAAAATCGGTAGTTCCAACACCGATATAGCCTTTTTTCTCGCCTAAACCGATGTGATAGGATAAAAATCCATCTACATCCTCTGTAATGAAGTTCGCCATGCGTCTTGCGCCTCCAACGCCTTCCTCGGCTGGCTGAAATAAAACTCTAACAGAGTCACCAGACTCACTAAATCGCTCGCATAAGCTTAGCGCCAAGGCTATGTGTCCATCGTGGCCACAGGCGTGCATATTATTATTAGTCGAAGCAAATCCAAAAAGGTTCGGTATATGAGTTACATCCTTTGTCTCTTTTATCTTAAGTGCATCGATGTCCGCTCTAAATAAAAAGTATGGGGCCTTGCCAAACTCAGCCATTACCCCAGTATAGCCCTTGTTAATATCACTCATATCGCTTTCTGCACCATCTTCATAGATGGCTTTACCATAATAAAGCTTACAATTTAAATTTTCTAATATTTTAATAATTTCCTTCGTTGTCTTAACTTCTTCAAAGCCAAGCTCAGGAATTTTATGAAATAATCTTCTACATGAAATCAAATCCATAACCATCACCTACTTGGCTCAATCTTACAACAAGCAGCGGCTTTTGTCAAGCTTGACAAAAAGGCTTATATGTAGTAATATATCTAATGTTGAGGTGAATTATGAAAAAGAAATTTATTTTATTTATAACTATGGCACTAGCTGCTATCATGCTTTTAAGTGCATGCTCGGAAAAGCATGAAAAATTTACAAAAGAAATGATTAAAGAGTGGAACGTTAGCGAGAAAAAAGAACCAAACGCTGACGATATAAACGATGACTTCGTTAATGAGCTTAAACGCTTTATTAAAAAGAGCATTGAAGATAAAAATTACGAAGCATTCTCAGAAATGGTTTGTGATGAGTATTTAACAGCAGTTGATATCACAAGAGACGCCTACAGGGAGCATAACAAAGAGCTTTCTGAAGCTTTGAAAGATATAAAAGTTGATGTATCGGACGTTGAGGCAAAACAAGTTGACGAAGATGCAATAGAACTTAGATACACACTTAGCTACAACGATTCAAAAACAGTGCAATACATCTATATCTACAAAGACAAAAACGGTGTATTCAAGTTCTCGCCATCAATATACGAACCACACGCTTGGGGCGATGAAAACTATAAAAAAGACTCCATCAACATAAAATTCATATCCATAGGAAAAGTTACTAAGGGTATGGAAGTCAGAGCAAAGCTTATGAACACTGAGAAATGGGATAGATCACTACTTAGTGCAACGCTTTACACAGACAGAGGTAAATACGATGCAGCCAAGTTTAAGATAAATATTGCAAGCGGCAAAACAGAACATGTATTATTTTACTTCGATCACGCAAAAGGCAAAGCAGAAAAGTTCGAGCTAGTCTACAAAGGCGATGGCGGCGAAGAAAAGACGACTACATTTGAATTTAAATAATATTTTGATATAGTAGGAAGAAATGCTTCCTACTATTTTTTTGCAAAAAATATCTGCCAGGACGCGCCTAGCAGATATCTTTTATAATAGATTAACTATTTACTTTTTTTCAAAATATACTTTTTCTTGATATATACAAGTCCAATTAGAATCATTAAAGCTAAGAAGATTCCTAAAACATCTTCACTAACACCAGTCTTTGGTATTATGTGTTCTTCTGGTGGTGTTGGTGGTGTTGGTGTTGGTGGTGTTGGTGGTTCTGGTTCTGGTTCTTCAGGCTCTTCAGGTGGTGTTGGTGGTTCTTCTGGTGGTACTTCTTTATTTACTATAGTAAATCCATTGTACATATCACCAGAGTAGCTAACTTCAAACTTTCTTTCGTCAATAGTATAAACTTTATCCTTTTCGCCTACTTCTTTAACAGTGTAGATATATGCATTACCCATATCATCTTCAATGTCAAGATTTGTGAAGCTTGCGCTCCAGTCATTTGCTTCGTTTAAAGTAAGGAATTTGCCGCTTGCTTCTCCATTGATATATAGCTCAACTTTTATATCTTTAGTTTCGCCAAGAGCTTGCCAAACTTTTCTAACTCTGACAAATGTCTTTCTTGGTGTAGGTGGTTCAGGTGGTATTTCTGTGTTAGTAATATTAACAGCAAATACTTCTGTTAGCGTTATATCTTTTGCATAGCGAATGATATATCTACCATCATTTTGTTTTTCAACTTTGATAAAGGTATTTAAATTAGCTTCATTAAATTCTTTATTTTTATCTTCTTCTGAAAGTTCAAATACTTCATAACGATAATTTCCCGCTGCTAAAACCTTTTTAATTTCATCGGTCATATAGTTAAGGATAATCTCTTTGCCATCCTTATCCTTGCCGACTACTTTTAATCCAGCTTTTTCTGTATTAATGGCGCCAGTATAGCCAGGAACTTCCACTTCTTTGATGGAATATCCCTGCTTACGAAGAGTTCCCTTTAAGTTTTCTATAGTCTCTTGCCACTTGCCTTCCTTAGTAAGTTTGATCTCTTTAATCTCACCTTTTTCGTTAGTAACAATAACTGTAATTTCGTCAGGAATATTGCTATCTCCACCAAGCCATTGCTTCAAAAATTCAATCATATGATCTGGACCATAGTGGTTTTCAGCCTTTATTTGCCAATCTTCTTTAGCTTCTTGTGGACTAATAATCGTTGTCCTCTCGTGACTATCATAAGGCGGATTAGGCTCTAACTTTTCAGCAATAAATAAATCTGCATATGGTACACCATTAATGACTAAGCGTGGAAGATAAAGCGCATAAGCCCCATTTTCATCTCTCTTTAAATAGAAATTGTATTCATAAAGATTTGGTTCATTGCTAATAACGTCATAGTATCTAACTGGAATACCTTGACCATAAGTTTCTGCTTCAAGCTCTTTAAAGACAACATTTTTCTTAAGGTCGTAAAAAGTTAAATTATATTCAGGCATATAATCGACAGTAAAAGTAAATTCTTGAGTATCCACTTTTTTACCATCAAGGTATAAGTTCAATTTTATGCCCTTTATAGTTCCATCTTCATTTTTATAGTTATATCCTCTAAAATGTCCGCCCGTAGAAGTTGTTTCGTTTTCTGCTTGACCTTCTTCATGAAAAGTATTAGCATAGCCTATACGAATTCTAAATTTTTCTTTATTATTAATAAACTCTGGTGCAAAAATATCTGAATCTTCTTCAAGACTATATTTGCCAGCAGCCAATGCTTTTGGATCAAGCTTTTCAAAGCTTCCCTTCCATTCGTCTTTTTCCCTTAAGGTAAGTTTTTTATAGATAGGCTTTCCATTCTTATCATAGTCATCTATAACACGTTTACCATCTAATAGCAAGTAAAATTCAATAGACTTAGGTTGATCTTCTTCTTTAATATTCTTCCAAGACTTTTCTACATCTAATTTGCCCCAAGGTGAGTTCGATAGAGTAAAGCTATGGTTTTTATTTCCTTGAACCTGATAATCTTGAGTCTCTTCAGTTTGAATTGCCGTAAAACCTACATTTTCATAGTAGTCGTTAAGCCATAAATATGGTACTTCTACAGTTAATGTGCCGTCTTTATTTTCTGTTAAAACAATAGCATAACCGTGATTCCTATTGTGATAGCCTTCAACATCGCCCCAACCTTCATATTCAGTAAATTTACGGTAAGCTCCATAATATTTATATTCTGAAACCTTCTTTATTAGAAGTGGATGAACAATTGTAGCTTTTCCAAAACCCTTGCCTACTCCATTTTCATCTTTTTCTTCATGGATTTTTGTTTGACCAATACGAGTTAAAACTTGTTTTACAGGATCATAAAAATATAAATATATGTCCTTGTCTTCTCTAACGTCTGCATCATCATACGTAACATTATATACTCTAGTGATTTCAAGCACACCAGCTTTTTCAGTTTTATCTTCTGTCGGTTTTTCTTCAGAATATTCTACAAAGAAATCGTCACCTTGCTCTATGACCATATACTTATATCCTTTTTCAGCAAGTTCTTTTGCAGTAAATGGTAGCCCCTTATCCATTTGATAAGCATCATCAGGTAGACCTATGTCTGAGAAATTCTTTATTCCAAGCTTTTTAAGAATTTCTTCTTTGTTTGCTCCGTTATAATAATTGGTGTCGAAGCGACTGTGCCAATTGTTTTCTTTGCCAAGTGTAATCTCGCCATATTTGAATAGTGAGTTATCTTTTCCGTAATTCGCCTTAACGTATTTTTGGTCCTTGTCAATAGGAACTATAAAAAGGTCTGCCTTTATTTCCTTAGGAATATCTTTTTTTTCAATTAGTTCATCCCATTTTTTATTGACTTCAATACCATAATCACCTTCGTCTTTTGGTGTTGTAATATTGGCATTTGATCCAACACCAGCACCATTACGAGCTTGGTTACCCAAAACAAAGGTCTTAGAGTTTTTCCAAGCTTCTTTGATAAGCTCCTCACTATAAACAGCCTTCAAGTGAGTGAATTGTCTATGGTAAGAAAGTCTTTCTGGAATGTCTACACCATTTTCTTTACTTGGACCATCTTCTAAAAACTTGATAATGTTTTTATCTTTGGTAACCGGAGATATATGTGAGTAAAATTCGCCTTCAATATTTTTTCCATTTAAGCTGAAATACCAAGTCTTTTCAGAAAAAGTAATGTCTTTTCCATAGCTGCCAGAGTCATTGTTGTAAACATAGACGCTGTGGCCGTCACCGATGTGGACAAAGCCTGTAGGACAGTTCCAAAGGCCACCGCCGTTGCTACCGCCGATAATACTTGAAGTTACCCAGCCCTTTGCTTTGTTTTCAGTAATCAGAATATCTTCTAATTTTTGCGTAATAGGTGGAAATGATACATAAATACCTCCGCCGAATTCACCGGCTTTATTGTCTAAAATCATCGTTTTACCAAGCTTGACATCATTAGAGTCTATATAGATGCCACCGCCTGATGAAAGGGCTCTGTTTTTATAAATCAAACCGCCGTCAATTATCGCTTCAGCCTTGTTTGTTTTTATGAAATTCTCGTAATTGGTGTTTACTGTCGCTTTTTCAGCCCCCAAAACATTGCTTGGACTGCCAATATATTGAGAAGAGATACCAATTGCTCCACCGGTGTTGTAAGATTTATTTCCGGCGATAATTCCGTCAGTAATAGTTATTTTTGAAGCTGGAAAACCATTGAGACCTCCACCCATTTGGTAACGAGTGGCTGAAAGATTGTTGGCAATAATACCGCCATTAATCTCAACTTCAGCAGGATCTCCACTAGATCCCCAAAGACTTCCAGCAAAAACTCCACCTGTTAGGCCACCGTGGTTATTATCAATCAAGCCGTTGGTCATGGTGAATGTGCCACCCGGTTGAACGAAAACGGCGCCGGCCGCATAGGGGCGTTCGTAGTCGTGATCGATTTGCTCGAAGGAAGTGTTCTTAGAGATTCTACCGCCTTCCATAGTGAACTTTCCGCCAGAGTTTACGCGTACAGGTCCAGTATAACCATGTTTATTATATGAATTCATTATGACGGCGTTTTTCATTGTGAGTTCGCCATCGACATCTATGACAGTACCCTTGTTGTCAAAAGCAGTACGTGCTATATCCCCATTTCCATCAATATAAACAGCTTTATCTTTCGTTCCAAGAGTCAATTTACCTAAAACTTTAAATAATGTGTCATTTGTAAAGCCATCATCTCTTTTAATAATGATATCTTTCTTATCTTCAGAAGGAAGTAGATTTTTCTTTAAATCAGCTTTTTCTAAAGCTTCCTCTCCACGTCTTCTTGCTTCTTCGATGATCTCTCTTTGTTTTTCTTCACCTTGATCAGCATAATCAGCTGGTTTTTTTATTGGATCCCAAGAATCTTCTATACGCTTATTATCTGCAGTTAAAGTAATATCTTGGTCTGCTCCAATTGTCAAAGCTTCGGTTAATGTAAAACTTTTCGTAATCACAATAGTCGTTGGTTTATCACCAGCATCTGCTATAGCTTGCTTTAATTTTTCAAAAGAATCTACTAGAACAATTTTTTCTTCGCCTTGTCCTTGACCTTGGCCTAAAGCTATAGGGTTTTCAGCTAGTTCTTCTATTTCTAGTGTTTCACCAGCCTTTAATTCTTTTGCTTCTGTCTTCTCTTCAGTTTTTTCGCCTTCTTCAGCTTTTTCTTCTGGCTTTTCTTCTGTGCCATCTTTAGCTTTTTCTCCGTCTGTTTTAGCATCAGCTTCTTTTGTTTCGTCTTGTTTCTTTTCTTCTTCAGTTTTTACTTCTGCTTCAGCGTTTTTCTTAGTATCTTCTGTTTTTTCTTCAGTTTTTTTGTCTTTCTTAATTTCTTCTTCTTTGCTTTCTGGATCAACAGCTTCTTTTTTTGCATCAGAAACTATTTGTTGATCTTCTGTTTTTTCTTTAGTTTTATTTTCTACTTGAGGTGTTTCCTCTTCAATTGTTTTTTCTTTAGTTTCTTCTGCTTTTTCTGTTTCTTTTTTTGTTTCAATATTTTGTGCTTCTTCTAGATTTTTAGCTTCTTTATTCTTATCTTTAGGTGTTTTCTCTAGTTCTTTTGCTTCTTCTGTTTCTGATGCTAATTCGCTTAGAGCTGTTCCCTCCAATTGTGTTACTTCATCTGTTGATTTTGCATTTAGATCTACTTTACCAAATGCTAGAATAGTAAAAAGCAAAGTTAAAAAAATTATTATAACTCTTTTTTTCACTATTTTCACCCCCTTTTCTTTTTATATTTTTTGCAAAGTTTTCGCTTTGCTTACTCAATAATATTTATTTGAGTACTATTATTATATACCTAAGTAAAGTAAAATGCAATACTTTTTTTAATATTAATAATTAAGAAAAATTTGCACAAAAAAAGAGAGCCTTTCAGCTCTCTTTATAGTTTATCTTAATTAATTAATCGATATTATTCGATAATTTCAGATACAACTCCGGCACCTACTGTTCTACCGCCTTCTCTGATAGCGAACTTAAGTCCTTTTTCAATAGCGATAGGTGTGATAAGTTCGATGTTAAATCTAGCGTTATCACCAGGCATTACCATTTCTACTCCGTCTTCTAGTGTGATGTTACCAGTAACGTCTGTAGTTCTGAAATAGAATTGTGGTCTGTAACCGTTGAAGAATGGAGTATGACGTCCACCTTCTTCTTTAGTTAGAACGTAAACTTCTGCTTTAAATTTAGTGTGTGGTTTGATTGTCTTAGGTGCAGCAAGTACTTGACCTCTTTCGATTTCGTCTCTTTGAACACCTCTTAGTAATAGACCAACGTTATCTCCAGCTTCTGCTAGGTCTAGTAGTTTGTGGAACATTTCAACGCCTGTTACTACTACGTCTCTGATTTCAGTTGTTAAACCAACTAGTTCAACTGTATCTCCAACCTTAACTGTACCTCTTTCTACTCTACCTGTAGCAACTGTACCTCTACCAGTGATTGAGAAGATATCTTCTACTGGCATTAGGAATGGTTGATCTGTAGCTCTTTCTGGTTGAGGAATGTATTCGTCAACTTCTTCCATAAGTTTCACGATCTTATCTCCCCAAGGTCCGTCTGGATCTTCAAGAGCTTTAAGAGCTGAACCTACAACGATTGGAGTGTTGTCTCCGTCGAAATCGTATTCGTTAAGAAGTTCTCTAACTTCCATTTCAACTAATTCGATAAGTTCTGGGTCGTCTACTTGGTCTTCTTTGTTTAGGAATACAACGATCTTAGGTACACCAACTTGTCTAGCAAGTAGGATGTGCTCTCTTGTTTGAGGCATTGGACCGTCTGCAGCAGATACTACTAGGATAGCGCCGTCCATTTGAGCAGCACCAGTGATCATGTTCTTAACGTAGTCGGCGTGGCCTGGGCAGTCAACGTGTGCGTAGTGTCTCTTAGCTGTTTCATACTCAACGTGAGAAGTATTAATTGTTATACCTCTTGCTCTTTCTTCTGGAGCCTTGTCGATATTTGCATAATCAACGAATTCTCCTGTACCGTTTCTCTTATTTAGTACTAATGTTATAGCTGCTGTTAATGTTGTTTTACCGTGGTCAACGTGACCGATTGTACCAATGTTAACATGTGGTTTTGTTCTTTCAAATTTTTGTTTAGCCATTTTTTACCTCCTATAAAAAATTATTTATTTCCAATGACTTTTTCTAATATGCTGTTTGGAACTGGATCGTAGTGATCGAATTGCATTGAGTAGTTAGCTCTACCTTGTGTGTTACTTCTAAGGCTTGTTGCATATCCAAACATTTCTGAAAGTGGAACGAATGCTCTAACGTGTTGTGCTCCGTTATCAAGTTCCATACCTTCAATTCTACCTCTTCTTGAGTTTAAGTCTCCGATTACATCTCCCATGTATTCTTCAGGAGTTGTTACTTCAACTTTCATCATAGGTTCAAGAAGTGTAGGTGATGCTTTCTTAAGAGCATCTTTTATTGCCATAGAACCGGCAATCTTAAATGCCATTTCTGATGAGTCGACTTCGTGGTATGAACCATCGTATAAAGTTACTTTTACGTCAAGTACTGGATAACCAGCTATGATACCTGATTGTAATGCTTCTTGTATACCTTGATCAACTGGTCCAATGTATTCTTTTGGAATAGCTCCACCAACGATTGCGTTAACGAATTCGTAACCTTTTCCTGCTGGTTGTGGTTCGATTCTAATTCTAGCGTGACCGTATTGTCCACGACCACCAGATTGTTTAACGTATTTACCTTCGCCTTCTGCAGTTGACTTGATTGATTCTTTGTAAGCAACTTGTGGATTACCAACGTTTGCTTCTACTTTGAACTCTCTTAAAAGTCTGTCTACAATGATTTCTAGGTGAAGTTCGCCCATGCCGGCGATGATTGTTTGACCTGTTTCTTCATCTGTATATGTCTTAAATGTTGGGTCTTCTTCAGCAAGCTTTAATAAAGCTTGAGTCATCTTATCTTGTGAAGCTTTTGTCTTTGGTTCTATCGCTACTGAGATAACTGGTTCTGGGAATTCCATGTTTTCTAGTATGATTGGTTTGTCTTCAGCACATAGTGTATCACCTGTACCTGTAACTTTTAAACCTACTATAGCAACGATTGATCCTGCGTAAGCTTCTTCAATTTCTTCTCTCTTGTCAGCATGCATTAATACGATACGTCCGATTCTTTCTCTCTTACCCTTTGATGAGTTAAATACATAAGAACCGCTCTTTAAAACACCTGAGTAAATTCTTGCATAAGCAAGTTTACCAACGAATGGGTCTGTAACGATCTTAAATGCTAATGCTGCTAATGGAGCATCATCTGCTGATTCTCTTTCAATTATTTCTCCATCTCTATCTGTACCTGTAACTGGTGGTATATCGATAGGTGATGGTAAATAATCAATTATAGCATCTAGAAGGAATTGTACACCCTTGTTCTTGTATGCACTACCGCATAGAACTGGTGTTACTTGGTTAGCAACACATTCTCTTCTTAATACTTTTTTAATCATATCGTTAGGAACGTCTTCACCGCCTAGGTATAGTTCCATAACTTCTTCATCGAAATCAGCGATTTCTTCGATCATTTCTTCTCTATATTTCTTAGCTGTTTCTAAAAGATCTTCTGGGATATCTGATTCTTGAATGATAGTTCCTAGATCGTCTTCGTATAATTCAGCTTTCATTGAGATTAAGTCTATGATACCTTTAAATGTATCTTCTTTGCCTATTGGCAATTGAACAGCTATTGGATGAGCGTTTAATCTTTCTCTCATCATCTTTAGTGTTCTGTCAAAGTTTGCACCTACAACGTCCATTTTATTAACAAATGCAAGTCTAGGTACACCGTATTTATCGGCTTGACGCCATACAGTCTCGCTTTGAGGTTCAACTCCCCCCTTAGCGTCATATAAAGCAACCGCACCGTCTAGAACTCTTAGGGAACGTTCAACTTCTACTGTGAAGTCAACGTGGCCCGGTGTATCTATGATATTGATTCTATGATTCTTCCAGTAACATGTTGTTGCTGCTGAACCGATAGTGATACCTCTTTCTTGCTCTTGAACCATGAAGTCCATGGTAGCAGCGCCTTCGTGAGTTTCTCCTATCTTATGAATCTTTCCTGTATAATAAAGAATTCTTTCTGTAGTGGTTGTTTTACCTGCGTCAATATGCGCCATGATACCGATGTTTCTGACATCTTTTAGTGCAATTTCTCTTGGCACAAGTTTTCCCCCTTATTATTAATATCTATAATGTGCAAATGCTTTATTTGCTTCAGCCATTCTATGAACTTCTTCTCTCTTCTTAACAGAAGCACCTTGTCCATTGGCTGCATCCATCAACTCTTTAGCTAATCTTTCGACCATAGTCTTTTCTCCTCTTGCTCTGGAGTATTGTACTAACCATCTAATTGCTAAAGTTTGTCTTCTTTCAGGTCTTACTTCCAACGGAACTTGGTAGTTAGCACCACCAATACGTCTTGCTTTAACTTCTAGTACTGGCATGATGTTATTCATAGCCTTGTAGAATTGTTCAAGAGCGTCTTCACCTGTCTTTTCTGCAACTATATCAAATGCCCCGTAAACTATGCTTTGAGCTAAGCCTTTTTTGCCGTCAAGCATGATTGAGTTTATTAATTTTGTAACTACAACATCATTGTATCTTGCATCTGGCATTACTTCACGTTTAGGCACGTGTCCTTTTCTTGGCACTTTTTCTTCCCTCCTTAACTATCTTAGTAGATTCATTGGTACTCGGCAAATCTCTAAAAGCCGTCTAGCGCCAAAATGCTCATCATCTATTTAATGCTTTGCATTTCAACGACTAAATAATTTTTTTACTTCTTTTCTTCTTTAGGTTTCTTAGAACCGTATTTAGACCTACTTTGTTTTCTGTTTTCAACTCCGGCAGTATCTAATGTTCCTCTAATTATGTGGTAACGTACGCCGGGAAGGTCTTTTACTCTTCCACCTCTTATAAGAACAACACTGTGTTCTTGTAAGTTGTGACCAATTCCTGGGATGTAAGCTGAAACTTCATATCCGTTAACTAGTCTAACTTTAGCAACTTTTCTTAGGGCAGAGTTTGGCTTTTTAGGTGTAACTGTCTTTACAGAAACACATACTCCTCTTTTTTGTGGAGCATTTACTAAAGATTGTCTCTTCTTAAGTGAGTTATAAGTTGTATCTAAAGCTGGTGATTTAGATTTGTAAACTACTTTTGATCTTCCTTTTCTGATCAATTGATTAATCGTTGGCATCAAAGCACCTCCTTACATAAAAATTATTTTAATAAAGCAGCGGCAGCTGCATTTATTTCAATACCACAGAGCTTTCCTAACTCTTCTTTTGTGTTTATATACACAACATCTACAGATTTTTTATCTGCCTCTTCTTCGATAAGCGTTTTTATATGCTTATCAGCATCAAGAGCAATAAAAACTTGTTTAAATAAATTAGATTTTAGCCCTCTTATTACCTGTTTAAACCCAACTACACTGCTAGGCCCCAAGGTGTCGGTATCCATTAAGCATCCTCCTTTAGCTCTATTAATAGCGTGAACTTTCACGCATAACTGAATTGTACCACGCATTAAGAAAAAAGTCAAGATATTTTTGTGTATTTTAACAAAATATCTTGACTTTCTTAGCATTATTTTTATTTAATTATAAATATATTAATTATCCTTAGAAGAATTTTTATCTTTTTCTTCGTTTAATAAATTTTTTATAATTTTATCTAGTTCGATTGAATCAGAAGTATCTACGCTCTCTTCAATTTCTTCTTCATCCTTTGATTTCTTTTTGTCTTTTTCGTCTTCATCAAAGTCTTTGAAAAGGTTAGTATCGTCTATCTCTCTTCTCTTTCTCTTAAGTTCTTCTTCCATTTGTTTTTTCAAAACTGTTTCGTCTTCTTTAACTTTGATGTTTCTATACTTAAGCATACCTGTACCCGCTGGTATGATCTTACCTATGATAACGTTTTCCTTAAGTCCTACTAGCTCGTCTTTCTTGCCTCTGATAGCTGCTTCTGTTAAAACTCTTGTTGTTTCTTGGAATGAAGCTGCTGATAAGAATGAATCTGTTGCTAATGATGACTTGGATATACCAAGTAGTACTCTCTTACCTTCTGCTGGTACTTTGCCTTCTTCTTTAAGTTTTCTGTTTTCATGGATGAAGTCATATATATTTACAAGTGCTCCTGGTAAGAATGAAGAATCATTTTGTGCTTCTATCCTAACTTTCTTAAGCATTTGTTTACAGATGATTTCAATGTGTTTGTCATTGATATCGATACCTGTCATTCTATATACTCTTTGAACTTCTTTTATTATATAGTCTTCAACGCCCTCTACGCCAAGAACTTTCATAATTTCTTGAGGTGATGCGTTACCTTCTGTGATTTCTTTACCTTTTTCGATGTAGTCGCCTTCGTGAACTTTAAGTCTTGCCGCATAATTAACAGGATGCTCTACTGCTGTACCTTCTTTGTCATCTGTTATAACAACGATTCTTTGTTGTGGATCGTCTTCGTTTATTGATACAATACCTGAAATTTGAGCGATTTGTGCTTGTCCTTTTGGTTTTCTAGCTTCGAAAAGTTCTTCAACTCTTGGAAGACCTTGAGTGATGTCGTCTGCGTTGGCAACCCCACCTGAGTGGAAGTTTCTCATTGTAAGCTGTGTACCTGGCTCACCTATTGATTGAGCGGCGATGATACCAACTGATTCGCCAATATTAACATTGTTTCCTGTAGCAAGGTTTCTACCATAGCACTTAGCGCAAACGCCGTGCTTAGTTTGACAAGTAAGAACGCTTCTTACCTTAACTTCTTCTATGCCAATTTCTTGTATGAAGTGAGCTGTATCTTCATCAATAAGCTCGTCTTTCTTAACTATGATTGAACCGTCCTTAGGGTTTATTACATCTTCAAAAGCGTATCTACCGATAAGTCTTTCTTCTAGCTCTTCAAGAATTTCTTTGCCATCTCTTATAGTTCTAACTGTGTGTCCTTCATCAGTATGGCAATCGTCTTCAGTAACTATAACGTCTTGTGATACGTCAACTAATCTTCTTGTTAGATAACCAGAGTCTGCTGTCTTTAAGGCGATATCTGATAGACCCTTTCTAGAACCGTGTGATGATAGGAAGAACTCTAGTACTGATAGTCCCTCTCTAAAGTTTGACTTGATAGGGATTTCTACTGTCTTACCAGTTGATGATGCCATCAGACCACGCATACCGCCTAATTGACGGATTTGGTTCTTACTACCTCTGGCTCCAGAGTCTGCCATGATGAAGATATTGTTTAGTGGGTCTAGTGATTTCATAAGTGCATCAGTAACTTCATCAGTGATTCCATTCCAAATATTGATAACGCCTTCGTATCTTTCTTCTTCGGTCATAAAACCGTCTCTATAAGCCTTTTCGTATTTTTCAACTTCTTTTTGAGCCTTTTCAATTAGAGCAGTCTTTTCCTTAGGAACTACAACGTCCGCCATGGATATAGATACTGCTGAAAGTGTTGAGTGCTTATAACCAGTTGATTTGATATGGTCTAAAAGCTTGCTAGTAACGATGTTACCGTGCTTTTGATAGCACTTATCAAGTATAGTTCCTAAAGTTTTCTTTGAAACAACTCTGTCTATTTCAAGTGAATATGGATCTTCTTCTCTATTTACAAAGCCAAGGTCTTGAGGTATCTTCTTATTAAGAATGAATCTACCAACTGTTGATTCAACAAGTTTACCTCTATCTTCTTCATTAAGTTTTACTCTAACCTTAACTTTTGCGTGTAAATCTATTAGTCCTAATTGATAAGCTTTTATCATCTCGTCATAGTCTTGGAAAACGTGGCCTGAGCCTTTGCTTCCTTCTATGTCAAGTGTCATGTAATAGCATCCTAGTACCATGTCTTGTGATGGTATTGAAATTGGTTTACCATCTTTTGGTGCTAATATATTGTTAATTGAAAGCATTAAAAGTCTTGCTTCAGCTTGTGCTTCGATTGATAATGGTAGGTGGACAGCCATTTGGTCACCGTCGAAGTCGGCGTTATATGCTGAACATACTAGTGGATGTAATTTTATTGCCTTACCTTCAACTAAAACTGGTTCAAATGCTTGAATACCAAGTCTGTGAAGAGTCGGTGCTCTGTTTAATAGCACTGGATGATCTTTGATAACGTATTCAAGTACGTCCCAAATATCTGACTTAGCTCTTTCGACCATTCTCTTAGCGCTCTTGATGTTATGAGCCTTGCCTGTTTCAACAAGTCTTCTCATAACAAATGGCTTAAATAGTTCTAGTGCCATCATCTTAGGAAGACCGCATTGGTAGAACTTTAGTTTTGGTCCTACAACAATTACAGATCTACCTGAGTAGTCAACTCTCTTGCCTAGTAGGTTTTGTCTAAATCTACCTTGTTTACCCTTTATCATATCGGATAGAGACTTAAGTGGTCTGTTGCCAGGACCAGTTACCGCTCTTCCGCGTCTACCGTTATCGATTAGTGCGTCAACAGCTTCTTGAAGCATTCTCTTTTCGTTTCTTGTGATGATTTCTGGTGCTGATAGCTCAAGAAGTCTTCTAAGTCTGTTGTTTCTGTTGATAACTCTTCTATATAAATCGTTTAAATCGCTTGTAGCAAATCTACCGCCATCTAGTTGAACCATAGGTCTTAAATCTGGTGGTATAACTGGAAGTGCTTCTATAACCATCCACTCAGGTCTATTGCCTGATTGTCTGAATGATTCGATAGTTTCAAGCTTTCTTAAAACTTTAATCTTCTTTTGTGTTGATGCGCCTTCTAGCTCTTCTGTTAATTCTTCTGCTTCTTTATCTAGGTCTATGGCCTTAAGAAGTTCAAGAACCGCTTCTGCGCCCATCCTTGCATCAAATGAACCATAGCCAAACATTTCTATAGCTTCTGAATATTCTTGTTCATTTAAGATTTGTTTATATTTTAAGCCAGTTTTGCCTGGATCCATAACTATATATGAAGCAAAATATACAACGTGCTCAAGCTCTTTTGGTGAAACGTCAAGTACTATGGCTATCCTTGAAGGTGTTCCTTTAAGGTACCAAATATGTGTACATGGGCTTGCTAGTTCAATATGGCCCATCCTCTCACGTCTTACCTTAGCTCTTGTAATTTCAACGCCGCACTTATCGCATATCATGCCTTTATATCTAATCTTGTTGTATTTACCGCAGTGACAAGTCCAGTCTTTTACAGGTCCAAATATCTTTTCACAGAACAAGCCTTCTGCTTCTGGCTTTAATGTTCTGTAATTTATTGTTTCTGGTTTTTTAACTTCTCCCTTAGACCACTCTCTGATGTCTTGGCTTGATGCAAGGCCTATTTGAATACTGTTAAATTTATTTAATTCGAACAAATTACCTTCCTCCTTGTCTTTCTACAAAGAACTATCGTCATCTAGATCTAGGTCTTCATCAATCTCGTCGATGTCGCTGCCTATGTCTAGATCGTCGTCGATGTCCAAATCCTCTTCATCTATATCGTCTATTTCATCTAAATTTTCTTCTATATCTTCTTCAAGGTCTTCATCTGTTTCATCATCAAAATCTTCTTCGTCTAAATCTTCTTCATCATCGTCATTTAAGCCCTTTGATGATTCTTCATCGAAGAAGTTAACAAATTCTTCATCATCCTTGTAATCAGTATCCATGCTCTTGAAGTCGCCTGCAATGATTTCTCTTTCGTTCATGAAATCATCTTCATCATCAAGTTCCATCTCGTTATCGTCTTGGTCAAGTACCTTAACGTCAAGAAGTAAACTTTGAAGTTCTTTTACTAATACCTTGAATGATTCAGGTATACCTGGTTCTGGAATATTCTTTCCTTTAACTATGGCTTCATATGTCTTAACACGGCCATTGATATCATCGGACTTAACAGTTAGTATTTCTTGAAGAACATGGCTTGCACCATAACCTTCAAGAGCCCAAACTTCCATTTCCCCGAATCTTTGTCCACCAAATTGTGCTTTACCGCCTAGTGGTTGTTGAGTAACTAGTGAGTATGGTCCAATGCTTCTTGCGTGAATCTTTTCGTCAACCAAGTGGTGAAGCTTAAGCATATACATGTAACCAACCGTTACTGGATTATCAAATAATTTTCCTGTTCTACCGTCTCTTAGATAAATTTTACCGCTCTTTGGATATCCTGCTTTATCAAGTGCTTCAAGTATATCGTTTTCATTCGCACCGTCAAATACTGGTGTTGAAACGTACATACCAAGCTTTTTAGCCGCCATACCCAAGTGAACTTCAAGTACTTGTCCAAGGTTCATACGAGATGGTACACCCATTGGGTTTAGTAAGATTTGTAGTGGTGTGCCGTCTGGTAAGTATGGCATATCCTCTTCAGGAAGTATTCTTGAAATAACG
Organism: Fenollaria massiliensis; assembly: GCF_023347705.1. Classification (NCBI taxonomy): domain Bacteria; kingdom Bacillati; phylum Bacillota; class Clostridia; order Eubacteriales; genus Fenollaria; species Fenollaria massiliensis. The sequence goes on from NZ_CP096649.1 coordinate 1,339,032, forward strand.
CCCTTGTTACCATGTCTACCGCACATCTTGTCCCCAACGGATATCTTTCTCTTTGTAGCGATATATACTCTAACCATTCTATTTACGCCAGGAGCAAGCTCATCAGCATTTTCCCTTGTAAATTCCTTAACGTCAACTACTATGCCCGCTTCTCCGTGAGGCACCTTAAGAGATGTATCTCTTACTTCTCTTGACTTTTCTCCGAATATAGCTCTTAGTAGTCTTTCTTCAGCAGGTAAATCCTTTTCTCCCTTTGGAGTAACCTTACCAACTAAGATGTCTCCAGCCTTAACTTCAGCACCAATTCTTATGATACCGTCTTTGTCAAGGTTCTTTAGAAGTTCATCACTAGTGTTTGGTATATCTCTAGTTATCTCTTCAGGTCCAAGCTTTGTATCTCTTGATTCTGACTCATATTCTTCTATATGGATAGATGTCAATACGTCTTCATAAACAAGTCTTTCGTTAATTAATATCGCGTCTTCGTAATTGTAGCCTTCCCAAGTCATAAACGCTACCAAAATGTTCTTACCTAGTGACATTTCACCAAGGTTAGTGCTTGGTCCGTCAGCAATAACATCGCCTTTCTTAACCTTTTCTCCCGCTTGAACTATAGGTCTTTGGTTAATAGTAGTGCCTTGGTTAGAACTTGTAAATTTGATTAATTTATATGAATCAATATTTTTGTCTTTATTTTCAATAACTATGCTCTTCGCATCAACTTTTTTAACGATACCGTCATTTTTCGCAACAACACATACACCAGAGTCCTTAGCAGCCTTGTACTCAATACCAGTCGCAACGATAGGTGCTTCTGTCATAAGTAGTGGAACTGCTTGTCTTTGCATGTTTGAACCCATTAGCGCACGGTTCGCGTCGTCGTTTTCCAAGAAAGGTATCATCGCTGTACCAACTGAAACTATTTGTCTAGGTGAAACGTCCATGTAATCGATTTCTTCTTTTCTGAACATGTCCATCAAGGTATCGTTTTCAGCCTTACTTCTAGCAACTATGATATCGTTTTTGAAATATCCTTTTGAATCAATTGGTTCGTTCGCTTGAGCTATGATACACTCGTCTTCAACATCAGCGCTGATATATTCAATCTCATCAGTAACTCTTCCTGTACCTTTTTCTACCTTTCTATAAGGAGCTTCGATAAAACCATATTCATTGATCCTTGCAAATGATGCAAGTGATGTGATAAGACCGATGTTTGGTCCTTCTGGTGTCTCTATAGGGCACATTCTAGCGTATTGTGAGTTGTGAATGTCTCTTACTTCAAATCCTGCTCTGTCCCTTGAAAGTCCTCCAGGTCCTAAAGCAGACATTCTTCTCTTGTGAGTTAACTCGCTAAGAGGGTTGGTTTGGTCCATGAATTGTGAAAGTTGTGATGAACCGAAGAATTCCTTAAGAGAGGCAACTACTGGTCTTATATTGATAAGACTTTGTGGAGTAGCAGCTTCAGGGTCTTGTGTAGTCATTCTTTCACGAATAACTCTCTCCATTCTGGAAAGACCGATTCTGAATTGGTTTTGTAAAAGTTCACCAACGCTTCTTACACGTCTGTTACCTAAGTGGTCGATGTTGTCAAATTGACCAACGCCGCGCATTAAGTTGAATTGGTAGTTGATAGCACTTATTATGTCATCAATTTCAATTCTCTTTGGAGATATTTCTTTTATATTTTCTATGATTAAGTTTTTAAGCTCTTCATCATCCTTAGCTTCGTCCATAAGTTCATGCATTAATGGTGCGTAAATCTTATCCTTAAGTCCAAGCTCTTCAAAATTAACTTTTGTATCAAAAGCTTCTGGCTTAACAAAGTTATTACCTACAACTCTGATCTCTTCACCATTGTCCAAAACTATGTCGATAGTATTGACAAAATTGTCTTCAATCTTTTGCGCCATAGGTCTATCAAGAAGAGTTCCCTTTTCATAGATTAATTCGCCTGTGATAGGGTTAACTGCATCTACTGCAAGCTTGTGATTTTCAATCCTTCTTGCTATAGATAACTTCTTGTTAAACTTATATCTTCCGACTTTTGCTAGGTCGTATCTCTTAGGGTCGAAGAATAGATTATTAAGTAGTGATTTGGCACTATCTACAGCTTCTGGTTCGCCTGGTCTTAATCTCTTGTAGATTTCAATCAAAGCCTCATCTTGAGTCTTTGCAGTATCTTTTTCAAGAGTTGTCAATAAATCATTAGTTTCGCCTAATGTTTCAACAATTTCAAGATCAGAAACAATTCCTAAAGCTCTAAGAAGTGATGTGATGATAACTTTTCTGTTCTTATCAATCTTTACATATAAAGCGCCACTTGCATCAGTTTCAAATTCAAGCCAAGCACCACGGTTTGGTATGATAGTTGCGCTGTAATCAAGCTCGCCATTCTTATTGATTTCCTTCTTGTAGTAGCAGCCTGGCGAACGAACGACTTGTGAAACAACAACCCTTTCTCCACCATTGATTATGAAAGTACCCTTATCAGTCATGATAGGTATATCTCCCATAAATACTTCTTGCTCTTTAACCTCTCCAGTATCTTTATTAATCAATCTAACCTTTGCTCTAAGAGGAGCACTGTAGTTTGTATCCTTTATTCTGGACTCTTCTTCAGTATATTTTAATTCTTTACCTATACTGTAGTTAACAAACTCCAATACTAAGCTACCACCATTGTCATCAATAGGTGATATGTCATCAAAAGCTTCCTTTAAACCATCTTTTAAGAACCAGTCAAACGATGCAGTTTGTACCTCAATAAAATTTGGCATCTCGCAAGCTTCTTTTATTCTAGAATAACTCATTCTAGTTCTTTTTCCGTTTTCAACAGGATGTAGCATCCAAATATTCACCCCTTATAAAAATAACCTACTATATGTCGTACCCTAAACTAAGATTTTGAGAATAAAAACCCATTTTAAATCCTAATTATGCAATTTATAATTATATAATAAGTCAAGACAAATGTCAAGCATTTTTTTATAAATATTTAAAAATTTTTTATATTATTGCTAAAACGATTATCTTGCGAATATTTTTATAAAAATCAAAGCACGCATAAATCGACTTTTAAATTAAATATATAAAAATCATAATGCGCTAAGACTTTTAACGCAAAAAAGAACTATGAGCAATTACTCATAGTTCTCTTCTTATTATATATATAATATTTTTTAATTATTTATATTCTTTTAGAAGTTTTTTTATTTCATCAACTTTTTCTAATCTTTCCCACGGAAGATCTATATCGTCACGTCCGAAGTGGCCGTAGTTACTAATCTTGTGGAAGATTGGTCTTCTTAAATCGTAGTAGTCGATGATAAAGGCTGGACGAAGATCAAATACTTTTTCTACTATCTCTAATATTTTTGCTTCTTCGATTTTGCCTGTGCCAAAGGTATCTACGTTTATGGATATTGGCTTAGCTACGCCTATTGCGTATGAAACTTGTATTTCGCATTTATCACAAAGGCCTGCTGCTACTAAATTTTTAGCAACGTGTCTTACTGCGTATGATGCTGATCTATCAACCTTTGTAGCATCTTTTCCTGAGAAGGCTCCTCCGCCATGTCTACAGTAACCGCCGTATGTGTCAACGATAATCTTTCTGCCTGTTAAACCTGTGTCGCCTTTTGGTCCACCAATAACGAATCTGCCTGTTGGGTTCACGTAGATGATTGTTTCGTCATCAATAAGTTTTGGATCAACAACTGGTTTTATAACGTTCTCGATGATATCTTTTCTTATCTTTTCAAGACTAACGCCTTCTTTGTGCTGTGTTGATACAACTATAGTATGAACTCTCTTTGGCTTGCCATTGTCATATTCAACAGTTACTTGTGTTTTTCCATCTGGTCTTAAATAATTCAGCGTGCCATCTTTACGAACTTCAGCTAATTTTCTAGCTAATTTATGTGATAGATAAATTGCAAGTGGCATATAAACTTCTGTCTCGTTACAAGCGTAGCCAAACATCATACCTTGGTCGCCTGCACCAATTAAATCATATTTATCTTTTGAGTGCTCTTTAGTCTCAAGTGCTTTGTCAACACCTAGTGCTATATCCTTAGATTGTTCTTCGATTGATACAAGTACAGCGCAATTTTCTGCATCAAAACCGAATTTTCCTCTAGTATAACCTATGTCTGCTATAACTTTTCTAGCTACTGATTGTATATCAACATAGCAATTTGTTGTTATTTGTCCAGATACTAAAATATATCCAGTTGATGCTGTTGTTTCGATCGCGCATCTTGCTTCTGGGTCTTTTTCTAGTATCGCATCTAGTATCGCATCTGATATTTGGTCACAGACTTTGTCAGGATGTCCTTCTGTTACCGATTCAGATGTAAATAGTTTTTTATACATAATCTTCCTCCCTTTAATATTTTCTAATATAAAGCCGCTTAAAATATTTATATCGCGGCGCATCTTATAAAATAAAAAAACCTTCATAGCTGAAGGTTACATCTTCTCATCTTTCAGCTGCGCTGTAGGATTTGGCACCTTGCTAGCAGGTTGCCGGACTTCACAGGGCCTATTCCCTCCGTCACTCTTTATGAGACTTATTAAGTTCATTTCTTATTATATATATAAAATTAATCTTTGTCAAGGACTTTTTCAAAATATATTAAAAGCTTAAAATATTTTGTCTAATCGAAATAAAAGGCAGCTATAAAACTGCCTAAAATTAACTCATCTTTAATATTTTTTCTTTTGCTTTTTTCCTTACTATTTTATATGTAAAGAAATAAGCGATTATGGTTATAGTCCACGATACAGGATATGAGATGTATAAAACCCATTGCTCGTGAAAACGCTCAAATATTGTGTATATCCAAAAAACTCTGAATGCGCATACAAAGAACATCGATACGAGCATCGGCGTAAATGAAAATCCCATGCCGCGTATAACACCTGAGTAAACGTCCATGATGCCGCACAAGAAATATGATGTGCTTATAACCAAAAGTCTAAGCATGGCGATGTCTATAACTTCTTGATTTGGTGTATATAATCTTAGTAAAATTTCTCCAAGTAAATATGCACCCACACCAAAGAATAATCCGACGCCACTTACTACAAGCAAGGACTTTTTCAAAACATCGTCAACTCTATCAAGTTTTTTCGCGCCCATATTTTGTGAGGCAAAGGCAAGAGCTGTTTGATAGATGGAGTTCATCGCGTTATACACAAAGCCTTCTAAGTTAGATGCCGCAGTGTTCGCAGCCATTACAAGCTTGCCAAAAGAGTTTATTGATGATTGTATAAGCATGTTTGATACGCTAAAAACTATCCCTGTAAAACCTGATGGTATACCTATCTTAAGCATCTCTATAAATTTTTTGCCGTCTATTTTAAGCTTTCTCAAACTTAAATTTAAATAGCCATCGCTTCTCATTAAACAGATAACTATAAGTATGGCAGATATTGCTTCGGAAATAATTGTAGCGTAGGCAACGCCATCTACACTCATTTTTAAAACTATTACAAAATATAAATTTAAAATGACATTAACTATGCCAGAAACAAATAGATAGTATAGCGGTCTTTTTGTGTCGCCAGCTGCTCTAAGTATCGCCGCGCCGAAATTGTATAGCATAAAGCCCGGCATACCCATAAAATATATCTTCATGTAGAATGATGAAAGCTCAATGACATCATCTGGTGTTTGCATTAATTCAAGCATAGGTCTTGACACGACTTGGCCGACAAAAATCATGATGATGCCGCCTATAAATCCAGTTAGCATCGCTGTATGTAATGAGTCTTGCGCGTCGTTGTAGTCCCTTGCACCTATCGCTTGACCCATAAGTACGCTCGCGCCTATCGATATACCTATGAATAAATTTATTAGTAAATTTATCAAAGCGCCAGTCGATCCAACTGCGGCTAAAGCCTCATCACCTGCATATCTACCGACAACTATAACATCAGCAGCGTTAAAAAACAGTTGAAGCATGCCCGAGAGCATCAAAGGTATTGAAAATTTTATTATTTTAGGAAGTATATTTCCTTCAGTCATATTTATTTGATACGATTTTGACATATTACCCTCTTTTCTATGTGTATATCAATCAATTGTACTACAATCGAAAAATTTTTTCAAGACTTTTTTAAATTTTTTTACATAATCCTTTATTTTTTCTTTCAAATGTGTTATAGTATATGAATATAATATGGAAGGTGATTTAATGAATAAAAAAGTTTACGTCTCAGGCCATAAGGTGCCCGATACGGATTCAATTGCAAGTTCCATCTCCTACGCTTATCTTGTCAATAGCCTTGCTAAATATGAGGCAAAGCCGGTTAGGCTTGGAGATTTAAATAAAGAAACAAAATTCGTTTTAAAATATTTTGGCGTAGATGAACCAAAACTATTAACAACGATGAAAATAAAATTAAAGGACGTTGACCTTGATGACGCCGTGCTTATAGCTGAGGACGCCTCTTTATACGAAGCGATAAATTTACTTCGTGAGAAAAACGCTTATGTACTCATAGTTGTTGATAAATGTGGCAAGATGAGTGGCATCATCGGTTTAAAAGATATTACAGAAATTTATACCAATATTTTTGACGACACAGTTTTAAGCAAGGCTGATACACCATTTAAAAATGTTGTTGAAGTTTTAAAAGGAACCGTAATTAACGATGGTTACAGAAAACCTCTTGGCCGCATGGCTATCTACGCTATGGATCCAAAGATGATTGAAGATAGGATTGAAGAAGACGATGTAGTTATACTTGGCGACAGAGAGGATGCTCAAGAGGACGCTATCAAGAGAAATGTCTCTTGCATGATAGTGACCGGCGGTTTCAAAATAAGCGAGAAAATATTAAATATGGCGAAGGAAAAAGGCATCAGCATCATATCAACAGAGTATGATTCTTTCATGGCATCGAGAGTACTTCCACTAAGCGTGCCCGTATCGTATACAATGACAAAGGATGGCATCAAAACCTTCCACATACAAGATTTTGTTTCAGACGTTAAAGCAGAGATGAATAAAAACAGATTCCGCTGTTATCCAGTTTTGGACAACGACGGCAAAGTTATAAACACAGTTAGCCGCTATCACTTATTAAGCGACAAGAGAAAAAATATAATTTTAGTCGATCATAACGAAAGAACTCAATCCGTCGATGACATAGAAGAAGCTGAAATACTTGAAATCATCGATCATCACAGAGTTGCCAACGTCGAGACAAAACTTCCACTATACTTTAGGAACGAACCATTAGGCTCAACAGCAACCATAATTACAAAGATGTTTATTGAGAATGGTATTGCAATTCCTAAGCACATAGCTGGACTTTTAATCTCAGCCATTATCTCAGACACACTTTTATTAAAATCGCCGACAAGCACAAAAACAGACGCGAAAATGATAGAGCTTCTTGCTCCGATAGCCGGAATAGATCCAGACGTCTACGCCATAGAGATGTTTACTGAAGCAGCTAGCATCAAGGACGTCGCGAGTGAAGATTTGCTTAAGATGGACGTGAAATCATTTAATATCGCTAAGAAAAAAATTCGTGTAGCACAAGTCATGACCATGGATATGGATGAAGTGAAAAAGAGAAAAGATGATTTATTAAATTTAATGAGAGAAACAATTGATAAAAATCAAGAAGATACTTTTGTTTTGATGATAACTGATATACTTAAAGAGTATTCACTAGTTTTAGTGCAAGGCTCATACAAAGAAAATATCGCAGCTGCATTTGACAAGGAGCTTGTAGATAACGAGTTTACAGTTGACGGACTCCTTTCAAGAAAAAAACAAATGATACCTGCTATATCAAAAAAGATAGAGACTTTATAGTCCCTATCTTTTTTAGTTTATGCGTAAAATTATATATAAAATCCCCCGTTCACACGAAGCACTTCGCCTGTAATGAATTTTGCGTCCTGTGATGCAAGAAAAACTGCCGCCTTTGCTGCATCTTCTGCGCTTCCTATCATCTCAAGCGGCGTTTCATCACGAAGCATATCTATTTCAGCCTCTGAATACACTTTCATCATGTCAGTTGCTATGCAGCCCAAACTTATTGCGTTCACTCTAACACCCGATGGTGCCGCCTCTTTTGCGACCGCCTTAGTAAAAGCGATTACAGCTCCCTTCGATGCACTGTAAACCGTCTCCATCGCGGCTCCCGTCTCGCCCCACATGCTTGTTACATTAATTATGCATCCCGCTCCCTCATGTATCATCGGCTTTATAAAAGCCTTAGTCATGTTGAAAACGCCCTTCATGTTCGTGTTAAATACATAATCATATTCATCTTCGCTCGTTTCTTGCACAAGCTTAGTCAGAGCCACGCCTGCATTATTCACAAGCACATCAATTTTTTTATATCTTTTAAAAATTTCTTCCTTTAATTTAGATACTTCTTCATAATTTGACACATCTGCCCCATAAACAAAGCCGTTCGAATATTTTTTAACTTCTTCTAAAATTTCCATCGCTTCATCACCATGCTCATGGTAATTGATACAGACATCATAACCTTTTTTGGCAAACTCAATCGCTATGGCCCTACCAATGCCTCGAGATGCGCCACTTACAAGAGCTAACATAATTATACCTCCTCTTATATAAACATTATATCACAAACTTGCAATTTTAGCCATCATATGCTAAACTAATCTTGGTGATAAAATGAGAATGAGAAAAAAATGGTGGGCGCTGCCTGAACTTAAAGAGAGCCCCATCTTTAGATATAGACCCATGGAGAACAAAGGCAAGTGGCATGAAGATTTTGGCAATGACAATCCAATTTATTTAGAGCTCGGCTCTGGTATGGGCAGCTTTATTAATTATTTAAAAAATACATTTAAAAATAAAAATTTTGTCGGCATCGATATGGAAGAGGGCTGCCTTGTTTATGCAAAGCGCATGCTTGAAGAAGAAGACGCATCAAACGTAAGACTAGTCCTTGCTGACATCAGAAACGTGGACGAGTACTTCCAAGAGAACGAGGTCGAGGAGATTTATATAAATTTTCCTAATCCATGGCCAAAAAACAAACAGCACAAAAGAAGACTGACTTATCCAGATCAATTAAAAATGTATAAAAAAGTTCTGAAGAGTGATGGAACGATTAGGCTCAAAACCGACGATCAAGGACTTTATGAGTCATCGCTAAAATATTTTGAAAGCGAAGGCTTCGAGATAATTTTCAAGACAGATGATTTGGCTGTAGATGAGTTCCAAGATGACTTCATCAGCGAGTACGAGAATAAGTGGCGTTCTCAAGATGTGAAGATCAAGGCGATACTTGTAAGGAATGTGAAATAAGATGAAAAAGAAAATTTTAATGAGCTTAGTTTTTATTATGGCGATGGCTGTGCTTATAGCGTGTAAATCAAAAACTAAAGAAAACTCAGTAAATAATTCAAAAATATCTGATGAAACAAAAATCATAGACGAGAAAAAACAAACTGAAGAGAAAAAAGTGCCAGAAAAAACAAAAGAAGAAGAAATATTAGAAAATATGTCACTTGATGAAAAGATTGGACAAATATTTATCGCGCGCTGCCCAGATAAAAATGCTACTGCACTTGCAAAAAAATATAATTTAGGCGGATATATATTATTTGGAAGGGATTTTAAGGGCAAAACAAAAAATTCTGTAATAAAAAATATTCAAGAGTGCCAAAACGCTTCTAAGCTCGCTATGTTCATTGCTGTGGACGAAGAAGGCGGCACAGTCAATCGTGTGAGCACGAATAAAAATTTCAGAAAATATCCATTTGCCTCACCGCAATATTTGTATAAACATGGCGGCATGGAGAGAATTAAAAAAGATACTAAAGAAAAATCAAATTTATTAAAAAGTATAGGCATTAATCTAAATTTTGCGCCAGTCGCAGACATTTCTACAAATAAAAATGACTTTATATATAAAAGAAGCTTTGCTAAGAGCCCAAAAGAAACTGCAGAATATGTAAAAAGCGTTGTAAACGTGATGAACGAAGCGCGCATGGGCAGCGTCCTAAAACATTTCCCAGGCTATGGCAATAACAAAGACACCCACACAAATCTAGTTCGCGACAAAAGACCGATGGCAAAATTTGAAAAAGAAGATTTTCTTCCATTCAAGGCAGGGATTGAGGCAAAAGCGCCCGTGGTACTTGTCTCACACAACATAGTAGAATCCATGGATAAAAGTGCGCCGGCATCCATATCCCCAGCAGTTCATAAAATTTTAAGAGAAAAGCTTGGTTTTGATGGCGTCATCATCACAGATGATTTGGCAATGCAAGGCGTGAAAAAATTTGTTGGCAAGAAGAATGCCGCAGTACTTGCAATTAAATCAGGCGCCGACATGCTTTGCTCCACAGACTTTCTTAATGACATCTCCGCCGTAAAAAAAGCTGTGGCAAATGGCGAGATCAAAGAAAATGACTTGGACGAACACGTTTTGCGCGTATTAAGAGCAAAAATAAATTTAGGAATAATTAAATAAGCATATAAAAACGGACTGATTTTATCTCAGTCCGAATTTTTTACGCTAAATATTTTTTCACATCAGGACCCACAGCCACGAAAGAGCCATCATCCTTGATAAGTATTGGTCTTTTCACAAGCATGCCATTAGTCGATAGAAGTTTGTATTTTTCATCGTCACTCATATCGCCCAGTTTGTCCTTAAGATTCATATCCCTATAAACAAGACCCGAAGTGTTAAAGAAACGCTTGATGTCAAGACCCGATGCCTTGTGCCATTTCTTTAGTTCCACTTTAGTCGGAATATCCTTGTCAATCTCTCTGTAAGTGTATTTTATGCCCTTTTCGTCAAGCATCTTTTCAATGCCCTTACATGTAGTGCATTTTTTGTATCCAATAAGAATCATATAATCAACTCCTTGATTGATATATACCCAAATATTTAATAAATCATTAGTCCCGTTTTAATATATAGTATTATAGACTAAAGAAAAGAGCTAATTCAAAAACATTTACACACTTCAATAAAATTATTTTTTAAAAAATTTTTTATCGAGAAATTTAATAAAATCAGCAAAGAAAAATAAACTAGTTATTGCTAGAATTATTTCCCCTGCTAAAATAAATTCTTTATAATTTATAAATTCCTTTGTTCTACCAATTAAAATTAAAATAAGGCCTAAAATAAAATAAATCCTCTTTTCCATTGTAGCAACTCCTTTTATTGTTTGAACTTGATTTAAAATCTAATCTAAGTGCTTCTTGCCAATATCATAAGCCTTCGCAAGTTTTTCGCCCAATAAATTATAAGTGTTTTCACAAGCGTTGTAAAAAATGAGATTCATCTTAGCTGTGTCAATAGAGCCATCTTCAAGAAGATATTTTTCATCAATAGAAATATTTTTAATCTCGCCAATAAGATTCTCACTCACTTCATCGTATTCAATAAGCTCGCACTCAATAGTCATAGGTAAGTTAGTGATGATAGGCGCGTTAACAAACTCAGACTTAGCCGCTTCAAAAGAAGTCTTCGCAAGCTTGTTTTGAACCTTGTTTCCGCTAGTCATGCCAACATAGTCCGCATCGACCATGTGAGCCTCATCCGCAAAAGACACAGTGAAAGCCTTTTCACGCATAGCATTGATGATAGTCCTCTTGCCCTTGCCAATGTAAATGGAAACCTTAGTAAAATCACCCAAAGTACCATAAGCCGCATTCATAGCGTTCGCAGTACCGTCCTCATTGTAAGTCGCCACAAGCAAGACAGGAAGCGGCATGAAATATGGTTTAACACCCAAGTTTTTCCTCATAATATCAACTCCTTATTGGATATATACCCAAAATAATTTAAGCTTTACAAAATATTATAATTTAATCTTTTGTTATATTCTTAAAAAAAGCCAACCCAATGAGGATTTTCTTTATCAAATATTTCTTTTTCTTCTTTACTTAATTTGTAGGGATAATCTCTAAAAAAATTATATTCATTTTCTGTTCTTATCCATAATTTTCATACAAATCTCAGTAATGCCTATTATAAGTAGATTAAATAATAAAATGTAAACTATAATCTTAGATGAATTTTAAGTTATCATCTAAGAAAAAATATATTCTTCTGATAATTTATGATATATAGCATTTTCTAGTTTTGTTTTTAATATTCTTATATTATCATATCTCTCGACATTATCCATAAACCATTGCACGATATCTGTTTTTTTAATTATATTCTTTTCATCATCATCTAATTTACTCAATACTTCATCGTACCAATTGTTAACAATTTCAATTTTTTGTTCTTTATCTAATTGATCAAATTGTATACACTCAGAAAATCTCGAAAACATTGCTGGCCCTAAACTCTCTTTAATTTTTTCTTCATTCATAAAGTTTGAAGTACATATAAAAATTGTGTTTTTTAAATCTACGTCATAATTGGTATCTACATACCTACCCTCATCAAAAAGCTCATAAAAAGCATTATAAAACCCACAGTCTACTTTATCAAATTCATCAATTAGTATAACGTTAGACTCTCTTAAAAGCATATCTTTTGCTAAACTATTATTTGAGTGTTCAGACCCAAATACATAATTATAAGCTTCAATTGTTTGCATCATTGAAAATTGAATTCTTAATAAGTTTCCACCTAATGAATTACTTATACTTTTAGCACTTTCAGTTTTACCAACTCCAGAATACCCATAAAACATTAATACAACTGGATTATTCACTTGCTCTTTTAATAACCTATACAATCCTGTTATTATTGATTTTTTACAATCAACTTGTCCAAGAATGTCTTTATTTAATTGTTTGTAAATCTCCTTAAGTTTTTTCTTAGATATTTCTTGGTATTCTGAAAATTTATATTCAATTATACTTTCATCATATGCTTTTAAAGATTCCTCTACTCGTCTCGGAGGATTATGAACTAGAAGACAATCAATATTGCAGTTTAAATTAATAATATTTGAAAAGTTCGATAAAACATGAGGTAGCACTGATGCATAATCATCTGCCTTTACTACACAAGCTTCAACAGATATTTTTCTTCCTAACTCCCGTTCTCTAACACCAGATTCATTCGGTCTTAACCTAGCATTGTATTTTTGTATTAGTTCCATAAAAGGCATATAAGAACCATTACCTAAAATTTCAGATAATAATTCTTCAAAATCTTTTTTGCTCCCTTTAAATATAATAATTCTATTAATCATTTGACTCAACTCCAGCTAATAGCACATCAAAAACTGGAAGTTTTTTAGATGAATTAGTATATTGACCGTTATCTCTATTACTTTCTTCATATGATGGATTATCAACTACACTATTTGTTAAATCAAGATTTAACTCTTCGTTAATATTAAGCATATCCAATGTTGTATCACCAACTTTAATAGCAAAAATACTTAAATTCATTTTTAGCAAATCACTAATCATATAATTATTTTTAAAAGCGCTAATATTAAATCTTAAAATTACTTTACTATTTCCTTTAGTTCCAACAAATTCGTAATAACCCTTTGCATTTCTTAAAACACTATCAAGTTTCTCCAATGAAATGCTAAATTCGCCACTAGGAATAGTGCTTCCAGATTGAAACATATTCATATAAGGTGAAACCATTACGAAATAGGACAAAGAATCTTTCTCTGCTGTGATTTTATATCCACTGAATTTTTTTATTGTCCCTTTTGGTAATTTGGAAACAGCTATCTTATTCTCATTTTCTTCTAGTGCATTAACAAAATCAGTAAGAATAGTATTTTTTATGATATTTTTTACCATTTTTTCACTATTAAAACTTAGTCCTGCTGATGCTGTCACGCCAACTTCTGCTTTCCAGCCTACTAATGCTTTTATTAGACCACCAAATCCAATACTAGCAGATGTATCCACACCAGCATTCCCTTTGTTCGCGGCTGATTTTAATAACTCTGTTGTTTTTTCAAGACTTCCACCGTACATTAATTGAAGATAATCTGTGATTGAATCATCATCAAAATATATAATTTTACACAATTGAGTTTTCTGACTTGTATTTACCATGTAGCCCTCCAATAAAAAATAATACTTCTTCTAATCTTCATCAATTCTATCACCATAAGGCAAGCTTTTCATATAGTTTTCCATATATTTCCAATCAGGGATGTAACCCTCATTAGAATACTTTTTGTTTTTATCAAATACATAGTCATTATCATTCATCAAAACTGGTAATTTTATTGTAAAATCTTTTCTAAAATGTGAGTTTAATTCTCTTCCAAAAGCCTGATATTTTATTTTGCACTCATTCCTTATCAGAGTCGAGATAAATAATTTTGTGTGAATACTAAGTGGTTCTTTCTCTTGCAATATCCCTACATTTTGTGCTGTATAAAAAGGTTCTTTTTGTATGAAACAAGATCCTAAAAAACTACCACCTAGAGCTAATGACATGGCACCAGCAGGAAATGGTTTTTGTCCTTCAACTTCATCAACAAATCCTACAACACCGTTTCCGCTACTATCGCGTGATACATAATTGTACTTTGGATTATCATTTGTTGTAGCTATTGCATCTATACCATTTCCCATAGATATCTTAAATAATTTGTGTAAGTAAAATTCTTTCCAATTCTCAACGCTATTAATATTTTCTTGCTTTTTATTTTTTGTTATTATCTCTTTATATCTTAATCTTTTAATAAAATTAGACATATAGTTAAAATCAATCTCACCATTAACTGTTACTGGCATTAGCAATGAGGTATTTAATATGTTTTCTCTAGTCATTTTTCTACCATAGTTATACCTCCCTCTATTATGAAAATTTAATAATGATACAAGGAATATCAGTTCATGCTCATTCCATTCTCTTGTAGTGGGATACATACCCTGGACATGAGAAAACCCGATAAAGTTATTTCTTTGATAAAAAAATGTATCTCCATTCGTAGTGTCACTAAATGTTATAATTCCTCCATCTTCTGTTGGATCCAATGAGCTATACCCACCTATGCCATTATTTACTGCAGAATTTACAACAAATGGTGTTTGCCCTCCATCGTCTAATTCTTCTTTGCTCATATTTTTATAAGATTTCGTAGGACGAATAATAAATAGCTCTTTTAATTGAATGAGTTTCCAATTATTTACATTGATTTTCATACACATGACCTTCTTTTACTAAATAAGAAAGATAACTGTTTAATACATTTTGAAAATCTTGCGGTGTAAGCTTAGTATAATCAGTTTCCATATAAGCCTCGGCCAACCACTCATCTTTCCAAGTCACTTTCTTCATAACAGATAATCCCGGCACTTCTTTTTTATTTTTATATAAGTCAAGCCATTCATCTTTTGTGCTTACCCACAAACTATTCCCGTCGCTATCTGTTTTTTCAACCCTACCTAGTCCTTTCCTTTTTATAAATTTATCATCTTTAAAATATCCAAAAAAAGTTTCCTTATTAGATCTTTCATGCTTTTGAGATAAATCAAAAATCATACAGCAAGCTATAGCGGCAGCACCCGGATAAAATATTTCATTTGGCAATGAAAAAACTGCTTCTAAAGTGTAATTATCTAGCATTTTCTTTTTAAATTTTTTCACATCTCCACTATTTCCAATAGCAGCTTGCATTGGTAATAGTACTGCTATTTTTGAGTTAGCTGGTATGTGCCTTGCTATATATTCTACAAAATGGAAGCCTTTAGAAGGATCTTCTTTTTTACTAGACCCCCAAGTTTTAACATATTCTGGATCGCAGAATTTTCTAGTGGCATTGTATGGTGGATTCATTAAAACAATATTTATATTTTTATCTTTAATCCATTCTCCTCTTTCAAACATAGAAGCTTGGATAACATTTGAATTGCCATCTCCATGAATCAACATATTTGTTGATGATAGACCAAAGGCTCCATCTTCATATTCAATACCAAAAATTTGATTTCTTTTTACTTCTTCACGTTCTTCTTCTGTATCGCAATCATCCATTGCATCTGTCATTGCTCTTACTAAAAAAGCCCCGCTTCCAGAACATGGATCTAAAATTCGCGAGTTTTTATTTACTCCTACAGCTTTACACATAAAATCACAAATGTGATCTGGTGTAAATGCCTGATTCTTATCTGATTTACCAACATATTTATTAAATGTTGTAAAGAATAGATTTAATAAATCTTGTCCTGCAGTATTTGAATCATTAATAAAAGGAATTATATTGTTGTCTATAAATTCCAATATTTTTTGCAATTCATCATATGTTAAACTAGCTATATCTTGATCATCTAGCACCTTACTGCTTAATACAGATAATTTGCCAGCTTTATTTAGAGTATCCACATCATTATTTTTAGATAACAAGCCTGACAGAATATTTTTTATATCTTTTATTATTATTTTTTCTTGACTTAAATCTTTTCCAGTATTAGGATCCAATGTTGGTTTTAAATTTTTATATGAAAGTCCATTTTTTAATGCTAATAAGCATGTACCAACAAACTGACTTCTTAATTTCTCATTTACGCCATCAGAATGTAACATTTCATTCAAAACCTTTATTGAATCAACAACTTTAATTTTATCATTAACTTTGCCAAAAACTATATTCTCATATTCTTCAAAAGATTTTAAAACAGTTTCTTCTTTTTTTCTATGCTCTTCATCAATAATTACTGATTGTCCATGCCAAACCCATATATCATCTCCATCTGTTTCTATTAACATAGCAATTATTTTTTTATCAGAATAAGCTTTTTCGTACCTTACATAGTCTTGTAATTGTTTTCTAATTTTATTATGATCCCATCTGCTGAAGCTATTTTTTGTTTCTACTAAAATAACTAATCTATCATTTTCAAATCTTATGTCTAAGTATTGATGGTTTGTATCTGTGTCTCCTTTTTGGTAATCTTTTATATTTTTTCCAACTGTTTTAAGTGCTTGAACATAACTAAATTCTCCTGATTCAGTATTACCAATCTGATACATGTCACCTATTTTTTTGAATAATTTCGTATCTATTCATTTTATCACCTCACATAATCCATACTATTTTGAATCTACAATCAAAAACATAGAAAATTTTCAAAATACTTTTAAACCTTTACTATTGACATTATTATTACATTGAACATCAATTTATGTCCTTTGAAGATTTTCAGCAAAATATATACATTTTAACTATAATCCTGCCAAAGTTTTATATAAGCTTATTTTTACTGCAATTTATAAATGTAATTCTATTTATCTTTATTATACCATATTTTCTTAACTTCTTAAAGATATAATTTTACTAAATGGCCCAACCATTCATTTACCTAAAGTTAATTATTTGTTACACTCTTGGTCTCTTAAAAATAGTAAATTAATAAATTGTAATATTTTCTTTACTCTTTATTAACAATTCTATGATAAAATAAATTCATAGGAGTGATGCTATATGAATAAAAGTTTAAAGAACAAAATTTTTATAATTCTAGCTTTAGTTGTTATAGTTTTACTAGCTTATTACTTAATGAATTCTAAACATGAAGAACTTATTACGCTTACAATCAAAAATGAAAGTACAGAAAAAGTAAATGATTTAAATTTATTTTTATCAAATGAAGAGACATTTTATGAAGTTAGTTTAGAAGCTAATGAAAAGAAAACTATAAAGATAAGTTATAATGATACATTTCATGAGGGAATTTTAATGATGAAATACAATGACTTTGATGGCAACGAACATGAGGAAACAATTATTGGATATGTAGAAAAAGGTCAAAGTATTAAGACTAAAGTAATTATTAAAGCTCTTGATGCTAAAGGCGTCATTAAATTTGAAGTAAAGTAAATAAAGCAATAAAAAAGTTTTAGCCTAGGGTCAATTGATCCACAGCTAAAACTTTTTCTTTTATGCAAATGTATTGTATGTATATTTCTATTATAAATTTTTTTTCAAAGAAAAAGAAGTAGAGTCTCCCCTACTTCTTTCTATAATTTTAGATTTACTTCCAAGTCATTTTTAAGCTTTTATTATTTGCGACACAATCTTCAAGATATAAATTGATTAAAGTTTGATATGGTATACCTGTGCTTTTAGCTTGGTCTTTAAAATAACTTATAACTGTTTCATTTAGATTTATTGTTATTTGCTTTTTTGCAATTTGCTCAGCATAAATGTTTTCTCTTGGATTTAAATTTTTTATATCGTATTCTTCTCTCATTTTATACCTCCTAAATACCATTAATATATATCATTTGTTCATTCTTTGTAGCTTTTCTTGCGGATATAATTCTTATAATGTTTTCATTATTTCTGTAACAGTGACCAACAATACAAATTCCTTTTCGCAAACTCATTCCTATGATTAAAAAACGCTCTTCAGTTTCTGAATGATCAGGATCATCAAATATAATTGCAGAAAAATCTGAAAAAACCGATTCTACATCTTCAAAAGAAATTCCATGTTTCTTTTTATTTATTTCATTTTTATTTTCGTCCCATTCAAATTTCATATATTTACTTCCTTTTATACCTATTCTATAATTATATTATAATTGTTTTATAATTTGTTGTCAAGTGTTTATTTTATTATATTCAATTTCATAAAAAATGGGCTCTGCATCTAGCAAAGCCCATAATCATTTTTCTATTATCTTATTTAAATTTATCTAATCTCTTGAATATCTTTTCCTTACCTAATAAGTAAAGTATCCTATCCATTTCTGGTCCGTGTACTGAGAAGGAAATCATCGCTCTAACTGGCATATAAAGGTTTTTGCCTTTGATGCCTGTCTTCTTTTGTATGCTCTTCATGAATGTCTTGGCGTAATCAAGTGTGATTTCGTCTACTGATGAAAGCTCTTCTTCGATTGCGTTTGCAAGTACTTTTGCGTTCTCTGCGTTTTCGCCTTCAAGAAACTCTTTTGTTTCATCTGCAAGTGGAAGCTCTTCAAATATGAATTTTGCCTTTTCTGGCAATTCTGTCATTAGTGAGATGGAGTCCTTAAGTGTATCGATTAAAACTTCCATATACTCTTTATTATTTTTCGCAAAATCTTCTGTGATTAGTCCTGCCTTAATTAGTTCTTCGCTTGCTTCTTCTCGTAATACATTTATATCTTGATTTCTTAAGAATTGTGCGTTAACCCAATCAAGTTTGTCCTTATCAAAGATACCGCCTGTCTTAGAAACTCTTTCGAAGGAGAATTCTTTGATTAGCTCATCCATGGTAAATATTTCTTTATTATCTTCTGGTGACCAGCCAACTAGTGCTAAGTAGTTATTTAACGCTTCTGGCAAATAGCCTTTGTCTTTGAAGTCTTCTACTGATACGTCGCCTTGTCTCTTTGATAATTTCTTTCTATCTTTGTTAAGTACTGTTGGTAAGTGAACGTACTCTGGCTTTTCCCATCCAAGTGCCTCGTATAAAAATACGTGCTTTGGTGTAGATGGTAGCCACTCTTCCCCTCTAACGATGTGTGTTATACCCATTAGGTGGTCGTCAACTACGACTGCCATGTGATATGTTGGGAAACCGTCAGACTTTAGTAGTACTTGATCATCTATATCTTCTGTGTTGATTGTGATGTCGCCTCTAACTACGTCGTGGAATGTTATGTCTGTATCCTTTGGTAATTTTAGTCTAACTACGTATGGCTCGCCATTTGCCACTCTTTTCTTTGCTTCATCAAGAGGAATATTTCTACAGAAGCCATCATACTTTGGTATAAGGCCTTTAATTTGTCTTTCTTCTCTGATTCTATCAAGTCTTTCCTTATCGCAGAAGCAGTAGTATGCCTTGCCTTCTTCGATTAGCTGATCAACATATTTTCTATATATATCAAGTCTTTCTGATTGTATATATGGACCGTAGTCACCTTTTTGAACTACTTTGCCATCTTCAATAAAAACGCCTTCGCTGTAGTGTATACCAGCCCAGTGAAGTGAGTTTATCAAGTTTTCTATAGCGCCTTCGACATAACGTGTTCTGTCTGTGTCTTCAATTCTTAAGATGAAGTCGCCGCCCATCTTTTCAGCAAATAAATAGTTATATAGCGCTGTTCTTAATGAGCCTATGTGCACAAAACCTGTTGGCGACGGTGCAAATCTTACTCTAACTTTTTTATCCACGATTATTCTTCCTTTCCTTTATATATGCAATGATCTTGTTAATAGCTTCGCTAGCATCTATCTCTTCATTTTCCATCTCACGACGAGTTGAGTACTCAACCTTGCCTTCGCTAGCAAGCTTACCTACTGTAATTCTTAGAGGTATACCGATTAGGTCTCTGTCGTTAAACTTAACGCCGGCTCTTTCTGCTCTATCATCAAGAAGCACTTCGACCTTCTCCGCCAATAGTTTTTGATAAATTTCTTCAGCAAGTTTATTTTGCTCTTCGTCTTTTACATTGACTATTGTTACGATGGCTTCGTATGGACATGATGATATCGGCCAGATGATGCCCTTTTCGTCGTTGTTTTGCTCAACTATGGCAGATACTGTTCTTGAAATGCCAACGCCGTAGCAGCCCATCCAAAAGTATTCGTCCTTGCCATTCTCATCCAAGAATGTTGCCTTCATTGATTTTGAGTACTTTTGACCAAGTTGGAAGATGTTTCCGACTTCGATGCCTCTCTTGAACTCAAGTTTGCCGCCGCACTTAGGACACACATCGCCCTCAGCTATCATTAGTAAATCGTCTACGAATTCAAATTTTTCATTGTCACTAATATTATAGTTCATATAGTGATAATTTTCTTCGTTAGCACCTATAATAGCATTTTTGATGTTTTTAACTCTTTCATCGGCTATAAGTCTGTCTGCTTTTAGACCGATAGGACCAGTATAGCCTGGGAAGGAACCCATGGACTTGATGTCTTCGTCGCCCATCATTTCTATCTCGTGCTCTGCGCAGCCAAGATGCTTTATTAATTTTGTTAGGTTAAGCTCTCTTGATCCTGGTATGAATACAACGATTCTTTCTCCCTTAACCATTAGGTCAACTGCTTTAAGGCATCTATCTTTATCAACTTTTAAAAGTTTTGCTAGATCGTCAATAGTTTTAACGCCTTTTGTCTCAACTTTTTCAAGCTCTTTTATATCTTCATTACTATTGTCATAATTATAAGCTACTTCTGCTTTTTCATCAGTCGCTGAAAAATCGCAGCTATCGCAATATGTGATCACGCCTTCACCAACGTCTGATAAAGCAGTGAACTCGTGTGACTCGTTACCACCGATGGCGCCTGAGTCGCCTCTAACTATCCTGTAATCAAGTTCAAGTCTGTCATAGATATTTTCATAAGCTTCCCACATGTTCTTATAGCTGGCTACCATATCCTCTTGAGTCTTGTCAAAGGAGTAAGCGTCTTTCATCAAAAACTCTCTCGCTCTATTGATACCAAATCTCGGTCTCTTCTCGTCTCTGTACTTAGTTTTGATTTGGTAGATATTTATTGGCAGCTTTTTATATGAGTTCACATCGCTTCTTATAAGGTCTGTGAAAAACTCTTCGGCTGTTGGCGCAAGACAGAATTCTCTGTCGTTTCTGTCCTTTAGCTTAAACATCTCTGGTCCGAAGGTGTCCCATCTACCTGACTCTTCCCAAAGCTCTCTTGGCTGAACAGCACTCATGTTGATCTCTTGAGCGTCGTGTGAGTCCATCTCTTCTCTAACTATCTGTTCAATCTTTCTGATTACTCTATAGCCAAGGTTCATGTATGAATAAATTCCTGAGGCGCTCTTCTTGATAAAGCCGCCTCTTAATAGTAACTTGTGTGATGCAATCTCTGCTTCGCTAGGATCCTCTCTCAATGTTTTAAAAAACATTTTACTCATTCTCATAGCTTTTTTCCTCCTCTTGGTACTCGTAGTTTTCTTTTTGCGCGTTGAACATCTTGTAGTAAAGGCTGTCTGTCTTTTGCATTAGATTGTGATGCGTGTCAAAATCTTCTACAGTACCGTTATTTATTAACAAAATTCTATCGCAGAATATCGACGAACTCATTCTGTGTGAAATGTATATCGATGTCTTCTCCTTAACAAGGTAGTTGAAGTTCTCGTAAATCTCCGCCTCGCTCTTCGGGTCAAGTGCCGATGTTGGCTCGTCAAGTATAACTAGCTCGCTGTCCTTGTACAAGCTTCTTGCAATTGCTAGCTTTTGGAACTGTCCTTGCGATAGTTTTTCTCCCGTTTCAGAGTAGCCCATGGAGACCTTTGTGTCCATACCGCTACTTAACGAATTAATTTTATCATATATATCAATATCTTTCAATACTTTCACAACTTTTTCTCTGTCGTAATCAGTCTTTGATGCAACCGTCTCTGCCACAGGGAAATTATATATATTATAGTCTTGGAACACAACGGAGATAAGTTTTTGGTACTCATCCATCTTTATCTTATTTATCTCAAGGCCATTAAGCAGTATCTCGCCCTTTGTTGGCTCATATAACCTAGTCATTAACTTGATGATGGTAGTCTTGCCAGCACCATTAAGACCAACTATAGAAATCTTTTCGCCCTTATTAATCTTAAAGGATAAATTCTTTAAAACGTAGTCTTCAGAGCTTGGGTACTTGAACCAAACGTCTTTAAACTCAATCGTGTCAATGGACTTAGGCATTTCATATTCATATTCTTTTGCCTTTTCTTCTGGTAGCATCATAAATCTATAGTAAGGCTCTGTCATGTTCCTCATCATAATCATGTTAACATAATTTTGCGAGATGATTCTAACTCTTTGGTTGAAGTTAACAAAGGCCGATGTGTATAAAGCGAAGGAACCGATTGAGATTTGCGGGCCAAAAACATTCGATACGGCTCTTACTGATATATAGATGTAGCTTAAAGCTCTCGATACGCCGTCTAAGATACCACTAAAAAAGAATGAAAGTGAGTTTATGGTATACATATTCGCTATACCTGCGCTTATGTCTTTCATTAATTTATATATGGATCCATTGACCAAGTTATGCATGGTGAATAGCTTTACATCCATCATCTTGCTATTGTCATAAATAATATTCATGTAAGCAGAAAATTTTCTGTTTATATCTTCAAGTGAAGCTAGGAAGTCACCCATCTTCTTGTTAGCCCAAGCGCCTATGACAAAGTTTAGGCAAGCTACTAGAAGAAGTATTACTCCTAAAACCCAGGAGAAGCTAAAAGCAATGACTGCTAAGAAGATTACAACAACGAATGAAACAAAGACTTCCGCCGCTACTTGAGTGAAGTTTGCTAGAGGTGATTGAGTGCTCATGATGAAGTCCGCTTGGTCCTTAAGATTCATATAGTCTTTGTTCTCAAGCATTGAATAATCAAGCTTCATAGTCTTTTCGCATATATTGTAACGAATTCTTTGTTGCACGCCAGGAAGGTCTACGTTGTTGATGTAGTTGTTGACATAGCCAGGAATTTTCGCTAAGACAACGTTTGCAAGCACCATAAGTACTACATAAGTCACTATCTCGAAACCTCCGCCATTCATTATTGAGTCAATAACTAGTTTTGGCAAGAATACATTTATTAGTAAAAGTCCTGCTGATGACAGTGAGGCTAATAAGATTAAAAATACTGTTTTCTTGGAGTATTCCCAAATTGATTTGATCATGAAACCATATATCTTCATGTGTTCTTTAAAGTTTTTCATATTTAGGCCTCCTTAGTATAGTATTTACCTTGTATAGTGAACATTTCGTAATATTCACCCTTCTTCTTCATAAGATCATCGTGAGTGCCCTCTTCGAAGATCTTTCCTCCCTTTAATAAGATGATTCTATCGCAGAACTTTGTCGATGAAAGTCTATGTGAGATGTATATCGAGGTTCTGTCCTCTCTTAAGTCATTTAGCTTTGAATAAATTTCGTGCTCAGCAAGTGCATCGAGGTTTGCTGTTGGCTCATCAAGTATAAGTATAGGTGAGTCCTTGTACACAGCTCTCGAGATGGCAAGCTTTTGTTCTTGTCCGCCCGATAATTCAAGAGCGTCCTTAGCAACTTCATGAGACATGTTTCTTTCGTAAGCGTTTTTCTCTTCTTCGATACGCTCCTTAAGACCAACGTCCTCAATTGCTCTCTTGGCTCTTTCTAAATCATATGTCTCTTGCATCGATATATTATTACCAAGTGTATATGGATAGATATTTACCTGTTGGAATATGCAAGCAAACATCTTATATAGCTCTTCTTCTTTAAACTCGTTGATGTTTACGCCATTAAGAAGTATCTCGCCTTCGTCCGGTCTATATAATCTTACTAATAAATTGATTATAGTTGACTTACCCTCACCATTGTTACCAACTAGGGCGATAGTTTCGTTTTTAGCTATCTTAAAGCTTAGATTATCAAGCACTTTCTTGTCTGTATTTGGATAAGCAAAAGTAACATTTCTAAACTCAATATCAACCGCACCACTAAGTCTATCTCTAGTGCCATGGTCTGAATTTAACTTATCTGTTTCAAGTAAGTCATATAGATTTTCTACGTAAATAGTTTGATTAACAACAAAAAACTCGTAGTCTTCTATGGCTCTGTCGGCCAATAATACAAATTGTAGCATAAGTGTTAGATACATTAAGAAGCTACCTGTATCAACAGAGCCGTTTTTAAAGTTAAGTATAAGTGTATAAGCAAAAATGCCCTGTGCAAGAATTAAAATTAAAACTGATAAAAGGCTCTTTCTAAATGTTTTACGTACGCCACTTAGGCTAAAACTCTTTCTCTTATTGATAACGTTTTTGTAAGCATTAAGTATCATGTCTTTTAAGTTAAAAAGCCTAATCTCTTTACCAGATTTAAAGTCGCCAGCAGTTTTATTGTAGTATCTAATCTCATCAGTTATTTTATTTATCTCAGCATCATTATCTCTTACTTCTTTGTTTGCTTGTCTTTGTGCGTAGGCATAAGTTATTGCATACAAAAGAAGTAGGGCTCCTGTTAATGGTGATAGTGCCGTAATCACTCCGCCAATAAGTATAAGTGAGAGAATTATAGGTGCGGTTCTCGCAAACTCTCTAAGTGTACCCACAACGCCGCCCCAGTCACCGCTTGTTGCTTCAAAGGCCATGCCATACATCTTAAAGATGGATCTATCACTTATGTACTTAAAGTCGGCAGCCGCCATCTTTTTATTTTGCTCGTGCATTAGCTCAAACCTAGTTTTATTGGCAACTGTTAGTACTTGATTTGAGCAGTAAAGGCTCACGCCCTCAACTAAGAACTCCAAGACAAAAAAGCCAAGTGAGATTAGTAAAATCCTTCTAATCGCGTCTGTACCAGGATTTTCTACGACTCCAACTATTAGCTTAGGCATTAAGGATAATACTAGTGGAGCAAAGGCCCCTAAGATGCAGGCAAATAAGATGTAAAGAATCATCTTCCTGTCTGTTCTGATCGCGTCTCCAAGCAGGCGCTTCAGTGTTTTTGTGTACTTCATTTCTCTCCTCCTACGAGTTAAGCTCTTTATTGACATTAACTAAGACAAGCTCTGCCTCGTCAAGTGCATCCTTAAGCTTTTTACTCTTCTTTAAATTTTCCTTCGTATATAATTTATTTGAGCTTTTAACTATGTTTGAGAAAGCCGCTAATAGATTGTCAAAACTCTTCTTAAGCTCTTCTTCATCAGCGAGCTTGTTCTTATGAACTTCTATCCTTGCACTTTCACCAGTAGCTAGGTCTATGGTTTCGCCAAGCTTTGGTGCGTATACCTCAAGGCCTTCGTCTCTAATTATCTTTTGCTTTAAAATTTCTTGTGCATCGATCTCGCCATGAACCAAGAATACTTTCTTAGGCTTATTATCAAAGGCATCTAGCCACTTTAGTAGCATATTTTGATCTGCATGTGCAGAAAAACCTTGTAAGTCATAAACTTCTAGACCCACGTCCACCATTTGACCAAAAAGCTTAACTCTTCTCACGCCACTGAGAATAATGCGACCTAAAGAGCCTTCTGCTTGGTAACCAACTATAACAAGCGAGTTTCTCTTATCCCACAGACAGTTCTTTAAGTGATGCCTTATTCTGCCTGCTGTCATCATGCCTGATGATGCGATGATAACCTTTGGTCCTTCGTCCACATTAAGTGCCTTTGAGTCCTCTGTCTCGCGGATGTACTTTAAGTGCTTAAACATAAGTGGATCGTCGCCCGACTTAAGCAGCTTTTGTGTATCCTCGTCCAAAACATCGTAGTTACGCATAAATACTTCTGTCGCGTCGACCGCCATTGGCGAGTCAAGAAAAACTCTTATATTATTATTTTTTCTCTTCTCGAACTCTTTGTTTAATAAGTATACGAGCTCTTGACTCCTACCAACTGCAAAGCTTGGTATTAGAACGGTTCCTCCTCTAGCAACAGTTTTATCTATGATCTCAATCAGCTTTTGAGTGCTGTCCGTAAGTTCTTCGTGATTGCGATTACCATAAGTTGACTCCATTATGACGTAGTCCGCGTCCTTAATGAATGTCGGATCCTTTAGTAGAGGCCTATCTGGCATACCAAGGTCACCAGAAAAAACAAGTTTCGCCTCTTTGCCATCTTCATTTATATAAATTTCTATAATGGCTGAGCCAAGTATATGACCTGCATCTCTAAAAATGATTTTGATACCATCAAAGAGCTCTACTTCTTCACCATAAGCGTAGCCCCTAAGTAGTTTAAGGGTCTCATCAACGTCTACATCTGTGTAAAGAGGCTCAACTGGGTCAAGGCCCTGACGAAGGTTCTTCTTAGTCTCAGTCTCTGCATCTTGCATACCGATCTTTGCCGAGTCGTAGAGCATGACAGGAGCTAGGTCCATAGTCGCCTTAGTCATGATGACTTCGCCGTCGTAGCCGTCCTTAACCATCTTAGGAAGTCTTCCTATGTGATCTATGTGTGCGTGAGTGATGAGCACCTTGTCAATGTCTTTTACATTGTAGTCAAATGGCCTTTTGTTCAGCTCTTCAAGGTCCTTACTGCCTTGAAACATGCCGCAGTCTATGACTATCTTCTTACCGCAGGCTTCAAGCAAATAGTTGGAGCCGGTTACTTCTTGTGCCGCGCCTAAAAAACTTAGTTTCATAGTAATTCTCCTTTTTTATAAATATCTTCTACTATTGCGTCTATATCTACCTTTTCTTCTTCGCGTTTAACATCAGCTATAAGTGGTCTCGTTTGTGGATGGTCTGGCGAAAATACTGAGCAGCAGTCGTCGAAAGGCTCTATGGACTTATCATAAGTGCCTATCTTTTTAGCTATGTCAATGATGTCAAGCTTATCAAAGGCTATGAGCGGTCTAAATATAATCATGTCTGTCGCGTCCTCTATCGCTTTAATGCCATACATTGTCTGAGATGCGACTTGACCAATATTTTCCCCAGTGATGATGGCATCGTAGCCCTTGTCGTGAGCAAGCTTCTTCGCAACACGCATCATTATCCTTCTTGAAACGACTGTTGTGTACGAAACGTTCATATTTTGGTTGATGGCTGTGTATGCGTCAAGCATATTATATGAATATAATTTTATATCCCCAGTGTAGCTAGCGACTATGTCTCTAAGTCCTTTTACCTTATCAAGTGCTTGCAGCGAGGTAAATGGATATGAGTGAAAATGTATCGCGTCGACCTTAACGCCGCGCTTCGCCATCATATATAATGCGACTGGACTGTCTATGCCGCCTGATAGTAAGCAAAGTGCCTTGCCGTTAGTCGCCTTTGGCATGCCGCCCAGTGCTTTGTGCTTCTCTACTGAAACGTAAGCAAATTTCCTTATGTCTACGTAAACTTCATGTTCGGGCGTATGCACATCAACTTTTAGTCCTTCTGTATTTGTAAGTATGGCAGCGCCTACTTCCCTTGCTAGCTCCATCGAGTTAAGCGGGAATTTCTTGTCCGCTCTTGTGGATGACGCTTTGAAAGTGCCTTTTAAATTTTTTTCTTTAACTAGGTCTATAGCAAGGCGCCTGATCACTTCAATATCTTTTTCGCATCTATAAGCTTTTCTGATCCAAACTATGCCAAAAACTTTTTTTAGTGCTTCAATTGCTTTTTCAGATTTTGCATCGTCCACTTCTATAATAATTTTGCCGATATCGTTATAAAGGCTGTCGTAACCGATATCTTTTAAGTTTTTGTCGATGTTTGAGATAAGTTTTTGCTCGAAGTACCTTCTGTTGCCGCCCTTTAGGTGCATCTCGCCCTCACTTATGATTAAATACACTTTATCTGTCATCATTTTTTAACACTCCTAATAAATTTAACCGCTTTTTTAATAAGTTCCGCCGCTTTTAAGACCTCTTCTTCAGTATTCATCTCAGAAAATGAAATTCTAACTGTCTCTTCAGCTTCTTTTTCGCTGTATCCATAGCCCTCAAGTACGCGCATGTGCTTTTTTTGCTTCGATGAGCAAGCAGAAGACGTTGAAATGTAGACCTCATCTTGCTCCAAGATATGAACTAGTACCTCTGCCTTGATATTATCAAAAGCTACCGACATAACGTATGGCGAATAGCCCTCGCCCTCTGAGTGAACGTTAACGCCATCAAGCTCTTTTAGGCTAGCTATCATTTTATTTTTTAAATTATTTACATATTTATAATTATTTTCAAGATTTTTATCCAAAATTTTAACCGCTTCAGCTAGAGCTAAAACGCCTGGAACATTCTCAGTCCCTGCTCTTAGAGAAAATTCTTGCTCGCCTCCATAGATAAGCGGCTTAACTAAATGAGTATCGCGTGCGTAAAGGCAGCCAATGCCCTTAGGTGCGTGAACCTTGTGACCTGACATCGACAGAAAATCAATGTTTCCTTCGCTTAAATCGATACGAAGCTTGCCAAAGGCTTGAACCGCATCAGTCGCAAAAATTATATCTGGATAAAGCTTCTTTACTTCACGAGCAATATTTTCTACGTCTATGATGCTGCCAACTTCGTTGTTGACATGCATAAGTGAAACAAAGCCAAAACTATCATCAAGCTTAGTTAAAACGTCATCTAAAATGATTTGTCCATCATGCGGATGAATTTTAATCACTTCAAAACCATTTGCAATTAAATTGTCAATAGGCTTGTTCATAGCTTGATGCTCCACCGCCGTAGTCAAAATTTTCTTTTTCTTTATATCCTTAATCGAATTTACAATAATGTTGTTTGCTTCACTTGCGCAAGACGTAAAAATTATCTCGCCAGACTTGATATTAAGAAATTTTTTGATAGTCTCCCTTGCCTCTTCAAAGTCATTCCTTAGTAAAAAGCCTGCCTTATGTATACTCGATGGATTAGCATAAGTCACTTCAAACGCATGAAGCGCCGCTTCCATCGCCTCTTTATATACTTTTGTTGTTGCACAATTATCTAAATAAATCATAAACCTCACCAGTTCTATTATATTATAAAGCTGAGTAAATAGCAATAAAAAAGTGACTAAGACTTGCTTAATCACTTATATAAATTAATTAAAATATTTTGCTTGTGCACTCCACATTTCCTTGTACTTTTCATTTCGTTTTAATAATTCTTCATGTGGTGCGCTATCTATAATCTTGCCGTCGTGGAATAAAATAACTCTGTTTGCAAATTTACAAGCACTCATCCTGTGAGAAATGAATATGACCGTCTTGCCCTTAGCTGCCTCATTAAAGCTCTCGAAAATTTTCATCTCAGACTTTGGATCAAGTTTTGATGTCGGCTCGTCAAATATCAAGATATCCTTATCATTGTATAGAGCTCTTGCTAGTGCAATTTTTTGGCTTTCACCGCCAGAGATATCCACACCATCTTCGTCAATGTCTGTGTATATATATTGTTCTAAGTCATAAGCTTTTTCAAAATTAGCGAGCTTTAAAACTCTTTCGCACTCATCAGCATTATAATTTTCACTTGTGGCAATATTTTCTCCAAGCTTAAATGAAAATAGATAAAAGTCTTGACTCACTACTCCAATATTTTTCGCAGTAAAATCAAGTGAAGATACATCACCATCAATAAGAAGGCAACCTTCATTTGCTTTGTATAAACCTGTTAGCAAATTTACAAAAGTCGTTTTACCTGAACCATTTTCTCCAACTATTGCAATTTTTTCGCCTCGCCTTATTTCAAGATTAAGATTTTTTAGCTGAGTAATTTTTGAATCTGGATAGGAAAAGCCTAAATCCTTTACACTAATCAAAGTCTCTGTAAAATCTTTTTCCTTTACTTCAAATTTTTTATCAGATTTCAAATTAAGTATATCATACAAAATCGCTATTTTAGGCTCAAGTGCTTTTTCTTCGCCAATAGTTTTGATAAGCTCCTTTGCTGCTTCACAAAGTGCTTTAAAAGCACCATAGTATATTATAATCTTGTCTACGCCAAAGAGACCGCCTTTTGCCTTAATGGCAAGCATAATTAAGAACAAAATTCCAAGCGTCGATAGCAAAAGATCATCCATGCCTTCACTAAAACCTGTTCTTCTTGCAATTTTCTTTCTTAATCCAAGACCACTCTTTACAAAATTCTCGTTTATATCATCAAGTATAAAAGCCTTCTCGTCATAAATTTTAATCTGCTTTAACGACTCGTAATCAGAGAGTAACCTCATGTAATAATCGTAAATCTTATATTTTTTCGCATAGGTCTCTCTATCGATTTCGTTCTTTTCTTCTGCCCTCTTCCTAAAATTGATTAATGCATAAGTAATTACTAGCATTAAAAATATTATTAGCAAAGGAAAATATTTTGAGCCAAAAACTTTAATATCCACAGATTTTGATAGTGCTGGATAAAAGCTAATTAATGATACTATTGCTATAATAATGCTGATTATATTAACAGTAAAATTATAAAATTGATACATCGCTTCCATGTAAATGGTGCTCATTCCGTCACTTTCTTCTTTGTGTCTTAAAATTTTGTCCTTTGTATCTTTAGCTTCAAGGTCCTTAAAATCTAGCGAAAACAATTTTTTAATAAGAATATTTTTTTCATTAGTATTTAAATAGTCGCCGTACTCTAACTTATAGTTTTCAGTGATGTTTTTAATATAGTGAAGTGCAAAGGATATTGCCGCTGCTGCCACAGAAAATTTTATTATAAAGCTAATTTCTCTAGCTTCGATTATAAATTTTAGTAAGTAGCCAGAGATGTAGACAAAGATAAAAGGCTCAGCTGCACATAATAAAGCATTTAGAAAAACTGTTGGCAATATGCTTTTTTTAATTTTGTAGATGTCTTTATAAACTTGCTTCTTCATTTTCATTCTCCTTATAATACTTAGCTTGCATATCAAACATAGCCTTGTATTTTCCGCCTAAGTTCATAAGCTCATCATAAGTTCCAAGTTCGGCAATACTTTTGTCATCTAAGTAAATAATTCTGTCGCAGAACCTCGTTGATGTAATTCTGTGTGAAATGAATATCGCCATCTTGTCCTCAGTAAAGTCTTTATACTTTAGATAAAGTTTTTCTTCAGCAATCGGATCTAAAGCTGATGTTGGCTCATCAAGTATCAATAAGTCGCTATCTTTCATAAGAGATTTGATGAATAAAAGCTTTTGTGTTTCGCCGCCAGAAAAACCTTCTACTTTATTATCTTCGATATTTATTAGCTCAGTATCCAAGCCGTTTTCTAGTGAAGTAAATCTATTACTTAAACCCATCTCATCAATAAACTTTTCTGCCTGAACCCTATCTTGATGCTTATCATCCAAATTATTAATAAGCGTAGTCGGCATCAAAAAGTAATCTTGGAAGAGAGCGCTTATCCTCTTGTAAATAGACTTTTTATCGTAAAGATCAATATCGATGCCATTGATTAAAATCCTGCCGCTGCTAGCATCAAAAAGCTTTGTAATAAGCTTAATAAGAGTCGTTTTGCCAGCGCCATTCTCCCCAACTATGGCGATTGACTCACCTTTTTTGATAGTAAGATTAATATTCTTTAAAATTTCATTATCCTCATCATATGCAAAAGAAACATCTTCTAGTTTTATCTCATCTATTGACTTTAAAATAATTTTTTCAGTATTAAGATCTGCCTTGTCTTGAACAAAAGTCCTGTACTTGTCGCAAACAAGAGAAATTCTCCTAAGCGACCTTATATGACCCGAGAAATTATTTAGCCGCTCTGAAAAACCAACTACTAAGCTTAGATAAAAGATAAAATTCGCTGCACTTATCTCTTCATTAAGAACGCTCTTTGTAAGTAAAACGTATGTAAATAAGTCTCTGATGAAGCCAAAGATGCCTTCGACTAAAGAGACTCGATTAGCTTTTTTAGTCCATCCGCGAAGAAGCGAGTAATATGCTTTTGATATCTTATCTAGGTGATAGACTAGCCATGAAAGAGCATTGTTTAAGCGAATCTCTTTTTGTGCGCCATCGTCTAAAGAAACTTTATACATATAGTAGTGCCTTGACTCTTCATTAGCCATCTCATCAGTGATTGCGTCTCCATATAGCATAAGCCTATCTTGGAAATAGGCTGTAATAAGTGCTGAAATTAAGATAATTAAAACTAATTTATAGCTAAGAAAAGAAAAAATAATTGCATAAGCGAAAAACCCTAAAAAAGATGTGATAAGCTTAGAAAGTCTAATCGCAGACCAAGCGCCATCAGCTTGTTCTCCTTCAAAAGCAAAGGACTTCGATCTTTCGAATAAAGATTTTTGCTCTGCTGTTTTAAAATCAAGTAGATCCTTATCCATAAGAGCAGAGATAAGGTCTACACCGTAGAGCATACTGACCCTAGTTTGGAAAAAATCATTTCTAGTATCCATCCAGGTGTTTAAAATTTTTAATAAAATGTAAAAAATAAATAGACTGATTAAACTTAAGATAAATTGTTCAGCGTCAAGACCTTCGATAATCGCTGCTGTTATCGTTTTAAGTATATATGCATCAAAAAGCGGTATTATTATTGTAACAATAGCCGACAAAAATACAAGGATAGTCCCAAAACTATCTTTCTTAAACCAATTTTTAATTAAAAATTTGATATTGCTAGAAAAACTATGCTTCATTTACGTCCTCTGATATATTTATCCTATAAATTTTATTCTTCAAAGATATTTTAAAGCATAATTGTACTTACGTCAAGTTTTACATAAAATATTATTTGAATATTCTTAATATTTTAATCTTTTTCTTGAAAAAAATCAATACTTGTGATAAAATATCTTTATATATGAGGAGGGAAGAATATGGACATAAGACAAATAGAAACTTTTGTTGAGGTCGTTAGACTTGAAAGTTTCTCGAAAGCTGCAGAAAAGCTGTTTATCACGCAACCAACAGTCTCCAATCACATAACTGCTCTTGAAAAAGAAGTCGGTAGCGAGCTTATTGACAGAAGCGGCAGACTCTTTAGAGTTACGCCAACTGGACGAATTTTGTACGAGCATGCGGAGAAGATTATTGACCAGATTAATAACGCTAAGTATGAGATTGACGCATACGACCAAGGTCTTCAGGGCAAGATAAGCATTTTGTCAAGTTCCATCCCAAGAGAGTACATACTTCCTGATCTTATAAAATCATTTTTAAATGAACATCCAAAGATTAGTTTTTCGCTTCAAGGAAGTGACTCAAAGGAAGCGATTAAGAAAATCATATCTTATGAAAATGACTTTGCAATCGTCGGAAAGATGACTGGTAACCCAAAACTTGACTTTGTTAAGCTTGTTAAAGATACCAGCGTACTTATAGTTCCAAATGAAAAATTTGAAAATCTTAAGAATGGCGATTCAGTTAAATTTGAAGATATTCTTGATGAAGATTTTATTTTAAGAGAATATGGTTCCGCCTCGCTTGAAACAATAATCAACGCTATTTACCAAAGTTCTAAAGATGCTAGAAAACTTAGGATAGTTGGCACTTGCGATGACAATGAATCAATCAAGTCATTAGTTAGCAAAGGTGTTGGTCTAAGTTTTATGAACAAGATTGCGATTGAAAGAGATATTAAAGAAAATAGATTTAAGTACTTAAATATAAAGGGCGTGAACTTCTCAAGAGACTTTTATTTCTTGTATCACAGAGAAAAGCCACTTAGTCCACTTGGTAAGAGATTTAAGGATTTTGTACTGGATTATGTAAAGAAACATAAATAAATTATTTTTTAAATCTATAAAATCCATAGAATTTGATTTAGATAAAATTAAAAATTTTAAATATATTTAACAATTTATTTTGGAGTTACGCTTATGTAGCTCCATTTTTTTATAGACAAGTAAAAGCAGATGCACGTATTATGCATCTGCTTTTGTAGTCACTAATTTATTTAAATTAGATCTTAAATTTTAATTTTTTAGATAAAACAAGATGATTATGCGAAGTAAATCAACCTTCAGAACCAAATTGTTTTTTACTAATTTTGAAGAGAAAATGCATGGATTAGGCGAAGTGGAGCTTTGAGACAAACGGAACGTACTAATGGTACGTGAGTATTGCCGAAAAGCGAACGAGCCTAGGCCGGCATTTTAATTCAAAATTTTTTATTTTACTAAATGACAGGCTACAAAATGTCCCGGCTCCACTTCCTTTAGTGTAGGATGTGTACCATTGCAAATGCCTTCGTCTCTCATAGGGCATCTACCATAGAAAACGCATCTATCTGGTGGATCGATTGGGCTTGGAACGTCGCCTTTAAGTATAATTCTTTCTTGTTTGTAGTCATATTCAGGTACTGGAATTGCTGAAAGAAGTGCTTTTGTGTATGGATGCAATGTGTTTTCAAATATTTGCTTGTAGTCTGCTAGTTCAACCATACGACCAAGGTACATTACTGCAACTCTGTCTGAAAGGTGACGAACAACTGAAAGGTCATGTGATATAAATAAGTATGTTAGTCCTTTTTCCTTTTGTATGTCTTGAAGAAGGTTTAGTACTTGAGCTTGTATTGATACGTCAAGTGCTGATACTGGCTCATCAAGTACTATGAACTCAGGTCTCATTACTAGGGCTCTTGCTATACCAATTCTTTGTCTTCTTCCTCCGTCTAGTTCATGTGGGTAGGAGTTCATAAGTCTTTTTTCAAGACCTACTGTTTCCATCATTTCAAGAACTACTTTTTCTATTTCTTTCTTACTATCGTAAATTTTGTTTACATAAAGTGCGTCTGCAATTAAATCAAATGTGTTTAGTCTTGGGTTAAGTGATGAATATGGGTCTTGGAAAACAATTTGCATTTCGCGTCTTAATTGATGCATTTCCTTTTTAGTGTGACGATTCATGATGTTTTCACCGTTAAACCATATTTCTCCACTAGTTGGCTCATGTAATCTAATTATTGCACGACCAGCAGTTGACTTACCACAGCCTGACTCGCCTACAAGGCCAAGTGTTTCTCCTTTCTTTATTTCAAAGTTAAGGTCTTCAACTGCATGTAGAACGCCCTTTTTAGTCGGAAAGTACTTACATAAATGTTTTACTTCAATGAAATTTTCGCTCATAACTTTCCTCCTCTACTTTTCTTCTGACTCATTCTCTGTATGAGCTTCGCCTTCTACACCCATGGCTGCGTCTTTATATAAGAAGCATTTAACATAGTGACCTGGGCTTACTTCGTATACTGGTGGATTTTCAGTTTTGCACATTTCCATGCACTTAGTGCATCTTGGGTGGAACTTACAGCCACATGGTAAATCTGTTGGGTCTGGTGTCATACCAGGAATAACTTGAAGTCTTTCAACATCTCCAGTTAATTTTGGTATTGACGAGAAAAGTCCAACTGTATATGGATGCTTCTTGTCTGTGTATATATCCTTTGTAGTACCGCTTTCAACAACTTCTCCAGCATAAACAACCGCTACTTTATCGGCTATTTCAGCGATAACACCTAAGTCGTGAGTAATCATGATGATGGATGTATCAAACTTGCTCTTAAGGTCCTTCATTAGCTCCATAACTTGAGCTTGTATAGTAA
The DNA here is from genome assembly GCF_023347705.1 of Fenollaria massiliensis. Classification (NCBI taxonomy): domain Bacteria; kingdom Bacillati; phylum Bacillota; class Clostridia; order Eubacteriales; genus Fenollaria; species Fenollaria massiliensis. The sequence goes on from NZ_CP096649.1 coordinate 1,374,856, forward strand.
CGTCTAGAGCAGTTGTTGGCTCGTCCGCAATGATTATCTCTGGGTTACAAGCAAGAGCCATGGCGATAACTATTCTTTGTTTCATACCACCAGAAAGTTGATGAGGATAGTCATTAACTCTTTCACGTCTGATACCAACTAGATCAAGCATTTCAAGGGTCTTTTCTCTTCTTCCGTTCTTGTCAAGTTTAGTGTGAAGAGCAAGAACTTCTTCGATTTGCTTACCTATAGTCATAACAGGGTTAAGACTTGTCATTGGATCTTGGAAGATCATGGAGATCTTTTCCCCTCTAATCTTTCTCATGTCTTTTTCTTTAGTTTGTAATATGTCATTACCTTCGAACTCAATCTCTCCTGAAGTAATAATTCCAGGTGGATCAGGAACTAAGTTAAGTATTGCAAGAGCAGTAGTAGTCTTGCCGGCACCTGTTTCTCCAACAAGGCCAAGTGTCTCTTTCTTATTTAGAGACAAGTTCATGCCATTAACGGCTTTAACAACACCTGAATCTGTATTGAACTCAACAGATAGGTCTCTTATATTAAGTAAATTTCCTTTTTCCATAGTAACCTCCTACCTCTTAAGCTTAGGGTCAAGTGCATCTCTAAGACCATCGCCCATAACATTAAGAGCAAAGATGGTAATAACGATGGCTAAACCTGGGAACAATGTAATGTGTGGGAAGTCCATGATATATGAACGACCATCCGAAAGCATAGCGCCCCACTCTGGTGTAGGTGGTTCAAGTCCTAATCCTATGAAGGATAGACCTGCCGCGTTAATAATTGCATAGGCAACACCAAGAGTTGCTTGAACTATGATAGGTGCCATACAGTTTGGAATTATGTGTTTGAAGATGATTCTAAGGTCACTTGAGCCATTGGCCTTAGCTGCTTCAACAAATTCATTATCTTTTATTGTTAAAACCGAGCTTCTAACAATTCTGGCGTATGCTGGAACCGAAGCTATACCAACGGCAATCATAAGGTTTGCAAGGCCTGTGCCTAGCGCACTCATGATGGCTATAGCTAAAAGTATATCTGGTATAGCTTGAAGCACGTCTATAAATCTCATAACTAGTGTGTCGACTTTACCGCCGTAGTAACCAGTAACAGCTCCTAGTGTTACACCCAGTGCTAAGGCGATGGATACTGATATGAATCCAACCTTTAAACTGATTCTAGATCCGTAAACAACACGAGAGAATATATCACGGCCCAAGTGGTCTGTACCGAAAATGAATTGAGAGTTTGGTGTTTGGTATGTTGGACCAACCATATCATTGAATGTATATGGTGCAACTACGTCTGCGAATATCGCAACCAAAACAAGTATGATAAGTATAAGTAGACCTACCATAGCAAGTTTGTTTCTCTTCATTCTCTTTAAAACTTCACTAAGACCTGTTTGTCTTTTTGATTTTTTAACTGATTGTTCTTTATTCATATTTTTTTCTGCCATATCATCACCTACATATATTGACTCTTAACTCTTGGATCTATGAATGTATATAGTATGTCGACAATTAGATTTACAAGGGCAAATGTAACTGCAACGAACAATACGCATCCCATAACAAGAGGTATGTCTCTCATCTTGATTGAATCTACCATAAGTCTGCCTATGCCAGGAATACTAAATATAACTTCAGTCATTAGCGCTCCACCCATAAGTTGTCCGAATTGTGTACCGATAACTGTTGTGATAGGGATAAGGGCATTTGCAAGAGCATGCTTTCTGATGATAACTTTTTGATCTTGACCTTTTGCCTTAGCAGTTCTGATGTAGTCTTGTCTAATTACTTCAAGCATAGAGCTTCTTGTTTGTCTTGTGATAACAGAAACAGATTGAGCTCCTAATGCTATCGCTGGTAGAACCCATTGATTAGGCATATCAAAGCCTGATGCAGGTAGCCAGCCTAGTTGCACACTAAATAGCATGATTAGTAGTAAACCTAACCAGAATACTGGCATTGAGATACCAATTAGGGCAAATATCATTGTCAAGTTATCAAATATACTATATTGTTTTACTGCTGATATGATACCTATAGGTATACCTAGTAAAACTGCGAATGTTATAGCTAAAAATGCTAGTCTAATTGTTGCGCCTGCTCTGTTGCCAATTTCTTGAACAACAGGCATTCTTGTTCTGTAACTACGACCTAAGTCACCTTTAAACACTAGGTTAGATATGTATCTACCAAATTGCGTGAAGAATGGATCGTTTAAGCCAAGTTCTTCTCTAAGTTCTGCTACTTGCTCTTCTGTGGCTGATGGGCCTAAGATGTTACGAGCGGGGTCTCCAGGTGTTATGTATAATAACCAGAAAACGAAGAGACTTACAAGCAAGATAACAGGTATTAAATAGAGGATTCTCTTAATAACGTATTTTATCATAATGCCTCCGATATAATTGAACTATGTGAGGGGGAAGATATCCTCCTCCCCCTTCACTATTTGTAATATTCTAATATTTTACTACTTAGTCTTAACTTCTACTTTGTTTAACTTGTAGAATCCAAAGCTGTTCATTTCAAAACCTTCAACATTCTTAGATGTCGCTACAGTTAATTCTGACCAGTATTCAGGGATCCAAATTTGATTGTCAAGAATGTACTCTTGAGCTTTTCTGTAGATTTCGCCTCTCTTTGTTTCGTCAAGTTCTTGTCTAGCGTCATCTAACATCTTATCCATTTCTGGATCTTCTAACCAGCAGTAGTTACCGCCTTCGCCCTTTGCACTTGAGTGGAAGCAAGGGAATAAGAATGCGTCTGGGTCTGGTGTATCAGAAATCCAAGCGATTTCGAACATATCTTGTTTAGCATTCTTTAGTACGTCGTTGAATGCAGACCATTCCATAACGTTGATAGTTACGTTGATACCAACTTCTTTAAGTTGTTCTTTGATGATTGTTGCCATGTCAACACGTTGTTTTCTTTCGTTAGTAGAGATAGTTGTATCAAAGCCGTTAGGATATCCTGCTTCAGCAAGAAGTGCCTTAGCCTTTTCAATGTCTCTAGTTTTTGCCTTAGTTTCTCCACCGATAGAGTATTTTAATGTTGGTGGCATTGAGTTAGATGCAGTTGTACCTAGACCTAACCAAACCTTTGGAATTAAATCTTCCATATCGATAGCGTATGCTATAGCTTGACGAACCTTTGGATTGTCAAAAGGTGCCTTTTGAGTGTTGAATCCTAGGTAAGTTGTACCATAGTCAGCTGATTTTAACATAACAAGATTTTCATCTTTTTCAACTTTTTCAACATCAAGTGGTTGTAGTTCATAAATGATATCTGCTCCACCAGTTTGAAGTTCAACTAGTCTGTTAGTTGGTTCAGGGATAATCTTGTATTCAACCTTAGCCATCTTAGCCTTTTCTCCATAGTAGTCTTCATTTCTGCTTAGCTTGATAGCGTTAGCCTTAGACCATTCATCAAGTTTGAAAGGACCTGTACCACAAACTTTATCAGTAGAAGTACCGTAGCTGTCTCCAGCTGCTTCAACTTCTTTTTGGCAAAGGATTGATCCACCTGGATGCATTAAAGATGCAATGATACCAGGATAAGGGAACTTAAGATTGAATCTTACAGTGTAATCATCGTCAGCCTTGATAGAGTCTTCATCGATAGTGTTAAACAAGTGTTTAACGTTAGGTGCTTCACACGCACGCTTCAATGAGAATACAACGTCTGAAGCCTTCATTTCGTCTCCGTTGTGGAACTTAACTCCTTTTCTTAAATGGAAAACATATTCAGTGTCAGAAACCTTATCATAGCTTTCAGCTAGTAAAGGAACTTCTTCTGCCTTATCATTTAGTTCGAATAGACCTTCATAAATTTGAACTAAAACTTTTGATGATGCGTTATCATTAGTTCCCATTGGGTCTAGAGATATAGCATCTGAGTCGTTAGCGATTACAAGTGTGTCCTTGTCGCCTTTCTTTTCTCCAGTTGATTTGTTGCCACCACCGCAACCAGTAAGTACTGTCATAACAAGCGCTAGTGCCAAGATAAGTGAAATAAACTTCTTCATAAAAACCTCCTTGCATTTCTGCGTGTGCTTAAGACCTAAGTGGTCCTAGCTATAGTCTAAGAGCCCCGTATGTATGGTATAAATGCTATGTTCTTGCTAATCGGAATCGGTCTACTAATTCTTCATGAGCTCGTGTTAACAGCGATATGCTCTACCTAATTAAAGCTCTTTTATATATTATACCACTACTTATTTAAGATTACAAGTATTTTGATCAAAATACTACTTTACACGTAAAACTTTTTTCGAGAATAGAAATAATTAATACTTATTAATCATATTAATATTATAAATGTAATCCCAATTATACTTAATAATAAAAATAATACTTATAATAAAAAATATAAAAAAGATGCACCCAATATTTAGGTGCATCAAAAAGGATTTGAAATGACTTTACGCAAAGCTCTTTCCGATCATATATTGCCTTGCGTAAATTAATTAAGTTTTTTATTTTTCAAGTGTAATGATTGTGTGAAGTAATTTTCAGTCTGCATAGCAAAATTTTTCATTAAATTATTAGATGAAATTATTTTTTTCGTAAATTTATTAGATGAAATTATCTTTATTCGTAAATTTATTAAATAAAATTATCTTTATTCACTAGTTTTGCAGAGCAAGGAAGAACCTCACCCATTTGCAAAGCTTCGCTTTGAATGGGTCCCGAGAACCTTGATGCTTCGCACTTGAGCTAGATTGAGCGATGTGGACCGACGAAGCAAGCGATTCTCACTAATAGTAAATAAGCATAGCTAAAATTTTACTAATAGATAAAATTATCTTTATCACAAATTTATTAGATAAAATTATTTGTATTCGTAAATTTTGAAGAGAAAATGCATGGATTAGGCGAAGTGGAGCTTTGAGGCAAGCGGAGTGTACATATAGTACTCGAGCATTGCCAAAAAGCGAACAAGCCTAATCCGGCATTTTAATTCAAAATTTAATTTAGAAAATTAATTGCTTGAGAGCGCGACTTAACCCCCAACTTCTTATACACTCTATAGATGTGTGTTTTGGATGTAGAGAGTGTGATGAAAAATCTATCGGCTATTTCTTGATTGCTTAGGCCTTCTTTTATACTTAGTAGGATTTGCTTTTCTCTTGAGCTTAGTGTGTCGTAGATCTTCTTACGGTTCAAAAAATCCCCCAATTTTTGTTCCGTCTGTATACTGAAGTTTTTTTCTTTAGACACGACTACTACCCCTTTTCTCATATCGAGAAGCGCTTGTCTAAGATTTGCTCCACTAAGTTCTTTGTCGATGATGCCATCGAGATAAAAGTCTTTTGGCGAAATTATCATTTCTGTGTTTGGCTTGTTAGTCATAAAGAGTATTCTATAGCGCCTGTCTTTAACGGCTATCATTTGTAGCTCGGGTATCTTTTTTCTTTCATCTAGTTCATCATCTACATAGATGAGAAAATCTACGCTCTTTATTCTTAAATATTCTTGAGCATCTGAGGCATCTCTAAAGCTTTCAACGACGTGCATATCGTTAAAAGCTGAAAGAGAGGCTCTTATGCCTAGGGCGTATATTTCTGAACCGCCAACTATTAATACTCTAAATGATTTAAGCGCCATAAACTATTGTTCCGTTCTTAATTACTTTATATGTGTGGTTTATACCGAAGTGATATACGAAGTAATCAATATTTTCACAGTTAAAGATGGCGATGTCGGCCTTCTTACCAACTTCAAGCGAACCTATGGATTCCGTTCTAAGTACGCTTGCTGCTGCGTTTATGGTAGCAGCATTAAATACTTCTTCTGGTGTCATTCTCATTTTGATTGAAGCTATTTGCATTGCTAATTGAATATTTTCAGATGGGCATGAACCTGGATTGTAGTCTGTTGAGATACTTACTGGGCATCCCTCTTCTATCATCTTTCTAGCTCTAGCGTATTTGCCTGTGTTTAGATTAAATGCTGTTGATGGAAGTACGTTTGCTATAACCCCATTAGCTGCCATGGCCTTGATGCCTTCATCTGATGCGCCTATCAAGTGATCTGCTGAAACGCATTTTAGCTCAGCGCTTAGTTCAGCGCCTCCAAAGCTAATTAGTTCATCTGCATGTATTTTAAGCTTAAAGCCAGTTTTTCTTGATGCTTCAAGCACTCTTATTGACTCATCTATAGTATAAACGCCGTCTTCACAGAAAATATCTGCAAATTCTGCAAGTCCTTTTTCCATAACTTTTGGATTATATTCATTGATAACCTTATTAATAAAGGCTTCTCTGTCGTTTTTGTACTCATCTGGCATAGCATGGCATGGCATAAATGTTGATACTAAATCGATTGGATGATCTTCGTTTAATTTTTTAGCTACTTCTAATTGTTTTAGCTCTGTATCGAAGTCTTCTATACCATAGCCTGACTTTGCTTCAACAGTTGTAACACCATAGCTTAGCATTATGTCAAGTGATTTTTTTGCCTTTTCATAAAGCTCTTCAAAGCTTGCTTCTTTGGTATGTCTTTGTGTTGCGTGTATACCGCCACCTGCGTTCATTATGTCCATATATGTCTTGCCATGAAGCTTCATGGAGAGCTCATTTTCTCTTGAGCCCCCATGAACAAGGTGTGTATGTGAGTCTACAAGGCCTGGTGTAACTAATTTGCCAGTCGCATCGATGACTGTAGCTTTGCTCTCATCTACTCCCATAGCCTTATACTCATCCATAGTACCTAAGGCTTTTATTTTATCGTCTTCTGTTATTAAATATGCGTTTTTGATTATTTCTACTTCGCCTTGTGCTTTGCCTGCTCTAACTTTACCGTGGGCCTTTGTTGCTAAAAGCGAAGAAATATTTTTAATTATGACGCTTTGCTTCATATTCATCCACCTTTGCCATTTCTTTTTCTATAATTTTGTCGTCTACTAGATAAGGAATAGTAATGTGGTCAGTGTCTTTGTGATCCTTGTTATATTGTATTGCTGTTTCGATTGAGTGGTCGTTTCTAGCCCAGCTTCTTCTAGCTACACCGCTCATAACGTCCCAAGGCATAGCTGCCTTAAGTATTGTATCTACTCTGTCTGATCCGTCTAGAACCATACCGAAGCCGCCGTTGATTGATTTACCTATACCAACGCCACCTCCGTTATGAAGAGCTACCATGGACATACCTCTAGCGCAGTTACCTGCGAAACATTGTGTAGCCATGTCTGCCATGATGTTTGATCCGTCCTTGATGTTTGATGTTTCTCTAAATGGTGAGTCAGTTCCTGATACGTCGTGATGGTCACGGCCTAGCATGATTGGGCCTACTTCGCCCTTTCTAACCATATCGTTGAACTTAAGAGCAATTTTTAATCTACCGATTTCATCTTGGTAAAGTATTCTTGCTTGTGAGCCAACTACTAATTTATTCTTTTCAGCGTCTCTTATCCAAATGTAGTTATCAAGGTCTTGACCTCTTCTGTCTTTGTCAATGCATTCCATAGCTGCGTGGTCAGTCTTGATTAGGTCTTCTTCCTTATTTGATAAGCAAACCCATCTAAATGGTCCGTAACCATAGTCAAATAGCATTGGTCCCATGATATCTTCAACATAGCTTGGGAAGATGAATCCTTCTGATTCGTCAACGCCGTTCTTAGCTATCTCTTTAACGCCTGCATCGAAAACTGATTTCATGAAGGAGTTACCATAGTCAAAGAAATATGTTCCTCTATCTACTAATGTTTTGATTAATTCAAAGTGATGCTTTAATGTTTTGTCAACTAATTTACAGAAGCCTTCTTTGTCTTCAGCAAGCATCTTAGTTCTTTCTTCAAATGTTAAGCCTTGTGGGCAATATCCTCCGTCGTATTGAGCGTGGCATGATGTTTGGTCAGAAAGAAGTTCTACGTGAACGTTATTTTTAACGCAGTATTCTAGTAGATCTACGATGTTACCATGGTAAGCGATTGCTCTAGGAGTCTTGCTATCTCTTGCTTCGTTAGCCCATTTGAATACTTGATCAAGGTCGTCTGAACATTCATCTATCCAGCCTTGTTCAAGTCTTGTGTTGATTCTTGAAATATCAACTTCTGCGATGATACCAACACCATTGGCAATCTTAGCTGCCTTACCTTGAGCACCACTCATTCCGCCTAAACCAGATGAAATGAAGATGTGTCCTCTTAGGTCACCATCATGTGGAACGCCTAATTTTAGACGAGCTGCGTTAAGAACTGTATTGTATGTGCCGTGAACTATACCTTGTGGTCCAATGTACATCCAGCCACCAGCAGTCATTTGTCCATAGTTTGCAACGCCCATGGCAACTGCTTTGTGCCAATATTTTTGGTTGTCAAACTCACCTATCATTAATGAGTTTGTGATTATAACTCTTGGTGAAGTCTTGTGGCTTCTGAATAAGCCTAGTGGGTGACCTGATTCCATTACAAGTGTTTGTTCATCAGTTAAATTTTCTAGATATTTTTTAACTAGTCTGTATTGCATCCAGTTTTGCATAACTTGTCCTGTTTCACCATAAGTAACAAGTTCATAAGGATATAGTGCTACGTCAAAGTCTAGGTTATTGTCAATCATTAGTTGTATAGCCTTACCTTCGATGCATTTACCTTTGTATTCATCGATAGGTTTAGCCTTGATATTGCCCTCAGGTCTAAATCTATAGCCATAAATTCTTCCTCTAGTCATAAGCTCTTCCATAAATTCAGGAGCTAGTTCAGCGTGAAGCTCTTCTGGAATATATCTAAGTGCATTCCTTAAAGCTAGCTCTATCTCATGCTTTGAAAGAGTTAAGTCTCTAACAGGTGCTCTTCTAACCTTTGGATCAATCTTGTGCATCGGTGGTAAAACCGGATCAAGTTTGATTGTCATAGCGTCTTTAAGATCAAATTTCATAATTAACCTCCCTACTTAATAACTATTTAAGTGCGCCTACAGCTTTTTCAACAGCGTTAAGAACCTTGTCATCAGCTAATAATTCTTCAGCTTTATTGATTTCAAAGTACATAACCCTATCTTTGTCGATGTAGTCTATCACTTTTCTTACTTCGTCATAAGCAGCCTTAGTTCCCTTGCCAAGACCCTTATCTCCTCTTATATCAATAGCTTGGCATGCAGCAAACATTTCCATAGCTATAACTTTTCTTGCGTTTAAATAAATTTCTCTAGCTTTTCTAGCAGCTATAGTACCCATAGATACTAAGTCTTCTTGGTTAGCAGATGATGGTATTGAGTCAACGCTTGCTGGATGAGCTAATACCTTGTTTTCGCTAACAAGAGCTGCAGCTGCGTATTGAACTATCATGTAGCCAGAGTTTACTCCGCCTTCCTTAACTAAGAAAGCTGGTAGACCTTCTGATAATGCTGGATTTACTAGTCTTTCTAGTCTTCTTTCAGATACGTTAGCTAGCTCACTGATACCAATGCCTAAAAAGTCAAATGGTAGAGCCATTGGTTCGCCGTGGAAATTACCAGCACTGATAACTGCTTCATCATCTGGGAAGATGATTGGGTTGTCAGTAACAGAGTTGATTTCGATATCAACTTTGCTCTTAACATAATTTAGTGTATCCTTTGGTGCGCAGTGAATTTGCGGAACACATCTTAGTGAGTATGCGTCTTGTACCCTTAATTCACCTTGGCGAGTAATATTTTTTGATCCTTCAAGAATCGCTCTAACATTATATGAAGTGTCATACATGCCTTGGTGACGTCTAACATCAGCGATTCTTTCATCGAATGCATCGATGATGCCGCCCATGGCTTCCATTGTAAGAGATGTAGCAACGTCAGCTAATTTTGAAAGCTTAATAGCATCATATAAAGTTAATGTGCCAACAGCAGTTAAAACTTGAGTACCATTGATAAGGGCTAGACCTTCCTTGCTAGTTAATTCGATACATTCTATGCCAGCCTTGTCCATAGCTTCCTTACCAGTCATTTTCTTGCCTTCATAGAAAGCTTCGCCTAAGCCAAGCATAGGTAGAACCATGTGAGCAAGAGGAGCTAAGTCACCTGATGCACCTAGCGAACCCTTTTCAGGAATACATGGTGTAACGCCCTTGTTAAGCATAGCAACTAGTGTTTCTATAGTTTCAAGTCTTGCGCCTGAATAACCCTTTGATAATGAATTAGCTCTCAATAGGATGATGGCTCTAACGATGTCTTCGTCAAAAAGCTCGCCAACGCCACATGAGTGAGACATAATTAAATTCTTTTGTAAATTTTTAGTCATATCCTTTGAGATATGTACTTCAGAGAATTTTCCAAAACCAGTTGTGATTCCGTAAATAACCCTTTCTTCTTCAACAAACTTGTCAACAAGTTTTCTTGACGCAATGATTTTTTCCTTTGCATCCTTTGAAATTTCAACCTCTGCGTGGCATCTTGCTACCTTTGCCACATCTTCAATTGTTAGATCTTTGCCATTGATTACGATCTTTTCCATAATGTCCTCCTTTTACTAAGTTAGTACTCTGATAAAGTAAAAAGGAACGCACATGGCGTTCCTTAAATCTATTTTTTATTAAAATTGTGAGTAAATAAATAATTATGTATGAATATCATACCTTTCACCTCATCCATAGATATTATACCATAGATAAAATTTATAGTCAAGGATTAAAATTTCAAATCCGAAATATTGGGTATGAATAATTAGGTGATATTATGGAATATGTAAATTTATACACAAGACAGCATGAGAATAGTCTATATGAGTTAAAAAATAAAGGCATTATACAAAATAAAAGGCTCTATGTAAGCTTACATATGAGAGACATTTCAGACTTTTTCTTAGAAAAATATGATTATTTCGTTAAAATGGCATCAAAAAGAGTTCCTAAGCCAGATGATATCAGCTACCCAATTTGGTGCAGCGTCTCAAAGGGAAACTGCTTAAAACCAATCGAGAAAGAAGTCGTTTATGCAATCACAGTACCAAAGGATGAAGTTATTTACTTCGATGGAGCAAAGTGGGATCTAGTTTTAAACAATCAGTACGTGCCACTTGATGAAGATGATGCGAAACGCTTCGAAAAAGAACTCAATGCGCGCGGCATCGACCACAGCTTTAATATATTTGATAGAAAATATGATGAGATGTATGACGATATAAGAGATACAATTGTCGCTAGCTGGGAGCGAATCTTTGAAATTACAGATAGAAGCGAATTTGTTGTTCAGGCAAATCTTTGGCAGATTAAGGAAGAATGGATTAAGCATATAATTTATCCAGGCGATGACTTTTTTGAAATAGTTGGGGATATGGAAGAGACTTGGAAAAATTAATTTCGCGTCTATTTTGCGACTAAGGCTCGTTTCACTCACTCGTTCCTTGCGCGTACGCACTTGTACAGCTCAGTCGCTCGCTCGCTGTACTTCGCCTTATTCATCAAAATATTTCGCAAAATTCAATTTGCTAATATATTTAATTATATAGCACTAAAAAAGGGAGCTTTCGCTCCCAATTTTTTGATTATTTATTTATTTAAAAAAGCTTGTTAATAAACCATCTAATTCAGGATTATATATGATTACAAACATTTCATATTCATTTGAAAATTTTGCCATAAATGACTTATCTACTTTTTTTGCTTCATATTTATAATTTTCTATATCAAGCGCGCCTTTAAGTGCTTTAGCATTTTTAGCTCTAAGCTCAATAAGCTCCTTAACATTCTTTTCATTAGAGTCATAACCTAGCTCATATAGAGCAGCTGCTGCTTTCTTGTAATCTTTTTTCATTGCTTCATCATAAAATTCTTTAAACTTTGTCTTTATTAGTTCAGAATTGTTAAGTAAATCTTTTTTAGCATCTTTTCTAAATGGTATAATGTAAGCATTAATTATTTTAGCGTTAAATTTTTCATTTTTAAAAGAACCGTCTACATCCGCCGTAACAATTGCTTCTTGTAAAAGAGTTGATCCAGATGGATATTCAAATTCAACTACAGTGTATCTACCATCTTTTCTTTCATCTATATAAATAGAAGCTGTATACTCACGGCTTAATGGTCTACCGCCAGCTTCAAATATATTTTTTAGGTAACTATAATAATTTGCAATTGATCTTGACTCTTCTGGCACTTCATCGACATTATGAGTTTCAAGATATTCTAACCATGCATCGTAAAGACTTATAAGTTTATTTAAATATGCTGTTTCAGCGTCTGTAAAATCAAGACTCTTATTTTCATCCTTCTTTTCATCTTTTTTATCATCAGTTTTTTCTTCTTTTTTATCATCTTTCTTTTCTTCAGTCTTTTCTTCTTTTTCTTCAACATCACTCTTTAGCATGATAACTTTATTTTTTGCATCATAGTTAACGCCAAGTCCTACTAGTGTGCCAAGGTCTCTTAATTGCATGTAGTTGTTTTCGTTAATTAGAGCTGTCTTTACTTCTTTTTCTTCGCCATTAACAAGTATTTTGATTACGCGAATAATGGCTTTTGCTTTTTCGTCCTTAATTTCTGCTAGATCGCCTTCAACTTTTTCGTATCCTTTTGCTAGTTCTACTGTGATTAGCTTTGTTGGCTTATCGAAACCAACGTTGAATTGGCATTTTTTAGTATTTAAAATTGCTGCTACGTCTCTAAGTTTTAAATAGTTGTAGCCTTCTACGTCGTATGCACCAACCATCACTTCTTCTCCGTCAAGTGTCACTTTTTTAGTGTTTTTAACTGCATCTACTGTTTTTGATTCAGCAAATGCTGTTGGGATTAGTGTTACAAACATTAAGATTGCTAATAACAATGAAATTTTCTTCTTCATAATATTATTCCTCCTTAATTTGATTGAGTAATTTCATTATACTACTAAAGAAATATAAAAGCAAGACAAAAAAGGGAGCTTTCGCTCCCAATTTTTTGATTAAATTATTTATTTACGTGTTGCTGCTAAAATACCAGTAGAGTTTGTTCCTATATATGCTACTTCAAAAACAGTGTTGTCGCTATATTGGAAAAATACATGTGGGTCGCCATTTTCGTCTGTCTTAAATACTGTTGTATAATCTTTTCTAAATATTTCTACTCCATTAGCATATTCTTTCATTCTTTCTTCAAATAACTTAACGCTTTCAACAGTCGCATTTATCTTAAGTTCTTTTATTTCTTTGACAGCCTTTTCATAATCTTTATTAACTATAGCATCGTAGAACTTAACTATTTGTTCACAAACAGCATTTTTATCATTCATATACTTTTCAGGTAATTTGTCTGCAATAGTTAATATTACAGTGTTGTAGAAATTTGTTCTCCAGAATTCATTTTCTTGTCCAATGTTTTGTCCTTCATATACTACAGTTGCTCCACTTTCGTAGACTAAAGTGGCTATAGCATATCTAATTCCATCTCTAATCTCAACCCTATTACTTTGGTCTGTTATTGAGCCTTGAAAAAGCTTTCTTCCTCCAAGAACACTTAATCCTAGGTTGTCAAGGTATTTTTGTTTTATTTGTTCAATATTAGGGCTATCAGCAGTTGCAAAGCCAAATATAAGAAGAACCATATTGTTTAAATAAGTTTTTTGATTCTTAAACCATTCTTTTTCAGCTTCAGTCCACTTTGACTTAGGAACTTTGTTTTTATTAGCATTTACACTATTTTCGTCTTCTTTTGTATTTATAAGGATAGTTTTGTTCTTAGCGTCATAGCCTACCTCGAAGCCAACAAGCTTAGATAGATCTCTTAATTGAACATAGTTAAAACCATCAATCAAAGCAGTTTTAAGGTCTTTAAGCTCTCCATTAACTTTAACTTGTATCACTCCAACACTAGCCTTAGCTTTTTCTTTTTTAATTTCTTGAAGATCATCATCTTCTTTTTCATACTCCTCACCAAGAGCTAAAACAATTGTTTTAAGTTCCTTCGTAGCAAATCCAATATCAAATTGATTTGGTGTTTCATTCAATAGAGCGGCAACGTCACGTAATTTGATGTAAGTATAATCCTCAACTAAGTAAGTGCCTACCTTTACTTCTTCTCCATCTAGGGCTATTCTTTGATTGTTCTTTTTCGCGTCAACAATTTTTCTCTCAGCGAATGATGTTGGGATAAGTGTTACAAGCATTAAAATAGCAAGTAACAAAGAAATTTTCTTCTTCATAATGCTTTCCTCCTTAATAGATTGATCAACTTTATTATACTACTAAAGAAATCTAAAATCAATATACTCATGAAATTGTTTTATATTAATTATATTTATAAAAATAATAAGAGCAGAATCCTAATGACTCTGCTCTTAAGCAATTTATTCTATTTATCAACTACTAGACTAGCTAAGCCTGGATATTGTTTATTCAAATATATCATAAATTTTGCGCCATTCTTGTAAGTAAATGTATAAGCGTAATCGTCTTCGTCTTTTTCGTTTTTAAAAGTATAATCTGTAGAGAATATTTCTACTCCCAATTTTTCTGCATTTTCACATCTAAGTGCAAACATTTTCTTAACATTTTCTTCTGTAGCTTTAAAATTAAGTGCTTTTAATGCATCGCTAGCATTTTTAAAATTCTTTGCAGCTAATGCGTCGTGGAATTTTTTAATATTTTCTATTATATAATCTTGATCCTTATCAAGTATAGAAGACTTATCACCATCTACTGTTATCATAGGTAATATTAACACATTCTTTAAGAATTTAATGTCACCATCAACTGGTTCAACGCTAAGTCTTTCTATTAAGCTTGAGCCGTTTGGATAAATAAATTCTACAGCGTAATATGGTATTCCGTCAACTTCTTCTATTCTTTTCTTACTTGTATGCTCTTCTATATATAAATCGCTACCAAGTAATCTAGCAAAATTCTTAAGAGATATCATAGTGTCGGCTCCTGGTATTACTTGTGTAAATAAATTGTCCTTTACAATGTAGCTGTCTTTTGTATATTTAGAAAACATATTGTGAAGTTTTTCCATAGCATCTAATTTTGCTGTTTCTAATGCATCAAAATTATCAGTTTTAATAACTTTTACATTATCTTCAGTTTTTACTTCTTCTTTCTTTTCTTCTTTCTTTTCGTCAGTTTTTTCATCTTTTTTATCTTCATTTTTTTCGTCTTTCTTTTCTTCTTCTTTCACTTCTTTAAAGATTAAGCATTTGTCATCAATATCTACAGTTATGCTTCCATCAGTTCCAATTTGGTACTCATATCCAGTTCCAAAGTTCGATTCATTGTCCTTCTTAGGCATTTCTTTTGCATCAACGCTTGTTGATATCTTGCCATCCATAGTTCCACATTTCATGTTCTTATTAATTTCGCCTGTATCTTTATAAAGCTTAGACTTAATCATTACATAACGAGGAGCTTCTTCTTTTGCTTGAGCATCACTATTTAGCATAATAACTTTATTCTTTGCATCGTATTTAACGTCTAGTCCTACTAATGAACCAAGGTCTCTTAATTGCATGTAGTTATACTCGTTAATAAGAGCTGTCTTTATTTCTTTTTCTTCGCCATTAACAAGGATCTTCTTAACTGATACGATTGCTTTTGCTTTTTCTTCTTTAATTTCAGCTAGGTCGCCTTCTTGTTTTTCATAGGCCTTTGCTAGTTCAACTGTGATTAACTTTCTTGGCTCATCGTATCCAATGTTGAATTGGCATTTTTTAGCATTTAAAATTGCTGCTACGTCTCTAAGTTTTAAGTAGTTGTAGCCTTCTACGTCGTATGCGCCTACCTTTACTTCTTCTCCGTCAAGTGTCACTTTTTTAGTGTTTTTAACTGCATCTACTGTTTTTGACTCAGCAAATGCTGTTGGGATTAATGTTACAAGCATTAATATTGCAAGTAACAATGAAATTTTCTTCTTCATAATATAATTCCTCCTTAATAGATTTATTAACTTTATTATACTACTAAAGAGATATAAAAGCAATGGAAATCGCCTTATTCCTTATAAATATTTTTAATACTAAGCTTACAATTATTTAAAAAATTTAATAATTAACTTACTCACATTTTTATCCACATTAAAAATCGCTATTTTACACTTATTAACAAGCTTATCCACTTTATCCACAAGCATTTTTCGCAAAAATAGTACTTGACAAAGCTATTTTCTTGTGATTTTATATTTATCCACAGACTTATCCACAGTTTTGTACACAGTGGCCCAGCCATTCGCATAAAAAAAAGCCTTGTTCGTGCATAAACAAAGCTTTCTAATGTAAAATCTGTATTAAATTCTCTTAAGCGTCGTCCCCATCAACAAGGTCACTTGAGACGTCTGGCAGACTCCACCTGTACTTCATTGATAAAAGCCTGATGACTACTGTCGCTGAGGCTCCCATCAAAAAGGCAAAATTTGCTCCAAATGGTCTCAAAACTATAAATACGACTGCACCCAAAAGTGAGGCAACTGCGTAAATGGTGTTTTTTGTGAATATAATCGGTATTGTGTCTGAAAGCAAATCTCTCATAACACCTCCGCCGCAGCCTGTGATAACCCCTACGAAGATCAGTAAAAACGGATTGTTCATGTAGCCGCGCGCGATGCCGACTGTTACTGCGCTTGCTGTGAATATGCCAAGTCCGATGGCGTCGAGTACTGAGGCGATTTGTGTGTATTTAATCATAAATTCTCTGTCAACACCTTTTAGGCTAAGTATCTTTATCTTTTTTGACAAAAATACGATTAAAATCAAGGCTGTCACTATCGAAACGCTTGTATATGTCGTGTCTCTAAATGCCATGGGAGGCGTAATTCCAAGTGTTATGTCCCTTATGATACCTCCGCCAACCGCTGTGATTATGGCGAGGACCACTATGCCAAAGATGTCCATGCCTTTTCTGATGGCAACTAAGGTGCCTGATGATGCAAATGCAACGGTGCCGACGATTTCTGCTATATAATAAAATTTTTCGTAATCCATTGTATCTCCTCTCTAGGATAATTATACTACAAAATTCGTTTTTTATCTATGGAAATATTATAAATGTTTTAAACTTATAAATATGATATAATATAAATATAGATATGAATTTATTTTTAAAGATACTATTGAGGTGTAAAATGGATAACGAAATTAAATTATTTGAGGGAAGACAAATACGTTCAGCATGGGATAATGAAAAAGAAGAGTGGTACTTTTCTATTATTGACATAGTTGGAGTTTTAACTGATAGTAAAGATCCTGGCGCTTATTGGCGTAAGCTAAAACAAAGACTGCAAGAAGAAGGAAATGAAGTCGTGACAATTTGTCACACTTTGAAAATGCAAGCTGCTGACGGTAAGATGAGAAAAACAGACGTAGCTGATATGCATGGCATTTTCCGTATAATACAATCTGTTCCATCGCCAAAGGCAGAGCCATTCAAAATGTGGTTAGCTGAAGTAGGCAAAGAAAGAATTGACGAAATCATTGATCCTGAATTAACAATTGATAGAGCTTTAGATACATATTTAAAAAAAGGCTACTCAAGAGAGTGGATTAACCAAAGACTTCAAGCAATACAAGTAAGAAAGGAACTTACTGACACTTGGCAAGATCACGGCGTCAAGGCTGGCAAAGAATATGCAATACTAACAAATGAAATTTCTAAGGCTTGGTCAGGAATGACGACTAGAGAATATAAAAATTTAAAAGGCCTAAAAAAGGAAAATCTTAGAGACAATATGTCTACTCTTGAAATAGTTCTTAATATGCTTGCTGAAGCAACAACTACTGAACTTACGAAAACAAAAAATCCACAAGGTTTAGAAGAAAACAAAAAAATGGCAAAAGATGGCGGATCAATAGCTGGAAACACAAGAAAAGAAATTGAGAAAGAAACTGGTCAGCCAGTTATTACATCTAAAAATGCTATAGATTTTGCAAAATTAATCGATGATGTTTCAAATGAGATTTCGAACATTGATGATAATGAAAATAGAAAATAAATATATAGTCGTGACAAATTGTCAACTTTTATAAAAACATTTTACTAATACTATACTAATAAGGAAGAAAATAAATGAGGACTTATAAAAATAAAGAAGAATTAAAATCAGAAATCAATAAAAGCTTTGAAAAATACATCGCTGAATTTGACGATATACCAGAAAATTTAAAAGACAAACGCATAGATGAAGTAGATAGGACGCCTGATGAGAACCTTGCCTATCAGGTCGGATGGACATCTCTCTTATTAAAATGGGAGCATGATGAAAGAAACGGTCTTGAAGTAAAAACTCCATCAGATAAATTCAAATGGAATGAGCTCGGCAAACTATATCAATACTTTACTGATACATATGCTAAGCTATCTCTTAGTGAATTGAAATATAAGTTAAAAAAGAATGTGGATGCTATTTGTGAAATGATTGACTCGTTAAGTGATGATGAATTATTTAAGCCTCATATGAGGAAGTGGGCTGATGAAGCAACAAAAACAGCTACATGGGAAGTTTACAAGTTTATTCACGTAAATACGGTCGCTCCATTTGGCACATTTAGAACGAAAATTCGCAAGTGGAAAAAGCTTGCTCTATAAGAAATATAAAAAACATACCCAAGCAAAAAGCCTAGTTACAAAAATAACTAGGCTTTTTATATATTATGATCTCTTTTTAAACCATGTAATTATCTCGTCAAGTCTTCTTTGTCTGTGCTTTGGCTTGCCAGAGCGGCTTAGCTCGTGATTTTCACCGTGGAATATAACTATCTTAGAGTCGACTCCAAAGTACTTAAGCGCTGTAAACATTTGTATGCCTTGCTCTAGAGGGCATCTGTAGTCCTCATCCGAGTGGATAAATAATGTTGGCGTCCTTACATCGCTAGCGTATTTTAGTGGAGAGCGCTCCCATAAAGCCTCAGGCGAATTAAACGGATCCGCTAAATTTTGATCATCCGCAAAATAGTAGCCTATGTCCGATACACCGAAAAAGCTTAGCCAGTTCGATATTGAGCGTTGAGACGCAGCTGATTTGAACCTGTTCGTATGACCGATAATCCAGTTAGTCATGAAACCGCCGTAGCTTCCGCCAGTCACATGAACATTATCCCTGTCGATGTCCTCGTATTTTTCCAAAACCACGTCAGTAAATTTCATCAAATCATCGTAATCGATAGTGCCAAACTTGCCTCTGATGTTCATAAACTCGTTGCCCCTGCCATCAGAGCCTCTTGGATTAGTGAAAAATACAAAATATCCTTGCTTTGCAAAATATAGATACTCGTGGTATAAAACCTCGCCAGTAACAGTCTTTGGACCGCCGTGAATCTCAAGTATCGCAGGATACTTCTTTCCCTTTTTGTATCCGTCCGGCTTAATCACAAAGCCTTCAAAATCGATATCGTCATTCTTAAAATTAATTTTATCATAAGGCTTAGCCTTCCAAGTCTTTTGAAGAGCTTCGTTTATGGCTGTGACTTTATTAAATTTTCCGCCATCAAATTTATATACTTCTTGTAAATTGTAGTCAAGCATGCCTATGGCGTAGATATCTCCATTATCATAAACATCAAACTCATCAACAGAACCGACAACTTTACTTAGTCTTTCTAATTTACCCTTCTTGTCAATGGCGAATAAATCGGCGCTATTTTGAAGAGTCGATATAAAATATAATTTATCATTTAAAACTCTAAACGAATATCCACCGCCATAACGAAGGTCAGAGCCAACAGATGAGCCGATGGACATATCGAAGTCCTCGTTTATGCACTTAATATTTTCTTTACTCTTGTCAATAAGGTAAACCCTTTGATTTTGGTTGATGCCGTGATCCTCTTGATCAGTCGCAAATACAAAAACATCGTCCCCAGCATAGCTAGGTCCATAATAGCTAAGGTCCATGTCATAATCAAGTTTTACAGACTTATCACTCTCAAAACTATAAACATAAATTTGGCTCTTTATAGGCGCCTTGTCAGTGTAAGACTCAGAAGTGTAGATAATTTCAGACTTGTCAGGCGCTATGTCATAGCTCGAAACATTCGTAAAATCATCAGTAATCATCTTAAGAGTGCCACTCTTCATATTGTATATGGCAAGCGACGAACGAATTTTGTTTATATAACCAGCACCATTAAGATAAAAAGGAATCTCATCATATATAGTATAGTCATCCTCTTCCTTCATTTCAGCCGATTTTTTCTCGTAAGTCTCTTGATCCATATCCTTAAAGTGCCTGATCTTCTCAGAATTACCGATACTTAAAACAAGTCTGTCCTCATCCATGATGCGAATACTATTGATAGGGTACATAAGCCTAAAAAGCTCTTCCCTTTCACCGCCCGTAAAACTTAGACGGTAAACGATAGACGCATACTTCCTTTTTTCATCAGCCATAGAGAAAATGATCCCGCCATTGTCCACAGCATAAGTAGAAGAGACGTCATTAATAGACAGTCTCTTCAAAGAATCATTCTCATCAAGCATATAAAACGAGTTTTTGTACTCATTCTTCCCCATATCAACATCAGTCACAGTAAATACCTTGTGACGACCGTCCGGTGAGATCTTAAGCGCAGATACAGGTTTGTTCAATTTAAAATCATCTATATTAATCTTCATTTTATTCCACTTCAATTAGGCCGTAATTGCCATCCTTTCTCTTGTATACAACATTTATCGCTTCATTCTTAGCATTTTGGAACACAAAGAAATTGTGTCTTAGTAGTTCCATTTGAAGGATAGCCTCGTCAGAAGACATAGGTACTACCTTGAATTTCTTGTTCTTCACAAGCTTAGCCTCATCAGCTTCTTCCATCGGTTTAATATTTTCAAACCTAATCGAATCATTCTTTTGATATCTGTTTTGAAGCTTAGTTTTGTACTTTCTAACCTGTCTTTCCAAAACATCAACCGCCCTGTCAATAGATGTGTACATATCGTCACTTTCTTCCTCAGCTCTAAGGATAGTTTTGTCTAGGAAGATGGTTACTTCAACAGCCTTAGTATTTCTAACAGCCGAGAAAACAACCTTTGCGTCCACATCCTTGCCAATAAACTTGTCAAGTTTTTGGAATTTCTTTTCAGCCACATCCTTTAAACTTTGAGTTAGTTCAATGTTTTTTCCTACAAATTCGATTCTCATAAGCTTACCTCCTTAATAGATTTTCTATCATATATATACCCTAGATATAGAAAAATTAAAACAACTTTATGAATTTATTAAGAGAAAGTAAAAAATAATTTATAAATGGATTTATGGATTAGTTTTGATTTGATTATAGCAATAGAAAAGGACCGCTTAAGCAGTCCTTGATAGTAAAATGTTTTTACCACTTTCAAAACATTAAAAATATTTGAGTTTTGAAAGTGACAATAGCTTTAAATTGTAATATTAATTTTCTTCTAATACTTTTTCTAAATCTCTTCTTTGATATATGATTCGAAGGATCTTTACAATAACTTTATCTTCATCTGGCAAATAAAAAACTATATAATTTTTTACATTCATACAACGCAGTCCAATCTTTTTCCATCTCTCGTAATCACATAAACGATATCGTATAGGGAATGTGTCAAGAGTATTTATCTCATTAATTATAGTATCAATAATTTTCTTTGCTGTATTAAACTCTTGCAATTCATAAGAAATATAACTTGCTATAGTTCTTAAATCTTCCTTTGCATTTTCTGAGTACAATATTTTATATTTCATTATTCAAACTCTTTACTTAATTCTTTTTCTACTTCATCTGCAGTATATGTCCTACCGTTATCAAAATCATCCATCGCCTTTAGCATTTCTTTATCAAAGTCTTCTTCACTTAGATCTTCATATACAAGTGGCTTTTTGCTTGGCATCTTCACTTCAAATGGCAATCCATTATGCATAACTACTTGTCTTAAAAATATTGATACCGCATTCGACATAGAAAGCCCCAACTCGTTAAGAACAGCTTCAGCGCCATCTTTTACATTAGGTTCAACTCTTATATATACATTTGATGTTTTCGACATAATATCACTTCCTTTGTATATATTATATCACTTTGTATAGCATTTAGCAATACTTAATTAAAATGAAT
The DNA here is from genome assembly GCF_023347705.1 of Fenollaria massiliensis. NCBI lineage: Bacteria > Bacillati > Bacillota > Clostridia > Eubacteriales > Fenollaria > Fenollaria massiliensis. Next base: position 1,396,807 of record NZ_CP096649.1, read on the forward strand.
TAAGCAAAAGAAAGGCACATGAGCCTTAGCTCACATGCCTTGTCATTATGTCAATTAATTAATTATAATTGATTCTTATTTTTCTTGCGATGTTAACGCAAAACTATTTAACTAATGTCCAGTCTTCTTCAACAAATCCTGGTCTTCTTCTCTTGAAGTCATGAGTGTTAGTAGCTTCTACCATGTCATTGAAGCCCCAGAAACTTGGAGTTAAATCAATGAATCTCTTGATAGATTCTTTGTTCTTTGCGTTCATAGCTGACATTGCATCATAATTTCTTTCAAATATCTTGTTAAGAATTACAACCGCTTCACATCTAGTAATGAATGCGTTTGGTCTGAATGTTCCGTCAGGGTAACCAGTGATTCTACCAGCTTGGTATTCACTGCCTATAGCTCTTTCAGCCCAGTGACCCTTAACATCTGCAAATGGTGCAACGCCATAAGGCTTGTTGTCTATTGTAGATATCATTTGAGTAAATTCTGCTCTAGTGATAGGTGCGTTTGGTCTGAATCTTCCGTCAGGGTAGCCCTTCATGATGCCTCTTGCAACTGCAGCGTTGATAGCCTTGTTGTACCAAGAGCTTGGAGTGTCAGTAAATGCTGGCTTCATTGAAGATGCATTTGCTTCTATGCCTAATAGTCTTGTTACTAAAGCAGCTGCTTCAGCTCTTGTGATGCTACCGTTAGGTCTTACCGAGCCGTCAGTGTAACCAAACATATATGCCTTGTGCTCGTTAACTGCTCTAGTGTCAATTGGTTCTACTTCTTCGTCATCTTTTGCCTTTTGTTTAGTCCAAATTGCATATAAAGTAGTTGGGTAGTAAATTCTGTCTCCAGGTCTTACTTCTTCAAGACGTCTGCTGTCATAGCTCCAACCCTTGAATATATAACCTCTTCTACGAGGAGTGTATAGGTAACGTTCGATTAATTCTCCTTCAATTACGTCATAGTGAGTAATTTCACCACTTCTGTAGTTTTCGTCTAGAGTAAGAGTTATATAGTTGTAAGTTGGTGTAGGAGGAGTAGTTTTATCCTTAACAGTTATCTTTATTTCAGATTCAACATCTTTACCATCAACTGGTACAGTTACCTTTACGGTAAAGTCTTTAGGTCCATCGTAACCATCAGGTACTGTAATATCAACTTTACCATTGTTCTTAGGAGTAACAGTTACTCCACCTGGTAAATCATTAGTATTAGTTACAGTTGGAGTACCAACCTTATCTTCAGGAACTGGTTTACCATCATTATCAGTAACAATTGGAGTTACAGTTTCTGTTTTACCCTTTTCGACTTCTGTATTAGGATATTTAACTTTAGTCTTATCTTCTCCAACAGTCACTTTTACATCAACAGGTTCATTAGATCCATCTGGATAAGTTACTTTAACTGGAATAGTTATAACATCTCCAACTTTTGCATCTTGTGGAATAACAACTGTGATAGCTCCTGTATTAGGATCAACAGTTACATTTGTTTGAGTCTTATCATTCTTAGTAAATGTAGTTCCCTTTGTTGGAGTAGTTGGTGCTGGTACAGTACCTTGTTCACCTTTTTTAGTAAATGTTGGTGGATCTATTTGAACTGTTTCACCAGGTTTTCCAGATTTATCTTCATAATGTGGATCGTAATTGTCTTTATCTGCAATAGTAGGTGTATTGTCTTCATACTTTGCTGTGAATTTTACATCAGCTGTTACGGCTGTTTTGTAGTCAGATAAATCTTTCTTGTATTCAGCTGTATCTACTGTCCAAGCTGTATGTTCTTTTCCTTTTGTTGTTACTGTTACTGTTGGAATTGTTAATTTTGGATCTGCTTTTTCAGCTTCTTGTATTGTCTTTCCATCTAATACAAATACGCTGTAAGTTTGTTTTCCACCAATGTTTCCATCGTTTGCTGTAGCATCAAATGTTACTTTATGGTATCCAGCTGGTGTATCTCCAGGATTTGATGGATCTTCTGGAATTATAACAACTTTTTTGTCTTCATACTTTGCTGTGAATTTTACATCAGCTGTTACGGCTGTTTTGTAGTCAGATAAATCTTTCTTGTATTCAGCTGTATCTACTGTCCAAGCTGTATGTTCTTTTCCTTTTGTTGTTACTGTTACTGTTGGAATTGTTAATTTTGGATCTGCTTTTTCAGCTTCTTGTATTGTCTTTCCATCTAATACAAATACGCTGTAAGTTTGTTTTCCACCAATGTTTCCATCGTTTGCTGTAGCATCAAATGTTACTTTATGGTATCCAGCTGGTGTATCTCCAGGATTTGATGGATCTTCTGGAATTATAACAACTTTTTTGTCTTCATACTTTGCTGTGAATTTTACATCAGCTGTTACGGCTGTTTTGTAGTCAGATAAATCTTTCTTGTATTCAGCTGTATCTACTGTCCAAGCTGTATGTTCTTTTCCTTTTGTTGTTACTGTTACTGTTGGAATTGTTAATTTTGGATCTGCTTTTTCAGCTTCTTGTATTGTCTTTCCATCTAATACAAATACGCTGTAAGTTTGTTTTCCACCAATGTTTCCATCGTTTGCTGTAGCATCAAATGTTACTTTATGGTATCCAGCTGGTGTATCTCCAGGATTTGATGGATCTTCTGGAATTATAACAACTTTTTTGTCTTCATACTTTGCTGTGAATTTTACATCAGCTGTTACGGCTGTTTTGTAGTCAGATAAATCTTTCTTGTATTCAGCTGTATCTACTGTCCAAGCTGTATGTTCTTTTCCTTTTGTTGTTACTGTTACTGTTGGAATTGTTAATTTTGGATCTGCTTTTTCAGCTTCTTGTATTGTCTTTCCATCTAATACAAATACGCTGTAAGTTTGTTTTCCACCAATGTTTCCATCGTTTGCTGTAGCATCAAATGTTACTTTATGGTATCCAGCTGGTGTATCTCCAGGATTTGATGGATCTTCTGGAATTATAACAACTTTTTTGTCTTCATACTTTGCTGTGAATTTTACATCAGCTGTTACGGCTGTTTTGTAGTCAGATAAATCTTTCTTGTATTCAGCTGTATCTACTGTCCAAGCTGTATGTTCTTTTCCTTTTGTTGTTACTGTTACTGTTGGAATTGTTAATTTTGGATCTGCTTTTTCAGCTTCTTGTATTGTCTTTCCATCTAATACAAATACGCTGTAAGTTTGTTTTCCACCAATGTTTCCATCGTTTGCTGTAGCATCAAATGTTACTTTATGGTATCCAGCTGGTGTATCTCCAGGATTTGATGGATCTTCTGGAATTATAACAACTTTTTTGTCTTCATACTTTGCTGTGAATTTTACATCAGCTGTTACGGCTGTTTTGTAGTCAGATAAATCTTTCTTGTATTCAGCTGTATCTACTGTCCAAGCTGTATGTTCTTTTCCTTTTGTTGTTACTGTTACTGTTGGAATTGTTAATTTTGGATCTGCTTTTTCAGCTTCTTGTATTGTCTTTCCATCTAATACAAATACGCTGTAAGTTTGTTTTCCACCAATGTTTCCATCGTTTGCTGTAGCATCAAATGTTACTTTATGGTATCCAGCTGGTGTATCTCCAGGATTTGATGGATCTTCTGGAATTATAACAACTTTTTTGTCTTCATACTTTGCTGTGAATTTTACATCAGCTGTTACGGCTGTTTTGTAGTCAGATAAATCTTTCTTGTATTCAGCTGTATCTACTGTCCAAGCTGTATGTTCTTTTCCTTTTGTTGTTACTGTTACTGTTGGAATTGTTAATTTTGGATCTGCTTTTTCAGCTTCTTGTATTGTCTTTCCATCTAATACAAATACGCTGTAAGTTTGTTTTCCACCAATGTTTCCATCGTTTGCTGTAGCATCAAATGTTACTTTATGGTATCCAGCTGGTGTATCTCCAGGATTTGATGGATCTTCTGGAATTATAACAACTTTTTTGTCTTCATACTTTGCTGTGAATTTTACATCAGCTGTTACGGCTGTTTTGTAGTCAGATAAATCTTTCTTGTATTCAGCTGTATCTACTGTCCAAGCTGTATGTTCTTTTCCTTTTGTTGTTACTGTTACTGTTGGAATTGTTAATTTTGGATCTGCTTTTTCAGCTTCTTGTATTGTCTTTCCATCTAATACAAATACGCTGTAAGTTTGTTTTCCACCAATGTTTCCATCGTTTGCTGTAGCATCAAATGTTACTTTATGGTATCCAGCTGGTGTATCTCCAGGATTTGATGGATCTTCTGGAATTATAACAACTTTTTTGTCTTCATACTTTGCTGTGAATTTTACATCAGCTGTTACGGCTGTTTTGTAGTCAGATAAATCTTTCTTGTATTCAGCTGTATCTACTGTCCAAGCTGTATGTTCTTTTCCTTTTGTTGTTACTGTTACTGTTGGAATTGTTAATTTTGGATCTGCTTTTTCAGCTTCTTGTATTGTCTTTCCATCTAATACAAATACGCTGTAAGTTTGTTTTCCACCAATGTTTCCATCGTTTGCTGTAGCATCAAATGTTACTTTATGGTATCCAGCTGGTGTATCTCCAGGATTTGATGGATCTTCTGGAATTATAACAACTTTTTTGTCTTCATACTTTGCTGTGAATTTTACATCAGCTGTTACGGCTGTTTTGTAGTCAGATAAATCTTTCTTGTATTCAGCTGTATCTACTGTCCAAGCTGTATGTTCTTTTCCTTTTGTTGTTACTGTTACTGTTGGAATTGTTAATTTTGGATCTGCTTTTTCAGCTTCTTGTATTGTCTTTCCATCTAATACAAATACGCTGTAAGTTTGTTTTCCACCAATGTTTCCATCGTTTGCTGTAGCATCAAATGTTACTTTATGGTATCCAGCTGGTGTATCTCCAGGATTTGATGGATCTTCTGGAATTATAACAACTTTTTTGTCTTCATACTTTGCTGTGAATTTTACATCAGCTGTTACGGCTGTTTTGTAGTCAGATAAATCTTTCTTGTATTCAGCTGTATCTACTGTCCAAGCTGTATGTTCTTTTCCTTTTGTTGTTACTGTTACTGTTGGAATTGTTAATTTTGGATCTGCTTTTTCAGCTTCTTGTATTGTCTTTCCATCTAATACAAATACGCTGTAAGTTTGTTTTCCACCAATGTTTCCATCGTTTGCTGTAGCATCAAATGTTACTTTATGGTATCCAGCTGGTGTATCTCCAGGATTTGATGGATCTTCTGGAATTATAACAACTTTTTTGTCTTCATACTTTGCTGTGAATTTTACATCAGCTGTTACGGCTGTTTTGTAGTCAGATAAATCTTTCTTGTATTCAGCTGTATCTACTGTCCAAGCTGTATGTTCTTTTCCTTTTGTTGTTACTGTTACTGTTGGAATTGTTAATTTTGGATCTGCTTTTTCAGCTTCTTGTATTGTCTTTCCATCTAATACAAATACGCTGTAAGTTTGTTTTCCACCAATGTTTCCATCGTTTGCTGTAGCATCAAATGTTACTTTATGGTATCCAGCTGGTGTATCTCCAGGATTTGATGGATCTTCTGGAATTATAACAACTTTTTTGTCTTCATACTTTGCTGTGAATTTTACATCAGCTGTTACGGCTGTTTTGTAGTCAGATAAATCTTTCTTGTATTCAGCTGTATCTACTGTCCAAGCTGTATGTTCTTTTCCTTTTGTTGTTACTGTTACTGTTGGAATTGTTAATTTTGGATCTGCTTTTTCAGCTTCTTGTATTGTCTTTCCATCTAATACAAATACGCTGTAAGTTTGTTTTCCACCAATGTTTCCATCGTTTGCTGTAGCATCAAATGTTACTTTATGGTATCCAGCTGGTGTATCTCCAGGATTTGATGGATCTTCTGGAATTATAACAACTTTTTTGTCTTCATACTTTGCTGTGAATTTTACATCAGCTGTTACGGCTGTTTTGTAGTCAGATAAATCTTTCTTGTATTCAGCTGTATCTACTGTCCAAGCTGTATGTTCTTTTCCTTTTGTTGTTACTGTTACTGTTGGAATTGTTAATTTTGGATCTGCTTTTTCAGCTTCTTGTATTGTCTTTCCATCTAATACAAATACGCTGTAAGTTTGTTTTCCACCAATGTTTCCATCGTTTGCTGTAGCATCAAATGTTACTTTATGGTATCCAGCTGGTGTATCTCCAGGATTTGATGGATCTTCTGGAATTATAACAACTTTTTTGTCTTCATACTTTGCTGTGAATTTTACATCAGCTGTTACGGCTGTTTTGTAGTCAGATAAATCTTTCTTGTATTCAGCTGTATCTACTGTCCAAGCTGTATGTTCTTTTCCTTTTGTTGTTACTGTTACTGTTGGAATTGTTAATTTTGGATCTGCTTTTTCAGCTTCTTGTATTGTCTTTCCATCTAATACAAATACGCTGTAAGTTTGTTTTCCACCAATGTTTCCATCGTTTGCTGTAGCATCAAATGTTACTTTATGGTATCCAGCTGGTGTATCTCCAGGATTTGATGGATCTTCTGGAATTATAACAACTTTTTTGTCTTCATACTTTGCTGTGAATTTTACATCAGCTGTTACGGCTGTTTTGTAGTCAGATAAATCTTTCTTGTATTCAGCTGTATCTACTGTCCAAGCTGTATGTTCTTTTCCTTTTGTTGTTACTGTTACTGTTGGAATTGTTAATTTTGGATCTGCTTTTTCAGCTTCTTGTATTGTCTTTCCATCTAATACAAATACGCTGTAAGTTTGTTTTCCACCAATGTTTCCATCGTTTGCTGTAGCATCAAATGTTACTTTATGGTATCCAGCTGGTGTATCTCCAGGATTTGATGGATCTTCTGGAATTATAACAACTTTTTTGTCTTCATACTTTGCTGTGAATTTTACATCAGCTGTTACGGCTGTTTTGTAGTCAGATAAATCTTTCTTGTATTCAGCTGTATCTACTGTCCAAGCTGTATGTTCTTTTCCTTTTGTTGTTACTGTTACTGTTGGAATTGTTAATTTTGGATCTGCTTTTTCAGCTTCTTGTATTGTCTTTCCATCTAATACAAATACGCTGTAAGTTTGTTTTCCACCAATGTTTCCATCGTTTGCTGTAGCATCAAATGTTACTTTATGGTATCCAGCTGGTGTATCTCCAGGATTTGATGGATCTTCTGGAATTATAACAACTTTTTTGTCTTCATACTTTGCTGTGAATTTTACATCAGCTGTTACGGCTGTTTTGTAGTCAGATAAATCTTTCTTGTATTCAGCTGTATCTACTGTCCAAGCTGTATGTTCTTTTCCTTTTGTTGTTACTGTTACTGTTGGAATTGTTAATTTTGGATCTGCTTTTTCAGCTTCTTGTATTGTCTTTCCATCTAATACAAATACGCTGTAAGTTTGTTTTCCACCAATGTTTCCATCGTTTGCTGTAGCATCAAATGTTACTTTATGGTATCCAGCTGGTGTATCTCCAGGATTTGATGGATCTTCTGGAATTATAACAACTTTTTTGTCTTCATACTTTGCTGTGAATTTTACATCAGCTGTTACGGCTGTTTTGTAGTCAGATAAATCTTTCTTGTATTCAGCTGTATCTACTGTCCAAGCTGTATGTTCTTTTCCTTTTGTTGTTACTGTTACTGTTGGAATTGTTAATTTTGGATCTGCTTTTTCAGCTTCTTGTATTGTCTTTCCATCTAATACAAATACGCTGTAAGTTTGTTTTCCACCAATGTTTCCATCGTTTGCTGTAGCATCAAATGTTACTTTATGGTATCCAGCTGGTGTATCTCCAGGATTTGATGGATCTTCTGGAATTATAACAACTTTTTTGTCTTCATACTTTGCTGTGAATTTTACATCAGCTGTTACGGCTGTTTTGTAGTCAGATAAATCTTTCTTGTATTCAGCTGTATCTACTGTCCAAGCTGTATGTTCTTTTCCTTTTGTTGTTACTGTTACTGTTGGAATTGTTAATTTTGGATCTGCTTTTTCAGCTTCTTGTATTGTCTTTCCATCTAATACAAATACGCTGTAAGTTTGTTTTCCACCAATGTTTCCATCGTTTGCTGTAGCATCAAATGTTACTTTATGGTATCCAGCTGGTGTATCTCCAGGATTTGATGGATCTTCTGGAATTATAACAACTTTTTTGTCTTCATACTTTGCTGTGAATTTTACATCAGCTGTTACGGCTGTTTTGTAGTCAGATAAATCTTTCTTGTATTCAGCTGTATCTACTGTCCAAGCTGTATGTTCTTTTCCTTTTGTTGTTACTGTTACTGTTGGAATTGTTAATTTTGGATCTGCTTTTTCAGCTTCTTGTATTGTCTTTCCATCTAATACAAATACGCTGTAAGTTTGTTTTCCACCAATGTTTCCATCGTTTGCTGTAGCATCAAATGTTACTTTATGGTATCCAGCTGGTGTATCTCCAGGATTTGATGGATCTTCTGGAATTATAACAACTTTTTTGTCTTCATACTTTGCTGTGAATTTTACATCAGCTGTTACGGCTGTTTTGTAGTCAGATAAATCTTTCTTGTATTCAGCTGTATCTACTGTCCAAGCTGTATGTTCTTTTCCTTTTGTTGTTACTGTTACTGTTGGAATTGTTAATTTTGGATCTGCTTTTTCAGCTTCTTGTATTGTCTTTCCATCTAATACAAATACGCTGTAAGTTTGTTTTCCACCAATGTTTCCATCGTTTGCTGTAGCATCAAATGTTACTTTATGGTATCCAGCTGGTGTATCTCCAGGATTTGATGGATCTTCTGGAATTATAACAACTTTTTTGTCTTCATACTTTGCTGTGAATTTTACATCAGCTGTTACGGCTGTTTTGTAGTCAGATAAATCTTTCTTGTATTCAGCTGTATCTACTGTCCAAGCTGTATGTTCTTTTCCTTTTGTTGTTACTGTTACTGTTGGAATTGTTAATTTTGGATCTGCTTTTTCAGCTTCTTGTATTGTCTTTCCATCTAATACAAATACGCTGTAAGTTTGTTTTCCACCAATGTTTCCATCGTTTGCTGTAGCATCAAATGTTACTTTATGGTATCCAGCTGGTGTATCTCCAGGATTTGATGGATCTTCTGGAATTATAACAACTTTTTTGTCTTCATACTTTGCTGTGAATTTTACATCAGCTGTTACGGCTGTTTTGTAGTCAGATAAATCTTTCTTGTATTCAGCTGTATCTACTGTCCAAGCTGTATGTTCTTTTCCTTTTGTTGTTACTGTTACTGTTGGAATTGTTAATTTTGGATCTGCTTTTTCAGCTTCTTGTATTGTCTTTCCATCTAATACAAATACGCTGTAAGTTTGTTTTCCACCAATGTTTCCATCGTTTGCTGTAGCATCAAATGTTACTTTATGGTATCCAGCTGGTGTATCTCCAGGATTTGATGGGTCTTGCGGAATTATTACGATTGGTCTGACAACCAACGGTACAAGGTCTTTGTGGCCTTTTGCAACTAAAACTTCTTTACCTGTGTCATTTTTTTTGTAAATGTCATAAGTTACTTCTACGTTTGGTCCTGGATCGCCATCTAGAACATCTTCTGTTGCTTTTGCTTCTTTTGTTGGTATTCCTGTAATCTTAAAACCATTTGTTGCATCGCCTTCAACTTTGAGACCTTCTATTTCTTTACCAGAAATAAAGTTTACGCTCTTCATCTTGTAGATGTAATCTTTGCCCTTCGGGTCTTTTGCAGGTTCCGGTTTTACATCTTGGCTATAGGCTACGCCTACTTCTCCGGCTTTAAGAGGAGAGTCGGTTACTGCAATGTAACGGTCTCTTGTTCCTTCGATATTTCCTGACTTATCTGGCAAAATTATTTTGAAGGCAGCTTTGTATAAGCCGGCTGTCTTTGCCTTGCCTTTGATAGTACCAGTAGTAGCCTCCATTGTTAAGGCTTCAGGTAATCCAGTTGCAGAGTAAGTTGCATCCTTCATTTCTTTGTCGCTAGCTTTTGGATTGACTATAGATACATCGTCATAACGAGAAATGAATAAATGGCTGACTTCTACTGTAAATGAGTCTGCTGCAATTGGTTGATCCTCTAATTTTCCGCCCGGTTTTACTCTGTAAAGTTTTGCCGTATATTCTGTGGTTTCATTAATAGTAAGCTTGCTTGTGTCAAGTGGTGCTGAGTCAATAGTACCTGTAGAGCTTGGTTTTTGTGGGGTTCCTCTTCCTACTTCTTTTCCATTGGGGTCGTACCATACGATGACGAAGCTGTCCGATGAAACTTTATAAGGAAGTCCTGTTGTCTTTGTTTGTGCAATATCTCCAGGCAATGCTGTATTGGCCTCAGAGTCGTAGTTTGTGATTTCGAAGTTTACTCCCGGTGAACCGAAGCCAAAGTCTGCTCTAATATTATTGTTAGTATCTACTGCAGTTGTTACACCAAAGGCAGCTTGTGCCCATCCACTGTGAATACCCCAGTTACCTGTAAGACCGCTTGTGCCTGTGAACCAGTTATTGTTAAAAGGAGTCATCAAGCGTAGATCTTCTGTATCATCTGCAGAAATAAACATCCAGTCAATATTAATGTGCTTTGTATCTTGACCTATACCGACAGCAAAGGAGCCGTCATTAGGGCTAGCTGCTACAGTACCTATGCGGTCTTTCTTCGCTTGTGGCCAAAGTGCAGGTGGTGTGTAATTATAAACGCCTTTATTTCTTGCAGGTCCCCAAGTTCCGTTAAATTGGATTATATAATTGCCTTCGGCATTGGTTCCTGTAGCAGGTGTTATTACAGTTTCAGCAATCCACTTATCCGGCTCTTGCTTTACTTGTTCTTGTATCCACTTTTGAAGTTGTGTTTCTAAAGCATAGGACCATTTGCTGCCACGAATATCGTCAGGACTGGAAAGGTTCATCCTTGCAACTGTGGCATCACTATAGATTTGCTTCAAAGCATAGTCTGATAGATAAGATGCTTTAATCTTAACACCTTTTGCCGGAGATGATGGTGTGGCTACAATACCCCATTGGACACCGCCGGAAGGCGATTCATAGTCCCATGTCACCTTGCCCCATACAGTTCCTCCACTTCCAATACCCGTTCTTACTGCAGGTGTTTCTGTAGGTTTTGCCTTGTGCATAAAGGCCTTTGGCTTTTCCATGAAGAGGATCTTCATGTCGCTGATGGTATTAGGCACAACATCTGTAGTTGCCCCACCTTGTGATACCCATTGATTATCGGAAGGGAAGACCACATTTTCTCCTGTTATATATTGAAGTTGGTAATCTTTTTTAAAGCTATCCGGAAGATTTTCATCATCAATCCAGAATCTGTACTTTTCATTACCACCTGATACGGTCGTATCGGCATCAAATTTAATAATCTTGCCATCGGCTGCTACATAAGGCTTACATCCTATATTAAGTCTACCTTGGGCATCTGAAACTGCCGTATAAACCGGTGATGCATAACCACCTTTTTCAAACCATTGGAAGTAGGCTCTTACACCTGCTATGGGTTTAAATTGTTGGTCTAATGCATTTCCTTGTAACTTCATGTTAAGGTCGCCCCCAACTTGAATACCTACATAGGCATGGATGGCATTTTTGTCTTTATTGCCTACGCTTGATTCAATGGAGTCTTCCACATTTTTCTTGATTTGTGGGTCTTGTGCGAAAACATTCACTGGCATCATAGTCACTATCATTAAAAATGCCATGACTAGTGCGAGTGTTTTTCGCAAATAATTTTTCTTTTGCATTTTATTCTCCTTTCGTATTTCTTGCTTTGCGCAAGTTCTTTTGCTTTTGATCTCTGTGCTGCTCGCTTTACTTTGTTAAAGTCATTAAAAAAGACGGGTCGTGCCACCGACTCGTCTATAATCGAAATAATTGCTTGTGTTTTAAGTAAATGATTAAAAACCTAGCAAGTTCCTCTCTAAATGTAGCTAGCAATTTAGTGAAATACTTTTGCTAAGTATGTCTTTAACGAAGTTTTTCTGGTGGCACAGAAGATCATATTTACTTTGGTTTAATTGTAGCACATATTTGTCAGAAAAGCAATCTTTTTTTATAATTTAACGAAAATGTAACAATTATCTAGAGCGGTGTACCCCCCCCCCGTCACGTTTTTTACGTTTTCTGTCTAATTGCAAAAAATGCTAGGCAATTCCCTAACACTTAAATAATTTTTTATTCTCTTCCTTATTATATAGGGGTGGATTTATTAGGTGGTTTTAAAATTTTTTAATAAAATTTTATCTAATTTAATATATTAATACTGATTTTAAATTTTTTATCGAATACTTATTTTTCGATTATTTTGCAGAATAAATTTATAAGAAGTAATCTACTCACCCAATTTTGCGATTATTTTGCAGATAAAATCAATGAATTTTCTTTACGGAGAACTTTTATGAGCGAAATAGTACAGATGAGTACATTGGAGCGATTAAAAGTTTGTAGTGAAGAAAAGGCGTGATTTTTGCGTAAAAGAATGCAAAATTACTACTAAAGCAAAATAAATATACTTATCCATACTATACGTGCCAGATTGCTCCCTCATTTCTACCCAAATTTATGCGCTCTTGAAGACATAGCGTTAAATATTCCAGTCCAAATCTAACTGCTTCTTCCATTGTATATCCTTTTGCTAGGTATGTGGCGATGGCGGTAGATACTGTTGCACCTAAGCCGAAGGCTTGTCTATCGACTCTCTTCCTATCTATAATTTTTTCTAGGCCATCTATCACGAGTACGTCTTTTAGTTCGCCTTCTAGTGCGCCTCCTGTAATCAGAACGCTTGTGTCGTATTTATCATGAAGTTTTTGTGCTGCGGCCATCATTTCCATAACTGTAGTGACTTTAAGTCCTGATAAAACTTCTGCTTCTTTCATGTTTGGCGTAAGTAGTGTGACTTTATCGAAGATGTTTTCTTTTATATAGTCAAGTGTTTCGGCGTCGGTGTAGATATGGCCAAATTTTGAGGCGATGACTGGATCTAGCACGATGGGCACTTCATTAAAGTACTTGTCGAGCGCGTCTTTAACCGCCTTTGCCTGATTGATGTTTGAGATGAGGCCGACTTTGACGCAGCCGATGCGAAAGTCCTCGCTCGCCGCCTTTATCTGATCGTAGACCATGGACGAAGAAAGCGCAAGTCTTGAGATTGACCTTTGTGTATTTTGGCTGGTCACGCATGTCGTCGCGACTGTGCAGTAGGTATTTAGTTTTAGTGCTGTCTTGACGTCTGCCTCTACGCCTCTTAGGGCGCTTGAGTCTAAGGCTGAGATTGACAGTATTACAGGCTTTTCTTTTAGCATGACTAGTCTCCTTTATTAAGATGATTTTATTACATTAGGCTCTTTTTGTCAAGCTATCCTTTATGTTTCACGATGTAGTAGTACTTTTCAAGTATCTCGTAGTCATTTGCCCTGTATGAAAGGTTTGCCAAATCTAGCTCTATTTCTACTGTATCTCCCGCATTATAATATTTATTCACCTTGTTTATGGCCTTAATGTCTTTGTACTTATCAAGATTTTTATACTTTATGTGAAGTGTGTAAACGTCCATCAGCTCTTGATTTTGTGTCTTTTTTATTTTAAACTCATCTACATCGTCCCAGCTTATGCTGATGGGTTTATATTTGGAGAATTTATCTACAAAGACGTTCTCTTTTAAAACCAAAGCCTCCTCTCTAAATATAAGGAGGATGACGTTTTTGAGTGCGTTTAAAACCATAAACACAAAGAAAAAGAAGAAAAGGACTATAACCCATTGAAATATGCCGCCTTTTTCGACTAGGCTTCCTAGGATTGCAAAGCCGATGGTAAAGGCTGGAAATATTGCAAATACAAAGAGCAGCAGCCTTTTAAAGTAATGCAGAGCAGAAAAATTTATACTAAGTTCTTCCATAATATCACCCAAGATATAATATCACCTGATTGTTAAGAAAACGTAAAAAGCTCTCTGAGATATTGTCTCAAAGAGCTGATATAATTATTTATTTTCTATGAATTTAATAATTTTATATATTGTTAGTGCAAGTTCTTCTCTTGTGTATGTGCCTTTTGCGTTGTAAGTATCTGTGCTAGCTCCACTAACAAGGCCTATCTCGTCAAGGTATTTAACTTGATTAAGTGCCCATGAAGCAATTTGGTCTTGGTCTTTGTAATTAAAGTTTTTAATTTTTGGCATATTGATATTGTGTTCTTTTATGAAATTATAGATAACTGAGGCAAATTCTTGGCGTGTAATGTTTTGTGCTGCCTTAACTGTTTTGTCTGTGTAGCCTTTGTAAATTCCGTGTGTTAGTGCCCATGTCATAGCGTCTGCGTACCACTCGTCTCCTTTTATGTCTAGGTAGTCGATGAAGCCTACTGATTTATCTTTGGAAATTGTCATAAGGACTTGAGCTAGCATGGCGCGATTGATGGCTAATTTGCCTTTAAACTCTGTATCTGAAACGCCGCTTAGTATGCCTCTTGCGATAAGTTCTCTAATGGCTTCGCCTTTTTCGCCTTGTGGCAGGTCTTTGTGCTGAACTAGTCTAAGTGCTTGTGCTGGTACTAATATGCCGTAGTCCATTTTTTCTTGTTTTTCCTCTTGTTTTTCTTCAGATTCTATATTTTTATCTTTTTTAGGATTTTTATCTGTTTTATGTTTTTTGTCATATTTATCATTTCTATCGTGTTTATCATTTTTATTATTTTTATCATTTCTGTCGTATCTATCGTATCTGTCAAATTTGTTGTTTTCTTTGTCTTTTATTTGTGGAATTTGTTCTTTTTCTTTATTATTGTCTTTATTATTATTTTCTTCTGCTTTTTTATCTTCTTTTACTATGAGTTTTTGATTATCTAGTGTAAGCTCTGTATCATCTGTAAATTTTAATTTGATTTTACCAAGTTTTTCGCCTGCTGTCTTTGTATCTCTGTTTGACTCGTCTGTAACTTTAGCATTATTAATATATTTTTGGTAGTCTTCTTTTCCTGTTACTGAGTCTTTAATTTTAACGCCGTTTTCCCAATTTACTTTGTCGTTCTTATTAACTGTGATGTCTTTTGCTTCGATTTTATCTTTTATCTCGTTTACTATTGCGTTTCTAAATGGTATTCTTAGCCAAAGGAAGGCTTCTTTGTCTTTGCAGGCTTTTTTACTAAGTCTTATGCCGCCTTCATGATTATTCATACTTTCAAGCTTTGTATCGTCATTAAGTGACATCGAACCTTTTAGGCCTTCATATATCATATCTTTGATTGCATCTTTTGTCTGTGTTTCATTTAAATTACCTATTTCTTTTTTTAAATCGTTTCCTTCTTTTTCATCAAGTTTAAATTTTAGCTTGTCAATTTTTCCTTCTCTATATAAGTCAGTAATTGCTCCTGCAAGGCTATCCATATCTATTTCTGAAAACTTTTTATCTTTTTTCACTATTGTAAATAGCAATTCATAATGTGCAACATATTTATCAGGATTTTGATTACTTCTTACGTCTACGTCTTTTAATTTATTAAGTCTAAGTACATAATCATCATTTTTCGTATTAACGCTTTCAATTTTATTTTTAAGCGCTTCTTCAAGCTCTTTTATCACATCGTCTTGTGTTTGGCAGCCAGCCACTTGTGGATCTTGTACATCTTGTGCATCTTGCTTTACTTCTTCTTTTTCCGCTTCTTCTGAAGCTACTACTGTTTCAGCATTTTTCGCATCTGTCATGTCTGCCTTAACGCTTTCTGCCTTGATTGACTCGAATTGTGATAGTGCAAAGGCAATGATGAATGCTATCGAAATAATTCTTTTTAATTTGTTCATTTTAAAACTCCTCTCTTAAGCCTAAATATTTGGCTTGTGTATAAATTATGCATAAGCTTAGTAAATTCAGGCTTTATCTGCCATATATTACTTGCGATTGCGAAATAATTATAACATTTACGAAAAGCGAAAATATTTACAAAACATTTACAAATTTAACGAATTAAAATTTTATATTGCTGGCTTCATAAAAACATGAGTAAAATGGCATAAAAAAGCTCTTCAAGGCTTTACCTCAAAGAGCTTATGATATTAATTTTCTTTATTAAGCATATCGTTTTTGATTTTCCAAAGTTTTTTGCTAAGGTCAACGTAGTACTCGTGTGGATTTTCAAGTCTTTTGACTTCGTCCCAAAGCTTATCGACTTCTTCTAAGGAATATTTTTGCACTTCATCGATTGTCTTCTTATTATATACTAATTTACCTTTATCGAAAATTTTCTTTAGAAGTGGCTTTGCTGTGTAATTTGAAAGTGTTTTCTTCTTCCATGTGTATAATGGATGGAAGATCTCGATATCTTTTGTGAAATCGATCTCTTCATCGTGTGTTGTAACTAGGTCTGCAAGTGCCTTTCCTGTTTCATTGTCGTATAATCTATATAGCTTTTTAAATCCAGGTGTAGTGATCTTTTCAACGTCGCCACTAATTTTGATCTTGTATATTTCTTTACCGTCTTTGAATGTGGATACGAGTTTATATACGCCGCCAAAAACTGGTTCGCTTCTTGATGTGATCAGTCTTTCGCCAACACCAAAGCCATCGATTTGTGCGCCTTGACCAAGAAGGTCTTTAATCACGTACTCATCGAGTGAGTTTGAGACCATGATCTTAACATTTGGGTAGCCTGCTTCATCAAGCATAATTCTTGCTTTTTTCGATAGATAAGCAAGGTCGCCTGAGTCTATCCTGATTCCAACGCCTTCATGACCACCCTCCCTAAGCTCATCAAAAACTTTGATCGCGTTTGGAATGCCTTCTTCGAGTGTATTGTAGGTGTCAACGAGTAAAACGCAGGAGTCTGGATAAACTTTTGCGTAGGCTCTAAAGGCTTCTAGCTCTGTATCAAACATTTGTACCCACGAGTGAGCCATGGTGCCTGTGGCTGGAACGCCAAAGAACTTGTCTGTGATAGTGTTTGCAGTAGCTTTAGCGCCGCCGATGTAGGCTGCTCTTGCACCAAGTATCGCCGCTTCGCTCGCTTGAGCACGTCTTGAGCCAAATTCTGAAACGGCTCTGCCCTTAGCGACTCTAACGATTCTGCTTGCCTTTGTCGCTATCAAGGATTGGTAGTTTATAGTAAGAAGTATCATCGTCTCCATGATTTGCGCTTCTTTTACAGGTCCCTTGACTATGATGATGGGTTCTTGTGGAAATACCGGTGTACCCTCTTCAACCGCCCATACATCGCATGTAAATTTAAAATTTCTTAAAAAGTCCAAAAATTCTTCTGAAAATATTTTTTTGCTTTTAAAATATTCTATATCATCATCTGTAAATTTAAGATTTTCTATATATTCAATGACTTGTTCAAGTCCTGCGCAGATGGCGAAGCCGCCGTTGTCAGGGACTTTTCTAAAGAACATATCAAAGACTGCCTCTGTATTTTCTACGCCATTAGCAATATAACCATTTGCCATAGTGAACTCGTAGTAGTCCGCTAGCATCGATAGGTTTATGCTTTTATTATCATTTTTCATTTAATCCTCCCAAAGCTCCTTTAGTCTGCCTTTTAATTTGTATCTCACATGCTTTAACTCGCCTGTGTTGCGTGAAGATGTAATGAGCATCAGCTTTCTAAGCTTTTCCGAAAAGCTATCCAAGTAATCTTTACTAGCTTCATAAGAGCCGTGATAAACGTATTTTAATAGCTCTCCGCCAAGCGCAACGACGTCAGCGCCTATAACGTAGGCTTTGAAAGCGTCCATCGCAGTCCTTATACCGCCTGAGGCGATTAAAGTAAATTTATACTTTTTCTTGAGCTCTCTTGCATATAGTATAGAGAGTGCTGTTGGCGTACCAAAGTCAAATATATCTGAGAAATCTTCGGCAGCGTTCGCCATGGACTCGATCCTAGCAAAATTTGTGCCGCCCGCACCTGATATGTCGATGTACTTGACACCGAGCTTGGCAAGATCCTCGATATTTCTTTGACTCATACCAAAACCGCATTCTTTAACTATGATTGGTAGCTTAAAATAATTAAGTGCCGCCTCGATATTTTTCATATAGCTAGTAAAATCCCTGTCACCGTTACAATTGATAAGCTCTTGAAAGGCATTTAGATGTATGGCGATGGCGTTGGCATTAATTAGCTCAACTGCCTTCTTCATCACGTCTAAATCCGCTGTAGCGCCGACATTGGCTATAAGGTAGCCGTCTTTGTTTACTTCGCGTGCAATGGTGAATGTTTCAGGAAACTTATTGTCCACAACAGCCACTTTCTCGCTTCCAAGCATCATAGGTATATTGTAGTCTTTTGCGAGCCTAGCAAGAATCTCATTGATTCGAAGCGCCTTTTCTGTGCCGCCAGTCATCGCATTTATGTAAAAAGGACGAGAAAAGTTTCTGTTGAAGAATTTCTTTTCCAGTCTAACCTCGTCTATGGAAAGCTCAGGAAGAGAGTTGTTGTCTATGAAAACATCTGAAAGAAGCGTGTCAGTACTGCCATCTTCCGCTCTTAAAAAGTTTGTCAGATGGAGTTCTTTGACTTTCTCCTTGTAATCAATCTTTTTCATGGTTCCTCCTAGATCTCTATATAGTCTTGAATATTTAATTTTTTCTTTATATCAAGCGTCCTTAGACTCTTGATATAAGTTTCTTGGCCCTTTGTCGTGTAGATATTAAAATCCCCTTTTTCAAGTCCACTCGTATCAAAGCTCTCAGCCAAGAGCTTCGCAGGCCTTATAAATTCTACTTCGGGCATTAAATCTTTAAAAATGCTGTCTATGAACTCATAGTGAGTGCAGCCCAAAATTAAGTTTTTGTAGCCGCCTTCATCAATAAGCCTCTTGTAATCAAGAAGTTCTTCTTCAATGATGTCCCTGTTATCATCAAAGTTCTCGATAAGAGCTGCAAGCGATGCGCTCGCCATCTCTAAAAGCTCATCGGTCCCTATCGCTTTGAGCCTTTTCTCGTACTCTTTTGAGGCAATGGTGAATTTTGTCGCAAGTATAGCCGCTTTACTTAGACGGAGCCTTTTTACTTCGTCTATGGCTGGAGTAACTATATTATATAGCTTAATTTTATGAGTGTAGCCAGTATTTAAGATGGCACTACTCATGGTATTACAAGCGACAAGACAGTCAGTTACGCCTTTTTTATATAAGAAGTCCAAAATATTTCCCATACAGGAAAGAATTTCTTCACGGCTCATATTGCCATAAGGCACTCTGATATTGTCCCCAAAATAATTTATTCCAATTTCATTATCAAGTTTAAGAAGCTCACGAACAACCGATAAGCCCCCTATACCTGAGTCAATAACTGCTAATTTTTTCATATTACATGTCGACACGATTGTCGATCGCCTTTCTGATAGTTTCTGCATCGTAGTAGCTTAGGTCAGCGCCCATAGGCACACCAGTACCTATCCTAGTCACTTTAACGCTCTTGTCTGGGATGTTCTCTTTGATGTAATTTGCTGTCACAGCGCCCGCAACGTCTGGGTCAGTCGCTATGATTACTTCTTTCACGCTGCCGTCAATCCTTTGGAATAGCTCAGTCATGTTAATCTCGTCTGGTCCTATGCCCTCAAGCATGTTGATGGTGCCGCCTAAAACGTGATAAAGGCCGTTGTAGCCGCCTTCTTTGTCAAGGCGCATAACATTTTCCTCTTTTTCTACTACTAAGATGGTAGAGTGATCTCTTTCATCGTCAGAGCAGATGCCGCAAACGTCTGCTTCGCTATAGTTACAGCAGATTTTGCATCTGTGAATATTTTCAAGAGTCTCCTCGATATCCTTCGCTAGACTCATAGCCTTGTCCTTATTATTCAAAAGATAATAAGCGAACTTTATCGATGACTTCGAGCCAAATTGCGGAAAAGATTCTAAATTTTTAACTAGCTTATCTAGTCTATCCATTATAGTCCTGGAATACCTAAGCCGCCAGTTAATTTGCCCATCTCAGTGTTCATAAGGTCTTCAGCCTTTGCGATAGCCTCATTCACTGCGACCATGATTAGGTCTTCAAGCATTTCAACGTCGTCTTTGTCAACTACTTCTGGATCTATAGTGATGGCTGTGATCTCTTTTTTGCCAGTGATATCAACCTTTACCATGCCCTTATCTACTGATAATGTAGTAGCCTCAATCTCTTCTTGCTTTTTTTGCATATTTTCTTGTGCTTTTTTAAGCTGCTTCATCATGTTATTCATGTTGCCGCCCATTTGTGGGAATCCTCTTTTCATAATTACCTCCTACTTAATTATAAGCTTGCCGCCCAAAAATTCTTTAAGGTCCTCTCTAAGTTTGAGAGTTTTTTTCTCTTGGTCGGAGCTTTCAATTTTAATATCGATTATATCGTTAAAATATTTGTTTATAGTTTTTAATATAGCTTCCTTGTTCATGTTGACAAGAGCTACACTTGTGTCAAGAGCTATGTCACGAGACTTTTTAAGTACTAGTACACCGGAAACTGTTTTTGAATATTCAAAATCTGTGAAAATGCTTTTAAGTACTTTCATCTCATCATCATTCAAAAATTTTTCATAAAGTGCTTTGTTTTTTTCAAAATCTTCTTCTGGTGCTTCATCTTCATCTAGGTCAATAGTTTTTTCTTCATTTTCATCTGGGATTATGTTTTTAGTAGCTTCAGTCTCATGAGTTTCCTCTTCGTCTTGTGTCTCTTCGTCAAAATATGTTTCAATTTCTGATTTCTCCGTCTCAGTGAATTGTGTTTTTTCTCTGTGCTCTGTATGATTTTCTGATTCTGTCTTGTGTTTTGTTTTTATTTCTTTTTTGGATTCTTCTTCTGTTTCTGTGAAATAAAATCCTTCATCTTCATAGTCCACCATGACCATCTCAAGGCTTGCTAAGTCATCAAAGGCATCGTCTTGTGTATCTTGAACTGTTTTTGACGAAGTGGCTTCTCCATCACCATTAACTTGATTATTATTAACAGGATGTGCTAAATCACTAACTGTGACACTCCTATCGAAGTTCATCTTCATAACGTCGCTATCAAGGCTCATGACCTTAAGACCCGCCATCTCAACAAAAATTCTCTTTTCTTTGACAAATTTCATCCTCTCAAGATAATCCATGTAGATGTCGATCGCGTTTATGATGTCCATAAGCTTTATGTCAAAGCTGAAATTATATTTGTGGGTTTTATTAACTTTGTCGTATAAAATCTCTCTAAGTGCCTTAATTATGCCATCTATAATCATCGCTTCGTCCTTGCCATCAAGGAAGAGCTTATCTAAACTCAAGTAATATTTTTCGAGATTGCGTGTGAATATCGCCTCTACTATGCCAGTTGAGTAGGATTCATCAAGTAGTCCCAAGGCTTTCAAGACGCTATCTTTAGTAAGTGTGTCTGAGTAGCTGATGGTGCTCTCAAGCATGGATAAGGCGTCTCTCATCGAGCCAGCGCCTGCTCTAGCAACGATTTGAACTGCATCGTCCTCATATTTTTTGCCAATGATGTCAAGAACGCGAGATAAATTTTTTGCGATGAGATCCTCGTCTATCCTTTTAAAATCAAAGCGCTGAACACGTGAGATGATTGTTTTAGGTATCCTCTCTGGCTCTGTCGTCGCAAGTATGAATATCAGATGCTTTGGCGGCTCCTCAAGTATTTTAAGAAGTGCATTGAAGGCGCCCTTCGATAGCATGTGAACCTCGTCTATGATGTAGACCTTGTATTTTAGCTTAGTTGGTAGATATATCGCCTTATCGCGAAGCTCACGAATATTGTCGACGGAGTTATTTGATGCAGCGTCTAGCTCTATGATGTCGACTGCCTTGCCACCAAGCGCCTCAAGACAGTTCTCGCACTCATTACAAGGCTCGGCATCATGTGGATTAAGGCAATTTATTGCTCTCGCAAAAACTTTCGCAAGAGAAGTTTTGCCTGTTCCGCGCGTGCCAGTAAATAGGTAGGCGTGAGATAGTCTACTTAGTAGTATTTGATTTTTAAGTATGGTTGTGATGTGATCTTGACCGATGATTTCGTTAAAAGTCTTGGGTCTAAATCTTCTGTATAAAGCTTCGCTCATCCCTTGCCTCCTTTAAACTATAATTATAAATATTATATCACAAAAATAAAAAAAAATAAAGACGTGAATGGTCTTTAAAAGCTATTAAAGCATAAAGGTAATTATAAAAGGGCTCTCATCTGAAAGCCCTTAATAATTATTTAATATATTTTTTCAATGCTCTTTCATATTTTTCGTAGAAACCATGAGCGCCAACGCCAATAAATGTTTCGAGAATATTGCCCTCGCTATCAAAGATAAAAACTGTTGGAAAGGCTTTGATCTTAAAATTAAAATACTTCTCAGCCGCTTGACTAGGACATAGATTGGCATATTTGGCATAAGCTTGGTTTAATAAGTCCTTTGCCGTAGTTATATTTTCTTCTCTAGTCTTCTTGTCATAATCACTTGATGTGCTAGTAAGAGGCTCAATGTTATGAATAACACCAAGGAAGCCAGCTTTGCCATTATAATCGTTTGCAAGCTTTGTTAAGTCAGGAAGTTCTTTTTTGCATTGTGCGTACTCAGTCGACCAAACGTTGACTAAAGTGTATTCGTGCTCGGCTAATATGTCAGCTATATTATATTTTTTGCCGTCAAAGTCTTCTAGCTCAAAATCAAGTAAGCAAGGCATTTTAACTTTATCTGATGTAATTGCTACAATTTTTGTAGGCGCGTCATAGCCAACGCTAAAACCAAGTAATTTAGCTAAATCTCTTAGTTCGATGTAATTTGTATCGATAATAAAAGCAGATTTAAGTTTTCTCTCTTTACCATTAAAAAGTATATCCATATCTTTCATAGTTGCCCAAAGCTTTTTTTGTGATGAATAGATCTTGGTATTTGATAAATCTTCGTACGGTTTATTAGTTTCAATCATAACAAGATTTTTTTCTTTGTCATAGTCAACTTGGAATTGTGCCTTAGTTCCTTTAAGTGCAGCGGCTGCATCACGTAGCTTTAAATAATTTTTCCCTTTTATGATATAAGCTCTAATATCACGCGCTTCGCCGTTAACCGTAAACTTTTGAGAACTTTCCATAGACCTTTCTTCGCTCACAGCCATTGACATAGGCATAAATGTCACTAGCATAAGAACTACTAATAATAACGAAATTTTCTTCTTCATTTTCTCCTCCTTAATTTATCATGCTAATAAAGTATATTGCTTATAAAGATATTATATCACTTAGGATAAATTTTGGCAAGAAAAATGGCTCTCATACGAAAGCCATTAATAATCATTTAAATTGTATTCATAATTATATGGTCCATATTTTTGCTCAAAACTAAGTTTAAATATAGCACCATCCCACTTCACTTCATATATGCCAGCGTCCATGATATAGCCTTGATCGCCTGTGTAGAAATAGTCCTTAATCTTGCGAAGGAAGAATACGTTCTCTCTTTTATACATATTAAGTGTCGTGCTAAATAAAAAGTTATATTCGCTTACTACGGCTATGTTTTTGCCATCATCCGAAATAAATTCGTAGTAAGTATCAGCGCCAAGGCCAATCATAAGTCCTGCAAATGCTGTGAATAACACAATTACCGCAATTATTAATGAGATGATTACTCTGGGAATAATTTTTTTACGTGCATCTAAAATAAGTGATAGAGTATAAATTATCCAAATTGCAGCTAGCAAGAATAGCCCGAAGCAAAGCCCTCGAAGTGTTATGTGTATAAACACTAAGTTTACTGAAAAAATTAGTCCAGTGAGCTTAGTTACGAGATAGATTAGTCCAGTAACTACTAAGTATATCAGGCTCAGAATTAATTTCCTTTTTATATCTTTAGTCTTAAATTTTTCCTTGAAAATATTTTGTATGCTGTCCATCTTAGTCTAGAACTTCTACTTCATAAGCTGAATCGATGGTAATTAGTGCACTTGATGTTAGCTCTGTATTGTGCGCAGTACCATCAAAGTAGACTGTGACTTTTTTGCCTTCAATTTCTTTTGCATCAATTGGCTCTCTGTCCTTTTGAACGACTACATTATCAAGCTTTACTAAGAATGGATTTGGATACTCGGTATTTTTGCCGAAAACATATTTAAACTCTTTAGGCACCTCTATATCTTTTATTCTAAGCATAGTAGCAGCCTTTGCACTTTCGTCATATACTACTTCCTCTACAGTTCCTGTGAAATTTGCGACATATTTCTTAGTCTCGTCCCAAATGTCACCAGTGGAGAACAAAAGATATTTTCCTTCATAATAAACAGTTAAAAAGCCATCACCAGCGTATTGGTACTCGCACTTGTCAAAGTTTGACTCGCCGTCGTTCTTTGGAAACTCACTTGTAGGAACGACTTTTTCAATCTTTCCGTCCATGGTTCCGCAAGTGACTAGATTATTTAGACAGCCAGTATCCTTGTATAATTTGCCGTCCACCATAACAGCAGGGATTAGAGCTCCTTCGTCAGTATGATCTGGCTCGTCGATTTCATTTGTTTGATTTGTTTCATTTGCATCACTTTTTTCATTTGGTGCATCATTTTGCTTTTGACAAGCAAATGCACTCATCACTATTAGCAAAGACATTAGTATAAGTAAAAACTTTTTCATAGTATCACTTCCTTATCTATAGTATATCACAATAAAGCGCATTGTAAATGGATTTTGATTAATTGTTACTATTTTGTAAGAAATAAAATATATTAACTCGAAGAATTTCGGTGGGTTTCCACCTTTTTTCTTCGTCTATCTATACCCATAAAAAAAGTATGCACCAAAAGGTACATACTTTAGTAATTATTTTTCTAAGATCAAAACGCCTGAGCAAAAACTTATTTTTTTGAAAATTGCATTTGGGAAATCTTTCTTGATGCTCTCGTAAACAATGTAATGCTCGTCATCATCCCAATAATCCTTCGACTTTTCTCTGCAAGATTCCAATGATTTTTTATCTAAAAAGCTTACGTCGCCAATGAAAATTTTGCCGTCATCGTTTAATAAACTGATTAGTCTCATTAAAAAATCTTTTTTCTCGGCATCAACTATATGATGAATTGAATATGTTGCGAGTATCGCGTCATATTTTTCATTCAAAATATTCTTGTCTAAGGCTTTTGCGAAATCGCCTTCATATAATTTTGCCTTTGGCATTTTTTGAAGTGCTATATCGAGCATATTCTTTGAAAAATCTTGACCGTGTATTTCAAGACCATCATCATAAAGTTTTTTTGAAAGTATCGCCGTACCAAAACCTATGTCAAGAACTTTTTTTGCCTTCATTTTTCTAACGGCATCATAGATGTATGCAAGAACACCTTTATATCCAGCGAAGGGATATTCGTCCTCACTCTCGGAGATTTCAACTGTTTTGTCGTAATCCTCGGCCCATAAATCAAATCCAAATTTGTCTAGCATAAGTCCTCCTTATATTTCTTTTTTATAATTATAGCATAGTTTTAATCATAAGTCGAAGAATTTCGGTGGGTTTCCACCTTTTTTCTTCGTGTGCATGTCAATTTCGGTCTATTAAATGCGTATATATGTTTTAAATGGCATAAGTATGTCTCTTATGTGTAAAATAAATAATTTATAAGTTTTCTACGAAGTGGCCCATCCATTCTAAAGGCATAAAAAAAGTATGCACCAAAGGGTACATACTTTAATAAATATCTTAGTCTTCTAATGCTGCATCGATCTTTGCTTTGTCGTAGCCAAGTATCTTTTCATCACCAATAATTACAACTGGAACGCCTGTGAAGCCCATCTTCATCATTTCCATCCTAGCTTCTTTGTCCTCTGCAATATTCTTTTCTGTGTATTTTAATCCTTTGCTGTCTAGGTAATCCTTTACCATGTGGCAGAATGAACAAGTTGTACTTGTATAAACTGTAATATCTTTCATTATTATCCCTCCTAAATTTTTGTCATTAGATATATACCCACGGCTAATAATTTCTAAACAAAAAGAGCAGAAATTAATCTGCTCTTTCATATATTTCTATTATTTAGAAATTATTGTTCCAGTTTTTCCTTCGATACCTTCGCCTGCTTTTTCAAGTGATGTGATTAAGCTAACTCTACCTGGTTTTGACTCTGCAAACATGATTGCTGCTTCAACTTTTGGAAGCATGGATCCTTTTGCGAAGTGACCTTCTTCTGAGTACTTTTTCATCTCATCTACTGTTACTTTGTCAAGCTCTTCTTGATTTTCTTTACCGAAGTTTATGGCAACTTTTTCAACTGCTGTTAATATGATTAATTGATCTGCATCAACTATCTCAGCAAGTTTTTCTGAAGCGAAGTCTTTGTCGATAACAGCTGCTACTCCTTCGTAGCCTTCGCCGTTTGTAACAACTGGGATTCCGCCGCCGCCAACTGTGATTACAACGTCTCCAGCTTCAATTAAGTGACTGATAACATCCTTTTCTATAACATCGATTGGCTTTGGTGAAGCTATAACTTTTCTGTAGCCTCTACCTGCGTCTTCAACGTATGTGTCGCCTGTTGCGGCCATAAGCTTTTCTGCTTCTTCTTTTGTATAGAATAGGCCGATTGGCTTAGTTGGATTTTGGAATGCTTTGTCATCTTTATCTACTAAAACTTGTGTAATAACTGTTGCTACGTTCTTTTTGATGCCTCTTTTCTTTAGTTCTGCCTTGATGGCATTTTGTAAGTGGTATCCGATGTAGCCTTGGCTCATCGCGCCGCATTCAGCAAATGGCATATCGCCTTTGAATGCGTTATTGATAAGTCCTACTTGAGGACCGTTGCCATGAGCTATGGTAACTTTATTACCTTGTTCGATTAAGTCGACGATTGGTTTTGCTGTCTTCTTAACTAATTCTTTTTGTTCTGCACAAGTTTTTCCTAGAGCGTTGCCTCCTAATGCAACTACTACCTTCATTCTATAGTTTTCCTATAGTAGCAACCATAACTGCTTTTATAGTGTGCATTCTGTTTTCAGCTTCGTCAAATACTCTTGAGTACTTGCTTCTGAATACTTCGTCAGTAACTTCCATTTCTTTTAAGCCGTATTTTTCACCAATTTCAGCACCGATCTTAGTGTTAAGGTCGTGGAAGCTTGGTAAGCAGTGTAAGAAGATAACGTGTTCATTGCCTGTAGCTTTGATCATCTTCATATCTACTTGATATGGTTTTAGAAGTTTAATTCTTTCTTCGAATTTGTCTTCTTCGCCCATTGATACCCAAACGTCTGTATAGATAACGTCTGCGCCTTTAACTGCTTTCTTAACGTCTTCTTCGAATTCGATAGTTGCGCCTGTTACTTTGGAAACTTCTTCCATTTCCTTAACAAGTTCTTTTGATGGCCATAATTCCTTTGGAGCAAGTGCTACAAAGTGCATACCCATCTTAGCTGCGCCTATCATTAGGGAGTTACCCATGTTATTTCTAGCGTCGCCTACGTAAACGAATTTAACTTCGTTAAATGGCTTTGGAACATATTCTTTAACTGTCATGAAGTCAGCTAAGATTTGTGTTGGATGGTAAAGGTCTGTTAAACCGTTCCAAACTGGTACTCCTGCGTGTTTAGCAAGTGTATCAACTGTTTCTTGTTTAAATCCTCTAAATTCGATACCATCGTAGAATCTACCTAATACTTTTGCAGTATCTTCGATTGATTCTTTTTTACCCATTTGTGAGTCTTGTGAGCCTAAGAATGTAACTTGGCCACCTTCGTCCATACAAGCAACTTCGAATGAACATCTTGTTCTTGTACTTGTTTTTTCAAATAAAAGTACGATGTTCTTTCTATCTAGTAAATCACCTTTAATACCTGCTCTCTTCTTAGCTTTTAAGTCGCTAGCTAGGTTTAATAGGTAGTGGATTTCATCTGGTGTAAAATCTTTTAGTGTGATGAAATTTCTGCCGTGTAAATTAACTGCCATTCTTTAATAACCTCCGTATTTTAGAATTTTTTAATTATTTAACATCTTCTCTGTAAAGTGGCATAGACATACATCTTGGGCCGCCTCTACCTCTTGAAAGTTCATATGATGGCATTCTGTGTAATTTGATTCCTTCTTTTTCAAGTAAATCGTTAGTTACTACGTTTCTGTCATATACTACAACTTCGCCTGGGGCGATAGCTAATGTGTTTGATCCGTCGTTCCATTGTTCTCTTTGAGCGTCAATTCCTAGTCCGCCGCCGCATCTGATTAGATCAACTGCATCTAAGCCTAGGTAGTGAGCTAAAATCTTATCTAGTGAGTCCTTTTCTTCAGTTATAACGATCTTGTCGCCGTCTTTAACCATTGAGTAAACTACTAGAGGTCCTTCAACTTCTGGATGGATAGTGAATTTATCCTTATCGATCATTGTAAATACTGTGTCAAGGTGCATGAATGCGTGTGATTGAGGGATGTTAATTGCAAGAACTGTCTTAAATTCGCCAGCGTTCAAAACGTTTTCAGCTAATTTTTGAAGTGCTGCTGCTTCAGTTCTTTGAGAGATACCTACTGCTAATACATCTTTAGTAAGAATAAGTTGGTCTCCACCTTCTGTATGGAAAGTATCTGTTCTGTCATACCATCTAGGTACGTCTACTCCCTTAAACATTTCGTGATGGTCATAGATATATTTACCAAATAATGTTTCTCTTCTTCTAACATTTGACCACATCTTATTGATTGCAACACCGTGACCGATGTTTGCGAATGGGTCTCTTGTGAAGTAAGCGTTTGGCATTGGTACTGTTAAGAAATATCTGTCAGCATCTGAGAAATCAGCAAGTGTTTCTTTGCTTCTCTTAGTAAGCTCAGTCATTCTTGTACCAGCTATCATCTTCATAACCATGTCTTTATCAGTCTTTTGTTGTAACAAGATATCCTTCATGATGTATCTTTCATTAGGTGTGTGTAGGTCAGCTTCGTCTAAGAATTCCTCGATTAAGCTTTCCTTTAGATTTTTGTCCTTAATTACGTCAGCAACTAAGTCTTCTAGATAGTAAACTTCGCAGCCACTTTCTTTTAAAAGGTTTGCAAAGAAATCATGTTCTCTTAGTGCTTGATCTAAATAAGGTACTTCGTCGAAAAGTAGTTCTTGCATTGTATCTGGTGATACGTTGTTAATTTCTTCACCAGGTCTGTGAAGGATTACTTTTCTAAGTTTACCAATTTCTGAATAAACTCTAACTCCTTTTTCCATAAAATCACTCCTTTTGTAATATTAGTTTACATATCTATTCTAACACAACTGTATTAATTTTACAAGAGATATTTACATAATTTATCTTTTAATTGTACTAAACCGATATAGGAGTTATATTATGATGAGTAATATCAATACACATATAATATGGAAGGATTTTTTAATAAATCTTTTGTTACTATTTTGTATATATTATTTGGTCCATTTCACTTGTAAATGATTTTTTTATATTGTATAATCTTTTTGTAAAACGAAATATTCATTTAAATTATGGAGGGAAAGAAATGAAGAATTTAAAAAAATTATTATTACTACTAATGATGACAAGTTTATTCTTATTTAGTTGTAACAAGTCATCTGGAGGAGATCACGTTGTTGATCAAAGTGAGATCAAATCAACTGAACAAGACATGGATAAAGGTACTATCGCCATCAAGACTAGTGGCGTTAAATATACTCTAAACCCAGAAGTTTGGGGAAAACCATTCGAAAATATTCACGTTTATAACGAGCTTCTTGAAAAAAGAGATCACGCTGGCGACATATACGGCGGAGTTAAATCAAGCTTTGCTAGTACTGAACAAGCTAACGCTTATGCAAAATTACTTATGGACCAATCTTTAAGCGAAGACAAGAAAAAGGAAGAGCTTGACAAGGTTATCAATGAATTTTCTAAGATTTGGGCTGTAAATGTTATAGCTGATGACAAAATGCCAAAGGATGATGAAGGCTTAAAGGCTTTAACTGGTTTTGACAATAACGAAAAATTAGCAAGTGTTGATGGATACAACTTTGTATGGTCATACATGAACAAGGCTGAAGGACTTACTGGCGAAGATCAAGACATTTATGATAAATTATACGAAGATCTTGAAAATGTTAAAAAATCTATAAAAGTAGCTAAACCACTTAGCATTGACGGTAGCCAAGAAGGTACTAGCTCAAAATTTGATTTTGATTCAGAAGATATTTATGGTAAAAAATTTGTTGCAAAAGACTTTTTAGCTGAACATGAGTATACTATAGTAAATGTTTGGGGAACTTTCTGCGGACCATGCAAGAAAGAAATGCCAGACCTTGCTAAGGTTTATGAAGAATACAAGGACAAAATTGGTTTCTTAGGAATCGTTTCTGATATAAGTCCAGCAAGTGATAATATGAATGACGCTTTAAAACAAAACCGTGAAGATATAATCGCTCTTGCAAAGAGAATCGTTGAAAGCAAAGGATGTGCTTATCCAAATCTTGTTCCAACACAAAAGATGAACGATAAATTCCTAGCAGCTGTAACAGGCTATCCAACTACATTTGTTCTTGACAAAGAAGGTAACATCGTTGGCTCACCTATCATCGGTGCTCAAAGCTACGAAGGATTTAAAGAACTTTGTGAACAATACGTTCCGAAAGAAATGAAATAAAATGAAGAAAAAGAAAGTAACACAATATGTATTTCTAGCCATGGCTATAGCTTTCTTATTCATAGGATACAAAAGACTTGATTATTTGACAGTACTTAAAAAAGCTGCCAATATCTGTTTTGAATGCATAGGACTGGGTTAAAATTATGAAGATAGTTAAAAAATCAAAAAGATGGATCTCGCAAGTATTATTTTTCTTTGCGTCAAACCCCATCTTACCAAATTATTTAAAAGGCAAAATATATCAAGGCAATTTAAAACAATTTTGTGTGCCAACACTTAACTGCTACTCTTGCCCAGCTGCACTTGGAGCCTGCCCTATAGGCTCCTTGCAAGCATGTATCGGCTCACCTGCACACGCTATAGCTTTTTATGTACTAGGATTTTTATTCTTGTTCGGCATACTTTTAGGTAGATTCATCTGCGGCTTCCTTTGCCCATTTGGACTAATTCAAGACCTTTTATACAAGATCAAGACAAAGAAGCTTGTGATAAAACCAAGTATTGCTAAATACTTAAGCTACATAAAATATGTGGTGCTAGCAGTTTTTGTAATAGGCATGCCACTACTACTTAAAGATGATTTTGGTTCAAGTAATCCATACTTTTGTAAACTTATCTGCCCACAAGGTATTTTAGAAGGAGGTCTTCCACTAATCGCTAAAAATGCAGATTTAAGACAAATGCTTGGAGCACTTTTCTTCTCAAAATTAACTATTTTGATAGTAGTTGTCTTAGTAAGTATATTCTCATACAGAGTATTCTGCCGCTTCATCTGCCCACTAGGCGCTATCTATGGTCTTTTTAATAAAATCAGTTTTTATAACTTCTCCATCGATTCATCATGTATACACTGTAAAAAATGCGAGAAAGTTTGTAAATTTGGCATAAAGACATACGAGAATCCAAATTCGCCAGAGTGCATCAGATGTAATGACTGCGTAAGACATTGCCCAGTAAATGCAATCAAGGTACATCACTTATTTGGTCAAGTTGGCTGCGCATCTTGCCCTAAAAAAGAAAATTTGACAAAGTAATTAAATTATTATATAATTTATGTACTGATATTTCAAATATCTTTAAGGAGGAGAAGATGAACGATACAATTCGTGATATAGAGCTTTTCTTAAGAAGAGCAGACTTTGCTGTAAGGGTAGAAGGAAGAAAGGTTTTGTCAAGCTTAGGCGTTACACCGCCACAGTTTACCGCACTTCAATTTATAGTGAAATATAAAGACAACCCGATCAGCATAGGTGATTTAAGTAGATCCATGGGCCTAGCATTTTCAACTGTAACAGACCTTATCGATAGGATGGAAAAACTTGGTTTTGTTGAAAGAAAAAAAGACGAAAAAGATAAAAGAGTTATACGTATCTCGCCTCTTGAAAAAGGCGTACACATTTTAGACGAAGTGGTTGACCACAGGGTTAACTTCGTTAATAGCGTTATCGAGGGTCACTACACAGACGAGGAGAAAAAACACGTTCGTGATGAGCTTAAAAAATTATCCGAATTGCTTAAAGAAAATAAAGACATATTAGAAAAGAAAAATTAATATGTATATCAAGAGTCATCCACATGGATGGCTCTTTTTTAATGGGATAAGCTTGAAAATTGATTATAAAAATTTATTTATTATGAAAAAGTTATAAAAATAGTTTTGTTAAAATATTTATTTCGAAAAAATAATTATTATGGCAAAAATATTGTCATAACGAGTCCATAATCATGACGCAAAAAAAGATCCCGATAATAATCGGGATCCTATAAACATATATTAAATTAGATTGAGCAAGGACTATAACCGCAGTCTTGGCACTCTCTGCATCCGCCTGAGTGATTCATCTTGCCGCCGCACATTGGGCAAACATCAGGGTTTTCTGCAAGTGCGTTCTTTGCAAGCGCATCGATCTCGCCTTGAAGCTCGTCTATCTTTTCTTTAGTAGACTTTTTATTATTCGAGATCAATATGCCAGCTCTTTGGCAGCCATCTCTATAGATAGTTACGCCCTTAAGGCCTTTTTCCCAAGCAAACATGTAAAGCTCTTCGACTTGTTCAACTGTAAACTCATTTGGAACGTTGCATGTTGAAGATATTGACGCGTCGATAAACTCTTGCCAAGCGGATTGAACAAGTATTCTGTCCTTGTAATCAAGGTCTTTACTTGTTATGATAAAGTCCGGCAAATCTTCTTCGTCTCTAATGCCGTGAGCATCCATGTATTCACGAACTATCTCTGTATAAACTTTGTAGTAAGTGTCTTCGTTGTTTAAACTTTCAGTTTTTCTTGTGTATGAGATTTGGAAAATTGGCTCAACGCCGTTGGAGCAGCCAAGTAGTGTTGAGATTGAGCCTGTTGGCGCCATTGTTAATAATTGTGAGTTTCTTACACCATGTTCCTTAATTAATTCAATTACGTCTGGATCGGCGTTCTTTTGAAGGAATTTTGATGCCAAAAATTCTTTTTCTCTATACATTGGGAATGGGCCGTCTTTCTTAGCAAGCATAGCTGACTCTCTAAGTGCTTCATTTATCATAACTCTACCAATCTTCTTGATTAGGTCGATGGACTCGTCTGAGCCGTATCTTATGCCTAATTTTATAAACATATCAGCGACACCCATTAGTCCCAAACCGATTTGCCTTAAATTTTTAGCTACTTCCCTTTGCTCCTTAAGTGGATGAAGCTCTGCGTTTTCGTCAAGAACTCCATTTAGGAATCTTACGCCATGTTTAACGGCTACTTTAAAATCTTCAAAATCAAAATAAGCATCTTCCTTGAATGGATATTTAACAAAATTTGAGATGTTTATTGAAGATAGGTTACAGCTACCAAAGGCTGGCAGTGGCTCTTCTGCACATGGATTTACGCCTGCAAACTCAAAATCGTCGAACTCGCTCATTAAATGCCACGAATCAATTCTATCTTTAAATAAAATACCTGGCTCTGCGTCGTTCCAGTTATTGTAGGCTAGCTTTTCAAATAATTCTTTGGCTCTAACCTTTTTGTGTATCTCTTGACCATTGGCTTCAACAGTGAAGTGTAGGTCATATTCTGTATCGTTTTTAACCGCTTTCATAAACTCGTCATCAACATTTACAGAGATGTTTGCGTAAGTCACCTTGTCAAGGTCATTCTTCACGTTGATGAACTCTTCTATATCTGGGTGAGATGAGTCCATGTTTAGCATAAGTGCTCCACGTCTGCCGCGCATGCCTATAAGACCAGTAACTAAGCTGAATAAGTCCATAAATGAAACGGATCCAGTCGTAGTAAGCGCCGCGTTATTGACTCTTGCTCCCTTTGGACGAAGCTTTGATATGTTTACACCGCAGCCACCGCCATAACTATAAGTTCTAGCAAGATATTTTGCTGTATCAAAGATAGATTCGATACTGTCTTCGACCTTTGGCATTACATAACAGTTAGATAAAGTGATCTTTCTACCAAGCTTGTCAAGACCGCGTCCTGCAAGTATCCTGCCCGCTGGCATAAACTTTTTATCCTTGATAGCTTTTTTAATGTATTCATTGCCTCCACTAACTCTAGTAAGAAAATCGTTGAAAGATTCGCCATCGTAGCGATATTTCTTGTCATAGATGTCCCTTTGTAGAGCAGTCATGTCCCAGCCCTTCTCTCTAAGCTTAGTTCTTTCTTGTCTGTAAAGAATGTATTTCTTCGCAACTTCTGGTCTATACTTCATCAGAGAGAATTCAACTAAGTCTTGTATATCCTCTATATCAACAAGTTCCTTGTTCTTTAACTCTTCAAAAACTTCACACGCGATTTTTTGAGAAACCTCTTCGTCAATCCCCTTATCAGTTTCTTTCATCGCCTTTTCAATGGCAATTTTAATCTTGTCTTGCTCAAAATCGACCACATTGCCATTACGCTTTTCTACCTTTAACATAAGTCCTCCTATCTATATATTGTGTTTAAAAATTTCCTACATACACATTATAGTATAAGCGAGACGATTTTTCAAGATAATAATTGTTAAATTATCGACATAAATATATAAATAGTTTAGGTTTATGTAATGGCCGCGCCTTTAAAAATTGTGTTTAGAAAAATTAATACTAAAGTCTTATTTTTATTATTTTAGCGTAATAATGGATTTCTACTTCCCAAAGTAGAAAATTTTTAGAGTTTGGGAAATATGATTGCGAAAAGCTGCTTAAATGCTTGATTGTAGAATAAAAAAGAACCTAGTATTAACTAAGTTCTACAACTATAATCACTCTAACGAGTTCAAGGGCTTAAACTCAAAACGCTAATGTTCTCAGAAGCCCTTCTGAGCCTTGCTTTGTACTTGCACAATACAAATTTCGCAGATAAAGCGAGATGATTGGACGAAGTGGACTGACGAATCAAGCGGAGCGTACACGAAGTACGTGAGCATTGATGAGGAAGGAATGAGTTCAAGGGCTCGCTTTAGCGCGAAATTAAACTTCGTCACCAGCTAGCCATCTAGCTAAATCATATATTTTAACCCCTTCCATAAGCGTCATCGGATGCTTTGTGTTTGATATAATTAGTTTAGGGTAGGCATCTCTAATCGAAAGAAGTGGCTCTAACTCTCTCTTCATAGTTTTTTCAGTACTTATATCATCTGATACTTGTATATATATCTTCTCACTCGCCTTCATCGCAACAAAATCTACTTCTTTTTCATAAAGTTTTCCGACGTAAACTTCGTAGCCTCTTCTATATAACTCAAGTGCAACCATGTTCTCATATATCCTGCCATAATCCATATTTTTTGTGCCAAGTATAGCGGATCTAAAACCATGGTCAACTAAATAATATTTTTCTATAGTCGCTAGATACGACTTACCCTGTATATCGTACCTATTCATCTTGTAAAACAAGAAAGATTCACACATATATGATACATAATCGGCTATGGTCTTGTGATTAACAGGCTCTTTGTCGCTTTTCAAAGTGTCAGCAATTTTCCTTAAGGAAGTAAGATTTGCAATATTTGAAAGCATAAAATCCCCAAGCTTTTTTAGTAGCACCTTGTCTCTGATATCGTGCCTTTGAACTAGGTCTCTCATAATGCTTGTCTCATAAACACTCTTTAAATAAGCCTTTCTGTCCTCGTCATTAGTATAGACGTATGAGCCTGCCATGCCGCCCATGTCAATGTATGCCCCAAAAGCCTTGTCAATATCATCGTATTCAAAATATTCCATAAACTCTTTAAATGAGAATGGAAATACCTCTACTCCAATGAATCTACCCGTGAATAATGTAGCTAGATCACTACTTAGCAAAAATGCGTTTGATCCCGTTAGGTAGATGTCAAAAAGTTTTTGCGAGTGAAGACTGTTAATAGTTTTCTCAAAATGTTTACATAATTGCACTTCATCTATGAAAAGATAATTATTTTTAGCCTCTTGATAATGACCTACGATGTAGCGATTAAGCTCTTTGTAGTCAAGTAAATCTTCATTTTCTAATAACTGAAGGTCAATATAGATAATGTTCGCATTTTTATCATTTTCTTCAAGATACTTTATATAGTTTTTAAGAAGCTCAGACTTGCCAGAACGTCTCATACCTGTAATAATTTTTATGTCTGGCGTATTTTTAAGTCCTATGAGTCTGTCTAAGTACTTTTCTCTTTTAATAATTTTCATAATCTCACCTGCTAAGTTAATCATAGCACATCTACTTTCCAAAGTCAAATATTTTTAGAGTTTGGGAAATAGGATTGAGGAAAGCTGCTTAAATACTTAGTTGTTTATATAGCAAAAAAATATATTTCGTGTAAGTATTAATATCTTTACAAAATAAAAATAGTTATAAGATCTATTCATTAAAATTTTCAGAGCAAATGTGATGATTGCACGATGTGGACTGACGAGCTTAAACAGTTATTATTGCAATGTAAATAAACACCGCAAGAATTTTGCAAAGAAATCAAGATGATTGAAGAACCTCGCCCATAAATGGCCGAGAACCTTTACGCTATGCGTTGTGCAGAATTTTTTGGAGTGGCCGTAAGTTTAATCAAATCGACGTTCACTTCGTTCCGTCTCTTTGTAAACTCTGGCATAAGGCATGCATAGCCAATCGAACATCGCTAGCACTCGTTCTCTTGGTGCATGGACTTAACTGTACAAATGTACTCGAGCATTGCTTTGTACTTGCACAATACAAATTTCGCAGATAAAGCGAGATGATTGGACGAAGTGGACTGACGAATCAAGCGGAGCGTACACGAAGTACGTGAGCATTGATGAGGAAAGAACGAGTTCAAGGGCTCGCTTTAGCGCGAAATAAAGAAATAGCTTGTAACAAACTGTTACAAGCTATTATGCATATAATTAATTATTAATCAATATCGGTAACACTATCGACAAGATCATCACAATACTAAGTACTAGTGCGAATGTTCTTGCGAGTGATTTACTCTTTCTCCATTTGCGTTTTAATTTACTCATATTCTCCTCTTTCCTCTATATCATGTATTATTTCTATTTATCACAGAGAATATTATACTATGTTTATAAAATTTGTCAAGGCTTTTTACAAAATATTTTCGTAAAACTAATATTTTTTACAAATAAACAAGTTTTATGAGTTTCATGTAATTATAGTCAACGATAACATTATAGTAGCCTGCTAGGTACTCGTTTGTCGAATCGTCGCCTGTATCTGCAAGCAAATTGCCGCCTGCTATGCTGTTTAATTTTGATTGTGTTGCTATGACTATGATATTTTCCTTGCCTACTTCTCTAATTACTCTAGAAGAAAACTGTTGATTGCCACGACCGAAGATGTAGCCTTGGCCGCCAATGATGGTAACGATAATTTTTCTCTTAGGATATTTTTTTAGTGCCTCATAAATTTCACTCTCGCTCGCATCTTTTTTGATAAGTTTCTTATTATATACAAGATCGACGCCAAGTAGCGAATTTTCAAGGCCTAGAAGATTCATAACCGGGCGAATGGTTGAGCCACTTCCGACTATATATAGCGTATCGTCCTTCATTTCATCAACAACGAATTGAGCGATGGATTCAAGATCTGCGTTTTCTGATGCACTTTGAGGGCTCTTACCCACTTGCATCATCTTTCCCTTGTTAACTACATTTAGTGCGCCATATAGTTTTACGTTTAAAATCTCTTTTCTGAATGCATCCTCATCTATATCCATGACCTCTGACTCGATTATTTCGTAGGATTCGTCTAATATAAAGGCTCTGATGACTTCTGAAGCTGATTTTGGCGAAACGCCAAAAACTGAGCTATGCATCTTAGTTCCAGCAGGTATGCCTATCACGGGCTTTGTTAGGCCCACTGCGTCGTAAACATCACGAGCTGTGCCGTCTCCCCCTGCAAATACAATCATATCAACGTCTTTCTTAAGTATCTCTTTTAAAGCATTTTTCGTATCTTCAGCCGTTGTATCAGCATCTGTCTCGTAAACGACTTCATAATTTAGTCCAAGCTTTTTCATCTCGTCCTCACCAAGCCTATGATTTCCTGTAAAAACCTTGAACTCGTCCTTTATATCAAGTAGGTGACTAAAAGCTTCTTCGCATCTTAGATGTGCTTTTTCACTCGCGCCACGCTTTATCGCTTCTTCATATATAGCCTCGCCGTCCGAGCCCTTTAGTGCAACGGAGCCGCCGACGCCAGCCTTTGGATTAACAATTAAACCTATCGTCTTCACTGTAAACCACCTCTCCATTTTTTATCGTATAAATAACTTTTCCTTTTAATTTTTCACCTAAGAATGGTGAATTTTGCGACTTAGATGAAGATTTTTCATATATAAATTCTTTATTTATATCAAAAATTACTAAATCAGCCTTAGATCCGACCTTTATACTGCCCTCTTCAAGCCCATAAAGCCTTGCTGGATTAATAGTAAGCATCTTAATAATTTTTATTAAATCAATGCCATGCTTGTGGTGAAGCTCACTTATTGCAAGTGGTAGAGCTGTTTCAAGACCTATGATGCCGCTCGGAGCACTAAAGAAATCCTTAGCCTTTTCCTCAGCTGCATGAGGCGCATGATCAGTCGCAATTATGTCTATGGTGCCGTCTTTGATAGCTTCTATGATAGCTTCTCTATCGGCAGCCGTCCTTAAAGGAGGATTCATTTTTGCTAAAGTGCCGTGTTTCTCAACAGCCTCCTCTGTTAATGTAAAATGATGAGGAGTGACCTCGGCAAATATTTTATCCGTATATTTTTTATAATTTCTAATAATTTCTAGTGAATCGGCTGATGATATATGTTGGAAGTTTAATTTTGAGACCGCTTTTACTGCTAGATACGCATCACGCGCCACCATAACAGCC
The DNA here is from genome assembly GCF_023347705.1 of Fenollaria massiliensis. NCBI lineage: Bacteria > Bacillati > Bacillota > Clostridia > Eubacteriales > Fenollaria > Fenollaria massiliensis. The sequence continues at coordinate 1,435,590 of NZ_CP096649.1, forward strand.
TCGGCAATGGCTGGAGCAGTTTCATTTTTGCCCGCTTTTTTTATGAAGAACGGATCTTCTTCGTGTAAACTGATTGGTGCATCGTATTTTTTGGCTTCGATTAGAGCGTCATACAAAAGTTTCGCCTTCATTATAGGCTTGCCATCATCAGTAAAACCGATTGCGCCTGCCTTATGAAGTGCATCCATATCAACAAGTTCTTCGCCAAGCATACCCTTAGTAACTGTAGCGTTTTGATAAATGGATATGCCTAAATTTTTTGATCTATTTAAAATATCTTCAAGTATCTCAGCACTATCAACAACAGGTTTTGTGTTTGCCATAAGAAGCACAGCTGTGTAGCCGCCTCGCTTTGCAGCCGCTGCTCCAGTAGCTAAATCTTCTTTATAAGTTTGACCTGGGTCTCTGAAGTGAACGTGTGTATCAATAAGGCCATGTGAAATGTATAAACCATTGCCATCGATCACGCAAGCATCATCACTATCTATATGCTCTTCAATCGCAGTAACTACGCCATTTGCAACAAGCATATCGACCTTAGTAATACTATCATTAATTGTATCAATAAAATTAATATTTTTAATTAACATATAAACCTCCATAACGATTTTTATATTTATACCCAAAATTGATGAATTTTTTGCCCATATATGCTATAATATAAAAAAAGGAGGAATTACAATGGCAGAAAAAATTTCATGGCTAAATCTTTCAAACGATGTGCTTGAAAACATCACAAGCTACAACGAAGAGTACAAAGACTTTTTAAGTAAAGCAAAAACTGAAAGACTAGCTGTTAAAAAAATCATTCGCATGGCTGAAGCTAACGGCTTTAAAGATGCAGAAAAGCTTATTGAAAAAGGCACTAAAATTAAAAAGGGCGATAAACTTTATTTTAACAACAAAGAAAAATCAGTTTTATTATTCGTTATAGGCGAAAAGAAATTGGAAGATGGTATGAGAGTTGTTGGCGCTCACATTGACAGCCCAAGACTTGACCTTAAACAAAATCCATTATACGAAGCAAGTGAACTTGCCTTTTTAAAGACTCACTACTACGGCGGAGTTAAGAAGTACCAATGGACTACTATCCCTCTAGCACTTCATGGCGTTGTTTATACAAAAGATTTAAAGAAGGTTGAAATTTCAATCGGTGAAGACGATGACGATCCAGTATTCACTATAACTGACCTACTTATTCACCTATCACGTGAACAAATGCAAAAGAAACTTGCTGAAGGCATACTTGGTGAACAATTAAACGTACTTATAGGCACTATACCACTAGAAAGTGAAGACGATGATAAGTCTAATCGTGTTAAAGCTAATGTTATGAGAATCATAAAAGAAAAATACGGCATCGAAGAAGAAGACTTTAAAGTTGCCGAAATCGAAGTAGTTCCAGCAGGAAAGGCTCGTGACCTAGGTATTGATAGATCCATGATATTCAGCTACGGTCAAGATGACAGAGTTTGCGCATTCGCAGGACTTAAGGGCATACTCGACATGAAAGACAATAAATACACAGCTCTAGCTATGTTTATGGATAAGGAAGAAGTTGGCTCACAAGGTAACACTGGTATGGCAAGCTATGTTCTTGAAAACGCTTTACACGAACTAGCTGCACTTGAAGGTGATTACTCAGCTCTAACAGTTAGAAGATGCTTAAAGAACTCCTGGGTACTTTCAGCTGACGTAACAGCTGGCTACGATCCAAACTTTGATTCAGTTTATGAAAAGACTAACTCAGCAGTTTTAGGCGGCGGTATCGCAATCGCTAAATACACAGGCTCAGGCGGAAAAGGCGGATGTAACGATGCAAACGCAGAATTCTTAAGAGATGTAAGAGATATATTTGACAAAGCAGGCGTTGCTTGGCAAACAGGCGAACTTGGTAGAGTTGATGCAGGCGGCGGCGGAACTATAGCTTACCTTTTAAGCAAGTACGGCGCAGAAGTAGTTGACTGCGGTACAGCAGTTTTAAACATGCACGCACCAAACGAAATCACATCAAAGTTTGACACATACATGTCATACAAAGCATACAAAGCATTTTTTGAATAAAATACATGAAGCACCTTGATTGGTGCTTCTTTTACATATTTTGAACGCGAGGAAAATTATGAAAGATTATGAAATAATACACGAAAAATATTTAATAAGCAATTATTTAAGCGATTTAGGCATTAAAAACGTGATGAGCCTTAAGCCCATAAACATAAAAGGAAATGAAAACTACTTTGCTTATGAGCTTCCAAAAATTTTGCATCACATTGGCCTTGATTATAAAAGCATAAATGTGACACGCCAAGTGCACTCCAATAACATCGCCATAGCTCATGATAATGGCATAAATTTTTATGACGATACCGATGGACTTATTGGAGCAAAAGGCGACGTACTCGTGATTAAGAGCGCAGATTGCCTACCAGTAATAGTCTACGATTGTGTAAATAAACGCATCGCAGCCGTTCACTCCGGCTGGAAAGGCACAGCGAACTCCATAGTAAAAGAAGCAATTCAAAAAATGATGGGACTTGGTTCAAGAACAGAAGATTTAAAAATTTATGTCGGACCACATATACAAAAAAATTCATTTGAAGTGAAAAGCGATGTAAAAAATGTTTTCGAAAAGAATTTTTATTATGAGGATATTATTTTTAAAAAAGATGAAACGCATTATTTGATAGATTTAGGACAAGTAGTGAAATGTGATGCAATGAGCCTCGGTGTTAAAGAAGAAAATATATACATTTCAAGCGTAGACACAGTCACAGACCAGCACTTCCACTCATATAGACGCGACAAAAAAGATTATGGACTTATGTATACATTGGTTTGTATATAAAAATATTTGATATAATGCCCGCGATTATGATACAATATTCGCGGGCAAAATTATGCAAAAATCAATGCTAGCTAATTAAATTTAGCTAGCATTTTATTTTTTCTACAAATTAAAAACGTCTATATCAAGCCATTCTATAAATTCATTCAAGTAAATGGCGCAATTTCATTCAAGTGTTCGGCATAAAAAAGAGCAGCCTAAACTGCTCTATAATATTTTCCAATTAATCTGTTAAGTTTTTTATCCACTTCTTTGATATTACTCTTGGTAGTCCTATGCAAGCCTTGGCTACTTCTTCGCAGCATGCCATCAAATACACAAAGTGTAGCGGTAATTTAAATGCTACTGAGCCTAAAAATGACATTGGCACTCCAATTAGCCAAACGCAGCTCATCTCTAAAAGCATTGAGTATCTTGTGTCTCCACCGCCTCTAAATATGCCGACTACAAGGGTCGAGTTATGTGTTTTAACGAAAAGTATTAATCCCATGGCTATAAATAAATTTGATGCGATTGCTTTTGACTCGGCTGTGATATTTGGAAACATCACAAAGAAAGTATCTCTAAATATTATCATCAATGCGCCAAGTATAACGCCTGTTAGTGCTGATAACTGCAAAAGCCATGTGCCGTATTTGTATGCTTTTTCTTCATCTCCTGCGCCAATGTAGTTACCGACTATAACCGTGCATGCGCCTGCTAAGCCTCTAGCTAGAACGAAGAATATATTTTGTACTGTCATACCTATCTGCAAGGCTGTAACGCTTCTTGTGCCAAGCTTTGCGTATGCAATTTGGTAGACGATTTGGCCTAGTGACCAGAATGTTTCGTTTATAATAACTGGTCCGGCTGTCATTATATACATTTTTTTAAAATGGCTGTCGAATGTCACGAAGTCTTTTATTTTGCCTGTTAGTGGTCCTCTATGTTTTTTAAGTGCTATATATAAAACTGCAAATTCTAATATACGTGCAAATATTGTACCTAAAGCGCCACCCGCTACGCCCATGGCTGGAAAACCAAGTTTACCAAATATAAATACATAGTTAAAGAAGGCGTTTCCAAAAAAGGCGATGGTTGAGGCAACTAGAGGCGTCTTTGCATTGCCAATGCTTCTCATCGATACTGAGTAAATGAAGTTTACCGCTGTTAGTATGTATGAGAATGAAACTACTCTAAGATAAGTAACTCCATAAGGTATAACGTTTGGGTCTTGTGTAAAGATTTTCATAAGTTGTTCTGGTATCAGTAGCGCAAGTACTGTAAATACGCTTGAAACTATAACTGCTAGTATTAGCGCCATACCATGTGATCTTCTCACACCTTGGTAGTCTTCTTTGCCGTAGAACTGAGCTATCATCGCTGAGGTTCCTGTCGCTATACCAAAGCAAATTAGTGTCATGAAGAAGAAAATTTGGTTTGCAAGTCCAACAGCTGATATCGCATAGTCGCCAAGTGATGATATCATCGTTGTATCTAGTGTATTAAGTACACTTGCGAGCAAATTTTGAAGTGCAACTGGCACTGCAAGGCTATATACTAATTTTAAAAATCTTTTGTCATTAAACATAGCTCGTAAATTTTTCATTTAACTCATCCTTTCAATTTTTTCATTTTATCACTAAGAGAGAAACTTGTCAAGATGTTTCGCCTTGCGAATGGAGATATTATTTTTAAATATTTATATATTCTTAAAAAATATATTTGCAAAGAAAAAAGAGCCTGGCTAAGGCTCCTATTTCACACTAATTACAAAATAACTATTTTTCTTCCATCACTAGTATTTCTTCATCAGCTTCGTTTTTTGCGTCTTCAACAGCTGCTTCGTAAGCTTTGTAAACTTTTTCTTCGATGTCAGCTCTTGTTTCAGTGTTGATTGGGTGAGCTATGTCTCTGTAAGTACCGTTAGGTACTTTTCTTGAAGGCATTGCGATGAATAAACCTTCTCTTCCTTCAATAACTTTGATGTCATGAACAACAAAAGCGTTATCAAAAGTAACAGAAGCTGTTGCCTTTAAGTTTAAACCGTCCTTTTCAACAAGTCTTACTCTTACGTCTGTAATTGTCATTTTCCCATCCTCCTAGTTTAGCTAAAAATTGCTTGATTTTTCTCATAATATATATTATGATAAGTATATAAGCAAAATTATAAATTAGCTTATATATATATTATACTAAAGAGTTGAAATAATTTCAAGTACTTTTTTCATATTTAGGAGGAAATATGGGCTTTTTTTTGAAAAAACACAATATTGACAATATATTTTTTATAGGAATAGGTGGTATCGGTATGAGTGGTCTTGCCGAATTACTTATTTCTGAGGGATGTAAAGTTAAAGGAACTGATACTGGCGAGTCACAAATCATAGAAAGACTTAAAAAAATGGGCGCCGTTGTATACAATAAACACGAGGCAAAAAATGTTGAATCATCAAAGGTAGTTGTTTACACAGACGCGATACGTCCAGACAATCCAGAGCTTTTAAGAGCAAAGGAGCTTGGTTTAGAAATTTATGACAGGGCAAGCTTTTTAGGTGAAGTGATGAAGCTCTTCCCTAACTCAGTTTGCGTTTCAGGCACTCACGGTAAAACTACTACAACATCGATGATTGCCTCGATCACAACGCATACTCAGATGGATCCAACCATACTTTTAGGTGGTGAACTTGATGAGATTGGCGGCAATATAAGGATTGGTAAAGGTAATATCATCATCAGCGAGGCATGTGAATACAAGGCAAATATTTTAAAATACAATCCTACCATGGCCATGATTTTAAATATTGACGAGGACCACTTGGACTTTTATAAAAATATTGATGACATAATCGCTACTTTCAAAAAATATGCCGACGACGTTCCATCAACTGGCTATGTAGTATATAATAAGGATGACGAACATGTTCTTGAAGCGATAAAAGATGTTACAGCTAAGACTATCAGCTTCGGTGTTGACTCTGATGCTGACTACAAGGCTGAAAACATCACTTATGATGAGAACGGCTGCGCTAATTTTGATCTTATTCATAACAATAAAATAACTGAGATTAAATTAAGTGTTTTAGGTAAGCATAACGTTTATAATGCGCTTGCTGCCATCGCTATGGCGAATACTTATGGCGCATCACTTGAAGATATTAAAAAATATATACTTCTTTACGCTGGTGTTCACAGAAGGATCGAGACTAAGGGCTACATCGGAAGCGTTCGTATCATAGATGACTACGCTCATCACCCAACTGAGATCATGGCGACTCTTGAAGCCGTTAAAAAGATGGCTAAAGGCAGAATCATCACCATATTCCAGCCACATACCTTCACTAGAACGCAAAAACTTCTACAAGGCTTTGCTGAAGCGTTTAAAAGAAGCGATGTTACCATCATCACTGACATATATGCTGCCAGAGAAAAAGATACTAAGCTTGTTCACTCGAAAGATTTGATCAATTCGATGAAGGAGCACGGCTACGATGCTATGTATATCTCAAAATTTGAAGACATAGAAAACTATCTTCTTGATAATTTGAGGGAAAACGACATCATCTTAACTGTCGGCGCAGGTAATATTTATAAGCTTGGTGAAGATTTATTAAAAATTAAAGATAAACAATAATATTTATTATAATGGAAGATTTTTTAAGCACACATCAATTTGTGTGCTTTTTCATGTTTATATTGATAAAATTACAATAAATTTAATGAAACTATAAAATTTTCTTATAATACTTATAAAATATTTTCATCGCTGAAACGATGTATTTTATTTACACTTTAGCAGGTTTATGTTACAATATAAATACAAAATTAAAAGGAGGAAAAAATATGCTTAATACATATTTAGCATTCGAGTTAGAGCCTATAATCAAAGCGATTAACAGTGTATTGTGGTCAAAATTTTTGATGTATGCACTTTTAGCTCTAGGTATTTTTTATACTGTTTATCTAGGTTTTCCACAGATCACTAAGATAGGCTTAGCATTTAAATACGCTTTTGGCGGAATGTTTAAGAAAAAAGAAAAATCCAAAGACGGCGAGGTAGAAGTAAACTCATTTCAAGCGCTTGCTACAGCGATAGCTGCTCAAGTTGGTACTGGTAACATAGGTGGTGTAGCGACAGCTGTTGCATCTGGTGGACCGGGCGCAATTTTCTGGATGTGGGTTTCAGGTATACTTGGTATGTCAACTATATTTGCCGAAGCAGTTCTTGCGCAATTGTACAGAGAAGAAAGAGATGGCGAGCCTGTGGGCGGTCCTTCATACTACATTTCCAAAGGACTTAATTCAAAAGTATTAGCAGCAATATTCTCAATCACTATAATTTTAGCACTTGGCTTTGTTGGTAACATGGTTCAATCAAACTCAATCTCTCTTGCAATGTCAAATGCAATAAATGTTAACTCACTATACATCGGTATTGCTCTTGCAGTTCTTGTTGGTTTTGTTATTATGGGCGGACTTAAGAGAATCACTACTATGGCGGAGCTTGTAGTTCCTTTCATGGCTGTTATCTACATCATCGGTTCAGGCTTTATACTATATGTATACAGACACCACTTAGGATTAGTTTTTTCAGGCGTATTCAGAGAAGCCTTCTCAACTCAAGCAGTTGTAGGTGGTATGGCTGGTACAGTTATGAAAGAAGCTATCAAAAACGGTGTTGCTAGAGGACTTTTCTCAAACGAAGCTGGTATGGGTTCAACACCACATGCTCACGCAACTGCAAAGGTTAAAGACCCTTGCATGCAAGGCTTTGTAGCGATGGCAGGCGTTGTTGTTGATACTATCATTATCTGCTCAATAACAGCTCTTATCGTTTTAGCTACAGACGCTCACATGTCAGGAGCAAAATCAGTTGCCATCACACAATACGCATTTAGCGCAGCCTTTGGCGAGCCAGGATCAATATTCCTAGCAGTTTCACTAATGTTCTTCGCTTTCACAACTATAGTTGGTTGGTACATGTTTGGCGAAATGAACATCCGCTACTTATTCAAAGGCAAAACAGCCATCAACGTATATAGAGTTTTAGTACTTATATGCATAGTAGTTGGCTCAGTGTTTGGTGCATCAATCATTTGGGACCTTGCCGATACATTCAACGGTTTCATGGTTATCCCGAACCTTATCGCCCTATTCTTACTTGCACCACAAGTTAAGAAAGCTTATAAAAACTATTTAAATAGAAAAAAAGCTGGCGAATTAGATTAAATTATATACTTAGCTCTCACTTAATTGATGAGAGCTTTTTTATTGCTTTTGATGCGGCACTCATTGTCTCATTAAGACAATAACTGTTGACAAATAATGCATATTCTGTTATACTAATAATAGATAAGGGAGGTAGGAGGGGTATTTTGAATATATTTTTAAAAATTAGTATAGTTATTTTATTTGGAGTGATAGGTGCAAAAATCGCGAGAAGGCTGAATCTGCCAAACGTTACAGGCTACATAGTCATGGGTCTACTACTTGGCCCATCATTTTTAAATCTTGTAACGCCTGAAGCAGCGCCCATCATTTCCTTTGTAAATGAGTTCGCTCTAGGCATCATCGCCTTTGCCATAGAAGATATACTTGGCGACATGAGTAAACCGGGCGTTGGACTTATGTTTGTGATGCCGGTTGATAGAGTCGTTGGCTGGACTAAGTAAATATTTTAAGAAAGACAAAGCTCTCACAAATTAGTGAGAGCTTTTTTGCGTAAATATTTATTTTTAAGTTTATAATTTATTATTCGTCAAAATTTGCCTTTAGTAAAGCATCTACACTGTCGTAGCCTTTGCAGTCAAGCTCAGTCATGCTAGCAGTATAATCGCCTTTTGAGTCAATGACAAGGACTTTGTTTTCCTTATCAAGCTTGTATTTAAAAGCAAAGATGCTGCTTAAATAATCTATGTCAAAGTAAAGAGTCTCGCCAAAGACCTTTGTTTCTTCAGGCGCGTGCTTCTTGTAAGAAAAACTTCTAAGACCTTCGTCGTCACCATCAAAAGCGTAGCTGATATTGTATTTTTCGTTGTAAGTCAAAGCAAACTCCATGCTTCCAGGGTAGACACCGTAGATGATTTCGTCGTCATTAACTAGTTTTGAGTAGTCAGTAACTTCGTCTAAAGCCTTGTCGTCAGCATATTCGCCACTCTTCCAAGCGCGAGCCATGATCTTGTTAATTCCAGATGTGCTAAATAGTCTTTCGTTAATATTCTCTACGTAGCCGTAGTCTTCGCCGTCAACACTTACAGCGTAGTCAATACAGTCAAATACATCTACTCTTTCTTTACCTGTCTCTTCTTCTTTTTTTTCTTCGCCTATAGGTTTCTTTGTAGGCTCCTCCTTGTCATTTCCTCCACACGATACCATAAACATAGATAAAGCGAGTAAAATTAATAATATTTTCTTCATATAAACCTCCTAAACAAGTTTATTATAAGCCTTCTTTTGAAGATCATCAAGCCTTTCCTTGTTCCCTTTCGCCATGGATCCAGTAAATGGCACTTCATAAAGCAATTTTGCTCCTAGATGTACTAAGTTAATGTTCGCCTTGCTGCTTTTGTAATCCACAGTGAAGTCATTAATCTCGTCCCAAGGCATAAGAACAAAATTTCCCTTCACAGTGTTTGAAATTTCCTTCTCATATATGCCCTTCTCATTAAAGTACAACACAAAAGACCTCGCACCGTCCATAGTGTAATACAATCTACTCAAAAATAATTTTAATAAACTCCTTTTGAAGTCATTGCGTTTTAGGGCAAATAGATAATTCTTATCGTCATTAAAATCTTCCTTGACCTTGTCCGCGATTTCACTCGCAGTATTCATTAAAAGACCCACGTCTATACCTCCTATTTAAAAATAAATACTTCCTTGATGTCCTTGCCTAAGACCTTGCAGATCTTGTAGGCAGTCTCAAGACTTGGACTGATAGTTCCCGCCTCATACGCCATGATGGATCTCCTCTTTAAGTCCACCGCCTTGGCAAGCCTGTGCTGCGAAAGGCCTTGCTCCTTTCTAAATTCAGCGATTCTGTTTTCGATTATAACATCCAAACTATCACCCCTTATAATTATGGTTACATTTATAGTACTAAATATGTTACATTTATAGTACCATAATCATAAATCTTTGTCAATAGTTTTTTTATAAAAATAAAAAAGTGACCTAGTATAAACTAAGTCACTATAATTATAATTTTGAATGTCCGATTTTTATTTTTTTATTTAAAACTAATCAGTTCATTCTCTTTCAGTTCATAATAAACTATCGATTGCTTCTCTCCAAGCTGATTCGTCCACGAGTCATAATCTACACGAATTTTCTTAAATCCAAGCTTTTCGTAAACGTGCTGAGCTCTTTTATTATTTAAATTTGTCGTTAGAAATATGGTCTTCGCACCCATTTTGAAAAGCTCTTTTATGAACAAAGTAAGTATTACTCGTCCAAGACCTTTCTCTTGATAAGAGGCATCACATATCTTTATACCTATCTCGCATCTATCATCAGAAAATTCATAATTCATCTCGCCGATGGCCTTGCCTTTGTACTCAATCATCAAAACTCTATGCTGATCAGTGTAATTTTTTATCTGCTCTTTGATTCTCTCTTCATTAGTATTCACTCCGTTTGGAAAGCCCGCGTGAGCCATGACAGAGCCGTCGTTCCACCAAGATGCAAGCTGAGCCGCATCAGACTCTTCTGCGTTTCTAATTAAAATGTCTTTGTAAATTATATTCATTTGTAAGTTTACTCCTTGATTTATAGATTCTTCTTGTAATATATAAATTATACCACGAAAGCACTCAAATGTAAAGAAAAGTGACCTAGTATAAACTAAGTCACCGTGATTATGGTTTTGAATGTCCGATTTTTATTTCAGAAAAATGCCATTATGGAACTACTTCTAAATACGATTTGTTTAAAGCTAAGCTAAATACCTGAGAATTACTCTCCACTCACTCACCAAGTCATCCAGCCTATACCTTGCATTAGCTGGACTTGTCGATGGCAGCTTCACGCCCTCAAGTTTTAGCTCCTTCTCGTGATACTTTTTATAATATTTATATGAAGTGCTTCCATTAAGAAAAACTTCCTTAATGTCCGCGTCTTTAATAATGCCCTTTAAATCCGATGGCACGACATTTTTTATGCTTGCATCACTTGAGCCAACTATATCACATTGGTAAATGGAGTCATAGAGCGCAATTTTGTGCCTCGATAAAAAATCTTTGCGCTCATCAATATCATCACTTAACTCTTCATTAAATAAAACTTCCATCACGCTCCAAAACCTATTTTGCGGATGGCCATAAAAGAAGCCATATTCACGAGTCTTGACAGATGGAAATGATCCAAGAATTAGAATTTTTGAGTCGTGCGTATAAAAAGGCTTAAGCGGATGAATTATAGTCTCATAAATTTCTTGTGGCATAAAATTATCACCTCTATATTAAAGAAGGCAAATATATTTATTTAGTCTTCTTATAATTTATTTTACTCAGCACTTAAGGCTTCAACTGGGTCTTTCTTAGCTGCTATGCTTGACGGTATAAGTCCTGCTATCAAGCTAAGTACAACTGATATTGCGATCAAGATAAGTGCTGCTTCTTTTGGAAGTGCAGAGCCAATAGTAGCTATACCCGTTGCCTTAACCATGATCCTTGTTATAAATATATTTAAAAATGAGCTTATGCCGACACCTATGAGCCCTGAAAGCAAGCCTATAATTAAAGTTTCTGACATAAAAACTTTGTAGATATCGCCCTTACTTGCACCAATCGCCCTTAGTATACCAATCTCTTTTGTTCTTTCGAAGACGGATATATATGTGATGATGCCTATCATTATAGATGAAACAATAAGCGAGACGCCTACAAAGGCTATCAAAACGTATGATATGGCTGCAAGTATGTCTGTGATGGACTTTGCGATGGAGCCAATAAGGTCATTAAAGTTTAACTTTTGTGCACTCTTCTTGCCTTCATTGTATTCATTAATAAGCTTTTTAACCTTATCTCTATTTTCAAACTCATCCACATATATTGATATCTTCGATGGATTATTTTCATCGATATAACCAAGATTTTCAAGATTTTTCTTATAAGAATAGTCTTTCAAAAATTCATCATAAACGTCTAAGTAGTCTTTGTCTTTGCCTTTATTAAGCATATAGTTTAGCATGGCCCTATCGTTTGTCTCTCTTGTCTTAGGAGCATCTGGTGCTATAGCATTCATGGCCGCATTGAGTGCTTGCATCTCTACTAGCATCTCTTTCTTATTTTGCAGCATCCACGCGTTAAAGCCGGTAAGGCTCTCATCTGGCAAATTTTTTAGATAGTCTTTTGCCTGATCTATCTTTTCTTTTTCAGTATCAGCCTTAAATTTAAGTCCATTTAAAACATTTATGTCTTTATTTTCTAATTGTTTTTTAATAATTTCTTGCTCTGAAACATATTTAATCATCGCATCAGTAAATTTACTGCTATAGGCAAGCGGTGTTTGGCTTATATTGGAGTCGTTGTCAATCTTTTTCCTTGCAATACCAGCTATATGCATGCTGATAGCAGAGTCTATAAGCTTTTCTTTCTTCTCTTCATCATCCTTTATGCTAATGTAGCTAGCATCCTTCTTTTCATAATAGTCTGATGGAGTGACTACCTTGTACTCATGACCGATGATTTCCTTTGGGTCAATCTCAACTTTTTTTATGTCAACCTTTTTATTATCTTCCATATCAGACAATATTTTCTTGTATTCTTCCGAGTCTAAAAAGCCTAGCTCGTAGAAATTACTTCTTAAAATTTGATTATTATAATCAGTAAATAATACTAATTCGTCCTCTTTTTCAGGCCACTTGCCCTCGATTAGCTCGTATTCGTCTAAAACCATAGGCGAGATATTGCCCTCTTTATCACTAATAATCTGAGAAAAATTGTCATTGCTCTTTGATGCTGATAAACTAAAAAATTGATTAAAGCCAAAGCCGCTCTTCTTTTCAAAATCAGAGCCATCAGTATTAATCACTTTGCCCTTAGCATCCTTTGTATAAATGTCAAAGCCGCCATCATAAGCGTAAGAAATAAAGTGCTTGCCAACCTTTTCGTCTAGCTCCGCTTCATTCTTATCTAGATAGTCTTTGAACGAGGCAAGGTCATTCTCATAGCCGCTGCCTGATATCTTTGACATATTTGTAAGACCGATGTCATTTGAGCTAAGTTTTGATCTATCTGTAGTTTTTGAAACGTTGTTATCAAGCTTTGTAAGACTAGATAGGTCGATGGATTTGCTCTCAATATCGATTGGGAAAGACTTCAAAGCATTCCTTTGATTGTCAGCAATGTAGTCACTTGCACCATTTGATATAGATATGATGAGGGCAATCCCGATGATGCCGATGGAGCCAGCAAAAGCTGTTAGAAGCGTTCTTGCTTTTTTACTCAAAAGGTTGTTAAAAGATAGTCCTAGAGCCGTTCTTAACTTAAGAGCTATCTTTGAAATTTTAAAGCTGTCGCCCTTTTCTTCCGCTTCATAAGGATCCGTGTTAGAAATTATCCTGCCGTCCTTTATACCGATTATCCTTGTCGAATACTCTTCCGCCAATCTTTTGTTGTGCGTAACCATGATGACAAGCTTATCCTTAGCAAGCTCCTTTAGTAAATTCATTATAGATATAGATGTTTCGCTGTCAAGAGCACCCGTTGGTTCGTCCGCAAGTATAATTTGCGGATCATTAACCAAGGCCCTAGCTATAGCTACCCTTTGCATTTGACCGCCAGATAAGGCACTCGGCCTTTTGTGTATGTGCTCCTTTAGGCCGACCCTTTCAAGAGCTTTTATAGCCCTTTCTTCAGCGTCGCCGGTGTTTTTATTCGATAGTGTCAATGATAGTTTTACATTGTCAAGTATACTTTGATGATTGATTAAGTTGTATGATTGAAAGATAAAGCCTATCCTAACGTTTCTGTAATAGTCCCAGTCCTTGTCCGAAAACTTCTTCGTAGATCTGCCATCGATTACAAGGTCACCCTCATCATAACGCATAAGACCTCCAACTATATTTAAAAGAGTTGTCTTGCCTCCACCCGACTCACCAAGTATAGAAACAAATTCACTCTCTCTAAACGAAATCGATACATTGTCCAAAGCCCTTTGCGAAAAGCCTTCAGTATGATATATTTTTGATATATTTTTAAGTTCTAACATATTTACTCCCTTCTTATACTTATTACCCAATAGCCACTTTTGATAAATATATGTTTTCATAAGCATAGATAAAAGGCAAACGAGACAAATAAAGCCCTCCTTACCACTAAAGTAAAGAGGGTTCTTTGATAAATTTTCCTTTTTTTCCTAAAAAATAAAATAGCAAGTCTCAGGCGCAATTATGCGCTACTATTTAATATTGTGCTTAGCCATCTTTTCCTTGAAAATATCAGTGATGATGCTCCTAAGCTCTTCCCTTTCCTTTTCAGGCAAATCGCCTTCAAGCTTAGCAATAGCGTATAAATCAGGATGCTCCTTAGCTATCTTCTCAATAGTTTTACTAGTCGCGTGCTTCCTAACGAAAAATGGTATCTTCTTAATCCAGCCCTCTGGCAATAGCGCAACAATCTTATCTGCCGCTTCCTTGTCGCTAATCTCAGCAGTAGATAGGCCTTTTTCTATTTGTTTTTGTTCTTTTTCAGTAAAATCTTTAATATCCATATTTACCTCCTAATTTATATCTTATAGCTAGTGTATTTTTTACTTAATTTATATACCCAAATTTATAAGAAATGCATAAAAAAGTTTCTGAATATAAAATATTTATTAAATATGGTAATAGTTTGGCAATAAGAAAAGTGACTTAAAACTAACTAAGTCACCTTGATTATGGTATTGACTTATTCGAAATTTTCGAATAAGTCAGCCTATTTCTGAAAAATGCTATTATGGCAATAATTCTAAATAGGATTTATTTACTATTTAATTTTTTCTTTCACAAGCCCACTAAAAGTAAAGAAAAAGTGACCTAGTATAACCAAGTCACTTCTATCTCTATTTAGTTTTCTTTTTTTGTAATTTTGATGCCACAAAAAATATAAGCATTCCAAAGACTGCTGCGAGTATGATTGCTCCACCCGGCTTTACATCGTAGTAGAAGCTTGCTGTGATGCCACTTAGCATATAAACAAGTCCTAAAACTATGGTGATGATTAGCGTCTTCTTGTATGAGCGAGCAAGTATCAGTGTTGTAGCAACTGGAAGCACTACTAGCGATGTAAGCATAAGTGCTCCAACTAATTTTACCGCCATGGCGATGGTGATCGCGCTTAGTAGTGTAAATGCTGCGTTTACGCGTCTTACCTTAACTCCTGAGAGTCTCGCTGTGTTTGGATCTATGGCGATGGCAAGGAGTCCTGCGTACTCTTTGATGCTTGCAAATACTACAAAAACAAAGACTACTAGTGAATTAATCACGTCCTGCATCGATACTGAGGCGATACTACCAAATAGGTATGAATCAAATGATGTTCCTCCCGGAGCGAAGTCCGATAGTATCGAGGCTACTCCAAGGCCTATACTCATGATGATGGCTGTTGCCATGTCGCCGTATTGAGGGAATTTATGGCGAATGATCTCGATTAAGAAGGCTGCTACAACACATATTGCTAGCATACCTATAAGCGGGTCGAAACCAAGTATTAGTCCCATACCAACGCCTGCTAGTGCTGAGTGTGATAGAGCGTCTCCTATCATCGAAGTTTTTCTATTTACCATAACCACGCCGATGGCTGGTACCATGATTGATAAAAAGAAGGCAACTACTAGCGCCTTTCTCATAAATGCGTACTCTAGCATGATTTTTCCTCCTTTTTCATCTCTAATTGATATAGACCTGCGTCTTTTATCTCGTATGTTGCGTCTAATTTAGCGTATTTCATTAGCTCGTCTAGGTCATGCGTTACTAAAACTATGCTTGTGCCTTTATCGTCGTTCAAAGTTTGTATTGTTTTTAAGAAGGAAATTCTACTTTCTTCGTCGACTCCGGCTGTTGGCTCATCTAGTATTAATAGTTTTGGATTGTTTAGCATGGCCCTCGCTATCATGGTTCTTTGCTGTAAGCCGCCTGATAACTCGTTTACGGGTTTGTTCTTGTACTCGATTAGACCTAAATACTCTAAAATCTCATCTACTTTTTTATAGTGTTTTTTGCGCGGGAACTTAAAAAATCCAAATTCCTCGTAAAGGTTCAAAACCACCATCTCCCTAACGGTGATGGGGAAGCTAACCTTGCTAACAACACTCATTTGTGGTACATATCCTATATCCTTATAGCTTTTGTATGAGGCTATAGGTTTTTCTAAAATTTCTACCGATCCCCTTTGTGGTTTAAGCTCTCCTAGCAAATTCTTGATGAAGGTTGATTTACCGCTACCGTTCGCTCCAACTATGGCGATGAAATCACCCATCTCAAGCTCTAAATTTATATCCGAGAGAACTTTGTGATCAAGGTATGAAAAGTCTAAATTTTTTATGCTAATTGCTTTCATTTTGTAATTTCATCTCCTCATATAGATTCGTTAGATTCATCTTCATCAAGTCGATGTAGTCCATCTCATCAATCGTTTGACCCGGGATTATAAACTCCATACTAGCTAGTGGACTTATGTGCGCACCAGCTATCTCCTCAGATATAACCTTGGCAATGGCTGTCGGCGCACCGTACTCATAAAATATCGTCTTGATATGACCTTTCTTTGCATAGTCAATGGCCCTGACCATGCTTCTAATGCTTGGCTCACTCATCGATGTAAGGCCTTGAAGTGGGTACTGAGTTAGTTTAAAGTCTCTCGCAAGATAAGCAAAAGCGTAGTGCATTACGATAAACTCCCTCTTATCAAGCTCTTGAAATTTGTCACGAAACTCAGTTTGTAAAAGAGTTAGCGTGTCAACCGCCTTAAACCTTCTCATATCAATCATTGCCGCCTTCTTAGGCACTAAATTACTTATCTCTCTAGCAATAGTGTTGAGATAAGTCTTTGCATTGTTGATAGATAGCCAAGAGTGCGGATCATAAGTGATCTTGTCAACTTTTTGTGAGCTGCCTCTTAAAATCTCCTCACCCTTCATCGGATTGTCCTTCATATCGACAAATTCAAATGAAAGAATATCCTCAGGAAGCCTGTCAGTATAAACAATCCATTTGCCAGTCTCAGGCAAAACATAATTAAGCTCACCCGATTCGTGACGCATCTTTATCCTATAGACCTTGCCATCCTCAACATTAAGCTGCGTCTCTTGGCGAACGATGTCGCCCTCAACATTCATAATCTTACGGCCTTCCTTGATAAGTTCATCCTCACTCATGCTTCCGTCGTCTCTCTTAAACGCTATACGCAAGTAATCCTCGTGAGTGTGGCCAAAAAGCATGTTGTTCCTTTTTTCCTTGTAATCAAATCTCGTCATGAGCTGAAAATCACCGATGGCTGCTGCACCAGTGTATGAGATCAGGTCAACATTGTCAGATAAAGTCAAAATCTTTAAATTAGGGAGATTCTCCTTAATCTTGTCAACCCATCTCTCCATGTTAGCTCCATTAACAATCAAAAGATCAGCCTTAGCTAGCCTTTTGATGTCCTTTGCAGATGGCTCCCAGCTGTGAACCGTAGCAGACGTTGGCATAAAGCTCTTTACGACTACATCGTCCTGAGCGACCATCTTCGTAAGCTTATATATAGGAAAAAAAGAAGTATAAACCAAAGGTTTCTCCCCGGTCATACCTCTTTCTTCTATAGCGTTATCACATGAAAAAAATGTTATTGATACAAGGAGTAAACATAGGAATAATAATTTTCTCCTCATATTAATGAAATTACTCAGTTAATTCTTCAGCAATGTCTTGGCTGTCTACAGATGTTCTGATGTATGTTGGGAACCACTTGCTGTCTTGGTCCTTAATATCATCTAAGTTATCAGTATATCTTGTGTGATAGTGAGCTAAGTGCTCTTCGCCGTGGATTTGCATTAAAGCCATATACTTCTTAACATCCTTAGAATCAGTTTCAAATACAAACCAATTTAAAGTTTTGTTTCCGTGAGGTACTTCGATAGTGTCAACTAATTTGTATTCAGCCTTAGCAATCTCCTTGCCTTCACCGATCTTGCCATCATAGAAAGTGATAGTGTCTCCTTCAACGTGTAGACCCTTGTAGTCAGTTGCTCTTCTTTCTTCGATACCCTTGATGTAGTCATCAGCTGAGATACCCTCTTCCTTAGCCTTATTTTCTATAGCTTCCTTAACAACAGGATCATCATAGAAAGCGTTGATAGAGTTCCAGTCACCAGCCCACATCTCTAAAGTAACATCTTCAGAAGGAGCTTCAGTCTTTTCCTCAGACTTATCTTCAGCTTGTTCTTCAGTCTTTTCCTCAGTAGTGTCAGCAGCTGCTTCAGTCTTTGGTTCTTCCTTAGCAGGCTCTTCGTTCTTCTTACAAGCAAACATCATAGATGAAACTAAAGTAAGAGCTAGAGCTAGCGTTAAAAATCTTTTTGCGTTTTTCATTAAAAAACCTCCTAATAAATTTCTTATTGTGATCAGCGCCTTTATACCCGCGCCGACCAATAGAGATATTAGCACACGCTACGTCCTTTGTCAATAGCCTACACCCCACAAAAAACAATACATTCACCACATTTTCTTATAAACAATTCTTTATATTAATGCAAATTAATATTTTCTAATAAAGCAATGTTCAGACCCGTTAGCTCCCACTAATATATCTACATATCTTCATATGTTCGCTATTTTTCAATATTTATCACGATTAGACATATTAAAAAAATTATAAAATTTATTATTTATTATTAAAATATTTATAATAATGTAGCTGCTTAAATAAAATTTTGAACAAAAAAGAAGAAGGCAATTTACCTTCTTCTGATAATTTTAATTTATAATCGCTATTTTAATTTCGCAAATAAAATTCATTAAGATCAAATTAAATTTTCTAAACATAATTTTTTGGAGCAAATGCGATGATTATTCAAAATTTATCAAGATCAAAATATATTTATCCATACAGAATTTAGCGAAGAAAATTGATTCATAAGGCGAAGCAAACGAGCGACCGACATCGTACTAACGGGTACGTTGAGGGAGGAAGCGAGCGCGCTAGCCAAATTGGATAGAGATCAAATTAAATTTACACACAAAATTTTTTGGAGCAAATGCGATGATTGGGCGAAGTGGACTGACGAAGCAAGCGCAGCGTACTAATGGTACGTGAGCATTGCTAAGGAAGGAACTAGCCCAAGGGCGCATTTGAACAAAAAATTATTTTCTTAAGCTATTATATATCTCACTCGCAAATATCCCCAATACCTCTTTCTTCAGTTCTGCATTATCAAGTAGCATTGTGAAGAAATCTTGGTTCTGGTCGAGACCTTCTATGAGAGCGTTGTCTATACTCGAGAAATACGGTAGCAAAAACTCTTCTTCGCTGTTGTTTTGTGCTTTTTTCTTGAGCTCTTCAGACTTCATCATGATGTCCTTTATCTGAAGAGCGGCTTTAGCTGCGACACCTACGTCAAATTCCTTACCAAGACTTGAGTTTATCCTTTGAATGATCTCGGATAATCTTTCAAGCTTATCGATTGGAATATTCAGTTCATTCGCTATAGCAAGCTTAACAACCGGATCAGAGAATTTTGTTCCAGCCACATAAGTTTCGCCCTTCTCTTGAACAAAGTTTGATGCACGAATCATACCCTTCAAATCAACACGTCTAGAGCCGCCACTATGCACATATTTCAAGAAATATGATACAAATACAAATAGCTTGTGAACCTCCTCATCCTTAAACGAAGAAACTTGAATAAGATATTCATAAAATTTTTTAAAACTTCTCATCGCCCTGATAAATTCGTAAATATCGTCCTCACTTAAAGTTTTCATCTTTTCAAGAGTCTTCTTAATCAAACCATAGACGTAAGATTCATCACGCTTAGTGACAGCTTTTTTGCTCTTCTTGAAAATAAATTCATTAAATTCATCTATATCAGTAGGATTTATAACATAGTAGCCAAAAATTTTGTTATATAAATTATATATGTGTGCCGGAGTTAAATCGTCCGCAAGTAAAGTAGTAGTGTAATACGGGGCAAATGATTCTTTCATCTCATCATAAGTATTAACAAAGTCCAAAACAAATACATGCTTGTCAAATGGCGGACAAACCCTGTTTAGTCTCGATAGCGTCTGAACCGCGCTAACCCCTTTTAGCTTTTTCATCACATACATCGCCGATAATTTATTTTGATCAAAACCAGTTTGATACTTGTTCGCGACAATCATCACATTGTAGCGATCAGTATCAAACTCCCTCGCAAGATTCTTCTCACTTATACCATTCATCGACACTTCAGTATACTCTTGCCCGTCCAAAGATACCTTTCCCGAGAAAGCAACCACAGCCGTAAGGTCCTTGTAGCCCTTCTTTGTAATATATTCAGAAAAAGCCTTCTTGTACTTAACAGCCGCTTCCCTCGATCTCGTCACCACCATCGCCTTAGCCTTGCCGCCAAGACCACTCATAACATTATTTCTAAAGTGCTCAATAATTAGCTCAACCCTTTGAGTAATGTTAGTCTCGTGCAAATCAATAAAGCGTGCGATCTGCCTCTTAGCACTCTTAGTCGATAGCTGTGGATCGTCCTCAATGTCCTTGTTGATGCGATATAGCGTCTTATAAGTAGTGAAATTTTGTAAAACATCCAAGATAAAGCCCTCTTCAATCGCTTGCTTCATCGAGTAAAGATGAAAAGCCTCATATTGACCGTGAGAGTTCAACTCTCCAAACATACGCAAAGTCTGAGCCTTAGGAGTCGCAGTAAACGCAAACATCGATACATTCGCCTGCTTGCCACTCTTTTGTATAACCCCGTTGATAAAATCCCCTTCGTCCATGTACTCCTCATCATCAGATCCCAAAGTTCTACTTAGATCCTGCATGTTCTTACCCGAAGTCGATGAGTGAGCCTCGTCAATGATAACCGCAAAAGTTTTTTCCTTAAGATTCTTTAGTTCATCCACAACATAAGGGAATTTTTGTATAGTAGTCGCGATAATCTTCGTATTCGCCTTTAAAGCGTCCTTCAAATCAGCCGAAGTCGATCCATCGCCCAAAACCTTAATAAGTCCCCTCTCGTGATCAAGATTTAAAACCGCCTCCTGAAGCTGCCTGTCAACAATAACCCTGTCAGTTACAATCACACAAGAGTCATAAATTTGCTTGTCATCAGCATCATGAAACGAAGCCAGCCTGTGAGCAAGCCACGCGATAGAGTTAGTCTTTCCCGAGCCAGCACTGTGCTCGATAAGGTAGTTCTTCTCACACTTAAACTCATAAACATCCCTTAGAATCCTTCTGATCAAGTCAAGTTGATGATACCTTGGGAATATGATAGCCTCCTTCTTAGTAATCTCCCCAGTAAAATTATTTATCTCTTCCTTTTTTTGAATAAAAATAAATTTAGATAATAGCTCCAAAACACTGTCCTTCGTTAATATGTCCTCCCACATATAGTAGACAGAGTCCTTCTCATAAGAGATCGGGTTACCAGCGCCAGAGTTAATCCCTTCACCGCGTCCCATGTTAAAAGGCATAAAGAAAGTTTTGTCCCCCTCAAGCTTAGTCGTCATGTAAACCTCACTCGTGTCCATGGCAAAGTTCACTATCGCACCCGCCTTCCATAGGAATAACCTTGCCTTCGGATCACGCTCGTAGCGATACTGGCTAATCGCGTCATTAAAGTTTTGACCCGAGGCCTCACTTTTTAGTTCAAAAGTAAATATCGCAAAGCCATTGAGAAATATAACAAGGTCCACACGCTCATCATCGTTCGCCCAAACCTCCTCAGCCACAGAGAAGATGTTTTTCTCGTACTTTTCCACGAGCTCCTTGTTAAAATCAGTCGCCGGCTTAGTATACATAAACCTTAGCTTGCGATTTGATATCTCAATACCGTGCTTTAAAACGTGAAGCAAAGAGCTGCCCCTTTTAGTAATCTCCTTGTTAATGAAATTGATAAGAGTTTCTTCAAAATCAGTTTTGTAAATCTTTCTAAGCTCATCAATGGTCTCCCCTTGCGTTTCGCTTAAAAAGCGGAAGAGAAGCTCCTTGTCCATGGCAAATTGCCTGTCAAAATTTTTATTTTTTCTCTCAATATAGCCCCTCTTTACAAGCTCATCGATAAATTGTCTTTGAAAGCCACTTTTTTCATCGTAAAGACTTTTCATACTAAGCCTCCTTCTTTCCCGTTACATACTCATATATAAGAGATTTTTTATATTCTTCTAGTGTTTCTAGTTGTTTTTGCTTAGTGGCAATAGACTCATCAATTAGTTTAGTTTCAGTATTTAAATACGCTATAATAACACGTTGTTCGTCGATAGAAGGACACGCTATATTAAAGCGTCCTAATTGATCTGTATACAATCTTTTAAACCCTTCTCCCACTCCCAAAGAAACACGTCCGTATTCTACAGAATATCTATCAGTTCTAAGAATTAACTCTAAAAACTTCTCTAATACCAACTCTTTATTAACAATATAAACGGCATAATCTGGACTTGTTATTCCGTCATATATTGAAACGCCAAATCTTGCTAATTCAGGATTTAGCTTATTAAATACCAAATCTCCCTTTTTTACTAACTTGTATCCAATAAGCGTTTTTGCTTGTGCAACCCTCATTTTGTTTGTTGATGATGGTATTACACCCCTATATTGGCTAACAGACAATAGTTCGCCCTTGCCATCTTTTGTTCTTGCGTTGCGTTCAGAAATTAAATATTTTATTCTTTTTATTTTCCAATGTGCTGGATAATCATTTATATAGTCAATCCCAGAATCCTTCATTTCTACATTTTTATCTAAACCTTTTGTCACCGCCTCGGTGATGATGGACTTTTTATACTCATCAAGCGTTTTTATCTCAGACTCAATCGTTTCTTTTATCTCTTCAATTTCTTGGCACTTTTTATCCAATAAATCCGCTATCTTTTTTTGTTCTTCTAATGGCGGTTTTGGTGCTTTTAAATCTAATAATTCAGTAGAATTTATATTGCTTCTAACACCAGCATCACCTAAAAGATTAAATACTCTATTGTAATACATTGACATATACCAATAATAATAAAATTTAGATTTAGTATTATTATTAAGCTTTTTTAATATTATATATGCTGGTGAAACTATTCCTCTATAAGGTGATATGCCAACCCTACTTGTGCTAATATTTTGCAAATCAATCAATTTAAATACAAGTTGATCGACATCTAAAATTTGATAGCTGCTAAAATCTGCTGGTTGAAGTCCATCTGAATTAGTTTTACTTCTTTTAATAACTCCGTTCATAGTTAAAGCTAGTCTTTCAAATTGTCTTTCTAAGGCTCCAACTACAATCTTTGTATTTTTAAATAAGTATTTACCTGGAACTATTTCCCAATCCTTTGGCACTTCACCTATCCATTCTATACCGGTCTCTTTCATCTCTCTAGGCATGACTCTCATCTCCGAAAACTTCTCTGAGCATCTTGTTAAGGCCATTTTCAAGGTTTAGAAACTCTTTGGCAAGCTCCTCTGACGCTCTAGACGCTTCATATTTATAAAAGTATCTTGTGAACGCTATCTCAGCTCCTGTCTTAATCTTAGGTGTTTTAGCTTTTAAGTCTTCTTCAAAAAACGCCTTCGCATCTGGCACGTGTGGCAAAACCTCTCTAGCCATGTAATTATCTATGTCTTCGTCCATGCCCACTAGCTCTGTATCTTTTGTGTCCTTGTCATAAATGATCTCGCCCTTCTTATCTTTTTGCACTTCGGCATCTTTATCCATGATTGAAAGGCCATCTAAGACCTTGGCAAATGTTTGCGCATTTATGTCCACGTCTTTAAGTGCATTTTTAAGAACGGGCTCAAAGGCCTCTTTTGACAAATATTTCTCTGCTCCGGCTTTTTCTTTAAGTGAAGCGATTAATTCATCGTAGACCATTTTATTCTCTTTAAATTTATTTAGCTGAGTTTTTTCTGCCTTCTTTAATTTTTCGCCCTGTTTTTCTTTTTCTGACAGCTCCATATATTTGCCCGGGTCAAAGAATGAGGCTAAGCTTCTAGAGGCTTCTAGCGCTTCTACTCTATCTAGACTTATCTCGTAGGACCTTTGAAGCGGCTGATAAACTGTATACTCTCTATATATAAACTCTTCGTTTGGGTGTATCTGTGAAATTTCTGTCTCTTCAAAATTGGTATATAGCTCTGTGATGCGCTCTCTGTCTTCTTTTGTAAACTCTTTTCTCTTGTTACCAAGGGATTTTCTAAGTGTATGATAAATCTCTGTAGCGTCAATTAACTGAAGTTTTCCACGTCTTTCCTCTCTTTTATTTTTAGAAAGAATCCACACGTATGTTGCAATGCCTGTATTGTAGAACATATCTGTCGGCATGGCGATGATCGCCTCGATTAAATCCTCTTCTAAGAGCCACCTACGTATTTGGCTCTCACCGCTTGATACGCTCCCATTGAAAAGGGGTGAACCGTTGGTGATGATGGCTGCTCTACCCACATTTTCGTCCATCTTATCTATGGCTGACTGCATGAATATTAACTGCGAGTCGCCTCCTGCTGGTAAACCGGCTGGCCATCTTGATATGCATCCTCTACCATATTCCTCTAAAACAGCATCTTCCTGACCAAGTTTAGCATCAGCACCCTTCCATGGCGTGCCAAATGGCGGGTTCTCAAGAACGTATCTCATCTTGTGCTCTTTGAAGCGATCTTCCTTAAGTGTGTCGGCGCGAACAAAATTTTCCGCGTCTTGATTTTTGATAAGCATCTCGGCAAGACCGACTGCGTATGAAGGTCCCATGTACTCTTGACCAAAAAGTCTGATGTCGGCGGATGGGTTGTAGCGATATATGTGTGAGTAGGCTGTAGATAGCATACCACCTGTTCCGCAGGCTTGATCAAGTATGGTGATAACTTTGCCGCTCTCGTATATATCGTCCGAGCCTTCGGCTGTTAAGACCGAAACCATCATCTTGATGATGTCACGGCCAGTATAAAATTGACCGGCTTCAACGTTTTGAAAGAAGCGGCCTATGAGATTCTCAAAGATGTATCCCATCTTGATGGAGGGAAAATTTTCTTCTGAAAGGTCTAGCTCTGAGAACGCTTTGACTACGTTGTATAGGCAGTGCTCCTTGGCCATGGTCTTGATGTGGTCTTTAAGTTTTAGCTCTTGGAATATACCTTGAACGTTATTTGAAAAGCTGTCGATATATGAAATGAAATTGTCTTCTATGTGGTCTGGATCGTTAAGAAGCTCTTTAAGATTGTACTTTGATGTGTTGTAGAAAGCCTTGCCACTAATTCTGTACATGGCTTTAGCTGGATAAGTGGAGTTCTTCTTGTATGTTTCGATGACTTCGTCTTTAGTTTTTTCAAGAACGCACTCAAATCTTCTAAGCACTGTCATGGGGATGATGACGTCGCCGTACTTGTCTGGCATGTAAACGCCTCTAAGCTTGTTGGCGATGGACCAGATAAAGTTTGCCTCTTGAGTGATGTCAATCCTCTCCTCGTCAAATAGAGAGATGTCTTTTGTATCAATCATAAAAAACCTCCGTTTATAATAAATAATTTTCTGATAAAATTTATTTTTAATATTTGCTCAGATATTTTTAATTAATTTTTTTAATGGATTTATTTTAATTATTTTGTATCCGTTTTTGCTTATATTTTTCTAATGGTTTTACTTTAATTATTTTATATCCGTTTTCATCTAAATACTTCTAATAAATATTTTAAAATTTTCGATATAAAAAATTTCCCTAATATATATTATATCACTAATTAATATTTAATAAAAGCCCTTTCGCATAGTAAAATGAAATTGAAGCAAATTTATGAAAAAACTTTTCTCACTATTTATCTTGTATATATAAAAAAGAAGAAGGCTATTAACCTTCTTCTAATTGATTTATTTTGTTTTTATCACTTGAATTTCATACGAAGCGAATGAATCATCGCTATCCAATTTCGCAGATAAAACGTGATGATTGCGCGAAGTGGACCGACGAAGCAAGCGGAATGTACATACGAGTACATGAGCATTGCTGAGGAAGGAACGAGCGCAAGGGCGCGTTTTAATGCGAAATTCTATTTATTTCTGACCAGTCTTCTTGAACCATGCCCTTCACTCTTCTTCTGAAAGTATGAGTGTTAGTTGCTTCAACCATATCATTATATCCCCAGAAACTTGTTGACAAGTCTGTGAAGAATTTGATATTGCCTTTATCATTAGATTGAAGAGCTGATACTAAATCATAATTTCTTTCGAAAATCTTGTTTAGTATGTGAGCTGCTTCTGCTCTAGTGATAGGTGCGTCTGGTCTGAATGTTCCGTTAGGGTAACCAGAGATTCTTCCTGCTGCGTACTCTTTGCCGATAGCTAATTCTGCCCAGTGGCCCTTAACATCTGCGAATGGTGCTGTGCCAAATGGCTTAGCGTCTATCGCTGAAATCATTTGAGCAAATTCTGCTCTAGTGATAGGAGCGTTTGGTCTGAATGTTCCGTCAGAGTAGCCTCTCATGATACCACGAGCTACAACAGCGTTGATGGCTTTGTTGTACCATTTGCTTGGAGTGTCAGAGAATGCTGGTTTAAGTGCTGATGCAGTATTTTCATCTTCAAGTAATCTTGAAAGCATTGCAGCTGCTTCAGCTCTTGTGATGAAGCCGTTTGGTCTAACAGTTCCGTCAGTATATCCGTAGATATATGCCTTGTGAATGTGAATTTCTCTAGTATCTACTTCTTCAACTTTCTTTTCAGGTTCTTCTACTCTTACGTCTCTTCTGTCTCTTCTGTCAGGTCTGAAACGTCTTGATTCATATCTGTAACGAGCGTAAGCATCGTCTATAACTCTAATCTTTATGCTTATACGAACTAGGTTGCCATTGACATAAGCATAGCCATCGATATAGAACTCAGATGGTCCTCTATAATCAGGACTTACTTCTACGTTGATAGATCCATCAGGGTTTGCTTTTACACGAACGCCTCTTGGAGCTGTTAAACCATATGGGTCGATATCATTTCCGTAATTGCCTAATGGATAGATATTTACGTTATCGCCAACATAGATGTCAGTATCTGGATAAATGATATCATCGTAGCTAGGTGTTGGTGCTCCTGCTTTCTTAGTTGTTTGTGCTGGTGTTAATGTGCCAATTGTTTTGCCATTTGCATCTGTTACAGTTACTGATCCGTCATTACCTACAGTTACTTTTGCATCTGCTGGTAGGTCTGGATTTGCTTTCTTAACTGCTTCTTCTACTTTACCTTTTTCTTCGTCTGTTAAGTTAGATGGGTCTTTTACTTCAACTGGTTCTGCTGGGGCTACTACTGCTCCTGTTTTACCTTTTTCTTCTGTTAAGTCACTACCCTTGATTGTGTCTGTTGACTTATCTGGGTATGTGATTGTTGCTGTTCCGTCATCTCCAACTGTTACTGTTGTTCCTTCTGGGAACTTGTCTTTGTTTGCATCTTCGATTGCTTTCTTAACTGCGGCTTTTTCGTCGTCTGTTAATTTATCTTTATTTGCAACTTTTGTTTTTGCTGGTACTGCTGGATCAGTCTTGTCTGCTGTTGTCTTTTCAGCGTCTGTCTTTTCTTCTGTTAAGTCACTACCTTTGATTGTGTCTGTTGATTTATCTGGGTATGTGATTGTTGCTGTTCCGTCATCTCCAACTGTTACTGTTGTTCCTTCTGGGAACTTGTCTTTGTTTGCATCTTCGATTGCTTTCTTAACTGCGGCTTTTTCGTCGTCTGTTAATTTATCTTTATTTGCAACTTTTGTTTTTGCTGGTACTGCTGGATCAGTCTTGTCTGCTGTTGTCTTTTCAGCGTCTGTCTTTTCTTCTGTTAAGTCACTACCCTTGATTGTGTCTGTTGACTTATCTGGGTATGTGATTGTTGCTGTTCCGTCATCTCCAACTGTTACTGTTGTTCCTTCTGGGAACTTGTCTTTGTTTGCATCTTCGATTGCTTTCTTAACTGCGGCTTTTTCGTCGTCTGTTAATTTATCTTTATTTGCAACTTTTGTTTTTGCTGGTACTGCTGGATCAGTCTTGTCTGCTGTTGTCTTTTCAGCGTCTGTCTTTTCTTCTGTTAAGTCACTACCTTTGATTGTGTCTGTTGATTTATCTGGGTATGTGATTGTTGCTGTTCCGTCATCTCCAACTGTTACTGTTGTTCCTTCTGGGAACTTGTCTTTGTTTGCATCTTCGATTGCTTTCTTAACTGCGGCTTTTTCGTCGTCTGTTAATTTATCTTTATTTGCAACTTTTGTTTTTGCTGGTACTGCTGGATCAGTCTTGTCTGCTGTTGTCTTTTCAGCGTCTGTCTTTTCTTCTGTTAAGTCACTACCTTTGATTGTGTCTGTTGATTTATCTGGGTATGTGATTGTTGCTGTTCCGTCATCTCCAACTGTTACTGTTGTTCCTTCTGGGAACTTGTCTTTGTTTGCATCTTCGATTGCTTTCTTAACTGCGGCTTTTTCGTCGTCTGTTAATTTATCTTTATTTGCAACTTTTGTTTTTGCTGGTACTGCTGGATCAGTCTTGTCTGCTGTTGTCTTTTCAGCGTCTGTCTTTTCTTCTGTTAAGTCACTACCTTTGATTGTGTCTGTTGATTTATCTGGGTATGTGATTGTTGCTGTTCCGTCATCTCCAACTGTTACTGTTGTTCCTTCTGGGAACTTGTCTTTGTTTGCATCTTCGATTGCTTTCTTAACTGCGGCTTTTTCGTCGTCTGTTAATTTATCTTTATTTGCAACTTTTGTTTTTGCTGGTACTGCTGGATCAGTCTTGTCTGCTGTTGTCTTTTCAGCTTTCTTAACAGTTTGTTCTGGTGTTAATTTACCAATTTCTTTGCCATCTTTATCTGTTACAGTGACTGTTCCGTCATTGCCTACTGTTACTTTCGCATCTGCTGGTAAGTTTGGATTTGCATCTTTAACAGCTTGTTCTACTTTGCCTTTTTCTTCATCGGTTAACTTAGATGGATCTTTTACTTCAACTGGTGTTGGAGCTTTAATATTTTCAATTACAGTATCAGTTTGTGAAAGTTGTCCAACTTTTTGATTTTCTCCAGTGCCTTGTGTTACTGTTACTGATCCGTCATTTGCTACTTTAATTGTTGCACCTTCTGGCAATGTTGGATTTGCTTTCTTAACTGCTTCTTCTACTTTACCTTTTTCTTCTTGTGTTAGATTTGTCTTATCTGCAACTAGTGTTTTTTCTGGTGCTACTAATTTTATGATTTTATCAGTATCTTCAGCTTTTTTAACTGTTTTAGCTGGTTCGATAGTCTTTTTGCCATCTGTTCCCATAGGTACTGTTACTGTACCATCGTCTGCAACTTGGATTTCTTCATCTTTGAAGCCTAGATCTGGGTTAGCTGCCTTAACAGCATCTCTTACTTTTTGTTTTTCGTAATCTGTAAGTTTTTTAAGATCTGAAACTGGTGTTATTGCTGGGTCATTTAATGTTTTGCCAGCTCTATCAAATGGTTTTACTGTGTCTTTGCCTTCCAAAGTACCAGTCTTACCATCAGCTGTTGTTACAGTTACATTACCCTTGCTATCAACTTCAACTTTATCACCATCAGCAAGATTGTTCTTTTGTTTAACAGCTGCAGCAACTTTATCTCTTTCTTCTTTTGTTAAATTAGTTACATCTTTTACTTCAGTCTTATCTGGAGCTTCAAGCTTAAGAATACTATCGTTTTGTACAACTGTCTTGTCAGCTGGGATTTCTCCAGTTTTACCATTTTGGTTGATAGTTACCTTACCATCGTCTCCTACAGTAATTTCATCATCTTTCAAGTTTCTATCTGGGTTAGCTGCCTTAACAGCATCTTTAACAGCTTGTTTTTCATCAGGTGTTAATTTTGTTTTATCAACAACCTTAACTGGTTCCTTTGGTGGGTTGAATTCATTTTTAACTTCTTTTTGTTCAACTGTCTTATCAGGTGTTATTGTTCCAGTCTTACCATCTTTATTAACTGTTACTGTACCGTCATCATCAACGACAACATCTTCTTTTGTTAACTTTAAGTCTGGGTTTGCTTTAATAACAGCAGCTTCAACAGCTTCTTGTTCTTTTTCTGTTAATGATGTTTTATCTATTACTACTGTCTTTTCTGGATCATTTAAAGTTAAAGGAGTTTTATCAGTTCTTTCCCAAACTGCGTATACAGTTTTTGGTGAAGTGATATTTGTAAAATCTTTAACATTTGCTTCTTTAGCATCTTTTGTATCAGCCCAGCCCTTGAATGTGAATCCATCTCTTGTTGGGTCAGTTGGTTTTGTTACACTTCCATTTTCAACTTTAAGATTAGTTGTGTCCTTACCGTCACCAAACCTACCTTGATTTGCATCAAAAGTAACTGTTACTTCATCTGAATAAACAGCGTAAACAACTAAGTGTCTTGTTATTGGTGTTTCATTAGTAAAGATTTGATCTTTTGGAAGTTTATTAAATTCATCAGCTGTAACGACTGCCTTGTCGCCTAAAGCTTTTTTACCATCCTCAGTAACCCAACCTAAGAAGTTCTTTCCTTCTAGTGTTGGTGCTTCTGGGAATTTATCACCAGTGTCTTTTTTAACATTTGCACCTTCAAAACCATTAGGTTTGTAGTCTTTTTGATCGAAGAAATTAATGTTATCTGGTGCTATCTTAACAACTTTATCTTTACCATCAGCAAGTTTACCAGTGTTAGCATCGAACAATACTCTTGCCCTAACTCTTGTTTCTAATAGGTCAGATGGTAGTGATGATCCGTCTGATGCTGTTGAAACAAACTTCATATCCTTTAATAAAGTTAGTTTTGTTTCAGTTTTATCATCTGAATGATAAGGAAGCATCTTTGTTAAGTCAACCTTATATTCATAAGCAGTATATTCTTTGCTATCTCCTGCAAACTGAGCGTCAAAGATATCAGACTTCGGAATAGTAATCTTCTTACTTACATCCTTGCCAACTAAATTACCATCTTTATCATATTCGTTTTCGTCAGCTTCAACTTTTGCATAAAGCTTGCCAGTTTTACCTTCTTCGTAAAGTGTTCTTACCTTACCACCGTCATACTTAGTGTAGCCGACAAATTCTTTTGTGTCCTTCTTAAAGTCATCATTGCTTGCTGGCAATACCTTTGGATCCTTGTAGAAGTCATCTGTTCCATCTGCATAGTCATTTGTAAATAGCACTTGGTATGGAGTGTAAAGTGACTTGTTTATAGAAAGGATTGATGATTTGTCTGAGTGGTCAGTCCATGTAAGTTCCTTAACAGTATCTTGAGCTTTTGTTAGTTCTCTATATTTGAACCAAGATGTTTGATCTTCTAATTTAGTGCCCTTTTCATCATAGGATTCTACAATTATATCTTCACCTGGTTTTAATTTCTTTGTGTTGATATAGAAGTTACCACCTGTTGATAATGTTACTAAATTTGAACCTCCATCCATAACCTTGTCTTTATTGTCAAAGCTCCAGAATCCTTTAGGTTCAAATTTCTTTTCAGCTTTGGTTCCGTCTGCAAGTGTGTATTTTAGAATGTAGTAACCTTTTTTACCTTCCTTATAAAGGTGCATATTGATATTTCTATCTTTTTGTAATTTTAATGTTGCTCCACCTTCATTTAGCTTTGTTCCGTTGTGGATTTCAAGGAAGTTTACAGGCTTGTCATGGTCTTTTGCATATGGCATGTAAACTTTTATCTTGTCTCCAGATTTTACAGTAGCACCTTCTCTAAGGTCAAACTTAAAGATACCATCTGCATATTTTTCGATTGTTTCAATACCCTTATTACCAGTTATATAGTAAGAGTAGTAGCCTTGTTGCTTTCTAATGACGGCATCTTCGTTACCGATTTGAAGCATTATTTGGCCATCTGCAGGGTCAGTAGTTGTGTCTATTATAAAAGATTCGCCTTCATTAGCTACATAGCCACTGTCGTATGTTCTTTCATAGATAGCCCAGCCGTCTTTATTTGGATTAGTCCAGCCAGATATCATTGAGTAATTAAGCTTTCTTGTAGCATCTATACCAGCAGTTTTGCCTGCAAAAGTATCTTCAAACTTTGATTTATCTACAACATAGTCGATAGCTGTGATGTAGAAGCCGGATATCATTGAGTATTGGTCGTGTTGTGGTATCTCAACCTTGTTAACTCCGTCTTTTTGGAAGTCATGAGTACCAATAACCAGGTAGGCAAGCTTACCATCGGCTGATTTGTTGAAGTCTTTTTTCTTAATGCCAAAATTGTGTGAAAATTTTGATTTAAGTCTTGAGTTTTCAAGAACATTGACATAAGCAACGTTGCCGGCGTCATCTTCCTTCATATAATCCAATAACTTTGCGTCAAAGACTTGGGTAAAGGCAATTGGCTGGTCACCAACTGTTTCTCTTACTATGGTATTGGTTTGACCTGTATATTGAGTTCTGATTATACCAAGATTTTTTTCGTCTTTGTATTGCTCTGGATTGGCAATAAATTCGGACATAACAAATTCTTGAGCCGTTGCATTATTGCCATCTTTTTGGTAGCCACCCTTAATAAATAGTCTGTTCACCTTATCTTCAAGAGAAACTGATGTTGTCTTGGTATAAGTGGAATAGTCCATGGATGTTCCCTTAGGAGCATAGGCATAGATTCTTTCACCCTTAGTGTCAGTAAGTCTCATTTGAACAATGTAGTTTTGCTTACCTAAGGTGTCAATTGTTACGCCTTCTTTTAAAACTAGATTGATAGGAAGGTTCTTTCTTTGATTTGTTAAGTCCCCTCTGGCTTGACCTAAATCAACCTCTCTATCCTTTCGGTCATTCACAGGTGTTAGCGGATATGTTCCCTTTTCATTACCTGCTACACTTAAACCAACCATGTAGGACTTGTCATAGTCGATGTATTGGTCTAGTTCACCGAAATTAAAGCGAGCTCTGTACCAAACACCAGTTGCTGCTGAACCTTTTTCCTTGTAAACCATTCTAAGTACGGTTCTGCCGTTGGCATCAACAAAGTTACCATCGTAATCGATGTCGTTCATTTGAACTGGTTCGGATGTAGTAACTCTTACAAGTCTTTGATCGTCGCCTACAGGCCAACGTGACTTGTCCTTGATTTTGTTTTCCCAGTTGGCTTTGTTGTAGTAGGTTGCACTTGATAAGGCATCAGGTGTTGTTTGAGTGCCAGGTGCGCCTTGTGCAAATACACCAAGCGGTACAAGTGTTATAATCATAATAACAGCTAGTACTAAACTGAGTGTTCTTCTTAAATAATTTCTTTTATAATTATCCATTTTTATTCCTCCTTTTTACAATATACGTTAATGATTATTTTAAAAATAACCATATATAATCATTATATACCCAATAAAAATAAAAAACAGGTATTTGACCATATTTAACACAAATTTAACATAAAAAGTTCTTATAATTACTCACTTTTGTATAGATAGAATTAATAGATAAAAAAATAAGACTTGATTAGAAGCCTTATTTGTATTGATTAGTTATTAATTGAATGAAACAAATGAATTATCTCAAATTAATTTCGCAGAGAAAATGAGATGATTACGCGAAGTGGAGTTTCGAGGCAAACGGAGTGTACGAAAGGTACTCGAGTATTGCCAAGAAACGAACAAGCGTAAGGGCTCATTTTAATGCGAAATGTTTATTATAACTAGTTCCGGTCGATTGAATATTCGTGGCACCCTCGTCGATTCGCGTGCAAGCCCCCTGCTAACAATCATTTCCCCGCCATTATCAAAATGATAAAAACCGCCAGCATATTTTGGGAAAAAACCTTCATCTGGCGCGAAGACACCATTCAAAACGCCTGGTATGCGCCACTGACCACCATGTGCGTGGCCAGCCAAAACTAAATCAAAACCGGCATCCTTATACAAATTTACAAAGGACGGGCGATGGGTTAATAGCATCGTAAAAGCTGTATCATCCCTTTCATTCATAGCGCGTCCAAGCTCAGCCTTCATGCCAGCGCCCTCTCCTGTGTAGCGCGCCTCATCAGGATCGTTAAGACCAGATAGACAGATTTCATTGCCATTAACACTCGTGCGAATGGTCTTGCCGCCGATGTCCTCAATGTCATGCGCACGAAGCCAGTCAAGCATCTCATGGGCGCGCATGCTCCAGTACTCGTGATTACCAGTAACGTAGTAGCACGGATATTTCTTCGCGATGGCACTAAGAAAAATTTTCGTGTTATCATCAGGAATCTCGTCGTCAAAGATGTCACCGCCCAAAAGAATCATGTCCGGCTTTTCTTTATCAACCGCATCAATCAGCGTTTTTTGAGCCATGCCATATTTGCATGAGTGAAGATCAGTGATAAGTGCTATGCGCATAGGTTTTTTAATTTTTTCCGAAGTGATAGTGTATTGAACAATTTTTAAACGCACATCAAAGGCTAATAGTGCAAGGACTATGATTATGGTGATTGTGGCGATTAATATGTGTTTTTTCTTTATTTTCATTTATTGCTCCTTGGATTTTATTTAAAACAGCGTCAAGAAATATCCATCTACTGCTGCGACGATTATATACATGGGTATAGCTCTGAAAAAGGCTTCGATGTGCTTCTTTGGATTTTGGTATAGCTCCTTTTCTGGGACTTTCGTTAGTCTTATGCGTTTTGAGTTTCTCCACCAAAGTAGGTCTATGACGAGTAAATCAAAAATGTTTAGCGCCTGGCCTAAGATGAGTAATTTTATAAAATTTTGCGTAAAATCTTTTTCTCGTATAAATGCTCCGAAAATCATGAATAAAACTAAAAATACTACTAGATTTGCAAACCATGTGACAAGTTTATTAGCTTCATGGAACTTGCCTTGGTATTCGTCTGCTTCTCTAATGCGCTTTTGTACTTCGTCTGGGTACGAGGCATAGCTCTTAAGGTTCTTTTCGTCTTTTCCTGTGCCTAAATAGCATAGGGCGAAAAATATTACACATAAAATTATTATCTCTATAATTAACATGATATCACTCCTTTTACTTTATTATATCACATTAGCCTGTGCTAATAAATATTTTATAATAATTTCAAAGCCATTTGCAAAATAAAAGCACCTATGATTATAGATGCTTTGTGTAAATATTATTTCTTCTTTAGCTCTTCGATGTTTTTATTAAGCCTGTTAAGCTCTTTAATAATAATCCAATTTTGATCAACTAGTCCTTGTATGCCACTAAATCTAGTTACCTTATATGTCTTATACATATCCTCTATCTCTTCTTCGTCAAAGTCTGCGAGCTTATATCGTTCGATAAACTTTTGCTTATCCTCTCTTTGTCTTTCTTCTTTTGCCCTTTTATCTGAAAATAGTCCCATAATATCACTCCTATTAATTATATTATACCACAAAACAATTTACATATAAAGAGATAGGCTCTAACACCTATCTCCTCATTCTAATTCATTAATTTCCACGACTCTGCCTTAGCTTTTGCATTTACAAGGTCAGAGTAAAGGCCATTATTTTTAATCAGTTCTTCGTGTTTGCCACGCTCGACTATTTCTCCATCTTTTAAAACTAAAATTTGATCCGCATTTCTAATGGTTTTTAGTCTGTGGGCAATCATAATGACTGTTTTGTTCTTTGTAAGCTCTTCTATAGCTTCTTTTAATTTATCTTCATTTTCTGGGTCTATATTTGCAGTTGCCTCATCAAAGATAATTATATCTGCGTCTTTTAGCATGGCTCTTGCTATGGAGATTCTTTGTTTTTCTCCGCCTGATAGACTTGCTCCACCTTCTCCGATGATAGTGTCATATCCTTCTGGTAAAGCTTCTATAAATTTATGGCACCTTGCCTTCTTTGCAGCTTCTACAACTTCTTCATGGCTTGCATTTTGTTTTCCAAATTTTATATTGTTTTCAATTGTATCTTCAAAGAGATAGACGTCTTGAAATACCATAGAAATTGAATTCATAAGATTTTCTATCTTATAGTCCTTAATATTCTTTCCACCTATTAAAATTTCTCCAGAATTTACATCCCAAAATCTTGCTATGAGATTACAAAATGTTGTCTTACCAGATCCAGATGGGCCAACAATGGCAGTCATGGTATTTTCTTTTATCTCTGCTGATACATTTTTTAAAATTGGTCTATCATCATAAGAGAAAGAAACATTTTTAAATACTATATTGTGATTTTTTATAGGCTTTGAAACTTCTCCTTCTTCCATATCTTCCATATCATTTACATAGGAATAAGAATCTATTGCATTCTCAACCATTCTTAGCATTGCCATAGCAGATCCAGATGCTATAAGCCCATCAAATATTACAAAACTTGCTATAAGTATCATAATAGTATTGACTATTTGACTGTTTTCAACAAAATACAATTTTATTGATATAAACAGCATCAAACAAATTGTTATAGCTATTATGATTTTAGCTAATAAACTATATGGCATTATAGTTTTTTCTAAATCAAAAGAATATTTACTTGCACCATCAAAGCTTTTATCAAGTTTTTTATTGTTACTTCCTCTTAGATTGTATGATTTTATAATTTGCATTCCTTGCAATGTTGATAAGACTTCTTTGGTAAGTGATACCTGAATCTCGTGAATCTTATCTGCATTTTTACTGGACTTTTTTTGCATAAGAGCAACAATCAATAAAAATACAAAAGATCCAACTATTGCTGCAATACCAACCTTATAAGAAAACAAAAATAAGGATAAGATAAAAACAATAGCATTAAGCATACCACCAA
The DNA here is from genome assembly GCF_023347705.1 of Fenollaria massiliensis. Lineage (NCBI taxonomy): Bacteria > Bacillati > Bacillota > Clostridia > Eubacteriales > Fenollaria > Fenollaria massiliensis. The sequence goes on from NZ_CP096649.1 coordinate 1,472,273, forward strand.
AAACCATAATATACAAAGTTGGGACCCAAGTTTCTACATTATCTAAGTTAGTAGTCGCAATAGTTGTTAAATTTCCTAAACTTAGACTTGAGAAGAATCCCATGGGAACTTTTTTTATTTTTTCACCTAATTCAATTCTCTTGTGTCCAGCCATAAAATATCCAGCATGTGTTTGTTTGAGCATAGAGAAATTTTTTGAAATAATTACTCCAGCTATACTAATTAATAAAAGTAAACTTGATATTCCTATTGTTTTGAAACTTATATCCTTGTTTACTATCCCAAAAATCGCATAATAAATTGCTGCAAATTGTAAAGCATTAAAAATAGAACCGAAAAAATTAGCAAATATTGATTTTTTTATATACACTTGTTCTTCATTAGAAAAATTCCATACCTTTTTAAAAACACTAAGCATCTTTTTCTCCTTTCAAAGCAGTTACCCAAAGATCGTGATAATCTTTTGATTCCTTCAAAAGCTTTTCATGACTTCCTTTACATGCAAGTTCTCCATTTTTAATTACAAATATATTATCTACATCGGTTATTGTCTTTAAACGATGGGCAATTATAATTAGAGTTTTCCCTTTGACCAGTTCTGATATTGCATCTTGAATCAAGGCTTCATTTTCAGGATCGATATAAGAGGTAGCCTCGTCTAAAATAACTATTGGAGCATTCTTTATCATAGCTCTTGCAATTGATATTCTTTGCCTTTCTCCTCCAGATAAATGTTTACCGGCTTCTCCTACTCTCGTATCATATCCATCTGACAGCTTCATTATAAAATCATGGCAGGCTGATTTCTTACATACTTCAATTATTTCCTCATCACTAGCATTTTTATTTCCTATTCTGATGTTATCTTTAATTGACATATCAAAAAGAAAATTATCTTGTGCTACATAGGAAATAATATTAGATAGCTTTTCAAGGGACATGTCTTTAATATTTACATTTCCTATACTTATAGAACCACTATCTACATCCCAAAATCCTGAAATTAGTTTTGCAATAGTCGACTTTCCCGAACCCGATTCACCTACTAAAGCATTCACAGATCCTTCTTCTATATTTATATTTATATTATTTAGGACTTGCTTATCTTTATCATAAGAAAAATCTACGTTTTTTATCTCTATATTATGATTTTTTATATCTAGATTTGCATTGTTATGAGATAATTCTCTCGCACAAAGTATATTTTTAATCTCTTCGAAAATAGTTGACATTCTTCCAATATCATCCTCAAAAGTCATTACTCTCATAATGTTTTGAATAGTCCCAAAAGAAAGAATGATCAATGTTAAAAATACGCCACCATCTAGTGAACCATTCATACAGAAATATAAACCAAAGGGTATAATTGTCAAAATACCAACTGGAGCAATAGACATACTTATCGCATAGTCTCTTGTATTTTCTCCCATCCAATCGTAATAATAATTTGCCTTTTTATACACATTATCCCTGTATTTTTTGTAAGATTTTTCGCCTTGGTTAAATGTTTTAATAACTTCTATTCCATTTATATATTCAACTACAGAATTATTCATATCTTGGCCAATTTTAACTGCTTGTGGAAACTTTACCTTCATCCTTTTCATAGGCCCTGCCATAAAGAATCCACCAATAACTAATGGAATTAAAGATATTAAACTTAATCTATAATCTAAAATTAACATATAAACAAATAATATTATAGGTCCGACTAAATTAGCTGTCATCTCAGGAATCATATGAGCCAAAGTTGTTTCAGTATTATCAACTTGATTTACAATTATGTCTTTTAACTTACCGGTAGACTCATTCAATATGTCTCCTAGTGGCATATTAAATAATTTTTCCATAAGGCTTTTTCTTATATCTCGTATTATTTGATAGGCTGTTTTATGAGAAATCATGGTTGACAAAAACATAAACACTTCTTTGATTATAAGACATGAAAGTATAAAGAAAATTTTATTTATATAGTAATAAAAATCTTGGCTACCATCAATCAATGATATAATCACCTTACTTAGAATAATATATACAAAAAGATTTGAAATTACTCCAAGTATTGCAAATAACACAGAAATAAAATATGGTGTTTTATTTCTCTTAATGTATTTTTTTAATAGATCCATAAATTTAACTCCTTTCATCATCTTTTTTTCATAACATTTGTAAAATAAGTCTCTATCATTTCAGTTAGATATATCTTATTTTTTGTAAAATTCTCACGCGCATTCAAAATTTCGCAAGCCATCAATCCAGAATTCATGATATTAATCATAAACTCAAACGTCTCATCAGACGGCAACTCTTTAAACAAACTATAAAATAATTCTTTAAATACTTGTATGGACTCTTTTTTTATTTTCACATATAGTTCTTTCAAGTCATCATTTTCTTTTAACTCACATAAAAACATAATATATAGCTTTGCATAATCATTATCTGCAAGTATCTTGTCTATGATCATTCTCGAAAACAAGTGCGGACTTAATATTAAACCTTCATCATTAATTGATTTTTGAATAATATCCTTCCTATTTAGATTACCTTCTACCATAATATCGTATAAAATTTCATAAGTAGAACCATAATGATGATACAATCCGCCTCTGGAAAGCCCAGTCGCTTCCATAATGTCATTCATAACTGTATTTCTAAATCCCTTGTCCAAAAAAACTTTCATAGCTGCCTGTCTAATCTGCTTTTTTCTTTCATCAGCTTCCATTTTCATTTCATAAATCACCTCCATGCCGACACTACTGTCGGTATTATTGTATCAACATTGATAATTATTGTCAATAGCAGTTTTTAGAAAAACAAACAAAAGTCTAATCGTGACAAATTAATCATTTTTATATTGAAATATATATAGATTTAATTAAAAAAAATACCCTCTTTACCGAACAAATAGTAAAGAGAGTATTTATCATACTAAAAATTAAATTATTAATTTTATTTCTTTTTAATGCTCATGCCAATACACATGCCAAGCATCATGCCGACAGATATGCCGATGGCAAGCTCTCCATCCAGCGCTGTCGATACAGCAACACCTAAACAAATGCCTATCGACATGCCCTCAGACATGTAAGTTTCTTCTCCTTCGTCTTTGTCATCGCCTTGCCTTTTCTTAGCAGTGTAAATCATGTAGACCACTACTACACAGACAATGATTAAGGGAAGTATAATTCTTAAAATTTCCATATTTTCATCTCCTATATATCTTACTAATTTTATTCTATCATTTTATCGGAACAATAGCAATGCTTTCATACAAATGCACCTATTCACTCTCTATTCATATAATACTCATCGCAGAACTTATCCCACTTCTCTATGTATTCTTCATGCTCAAGCAATATCAAGTCTTTTGCTGTGTATATATTTCTTTTTCTTGCTTCATCAAAGAAGAAGTCGAAGCCATCGAAGTCTTCGCTAAAATAAGCGTAGACGTGCTTGAAGCCAAGGGTATATGCAAGGTAGAGGCGTGTGTGGCCATCTAGGGATACGTATATATCGTCATGCATCGCAACGGGTATGATCACGTCTTCTTCTCTCGTAACAAAGGTTTTTACTGCTTCTAATTTATCTCTATCGACGAAGAACTGTATTGGCTGGATATTGTCTATATCAAGCTTAAATAGCTCTAGGTCTTTGAACTTCTTCACGGTTTTGCCGCTATCATCATAAAATTTTGTGATATGCTCTGCGTTAAATCGAAACTCGTCTATGACCTCATCGAAATAAGTTTCATCACCTATTATAATAGCCTCGCTCTGTGATATGATTTTAATCTCTATGGGTACATCGCCATCTGCAATGTAGCAGCCATGCTGCTTGAGTGCTTCTTGACTGAAGCGATGGTCGTCGTATGTATTAATTCTAATTATGCTCATTTACTCTCCACCTAAATTTACTCGTTAAATCTATTTTCTAAGTATATAATTTATTTTAACATTTTATCGAAACAATGGCAAGGGTATCGGAATGATGGATATCATTTAACGGAACAATTGACATGAATATGCTAAAGTAGTATAATAACATAAAGAACATTCATAGTATTTATAGGAGGCGTTTTATGTATAAATCTAGACGAATAATTGCTTTTCTTCTTTCTTTGATGCTTATAGTTTTAACAGCTGCTGCTTGCGCGAATAAGGATGAAGACCACTACACAAAGGCTGAGCTTGGAGCGATGGATGCGCATGATTTGTATGAATTATTAAAAAAGAATGGTTTAGAAGCTGGCGCTGACATTAAGGAAATTCTTTCTGACAATGAGCTGGAGGAGTACATCAAAGAGGATTTTGACTTGCTTATAGAGGGTGCTTGCTCAAGAAGTGATAAGGCGTACAAAAATCTGGCTGATGAAGTGGAAAAAGTTTACAAAAAATTTATTAAAGAGTAGTTTTTGCTTAGAAAGCGATATAAAAAAGAGATAGCATCTAAACTATCTCAATCGCAAACTATTTATTTACTTTAAAAACTATAGTGTACATCACTAGTTGACCAGAGCTCCACTTTTCATTAAATACAGGAATAATTTGAACTAGCTCCCAGCCTTCAATTGCCTTTTCCTTGACGATCTTTTTCACTTCGTCAAAAGTGTCAGTTTTGCCAGCCTTTAGGCCGCCTTCAATACTTACGTCAATAAATTCGTACATAATATCCTCCTTCGTTTTATTTTAATTAAATAGTTTAAGTAAAAAAATCATAATTCCAACAATCAATAGAGTGACTGCTACCCATAAAAAAACAACTATAATTTGTTGATATGGCCTTTTTGCTCTTTCTTCAATTTTTTGTATCTCGTCTAATCTTTTGCCTTCGGTAAATGCTACAATCTCCTTGTATGTTTGAATATCATTATCTTTCTTGATTTTCTCAACTTTTAGTGCAAAAAACATAGCGCAAGCCATTAATGCAAAATATGGAATAAATCCATACAAGCCAATGAATTTAAGCATTGGTATCAATGAAATTATTGCTATTAAAAAAATAATCGCCACCATCCAAGAATAGAAGTTCAATTTTTTAACTTCTTCTGAATTAATTTCCTTTTTCATTTGTTCTAGATCTCCTTTAATTAAATTATCAATTGATATTTCAAAAATTTCACTTAGTAATACTATACTATTTATATCAGGATAATTTTTATTGTTTTCCCAATTCGAAATAGTTTGTCTCGTAACATATACTCTTTCTGCAAGTTCTTCCTGAGATAAACCTTTTTCAATTCTGTAATGTTTAATTTGATTGCCAAGTTCCATAAAATCCATACCTCCTTTCATGATAATTATAATTGAGATCTTGTATTATTTCTATCAAAGCTTCTTTACATTTGTATATTTTTTCTGTGTCAAAAGCTTTTTACATTAGCTAAATTGCTGAATTTATTGTGTTCTCTAGATTAAATTCATCACTTAAGATCTCTCCTGCTTCTAGTATAGTGAACTGCTCGTCCCACATGCCTGAGAATAGCTTTTCCAATAAATAGGTGCCGCCATCTACAAAGCCAAGCTTCGCGTCGAGCCAAGCCGCATCTTCCTTGACGGTTTGAACGTAATCCGCTCTTCTGCAATCATTAATTTTTGTATCGATGATGTCGATCTCGTGGTAATACCTCTTCCAGTCCTCGTGGTAGCGCTTTTTCGTCTCTTCGTCCAAGTTTTGTGTAAGCTTATCAAAAATCGCGTGATAATTTTCTTTCATCGGATCTTTTTCGCGTACATATAGGTGGCCTGGCTCTTTTAAATTACTTTTTACTTCATCTGTATTTTGCAAAAGAAGCGATACACATTCATCTATCTTTGGCATAACAAGCCTACATGGAGCCTTGATGTCCTTCCACGATCCGCCGCAATAACCCATCGCGACCAAAATCGTGTCTACGTCCTTCTCCAATGTCATCAGCTTGTGGGTGATGTGATCATGCATCTCTTTTGGATCTCTATGATAAAGACGATTTAAATAAAATACCGGGTAATTTGTTTTAACTTTTCTTTGAGCCTCATCGATGTAGTCTTTTAATGATGAACACCCTAAAATTACTGTTTTTGACATAGTGTCACTTCCCTTTAAGCTAAATACTTTACATATATCTGACAAGGATTATTCTCGTCCCATAATTCCGGAAAAACTTCTAATTCTTTATATCCGACTGCTTTATAAAATTTATTCGTTATGTCGTAGTCATCGTAATGGCCGGACTGAACGGTTTTTACCTGTGTGTAAGTGTAGCCTAAGCTCTTTGCTAAGTCTTCATAGGCCTTATTTAGCTCTCTTCCAGCGCTATGATGATGGAATTTTTTCTTCACGCCAATGACGAAGATCTCTGCACAGTCTGGGCTGCTTGTACCAAGGACGACAAAGCCTACTAGCTCATCATTAAAAAAGCTTGCTAGGAATGGCTTTTCTTGTGACTCTTTAATGTAATTTTCTGTGCTCTCAGGCAAGCCGAACCATTCTGGCAAATCATTAAGCACTTCTCTTGCGATATTTTCTTTTTCTTTTTTATCTATAATTTCTTTTACAATAAATTTCATGCTATAATTAGTCCATTAACCCTTTCATCTGTATTTATATGCTCTACGCCATTTTATAAACTTGCTTATCTATAGAATATTACCACTTTTGAATTTCTCCACTCATCTTAGATGCAAATAGAATATCGTAGATATAAAGCTGGATAGTCAGCATAATCAATATAGTAATAGTCCACAGAATTACTGGTTCATAAAGGCTATATTTGCCTTTTGTCTGAAATTTTCCAATCAATGAATAAGAGAATGATCTACTAAGTAATTCATATACTCCATAACCTAGTACTGCTCCAAAAGTATTCGTAATCAAGTCGTTTATATCTGTAGTCCCAAATCCAAACATTTGAATGATTTCTATAGACAATGAAAATAGAAATCCAAGTAATAAAACTTTGGATAAACTATTATATTGCTCATAGAGTAATGGCAGAAAAATTCCTAATGGAAGAAACAAAATTACGTTTAAAATTGCATCTTTAGGTCCTCTAATCATATCTATAAAAGCTAGTAATGAAAATCTCGGTGAAAAATTTGCTTTTAAACAAACACCTGTTGCAGACAAAACTCCGACAAGATAAAAAGAAAATATTAAAGTCAAAATTATATGTCCTTTTCTTGGCGTATTGCCAAATGATATTAATATTATAAAATATAATATTAATAAGGCCATAATAGGCAGGTATCCACTTATTACGTGATTAAAAATAAATTCTAAATCCATAAAAATTCCTCCCTGTTTATTGTAAACACATTGTATCATGTTTACTTTAACTATATTTTCCTTATATTTCTTTTAATAATTTCAAAGCCAAATACAATTTTCCAAGATCGTGGTTGGCGCTATTAAGTCCCTCTACCTCATAAGAGCTCTCACTTAAAACATCTCCTGCCTCTAGAAAATCATAAAGCTCAAAGCCATAGAAATCACAAGCTGCTTGTACGCCTGCAAGCTCCATCTCTACTGCTATGCAGCCTTCTGACTTTCTCTTTGCGACAAGCCCGCGCGTCTCACGAAGCGCAACGTCTGTAGTCCAGACCTTTCCCTTAGTATATGGAGCTTTTTCCTTGATAAAAAATTCTTCAAGCTTATCATGGTTTTTAATAGCAATGTAGTCCGAAGGAGCCGCATAATAATAAGATGCGCCCTCGCCCCTGTAAGCCTCTGTGGGCAGGATGTACTTGCCAAGAGTCTTTTCTTTGTCAAGGCTGCCACAAGAGCCAAACATAATAAATTTATTCGCACCTGTAAGCCAGTTGACTTCATTACATTGTGATGAAGCAAGTGCCGAGCCCATCATGCTAAGGTAGAAGGCAAATTCTTGACCTTCAAAGTGGCTTTTATATATTGGAATTGAGCCATTCGGTGAGCCTACTTTAGCAATTTCTTGGCACTCAAAATTATCGAGTAAATATTCTACTATCCTTTTTGAAAATATTACCAAGCATTTATCTATTAAATTTTTCTTCTCGCCATAAAAATGTTCTAGGCTTATAATTGGCTCTGTGTCTATATCGTAACTGTCTATAATCATAATTTACCTCTTTCGTTTACACTATACCATTTATATTAAATGGTGTTTTTATAATATTTATTAAATTATTGCCATCAAATACTGTAATTATTAGATTTATAGAATAATTTTAAACTTTAATATACTTAGTTGATCTTCCCTTGCCAACTTGCTTAATTAAGCCACTGTCCTTTAATTCTTTTAATGCCCTTTCTATAGTTCTTTGAGAAATATCTGGGCAAAGCACAACTATATCTGATTTAGATAATGGCTCTAAAGAGTTTGCAAATATCTTCATTACTCTATCTGAAGAAGATAAAGATTTTTCTGATATTAGTTTAAATCTTTCATCGCATTCACTATATGCCTTATATATGACCGAAAGCATATATTTTATAAATGGCAAGTCGTTATTAGTTCCGTCATGCCAATTTTCACTAGAAGCTTGCAATTCTTCATAGTAAATATCTTTCGTCTCTTCGATAATCATTTCTAGTGAAATATATTTTCCTACAAAAAATCCATTTTTGTAAAAAAGCAACAAAGTCAATAACCTTGACATTCTACCATTGCCATCAGCAAATGGATGTATAGCTAAAAAATCATGAATCACAGTTGGTATTAGTAATAATGGTGGAATTTTTAAGCTAAGGGCTTTATTATAAGCCTCAATCATTGCATCAATATACTTTTCTGTTTCAAAAGCTGATACAGGCTGAAATCTAACTTTTTTCTCGCCAAGGGAATTTACTTCAACAATGCTGTTATCCATTGTTTTAAATTTCCCTTTATGCCTTTCTCCAGAATAAGAATAAAGTTTATTGTGTAAGGTCAAAATATTGTTTTTTGTAAATTCAATACTCTCATAGTTTTCATGAATGATGTCAAGAACTTCTCTGTAACCATATATCTCTTCTTCGTTTCTATTCTTAGGCTCGCTTTTTTTGTTCATTAACTTTTCTAGTCTTGTATCATTTGTTGAAATACCTTCTATGGCATTAGATGATTTTGTAGACTGAATTTTCGCTACTTCTACCATTTTATCGAGAACATCAGAAAAATTAGCTACGTATAGCTCCTGTTTTCCCTTATATTCATAGATTTTTGATATTAAATCATACATTTTTGCTGGTATATTTAAATCTAACAGTTTTGAATAATCAAATTCTCTCATACAGCTTCACCACCTTCCTCGCCATTATATCACAAATGGCGTATATAAATCAATAGTGGCGAGGTTATTTTCGCCAATTTAATTGATTTGGATATGATAAATCCAAAATGGCGAAATTAAAATACAAGCAATCTTAGATCGGAACAATTAATAATTATGTTAAATGGTGTTTTTATAATATTTATTAAATTATTTATATCAAATCCTGTAATTATTAAAAGGATCAAAACAGGATATAAGTAGTAGAATAGATCTATAGCTCTCAATTGTTTTTGTAAAACTTTTTTCAATAAAACTACAAGATTGATTGCAATTAATATAAAGTGAGCTAAAAGCAGTAGAGCAAATATTAAATCTATAAGTCTACTTTGAGTGTTTTTCACAAGATGTATATCATAGATATAATTAAATTTTTCTTCAAATTTAATAAATAATGCTATGAAAGATATTATAAGTAAATGTGAAATTAAAGTAATTATTCTAAGCTTTTTATAGTTTTTCATTTTAACACCTCAAATTTGATAGAAATAAAATTAATATTAGTACATCCATCCATTAAACTCTTTCATCTGTAATTATATGCTCTACTCCATTATGCTTCGACCTAAGATAGTTTTTCATAAATGTCGGGTATGCTTTGCATTTATCAAGCTCATCTATCGGCACCCAATGCATTGTCTCTTTAGCGCCTGACTCTGTAGTGCTTTGGCTCGTAAAATTTCTTTTGCCCATGGGCTTCATCATATAGTAGAATGTAAGCTCATGAAAGTCTACTCCTTTTAAGCCAGAGCTTCCGATGAAGAAGTTCTCATGTATCACGGCAAGGTGATCGACCTCGTAATTAAATCCTGTCTCTTCAAATACTTCTCTCTTCACGGCTTCTTCTGATGTCTCACCCATGTGAACCGCTCCGCCAACCGAGTAGTAATAGTCATCCTCATCATTTCTTGCAAGCAAAACGCAGCCCTCTTCGACTATGATGGCTGCCGATCTATATCTAAATGCTTTTTTATCGTTAATAATAGCGCAATTATTTTCCATAATTTTCTCCTTTATATACTTTCAAGTCTCACAACGCTCTCGTCTAAATCCTGTTTCCTTCTCTTATAATGCTTATCTTCAACATCTAAATTATCTATTTCCTCAATTAACTTAAACTTTGTAGAATGACTCTTCCTCAATTCCTTTTGGTAATTATCTATTTCTTTTTCTATTTCAGAGGTGTCCACCTTCATGTTGATTTTTGCTTGCATCATAGAAGCAAATTTCGGATTACTTACAATCTTGACAATTACCTCTGCAACAGCATCATCTAACAATTCTTCTCTAATTTGCTTAGTGAATGTACACTTATGACCTCTTATCATCTGCCTATGTTTACAACCATAGTAATAAAAAGTCTTTATACTTTGTGCCATCTTTCTTTTTCTTGATACACTTGTTCCCAAACATTCCCACTCCACATATCGGGCATTTTACAATTCCAGAAAGCATGTGTGTGCGTGTATCTTTTCCTTTATTCACATGCTCATATTTCTTTGCTTGAGATTTTAGCATAACCTGAGCAGCTTGCCAAACTTCATCGGAAACTATAGCTTCATGTATCCCTTCAGATATTAGATATTCATCTTGTTCAACCTGCTTATATTCATTTCTTGTACCATGAACTTTTTCTAAAGTTCTTCTTCCAAATGCTATTTTTCCATTATATACAGGATTCTTTAATATCTTTCTTATAAGACCTGCATCAAACAAAGGATTCTTACCATTCTGTCTTGGGATTTTTCTAATTCCATGATTCCCTAAGTATTTAGATAGCCCATTGGCTCCTATCGTAGTATTTACATACTGGTCGAAAATCGTTCTTATTGCAACTGCCTCTTCCTCATTTATAAACAGCTTGCCATCTTCAAGTTTATATCCATACGGAGCAAAGCCACCATTCCATTTTCCTTCCCTTGCTTTTTGAATGCGACCTTACATTGTTTGAATACGGATGTTTTCTCTTTCTATTTCAGCCACAGCTGATAAAACAGAAATCATTAGTTTCCCAGCATCTTTAGATGAATCAATGCCATCTTCAACGCAGATAAGATTAACTCCATAATCCTGCATTATCTGAAGTGTAGAAAGAACATCAGCGGCATTTCTTGCAAATCTTGATAACTTAAACACAAGAACAAAAGACACTCCATCTTTTCCAGATTTTATATCTTCCATCATGCGAGTGAACTGTATTCTTCCCTCAATATAACTTTTCTATATCATATATAAACTTTGATTTTTGAATTTAAGTTTGGACTATCATTTCAAGTATATTATAACACTTTTATTAGTCCATCTCAATTTGTGTTTTTGCCATGTCAAAATTATTTTTCATCTCTTGATTTTTTACTGGCGTTGGATCGGGCAGATTATCTAAATCTAAAACACCAGCATATTTTGTAATCAGATTTGCAATTAAATCAGCCAGTCCATTCCAGTCACTATCCACAGACACCACTCCTTCCTTTACAAACTTTCTATAATCAAAATATGTTTTCTTCTATATTTTAAGTTTAACGACTTTGGTAGGTGCTTAGCAGCAACATAGGAATCTCACCTCCGCCTCTTATTCCAGACGAGCCGGCTTAAACTATTGAAGTATCATTATCACTACTTGTTTCATCGAACAGGTTGCCACATCTGTTTTTATGTATTCTTATTTATCGCTCGCTTTCTTGTTTCCTTGATTTCTCAGTATTCATAAAACCAAAATTTCTTTCAGCAGAAAGGTCATGGCGTAAGTCATAATCATCCACAAGTAGATAAAGTCCTACCTTTGGTCTACTCAGTTGTCAAGGAACAATTATTTGAAAGGGACTTTTCTTTGTATTCTTTTCATTTGAAATAGGCAATCTTCACTATCATCAATAAAATACAGGAAGTCAAACTTCCCTTCACTTTACATAAGGACAGATTGACCCCCCCCTTGCTTACCAAATTTTTTAATTTATTTGATAAATTTTTTCGGTTTTCCATTAATTTTGTTTTTTATAATTTAAAAATCACGATATAAAAGCGACTAAGTTATTTTATTCTTAATCGCTTCAAAAATTATCTATATGTGCTTTACAAAGCTTTTTAATTCTTAAATGTCGGTTGCTTTTAATCGTTTACTTTTTTTTACAATCTCCAGCTTGCAGCTCGCTCTCTTGCCTTGATAAATGCTGAATAAATTCCTTCTCTATTTATCAAATCGTTATGTTCGCCTTCTTGAACCAATTTACCGTCATCAATCACTAGTATCTGATCGGCTTTTTTCACAGTTGAAAGTCTGTGAGCTATCGAAACTACAGTGTGTCCTTTGGACAATTCCTCAACCGCGGCCAAAATCTCATATTCATTTTCAGGATCAACGGAGCTTGTCGCTTCATCTAAAAGAATAATAGGTGCATTTTTAAGTAATGCTCTAGCAATAGAAATTCGTTGTTTTTCACCACCGGAAAGAGAACTGCCACCCTCACCTACCATGGTGTTATAGCCATCAGGAAGTTCCATAATAAAATTATGGCAACGAGCCTTTTTAGCAGCTTCCACTACTTCTTCATGACTTGCCTTAGGATTTGCAAAGCGAATATTATTCTCTATAGTATCTTGAAAAAGATAAACATTTTGGAAAACAAGTGAAAGATTTTTCAGTAAACTTTCTACTTTATAATCTCGTATATCTCTATTTCCTAATCTTATTTCACCACTGTCAACATCATAAAAACGAGAGATCAAATTGATTATTGTCGTTTTTCCGGATCCTGACGGTCCTACGATAGCTGTCTTTGACCCTTGTGGAATAGTAAATGAAAGGTCTTTTAAAACAGGCTTCCCTTTGTCGTAACTAAAGCTCACCTTATCAAAGACGATATCCTGATTTTCCATAACTTCCAAAGTCCCGTCACTTATTTCAGGAATATCTAAAACCTCATCCAAATATTGCATATTGGCAGGATTCTTAACCATGAGGATGGCTGCATTTTCAAGTTGTTTTAAACCGCCAAAAATCATAAAGCCGGCAGCTGAAACAGTAAGCGCTTGTGGTAATAAAACTTCCCCTTTCGTATAAAGATAACAAGAAAATAATGTAACAAGTAAACTCGAAAGATTAATAACAGTAGAAAAAATTCTTGCATAAATAACAAAGACGATTTCAAAATGTACTTGAGAGAGTCTAAGTTCTTCAGAAGCATTTTTCAATTTAGAATGTATTTCTTCAACAACACCTTCATCTGCAAACGGAAAACTGCGAAGCACAGGAATCCCGCTAATGCTATCGACTAACGCATCACCCACCTTTGTAATAGCTGCATGCTCACGTGCAACCTCTTTTTTTGCTTGATTAATCATAAGAGACATGCATAACCAAATAAGAATTAAACAAATTAAAGTTAAAAATCCAATTTTAGTATTTACACCGAACATCCCAACCAACAGAAAAAAGGATATTGAAATGCCTGAAACAGCAAAGTCGATACTCATTGCAGAGTAATTTTCAAGACTCTTCATAACATTGGTAAATGCCGCCATAATTCTTGATAGGCTTTGTTCTGCAAAATATCCCATAGGCGCCTTTTTAAGTTTTTCGCCAACTGCAAGTCTGTAGTCTTTGAAAATGCCAAAGAAAACACCGTCACTAAGACCACTTTTCGCCCAGCCTGTCAAAAAATTAAAAAGAAAGGAAGCAAAAAGCACTCCGAAAATTGTCCAAATATGCTCCCATGTAGTTTCATTCATCCAACCGAATGCAAGAAAGAGAGCGAAAAATCCAAACAGCATTGAAGCATTTTGCAGAAAAATAAGAAAAATTCCTGCCTTAAGACGATTTTTATACTGTCCTGCCAGTTTGAATGATAATCTTATAAACTCCATGTCTTATTCCTCCCCTAAATATTGTTTCCACAGGCTTGCATAAAGTGGCTCTTCCATCAGTTCTTCATGTTTACCCTTGGCTATAATTTGACCTTTATCGATTAGAATTATTTGGTGTGCCTGCTTGATTGTATTTAACCTATGAGCAACCATCACAAGATTTTTCCCCTTTACTAGATTCGATATTGCTTCTTGGATTAGAGCTTCGTTTTCAGGATCGGCATAAGCTGTCGCCTCATCCAAAATAATGGTTGATGCAGGTTTCAAAATTGCTCTGGCAAGAGTTATTCTCTGTCTTTCACCGCCCGACATTGCTCCTCCTGCTTCTCCTGCTTTTGTATCATACCCTTTAGGAAGTGCCGTAATAAAGTCATGGCAATGAGCAGCTTTTGCTGCCGCAATAATTTCATCTTCGGATGCATTAGGCTTTCCAAGACGAATATTATCTCTAATACTTACATCGAAAAGAAAATTATCTTGTGAAACGTAAGAAATCTCTTCAGCAAGCTGTTTAAATGAAATATTCTTTGTATCAACATTACCAATGGAAATTTTACCCGATGACTGATCCCAAAATCCTGCTAAAAGCTTTGCAATTGTAGATTTTCCGCCACCTGAAGGTCCGACAAGTGCAGTCACTTCTCCGGGGCTTGTTTCAAAAGAAATATTATGCAATACCTCAGTTCCGTCATGATAAGAAAAACTTACATTATCAAATTTTATTCCCTTGCCCCTATCTATAGTAACTTTATTTTCTGCATTAGGACGTTTTTGATCAGGCATATCAAGTAATTCTTGTATGGATACCCAAGTATTGGAAGCCATCTGAAAAAGTTCAAAGCTCATCATGATTGCAAAAGCTTGTGGAAGGATAGCAATTGGCAGAATAAGTGATAAAAGCAATGTTTCAATGCCTATTTGCCCGTTCCCATATAAATAGAAAGCTAAAGGTAAGCTCACTATCTGTGGTGTCATCATTGCAGCCGTCATAAGTGCTTTGCCAAACCAACTTTGCTTCCACCATTTCATCGTTGAAAAATGATAGAATTTTACCGCATCTGCAAACTTTCCATACGAAACTTTGTCTTGTGCAAATGCTTTGATTACAGGAATTCCACGAACATACTCCGCACTTCTGTCGGCAACATTAGCATAACTTGATAGCCACACCGCCATTCTACTACGGTATTTATACATCATTGTAATCATCGCTAAAAAAACAATTGGTAGCGGCACAAATATTGATAATCCTATACGCCAATCTAAATAAAACAAAATAACTGTGCAGAGTATCGGATGCAAAAGCCTACTAGGTAGTTCAGGCATCAAATGGGCTACCCAGTCTTCCATATCTGCTACTCGATCCATGATAATTACCTTAATTTTACCTACAGGATTATCCACCAAGTACCCCATTGGAATTACCTTTAATTTTTCAAACAAAGTCTGTCTAAGTTTTGCAAGTATGGAAAAAGAGGTTTTATGTGAAATGATTGTACTGAATCCTGTAAATATAAAGTAAAGGAGCAGTGATCCTATTGCAAAAAAAGCATATTTCATTAACGCATGAAAGCCGACTGGATTACCCCCGGCATTTTTTATAAGCCATCCTGCTGCATAAGCACTAAAAAAATAGGTAGAAAAACTAAAAAGCTCTCCAATGCAGGCAAAAATAACAGAAATTCGCATCCTACCCTTATACTCAGGTGCTACACTCATAAGTGCTTTATTTAAACCACCCATACTGATTTTAGGTTTTTTTTCGCTTTGCTCTACATCACTTTCGATTCGCTGCATAATCTCATCAGGAACATCCAAGTTTAAACTCTCTACCTCTTTTATTAAATTTTTATTTTGCTTGAGTTTCTTGCTGTCCGAAGCAGAGCAAATCAACTCATCATTTTTTTTCTTCATTAACTCATCTCCTTTTCAGTTAGCTTATACTAACTATTAGTTTAAAAAAAATTACCTTATTTTACCTTTTTCATAACTATCAATAAACAGCTTTATTATTTCTATAAAAAACTCTCTATTATTTATAAAGCTATCCCTTGCCCCATCTAAGATTTCACAACCTAGTATAACTGTATTCATAAAAAATATTAAAAAGTCATTTGTGAGATATTCGCACCCATCTTTCTTTGCAACTTTAACTCCTATATATGCAGCCTTTAAGGATTCTTCGACCAAAATTGGGAACAAATTCTTTAGGTCATCATTGTTTTTCGTAGCCTGAAGATATATGGCATATACGCTCATGAGTTCACTTTCATCAAGTACTTTATCGACAATCATATGTGCTACAGCGTTAGCATCTAGCTCTCCCGAATACTCTGCCAGAACTTCATTAATCTTGTCGACTCGATAAGCCATACCTTCTCGCATTAAATCATGTAATATCTCAACTTTATTTTTGTAATGGTAATACACACCTCCTCGAGAAAGCGAGGTTTCAACAATAATATCTTCCATTACCGTGTCAGCAAAACCCTTCCTTAAAAAAACCTTTTTAGCTGCATTTAATATTTCTTTTTTTCTGATTTGACTGGCTTTCTGTTTTTTCCCTTCCAAAATATATACCTCTCTTTGTAAACAAAACTGACAAAACTGTCAGTTTTATTGTAGCATAATTTTAAGTTAGTGTCAACTAATTTTTTCGGAATACACTTTATAGTGATTTGTAATATGAAATGCAACAAATAAATAAAATAATCCATGGCTAATCTGATAAAGTGTTACTAACCACAAAAACACAAAGTAGAAGCCATGGATTAAGTATGATGAGAATCCCACGGTCCATTCAGATCGTGGATGTCACTACCGTTGGCCGAGTTGGATTCAGCGTATGGATGAGGCGGGCCTTACTCGCTCCATGTCTAAAAAAGGCTGTACTGGCGACAATGCTGCTTGTGAAGGCTTTTTTTGGAAGACTAAAAAAAGAGATGTTTTACAATAAGGATTGGCCAGGAGTCAACATATTTGAATTCATGCAGGAGCTTAATGATTATATTTCTAGGTATAATGAAGAGCGTATTAAAACGTCATTGGGAAATCTTAGTCCTGTAGAGTATAGGAGAAAACTTGGATTTGCTGCATAAAAACTGTCCAAATTTTTGTCCGCACCCCCGTACCTTTTTTAAATTTTATTCGTTTATTTCACCAGCAATATCTATATATTCTTTTAATTTTCGTTGTAATAAATTCTTGTCTATCAATTTTAGACAATTCATCTTCACCTATTTATATATCCAAATGGTGCTCTGTATTAAGTTTGGATAATAGAGTTACCGTCTCAACATGAGCGCTTCTTGCAAACATATCAACTGCGGCTACTCTCTCCACTTTATACACCTCACTCATCAAGGCGATGTCTCTCGCTAGGCTTGCGTGGTTACAGCTGATGTATACAATCTTTTCTATGCCGCTTGTCTTTAGCATATCTACTACTTTTTTATCTAGACCCTTTCTCGGCGGGTCGACTATGACTGCGTCGTAGGTTTTTTCTTTCAAGACTCTATTTATCGCGTCTTCTGCTTTGGCGTGTATAAATTTTGCGTTTTTTATGCCATTTGCCAAAGCGTTTTCGTCTGCGCTTTTAACTGAGGCTTCTACTACTTCGACTGCTGTTACTGATTTTGCTTCTTTCGCAGCGCATAAGCTTATGGTGCCTATGCCTGAGTACAGCTCCAATACATCCATTTGCGATGCGTCTCCTAAATACTCGAGTGCTTTTTTATATAAAACGTCCATCATCTCTAAATTCACTTGCAAAAATGTTTGCGGATATATTTTAAAATCTAGTCCCAAGATATTTACGCTTAAAAAGTCCTCGCCATATAGCTTAGTAAATTTTCTTCCATACAAAACTTTATCTGATTTATCGTTGATGTTTAGGTAAATGGATTTGACCTTGCTCATGTCTATGGCTGCTTTTAATTTTTCAATATCAATCACAATTTCTTCGTGCGATACAAAGGTGATCATCAGCTCATCTTTTTCGTTGTTTCTAAAGACTATGTCCTTGATATCGCCTTTCTTTGCCTTCCAATCGTAGCCCTTATAATTTTCTTTTACAAATTTTCTAAGTCCTTTGTAAACCGAAAGCGCTTCTTTATTCATGTAAAGCATCTCTTCTGAGTCGACTACTGTATTTGTGCCTTCTTCGAAATAACCGATAGCTACTTCGCCATTATATCCACGAGCGACCTTGACCTGTGTATTGTCTCTATAGTGTGCTAAAGTCTTCGCCATATACTCTTCTACGTCCACGTCAAGCCCAGCCATCTTCTTAAGGTTCATCTTAAGGCCGTTAACTTTCCACTCGAATTCTTTTTCATAAGAAAGGCCGCTTAAAATCGCCTCATCACTTGCTCCGTCCACACGAAACTCTGATGGCGAGACTATTTGCAAGACATCCGCCTCGATAAAGCTTTTCTTTTTCACTTCGTTTGTGATTGTGACTATATCACCAAGCACGGCTCCTTTAATAAAATAGACCAGTCCCTCGGACTTAGCAACGCCCCTTAGCTGACTGGTCATATCTTCAATGTAAAACTCTTTCATTAGATTGAACTTCTTAAATTGATTGTGTTGTCTATGATGGAAAGGTCTATGACTTTGCAGTCGTCGATGACGCGCTCGTTGTAATCGGGTGTTTTCTCGATATTTAAAAATTTGTTAATGGTTCCGATTGCTTCTTCAATTATGATAAGTCCGTCTTGATCAAGTCCTTTGCCTTTTTCCAAAATAATTGTCTTAAATGGTGTTTCATTCGGCTTAACTGAGCCTGATAGTGGATGTGTAAGTAGTTTATATCCTTCGTGAATTAGGTCTCTCGCCTTAAGTAAAACACCTGTGTAATTATCTACTTTGTCTATGTAGATCATGTCAAAGTCATCTTTGTATTTGTCTCTAACGTAGTCGTTGTTTGTAACTATGGTTCTTTTCATTTTAATTCTCCTCATTTATTCTTAAATTTTCTGCTAGCTCAGCTAGTTTTTTAAGTCTATGGTTTACGCCCGATTTGCCAAGCTCTGGCTCCATAAGCCTTCCAAGCTCTGCAAGTGATGCGTCTCTGTTGTTCAGTCTAAGTATTGCGAGTTCTTTTAAATCAGCATCTAGTGCGTCTAGGCCTATCATTTCGTCGATGTACTCTATATCAGCTACTTGCCTTGTCGATGCATCGACCGTTTTCTGTATATTGGCTGTTTCGCAGTTGGTCCGTCTGTTCGCATTATTTCTAACGTCCTTAACTACCCTGATATTCTCAAAGCTAAGCACTGCTCTCATCGCGCCTATAACTGTGAGAAAATCTGAAATTTCCTCGGCGCCTTTTAGGTAAGTGATGTAGTTACCTTTACGCATAACGTACTTCGCCCCAAGACCGTAGACGTTCATCAAGTCCTTGACCTCGTTTGCCTCGAACTCGCTTTCGAAGAGCATTTCGAGATGGTAGCCGCGCTCTGGATTAGTGATGGAGCCGACTGCCAAAAAGGCCGCTCTTAAGTAGCTCCTCCTCATATCGTCCGATTCTTTGATGGCTCTCGGCACTTTGTTCACGTCCAAAAAACCTTCCATGCGCGTGTCTTTAAACATCTGCATAACTATATCCGTATCGTTTAGGACTATGGTATAGATGTTCATCTTTTTTAGCTGCGTCATCTTTGATATGCCTACATCAAGGTCTGTATCGTATAAATTTCTGATTACTGTAAAAATTCGTCTTGCGAGAGCCGCTTTTTGCACTCTGAATGAAACAGCGACTTTCCCCGATATGAAGCTAATGGATGAGACGTATCTGACGTATGCCATAAGCTCAGCAAGGGAAGTGTCTTCGTCTGTGATCATCAGCTTAGCCGCTTCGTCCTTAGCTTTTTGTGAAAAACTCATTACTTCTCCTCATTCTTCTCTCTGTCGTACTCTTCTATAGCTTTTCTGATTATTTCTCTTTCTTGGCTGTATTTCATAAGCTTGATCGCTTCATCTCTTTCGTAAAACTTCGCCGTTTTAAAGCCTTCCATGCTCTGAGGCTTAGTGTGAGTGTCCTTTGTAGACATCAAAAAGAAATGCACCGTCTTATCAATCCTTATGTTTCTTACCTTGTTAATGAAAGAATATTCAATCTTGCCTAAATATTTTTTAATCTCGCCAGTGATTCCGCTTTCTTCCTTTACCTCGCGAAGCGCAGCCTCTTGAATGCTTTCGCCGCGCTCTATCCTGCCCTTTGGTAAAACGTAGTCGCCGTTGTACTTTTTCAAAAGTAGTATTAAATTGTTATTGATAATTACGCCTCCTGAGCTAAGTACCCTCACCTAAATCACCTGAACAATCTTAAAAATTTTTCTTCCTCATCTGAAATATTGTCTTGACTGAGTAAATATTCCTTCTTGATAAGTATCTCTTCTAGTTTCAGCCTGCCCTTCTTTGTTAGAGCCACGCTGTAATCAGAGTCTTCTTTCTCTATATATCCCTTTTTTAATAGCACTTCATAGGAACTAGTTAATTTTTCCTCGACAAGCTTGTCAGCCTCGTCCACGCCTAAGTAGCTAGCAATTTTGTCCTCTTTTATGTCATAAAATTGATAAATTAAATAAATGTACTCATCTATGTCATTTATGTCAAAAGTTTTGCCGCTTTTTTCTTTTTCTTCGTATTTTTTCTTTATTCTAAATTTATTTCTAAATCTTTGATTCTTTGTCATTAAAAATCCGACAACTACAAATGCTAATAATGCGACAGCTATAAGCCCCTTAAGAACTACCTCCGAAATGCCAGGCCTGTCAATGCGTGTAATTTGCACCCTCATAAGCTCATCGTTTCGATAGTCTTCGTAGTCCATGTCCTCATAAGGCGCGTTCACAAACTCATTTTTAGGATATTTTACGCCTATAGCCATGTCAATGGGCTCGTCCACTTCACTTATTTCTATGCTATCATCTGATTTTTCAATCTTAACACTATCAAGCGAGGTAAATATCTCAAGTTCTGGCTTGTCATAATAAACGCTATCGAAGGCTATGTCAATGGAGTTGATATGCGTGTTAAAAGCTCTGTATAGTCCAAAAACAAATCCGTCCGCTCTTTTAAATGCCTTTGGAAGGCCCTTGATCTTGTATGAAACTTCTTTGTCGCCGCCGTTAAAGTCAAAGATGTACTTAGTTCCCGACTCAAAGCTATCTCTAAGGCTCTTTCCTTCTACATCGTAGACCTCAGCGCCCTTTGGTACATCGATTGCAAATTTAAAACTTGTGTGCTCCGTCTCGATCTTGACGTCTACATACATCGCGTCCTCCATAAGATTCATCTTGTAAGTCATTTTATTTTCGCTCTTTGCAAAAGCATTAAATCCCGTCAAAACTATCAGCATGACAGAAAAAATTATTAAGAACTTAAATTTCTTCATTTGACTCTCCTCCTCGTACTCTAAATACATTTATACCCATTTACTCCATAAAAGCTAACAAATTCGCGTCCTTTTTTAAATTTAATTTATTAAAGTCATCCTCATTCATAGTGACTAGGCAAATGGCGGATGGCCCGCCCGATTTATGATAATCAAAATCATGATTTACTATGCGCGCTCTTAAACCTGAGTGTGACTCGATCTCAGCTATTTCATGCGCCGCACCTTTTGAGCCGATGGGAACGATGTCATGAATATAGTTTTGCTCCTTTAAATATATATAATCACTCATGCTCATGGCTCTGTCACGATGCTTTATAAGCTCCTCGCCGACAAGTGCCTGACCGATGGCATAGACCCGATCGCCTTTTTGCGCCTTGCGTATATCTATCCCCCTAGCCAAAACTGTAACGCCTATCCCAGTCATATTTGTTAAAAAATTTTCTTCGCTTGAACCAGTAAAAGCATTTTCACTCGTCATGCCCGCTTCACTCATCGCCATCTTGATACCGCGAATAATTTTTTCGCCATAGGGCTCTCTTTCGTTACAAAGCGTGTCAACCAAGACCATGGGCGTGCTTCTTGCACATAAAAGCTCAACTATTGGCACAAAAGCCGCATAATATGAGACCATTTCTACATCTGCAAAGACTTCGTCACATGGCTTCTCGCCTATGCCCCCAGCGCTATCACAAGCAAGAACTAAATTCATTTCATCTAAAATTATTAAATCTCTAAATTTTTTCATACGGCCTCCATTACATATTTTTAATAAATATGATATAATATATATTATATCACAAGAAGAGTGTATTTAATACTTTAATTCTAAGGAGGGCAAAATGAATTTTGAAGATAAATTAAAAAATTATGCGAAAGTTGTTATCGAAAGGGGCATAAACGTACAAAAAGGCATGCCGCTAGTTATAAATACTTCGACCCAAGCGATGGATTTCGTAAGAAAATTAACTGAACTTGCCTACGAAAGAGGCGCAAGTGAAGTAATTGTAAGGATTCACGACGACGAATGCGACAGAATGAGCGCGATGATGATGAGTGAAGAGGCAATCAAGCACGCGCCTGAGTGGAAGCTTGATATGATGCTTGATTTTGCAGAGAGAAAGGCTGGCTTTTTATCAGTAATCGCACCAAATCCGTCTCTAATGAAGGACGTCTCTCCTGAAAGACTTATGCTTATGCGCAGCGTGAACGCAAATCTTATGAAACCTTTCCAAAAATACACTATGAACGACATAAACCCATGGTGCGTCGTAGCAGTGCCATCAAAGGCTTGGGCAGATAAAGTTTTACCCAACGTATCTGAAGACAAGCGTATATCAGAGCTATGGGACTTAATATTTAAGATAGTTAGAGTAGATGGCTCTGATCCAGACAAGGCTTGGGACGATTTTGAAAATAATATACAAGAAAAAGCTAAGTACTTAAACGAAATGCAATTCGAAAAACTTCATTACACATCAAAATTAGGTACTGATTTAACTATAGAGATGCCAAAAAATCATCTATGGATAGGCGGCTCATCCATGAGCGAGACAGGCGTTCGCTTCACAGCTAATATCCCGACTGAAGAAATTTTCTCCGCTCCTAAAAGAGATGGGGTGAGTGGTATAGTTTACGCGACAAAACCATTGTCATTATCAGGAAAATTAGCAGAAAACTTTTCACTAAGATTTGAGCATGGTAAATGCGTAGAAGTAAAAGCAGAGAAAAATCAAAAATTATTAGAAGATTTAATCGCGACAGATGAAAACGCTTGTATGCTAGGCGAAGTCGCTCTTGTGCAAAACGACTCACCTATTAGCAATAGTAAAAAATTATTTTACTCAACACTTTTCGACGAGAACGCATCCTGTCACCTAGCTTTTGGAGCTGCTTACCCAACTTGCGTCCAAGGCGGCGCTGCCATGAGCGAAGAAGAATTACTTAAAAATGGTATAAATGATAGCAAAATTCATGTCGATTTTATGATTGGTGATGAAACAACAGAGATAATTGGGTATAAAGATAATAAAGAATACAAAATATTTGAAAAAGGCAATTGGGCCTTTTAAGGGGGGAATAATTATGAACGAAAATTTTGTATACGATGAATTTAATCCTAAGATGAAAGGCGGCAGAGCAAGCGGCATAACAGAGATTTTTCAAGCAACAAACTCCTACATCAAAAACAATATCAAGGCACTTCTTTGCTTTGCACTAGTTTACATCGTGCTTATAGGCGGATTTCTAGCCTTAAATGTTGGATCCATAATGCAAATTTCATCAGAGACATTAAACATCCAAATGAGAAAGAATAATCAAATCGATGCAAATATCAGTGGTCTAGAAGATTTCACAAACGAGCTTGATGACGCAGAAAGCTTTGATGATGTTATGAGCAGCATCAAGAATTTTAGAGACAGAGGCGGCTTAAACGATAAAGACCTAAACGCTTTCATGAATATCACAAGAACATCAACACTTATGATACTAAGCTTCTTAATCATGGGCATAGCAATTCAATTAATCGCCATCGCCTTCGTTACACACGTTAACAAGTGGATATTCAAGATGAATAGAGGCGTAAAAGACGTAACAGAGTCCGTATTCATAAAATTTATTAAAGGTATAGCAATAACAATAATATTTGGACTAATATCTGGCGCGACAGCCATAATCTTTGGTATAATCAGCGCTATGACAGGCTCTTATGATGCTATAGTCATAATCATGACACTAGTATTAGCACTAGTTAACTTCTACATCGGCCTAGCAGGAGCCTTCGCCTACTACTTAGTTACAACAAACAAGTACATCGGCATAGGCACATGCATCAGCGCAGCCTTTGGCATAGTCAATAGATTTATATTCAACTGGATAGGCAAAATGCTAATTATTTATATAGGCACTTTTGTAGTAGGAGGCTTCGCAACACTAGTTATAGCCTTGATTGCAACAGGACTAAGAGCGCCATGGGTATTTGCACTAGCAGCCATCCCTTGGATATGCGCTACGCTTTATTCAACAGTCTACTCACAAATGGCTATGTGCGACTACACAAACCAATACGAGTTTAGAACAGGAAGAGTAGTCAGAGACTACGACTACTACGACATCTACGAAGATGACGGATACGACTACACAGACAAACCAAGACGCTACCAAGATGACGAAGCAAGAAGCGTGGATGATTTTTATAATAACTTGGATAGATAATTAATAGATTTTGAAATGAATTAAGCGCATCGTGAGGTGCGCTTTTTTTGTGAAGGAAAGAAATAATAGGCTATGAAAAATCATAGCCTATAAATTAAAATAATATTTCTGTATCTAATAGTTCATTTAATCCATCATATATTTTCTTTTTTATATTTTCTACAGTATTAAATTTATTAGATATCATAAATTGTTTTTCTAAAAAAGGTTCTCCATAACTGTTGAAGGGAATTGGTATTAATTCGTTTTCAATCATTCTAGGGTTAAGTTTAGTAAATTCATTCTTGCCCATTAAACCCATCCTTCCTTTTATTTTATTCCTTAGGATTGGCTCTAAAATATTTTTAACGTAATGCAAATTAATATCTTCTAGCTTTGGAATAAAAATAACTCTATCTGCTGTAGCTGAGAACTTTCCATCTATAATGGTCAAAATGCCAGCTAATCCATTTACTGATGATGTTAAATATTTTCCATCATAATCATAATCATCTCTAAAGGCCAATGGTTTATTATTGTCTGCTGAAAACACAGGGTACTCTCCCTTATGATTTTTACAATAAGTTTTCGTATAAATTGCTTTCCCTCTTTGAATATCAAATAATTCTCTAACCCTTATATATATATATATATATATAAGGCGTTTCTTGATCAAATTGTACGTTTGATAAAGTAAATGGGAACCCTTTTTCTAAAATAGAGTTTTTCATTTCTTCAATGGCTTTGTACTTACTTACAATTTCTTTTTGTTTTTCAATATCAATCTTGTCTTCTTCGTTTAATGGAAAGTTAATTTTTATATTTAATTCTTTAATCATTGTACTGTTAATTTTTGTATATTCATTTTTCCCCCCAACACCTTCTCTTCCTTTGACATTTTCTCTGAAAATAGGCTCTAAAATTCTCTTTATATATTCTAAATCAACGAGTCCTTTATATTTATCTTTAAGCTTCATAATTCCTACAATATTTGTAATAGAAAATTTACCATCTATTTTCCTTATAAATCCACCTAAACCGTCAGTATTCCATATCAAATATTCCCCATCATACATATACGAATCTATATATCCAAATGAGCTATCAATTTGAGTAGAAAATACAGGATAATCGCCTTTATTATTATCAATATATTTTTTAGAAATAACTTTTCCTCGCTCTATATCAAATAAATCATCAAATGGAATCTCTTTTATTCCCACATTTATTTCTTTTAAAAAATCAACTTGAACGTATCTAAAATATTCTAATTTCTCTTTAAATTCCTTTTTCTTTTCCTCTACAATTTCATATTTTTTTACTATTTCTTTTTGTAGCTCCAAATCAAATTCTCCATTACCATCAACAGGAATTTCTAATTTGATATTCTTTATTCTATATAACGATGCTTTATTAGTCCAAGAAAAGTCTTTTGAAGAAAAAATAGATCTTAATTTAATTTCTATAAATTTCAAAGATATATTTTCAATATCGTCTTTCAAATACCAAACTCTAGAGTCTGATCCTATAGAAAATTTTGCCTTTTCCCTATATATTATAGTCCCAGCATTTGCACCATTTGTTGTTATTTGCAAGCATTCCATATAATAATCATAGGTATTTATATATCCTTTGTTCATATCTCCTGTTGTTTTCGCAGAATAGACTGGATATTCCCCAGGATTAGCGTTGATATATTTAAGTGAATACTTTGAATTTCCACCTTGATTATCCATAATTTCATCTAATTTAACTTCCTTACACATTACTTCAGCCATTCCAATTCCTCCTTGAATTCATTCATTAGAGAAATCATATCGTCAAGTAACATTTGAAATTCATCTACAGTCACTACTTTTTTAGCCTTTTTAAGTCCTATCTCAATTTTTTCTTCTTCAGACCAAAAGTTTTCTATTATCCATGATTTATCTTTATCAAACTCTTTAATATCTAATAATTTTAATTTAGGATCTGATTCAATATGATTTTTTATTAAATCTCTTAGATTATTTTTGTCTTCTTTTCTATAGAAGTTGTATTTGGCAACAGCTTCTTTTAAATCATTATCCTCAATATCAAATCTATAAACATCAAGGCTTTCTCCTATGCTTGTTGCAATATAAGCAAAAACTGGATAATCTTGCTTTTTATTTTCTTCTTTTTCTCTTTCACTTGCTTTTCTAACCGTTAATATATATGTCTTTTTAGGTGTATTGAAAAACGCTCCTACTGGAAGTGAGATTATGCTTTCCACAAAAAAATTATTTAAAATATATTCTTTAAGCTTACTGTTGGCATAGTTTGAAAAAATCCCATCTGGTAATACAACATTTGCAGTTCCTCCAGGTTTAAGGGACTTTAATATCCATTCTAAAAATAAACTTTCTACCCCTGCACCATTTAAACTGTATTTTTCTGTGTCTTTTGCCGCTTCCATCATTACTTTGCTTTGATAATAAGGCGGATTGGCAAGAATTAAATCATATTTATTTTCTTCTAACTCTCCTAATGTTCCAAGCATTGTTTGATATAAATAGTATGACTCATTTAATAAACTTTGTGATATTGTTTTAACATCTTGTAATGAATTATTTTTCTTAAAAAGTTCTGAAAAATATATTAGCATATTAGCTTTAGCAAGTATTATAGTCAAATCGTCTCTTTCAGACATCATCTTATCAAATCCAATTATTTTGATACGCTTCTCAAGTTTTTTCTTTTTATAATTATAATATTCTGGAATTTTATCTTCTATTGCTTCGAGTATAAACTTCCCTACGCCACAAGCTGGATCGCATATTGACATACCTTCATATATATCTACCATTTGAATCATTTCTGTAACAATTTTTAAAGGAGTAAAAAATTGTCCCATATTTGCTTTTTCATTGCTATGCTTCATAAAAGTTTCAAAAAGTTTTGACTTAAAATCAGCACTGATATGGATAAACTTTCCATTTTCCTTTTCATAGTTCTCAAATTCTAGAATTACTTCTTTAAATATTTTATCTGTATTATCTGGACTAATGTATTGATTAAACTCATCTTTTTTTATATGAAATACTTGTCCATTGATTATGCTGGTTCCGTCTTGTCCTTCTGGAAATATTGTCCTCATAGTCTCTCTTGGTCCTTCTAGATATTTACCTAAAACCTTTGAATCATTATTTTTAGAGTCTTTATCTTTATCTTTATCTTTGTCTTTATCTTCTTTCTCATACATGCTGGCTATGTAAGAAAAAGAATTATCTCCACTTAACACACCAATATCAGAAAGATATTTAAATAAAAATAACTCAACAAATGTATATAAAGACATTTTAGCAGAAGCAAATGTTAAATTTACAAGTTTTTTATTTATTTTTATCGCTAAATCTGTTGGGTCTAAAAATTCTTTCTTAAGAATTTGATCTGACGTATCGTTAATAGATATTAATATATCATTTATTAATTTTGCTACTTCTTTTCCGTTTTCCTTAGGTTTTATTTCTAAATTAATATAATTTCCATTTTCATCAATTATTGGGTTTCCTGTTTTAGGATTAATCCAATAAAATGAAGTTCCATCGCTAACTACATATATCTTTGCATTTATTGCTTTTGCTACAAATAACTCTTGCTCTATTGCTTTCTCTAAATCTTTATCATTTTTTAAATTAATTGGCGTTTTTTGCTCAACATAGATAATTACATTTTTTTCACTATCTATTATTAAAACATCTGGTTTTTTTGAAGAAACATTTTTGGAAACACTGTATTCTTTAATTATAGATGATCTCATTAGGCTGCCAATTGTTGTAGCTCCTAAGTTTAAACATTCATACTTGTCTAAAATACTAACATTATTGCTAAATATTTCATTTTGAATAATTTGTTCAGATTTGCTCACTGCTCTTTCCTCCTAAACGAATATTAATAAGTAGTAAATTATATTTAATATAATAACCTCTAAATTTATTATATCATATTTTAAGTTTAACTTAAATAAATTAAATAATTTTAAAAATCTGACTGAAAATTAAGGGGAATTTTCCCCCTATTTTTCATTTTGCATATAAATAGACGAAGTGGCTATACTATAAACATGGTTTTGCAAATAACGCCTTTTTATGTTATAATAACTACAAGAAAAAATATATTTAAGGAGGAAGAAATGAGTAAATTTATAGCGGATAAAAGCTTTTTTGAATTATTTCCTGAGGCGAAGCTTGGGGTAATTTTAGTTAAAAACATGGAAAATTCGGACGAAAGCCCGATTGAAGTAAAAAAGATGCTTCTTGATGCGAACGATGAGGCGGAAAAATATCTTGTAGCTGGACAGCTTAGTGAGAATAAGGAGATTGCTGTTTGGAGAGAGGCTTACAAGAAGTTTAAGACTAAAAAAGGCGCGAGATGCTCGATTGAAGCGCTTTTAAAGAGACTTTCTAAGGGCAACATCGTTGGCTCGATCAATACTTTGGTTGACATCTATAACGCTGCATCGCTTAAGTTTGCGCTTCCATGCGGTGCTGAGGACTCTGACAAGTTCGTTGGCGATTTAAAATTAACTATCACTGAGGGCGGCGATGAATTTCAAGCTATCGGCGAGGATCCGTCTGAAACTTATGAGGGCGAACTTTGCTACAAGGACGACAAGGGCGCTATCTGCAGATGCTTTAACTGGCGCGATGGCATCAGAACCATGATTACTGAGGATACGAAAAATGCTTTCATGATTATGGAGCTAGTTGATCCAGATAGATATGATGCGCTTGAAGGAGCTCTTGAGTTTTTGAAGGAAAATTTGACTAAGTACTTAAACGCAGACGTGGCAGTACACATTTTAGATAAAGATAATCCTTCAGTAGAAATATAAAGAATTTTGCATAAGAATGGGCATATGGTCTAAACCATATGCCCTTGTTTTTATTCGAGTTAATATATTTATTAATTCTATGCTAAAGTTCTTAGATAGAATAGATGGATGGGACGAAGTGGAGCTTTGAGGCAAGCGGAATGTATATGTGGGTACCTGAGCATTGCACATCGAAAAGTGTTTTCCTTCGCTTGCTACGTCTACATAAATTGTTAATTTCTAAGCTTGCTCACCTGTGGTCTCATATCCGTTCGCTTCGCTCAACTAAATGAGCCCACGGGCGGCTCACTGCGCTAAGAAATTAATGCAATTTATTCCGAAGGCTGCGCTCGTGAAAATCACTTTTCTCAATATTAGGTCAAGGGCTCGTTTTAACAAGAACTAATCTACATAAACCTGAAATCCTTTAGCTAAGGGATTACTTGAATAATCAATCGTAAATTTTTCAATATAATCCATATTCTTGTTCACGCAAACCTTAAAACCGTCTACGTCCATGATTATGTCGTTTTCATCTGACTTATCCAAAGTCACGCCATAGATGGCGCCCCTTCAGGAGTAGTTTAAAACTCTTATGCGTAGGGCCTTGTCTTTATTTTCCTTCACGCCAAGCTCGTTAAGTCTTGCCGCTGCTTTATTTTTTATTTCTATTTTCATAATATCACCAAGCTATATATACCCAAAGCTATAAAATTTATCTATAGTTTCTATGTTTTTATAAAGATTTATGAATGATATTGCCATTTTAATGGAAAAACGTACTACTAAAGTATGATTTTTAAAAAAGTACTTGACAAAATCGATTTAGCGTGCTATACTATAACCAAGATAGATGGATAACATCTATCGAAAAAGAAAATTAGCTCCATCCCTTGACTTTATATAGATACGAAGCTAAATATTTTAGCAAGGAATGAATGGCTTAACTTTTACTATTTGAGAGCGAAAGCGGATCAAAGGTAAATAAAGTCTAAATTAGATGAACCTTAAGTGGCAACAGCTGCTGAAGTGCTTGTTTAATCATATTCTCTTAATTCTTATATAAGAAGAATAAGATATTTATTAGTGGAGGTAATTTAGAAATAAAATTTAATATTTATGACGATGGTAGATGACATGTGTTAAAGGTCACGACTATGAAAAGAGTTTTATTCATCTCTCGAGTGGAGAATTATTTATCTTTTCAAGGTGAAAATTAAACAATGAAGTGCATATGGATGAATCTACAAAGTAAGATCGCTAAGAAAGAATGTATAAGATGTTCTTTTGAAGCACACGAACGAAAGGAAGTTGTTAAAGCGATGATTGAACCTAAAGGAAATCGTCAAGGGATGGATAGCTAATATTTTTTAAATATTAGCTATAATTTTGCGTTCAAACGCGCCCTTGAGCTCGTTCCCTCCTCGGCAATGCTCGAGTACTTTTGTACACTCCGCTTGCCTCGTCAGTCCACTTCGCTCAATCATCACGTTTGCTCCGCAAAATAGTTTGATCAGATTCATTGACATGAATAAGTAATCTAAAGAATTTATTTATTTTGATGTGGATCGATTAAATTTTAGCTTTTTTGATTAAACTTCGCTTGCCTCAAATCTTCATTTCGCCCAATCATCTAGATGCGAAGCAGTAAGGTTCTCGTCCATTTATGGACGGGGTTCTTCTTTTCCTAAGAAATTATAATTATTAAGATACTATCTTTTTAAATATTAGCTTTTTTTGTGTTCAAACGCCAATCTCAGCATAGCGCAAAGGTTTTTGATTAAATAATTTTTATTCTTTCCTAAGAAATTATAGTTAGGTTGATGTGGGTCGATTTTAAAATTTTATCTTTTTTATAAAAGCTCTTGACAAAATCTATAAAATTAATTAAAATAATTATATAATAAATACATGGGAATGAAGTTCTCCCACGAAATGAAACCGCTATAAGCTGATGACTTCTGTTTTTTACAGGGGTAGCAGCTTTTTTTGTGCAATTATTATTTTTTAGGCGCAAATTTATAGCAAAAGAAAAAGGAGTAAATTATGATACAATCACTAGCATTTATACTATTACTCGGCCTAATACTAGCCGAAGCATCAAAACGTCTCAAGCTGCCACGCATAGTCGGCATGCTATTTACAGGGGTTCTCTTAGGTCCCTTCGTACTAAATCTCTTAGATCCGAAAATCCTCTCAATCTCGGCTGAACTAAGGCAAATCGCCCTACTCATAATTCTGATCAAGGCAGGACTATCACTTGACCTAAAAGATTTAAAAAAAGCAAGCAGACCAGCACTTTTACTAAGTTTTTTGCCAGCGAGCTTCGAAATTTTGGGTTATGCACTTTTTGCACCCATTTTGCTAAAAATTCGTGCCATTGACGCCTTGCTTATGGGCGCTGTACTAAGCGCAGTCTCACCTGCAGTCGTTGTGCCTCGTATGTCCATGCTCATGGATGAGGGCTACGGAACGAAAAAAGCAATACCGCAAATGATTATGGCGGGCGCATCCATGGATGACATCTACGTAATCGTGTTATTTACTAGCTTTTTAGGCATGGCAATGGGTAAAGGCGTTGACCTAAGTAAATTCGCCGCGATTCCCATCAGCATAGTTCTAGGCATTGCAATAGGTGCGGTCTTTGGGCTTGTGGCGAGCTTTGTCTTTGAACAATCATTTTCGAAAAAACATTTAATAAGAAACAGCATGAAGGCTCTAATCATCATGGCTCTAAGCTTTTTACTCGTTGCAATCGAGGGACTGCTTAAGGAAAAAGTTGCCATTTCCTCGCTTATAGCTGTCGTTACCATGGCGATGACCATTAGAATAAAGAGTGTGGAGAGCGTTTCTTCTAGACTTTCGGCGAAATTTGCCAAGCTTTGGATAGCCGCCGAGGTCATGCTCTTTGTACTTGTTGGCGCCGAGGTCGACATCCGCTACACACTTGACGCTGGGCTGATGGCGGTGGTGATGATATTTGCAGCGCTTGCCTTTAGAACGGTCGGCGTAATCATCTCGACCATAGGCACTGGACTTAATAAAAAGGAAAAGCTATTCACAGTTTTTAGTTATCTACCGAAAGCGACAGTGCAAGCGGCGATAGGCTCTGTGCCACTAGCTATGGGACTTGAAAGCGGCAAGATAATTTTGTCTGTCGCAGCACTTGCGATACTTATTACTGCGCCGTTGGGAGCGACACTCATGGATTTGACCTACAAAAAATTCTTAGAGAAATAATTTCACGCCCGTGCGATGCACCAAGGTTCTCGCGACACATCCAAAGCGAAGCTTTGATGGTGGGTGAGGTTCTTCAAATTGTGCCTAAGGCTTGCGCGCTCGCTTCCTCCTTACGGAGTACCTGTACGTACACCTCAGTCGGTCGCTCGTTATGCTTCGCCTTATGCATCATAGCGCAAAGATTCTTGAACACTTTAATGTGAGAGATTCTTCTTTTCATCGCGAAATTTGTTTTGAGTAGGTCCCTTGACACGATAAAAAATTGTTCAATATAATTTAATTGGAATATTTAATTAGTTTTTCCAGCAAAATTTATATTATTCTAGTTCATTACGCAATAAAAAATTAATTTATTTAAAGCAAGTACTTTTCTTAGGTACTTGTTTTTTATTCAAAAAATATAGCATTTCATTTAATAATATGTTATACTTAATCTTGGTTAGTGCGAGCTAAGTCATGCACTAAAATACATAAAGGAGACAATTTATGCTTGATAAATATTTATTCAAATCTATTGGCAATGCGAAAAAATATATTCGCAACAGTATTTTTATGATGATGCTGCGCGTTGTAGGCACTGCTCTACTTGCTCTAGCCTTTGGCACTTTGGCTGAGGCGCTTTACTCAAAAACTGCCATTGACATGAAAAGGCTTTTAATAATCTTTGTTCTTGGCGTAATTATAAGGGTTTTGGCGCTTTTCAAGGTGACTGATTATCAATCAAACATCATCGGCGAGGTTAAAGGCAAGCTTAGAGAAAGACTTATCACGAAGGCGGTTTCAATCGGTCCAAGCTACAAAGAACAAATTTCGACAGCGACTTTAATCAATTTAGGCTCGGACACTATTGAGCAGCTGCAAAACTATTACGGCCGCTTCCTTCCTGAGTACTACGGCGCATTCGGCGCAAGTCTTGTGAATTTCGCGGTTCTAACGTATATCGACTGGCGCGTGGGACTATTATTCCTAGTTCTAATGCCAATCATACCACTTTTATTAAAATTTATCTTGACCATGGTTGGGCGCATGCAAAAGAAGTATTGGCGCAAATATCAAGACGTTGGCGAGCTATTTCTTGACAGTTTACAAGGCATCACTGCTTTAAAAATTTTCAGAGCGGACGCGAAAAGGGCTGACGAGCTTGACAAAAAAGCTGAAGACTTTAGAAATGAAACGATGCGTATACTTGCTATGCAGCTAAATTCAATAACTCTAATCGAATGGATCGCCTATGGTTCGTCCATCGCCTGCATTTTCATGAGTCTTTACGTTTATGCAAAAACTGGCCTTGCTCTGCACTTTTTAATCATGATACTAATCATGTCCATGGATGCTTTCAGACCGATGATTACGCTTACAGCAAGTTTTCACGTTGCAATGACTGGTGTTGCCGCTGGTAAAACGCTTATAGATTTTCTAGAACTAAAAGAGGATGAAAGAGGCATGAGCTTCCCTAAAGCTGATGATATCAAGCTTAGCGTAAAAAATCTTTCATATAAGTACCCTGACGGAGATGAATTTGCTCTTCAAAATATTAATATAGACTTCCCTAATAAAGGCTACATCGCTCTTGTTGGCGAGAGCGGCTCGGGTAAATCAACTCTTGCAAAAGTTTTATCAGCTGCGATGAGAGCAAGTTCTGGCGATATTTTTGCAAATGAAGCTGCGTATAATGAGATAAATTCTGCGTCCATCGCCTCGAATGTCAATAGGATTACGCATAATGCACACATTTTTGAGGGATCTTTGAGAGAAAATTTAGTGATGGCAAAAAATAATGTCAATGACAGTACTATAAACACAGCTCTTAAAAAAGTTAATTTATATGAGGAGATCATTGAAAGAGATGGCCTTGAAATGCCTTTATCAAGCGGCGGAGTGAACCTTAGTGGCGGCCAAAGGCAAAGGCTAGCTCTTGCGAGAGCTATGATTGAAGATTCGAAAATTTTCATTTTTGACGAGGCAACTAGCAACATTGACATCGAAAGTGAAGAAATAATTTTAGAAAATATCAAAAATATTGCCAAAGAAAAGCTTGTAATCATAGTTAGCCACCGTCTTTCATCGATTAAGGATGCTAACAAAATCTATGTCTTAGCTAAGGCAAAACTTGTAGAAGAAGGCACTCATGACGCGCTCATGGCGCAAAATGGCGAGTACAAGCGCATTTACGATGCGCAAGAAAGCTTGGAAGGAGGTCTTGTAAGTGAAAAATAATAAAAGCGGATTAAAAACTGTTACTAAACTTTTAAAAGTAGTCAGACCTCTTAGCAAATTCATGGCAATAGCTGTTTTAGCGGGATGCATCTCATTTTTATTCTACACAGCAATTGGCGTGATGGGCGCAAAACTCATACTTCAGTACGTCGAAGGCGGCTCGCAAATGGCAAGCATCATGAAAATAATGGCTGGAGCTGTCATCTTGAGAGGACTTTTCAGATATCTTGAGCAGTACATGAACCACTTAATCGCATTCAAAGTATTGGCTCTGCTAAGAAATAGAGTGTTCGCAGCGATTCGTAGACTTGCTCCTGCTAAGATTGAGATGATGAATAAAGGAGACCTGATCAGCGCCATATCCTCTGACATGGAGCTATTGGAAGTCTTCTACGCTCACACCATATCCCCAGTTTGCATAGCAATCATCACAAGCCTTGTATATGCGTTTTTCTTGGGACAAATATCACCTCTAGCAGCTCTTGTAATGCTTATGGGCCACGCAGCCATCGCAATAGTTTTGCCAATGATATTCTCAAAGCTAGCTGGAAGTGCTGCAGCTGAGACAAGACGCGCACTTGCGAGGATCAACAACAGCTTTTTGGATTTGCTAAGAGGCATATCCGAAATAATTAGCTTTGCTTATCAAAAAGAGGCCGTGAAAAAAGTTAACGCACTAAACGCGAGACTTAAAACTAATCAAGATACGCTAATTAAGCAGCTTGCAGTACTTCTTGCGCTTGAAGACATGCTTGAAGTTTTTGTGACTGCTCTAGTCTTTCTAGTCTTGATAGTGACTGGAACAACTGGCTCAGACATCTTCCTAGCATCTGTTTTAACATACTTTAGTTTTGGCGCCGTCAGAGCCGTTTCGCTTCTTGGTAATGGCCTTTCACAAACGCTTGCCTCGGCTGATAGAGTTATGAATATACTTGAAGAAGTGCCTATGGTTGAGGAAATTACTAATAAAGAAAATTTAAGAAAAAATGCAATTGCTTCATACGAAGGAAATATTATTGAAATAAATGGCATAAATTTTGCTTATAAAGATGAAAAGATTTTGAATGATTTTAGTTTAGCTGTTAAAAATCATGAGTTTATCGGCGTTCAAGGACCAAGCGGATGCGGTAAATCGACTATGCTTAAGCTTATCATGCACTTTTGGAATCTTGACCGTGGCGAGATTAAAATCGCCGGCAAAAATATTATGGATATAAATACGGCATCGCTTTACGAGAATCTTAGCTATATGACGCAAACGAGCGAATTTTTCGAGGGCAGCATCAGAGACAATCTATTGATTGCAAAGCCCTATGCGTCTGACGAAGAGCTTAAGGAAGCGCTACGCAAGGCATCGATACTTGATTATGTAAGCTCACTTAAGGACGGCTTAGACACATATATCAAGGAGCTGGGCGAGAACTTTTCAGGCGGCGAGCAGCAAAGACTTGGACTTGCGAGATGCTTTTTGAAAGATGCCGAAATTTATTTATTCGATGAGCCGACAAGTAATTTGGACGCACTTAACGAGAGCATAATCCTAAACTCGATTGTGAATTATATGAAGGGGAAGACTGTAATTATGGTGAGTCATAGGGATAGTACGCTTAGGATATGTAATACTTTGATTAAAATGAAATAAAAACAAGGTGAACAATGATAAAAGAAAAAACATTTCCAATACTAAAAAATAAAATCCCAATCGACAAGGATAAGGAAGCAGCGAAAAAACTATTCGAAAAGAAATTATTTCTCTTGATGGCGGCTATTTACTGCGAAGATATGGTAAGAGGCAATAAAAAATCCATTAGCAAATATAAATTTGAAGAAGGCATAGATGAATTTATCAATAAAAATCCAAAGCTTTGGAAATGCAAGATAAATGACACTTATTACGAGCTAATCATGAAAGCCTTTAGGCACACAGATCGCTGCCCACACTCCTTCTACAAAACTTTCTGCCACCAATGCCCTGCCACCTGCTACAAGAGCCAGGATTTAGAAAATATAGAGCCGATTATGAAGTACGCCGGCAGAAAAATTATGATGAAACACCCGATTATAGGGTTGAAATTTGTGATAAATTTGTTGATGGCTAAAAATTTGATAAATAAAAACAAGGACAGAGAAAATTAATTCCCTGTCCTTTTGAATTGATAGTAGTTTAGCATAAATTTAGCTCCAGCTAGACTAAGTGCACTCCCAATGCCAGTGTAGAAAAAAGCTATGAAGTTCATATCTAAAAGCTGATATTTTCTGATAAGGATGCCTCCTGTCATCATTATCGCCATGATGATGAAGCTCTTGAGATCAAAAAAGTTCCAAAAGTATCTTTTCTCTTCTTGATACGCTTTTATCCTTGCAGTGTGCTTGTTTACAAGCCTGTTGAAAACCATGAACCAAAAGGCTATAAAGACCGCTATGGATAGCAAAACGTTTAGTGCCGAGAAATTCGTTTTGTAGGCTTCGAGACCTAAGTTTAGGACTTTTATCCCTGCGAATAGCCAAACTAGGCTCGCTATGAGTAGTAGATATCTTTTCTTGACCATGATGTGCCACCTTTCTAATATATATTTAACAATATATACCCAAAGCATAAAAAAAGAAGGCATCTCTGCCCTCTTTTATAGTTAAATTATTTAATGTCTTTAATATCTTTGATTAATAACCAGTCTTCTTCCAGTCTCTTCATCATATCTTCTTTGTAACGTCTTACGTATTCATGAGTATTAGTTGCCTCAACCATATCATTATATCCCCAGAATGTTTCATCAAGGTCTATGAATCTCTTTAGCAACAATATATTTTTGCATTTTAGTAATGATAAATTATCAAAATTTCTTTCGAATATTTTATTTAAGATAACTGCTGCTTCGGCTCTTGTGATGTTTGCGTCTGGTCTGAATAATCCGTCTGGGTAGCCTGTGATTCTCTTTGCTTGATACTCTGATCCTATTGCTCTTTCTGCCCAATGGCCTTTTACGTCTATAAATGGTGCTTCGCCATAAGGCTTATTATCTATTGTAGATATCATTTGTGTAAATTCTGCTCTTGTGATAGGAGCGTTTGGTCTAAAGCGTCCATCTGGGTAGCCTTTCATTATGCCTCTTGCTACTACTGCGTTGATGGCTTTGTTGTACCAAGCACTTTTTGTATCTTTAAAGTTTGGTTTTGCTGATGAACCGATGGCTTCGATGTTTAGTAGTCTTGCTAGCATTGCTGCTGCTTCAGCTCTTGTTATGTTGCCATTTGGTCTAACTGTGCCGTTTGGATAACCAAAGATGTAGGCTTTGTGATCGTCGCCTCTAATTTCTTCTGGCTCTTCATGTTTTTCTATTTCTGCTTTTTTCCAAATTGCATATAGAGTAGTGTCTGTGTATATTCTGTCATCTGGTTTTACTTCTTCTAGATGTTTTCTATCGTAGCTCCAGCCTCTGAATGTGTATCCTCTTCTGCGTGGGATGTATAGATATGGAGCGATTAATTCTCCTTCTTCTACTTCATGGTCTGTAATTCTGCCGCCTCTGTAGTTTTCATCTAGTGTAAGTATAAGTTGTCTTGCTTCAGGTTTTTCCCATTGTGCAAATAGTGTTAAATTGCCCTTTACATCAATAGTTTGACCTGGTAAATACTTAGTTCCGCTTCCATCAGCTTCTGTGTTCCAGCCTAGGAACCTTCTAGAGTTTGAAATATTTGTTTCTGCAAGAGTTTTTGCTATTACATGTCTTTGTTTAACATCTTTTAACTCATAACTATCTTCATCATATTCAAATTCTATTTCATTATTTTTATCAACAAAGATGTCCCCAGAACCGCCATTTGGATCATAAAAGACCCATCCATTTCCTAAATAATCTATATCATAATTATTTAATAAACTTTCAACATGTTTAAACTTATTATTTTTTTCAATTACAAGTTTTCCTCTTAATGAGTTGCTGTCATGAATATATGCCTTTTGATAATTTTCTACATAATCTGGCGGATTAAAGTACCCAGTATTTGTTTTGTTATTATTAAAAATAACATTTTTATTTACAGTCAAACCCTCGTCAGATCTTTTAATTTCTTCAGTCAATAAGTCATAATCCCAATCTTTATATATTAAACTTTCAGTAAATAGTCTAATTGCTCCGCCTGCAAGTTCAGCATAGTTATCACTTATTTCTCCGCCGTCAATATCAAGCGCCCAAACATGACCTTGAGGAGGGGCATTTGGTGAAACTTGCCCAACTTGAGTTGCAACTATTGCACCACCAAAACCTGAAATTGCTCCTACTCTATTTTTGCCTTTTGCTTCATTAGCAATTAGCTTTGTATTCTCAATCTTAGAAAGCGCTTGACTTAAATATAGAGCACCTCCATAAACTGCTTTATTTTTCATTACAGTTGAGTTTTCAATAGTAAACGCCTCAGTCTTTAGAGGGCTAACTCCGGACATAAAGCCACCACTAAAATAAATAGCACCACCGGCACCAACGCAAGAATTGTTCGAAATAGTAGAGTTTCTAATTGTAGCTGGACCAATGTCTATTTTTAAAGCTCCACCAAAAGTATTATCCACAGAATAATGAGGTACTGTAATTTTATTGTTTGTAATTTTATTGTCTGTAATTGTGCAAGTATCAATAGTTAATGGGCTGTTTACTAAATTCACAGCTCCACCTTTAGCAATAGAATCTTCATCTACTAGGATAATATTATCTTTTATATTTGAAGAATTCTTTATATCAACTTGAGTATTGATGGAGTAAATAGCAGCTCCAAACCCTTCTCTTCCTTCAGTTACAGTAATTTTGTTGTTTGTTAAGTTTGAACCACTTATGCTTGTGTGATCTAAGCCATTCAAAGATAGTGCTCCGTGGATTGTAGGTCCAACTTCATCTGAAATTGATTTGCAATTTCTAATCTTTGAATTTACTATATTTGCTACTGAAGTAGATTCATTATTTACATCTTTACTTGTTAAATAAATACCACTAGATGTTAAAGTTTTATAAGATAGTGAGCCTTCGCAAGAATCAACAATAGATCCTTCCATATTAAAATTGAAACCTTCACCTTCACAATATATTGCAGGGCCTACAGCTCCTTTACACTTACTAATTATAGTGTTTTTAATATTTATTCCTTTTGTGTCAATTGCGTATATAGCGCCGCCTTTAGCCTCATCTGATACGACTTCGCAATCTGTAAATTCACTAGAATTAATATTTAGTGTTTTTATAGCATCGCAATTTAAAGCTGCGCCTTTCTCAGCTTTAAAGTTTTTAAAAGTACATGAGTTTAAAGTAAGCTCTGTATCATTGCCGCTTGCTTCAATGCCAGCGTACTTCTTGTCTCCTTCAAGATTAAGATTATTAATAGTAACATTACTTCCTGGCATAATTTTAATAAGTCTATTGCCATCAGTTCCATCACTCGCTCCAGTGATAGTGTGTCCTTTACCTTCGACTGTGATTTTACCATTCAATGTTATTGTCTTAAGATTTCCACCATCTGCTGGCACTACAAAATCTGCTTTTAGTTCCATAACATAATTTGCGTTATCATCAAATGTTTTTTCACTAACTTTATTAACAAAGTCACTTTCATCGTTACTTTCAATAATGTCACTTGTATCACCTACTTTATACAAGCGATATAAAGCTTCTTCTGCAAAACTTACATCATTTATACTTACAAGTGATGTAAGAAGCATTGCAAAAGCAAGTATTATTGCGAAAAATTTCTTTTTCATTTTACCAACCCCTTTTTATTTGTATATACTACAATTTGATTATTCGCTTCATTTTGATAAATATATATAATCATTTATACTACTACACCTATATTTTACACCAGTATCACATAAAAATCAATATCTTAAAATTTTTGTAACACTACTGTAACAATTGTGCAAAAAAAGAAGGCATCTCTGCCTTCTTTTATAGTTAAATTATTAATATAGTTTAATTATTTAACGTCGTTAATATCTTTGATTAATAACCAGTCTTCTTCTAAAAAGTATTGGCTCTTTCTTTGTAAAAATAATATCATTAATCACACTAATTTTGCTGGAAAAATGCGATGATTAAGGAACCTCGTTCAAATGAACCAGAACCTTGGTGCTTCGCACTTAGATGAATGAAACCTAGTCAAAATAAACCATCACTAAACAAATTTTGCTGGAAAAGAAGAACCCCGTCCATAAATGGACGTGAACCTTTGCGCTATGCGATGATTACGCGAAATGGAGCTTTGAGGCAAGCGGAGTGTACGTACAAGTACTCGAGCATTGCCGAAGATGGGACGAGTCCATGAACACGTTTGAACGCAAAATTCTATTTATTTACTTATGATATGCTTCCCCATTAATAATCTTGAAGCACCTAAACACCTGCTCCATCAAAACCACTCTCATCAACTTATGATTCATGGTCATTCGTCCGAAGCTTAGCTTTAAATCTGCTTTACTCGAAACTTTTTTATTAAAGCCGTTTGACCCGCCTATAATCATGGTGATTTTGGAGTAGCCCCTTACGCTTACGTTTTTAATCTCTTCTGCAAATTCTTCGCTTGTTAGTAGTTTTCCAGCTATCTCCAAGGTTATGACGAAGCTCTGCTCATCAATCTTTGTTAATATTTCTTCTGATTCTTCATCTATAATCTTATCAAGCTCTGCGTCTGAGAGTTTATCTGGCTTGTCTCTATCTTTGAGTTCTATAATATTAAGTGAAGCGAAGCGCGAAATTCTTTTTTTGTACTCGTCTATGGCCTCGTTTAAATATTTTTCCTTAATTTTCCCAAGTACTATGAGATCTATCTTTAGCATTAATCCACCTCGTATAAAAGTGTTCTTTTTAATCTGTGTGTGACTCTTAGCCTAAAGTCTTCTGCTTTTCTTCCAGAGCTAAGTAGTTCTTTATAAACTGTCATGTAAGCAAGTTTTTCTGTGTTATTCTCGTGCGATAGATGCGCTAGAAAAACTAATTCGTTTTTGTCTTTAAGTGACTTTTTAATCAGGTCTGCTGCCTGAACA
The DNA here is from genome assembly GCF_023347705.1 of Fenollaria massiliensis. Classification (NCBI taxonomy): domain Bacteria; kingdom Bacillati; phylum Bacillota; class Clostridia; order Eubacteriales; genus Fenollaria; species Fenollaria massiliensis. The sequence continues at coordinate 1,514,314 of NZ_CP096649.1, forward strand.
TTGGACAGATGTCCTTCTGAACTTTTAACTCTTCTCTTTAAGTAGTAGCTATATGGTCCGTTCTCAAGCATTTTCTCGTCGTGATTGCTCTCGATGTAATAAATGTCTGAGTCTTTGATTGCTTCTTTTATACCATCATCAACAAGGCCTGTATCTGTCAATATGCTGACCTTTTTATTTCCTGCGTATATGGCAAGGCCAACTGGGTCGTAGGCATCATGAAACACTTTAAATGGCTTTATCACAAGATCTTTCACTTCAAATGCGCCATCAAAAATGTGTACATGGCTCTCTTTTACTGAACCGATGCGTGGTAGTGATGCAAGAAAGGTTTTTTCGTTGGCATATAGCTTGGCTCCATACTTTCTTGAGAGTATTCCTGCGCCTTGAACGTGGTCTCTGTGTTCGTGTGTTAAAATAACTGCGTCTAGGTCTTTGATGTCTGTACCTATCTCTTTGAGTGCGTTTTCTGTTGTCACGCCATTTAGCCCTGCATCTATCAAGATTTTGCTGTCTTTATATTCGATGTAGGTCGCATTGCCACAGCTTCCTGAGCTCAATGAACAAAATTTTAATAAGTCTTTCATATATTTCCCTTCATTATAATATCATCTTGTAACCGTCTGAAAAGGTGATTCTCCAGTGCGGTACGGCTCTAAGCCTTGTAATCTTAAGTTCACTCGCTTGATCGAGCGTAACTTGGTCTAGATAGTAGCACATATCAACTTTGTCAATGGTTTTGCCCTTTACCTCTGGTTTATCGATTATGGATAAAATTTTATCTTTCACATCGGCAAGTGTAAAGAGTTCGTCCTCTGTGTTGATGTATTCAAGGCACATTGCGTCGACTCTCCTCACACCTCTTTTGTCGATGGTGAAATTAATAAATGAATTTTCTAAATAAATATCGTCGTGCTTGACAGCGAAATGCACTTGATAACTGTCTTCGTCCAAGTAAGCGCCGTCAAAGACCATGCCTCTAATCATGAGCTCTTTATCTCTCATAAAATCATTGGCAAGCTCTATGGCCTTGTCCATGCTCATCTGTGGATATTTTTCTTCTTCGGAAGCGTCCATGTAGCTAAATAGCGTTCCTTGCGATAACGATACGCTTTTGTCGCCCATTGTGAGTAGTTTTAGATCGTATCTGTCATCGAGCTCTGCCTCGCCATTAAAAAAGTTTTTATTAATCTTATCAAGATCAAAATCGTAGTACTTAAGTATATAGCCCTTGTACTCGCCGCCTTTTTTGAGCTCTTTCTCGTTTATATTTATTTCTTGTGCTTTAAGTATCTCAATTGCATCATCTTTGCTAATGGATAGACTTCCGCCGTCTTTATTTTTTTTCATATACATGGTTAATAGTACGGCATCTATAATCAAAAAGCACACTAGGAGTATGGATTTAGCTTTGTTCCAGTTCATAATCTCTCTCCTTTATCAGCCTAAATGTCTTTGCGTCAAATATAAAGTAGCCTTTTTTCGTGTCAATACGAATCTTTGGCGTAATCGCCTCATCCTCGTCTTTCATCACAAGATAGACTATGCTGATCTTGTCGATGGACTTAAGCGGGTTATCATCTGTTCCTGTGTGGAATAGTATAGCATTTTTATCGATTAATTCAAGTATATTTTTGGTATAAAAAGCTTCTGCCGAATCTTTATTGAAACTTGCTTTATTAACTGATGCGAAGCGCACTTCGTCCATGAATACATCTACTGATGCGTAGTGATCGGAGTCTTTTTCATAATTTAGCTTGAGACCATCTAAGTAATAGTCAAAACTTATTCTATAACCAAGGCTGTCTTCGCTAGTAATTTCCTCTATCTTAGATAGTTTTAGTGGCTGCTCTTCATCTATATAGTCTTGAAGAAAGGCTATGGCTGCCTCGATTGATTTAAGTAAATTTCTTTCCTTGTAAATTTTTTTAAGTGGGTCGAAATACTCGATGGAGCCGTCGTACTTAAGCTTGATAACCTCTGAGTCGTAGCTGTATATCTTGGAGAAATCCTTCTCTTCAAGCTCTTTTAAATATTTAAACTCCTTGTTAAAAAATCTTTGTGCAAAGCTTCTTGCATTGTCCCTGTCAAGTATGTCGAAATCGTGCGCAACCGTGTATTTATCAAAGATGTAGCTTGCGTACTCGTCTTGATAAGGTATATATAAGGGGCTTTTCTCACCAAGTATAGTCGATGCGTTATAGTAATAAGTTAAATTTGGTTTTAGCTCAAGATTATTTACTATTGAATTTGGAAGTGAAAGCGATGTCTTAAGCTCTGTGATCTTGTATATGGACGCATCTGTCTTGAACATGGCGCTGCCACTATAAAGAAGTATAGCGACTTCCTTAAGATTGCTGTCATCGTTGATAAAATTATTTTTCTCCATGATATTAAAAGTTCTTGCGATTAGTCTTAAAGGGAACTTATCGATGAAAGTGAAGACAACTGATCTAGAGCTTTCTATAGCTTTTTCGTACTCATCTTCGCCGATAAGACTCACTCTGTAGTCATTTTTCGTAAAGACATCAGAAAAGAACCCTTTGAAACTTTGGAAGAGTCCTTGCTCCCCAGGGTTGTCTAAAACAGTGTGCTTGTCTTTTGAAAAATTGACTATGGCAGTCTCGGCGCTAATGTAGTCCTTTAGCTCCACCTTCTCCTTCTCTTTTGCCTCAATACCGACTTTTCTCTCGCTAGAAAAGTCTATCCATAGCTTTGAACTTAAATATATGGCAAAAATAATCAAGAAAAAAAGAAGGGCTGTCTTGATTCTTTCTCTCAATCTAGCTCCTCCTATCTCAAATTTTTTATTAGATCAATGGTTTTCATTAAACTTATGCTCTTAGAAATATTATCCGCATCGCTTAAGTATATGTAGAAAACTTTCTCCGCCTTAGCTCCGTCACTTATGACAATCTTGTTAACTCCGCCCATAAGATTAAGCTTTTTAGAGAATATACCTAAAGATCCAACACTTATACTTGTCTTTGATAGCTCTTCATATCCATCTTCTTTGATCATTTCTTCCTCGAAGTGCTTTGTGAAATCCTCAAACTTAGTGTACTTATCCTTGTAGCTTTCAAAGTCTTTGTAGCTAACGCTTGCTAAGTAGTGTTTTATCTCGACATTTGCATTCTTCGGTGCACTGCCATTGATAAATAATGCTTCGTCAATGGTAGAGTATATATCCTGATCAGGTTTTGAAACCCTAAATACATAAGCATCCTTTGCAATAGAAACTGATCCAATTGTGAATATGAAAAGGCATAAAATAAAGATTAAGACTTTCTTTTTCATACCTTCCCTCCTTATCTATATCTATTATAACATAGTAAGGAGGGTTTTAATATTACAGTTGTATTAAATTATTTTTATTTTATTTTTATTATTATTTTTCTTTATATTCGTCGATTAAGAAGGTAAATGTCGTGCCTATACCAAACTTTGAAGTGAAGACTATGTCAGCTTTGTAGGCGTTCGCCATCTCTTTAGCGATGGATAGGCCTAAACCTGTTCCACCCATCTTTCTTGAGCGGCCCTTCTCGACTCTATAGAATCTTTCGAAAATTCTTTTTTGATCCTTCTCTGGTATGCCAATACCATTGTCAATAACATCTAAGTGAACCTTGCCAAGAACCGAATATAGTTTTACCTCTATGGTACCGTTCTCATTCGTATACTTAATCGCATTTGAAATAAGATTTGTGATTATCTGTTCAAGCGCATCTTGGTCAATAAGCGCCTTAAGAGGCTCGTTTGATATAGAATAAATAAGTTTTTGCTTCTTTTCATCAGCAAGTATCTTTAATTTATCTATAGCGTCCTTAACTTTTTCATTAAGCTCGGTTACCTTAACATCTTCCCCGCCCTTGTAATCGATATTTGATAATAAAAGTAAATCAAGAACAAGTCTGTTCATCCTGTCCGCTTCTTTCTCGATAACTCCAAGGAATTTATTTTGCATCTCCTCGGGCACTCCTCCCTCAAGAAGCGTCTCTGAGTAAGACCTTATCGCTGTGATAGGCGTTTTTAGCTCGTGCGAAACATTGGCAACGAACTCTTTACGCATATTGTCAAGCCTGTGCTCCTTAGTTATGTCTTGGAACATGATTATGATGCCTCCAAGACTATAGTCCTCGTTTTCGAAAGGCGCATAGGTCATCTTGTAGACACCGCCCTTAAGCTCTATCTCTTCTTCGCCTTCAAGGGTAAATGGATTATCAAAATTAATCGACGAAAGACCAATCTTGTCAAGATTAAAATATCTTTGCGTGTCCCTCTTTATGTCGATATCAATAAGTTTTTGCGCAACAGAATTCGCGTGAATAAGCTCGCCGTGATTGTTTAGAGCAATGATGGCCTCTGTCATGTTGGTAAATATGGTCTCAAGCTTTTTTTGCTCCAAATCTTTCTCGCTAATGGTCTTGTTAAGCTCATCAGTTAGCGTATTAAACATGGACGCAAGCTTACCAATCTCGTCCTTAGTCCTTACTTCAACCCTTTGAGTAAAGTCCCCTTCGGCAAGTCTTTTGGCCTTCGCAGTCAAGCTGCTGATAGGCGAAACTATTGATGCAGCTAGTAGATAAGCGATAAGTATAGTCACGAATATCGCCGCAATACTGATCACAGTAAGTAGCTGTCTCGCTTTTTTTACAGTCGCTTCAACCATTTTAGTAGAGCTGATTACATAAACAACGCCCTTAACACGTCCACGCTCAGCCACAACTGGGTAGCTTAGATGAACTTCTGAGTCAGTGCCCTCGCCTATAATTTTTTCGCTTAAATTGCCCTTTAATGCCTCAAGTAGCATCGCTTGGTTGATGGTATCGACATCGTAAGCGTTTTTGCCAACTATTAATTTAGTCTTCTCATCGTTACCCGCAATTACTGATGGGTAGCTGTCATTACTTATGACGTATACAAGCTCGTCCGCGTTAAATCTATTCTCATTAATAACGGTTTGTATGTGCTCTATGGTCTCTTCATCGGACCAATTCTCTTTTGTGAAATATCTCGATGTCGATGTCATGGTCTCGACTTGCTTTTTGATGTCGTCTTTAAGTCCCTTCATCAGCTCATTTTCAAGTCCTGTAACTATGAAGGCAGCGACGCTCACCAAAACGAAGAGTACTAGCGACGCATAGATGATTACAAATCTAAACTTTATCGAATTAAATTTCATTTGAGATGTAATAACCCATGTTTCTTCTTGTCTTGATGTATTTGTAGTCGTCTGATAATTTTTCGTCAACTTTTTCACGAACACGTCTGATTGTTACGTCAACAGTTCTAACGTCTCCGATATAGTCATAGCCCCAAACGTCTTTTAGTAGATCAGTTCTCGAGAAAACTTCGTTAGGGTGCTGCATCAAATACTTTAATACTTCAAACTCACGAAGAGTTAGCTCAACTGGCTTTTCCTTCTTGAATACTTGTAATAAAGTCAGATCAAGCCTTATGTCGCCTATCACAATGGAGTTTTCTGTAGTTTTTATTTTAGGCGCACGTCTAAGATTCGCCTCAACCCTTGCAATTAACTCTCTTATGCCGAATGGCTTAGTGATGTAATCATCCGCACCAAGCTCTAGACCCTTTACTTTATCAGCTTCTTCTTCTTTAGCAGTTAGCATAAGTATAGGGAACTTATACTTTTGTCTTAAAAGTTCAAGCGCCTTGAAACCGTCCATCTCAGGCATCATGACGTCTAGTAGCATTAGGTCTGGCTCGTGCTCGTTCACAGCTAAAAGTGCTTCCTTCCCGTCGTGAACCGCCTTTGTCTCAAAACCTTCCTTTTGTAAATTAAACTCGATAATATCAGTTATCGTTGTTTCGTCGTCAACAATTAGTATATAACCCATAGCTCCTACTCCTTATTATAACTTAGTATTTTCGTCTATGATAATGCCCTCTTTGGCATCATCATCTGTATCGTCTTTTGTTTTTTCTTCGTCAATATTTTTATTTTCTTCAATATTTTCATGATTTTCATCTGTATCAATATTTTTATCATCTTCATCAGCAGAAATATTTGCATCGCCATTATCATCTTCATTAAATATCTTCATAAATTCTTCTCCGCTAATGGTTTCTTTCTCGATAAGGAATTTTGATATCTTGTCAAGCTTTGTTCTGTTCTCACCAAGTATGCGCTTTGCCTCGTCGTAAGCCTTTGCGATAAGCTCTTTGACTATGGCATCGACCTTGGCAAAGGTTTCTTCACTCGCAGTGAATTCGCCAGCGCCGCCTAAGTAGCGATTGCCTTCGCTCATTAAGCTCATCATAGGGAAGTCATCGCTCATACCGTAGCGCATAACCATGTTTCTAGCGATGTTTGTAATCTGCTCTATATCGTTACTTGCGCCAGTTGTAATCGCTCCAAACACTAGATCCTCAGCCGCTCTACCGCCAGATGCAGTAACCATCATATTGAATAATTCTTCTTTATCCATAAGGAATTTTTCTTCTGTATCAGATTGTAGTGTATAGCCGAGTGCGCCCGATGTTCTTGGAATGATGGTGATCTTTTCAACTGGAGCGCTCTTTTTCTGAACAGCTGCGACTATCGCGTGACCAACTTCGTGGTAGCTGATCATTTCACGCTCTTTCTTTGATATAATCATAGTTTTTCTTTGATATCCAACTATAACTACTTCTACCGACTCTTGTAAATCCTCTTGTATAACGAAATCTCTTTTATGTCTAACCGCTCTAAGTGCCGCTTCGTTCACGATATTTGCAAGATCTGCGCCCGATGCACCAGCTGTTAGTAGACCAATCTTTTTGAAATCTACATCGTCTGACATCTTGATGTTTTTCGAGTGAACCTTAAGTACTGCGATTCTGCCATTAAGGTCTGGTAGCTCAACTGGTATACGCCTGTCGAAACGACCGGGACGTAATAAAGCTGGATCAAGTACTTCAGGTCTATTTGTTGCCGCAAGTACCACTACACCCTTTTTCGAGTCAAAGCCGTCCATCTCTGTAAGCAATTGGTTTAGAGCCTGCTCTCTCTCGTCGTTTGATGAAAAACTGCCTTCACGCGACTTGCCTATGGCGTCTATCTCGTCTATAAATATAATGCAAGGCGCTTTTTCTTGAGCCTCTTTGAATAAGTCTCTAACCCTCTTGGCTGCAAGTCCCACGAACATCTCTACGAAGGATGAACCCGATATGGAGATGAATGGCACGTCAGCCTCGCCCGCAACCGCTTGAGCTAGAAGTGTTTTACCTGTGCCCGGCGGTCCTACAAGAAGCGCTCCCTTTGGCAGATTGGCACCGATCTTGGCATATCTTTCTGGGTAGTGAAGGAAGTCAACTATCTCTAGAAGCATCTCCTTAGCTTCTTCTTGGCCGGCAACGTCTTGGAAAGTCTTCTTTTGCTTGCCCTTTACATAAACTTTGGCGCCCGATTTGCCTAAACCAAATTTATCAAGGCCGCCTCCCATATCCTTAAATAAAATTTTTGATAATATCAGTCCCATTATCAAAAATGTCGCTATAGGAAGTAAAAAGCCCAAAATTTTAACTAGTATCGATGGCTCTTCGATGATCTCGCTACCGAAGTGAACGCCCTTTTCTTTAAGTTTTTCAGTAAGGCCCTCGTAGTCCCACTCGCCTGTGATAAAGACTCTGACCTCTTTGCCTGGGTCTTCACTATTAATGATAGGCTTGCCATTTTTATCTAATTTTGCTTTTTCGAATTTTAATTTCTTTTCATTGTTCTTGTCACGAATCGCCACGTATTCTGGTTTTAGCTGAAAGACAATGTTTCCGCCCATCTTTTGTACTCTATCAACAACGCCCTCGTCGATTGCTTCCAAAAAACCATCGTAAGTAACTTTTTCAACTTCTGGCTTCATAAAATCTTTCATGAAGAAGATGTTGAAAAGGTAGGCAATGATAAGTATAACTAAATAGTAATATATGAGAGATTTTTTAGGTCCCTTTTTATTTTTATTGTTCTTATTCATTTCTTCACTCCTTTATAAGTATATATACCCATGTGCATATACTTACTTGCTTTAATTCTAACACAAAAATCGTTTTTTTTCAATAAAGCGGGGCATAAAAAAAGAACTGCTCTCACAGTTCTTTCTTGTATAAAATATTTTACATATTAATAGTTTGTTACTACATAAGCGCTTGAATTTGGATTAAAAGTAAATTGCACGTAGCTTCTCTTAACTAAATCGGCCTTAGTCTTGATAGGCTTGTTAAATACATTTATATATCTAACTTTGTCAAGCATTTTAACAGATGTTTCATTTGAGCCAGCAACAACGTAAACATTTTTACCCATCTCAGCAAGTTCCTTGAATTTCGCGTGAAGAAGTGCCGCCTCTTTTTTATCAGTGAAGCCGCCCTTGCCAAAAACTGGGCTTGTCATAGTCACGACAATGTTCTTTTGAGTGACATTTTTAAGATTTGATGTGATGTAGCTCCACTCATTTGCGTCCGATAGTCTTAAAGATCTCTTCTTGGTGTTAAGATTTAGTATAAATGCGTTTGCTGTCGCACTTGTCGAGAAAACATTTGCATTTTTAAGAAGATTTTTCGAAACAGCCTTTTTAAAATCATTGTCATAGTTATTTAGTAAAATGCTTGTGTCAACCTTGTTTACTTTGTTGATGATGGCAGTCTTGGCGCCTTCGAAATTTTTGTCTTGATTAGCATCATAGCCACTAACTACAAGGTATTCGCCGCCACTAGTTTTTTGAACAAAGCCATTTTGACCATCTGCTAATACAGATGAATTGTCTATGGCGTTTTCAAATTTGTGTTCATATAATAAATCGATCGCGTCAACTAAGATTTTTGACTTAACCATGGCAGAGTTATTGGAGCTGCCAACGTAGATATTTAAAAGGGTATATGGATATGCCTCGTTGTCAGGAACTTCTGCCTCAAGATATCTATAATCATTAAAATTGATTTTTTCAGAGAAAGTGATTTGCTCGGCAAAACCTTCGCTGTCCTTGATAGTTGCCTTAAGCATAGCGCCCTTTGCGTCGCCCTTAACCCACATGCCAAGCCTCTTTGGCTTTCCTTCTAAAACAGGAGCCTTCTTAAAACTTATAAAAGCAGCTCTTGAGTCGTCAAGCTTTGAAAAATCATAATTTAGCTCAACAGCTCCGCTTCCTTGCTTAGCGACCTTAGAAATTTTTAGGCTAGCAGAAACTTTATCTGCTGGGAAGCTCGATGCCTTGATATTATTTAAATTTTCAAAATCAAGAAGCGGCTTAGATATAAATCCAATAGTTACAGGGATGTTCTTGTAAGTATTTTTATAGCCCATGGTGATGTAACCATAGCCAATATTATTTGAAGCAGTGAAAACATTTCCACTCATAGCACCAACACTTCCCCAGATTGAGAAATTAATGCTCGAATTCGGAATTTTAGCGCTGCGGCCTTGATTATCTAGGCCGATAATATCTTTTATAGTAAATTTATCGCCAGGTTTTGCGTTTATCTTTTCAGTGGAGCTCCTTAGCTCAACCGGTTCAGAGAATACTTCGATGTTTTTAGTATCACTTGCACCTTGATAAGATACTGTGACTTGTGAAGTGCCTTCAGCTGCGCCGATGAACGAGCCATTCGCACAAGATGCTCCATTCGTAGCACTTGCACTTACTGCATTTGCTTGGGCTCTAACTGGATTATTGTTTGCGTCATAAGCTTTTACACTGTATGCTACAGGAACGCCAGGAAAAGCCTTATCAGTATCAAGATCAAGCTCTATCCTTGCTACTGCGCCCGGATTGTCGCTCGAGAAAACGCCAACGCCCGATACAACCGCTCTTGGAGTGCCGCCCGATGGCTTGTTGATGATCTCAGCCTTATCCATCGCCTTAGTCTTTTTGACCATGGTAGTCGATCCGCCGCCATCAAGATTCATCGCGTTGTAGCAGCCGAAGCTCTTAAATATTTCACCAAACTCCTTTTGAGTAAGACCAGCGTAGCCATTCCTTCCGTCAACAGTGATGATGACTATCTTAGAGCCGTCTTGAGATACACCAATACCAGTTCTTGGATGTCTTCCTTTGTTAACAATATTAGTTTGCATAGCCACACCATTTTTCAAGATGATGGAACCGCCACCCATAGCAAATTTTAGCGCCTTGTAGTCAACATTTGATGTTACCTGTAATTCAAGAGGCGTACCCAAAGTAAGACTAGCTAGAGGCGAATTATTTTGGCTAAGCACATAGCCATCTTCAGGTATATCAAAAGGCTCTCCGTTCGTTCTGATATCAGCGACAACACCATTCTCCACAAGAACTTCAGTCATGTTCGCAGCCTTAGCTCCAAAACTTTTCTTGCCCCAATCCCTTGTTAGTAGAGATAAATATTTGTATCCGCCGTAAGCCTTGTTAAAGCCGCTAACATGGTATTTTGCACCAGTCAATTGATTTAAGATATCAACAGATTGATCGATATATCCAAGCTGCGAGCCACCAGCACTGCTTTGATAAAATACAGGCAATTTGTTCTTGCCCTCTTGAGCCGAGCTGATAAGCTTGCCGTCATTGACAATCATACCAAGAGTCGATGGATGCGGTTGATAGTTAAAATAGTCGCCGTTAACACCAGCGATAGCGCCACTAACATTGACCATGTCTCTAACATTCGATCTGTGAGAAACACCCTCAGTATTGAATATCGCCTTAATCTCATTCATTTGATTAGTCGTGTCAATAGTCAAGACATTTAAGTTTTGCCAGCCCTCAGAAGTAAATCTCTCGATGTGCGCGCGATGCACACCGCTCGCTAGATACTCTTCCTTTCTTTCTTCGTTAATTATATAAGCTAAAGAACTTTGACTTAAAATCGAAAATGCAAGCGTAGCGCTAAGCGCAATACTTGCGATGCGTTTAAATTTCATTATATCCTTCCTTTCATACATATACATTATATACCAAAATATAAAATTTTTGTTAAAAATATGGCAATTGTAACTATATTGAAATATTGGAGATAGATTTTTTAAAATTATGAAAAATTAAGAAAATAGAAGAAAAACTATAATAATAATAGATATATTAAGAAAATATGATTTATTTCCACTTGCAAGAATATTGTTAGAAAGTTATAATAGATAAGTAATATTTCGGCGGGGTGTAGCGCAGTTTGGTAGCGCACGTGGTTTGGGACCATGGGGCCGGGAGTTCGAACCTTCTCACCCCGACCATAATTTAGAGAGAACTATTCGTTCTCTCTAATTTTTTTGCGTTCAAACGAGCCCTTGAACTCGTTCCCTCCTCAGCAATGCTCACGTACCATATGTACGCTCCGCTTGCTTCGTCAGTCCACATCGTCCAATCATCTCGTTTGTTCCGCAAAATCGTTTTCTTCTGTTGTAAGAATTTGATTAAAGTAAATTATTTTGTTAATAAAAAACTTATTGTTTAAATACAAATATTGTGATAAAATTTGTTTTTTGATACTTTTCTTATTTTGATCAATTTTATATCTTCTATCGAAACTAAATACATACAACGATCAAATTATAGGGCTCGTTTTAATTGGATCTGATCAAACATGTTTCTTAGGAAAAATTCGATGATTACGCGAAATGGAGATTCGAGACAAGCGTAGCGTACACGCGAGTACGTGAGCATTGCTGGCGAGCGAACGAGCGTAAGGACGAATTTAATTTTTATCTGATGACACAAATTTTTATTTAGATCAAAATATATATCACCTATCTCATCCACATACATATACGCGGGATTTCACAGAGCAAACGAGATGATTGGACGAAGTGGACTGACGAAGCAAGCGCAGCGTACTAATGGTACGTGAGCATTGCTGAGGAGGGAACGAGTTCAAGGGCTCGTTTGAGTGCGAAATCCTAAGTAAAAAGGTCCAGCAAACGCTGGACCTTTGTTTTTGTATGTAGTGCACCCGACTTCGAACGGCTTCTATAAGTGTTACCACAACAGACAGCTCCCGAACGGCACCCTCGCGGCACACACAAATACATACTTATCGCTGCTTCCGCCAGGACCTGACGAGGTTCGTAAGATTTATGTTGCGCAAGAACCCTTCGTTCAACACCTCTTATTGTGGGCAAGCCTCACAGGAGACGCCCTCTGGTCGGGAATTCATTCCATATATAGCGGATTTATGGTTACAGGATGCCGCTACCTTCCCAACTAGCACGTGGCGGAGAGAAGGGGATTCGAACCCCTGATACGCTTAATCACGTATACCCGCTTTCCAGGCGAGCGCCTTCAACCAACTCAACCATCTCTCCACGCCGATTGTTTTACAAAGTTTTTTAACTTGACTTAACCATTATAGTATAAATCCCATCCATTGTCAAGATATTTAATTTAAACAAAAAAAGATCCGCCCATATCATTGAGCGGACCTTCATAGGACTTTATAAATTATTTAGATAATACTTTTCTTGTTAGAGTTACTTGTTTATTGTATTGATCCCATATGATGTCAGAACCATCGATTAATCCAAGTGCTCTTGCAATGTTAGCGATTGGAAGCATTGTTCTGCTGCTCTTAATTTCTGGCTTAACATCGCTTGTATAAGTTATACCGTTAACAATAATTCTGTTAGACTTTACAGGTATTTCAACTCTTTGAGTTAAATCCCAGATAATAACAGTCTTTGTTTCAGGAACCCAAGATACTTGTAAGCCAAGAGCTTCAGCAACATATCTTAGAGGAAGCATTACTCTGCCGTTCTTAACGTAAGCAGGAGTGTCCATTTGATGAACAGTGTGAACGTTCTTGCTAACTTTGTCTAATACGTTTGAACCGATAGCGATAACAGCCTTGTTTTCGTAAACTTGTGGAAGTTTTTCTGCTTCAGCCTTTGCCTTAGCTTCTTCTTCCTTCTTAGCTGCTTCTTTCTTAGCTTTAGCTTCTTCAGCTTCTTTGTCTCTACGTGATCTATAGTAATAGTAGTCATCGTAGTAGTATCCATAGTATGTCCAGTCAGTAAATTCTACATAAACAGTTACGTTACTTGCTGGCATAGTGAATGTATCACTTGTAGTGTAGCCATAGTATCTATAGTAATCACCATAATAGTATCTGTCATAGTAATCATAGTATCCATCATATTTTTTGTAGTGGCTATAACGTTCATTGTATAGGTAATTACTGTAGCTTGAGTATCTGTATGAGCTGTCTAGATATTCATCATAGTATTTATAATAGTCATTGTAATATCTATCATAATATTTGTAACCATATTTATAACCATACTTATAATAGTCATAATCATCCCAGTATTTGTAACCATTGTTCCAGAAGCTATAGTGTCTATCTTTTAGATAATCTTCATAAGTAGCGTAATCATTGTAATAATAGTTTCTGTAGTCACTGTAATAGTAGTTGTAATCGTTGTAATATCTTCCGTTGTATCCATAGTAATAGTAGTCGTTGTAAGCATAGTTCTTAATACTATGTTTAATATTATTGTTATCTATATAGTAAACGTTTTTAACTGCATAACCATAGTTTGGTGTAGCTGTTACAGTGATAGTATCAAGATAATTAGCTTTTGATTTACTTACTGTGAAAGATCCGTGTACTGTTGAAGCTTTGTATACATTGTAAACGCCTGTTGTATCTGGTTTCTTTTCATCTTCTGGTTTTTTAGTTGGTATAGCATCGTTAAGTGCTTTTTCTACTTCAGCTGTAGTTGTAGCTGCTTCGATTTTAGCTAGTGCTGCTGTTTTTTCATCATAAGATAAGTTAGAGCTCTTTATTTTTTCTTCAGCTGCTTTTTTAGCATCTTCAAGAGCTTTCTTTTCAGCTGCTGCTTTATTTTCTTCAGCTGCTGCTTTGTCCGCTGTTTTAGCACTTTCTGCAATATTATTTGCAGCAGTTAAATCTTCAGCTTCTTTGATATCATTTATTGCTTTTGTCTTATCTGCATCTTTTAAGTTCTTTAAGTCTTTAACTTCAGCTATTAGTGCTCCTTTTGCTTTGTCAAGTGCTTTTGCTTCGTCTAGCGCTTTTTTCACATCGTCTGCGCTTCCAGCGGTGCCAATTGTAGCTGCCACTTTATTTTTATAAGTGTCAGATAAGTTTTTTAAGCTATCAAGCTCTGCTATAGCTTTTCTTTTTGCTGTTTCAAGCTCTTCGTTTGTTCCTGCTGGATCTGTATGTGTTCCTGCTGTATCTCCTGTTGGATTTGATGCTGGATCTACTGCTGGTGCTGGATTAGCTGGTTGTTTTGGATCAGCCGGTTTTTCTTCGTCTGTTTTTGTTTCATCAACTACTGGTGTTGGTTTAACTTCAGGCTCAGCAAAAACATTCATTGGCATTAAGCCTATTAGCATTATAAAGACTAATGCTAATGATAAAATATTTCTAATCTTTTTCATACTACTACCTCCCGTGTAGAATAATTCGAAAGTCCTATATAATTGCTTTCTTACTGTAATTATACCCCATTCTTTCTAAATTTTCAAGTGTAAAATGCCTTTTTCTGCAAATTTTTTTAATATTTTCGTATCACAGTAAAGTGCGTCTTGCTGTACTGCACTAAAGATGCTATCTTTGTACATTTTGCTAAAAATTATTTATTTTATAAAATTTTTCCGTAGTGGCAAAGGCATGTGCATAATTAAAAATATATTGATTGCCATAAGCATAAATAAGTGGTATAATAGCTTTTGGGTGATAATATGGATTTAAAAAGCACTATAAGGGTGATTGAAGGTTTCCCGAAGGAAGGGATTTCTTTTAAGGATATAACTACGCTTCTAAAGGATAAGGACGCTTTCAAGTGCGCTATAGATGAATTAGAAAAGAATATTGTGGGCCTTGGCGCTGAGTACATTGTTGGTCCTGAGGCAAGGGGCTTTATGCTTGGCTGCGCGCTTAGCTACAAGATGGGCCTTGGCTTTATTCCTGTTAGAAAAAAGGGCAAGCTTCCGGCTGAGACTGTATCTTTCTCTTATGAAAAGGAATATGGCACTGACACTATCGAGATTCACAAGGATGCGATCAAGCCTGGTACTAAGGTTGTTGTAATTGATGACCTTCTAGCAACTGGAGGAACTGTTGAGGCTGTGAAGAATCTTCTTGAAAAAATGGGTGCGGAGATTGTCGCTTTTGAATTTTTGATTGAACTAACTGACTTAAAGGGCCGCGACAAGCTTGATGGCTACAAGGTTGACTCGCTGATAACTTATAATGTATAGTATAGAGAAAAAAGAGATTGAGCGCTTTATCATCAAAAGCTACAGAAAAGAACTTTGGAAGAAATTTCTTAAGGCGATAAATGATTTTAATCTGATTGAGGAGGGTGACAAAATTTTGGTCGCTATCAGCGGCGGAAAGGACTCAATCCTTCTTGCGAAGATGTTTGAAGAGCTGAAAAAGCACTCGATTTTTAAATTTGATGTCTGCTACGTGAGCATGGACCCCGGCTTTACTAAGGATAACAGAGAAAAGCTTGAAGAGCTATGCAAATTTTTGGGGATTGATTTGCAAATATTTGAGACGGATATATTTGAAGTCGCTGAAAAACTTGCTGGCGACTACCCATGCTACATGTGTGCTCGTATGCGCCGCGGCGCTTTGTATGGCAAGGCGAAGGAGCTTGGCTGCAACAAGGTCGCTTTAGGTCATCACATGAATGATGTTGTCGAGACGACACTTATGAATATGCTCTACGCTGGTACTTTCAAGACCATGCGCCCGATTCTTGATAGCCAAAACTTTGACGGGCTAAAACTAATTAGGCCTATGTACTACATAAGGGAAGATGATATTAAACGCTGGCTCAAGAGAAGTGATCTCAAGGCTTTGGACTGCGCCTGCTCCGTTACAAAGAAAAGAAGCGGCAATATACGCTACGAGATAAAAGACCTTGTCGCAAAGCTTATGGAGACAAATAATATGGCAGAGAGAAATATTTTGAATAGCGCGATGAATATAAACCTTGACTCATGCATCAGCTGGGAGATAGATGGCAAGAAATTTCTTTTGGGAAAAGAAATTCAAGAATAAGGTTCGCATTCGATTTGCGCCTAAGGCTCGTAAAAATTTGTTGCCAATGCTCGAGTACCTCGTGTACACTCCGCTTGTCAAAAATTTTTACTTCGCCTTATCCATCAAATCGCTCTGCGAAGTCCCATGGTCGGACTATGATTCGGTGTAATGAAATGTAAGTTTTGTGAATAAATGAAAAAAGATATTTTTCGAAAAATTTATTTAAAAAGTTCATATTTAAATTGTTTATTAAAAAACATTAAATTAAATCAAATTAAATTATAATATAAATGCAAAATGGCTGGAGTGATCCAGCCATTTTACTTATGTTTATCTTATTTATTGACTATTATATTTTTATCCAATATTTTAATCCCATTCCTAGATAGCTCCTCTAAAGCCACCTGTCTCATCAACCGTTCAATTCGCCATTGTTCTCCCGGTATAGTTTTTGTAGCACAGGTGATAATTATTCCATTATTATTAAAATCAGTGATGCCCCAAACGCTGACATTTTCAATAACTGCGTGGTCATCATTAACTTTTTCAAGTGCCTTTGTCAAGATGTCCATAGCCATTTGCGCGTCGGCATCGTAGGCTATAGGCACGGTGATTAGCGCTCTTTGAATATTTTTGTTCCTGTTAGTCACGACTCTTATCTCGCCGTTTGGAATTACGTGCAGTTCACCGTTATAATCACGGATTGTTGTCGTACGAAGGCCGATTTTCTCGACATTTCCGGTCTTGCCAGCGACTGTGATGTCGTCGCCGATAACGAAGCTATCTTCAAGCATTAGAAAAATTCCGCTGATAATGTCCTCTACAAGACTTTTCGCGCCGAAGGAGATCGCGACACCGCCTATCCCAGCAGTTGTCACTATCGCAGAGGTATTTACCCCGAAAATTCTTAGTGCTGACAAAAACCATGTGAATATGATTATGATTGTCGCGAAGCTCTTCAAAACGCTTAGAACCGTCTTAAGCCTCTTCGCGTCAATGGTTCTAAGCTTATCGTATTTTTTCCTTGCAAGCCTCGATATGACTATGCCAATAACTTTCACAACCAAGATGGCTATGATGAAGTAAAGAAGCACAAGTGCGACTTTTCCTAAAATGTTTAGTGCTCCCGCCTCATTCGTAAAATATATTTTTAATTTCTCTAGCATCCTTTCCTCCTAATCTTCGCTTAAAAATTTGCACATGGCGTCCATCGCCCTCAAATCCATGAGCATGCCCATGTGTGTGCTTTTTATTTTTTGAAATTTTTCTCTAATTTCTTCTGGCATCTGATTAAGCCTTTGACCCATGCACGCTGAAAACATTGGCACTAAGCCATCGCCCTCTTTTGTCACCATCTCTTTGATTATGGTCTCATTCGCATCATCCACGCTGTAGTAGCCCGAAACCTGTGTGTCTATGCCCTCTCCAACTATAAACATGGTTCTAGGCCTATACAATAGATTGATGGGCTCAGAAAAACTTCTGTGGCGCCTATAATTTTTTGCTTTTTTCAAAAAACGCACGAAGCGATTCGCACCAAGATAGCTTTTCATGCGGCTTTGAATTTCGCGTGGCTCAAAATCTTCAGAGGCACCTGCCTCATGAAGTTTTTCTAGAAGTTCATCGTAGTCCTTATATTTTTTGGATATAATTTTTTCAAAATTTTCTTTATTTAGAATTTTTTGATAAGGGTAGGCGCAAAGCATCTTTGCCGTTGGATATAGCTCTACAAGCCCGTCATAGCCTTGAACAACTTCCTTTTCTATGCCGAATAAATTTTCCAAAATGACATCTTTTATCCCACCAAAAATATTTCCGCTCGCCATTTGGTTGTAAGCGTGAGGCGCGCCCTCATAAGGCGTGCAAAGCGAAATGAATTTGTCGACGCGTCCGCCATGTTCACGGATATAGTGCGCTGCAACAAGGCCTCCCATGCTGTGAGCAACTATGTCGACCTTGCCTTTTTTGCGAATGGCCTTGATAAAGGCGTCAAGCTTTTTCATCGTCAAAGTGTTGGATTTACGCCAATCGTATGAAAATTGATAGATGGGCCTATCCGGAAACTTGATGAGAAGCGCATTTAGAAGAACCGCGTTCGCAGCGCCCGGTCCTACGTGCCTGTCAAAAACCTTTAAGCCTCTGAAGTCGCCCTCTTGCAGTCCGTATGCATCGTTCGTGATTTTGAGATCCTCGTTAAGCTCATCTGCATCGTAGCCTTGTGGCAGCCATAGCCTTTTTGCGTACTTTTCATTACCGCTAGATATCATCCCAGTTTTGCGCTCAATATCACTTAGATATTTTTCGTCAATGGTAAAGAGTTCGCTCCCAGAAATCCCTGGAATGAAGATGATGGGCTTGGCGTCGGGCAATTTAGTTTTTTCTTTAGCAATAATATTTTTATTATTTTGACTAATTTTGTCAATTTTGAAAATCTTGTCAATTTTGCTTTTTTTGTCATGATTTTTCTTCTTATTATTAGCTTTGCTATTGGTCTCGCCTTTAAAAATCTTTTCTATTCTTATAGCTTTGTCATGATTTTTCTTATTATTAGCCTTGCTAGCAAAAATATTTTTCTTTTTCTTTTTATTATTATTTTTATCAGAAAGAATTTCATTTATTTTAAATAAATCAAACATATTGTACACCCCTTGTATAAATAAATTATATCATATATCGGTATGGATTTGTTATGATAATATATGTATTTTGGGTAAAAATAATTTACAGGAGGTAATTATAATGAAAATTGTAGAAAAGCTTGACGATGGTTTTCTTAAAATCCCAAACAATATCATAGACGAAATCGGCTGGAAAACAAATGATGAGTTAAATATACAAATTTGTGCTGATAAACTTGTTTTAGAAAAGAGAAAAAATATAAAAGACCTCTTTGACGGATACGATGGCAAATATAATCCAGAAGAATTTGATTGGGGAGAAGCAGAAGGAAAAGAAATTTTTTAAATAATAAGTATTGGGTAAAATATAATACTAAAGCTTTATTTATAAAAATATTTATTTACAAAAATATTTATTTAAGCAAATTAATTTTGCGAAGAAAATTTTTCGCTACATAATGAGAAAAGTGATTTTCACGAGCGAAGCCTTCGGAATAAATTGAATTAATTTCTTAGCGCAGTGAGCCGACCGTGGGCTCATTTAGTTGAGCGAAGCGAACGGATATGAGACCACAGGTGAGCAAGCTTAGAAATTAACAATTTATGTAGACGTAGCAAGCGAAGGAAAACACTTTTCGATGTGCAAGAAAAACAATTTTCAATTAAAAATTGCGAAATATACTACGATACATAAAGGAGTGATATTATGATAATCGGAATCATTTTAGTAGTTTTAGTACTTATAGTGTTCTATTTCATTTCAACACAAAGAAGTCTAGTAAACCTTGAAGAAAACGTTAACAATGCTTTTGCAAACATTGCCGTAAATTTAAACTCACGTTGGGACGCTCTAAAGGCGCTTGCTAACGCGGTTAAAGCCTACTCAGAACATGAGTACCAAACTCTTCTTGACATCATTGACAAGAGAAATGCTGTGAAAAATGCAAATGATGTAAAGGAAGGCGAGGCTCTACTTGGAAGCGCTCTATCGAGGATAAACGCTGTTGCTGAGAGCTATCCAGAGCTAAAAGCCTCTGAGCTTTACACAAAAACTATGGACTCGATCAATGACTATGAAAATAAAGTCAGAATCAGCCGTATGGTTTACAACGACTCAGTTACAAAGCTTAACAGAGCTGTGAAAATGTTCCCAACATCCATCGCTGCGTCCATCTTAAACGTTCATCCTAAAGAATATTTGAGCACAGACGAAGCCAAAAAGGACATGCCGGATTTGGAGTTTAGATAATGAAAAAGTTTTTGGCGAGCATATTCGCCGCCATAATCCTAGTATTTTCAATAAATTGCTACGCATCATCAGATGAAATCCACTCCATTGACATAAAAGCTACGCTTATGGACGATGGCTCACTACTAGTCACTGAGGTGTGGAAGGCTAGAGCTGGCTCAGGCACTGAGTTTTTCATACCTAAGAGCCATATGCGTGACATAGTCATCATGGATTTTAAAGTTTCCGATGAGAGCGGCCCATACGAGACCATTGACAATTGGGACGTCGATTGGACTTTTGACGAAAAAGCTCGCAAATGCGGTATACACGGCACTTCGGACGGTGTCGAGCTTTGCTTTGGAAAGAGCGATCTTAATAAAGACAAGACCTATACATTAAATTATAAAATGTACAGAGCTGCCCAAAGTTTTGATGATATGGACGGCTTCAACATTCGATTCGTCAATGACCAGATGAATCCCGCTCCGGAAAAAGTTTCTTTCGAGCTAAGTTTGGAAAATGGTGAGATAAATGAGAATAACGCTCGTGTTTGGGGCTTCGGTTCAGACGCACCAATCGTTTTTGAGGGCGTCAATGTCGTCGTTCACGAGATTAATGATTTTGGCCCAGAAAATCATCTAACAGTTTTGTTCGGTCTTAATAAAGATATAATTCATCCAATTAGTAAGGGTAGTGGCACTTTTGAAGATTTGAAAAACACTGCACTTGAAGGCTCTGACTATAATAATCGTGAAGAAGATATTGAAGAAGAAAATAATTATGATAATAATGAAGACAATTACTATTATCCAGAATATAATGGCAATTTCGTCACAAGATTTATTGGCACCGCTAACCCAATTGTCATACCGATAATTTTTATTTTTATTGCGTCAATCTTTTCCATGATTATGTCGGGAATTAAAAAATCCATGATAAATTCTGAAAATAGACTACCGAGAGACGTAAACTATTGGCGAGATTTGCCGATGAATGGAAATATTTTGCTTAACAGCGGCATTTATTCGGTGAATGAAAACTTTTCTGTGACAAATGTGGTCGCCGCATATTTTCTAAAATGGATTAAGGATGGAAATTTAGAGCTTGTCAAGGAAAAATTTACTAAGGGACTGATTTTCAAAAAGGACGTAATTGAAGACTGCTTTAAAATTATTAGAGCGCCCGAGGGTGATGATGTGATGGAAGAGTGGCTATATAAGCTGATTACAAGTGCATCAGGTGATGACCTCGTGCTTAGAAACGATGAGCTAACGAAGGCTTTTAGCCGCGGCGATCTTGCGGAAAGGTTCGTTAAAAGCTACAAGGAAAATGCGTTTTATGCAGCTGAAAAATCTAAGCTAATGTATAAGAAGCCGGGATTTTTATTCTTAAGCTACGATGTTTTCACTGAGCAAGGTCGGAGCGAAGCCATTAAACAAAAAGGATTTATAAAGTTTTTGAAGGATTTTACTTTGATTAACGAGCGTGAAGCGGTAGAAGTCGCACTTTGGGACGAATATTTGGTGCTTGCGGCTCTGTTTGGACTTGGAGAAAAAGTTTTGGAAAAGTTTAAAAGCCTTGATCCAAGCTACACATACGCTGGATATACAGGCCTTGACCCAGTTATTTTGTATCACGTTGTAAATAATGTCGGCACATCAGTGAACCACGCCTACCAAAGCAGTCGCTCATCATCAGCCTCACATGGAGGAGGCGGAGGGATGTCGCATGGAGGAGGCGGGGGATTTTCTGCCGGTGGATCTGGCGGAGGAGGCAGGTAATTTCTTGCCTAATTTGCGGCTTTTGCTAGTTTCGAATTGTTTTGTCGCTACGGAGTGCGTTTAGCACACCTCACTCCAAAAAATTCTGTACAACGCAAAATCCATCAAATTATTTCAAGAACTTACAGTTTTGGATGAATTATTTTTAATAGCTGCTTTATTTATTTCAAATCCACTTCGTCTTATTCATCATAGCGTAAAGGTTCTTGTCCGTTAGGATAAGGTTCTTCTTTTTCCAGCAAAAGTGTGTATAAATAAAGTTTGATCAGGCTCATTGCTCTACAAACTCTGGTAGAGGCAGACCACTCCGAAAAATCTGTTTGTTCTGGCTCATTGCTCACGTACCATTCGTACGTAGTCGGTCGGTCGTTCGCTGTACTTCGCCTTATTCATCGTAGCGTAAAGGTTCACGTCCATTTATGGACGGGGTTCTTCCTTATTTCAAGAACTTACGGTTGTGGATAAATTATTTTTAAAGATATTTTAGATATTTAAATCCACTTCGTCCAATTGTCGCATTTTTTCGACAAACTTTAGTTGCGGTTCTGGCGGCGGCAGTTGTGAATAAATATATTATTCTAGACATAAACAAGGACAGAGATTTTATTTCTCTGTCCTTCTTCTTTTATCTATGATTTAATTCTTCGTTTATTTTTATATTTTGATCGCCATTGTACATCGAAAAGATAGTTCCACGCAGCTTAGTTCAACAAATTTGCAGAGCAAAGAAGAACCTCACCCATTTACAAAGCTTCGCTTTGAATGGGTCCCGAGAACCTTGGTGCAAGACACTTGAGCTGGATTGGACGATGCGGAGTCTTGATATAACTCTACAAATTAACTCAAAACCTTAGTTCGCAGAGAAGTTGAGATGATTTTGCGTTGTACAGAATTTTTTGGAGCGAGGTGTGCTAAACGCACTCCGCAGCGACAAAATAATTCGAAACTAGCAAAAGGGCTCAACTTAATGCGAAATTAAGTCATATACTCCTCAATAGAGCTACGTATCGATGCCGCTACTATCAGCGCTATATAATTTGCGATCTTCTCGTGGTCAATGTGCTTTCTCGAGTAAAAGTAGTCGATAATCATGTTGGCGATGGCGCCCGCATACATCTTGCACAGAAAGTCCTTGAAGTCTGGGTCCAGGGCTATATCCATATCTTCTTCTGTCGTTTCAATCACTTTTAGCACTACCTCGTAGAAATCGTCGTAGAAGAAGTCCTTGAGCCCTTCTCTACCGATCGAGTCGTAGGCGCAATTAAGTATGTCCTGATTGTTATCTATGTAGTCCATGACGAAGAGTATCGCCTCTTTGTGGTCCTTCTTTACGTCGAAGTTCTTCACGACGTGAACCGCCTCCTCCTCGAGCATCCACTTGAAGAGCTCTTCGATGCCGATGAAGTGGTAGTAGAAGGTCTTTCTGTTGACGTCGCAGTCCTTAACTATATCTGAGATTGTGATTTTGCTTAGGCTTTTCTTTTTCATTAGCTTTTTTAATGACTCTGCCAATTTTTTCTTAGTCATAGTCGAAATTTCTTCGTTTTTCATTGTATCACCACTTATATTATACCCGATTTATAAAAATAGCTGCACTTTTAATACATATTTGACCATCAAGTATAATAATTTTGTCCCATTTCACACAAGAACGTGTAAATTGACCAGTTTAACTTAGCTCATATCTGGCTATAATATGTACTAGATTAAAGAAAGGGGATAATTTTGTGAAAAAGATTTTTGCAAAGCTTATTGAAAAGCCTAAGTTAATAGTATCGATCTTTGTGATTTTACTAGTCTTTTCAATAGTTTCGTACCCGAAGATTCGGGTTAACTACAAGATTAATGACTACTTGCCAGAAAAGAGCGACTCGTCTGTCGCCATTGACAAGATGAAGGAAGAGTTTGATGAGGACATCTTTAACGTGCGCGTCATGCTTCCAAAGAAGGATGTCAGCGAGGTTTTGGATACTATCAGCGCCATCAAAATGGTGGATGGCGTCAAAACCGTCAGCTGGCTAAGTGATTTCGAAGATGTGATGAAGCCCATGGATTTCATGGATCAAAAGCATCTAGATAGCTACTACAAGGACGGCTCTGCGCTTATAAACATTGCCGTGGATGAAGACAAGGCGATAGCCTCGACTGAGGCAATCAGAGAGATTATAGGTGAAGAGGCGGCCATGACTGGCTCTGCTGTGAACACTGCCATCGCTACGACTAACTCGGTTAATGAAATCATCATCGTAACCATCATCGGTGTGCTATTTACAATACTTATACTGATTTTAACGACTGATGCGTGGATCGAGCCTGTCATAATCATGCTTTCACTAGCGACTGCCATACTTATAAATGCGGGCACGAACATCATCTTCGGAGAGATTTCATTCGTGACAAACGCCGCGGGCAACATACTTCTACTCGCCGTGTCCATGGACTACACTGTCTTTGTGATGCACAGGTTTAAAGAGGAAAAGCTCAAGACGAATGACAAGAAAGAGGCAATGATTGAGGCGCTTGATATGTCGTTCTCGTCGATACTTTCGTCGGCTCTGACTACCATCATCGGTTTCTTGGCCCTTGTCTTTATGCAATTTAAGATAGGTCCAGACCTTGGTCTAGCGCTTGCAAAGGGCGTATTCATCTCGCTTCTAACTGTATTTACGCTTGCACCCATCATTATTTTGCACTTTGATAAGTACATCGACAAGACTAGCCACAAACGCTTCATTCCAAGCTTTGACGGCTTCGCCCATCACGTTTTTAAACACAAGAGTGCCTACATCGTGGTCTTCTTGCTACTTATCGTGCCAAGCTTTTTAGCGGCTAGCAAAAACTCATACTACTTCGGTACTTCACACATCTTTGGCCCAGATACTAAGCTCGGCCAGGACAACATCGCCATCGAGGAAAAGTTCGGCGCTGAAGATAATTACGCGATCTTGGTGCCTCTTGGAAGCTTAGAAAAGGAAAGGCATCTTTCTGACGATTTGAGGTCCATGAGCAAGGTCAAGAGCGTTATCTCTTATGTGGATATGGTTGGAGAGACGATACCGACTAGCTTTTTGGACGAGAGCGACCTAAAAAAGCTAAACTCCAATAATTACACTAGGATGATAGTTTCGGTCGACGCGGACTTCGAAGGCGAAGATACTTACAAGCTCATAGACGATATTAAGGACGCAATAAGTAAGTACTACGGCGAATACTACCTACTTGGCGAAGGCGTATCGACTTATGACCTTAAAAACACTGTAACAGCGGACATGACTACCGTTAATATCATAGCCATCGCCGCCGTATTTATAGTTTTATTGCTTACAGAAAAGTCCTTAAGCCTACCTATACTCTTGGTCGCAGCCATCGAGACAGCGATATATATAAACATGTCAGTGCCTTACTACCGCTCATCGAGCGTCTTCTACATCGCCTACCTGATCATTTCATCGATACAGCTTGGGGCGACAGTCGATTACGCGATACTTTTGAGCGAGAGATACCTTGAAGAGAGAAAGTCCTTGAACAAGGCAGATGCAGCCATTAACACAGTGTCAATGACGGCCGTTTCGATACTGACATCAGCTACCGCGATGATAGTTGTCGGCATCTTGCTAGGAAAGTTCTCAACTCACGGTCTGATCTCGCAGCTTGGCTACCTGCTTGCGATAGGAACGACAGCTTCACTAGTCATAGTGCTCTTCGTTTTGCCTGGCCTACTATATAGTCTCGACGGACTTATTCAAAAAACTACGAAAAACACAGAATTTGTTAATTAAGAAAGGTGATATTATGGATAAAAAGAAAAGATTATTCGCGGGCGTTTTGTGCCTAATAATGATATTTATGGCTACGGCGCCCATCTTAGCAGCGAGTGATAATGCGAAGGAAGAGGTTGTCTACGCTAGTTTAGGAAGCGATGGCGAGGTCAATAGCCTTAGCATTGTGAATATTTTTAGCAAGGGCGCTAAGGAAGACTACGGCTCTTACACTAAGGTCAAGGCCTTAAACTCAGAAGCCGATGTCAAGATGAGCGCAGATAAAATCACATTTACAAGCGATAAAGATAGGTTCTACTACCAAGGCGACATGGACGACAAGACTCTTCCTTGGCTAATTAGCGTAAAATATTACATCGATGGCAAAGAGATGAGCACAAAAGAAATTAAGGGCAAGTCTGGCGAGGCCGAGATCAAACTTAGCATCAAGGAAAACCCTGCCATGGACAAGGAGTTCTTTGAAAAATACACACTTGAAGTCTCGACTAAGCTCGACACAAAGAAGTTTAAGAACATATCTTCAGACAAGGCCTCTCTTGCAAATGAAGGCGAGATGAAGCTTATAAACTTTATCGTCCTTCCAAACACAGGGCTTGAAGCAAGCATAAACGCTGATGTAGAGGACTTTTCATTCGAAGGCTTCTCCATCAATTGTCTTGATTTAAAGCTAAACATCGACCTTGAAAGCCTTGGACTTGAGGAAAAAGCAGACGATTTGAAGAGCGCGAGCCAAAAACTTAAGGACGCGAGCTACAAAATCAATAAAAATACAAAACCCCTTGCCAATGGCGCAAGAGATATAAAGGCTTCATATGATAAGCTTGAGGGCGCAAACAGAGCCTACATCGAGAAGAGCGTAGAAGTTTTTGATGGCGTAGCAAAACTTGATGCTGGGCTTGAAGCCATTGACGCGAAGTCAGATGAATTAAAGGCAGCTTCAAAGAGCGTGGAAGATGGTCTTGAGAAGATCGCTTTACTTGCGCAAAATGACAAGAATATGGCCGCAGCCATTGCCATGATAAAAGAATCATACAAGGCCTTTGACGCGGGACTTAATGAGTACGTAGGCGGAGTGAGTGCCGCGGCTAAGTCAAGCAAAATGCTAAATGCAGGCGCAACAGCCATGAGCGCAAAAGCAAGTGAGCTAATAAGCGCAAACTCTAGTATGACTAAGGGCATGGCGAGCTTCACGAGGAACCTCTCAGACTACCTAGTCGCTAGTGACAAGATTACAACAGGCTTTACGAAGCTATATGAAGAGATAAAGAGCGAAGAAAATAAAGTTAAGGACAAATTCGTGAAAAATGACAGCGCTAGCACTTATGTGAAATCATTCGCTTCAGAGAAAAATGAAAACGTTAGATCCGTGCAATTCGTGCTAAAAACAGAAAAAATAGAAGAAGAAGTCAAAGAAGAAGTCCACGAAAAGAAAGTAGACGAAAAGAAAAACGTCTTTAAAAAGTTTACAGAACTCTTTAGTAAATAAATTTAATTTATATATACATGAAGGCAAGTCCTTCCATATAAACCTCTCAAAAACAAAGGATAGAGAAAAGTAAAATCTCTATCCTTTATTTTTTGTATTGACTTATATAATTCTTTCACTTGCACATCAAAAAATAGTTCCACCAGGTTAGTCTCATTAATAATGGATACACAATAAAAGTGTATCCATTGAAATATTTTATAAATTTTTACCACGTGTCAATTAATTATTCAATACTATATATCTCTTCGCTCGAGCTTAGTTTGAAGAGAGAGTCGATGGATGGGACGAAGTTTAGAATAAGCCCCGACGCAGTCGTACGTACGGGGTGCGTCGAAGAGGCGGCTTATTCGTAACGAGTTCCAGGCGCGACTCTAATTCGAAATAAGCTTTGCGTTCTTAATCACAGCTAGCGGGAACGGAATTTCTTCACTATTAAAAACTGTCAATTCTCCCTCTACTGTGATGATTTCTTGTGGTTTTGGATATTTTTGATTTTTATCTTTTAATATATATTGAAGACCTTGTTGGCAGCAGGCTTGGCGGTCGTTGATGACGATGTAGTGATCCATGCCGGATGTGTCTGTGGTCTCTAGATCTACGGCGACGCCTTGTAGCTTGATCTTGACTCCTTCGAAGCTTTTTGGATCTTCAGCTATCATGGCGACGATGACGTAGTTCATATCTAGGTCATTGCCTGTTAAATCATAGTATTGGCCGCTTTCGTTTGTGATTTCGTTTTTCTCAGCACCATCATTTGTATCTGGGTTAATATTTTCATCTGAATTTTCATTTGTATCAATATTTTCATCTGAATTAGCATTTTCTTCTGGGTCAATATTTTCGTCTGCATCATCATTTTCAGTATTGGCATCAGCATTATCAGCATTTTTAGCTTTTGAACTTTCTTTCATCTTTTTAACTGTCTCATTCACGGCGCTATTGGGAAGGTATCTATAAACCACTTTTTTGTTTGTGAAAAATGCAAGTATCAAAACCAAAATCAATATGCCGACTATGGCCAAAATTCTCTTTCTTGTTTTATCCACGTTTCATACCTCCAATTATTGACATGATTAAAAATATTACTAGATTCATCACGACGATTGTCGAGCCAACTGGTGTTGCCGCAAGTATCGCAAATATCGCGCCTCCAAGTGCTGATACTAGCGAGATTATGGCTGAGGCGAAGGCAATCTTTCTAAATGAATGAAAAACTTTCATCGCTGAGACTGCTGGGAAAACGATTAGTGCTGCGACTAAAAGTGAGCCCACTAGCCTAATTGCAAGTGTTATCACGACTGCGACGACCATTGACAAAACTGTATTAAGTCTTTCAACCTTGATGCCCGAAGCGTTTGCAAGGTCTTCGTCGAAGACTGTGATGTAAATTTCTTTATAATAATAAATGAAGAAAAGTATCACGAGTATCGATAGTGCCACGGATATGATGACGTCTAGCTTTGTTAATGTAAGTATGGATGTCGAGCCAAAAAGTATTGTGCACACGTCAACTAAGACGTTTGGTCCGACTCTAAATACATTCATAACAAGGTATCCCATAGCTAGCGCTGATACTGAAACCATGGCGATGGCTGCGTCTGAGATGATTTTCTTAGAATTATTTCCTTGTAAAAGTATTAGCGCAAAAAATATTGTTAGTGGTAGTGCTAATACTAATTTTTGTGTGAAGCCGATGGCTGTTGCGATTGATAGGGACGCGAATGCTACGTTTGATAATGAATTTGCGATGTATGAGTAGCGTTTCAAAACGAGTATCACGCCTAAAAATGCCGATGCAAGCGCTATGAGTGAGGCGCATACTAGTGCGTAGCGCACGAATGGGTAGCCTAGGTAGAAGACAAATTTATTGATTAATTCCATTCATTTTGCCTCCTTCCTCGTAAATCACACGTTTTCCTTCAAGCTTAATGACTTTGTTTGCGTATTTAACTGCTCTTTGGCTATCGTGTGAGACCATGATGATGGCTGTGCCACTTTCGTTTATTTTTTCAAGCATTTCGTAAAGGCCATCTTGTGCCTCTGGGTCGAGTCCGGCAAGCGGCTCATCTAGTATAAGTAGCTTTTTTTCTTCTACAAAGCTTCTTGCGAGCAAAACTCTTTGCCTTTGACCACCTGATAAAGAAGAAAATCTTCTGTCTTTTAGATGCGCTATGCCAAATTTTTCTAAACATTCAAGCGCTTTACGCTTTTCTTCTTTTGTGTAGAAAAATCTTTTTTTAATCTTAAAGCCTGATAAAACGAGCTCCATAATCGAAGTTGGAAAATCGGCTGCTATTGAAAGTATCTGTGGTAGATAGGCGATTTCGTCTTTTGAAATGCCCTCCATAATTATCTCTCCAGATATTTTTTTATTTAAGCCTAAGATGGTTTTGATTAAACTAGACTTTCCCGAACCGTTTTCGCCCAAGATGACTATGTAGTCACAATCATTTAATTCTAGGTTTATAAAATCACTTAGGACTTGACCTTTATAGCCAAATCCTAAGTCCTTTAATATTAATTTCATTAGTTTAGAGCCTTCTTTAAAGCGTCTAAGTTCATTTGCATATAGTCAATGTATGACTTGCCGTCCTTTGAGCTAACATTTTCCATAGATGTCATCTCAAGTATATCTTGGTCTTTTGTCTTTGTAGAATTTTTTACTGTGTCGGCGATTTTGCCGTCTGAACCCATTAACTTAATTATGTGTTTTAAACCAAGTTCGTCAAGTTTTTGTGCTAAGAAGCTGATAGTTTCAAAGCTTGCTTCGCTTTCAGCTGAGCAGCCAACAAAGGCAGCGAAATAATCAAGGTCAAGGTCACTTACTAAGTAACGGAATGGGAATCTGTCTGCAACTAAGATAGTATCAACTTTTGCAGTTTTTCTTGCTTCGTCAAACTCATTTTGAAGAGCATCAAGTTTTGCTGCGTATGCTTCGTAATTTTTCTTAAATGTTTCAGCGTTTTTCGCATCGATTTCGCAAAGAGCGTCAGCAATTGCCTTTGAAATAGTCTTCGCATTCTTTACAGATAGCCAAACGTGTTCATCATATTCTACTTCTTCGTGCTCATGATCATGGTCGTGGTCGTGGTCGTCGTGATCAGCATGTTCGTGGTCATGATCATCATGGTCATGGTCGTGGTCGTCGTGATCAGCATGTTCGTGGTCATGATCATCATGATCGTGGTCATGATCGTGTTCCATACCTTCTTTTACTTCTTCTTCCTTAACAGTGTCTCCTAAAATTTCAAGCATGTTAAGAACTTTTGCGTTAGGCGCTTGTTTTGCTGCGTCTGGAGCCCATTCATCAGATTCGCCACCAACATATAAGAAAAGATTTGATTTAGCAATCTCTTCTATGTCTTGAGCAGATGGCTCGTAATTGTGAAGGCTAACACCATTGTCTGTAAGGTTAAGTACCTCAACATCAGTTCCTTCAGTGATATTTTTTACCCAATCATAAGCTGGGAATATGTTAGTAACTACTTTTACAGCTCCGTCCTTTTGTATGCTGTCAGCTTCACTTGCTGGGATTGACTCAGTAGCTGGTTCTTCTGCCTTTTCAGGCGCTTTATTTGAATTGCAAGCAACTAGCAAAACGACTGCTAGTAGGCAAGCTAAAAATTTATTTATATTCTTCATTTTATCTCCTTTATATTTATATATTTATATTTTTGTATATTTTGTATATTTTACCGATATTAAATTTTGCCGTCATTATATTTGGGGGTCAATCTCTAATCGTTCATGCGCACCATAAGATCGACAGGTGTCTTCACCTTCGCCATAGTCATGGCAATGTTTGTGAGCCTTATCGATACTAGCACCCAAAGTATTATAAGTACAGCCGCATTTGAATGATGCAAAGACCTTTGAAGGTCCGAGACCATGTCCATAAAGCGGCAAATCGGGCAAGCAGAACGCTTGCAGATGTGGAAGGCGCTTGTAGCCGCGACGAAAAAGCCTAGTAGCGACATTGCGACTAAGATGATACAAAGTATAGAAAGTAGTATTTTGATACGCTTTGGCATTTTGCCCCTCCTTTTTTACACGCCTTATTATATAGCAAGGCCCGAAGAATGTCAAGATTTAGCGGGTTATATGAATTAAAATATATATGTAAAAGCGTTTATATTTGCTATTTTACGTCTAAATTGCGTCTAGAACTTGTTCCCTCCGCGAGCTCCCTCAACGTACGTATTTGTACGATGTCAGTCGCTCGCTTCAGTCCACTGCGTCCTATACATCAATTTATCCTGTAAACTAGCTGTTCGGTGTATTAATTTAAGATCTTTTACTTTTTTTATATATTTATCTAAGAAATTTATTTGCTGTGGTTCATTGACAAGAGTAATAATTTGATAAAATTATAAATAGGCAAAAAATATAGGATAGAGATTTTATTTTCTCTATCCTATATTTTTTATTTGTCTTAAATTATTTAACGTCTTTAATATCTTTGATTAATAACCAGTCTTCTTCTAATCTCTTCATCATATCTTCTTTATATCTTCTTACATATTCATGAGTGTTAGTCGCTTCAACCATATCATTATATCCCCAGAATGTTTCATCAAGGTCGATAAATCTCTTTAGCATCAAGGCGTTTTTGCATTTTAGTAATGATAAATTATCAAAATTTCTTTCGAATATTTTGTTTAGTATAACTGCTGCTTCGGCTCTTGTTATGTCAAAATCTGGTCTGAATAGTCCGTCTGGGTAGCCTGCGATTCTTTTTGCTTGATACTCTGAGCCTATGGCTCTTTCTGCCCAATGTCCTTTCACATCTACGAATGGTGCTGTGCCATAAGGCTTGTTGTCTATTGTAGATATCATTTGTGTAAATTCTGCTCTAGTTATAGGCGCGTTTGGTCTAAAGCGTCCATCTGGGTAGCCCTTCATTATGCCTCTTGCTACAACTGCGTTGATGGCTTTGTTGTACCAAGCGCTTTTTGTGTCTTTGAAGTTTGGTTTTGCTGATGAGCCGATAGCTTCGATATTTAGTAGTCTTGCTAGCATTGCTGCTGCTTCTGCTCTTGTGATATTGCCGTTTGGTCTAACTGTTCCGTTTGGATAACCAAAGATGTAGGCTTTGTGATCTTCGCCTCTAATTTCTTCTGGTTCTTCATGTTTTTCTATTTCTGCTTTTTTCCAAATTGCATATAGAATTATGTCTGAATATATTCTATCTTCTGGCTTAACTTCTTCTAGATGTTTTTTGTCGTAGCTCCAGCCTTTGAAGATATATCCTCTTCTTCTTGGG
Source organism: Fenollaria massiliensis (assembly GCF_023347705.1). Lineage (NCBI taxonomy): Bacteria > Bacillati > Bacillota > Clostridia > Eubacteriales > Fenollaria > Fenollaria massiliensis. The sequence continues at coordinate 1,546,450 of NZ_CP096649.1, forward strand.
ATGTATAGATATGGAGTGATTAGTTCGCCTTCTTCTACTTCATGGTCTGTAATTTTGCCGCCGCGATAATTTTCGTCTAGTGTAAGTATAAGATGAGCTTTTTCCCATTGTGCAAATAGATACAAATTGCCTATATGCTTATAATTTTGATCTACTTTATACCATTTACCAGATCCGTCAGGCTCTGTGTTCCAGCCTAAAAATCTTCTAGAGTTTGAAATCTTTGTATCTTTTAATGATTTAATTGTTAACGTATATGATATAACAAAACTGCGATCATATTCAGTATCTCTGCTTTCAACAAACAAATCCCCGTGACCGCCATTCGGATCATAAGTCACCGTACTTATCTTATTGATATAAGATATATCATAGTTATTTAAAAGGCTTCTAGCATGTTCCCACTCGCCCTTTTCATTTTTAACTACTAATTTACCTTCTAAAGAGAATTTTTTAAATGCTAAATTAGTATAATCTTTATATTCATCAGGCGGGTTGAAAAATCCTAAGCCTGCTTTATTACCACTGAATTCAACATCTTTGTCTATAGTTATATTTTGAAACGGCTTCCAAGTGCTATCTAATTTGCGCATCTCTTCGCTTTTGCCAGTTATATCAAAAAAACCTTCATCAGTATATATAGCTCCACCATACCCAGCTGAGAAATTATTAAGAAGCTTGCTTCCTTTAATGTACAGTTTTCCTTCACCGTGATATATAGCTCCACTTTTGGGAACAATTCTATTATATGGGTCATCATTTAGAAGTTCATCATCAGCTCTGTTATCACAAATGCTTGTGTTAATGATATTTAGTTTGCCTTTTGTTGCAAAGTAAATCGCCCCTGTTACAGCAGATTGATTCTTAGAAATCTCAGAACCTTCTATAGTAAACTCTCCAGACTCAGTATTATCAGAATTTTCTAAATATATTGCACCACATAAGAATTTACCTGTATTACCTGTAATTTTCGAATTATTTATTGTAACTTTTTTAGCGCTAATAATTAGTGCTCCTACATAGTGAGAGCTGTTTCCACTTATATTGACACCATTAAACTCAACCACTTTACTTTTCACAATATAAGCCCCTCCAACATTAATTGCTTTGTTGTTAGTTATGGACCCACCATTCATTATAAATGATTCGCAGCCCTCTGACCAAATTACTCCCACGCCTTCTTCTCCATCATTAGAGTCAAAGTCAGTGTCGCTTATATTCATAGTGCCCTTATCAATATATAAAATTCCAAAGGCTCTGGTCTTGTTACTTATAAACTTTGTATTCTTAATTATAGTACTACAATTATATAAGTACATACTCTTTGCATAGTAACTACCTTCACTACTACCATTGTTTAAAAATCTACACTTATCAATTCGCAAATCTGCAACAGCATCTAGGTTTAAGCCATAACGACTTGCATTTTTAAAAGTGCAGTTACTATAAAACATTTTGTTCTTTTTGTTATTGTTATTATTGTTGTCATTGTTGTCGTTATTGTCGTTATTGTCGTTATTGTCCTTATTATTCTTTACAAAATTATAATGGTTATTTCCGCCAATGCTTCCATCAAATACTAAATCGTAAACATCAAAGTCACAACCATCAACATTAAAAAAGTAGTCCTCGTCACTATTGCTTTTTTTAAGTCCTTTTATAGTATGATTTTTGCCCTTTATAGTTAATTTACCAATACCCTTAACATTGAGAGTTTTTAATTTACCTGTGCCTGCGTCAACTGGTATCTCTAAATCATCATTTAATGTAAGAGTATATGATTTACCCTCTTCAAAATTACTTGTATCATTCATATACGTAATAAGGTCTTCAGCACTTGTAAATATTTTATCTTTTCCACCAGTCCCGCTTAGAACGTATTTTTTTTCTCCCTCTGCAAAGCTCACTTCGCTTAAGATTGATACAGATGAAAGTATCATGACTAAGCATAATAGCATTGCGAATAATTTCTTTTTCATAAATACACTTCCTTTTTTATATTTTTACTTTATTTTGATATATAAATATACCTAATTGTCTACTCTGATTATAGCACCAAATCACCGGAATAATCAAACTTTAAGTGTTTTGTAACACAACTGTAATATTGCACAAAAAAAGAGAGCCATTGCTCTCTATATAATAAATTATTCTACAATCCCAGATTCGGATCCACTTCAAACCCCAAATCGCTGAAGTCCCCACCATTAACATATTCCAAGTACCCTTGCGCAGCTATCATCGCGGCATTATCTGTGGTATAAACTGGCTTTGGATAATATAATTTAAAGCCATGCGTCTTCTCTTCCTTAGCTAGTGCCTCGCGTAGGGCCTTATTATTCGATACGCCGCCGGCTAATACTATCTTGTCATAGCCGAGCTCATCTTTCAAATCAACTGCCTTCTTTGCAAGTACATCGACTGCGGCTTTTTGGAAGGAGGCTGCGACGTCTGCCTTATTCACTTCTTGACCTCTTTGCTCCTCATTATGCAAATAGTTTAGCACGGCTGTTTTTAATCCCGAAAAACTAAAATTATAGTCGCCGGACTTCATCATAACTCGTGGAAGCTCGATAGCATCTGGATTGCCTTCCATAGCGAGCTTTTCTATCTCTGGTCCACCCGGATACGGTAGTCCCAAGGCTCTGGCAACTTTGTCGAAGGATTCGCCTGCTGCGTCATCAAGTGTCCTTCCAACTAAATCATAATCGTAGTAGTCCTTCATATTGACAAGGTAGGTGTGGCCGCCTGAAACGACTAGCGAGACGAATGGCGGCTTTAAGCCCTCTGTAGTTATGTAATTTGCTGCGATGTGTCCCTTCATGTGATTAACTGGAACTATCGGCACGCCCAAGGACATTGCTAAGGCCTTTGCAAATGAGACGCCAACAAGCAGGGCTCCGATGAGTCCCGGTCCCCTCGTTACAGAGATGAATTCTATTTCAGATAAGTCAGTTTTTGCCTCATTAAGTGCCTCTTCCAAAACCGCCGAGATTGCTTCGATGTGCATTCTTGACGCAATTTCAGGCACTACGCCTCCGAATTCTCTGTGCGTTGATATTTGAGTTGCTATGACATTTGACAAAACTTCTAAATCGTCCAATATGGCGATCGATGTCTCATCGCATGAACTTTCTATCGCTAAATGTTTCACTTTCTCCTCCACATAAGCACTGCATCTTCACCATGGTAATAGTTTTTGCGAGTGCCTTCTCTTAAAAAATCGTACTTTTCATATAAATTTATCGCCTTAAAATTGCTTTGGCGAACTTCTAAGGCAATGGCTTTGTCTTGAGCTTCCTCAATTGCTTTTGCTAATAGTTTTGCGCCTATGCCCTGTCCCCTCATCTCTTCTGAAACAGCTATATGCATCAGATCCGCCTCGTCGTACAAAATCTTGATGTCGACAAAGCCTTGCACGGCTCCCTCATCGTCCACGTATACAAAGGCCTTGGAGCTTTCACTTTTTAGCTCGCTCTCTACGACGCCAACTGTCCAAGGGTCATCGGTTTTTGATAAAATTTCATAAATCGCATTCAAGTCGCTAAGTTCAGCTTTTCTAATCACTTTTTATCTTCCTCGGCTTGCGATGACTTCATGTAAATCGGTATCGCACCGTATCTGTCTTCGGCTTTCATCTCGTCCATGTGGTCTATAACGTAGTCAAGGACTTCCTTTGCTATGGGTTCGTTCTCTCTATAAAGGCCAGAAATGACATTGTCCCCGAACTTTTCCTTATATTTTCCATAGAAATCGCCCGGCATTATTATAGTGCCACGAAGACCATTAACAATACTAATAAGCTCATCAAGGGTGTATATGCGCTCCTCATTTACTAGCTCAAAATCATTTTCATAGCTATAAAGCGCTGCAAAGGCTCTATCGCGTCTCGCGTCAATCGCTGGAACGATGTACTTAAGCCCTTTGTAGCGATAGCTCATCGCCTTAAGCGAAGACACTGTATAAATTGGCTTATTGTCTTTGAAGCTAAACGCCTTAATCATGGCGGCGGCTATCCTAAGTCCTGTGAATGAGCCAGGTCCCTTGCTCACGGCAAAGGCATCAATCTCGTCCACTTTTAAACCAAAGATGTCTAAAATCTCCTTTGCCATCAGGGCAAGCTTTTCGGAGGCGCTTCTGTCGTATGAAACGTTGAACTCGCCTCTCACAACGCCGTCAACTGCAAGCGCCGCACTTATATATCTACTTGAACTGTCTAAACTTAAAATCTTCATATAACCTCTAAAAATCAAAATTTGTTTCTAAAATTCGGCTCTCGCCGTCCTTAATTAGGCTTATCTTTTTCGCGTCTTTGAACTCATTTTCAATCGCTTCAGGCCACTCAATTAGGCTGATTGTACCGCTGTCGTATAGGTAGTCATCCAGTCCTAGCGTATCTAGATCCATGGACTTTGTCAGTCTATATAGGTCGAAGTGGTATATCGCCATAGCTTCTGCCTTATAAACATTCATTATAGCGAAGGTCGGGCTTGTTACGTAATCATCTGAGCCAAGCGCCTTGACTATGGTCTTGGTGATGGTTGTCTTGCCGGCACCCATTTCCCCTTTTAAAAGGATGATATCGCCAACACCAATTTTCTTCGCTATACACTCGGCGGCGTGCCTTGTATCATCTAGTGTTTTCAGTACTTCTCTCATACTATGCCTCACTCCTCACGTGATCAAGGTAAGCGTAGATAAACTTGTCGATGTCGCCGTCAATGACTTTTTGCACATCAAAGTTCTCTACATCTGTCCTATGGTCCTTGACAAGCATGTACGGATTGAAGATGTAGGAGCGTATCTGCGAGCCCCACGCAATCTGTGAGTAGTCGCCCGTAAGCTCATCTATGGTCTTTTTACGCTCCTCTTCCTTGAGCTGAACAAGTTTGCCGTACAAAATACGTAGAGCCACCTCTTTATTTTGCTTTTGGCTACGCTCGTTTTGGCAAGTTGCGACCACACCAGTCGGTATATGCGTGATGCGAACCGCTGAATCAGTAGTGTTTACGGATTGACCGCCAGCGCCTTGTGAGCGGTAGTAGTCTATCTTTAAATCCTCTTCCTTTATATCTATCTCGATATTTTCATCTATATCAGGAAAGACATCGACCGAGGCAAAACTTGTGTGCCTCTTCTTTTGGGCGTCGAAAGGCGATATCCTAACAAGTCTGTGAACACCGCGCTCTGCCTTTAAAAAGCCATAAGCGTAGGCACCTAGAACCTTGAAATAAACGCTTCTGATGCCGCCTTCGGTGTCGGCTAGATAATCGATGAGCTCAAGTTTATAATCATGATCCGCTGCCCATCTCGTGTACATGCGGTAGAGCATTTCCGCCCAGTCTTGAGCGTCGGTGCCGCCAGTACCTGCGTGAATGGATACGACCGCGCCGTTTTTGTCATATTCGCCGTCAAGTAGCGTCCTTACCTTAAGTTCTTCGAGCGCCTTATCAATTGTCTCCGCCAAACATGAAAGAGCCTTGTAATTATCGGGTCTTTCTTCTTCGTATAGCTCGATATAGACTTCCATGTCCTCAAGATTTGAGCCTATCTCTTCATAAGTGTTTAGAGGCGTTGTAATGTCTTTGAGCTCATTAATTACAGCATCAGCCTTATCTTTATCGTCCCAAAATGACGGCTCAGCCATCGTTTTCTCAAGCTTATCTTTAATCTTTTTTAGACCATCCGCGTCAAAGATAGTCTCCTAATTTAATGTATCTTTCCTTAAAATCCGCGTAATCTTCTTTATACTCTTGTAAGGTCTTCATTACTCATTCCTTCCACAGCAGTTTTTGTACTTCTTGCCGCTTCCGCATGGGCAAGGATCGTTCCTGCCAACTTTTTTAGTTTTTCTAACGAATGGCTTCTTCTTTTCGCCGGCATTATCGCCTTCAAAGCCTTCCTTTATATTCTTATTTTGTTCTTTTCTCTTAACCTTGCTTGGATCTTCAACGTGGAATAAAATTCTTAAAGTATCTTCCTTGATCGCTTCGTTCATCGCCTCGAACATGTCAAAGCCTTCAATTGCGTAGGCTCTAGCAGGGTCCTCTTGCGCCATAGACCTAAGTCCAATACCTTGTTTCAACTGATCCATCGCATCGATGTGATCCATCCACTTGTCGTCAACAACTTGTAAAAGCACGATTCTTTCTACTTCTCTGAACTTTTCAGGAGTAAATTCTCTTTCCTTCGCCTCATATTTTTTAAGCGCGTGCTCTGTAAGCATGTCAATAAGCTCGTCCTTGTGAACGTCCTTTATGTTTAAACCATCAATATCTTCCATGTCTATATCGAAAATGGCTTTTAAGTGCATGAATAGTGAATTGAAGTCCCAGTCGCCACAGTCTTCTTTTTCGAAACACATAGTATTTACAAAACCAGCTACGACATCCTTGATCATGGCTATGATATTGTCCCTAAAATCAGCGCCATCAAGCAGTTTCTTTCTCTCAGAGTAGATAACTTCTCTTTGCTTGTTCATTACGTCATCGTATTTAAGTACGTGCTTTCTGATTCCGTAGTTATTTCCTTCGACCTTTCTTTGAGCCGACTCGATTAGCTTTGTTAATAGTGGTGATTTGATCGAATCGCCCTCCGGCATCTTCATCATATCGATTGCGTTTTTAAATCTATCGCCGCCAAATAGACGCATCAAATCGTCCTCAGCCGATATATAGAATGTCGATGAACCAGGGTCGCCTTGTCTACCAGCACGACCACGAAGTTGGTTGTCGATACGTCTTGACTCGTGTCTTTCAGTACCGATGATGTGTAAGCCGCCTGCTGCAATAACCTTAGCCTTTTCCTCTTGAAGCTCATCCTTGTATTTTTCAACAAAGTCTTCGTATTCTTTTCTATTCTTTAAAACTTCAGTATCCTTTGTGTCCTCGTGAGAATCAACTTGAGCCATCTCTTCTTCAGATAGACCCTTTCTTCTCATCGCTTGTTTCGCCATAAACTCAGGGTTACCGCCTAAGATGATGTCGGTACCACGGCCCGCCATGTTAGTCGCTATAGTAACTTGACCCAAACGGCCAGCTTGAGCAACTATCTCCGCTTCTTTGTCGTGGAACTTCGCGTTTAAGACCTCATGCTTGATGCCAGTCTTTTTTAATAGTTTTGATAATTCTTCAGACTTTTCTATGGATATGGTTCCGACTAGAACCGGTTGACCTGTTTCGTGTCTAGCCTTGATATCATCAATAACTGCGCCAAATTTTTCAGCCTCAGTCTTATATATCTCGTCAGGATTGTCAACTCTGATAACTGGCTTGTTAGTCGGTATCTCAATAACGTCCATGTGGTAGATGTCTTGAAATTCCTCTTCTTCAGTCTTTGCAGTACCAGTCATACCAGAAAGTTTTTTGTACATTCTAAAGTAGTTTTGGAAAGTTATAGTCGCCAAAGTCTTTGACTCACTTCTAACCTCAAGACCTTCCTTCGCCTCGATAGCTTGATGAAGACCATCAGAGTAGCGTCTACCAAACATTAAACGGCCAGTAAACTCGTCAACGATGATGATCTCGTCATCTTTCACAACGTAGTCCTTGTCCTTCTTCATAAGACTTCTAGCCTTCATCGCTTGATTGATATGGTGGATGATCTCCATATTATCAATATCAGAAAGATTTTCGACCTTGAAGAATTCTTCAGCCTTCTTAGTACCAAGCTCTGTTAATAGCACAGTTCTTTCCTTTTCGTTGACAATGTAGTCCTTAGTCTCTTCCTCTTCTTCCTCTTGCTTAACAAACCTATCAAGCGGGTCAATCTTTTCATCAGGGTCTTGCACCCTAACCGATAGCCTTGATACAAAAGTCTTGGCAAGCTCATAAAGGTCAGTAGATTTGTCGCCTTGGCCAGAAATTATTAGAGGTGTTCTCGCCTCATCTATTAATATAGAGTCAACTTCGTCGACAATCGCGTAATTTAGCTCTCTTTGCACCATATTTTCCTTGTAGATAACCATGTTGTCCTTTAGGTAGTCAAAGCCAAATTCATTGTTAGTACCATAAGTTATGTCAGATGCGTAAGCTATTTTCCTCTCATCCTTAGGCATATCGTGAATAATGCAGCCAACAGATAGACCAAGGTATTCAAAAACCTTGCCCATCCAGTCCCTGTCACGCTTTGCAAGGTAGTCGTTTACAGTAACGATGTGCACACCCTTGCCCTCAAGCGCATTAAGGTAGGCTGGCATAGTCTCAACCAAAGTCTTACCTTCACCAGTTTTCATCTCAGCGATGCGGCCTTGATGCAAAATGATGCCGCCTTCGACTTGCACCCTATATGGTGTCATGCCTAGAACCCTCTTAGAAGCTTCCCTAACAGTTGCAAATGCCTCAGGCAAAATGTCGTCAAGCGTTTCACCGCCCTTAAGTCTTTCCTTTAATTTATTAGTATTACCCTTTAATTCCTCGTCAGATAGCTTAGAGTAAGAATCCTCCAAAGCCATAACCTCATCAACTTGTGATCTGTTCTTTTTAATAGCCCTATCAGATGTAGAGCCAAATATTTTTGAGAATAATCCCATGTTTTCACCTTCTTTATATTACTTCACCCTTTATTATACCCTATTTTGTGGGAAATTACAAGAATTTTAATCATGATAATGGATGGGGTGGGTTTTTAGATTTAAAATACGTAAGTATTTTGAATCGCAAGAAAACTTTTGCAAAAAAGTTTTCTTATTTTATATAGTTTTATTTTTTCATCGAAAAGTGTATTACTCGTGACTTAGGCTTCCCAAATTGGAAATTTCTAAAAGCTCGTTCACTTGCAAAACCATATTCGTTACACTATGCTCCACTAGATGGTTTTGGAAGAACCTCGTTCTTAAGAACGAGAACCTTGGTGCAAGACACTTGGACAGTTCACTTCGCTAATAAATTTCACAATTTGCTCAGATGCGTCACTTCGTTAATAGCACTTTTCTTCTGTATATGAGATGAAATTGTATTTGGTTGCTTTACAAGTGTTTTAAAAAACTGAGCAAAATTTATCTTCGCGATAATAGTGAGAAAATTGATTTTCACGAGCGCAGCATTCGGAATAAATTGAATTAATTTCTTAATGAAGATGTCTGCCCGCGAATCCATTTAGCTGAGCGAAGCGAACGGATATGGATTCACAAGACATCGAGTTTAGAAATTAACAATTTATGTAGACCAGCAAGCTAAGGAAAGCCGTAAGTTTAATCAAATCGACGTTCACTTCGTTCCGTCTCTTTGTAAACTCTGGCATAAGGCATGCATAGCCAATCGAACATCGCTAACACTCGTTCTCTTGGTGCATGGACTTAACAATTTTCGATGTGCAATTGCCAATTTGCCCCACTAAGCTGCGTGGAACTATCTTTTCGATATGCAAATCAAATGCAAAATTAAAGAGAGCCAATATATAAATTATTGACTCTCTCATATAACTTCTATTAACTATTAATAATTAATTAGTTTCTAGGACCCATGTCAAGAAGCATTCTGATTGTATCGATAAGTTCTTGAACTTGTCTTGAAGATGCTCTTCTTTGAAGGATTAGCTTGTTAGCTAAATCGATTGCGTCTCCTAGTTCTTTTCTCTTGTCTCCGTTCATTCTAGCTTTTCTAGCTAAGTTTCTGTGTTCTCTTAGGTCGCTTCTTTCAGTTGAAGTAATTCTGTGGTCGTTTTGTAGTTGAGCTATTGCTTTACCTACTGCTGCATCTAGCATATCTGATGCTTCATAGATTTCTTTAACTAATGATTGTGGTCTAAGTCTTATTGAAGTAACTTCTCTAATAACTTTGTTTAAGTCGTCTAAAACGTATTGAGGAGCTTCTTTAAGGTCTGTTCTGTAAAGTGCTCTAGCTTTAACTAGCTTGTGGTCAAGGTCGCTTCTTACATAAAGGTTAGCTGTATCGTTTGGTGTTAAATCTGGGTAACCTATAAGTTTTGCTTTTAGTGCTTCAAATTCAGCCATATAAGCTTTCATATCGTCAACTGTATGGAATGGGCTTACTGCGATTACTAGACCTTGGAATACATATTCAGCGATTTCTACGTGTGCTTGGTCAACTTTATATCTTAAAGCTGTTGTTGCAAATCTCATTGCTACACATAGTCTACCAACTAGCATTAATCTTTGAGGGATTGATGATAGGTCGTAGATTTGTGCAAATCCCATACCAATTCCGCCAACTGCTTCTGGTGCGTATGAGTTTTCAATGTTAGCTTCTAATTCGTCAGTTTTTGCGTTGAAGTTTTCAAGCATTTCTCTGTTTGTTTTGTTGTGTGGTGTGATGTCTTTTGCTTCGTCTCTTATAGCTTGAACTTGTCTTTTGTAAACTTCTAGATCGTTTACTTCGATATCTAAATCGTCTTCGCCAATGGCTGCTTCGTCGTCGTTAACTATCTTAGCTGATGCAACTGTAGTTAATACAGTGTTAAACATTAATAATAACGCTAAGAAGATTGTCATAAGTTTTTTCATTTTTTATCTCCTTTCATTTATAGACTATCTGTATGAGAAGTCTAATTCTTTTACTTGGTCTTTAATTGTTACTTTTGCGTGGAAATCTTTTAGCCATACATAAAATTCAAATCCGTTGAATTTTACTCTGCCTTTTCCTTGGCTCATATAAACTTTCTTTGTTAAAGTTTTGCTGCCAGAAGTAACCTCTACTGTCATATAACCGTTATATGCTCTGCCGTTATTTAAAGCTTCTACTTCGATAGAGAAGATACCTGCTCTTCTTTGAGTGTTTTCTACTCTAACGATTTCGATGTTATCTTCTAATTTTCTTTCTTTTACTTCTACATAAACTGAGCCTCTAACTCCATTTTCAGAAGTAGCAAATACTTTAATAAGTCCTGGATGTAGTGCTCTTACAAGTCCTGTAGTTTTGTCAACGTCTGCTATAGTGTCGTTTTCTGAACTGTATGATAATGATTTATTAACTGCTTCTACTGGATAAACAAGTGCTTGAGCTGATAAATCATAAGTGTCTCCTACTGTCATAGTGATTTTATCTGTAGCAAAATCAACGCTTTTTACTATTGTCTTGTCATGTTGAATTGGTGGTTGATCGTCATGTCCTGGATTTGGGTTTGGATTTAAATCGTAGCCGTAATTTTGTCCTGTTGCTTGTAGTGGTGGGATTTGATCCATGTATCCGCCTTGTTCAACAACGTATAATGTAAATTTGCCTTGAACGTTGTTATCTTTAGCAATAACAATGATTTCAGTTGATCCAGTCTTTTGTGGAATGATTTCTCCAGCGCTTACTCTTGCGATATATGGATTAGCTGAGTAAATGATGACGTCTTTATTCTTTACTTCGTTTGGGAATATAACTGGTCTGATTCTTGTCTTTTTATCTATAGTAATATATCCAGCTGGTCCTTCCATAAATTCAATTCTGTCTACTCTAACCTTTGGTCCAGTTATCTTTTCCATTTCAGCATGAACTTTTTCGACTTGTGCATCAAGTTCTCCACAAGTTACATCAATTCTCCACCACATTCTAGAAGCGTTGTCTATAGCTTCTTTAAGTGGTCTTGCTCTAAATTGTTTAGTCACGCTGTTTTGACTGTTATAAACTCTTCTTGCTTCTGATAGCTCTCTACTAAAAGCGGCTTTCTTGTAGATAGTTGCTATGTCTTCAGGTCTAAGATCTGGATATTGAAGTAATTCTTGTTGAAGTGCTTCAAATTTTTCCATGTACTCAACGATTTGTCCTTCGCTTGCGAATGGATTAACTACATATAATATACCTGTTAAGATATATTCTGCAATCTTAGTGTGAGCAGCTACTACTTTGTTTGAAAGTTCAGTAGTTGCAAATCTTATAGCGCGACCGATTCTAATAAGAAGTTGTATTCTTACTGGAATTGTTGTTAGATCATAAACTGATCCATCTGCGATACCTTGTACGGCACCAGATACTCTTTCTTCGCTTATTTCAAGCTCTCTGTTGATGTCTTTAGCAGCTTCATGATACTTATCTAGAAGTTCTTTTTCATCAGCATTCTTTGGCTCGATATCTTGAACGCTTTGAACGGCGTTTTTAATATCAACCTTTAAGTCAGAAATTTCTAGTAATACTTGATCCTTTTGTGAATCAGCTTTTACTACGCTGCCTAGAGGGCTAAATACTGTTACTAAGATTGCCAATGCCATGACAAATGATAGTACATTCTTGTAATTTTTCATAGGTAAACCTCCCCTAAATTTATTTATATAATTGGCTAAGCCACTTATACCAAATTAATTATATGAATATTTAATTGATGTTTCTTCACCATAAATATTAAGCGTAGATGTAAATTCTTTTCTCCAGTTAGCAAATCTGCCAGCTGTATACTCGATTTGAGCTTTACCGTCTGTAAATTTAACAGTGTTTGTAAGTTTACGGCCGTTTCCCTCTGTTGTTATAGTAGCGTATCCATCAAAAGGTTTTCCATCTACCATAGCTTCGGCTGTAAGTGTGAATCTAGCTGATGTTCTTGTAGCTGAATTTCTAAAGTATAGTATCTTTACTACAGGATTAGCTCCATATGCAGGTTTTGTTAGGTCGTATGAAAAGTGTAGTACTTTTCTTTCGCTTCCTACTGTAAGTGTTGCGACAAAATCGTCGTGTCCTAAGCCAAAGGATGCAGCTGTGAACTCTCTTACAATGTAGCCTTCTTTAGCCCAAAGCTTTGATGTGATTGTCTTGCCATCAAGTGCTTCTACTTCTAATGTTGTATAGCCTGTGTATGGTTTGCCATTTGCTTCAACATAGGCATTTACTCTAAATATGCCTGAGTGGCGCTCTGTATTTTCAAGACTTATGATTCTTATATCTTCTAAGTCTTCTGTGAGTATCTCGCCATACTTGCCAAATCTTATAGTCTTTTCTTCGTTTCTTATCTTAAGTGTAGCTTCAAATCTGCTTCTCGAAAGAGCAAAGTCTCCGCCAAGATACTTAGCTACAACTTTTCCTGCGTTAAAGTAAACTTTTCTTTCGACTACTTTGTCATCACTTTTAACTATGATTGTGGCGGCTCCATTGTATGGCTTGCCATCAACTGTTGCCTCGCCATATAATCTGAAGATACCAGATCTTCTTTCTGAGTTAGTAAAACTTGTTATTTCAATAACTTGTTTGTCGTAGTCAGGTACTACCTTTGCTCTAAATGTTGTCTTTAAGCCCTTATCAGTCATTACAGTTATGTTTGAGTAGCCTACACTCCTAGCAACTAGTATACCGTCTGGTCTTGCTTCAATAACATTTGGATGATCTGAGTAATAAATGAAGTTTCTCTTAGCTGTTGCTGGATAAGTGCCAACTAGTGGCTCTAGGTTAAATGTTTTTCCTTCTGTTATAACGTCTGATTGTCTATTCATAAATAATGATATAGCAACGTCTGGGTCAAGTTCAGGTTTGATTGGGTCTGGCTTTTTGTCATCAGGAACGCCAGGTTTTTCTGGTTCTGGTTCAGGTTCAGGAACATAATCGTTATTGCCTAAAACTTCAATCTTTTCTCTTCCTGGAATTCTTATGCCCGGATTAACTACTTGTACGTTAAATCTCTTCTCTAAAGTGCCGTCCTTAGTTTTTATAAAGACGTTAGTATTTCCAGGTGCTACTGGATAAAGTATGCCGCCTTCTTTAAATACAGCTACCTTTTTATCCATGCTGCCAAAAACTAGTTCAACATCATCAGCATTGGCTGGCTCTAAAGTGTATCTTAGTATACCTTTTTTATCAATCTCGATAACGCCTTGGCTGCCTTGATTAAAAGATATATCTCTTAATTTTACTTTTCCGTCTATGATTATATCGCTGCCAGAATCGTCAACTTCGTCTAAGTCCTTTTCAGGAACCTCATCGCCAGTTGTTGTGATAGCTTTGATACAGAAGTTTGCGTTTGCAATTGTTTCTGTTAAGTCCTTCCAACCGCTACCTGTTTTTGAGTAGAACGATTGTCCAGGAGCAGATGCTGCCTTAGATGTGTAACCGCTAATTCTTGATTCAATAGCAAGTGGTGTGTTGTTTTTAGCTCTTTGTGAATTCATATAGACAACTACAGCAAATTGTTCGCCTTCATCAAGCTGTTGTGGTGTGATGTCTATAGTGTAGTAACCTGGATAAAGTATATTTCCTTCAGCAACTTTTACTCTGTCGTCTGATAGCTGAGATGTTTTATCGATGTGTCTTACTACATAAACCTCATAACTAGTTTGATTAGAAACGTTAAATACACCAACTTCGTGAAGAAGTTCTTTGTATTTAGCTGTGTAGATGTTGGCCATGTATCCCTCGCCCTTAAAGCCTACAGACCTTGTTGCTCCAAGAGGGTCATATTGATGAATGATACCTCTTAAGTCTTTTTTCCTTGGAACAAAAACAGTTGGGCTCTTACCTATAAAGCCATCGTAGTATGAAACATAGTAAAAACCAGAGTCCATATACTTATTGCCCCAAGAGTTTTTACAAATCCAAGCTCCATTGCCTGGTGCATTTTGAGTAAATGCTGTTGCAGGGAAAGTATCGTCCCAACCAACTATAGTTACAGCGTGGTTAGTAGATCCATGACCTGGGTTATACATAGAGTTTGTACTTTTGTTTTCATAGTAAGATGTAGAGTTAACAGTAGTATAAACACCGCCGTACTCATTTATAGCCCACTTAATGTTATCAATTTCATTGATGTTTGTTACGTCTGGAAGGTAGATAACTTTGTCAATATCTAAAATTCTTCTTAAGTCGCTTTTTGAAACAGTTATAACTGGATCATAAGGGTCGTCATCTTCAGATATAGGTCCCTTGCCGCTTGCAAAGTAAGCAGTTGCCATATCGCGGTTACCGCCCTTTTCAGCAGACCAGTCAAAGCCGTGCATATTTCTTAAGTGTTTTTCACTAAAATCGTATAGGCCCTTCTTTTGTCTTAATAATATGGATTCCATAGATCCATATGTAGCGAATGCCCAGCACGAACCATTTTGTCCTTGGTCTTTAACAGGAGATACCATGCCACTTTGTCTTAAGTCGAATTTAGCAGGATAAAACTTCGCTGCTCTCATAGATCTAGTTCTAAGCTCTGGAACAGTTGCTTTAGTGTCAACCTTTAGCGGTGCAACACTTAAGTCTTCCCCATCAAAATTTTCATTGATCTCGCTTATTTGCAAAGAAGAATCTTCCTCACTATCGTCAGGTACTAAAACTGTTTCTTCATTGTTGTTATCAAATTCTAAGCCGTCAAAGTTTTCTGCCTTAGATATGTTTGGAAGATTGCTAGTTAATATTAAACATAGAACTAAAAGAAAAACTAAGTTTCTAAATTTTTTACTTCCCATTGATATCCTCTCCTTTCATTATATTTTTACATGTTGATGTAAACAAATTTTATAGAAATTTTTTCAATTAGTATAAGCTAATAGTATAAATTTCCTAACCTATTATAATATATTTTGCATCGTTTTTTAAATAAATTGCAAAATTTTTTTCAATTTTTGCTAAAAAATACTACAAAAGTATGACAAATTTCTTTAAAATAAAATATTTTTCTATAAAAATACTACTTTTGTCTATAAATTTTTTTGATATTAATCATTGTAATTTCAAATACTTTGTGATATAATCAATAATTGTAAACAGTATAACGTTGACGGTTTATCGCGGTACAATTGTTTTGGGTATACGTCTTAATGATGCAACTTATTTTTTTATAAATTCATTTTCTTTTAAGGGAGGTATGTAAATGAAAAGAAAATTTCTTAACAGTATTTTAAGCCTTATTTTAGCACTTATAATACTAGTCACACCGGTAACAGCATTTGCTGAAGATTTAGAAGTATCAGACCCTTTGGTCAATCAAGTAAATCGAGCAGATATTGTTAAGAAAGATGAAATTACTGATCAGATCGATGGCTCTTTCTCGCCTATCAATCCCGAGTACAACAAAGTAAGGTCATCAAAGCAAGATGAAGCGTTCTATGGTTTGCGCGTGAGCCCTGTGCTTTACAACGCAAACTATGAACTAGAAAAAAGCAAGGAGTTCGCTCCGTGGAGAGAGCGTCAAGCAGCTCCAAGAAAGTATGACCTAAGAGAGCACAATCGTGTTACTTCAGTCAAAAATCAAGGCCCTAACGGCTCTTGTTGGTCATTTGCATCGTTTGGATCAGCTGAATCAGTTTTGATGCCCGAGTACAATGACTTTAGTGAAAAGAACATGAGAAACACTCACGGCTTTGACTGGGGTCCAGACCAAGGCGGTACTTGGCAAGTAGCAAGTGCCTACTTAACTCGTGGCTCTGGTCCTATCGCAGAAAGAGACGAACCATACTCACCTTATGATTTTTACTCTCCTAGAGGATTAAGAAGAGTTAAAGACGTTGATAAGATTATGAATATACCAGATGTTAGAGGCGGCTGGGATACAGATACCTTAAAGCAAGCTGTTATGGAATACGGCGCTGCTTATACAACTGTTAACGGTGATGAATCGTACTTAAACTCAAGAACTATGGGTTCATACAACCCAGGCTACCGCGGCTATGCTAACCACGCTGTTGCTATAGTTGGTTGGGACGATAATTTCTCTCGTTATAATTTTGGTATCACTCCTCCAGGAGATGGCGCTTGGTTAATCAAGAACTCTTGGGGACAAAACTGGAAGTACATGGGCGGTTATTATTGGGTTTCTTATTATGACGGTTTTGCAGGCAGAAGCAATGCAATTTTTAAATTAAAGGACATGACTCCTAACGAAGAGATTTGGTATTATGACGACTTAGGTATGACAAGTACCTATGGTAATGGTCAAAGTGCATATTTCTCAAATGTTTTCGGCCCAGTTAATTCTAGTAAAGATGTTTATCAAGTTGGTTTTTTCGTTCCGTCAAATGGAGCAAGATATGAAATATATATGACAAAAGGCAGAGGACAAGTTTCTTTCAACGACAGAGTAAAAGTTGCTGAAGGAAGTGTTACTTATGCTGGCTATGTTAATGTCCCTATAAGAAAGTTTAACGTTTCAAACGGAGAATACTTTGCCCCTATAGTTAAGCTAACAACTCCAGGATATAACTATCCAATCCCTGTTGAAAACTACATCAGTGGCTACTCATCAAGAGCAAGAGCGGGTAGAGGCGAGTCCTACATTTCCTACGACGGATCTAGATGGACTGATATGACTCAAGTTAGATACAATGCTAACGTCGCTTTAAAGGCTATGACAGTTCCAGGAGGTTCTTCTCCATCTTATGATAAGAAAGTTTCTTCAATTGAATTTAATGAAGATCCACTAAATATTAAAGTCGGAGAAAATTATGAAATAAATCCAAGAGTTCTTCCACAAGACGCTGCAAATAAAAATTTAAACTACTCTGTTAATCCAAGCGGAATTGTTAGTGTTAATAACGGCGTTTTAAGAGCTTTAAGAAAAGGAACAGCAACAGTAACTGCTACAGCTACTGACGGCTCTTACAAGAGAAATTCATTCACTGTAAATGTTTTAGATGACGTTCAAAATGTAGAAGTAAAAAATATTATCTTAGATAAAGAAAATATTAAATTAAAAGTTAATGAAACAAGTACAATCAGAGCAAGCGTTGAGCCAAGTAATGCTACAAACAGAGCTATATACTGGACAAGCACTAACACAAGAGTTGCCACAGTTCAAGGAGGCTTCGTAAAAGCCATAGCTAAGGGCGAATGCGACATCATCGCTAAAACTGCTAACGGTGTTTATAAAAAAGCTCATGTAATTGTTTATGATGAAAATAACGATAATGATGATAATGACAAAAACATTATCAAAGTATCATCATCTGTATACGCTAAGACTATAAAGCAAGGCTACAGCCAAAGTGTTACAGTTAATTCAAAGGACTACCTAAACAGAAATCTTCGCTATGTAATGACTGAGATTGAACTTATCGCTCCAGATGGAACTAGCATAAATAAATCAGCCTACTCTGACTACTATGGCAACGCAAAATTCAATTTCGGCGCCAATGAAATTTATGCTACAGGTGAATACACTGTCAATATCAAGGTTAGCGGCGGAACTTACAAAGCAAATACTGATAAATTAACATTTACAGTTGAAGATTCTCGTCCAAGTTTTGATGTAGAGGTAAAACCTATGTCAAAAGAAATCATGAACAACCAAAAAATTCAACTAGCAATCAAAACTACTGCTAACGGCAGAAACTTAAGAAATGTAGACCTAGATATCGAGATAGTAACTGCAAGTGGCGCTGTTCATAAAAACACAGGCAGAACTAACTACTACGGCAGAGCAAACTATTTCTACAGTCCAGACGGAGGACAAGAAGGCACTTATACAGTAAAAGTTACAGCTAGAAGCTCTCAATACAAAGACGCCGTTGGAACAGCAAGCTTTGAAGTTAAAAAATACAGAAACCCTTATCACCTAGATATGTCTTTCGAAAAAGATAGTGAAAGCTACAAATTAGGCGATAGAGCTGAGATAAACATTAAAGTTATTGACCAAAGAAAATATGGTGTAAGATACTTACCTGTTAAGATCGAAGTAAGTGGTCCAAATAACTTTAAGTATAATTTAACAAAATATACTAATAACTATGGTATAGCCACAGTCTACATCACTCCAACTAAGGAAATGGGCGATGGCGAATACACTATCAAGGCAAGCGCAAGCAAATACGGATACGACGACGCTTTAGGTGAATACAAGATTGTTTTCGGCGATAAAAAGCCTATCGATCCAGTAGACCCAGTTATACCTGAAGAAACTATCTACAAGATGATAGAAACTGACGAAGCTCAAAAACTTATCGAAGAAAATAAAGGCAATGAAAACTTTGTTATCTTTGACGCAAGAACAAAGGCTGAATACAACGAATCTCACATCGATGGCTGCATACACCACGATTATTACCAAAAAGATCATGAAGATTTTATAAAAACACTAGATAAGAACAAAACTTACCTACTATACTGTAGAACACAAGTTCGTTCAGGCGCTACTGCTGAGATTATGAAAAAGCTTGGCTTTAAAAAGATTTATTGGATGAACGGCGGTATGACTAAGTGGCTTAGAGAAAATCGTCCATCAGTCTTCCCTGAATACGATAAAGCGCTTGATATCAATATCGGCGCAGAAAAATCAGCCTACACCGCTGGCGAAAATGTTGTTTTAAACGCAAAAGTTACTGACCTTGATGCTAACGGCGTAAGAAAAGCAAATATCGATTTAGTCTTACTTGATGACAATGGCAAATCTATCGATAGAAAAACCGTTCAATCAGGCAATACTGGTGAGTTCACAGTTAATTTCACAGCTCCAGCAAAGCTTGGCAAATACACAGTAGAAGCAAAGGCTAGCTACAACGATTTCAAAAATGCGAACGGCCTTGCATCTTTCGATGTAGCCCAAAGCGAAAAAGAATTTACTTCTTATGAAGAAAGAAAAGCAGCTGGCCAATACAAGCACTTAAAAACAACTGATTTTGAATACGAAGCACTACAAAAACATTATGGCAAGAACCTTCTTCAATATTATGTAAAGGATGCAAATCTAAAAGATCACAGAATTTCAGACCTTATAGACCCTAATAAGAAAACAGTTTTAGTCTTTGGTTACCCAGGATGCGGAGCCTGTGTAGAAATGTGGAAGGCCATGGCACCACTTGCACACGAAAAATATAATTTCATTGAGATAGTTACTTCAGTTGAAGAAGATGTTAAATCAACAGTTAATTTTGTTGACAACGTTTTGAAAGAATTAAATATCGAGCACTTTAAAAACCATATATTCTACGATGCAGACGAAAAGATCTGGGCATCACGCCTTGGTTTCTTGACAACACCAAATACAGTTATCTTAGACGAAAACGGAAGATTAGTAAATATAGCCGGCGCACTTGATAAAGACGGTCTATATGATTTACTATACAAAACATTAGGCTTAAATGTCGATGGAAATGACGAGCCAGAAGAAGAGTACAACGCTAAACTTAGCCTAAACTTTGATAAAGAAGAGATAAGAAGTGGCGAAACAGTTAAGATCACAGCTAAACTACAAGATTTAGCAGGTAAAAACATCAACCAAGATACAATCAGATACACAATCAAGTACCCAAACGGTGCTTACAAAGACGGTGTATACGATAGAAAAACACTTTATACAGGCGAAACAAACTTATACTTCACAAGTGATGAATCAAGCGTAGAAGGCGAACATGAAGTTACAATCGAACTTATCTCAAATAATTACAAAGCAAAAAAAGTCACAAAATCATTTAGAATAGTGAAAGAAGAAAAGAAAGCTGATTATAACTTAAACATCTCCTTTGGTAAAGATAATTTCAAAAAAGGCGACGTTATCAGAATGGTGCTTGAAGTAAAAGACCAAAATGGAAACGCAGTTAAAAACGAAAGAGTTAAATTCATATTCGAATATCCTGATGGAAAATCATATAACTATGATAGACAAACAGACTACTACGGACAAGCAATGCTAACATTTACAACAAACTCCTACGTTCCAGAAGGCAAATTCACATTAAAAGCATCATTGACAGATAGACCAGAGTATACAGCCGAAAAATCATTCACAATTGGAAGCCAAGATCCAGATAAGCCTATAAACAAAGATTCACTAAGCTATCAAGACAGATACAACAACGGTGAGTTTAATCACTTACAATCAGGCGACCTACTTGGCAAATTAAGAAATGCATACGGCAAAAACGTTTCTAATTACACACTTACAAATATGCAAGGACAAACAGTTACTATCGCTTCACTAATGGATGGCCGCCGTCCAACAGTCATCGCCATGGGTTACCCAACATGTGGAGGCTGCCAAGCAAGCTGGAGAAGCCTTGTAAACATCAATAAATCAAGTTTCAACATGGTAGAAGCAATGACAAATGGAGATAGCCAAAGCATCACATCTATACTAAATAGACTTGGCCTAAGCCAAATGCTACCATATTTCCACTACAACGCAAGAAGCTTATTTAACATAATTAGCTCAAACTACGTTCCTTGCCTAATGTATCTTGATAAAGATGGCAATATAACAAACCTAAGCTACTTCAACTCAAACGAAGAAGTACTAAGCATAGTTAGGACAATAGCTGGAACAACATCAAAATAGTTATAGAAACTCTATAATAATAAACAATATTTACACTTTGGATGCTATCTAGAAATAGATGGCATCCATTTTTATTTCTTCGTAAATTTTTTATCTAAGATAATTTTCAAAAGAGTTTTGTATATAGAAAAGATAGTTCGAATGCGTTTTACTCACTAGCTAGAATAGAAAGAGCTTGTAACCTTTACGCTCGTTCGCATCTTACCATATACGTTTGCTTTGCTATTGGCAAGCACTTATCCTTAGTCTGAAGCGCAAAAAAGACGCATATCTTAATTGATATGCGTCTTTCTATTTTGATATTATATTGTTTACTTATCTAATAACATTGTATTGGAACTTCTTTTGAGAAATTCTTAAATAATCCGTAACAATGTTAAATGTAACATTATCCATCACAATAGTATTAGCCTTGTAATATCTGCCATCTGTCAATAATGTGTTGCTTGCACATAAGATGTCTTCATATAGAGGCATGCTTGGATTGATATCCTTATAAGTCAATAGTGTGTTTACACTTCTCTTTAGATATATCTTGTCAAGCACTCTTCTGAAGGCTCTGTTCGATACGTAGGCAACTTCTTGTCTTGTGATAGGCTTGTCAGCATCAAACTTCGCTGTACCATCTTGGTAAACGCCTAGCCATCCAGCTTGGTATGCTGCTTCAACTTCTTCAGTAGCCCAGTGACCGCTTCTTAGCATCATAGTGTTGCCACTTGCCTTTTTAAGGTCTTGGAATCTTCTAAGAGTTGCTACCCACTCAGCTCTAGTGATCTTGCCTTGTGGTCTGAACGTTCCATCGCTATAGCCTTGGAATACATTTGCTTGAGTAACTACTCTAACTGCGTCTGTGTACCACTTGCTTCCAACGTCACTGTAGCTTAGAGCGTAGTTTGCATCGTATCTGTAGCCGTCAGCCTTTAGAGCGTTCGCTAAGATTTGAGCAGCTTCAGCTCTAGTTAAGCCATCGTATGGTCTGAACTTGCCGTTAAAGCCTTGCATGTATCTGATTTCCTTAAGAAGTTCGTCGTTGTCGCCAACTTTGACAATCTTTTCAACTATCTTTTCTTTTTCGACAATTTTGTCTCTGTAGATAACTTCTGGATATGGTCTGCCTGGTCTATCGTCTGGCTTACTAGGTGTGAATTTTGCTAAAGCTGTTACTACGATGTCGTCTTTGCCAATAGGAGTTGTGTCAGGTTTATCCCAGCCATCAAATGCATAACCGTTAGCTGCTTGATATTTAGGTTTTGCTAATTGAGCTAAAGTAATTCCTGCATTGGCCTTAACATAATAATACTTAGTACCTGTTAACTTTAATCCTAAGTCAGCATCAAATGTTACTGTCACATAACCTTCTGGCTTTGCAGTAGGTTTTGTTGGATCTACTGGTATTATATCTTTAGAGTCATTGTATGTTGCTGTTATAGTTGTCGCTTCTTTAAATTGTGTAGGCACTGTTGGATCATATTTATCTCCGTCAGCCTTTTCTCCAAATTTCCATTCTTTGAATGTGAAGTATTGTTTACCGACTGGATCTTTTACTGGAATAGTTACTTCTTTTTCAGGATTAACCCAGAAAATCTTAGCACCTTCCATAGTACCATTGTCTGTTGGCACGAAAGTAATTTTTACAAAATTATCTGGTACTCCTTCAGGTTTTGTGTCCCCTTCTTGTGGAATTACATCTGCTGAGTATTGTGCAGTGATTGTGCTTGCCTTTTCAAATTTAGTTCTTGGTTTTTCTGAAAGTTTATATTCAGAGCCTTCTCCTTTTGCAATATCTTCTTTCGTAGTCCAATTAATAAATTTAAATCCACTAATTGCTGTTGGATCTTTTCCAGGAATTACAACTTTAGCCGCTGGATTTACATAATAGTAAGTCTTTTGTGGGTCAGTAGCCTTTGTTGTTGGGTCTACTGTTACTTTTACATAATCATCTGGTACATAGAAAGGCTTTTCTGTCAATGTTTTTGCTTCGTAGATATTTTTAACTACCTTGATAGGTATTGTAACTTCTTGAATTATGCCATCGCCACGAGTTACTTTTGCCTTTAAAGTAACATTGCGAGAAACTTCTGTCGCATCGTCTTCTTTTAATAAATTATAAAGATAATCTTTAGCTGCAGCATCAGTTGTGTATTCATTTTGACCATCAACTATTGCAAAAGTATCATCATTTGCTAGTGCTTGTGGAGTTCCACTTGCATCTTTAATCTTTACTTGTCCCTTTAATTGGTCAAGTGTCGGAATAAAATCGTTGACATAGCCTGTTCCATCTTTAAAAGATTCTTTTACTTCTAATTCATCTGCTGTGATTTGGTTATTGTCCCAAATTGCAAAGAAAGTCTTTGCTTCTTTGATGTTTTTTATAGCTTCCTTAAACTCTTCTTCAGTAAGTGGAGTTCCATCTTTTGCTGTTGACCAACCCTTAAAAGTTTCTCTTTCTTTTGTCGGATCTTCAGCCTTGTCTGTCAAAGTGCCTTCATAATCAACTTCTTTAACAATTTTTTGCTCTGCATTTGGTTCAGTAATAGAAGCAAACTTACCACCATTAGCATCAAATGTTAATGGTATTATTTCTGTCATAATAAGCTTTCCGCCGTTTATAACGTCGTAATCGAAAGTGTATTTAAACTTATTATTAACATCCTTAACAGTCTTAACTCCATCTTTTTCTTCAAAAGTTAAACCTGCTGTATTTGTTTTAACTTCTACTGTCTTTGGAGTTGTTTCAAGTTCAGAAGATAAGAAAGACCATGGACCATTCTCTTCATCTTCTTCAAAGTTTTCTACAAAACTAGATCTTAATATAGTTCTTGTTGTATCATTCTTAGGAAAATTAAAGTCATTATCTGTTTCATCATCGACCTTAAAATATCCTTCAATTTGAGGTCTGTCTGCTTCATTAACTCCTGTATGCCACTCAGATACAAATTTTGTAGAAGCTACTTGCTGAATCTTTATATCTAGGAAAGATATAGTTGCAACTTGTTTGTCCCCTTCTTGTCTCCATTGAGATTTAGGTGTACTATTAGATTCTTGGATAATAAGTTGTACATTTTTACTGTAATTTCTTTCTATTTGGACATTATAGGTGTAGGGATTTCCATCTACATCATATAAAGGTAGGTAGGTTGGCTTACCGTCACTACCTTGCCAAGTATAGGTTCCATCTTTATCTACTAATAAAGAATATGTTACACCTGTCATAACATAGCCATTTGTTTGTGTAAATAAAAGCTTTACTTTTGCCCCTTGGCCAAATATCTTATCCCAATCAAATGTAGTACCGTCAATTCCTCTTGTTGTAAGTTTTCCCTGTACATTTGCCCAATACTTTGGCTTATCAGGGTCAGCTGGTTGCGAACCATTGATATATGGAGAACCAGCGCTCCTTAATGCTTGAGGAATGTTTTCATCACTTATTTCCAATCCATCTAAAGCGTCTGTGTTCTTATGGTTTTTTTCTTTTACTTCTTCTATTATGCTAATAGATGCAGTGGGATTATCTTTAGAGAATCCCACTCCTTTTAGCTTTCCAATTGTTACTACATTATCTGGACCTTTAGTTTCTTCAGATATTATTTTTGTGTCTTGAGGGTTTGCTTGATTTGCATATACAAGACTTGGTAAGAAGGCTTGCAATAGAAAAACAAGAGCTAAAAATCCTGCCGATATTTTTTTCTTCATTCTAATTTAATCTCTCCTTTCTCTAATTGATAACCTCTGTTGTTTTGTCAGATATTCTAGATGAACTTTCTTGCCAGTATCTTATAGTATCTCCGGATTGCAATGCATTAGTAAGATCAAATACATTGTATTTTTTTCCTCTTCTCGTAAACCTTTTGTTAGTAACAGTTTCTATTAACTTGCCAGCTCTTATAAGTTCAAGTTTTCCTGTCAAATCATCAGACATTTGCTCGATATAAATTCTCTTATCTCCTGCAAATGGTTTTGTAATTATAAGTTTAATTTCATCTGTTTTATTATCACTAATTACTGTATCTTCTTTAAATGCTTGTTTTACCCATTGGAATAATTTTGCTTCAGGGTTGTTAATGTCATTTGGATCAAGTGGTTCATTAACTATGTTTACATCTTTCCAGCCTTTAAATACATCATCAATGTTTTTCTCTAAAACTACTGGTGTAGGAATTCTAACTTCTGTATCTTTCTTTACATAGTATTTAGCATTGTTTGGAATGTAGAAATTATTGTCATCAGAAACTTTAAATGTTACTAATACCATGCCTTCTGGTCTTTCATCCTCAATTTCTTGATCTGTCTTACTTGGGTCTATAGGGATGACATCTGCTTCTGGTTTGTATTGTGCTGTGAATGTAACTTCTTTTCCTTCTAGTTTAAGAGCCTTGTCCCAACCAGAGTTTTTGTCTATCAATTTATAATAAGTGTCTGCTATTGCTTTTGGTACTACCAAGCCATTTTTCATAGCTTCAGCCATTGAATAGTCTTTAGCAACTTTGTAATATACATTTTCTAATTTAGTATTTTGTTCATCAAGCTTTAATGTTCCATGTTTACCTTTATTAAATGTAACTTTTATAAATTGTTCTTCAACTTGATCAGTATCACCAATCTTTTGAACTGGGTCTTGCCATTGAGCTATTAATGTTTTGTCTTCATTTATAGCTGTATTAGCAAAGTCAAAGTAAGCTTCTTCGTTTTCTTTGCTCTTTTCTTTCCAGCCCATAAAGACTTTGCCATCTTGTGTTGGTGCTTCAGGGTTTGTTGCTGTCTTTCCGTGTTCAACTGTTTGGCTAGGAACGTCGCTGCCGCCCATACTATTGAATGTTACTTTATGTTTAGCTGTTGTCCATTGAGCTGTTGCTGTTCTTGCTTTTTCAAGTGTTACTAGTTCGCCTGCTTGGTAAATTTTTTCTTCTCCATCAAGCTTCCAACCAGCAAATGTAGCATTATCTTTTTTAAGTCCATCTGGTCTTGCAAGTGCAACTGTTGTGCCATAGTCTACTTCAACTGCTGCTGGTACTGTTCCTGTGCCTTCACCTGCTTTATAAGTTAATGTTACCTTAGCTAGTTTAAATTTAGCTACATGGATTCTTTCACTTGTAATTGGAGTTTTTTGGTCGATTTCTTCGTACCAAGTATCATCTTCGTAATGTTCAGCTGGTATTGTTTTTGGAACTGCTAATTGTTTATCTGTTGCTGTTTCATTTTTGCCTAAAACTTTTAGAGTAATTCCTGCTTTTGGATTTACATAGTAGATTTTTACTAGCTTTTCACCTTCAAGTTTACCCTTGGCTTCATCTTCTGTCTTGAAGGTTACTTGTACATATCCGTCTGGCTTTTTAACAGTGTCGTCTGTTTTTTCTACTATATCATCTGTCTTTGTAAAGTTAAAAGTAAATTCAGTTTCTTGAGCAGTGAATGTTGCTTTTAATTTTTTAGTTTCGCTTGTATCCCAATCTCCACTGATATAACCAACATCTGGATTCTTTGTAATTTTTTCAGCTGATTCTGTCATGTCGACTTCTACTTCTGGTGATACATAGTAAACTAGGTCGCCTGATAGGCTTCCGCCTGTGCCTGCTTTGAAGATTACTTTTACATAATTTTCAAGTGCGTCTTTTGGTCTTTGTCCGCCAGGTGCTTCTGGAATTATGTTTTTGTGTACTTCAACTGGAACTTCTAATGGTTTATCATTTGTACCAACGCTTGATCCGTCAGTGTATTCAACGATTACTTTTGCTATACTCTTTCCAGGATTATTTACATCTGGATTTTCAACTATTGTTACTTTGCTAATAGTTTTTCCTTCAGGTGGAGTAATTTTAGCTTTGATTTCATCTACTGTTGGTGTCTTGCCTTGTGGTGTGTGAACTGTATCTGCACTTGGTACTTGAGGCTTAATAACTTCTGGTGTTACAGAATATTTTGCAATGATTGTAGTTTCATTTTCAAATTTTCCTACTATCTTGTCTGTCCAAGTTTTTGCCTTGTCTTCTGTTGATTCCCACTTAGAGAATTTCATTGTGTAGCCAACTGCTCCAACATTTGCAGGGTCTGCAGCTACAGTCTTACCTGTTGGATTTGTTACATCAATAGTAACTTCCTTAGTTGGATTAACCCAGAATGTTTTTTCAAAAGCTGTTTCATCTGTAGCCTTGTCTGTTGTTTTAACTATAACTTTTACATAGCTGTTTGGTACATCTGGTTTCTTGTTCGGATCTGTTTGTTCAACTACATCCTTAGCAAATCCTGGTGAAATTATTGTGTTTTCTGTAAACTTGTGACGTTTTGTAAACTCATAGACACCATTTGCTTCTTTATTTTCATTTTGAGCATCCTTATCTGCTGTCCAATTTGTAAAGCCTAGTGCCTTCTTTTCTTCTTCTGTTAATTTAATTTCAGGAATTTCTACCCAAGCCTTTGGATTGACATAGTAAATCTTTGAATCTTTTTCTCCTGGTTTTCCTGTTGGGTTTACTGTTACCTTTACATATTCTCCAGTAATATCTTTCAATTCGCCTTTTTCAGCTTGTGAAAGGAATAATGGTTTTTCTGTTCCTGTAAGTGCTTCGTAAACATTTTTGTAAACTGTAATTGGTATATCAAGCTCTTGTGGCTCTTTGCCGTTTTTGAAAGTAACTTTAGCTTTGACATTCACTGTGCGAACAAGCTCATCCGTGTCGGCAGCTTTCTTTTCATTGACTAATTCATAAACTTGATCGTTTGTTGTTAATTCGTTTCCAGCTTCATCGTATAATTTTATTTCAGTTCCTGCTGGAAGAGGTTTTACCTCATCTTTTTCTCTCCAAACAAGTTGTGCTTTTAACTGGTCAATAGTTGGAGCAAAGTCGTTTGTCCAAGTGCCATTAGGATCTTTAAAGGCTTCTGTTCTTACTAGTCCAGATGCGCTTAGGCCTGACCATTCAAAGTAGGCTGTAAATTCATGAGCTTCGTTAATAATTGTGTTTTTGTTTAATAGTGGACTCTTGTCCCACTTAGTAAATTTCTTTCCAGTTTCTGGTGTGATGTAGTACTTGTCAGCAACTTTTTCCTCACCATCCTTAAGTTCTTCTGGAACTGGAAGTAGGTCTGACTTAAGTCCCTTTATTACATCGTAGTATAATTCTGTCTTTGAATTTCCATCCTTGTCGGTAAATGCTCCGCCCTTGTCCGCCTTATAAGTTACTCTTACATAGCCATCTGGTACTGGATCATCTTTTGGAACTTCAATTACTCTTACATCCTTATAATAGAAGGTAATTTCATCCTTGCCTGTTCCGTTGATTCCTAAGAATTCATTTGTTTTTTCATTTACATCAAAGAATAATTGTTGTTGTGGTTTTTCATCTTTGGCTAAAACCCAGCCTGGTATTGGTCTATAGTTTCTTGCGTCAAAGTGACGATTACCATTTGTAACTAATTCTTGGTCAATAATCTTTCCTTTTTCTGGATCGTCTTTAAATCTTTCATCTATATAGTTAACCTTATATTGACGAGTTCTAAATGGTTTGTAGAAGAAGTGGAAAACATTGTTTTTTACATCAGGATTGTCTTCTACTTGGTTAGTTGCTGTATTTAATTTCTTTTCCGGTTCTACACGGAATTGTTGGAAGTAAGTGTTATTAGCCTTTACTCTTCCATTATATTCTTCATATAGTGTCTTTAAGTCGCCTGTTAATTTTTCACTAAGTTCTTCATGAGGAGCAAGCACCAATTCGTCATTTTGTTGGTCTCCAGTTGTGGCAACAAGATAGTTTGCACGCTTATTAGCTAAAATTTGTTCAAGTGGCGGTTTTGTTTCTTTACTTAAATCCAAACTTAAAAAGTGGTGTACTACTTTTACATCTACTTTGTCGTTTGGAAGCCAAATTGCCTTTAGATAAACTGGTGCTACTACGTCGTTACCAAAGGAGTAAAGTTCTGGAACCTTATAAGTATCTCTATAGCTTGTGTCTTGCTCGTTAGTGTAGTCGCCTGTATTGGCATCCTTCTTATAATGGATGACTTCCCAGCCCATAAAGTCGTAGCCTTTTCTTGTAGGCTTATATTTCGGCTCTACAAGCTTTTGTCTTTGAATTACTGTAAAGACTTGCTTGTCGCCTTCGTTGGCTTCTTTTTTCGCATAAGTGTTTATTTCTTCTTGACCAATGTCGCCTTCTTGGATTTTCTTGCGACTAGTAGTTAAATCTTCTTCTTTAATGTTTCTTAAAGATCCACCGTTCGGATCAAATGTTACCTTCCATTTATAATCTGGTTCGCCCCACTTAGCATATAGGTTTACTGGGTGGTTAGGCATCTTTTCGCCCGGGTTCTCCCAAATAAGCTTTGAACCGGCAGGGTCTAGTGCCCAGCCCTTAAATACCATTTGGTCTGAAAGATTATCTGGTCTCTTAACTTTTAACTTGCCATCTGCCGGATCTGTGAAAACAAGGTCTGTAAGGCCTAATTTCTGTAAGTTTTCCGGATTATCTAATAAGTTCTTAGGACCTTCCTTTGTATCTACTTTCTTATACTCATCATTTGAATCTACATCAGGACTTAGGGCCTTGAGTGGGAATTCATAGAAGGTATCTATTTGGTTCTTAGAGTTAAAATAGCTATCATCTCTAGTGATTGATGGGTCGTAATTAAACCTTAGTGGGTACTTATTACGAGTGTATTTAAAGCGTAGGTAGCCGTTTTCTTCAAATGATTGACCACCTTCTTTTACATCTCCAAATTCGTCTGAATCGCTAAAGAAGGATGATATAAACTCTAGCTGTCCGATAGGAAGTTTTGTTCCAAAGTTGTTATAGTATGTCCCACAATTGTTAGGGGTGATTTCATCACGCGCGTCGTTTAGGTCATTAATTTCATCTTCGTTCACGCGGCCATTTTCCTCACTACCCTCTGCAATAGCTGGCCATGCAGCTCTAGGATTATAGCCATAAGGGGTAAAACCTAAAACTTTCGGGTACCTATGGCCATATCCCAGACCGGCGGTGTCCGCCTTAGTCCTAACAAGATCGTAACGGATTATGGTTTCTCCGTCCTTAAAGCCGTCCATCCAAAAGTCCATGTGGTGAGGGATAGATGGATGATCCTGCTTAATACCGAAGGAAAGGGTTGTAAAGTCGAGTGGGTCTAAATCGATCGTTGTGCCGTCACCCTTGTCTATATGTTTAACATAGCCGCCCCAATTAGTGTAATTAGCCATGTCAAGGAACTCATCGGCATTAAGTCTATAAGGAGGTGTGTCCAAATGTATCGGCCAATTTGGTCTAGTATAATTTGGTCCCCAGCCAAAAGATTGATAGCCCGGTGTAAATCCATTTGTTTGCTTGGCATCGTTTGGCCACTTATACATCATCTCATTAAATCTAGCCTTGTAGTGGTAGAGATTGCCAGGTCCACCTACTTTAACTGCCTCACCTTTCTTTTCGTCATATTTCCAAATTTCAGGGTAGAAGGTGTTTTCTTCAGGTTGTGCATTGGACTTAGTAAAGTATAGGTCGTATACTTGCCTGTCGTAGTAGATATTGTAGACAGTCTTACCTGTTGAATCAACAGACTTAACTAGGTTTACATTTGCAGGGTCCTTATTTTGCTCGTGAGTTAGAGCTTGGTTGTAGACATAGAACTTGTTTAGATAAAGATCTTCGCCACGATTAAATCTTGCGTTAGCCCATATCTTTTTTAGACGAGCTTGGTCCAGGTCAGTAAAGACTATGTCTTTTACAGGTTCATTATCCAAGTCCGGTCTCGAACCTGTGGCTTTTTCTTTATAGACACGAGTACCTATATAGTCGTACTTATCTAGTAGAGATGCATCATCTGCATGGTCTGCCTTTTCTGCCCAGAATTGTACAGCGTAGTCAGCCTTTTCCTTTTCCTTCCACACAGCTGTGAAAGTAACTTTACTTGCAGGCATAATCAAATTGGCATCAAGATCTTTGATAGCACCGCTGGTTCCAACTGCAATTATTTCATTTGCTTTATATTTTTTTCCATCCTTTGTTTTTAATTCTACAGATGGCTTCCAGCCTAAAAAGTCGCCGCCGACTTTTGTAGGTATATCTGCATCGGCAATTTTAGGAATAACTTGTCCATAATAAAGAGTACGAGCTGGAAGAGCTGTGCCGCCCGCAGTGTCAAAAGTCACATCGTAGTGGGCCCGGATATAGCGATATTCTAAAATAAAGTTCTCAGCATTTTCCGGAACTTGCATGATTATATGGTCAGCTTCTGGAACAAAGCCTTCTCTTCTTGGATCATCTTCACTCAAAGGACTTACTTCCATAGTGGAGCCAGTGTTACCGTTTTGAGTGGTGAAAAGTGCAGTTTTATCTCCAGTGCTTTCGTCTGGATTTTTATACTTATTAAAATCTTCTAAGACTTGGAAAATATGTTTTATTTTTATTTGATTTGACTTGGCTTTGTAGTCAAGCTCTTGCTCATCAGAATATCTTAATCCGTTAGCATCATTTCCTGTTTCATTTTTTCCTTTTGCAGCATCAAAAACAGTTTTGTAGTCGATTGTAAAATTATCTTGTGGTTCGTCATAACCAGCAAGGGCAGGTAGGTCTATAGTCTTATTAACCTTTGCTTTTTCTGCATCTGTTGCTGCTGCACCTACACTTGCAATATATGGTTGGTAGTCAACATCATACTTTTCGCCTCTTTGTACCTTATAGTCAGTACGCAAAGTGTAGATAGCCGGCTGAGCTGGATTTTTAATTAAATCCGCTGCCGTTTGGTTTTCATCTGGTTTTGCAGGCTTAGCAGGTTTCAACTCGTTGACATAGTTCGCCTTATCGCCTGCGATGTCATTGTGATCAACCTTGACCTTCCTTTCATCTTTCGCTAATAAGCCAACAGGCATAGCGCTCACAAGCATCATCCCTGCGATGATTAGCGTTAGTAGTCTTTTGTATTTAAAATTAAATTTCATACCCTTTTCCCCTCTCTATGTATGATTATATATTATGTTTTTTCAAACACTTGTCCACATACAATTATACCACATTTCCCGCTAAAATCATAGCAAATACATCAATAAATTGAATCAAATTGAAAAATTTAACACAATCTTAACATAAGAGATATATTTTTTATTAAAATAATGGCTATGAAATGCATTTTGCACGCAATAATTATATAGTTTTTTATATATTTCACGTTGGCAAATTATTTGTTTCATGACAATCCTTTTGCAGAGCACTTGGATGAGATTGGCGTAGTACAGAATTTTTTGGAGCGGCCGTAAGTTTAAGCAAATCGTCGTTCACTTCGTTCCGTCTCTTTGTAAACTCTGGCATAAGGCATGCATAGCCAATCGAACATCGCTAACACTCGTTCTCTTGGTGCATGGACTTAACGTGTGCATAGAAGCACTCCGCAGCGACAAAATAATTTGAAACTAGCCAAGATCGCCAAGTGAATGCAAAAGAAAAAAAGAGAGCCCATATCTTTCAATATGAACCCCCTTAATATAATTATTTATTATTTAACTCTTTTAAACTCATGAACTAGCTCTTCGCCTTCAAAGCCACTATTAATAAGGTCTTCCATGATTAGATCATCAATCATTTCGTCAACACTTTCATAAGTCTTGCCTATGAATGGATCCTTCTTCATCGCTTCGATCTCTTTTATAGCCTCGATAGTCTCAGCATTTGGAACTTCGTTTTGGGTTTTATTCTTATTATTCATAAACACCTCTTTTGATAACAGAATATTATAATATTGTCAATCTTAATTCTATTTAATATTCAATTCCTTCTTCAAGCCCTCAGTCAAAACCCTTGAAAAATTAACACCATATTCTTTAGCCATCTCATTTAAGTAGCTTGGTATAGTTACTGTCTTTTTAATGGTCTTAGCACTAGTTCTTCTGATGTAGTCATCCATATCGATATCAATCATGGTTTTAAAACTCAAATCCATGTCAGAGAATTTGTCGTCGTCTATGACAATGTCGTCAATCGAACTTGCCTTAGGAAGCGTATTGCCCTCTATGTAGTCATCATACAAAGCACAGCCTAAAAAATCTTCCGCCATGTAATATGCATCGGAAATATTGTCTCCGCAAGTAGCCCCCATGCCAATATCAGGAAAAACAATAGAGTAGCCTTCACTTTCAAGATCCTTGTAAAAAATAGCAGGATAGATTAATTTCATACTTTCACCTCCGTTTATAGTAAGGTTAATGTTTTGTTTTAATGTACCTTTTCACTTCTTTATAAAAATTCTCTCTTGTTCCAATCAGCACTACTAGTATAAACTTACCCTTATCCTCAATGAGTTCATAACAAATTTCGTAATTTGTCTTGTTATAGTAAACATCTAATGACCAAAATCCTTTTAAATCTCCAGTTTTTCTACTTCCAATAGTGTAATCTTCTTTAATTCTAGCAAGTTCTGTTCTAATTTTATCCATTAAGCCCTTATCACTTATCTTTTTTAAAAACTTTTGACTAGACTTAGATAATACTAGACTATACATTGAAAAATTCCTCAAATTCTACAGTCTCACCGTTTTTATACTCATTCAAAATATCACGTTTTAATTTTTTCACAGCCATTGGCATGCTCTTTTTAACTCTTTTAAACTCCTTAAGCAGCTCTTCCCCCTCAAATCCGCTATTAATAAGGTCTTCCAGGATTAAATCTGAAAAATCATCAAAATCTTCAGCTTTTGATAAGATAATTTTGTCATCTTCAACGTCAAGCTTTAACTCGTCGTCAACATTAAATCCTAGCGCCGATAACACAATCTTAGGAAGTATAATCCCTTGAGAGTTGCCCCACTTTTTTATGGTAATGTTCATAATATCACCTCAATTATAGTTTATACTATGTATAACTATTTGTCAATAGTTTTTTTATATTTTTTCACTCGCTTACAAAATTTAAGCAACTCATTGCTTCCTCATCACATTTAGTTCGCGGAGCGATTTGATGAGATTGGCGTAGTACAGAATTTTTTGGAGCGAGTCGTATAAAAATACGTCGCAGCGACAAAACAATTCGAAACTAGCCAAGATCGCAAATCGAATGCGAAATAAAAAAAGAGAGCCACATCCCTCGATACAGCTCCCTTCATTACCTATACTATTGAATTATCTTCCTAATAAGAAGTGACACATCATGTCTAGGCACTTAGCATCCATAAGTATGCCCATGTGGTTGCCATTAACAACTTTGAACTTTGATCTAAGCTCTTCTGGCATCTCGTCAAGCTCCATACCCATAGTTGCTGAGTATAGCGGAACTAGGCCATCGCCTTCCTTAGTCATAAGCTTTTTAACCTTGCTAAGACCACTTACGTTTTCTGTGTAGTAGCCGCTAACTTGAGTATCCATGCCCTCTCCAACTATGAACATGGAATTTGGTCTATGAAGCATGTAAACGCTTTCGTCCATGCTGCCCATTGCTCTGTAAGCTTGTGCACGTCTTAAGAACTCAGTGAATCTTTCACTTCCTAAGTATGCTTGCATTTGCTCTTGAACGTCATCTGATCCAAGGCTTTTGGATGCAAATGTTAGGTGAAGCTTGTTCACAAGTGAGTCGTATGTCACAAAATTGTTCTTTAAAAGCTCGCTGTCAAGCTGCTTTTGGTTCATTACAACTTGGTATGGATACTTATCAAGCATCTTCTTTGTTGGATATAGCTCAAGAAGTCCGTCGTAGTCTTGTACAACCTTGCTGTCTATGTTAAGGAAATTGTTAAGGAAAAAGTCCGCGATACCTCCTAAGATGTTGCCGTTAGTCATTTCGTTGTAAGCGTGCGGAGCACCCTCGTATGGTGTACCGAAGGAGATGTATTTATCTACCTTGTCATCGTGCTTAGCTAGGTAGTGGCTTGATACAAGGCCGCCCATGCTGTGCGCGATAAGGTCAACCTTTAATTTTCCACCTTCGTTAATGCTGTCGATGAAGGCATCAAGTTTTTCGCTTGTAATTTCGTTAGACTTTCTCCAATCGTATGAGAATAGATATACCGGTCTATCTGGGAAGTGCTTGATAAGCGCATCTATAAGCAAAGTGTATGATGCCGCAGGTCCAGTGTGTCTTGTTATTAACTTAGCATATCTAAGGTCGCCTTCTTGCAGTCCGTATGCATTGTTTTTTATATTAAGAAGCTCACTTAGCTCAGACTTTCCGTATCCAAGTGGGATCCAGATTCTCTTGCCAATAAATTCTTTATCAGATGAGATCATGCCAGTTTTGCGTTCTTCGTCGCTTACGTATTTTTCGTCAATGGAGTATAACTCGCTTCCCGCAATGCCTGGAACGAAGACTATAGGTCTTTTATCTTCACTTACTTTGTCTATAGCAGCGCCGCCATGAACATAGTCAAGGATACCCTTAGAATCACCATTTAGATAAGTTTTCTTGGATAATTCAGTATAAAGTTTCTTAGTGAAAGCGTAGTCTTTGTTGTTCAAACGAGCCATGTCAAGAACTGTGATTAAGTCGTAATCACTTCCTAGCTCATCGGCTGTGTTTTTAAGCGCGTTCGCGTTTCTGAAGTAGAAGTGGTCGCGACTTGTGTATGGACCGTCTGCTCTGATTGGGCCAATTGCTGGGTAGCTCGATGTGTAAAGCACAAGGTAGTTTTTATCAGCCTTTTCGATGGCTCTCGCCTTTTCGATGGCTGCGATCGGATTTGAAAAACCTAGTGCAAACTCTGGAGTCTTCGCGTTTTTGATAAGCGCTGCATCCTTTACCTTCTCTACTAGAGTTTCTGCTCTACCGTTGAAGTAGATTAGTGAAACACTTAGATTAGAGTCGCTCTCAATAAGCTTCTCGCTAAGCTCATTGATTTCGTTTTTTATTTCAGCAAGTCTTTCCTTGCCAGTTGCCATGCTTCTGTCAACCATGAAGATGACCTCTTTTGTCTTAGTGCCAAAGTCTATGGATGGGCCAGCTTTTACTACAGCTTGGCCGAAACTCATGAATATACTTAGGCACATGATTAGTGCTAATATTATAGCTTTCTTATTACTTCTCATGTAATCCTCTCCTTTATAATATACGTTGCTATTATACCACAAAGTCCTAAAGCGTGCAAGATTTTTATTAGCTATTCTAAATGTTTTACGCGAAGTATGTTTCTTCACCTAAACCGTTCTTGAAGAACCTCGTCAATGAATTGACGTGAACCTTTGCGCTATGCAGAGCACTTGGTACAGATGACTTTAGTGAGAAAATTGATTTTCACGAGCGCAGCATTCGGAGAAAACTGCCTTAATTTCTTAGCGCAACGAACCGGCCGTAGGCTCATCTAGTTGAGCGAAGCGAACGAATATGAGACCACAGGTGAGTAAGCTTAGAAATTATCAGTTTTCGTAGACGAGCAAGCGAAGGAAAGCCGTAAGTTTAATCAAATCGACGTTCGCTATGCTCCGTCTCTTTGTAAACTCTGGCATAAGGCATGCATAGCCAATCGAACTTCGCTAAAGCTCGTTCTCTTGGTGCATGGACTTAACAATTTTCGATGTGCAAATCGAACGCGAAATAAAAAAGAGAGCCCATATCTTTCAATACGAACCCCCTTAATTACCTGCACTATTTTATTTTATCGACATGAGTATCAATTAAAATAGAGTTTCAACAGATGTTGTCACAATTTTCGCTCCTTCCATCGCGTTAACCGCACCACCATCCTTATTCATAATAAGTTTTTGGTCAACGATAGCTTGGAAAGCCTCCTTAACAGTCTTAGCGTCAAGACCGTTCTTAGGATTTTGGACAGACAAGTTATAATTTTTGCCGTCCTCACATTTGAACTTCATTTGTAATCTTTTCATCATTTCACCCCCTTTCTAAAAATTAGAGCCAAATTATAGCTCAGCAACAGTGATCTTCACCGCTCTAGATATTTCTTTACCTAAAAGCGCAGAAAAAGCACCTTTAAAAGCGCCAAGAGCGTCATTATTAGCCCTTGGGTTAATAAAGTTAACAGTCTTAGAGAAATTTCTCTTCGCACCGTTACGCTCACCAGTAAAGTAAACCCTTATACTAGTCTTTTCCATATTTCTCACCCCCTTTCACTAGAGCTTTTCGCCCTACACTTAATATATACAAAATCAGGACAATATTTCCCGTGCACAAAAAAACCATAATTATGGAAATCGTGCACACAAACGTCCAATTTATATGCGAAATGTCTAAAAATTGCAGCGTTTTCCAATATTTATGCATAAGGTAGAGTTTGCCACACACATAGTTTAGTAGCTACAATAATCTTAAGAAAATAAAAAGGAGGACAGAAGAAGAAAATTAATTTTGACAAAATCGCAGAAATTTATCAAGAAAGCGGCATCGTGGCAACAGACGCCATAGAAGCACTCAAACCACTAATGCTCGCGCAGATCAGACGCTACTACCCAAACTACAAAGAGCTAGAAGATTTAATCCAAGAACTCAGAGTCGTGGCACTCGAGGCACTACTTGACTTCGACATCAAAAAAGGCGCACACGCACTCGCACACATCAAATCCAGGATGAAATACCATTTGCTTGGTAAATACAAAAAAGGCATAGACACACAGCCACTAGACGACGCCTTCCTCGTAGAAGACGAAACCAGCATGGACGACTTCGAAAAACTATTCTACAACGACACCTTAGGAAAAGTTTTTAAAGAGCTCACATACGAAGAAGAAAAACTCATCTATTTACGTTATTACACCGAGATGAACTACGAAGACATAGGGCGCGCACTTGGATACTCAAAAAGCACCGCCGCCAAGAAAATATCGGGGCTGCTTAAAAAACTCAGAAAATTATACAAAGAACAGGGACATAATACTAAAGTATGAAAATTAGAATAATAGACAAATATTGACATAAAATAAGAAAAAGTTATTGACAAAGAAAATATAAAGGACTATAATAGACCTATAATAAGGAGGAAAAATTATGAAACAAAAGCAGTTGGCGGCATTAATCCCAGCTTACGATAGTGAAGGAATAAACACGACAGTCGCCATATACCAAGACATGAGCGCTGAAAACCTAAAAGTTTCAATAAGAACAGCAGTTTCTAGACTATTTAGAGATAAACTTGCAGACGAGAAAGGCTACAGAAAGTGGGCAAAAACAGTTGCCGAGAAAAAGACAGGCCTTGCACTCGTAATCAGAGATACAAGACTAGTAGGCATCAAATGCAGAAAACTACGCTCCAAAGGCGACGGATCCATGATCTACCTAAACAGATCGCTAATCTACGACATCGAAGACGGATACGTGCACATCCAAGGCCTAACAAAAATACCAGTGCTCGCAAAGAAAAGAACAATCAGAGATAGAATCAAAGACTGCGACAGAATCAGTAAAGCTTATGACGAGAAATTCGGGGATTGAGTACCTAAGTACCCAATCCTTTTTTTATGCATTTAGATGATGATAATGGCAATGGTTATGGTTATGGTTATGGTTATGGCTATGGTTATGGTTATGGTTATGGCTATGGCTTTGCATGGGTAAACTTGAAGTGAAAAAATCGTCCACAAGATAAATTGAAAAAAGAAAAGAAAAAGATAGCCTTGTTTCAAAAAAAGCCGAGTTTCTGAAACAAGAGAAGGGGAAATGGATTATTGTTTCAAAAAGAGATAGATAGAAAATAAATCACCTAATAAAAAATAAATCCCCTAAAATAGTGAAAATAATAGACGATTGAGCTAAGACATAATAAAAGACCCATAGCCCCTTTTGATTGGAAAGGAGTACTATGGGTCTTCTTTTGTAAATAAAACGCGTGTGATGAGTTTTGAAGCGTGGGTTTTTATCTTTTTTTATTCTTACGTTTTTTATAATCTATATTCTGTATATCATCATAAATATACTTATTTGATAAATATCTAATTCTGTTTTCAAAATCTGGAAACATGTCTTCTTTTAAATAATAATATTCCTTTAATTTTTGTGTTAGCTCATTATTAATATATTCTAAACAGTCTTTCTTTGTCGTTTCCACAGAGTTAAAAAGCTCTATTATTTTATTGATATTCTTTTCATAATAATCTTTTGATTCTTTTATATTATTTACATCTTCATCGCTTCCTATTTCATTACTTTCAATCAAATCATATTTGCGCATTAAATTTGCACCTTTTTCAAAATAGAGGGCTTCCTGATATTTATATTCATCAAACTCTAAAATAATCTTAACATAAGGAATTGCTTTTAATAGTTTATTCTTTTGAACTTTTTCAAAATTAAGAAAGGCCCCTTTTTGAGCAATAATTCGTTCATTAGTGTGACTTTTTCTCACCTCTGAAAATAATGTTGGGCTATCAAATTCCTGATCATTTATTTTGAATAAATACAATGTTGGACTTCTATACTCATCTATATTTTCTCGTAACATAAATAACATTGCTATATACGGATTCTTAGTAATATCTAAAAGAGCAGTTTTTAATCCATAGTGCTGCAATACAGATAAATTAGATTCTCTTTCAGCTATGTTACTTTCACTCATAGATACATAGTTAATTATATCTGGAAACTCATAAGATAATCTTAGATACAACCCTTCAAAATCTCTAATATAGTCAGAATTCTTACTATATCTTAATGCACCTGGCAATAAATCATTTTTGTCAGATTGACCTCTAAAATAATTAAAGTTCAGCCCGTCTCCAGTTAGAGTCTGTAGCAATTCCTTATAAAGATAAAATACTTGCCAATGACTTATCTTCTTTTCTCTAGTGATTAAATTATTGCATCTTGTAACCAATTCTTCAATTTTCGCCTTATTTTTTTCATCGTTTGATTCTACCAAATTCACACTAGTAATATTATAGTTCCTATTTCCAGATAAGGCTTCGCTTATATTTGGAATATATTTTATCACTATCGTATTTTTGATAAAACATTTATCCTCATTATAGCAATCAATAATTTCTGCATAAGATTTTTTATTGTTATCCGTCATTTTACTCACCCAAATATATCTAATTCTCTAAGTCTGTATTTAAGCGTTTCCCTTGGAACGTTCATTAATATAGAAGTCTTATCCGTTAATATATCTATATCAGTACTAGAAAATTTTTTTGTTGAATCATAGTTAAGTTCACTCATAATATGTTCAAGAGCATCTCTCAATAAATCTTCTGGCATTAATAATTCTACTGCAAAGAAATTAGCGTTAATAGAGTTTACATCTGAAATAAACTTTTCTAATTCTACTTGAAATTTACTTGCGTCTTTGGGGGCTTTAAATCCCATCAATATATATCCAATTTCATGTGCAATTGAAAATCTTTGCCTTTGATTACTTATATATTTATTAATCACTATATGTCTTTTCTCTATATCTGTTTCATACTCAACAGAAGCACTTTTGTGAGTAGCATGCATCATTTTGCAAGCACCCATCTCATCTTGATCTTCAACTACTTCTAAATCATCTTCAGTAACTTCTATCTTACAAAGCTCTGCTATCTTCTTAACATCTACCTCAAACTCTTTTTCTAACTTAGCTTTTTCTACGTCCCCTCTGTACTTTCCAAACTTTTCTAAAAATTCTTCATCATAAATTTGACCGTAAGTTTTTAAATCTGGCATTACACTTTCACCTTCTTTTAATAAAATTATAAACATTTTTACCACTTGTATACATATTATACCACAAAAGATACAAAATTTAAGCGCTTTACAGTCAAAATTTTAAATTTATTTACTTTATGCATAGTATTATATAAAGGATTTCTTATTTCTGCAATAGCAAAGTTTATTTGAAATAAGCTTTACTTTTTTTATAAAAACATTTTTCTTACATACTTACTATAGGAGGCAATAACGCCTCTTTTTTTATGTTTACGGAGGTAAAAGTATGACTGACAAACTTATATCGCTACTTGCTATGACTTTAAAATTCATGTTCAAAAACACTGCAAAAGACAAAGCAGAATTTGTAATGGCAATTGCAAGCCTAGTACGCGAAATAAAAGATCTAGTCGTAGAATGACGTAAATTGTTTTAGGTTAAATTCTATGATTAAATGAAAAAAGACCTATAGTGCCGCTTATTATACTAATGGGTGCTATGGGTCTTCTTTTGTAAATAAAGCTCGTGCGATGGGTTTTGTTAGGTCATTTAATCATATACCGTCATAATAAGCCTAATATTAATAAAGGAGTAGTATTATACCTAAAAATAATTTAATGCCCCTTAAAATCGATTTTGAGAGGTCGTTTTTATACACTTTATTTGTTATTTTATAGAAAGAATATAATTTATTGATTTTATTAAATAATCTGATCAAAATAAGTTTTTCAAATCCACTTAATTAATGATTTATTTATATGAAAGTAAATAAAGCTTTTAGAGTACACTAAATGCTAGCATGGATTAAATGTATAAAAAAACAATTCAATGAAAGATAACAAATTAATTATATTTGACATTTATAAAAATTAGATGATTGTTGTAATTGTAATTGATTGTGTTAAATGCTAGTTATATTATATACTTCTTATAATTAGCTCAATTCAAATTTATGTACAAAAAAGGAAGGTCATATGACCCTCCTCTTTTATTTTAGTTAATTGTTAACTATTTTGCAACTGTGTATTCAATAACTACTGTCTTTGATTCTGTTGTAGCGCCAGTGTATTTTATAACAGTTGTATATTGATTTGTTCCTGTAACTACTGTTGATGAAGTTATAGAAAGTTTAGTTTTATCAATTCCTGGAACTGCATCAAGAATATTCTTTATTGCAGTTGCTGTTGTTGCATCACTAAGTGTTGTACCTTTTGGTAATTCAAACTTCTTATTGTGTGCATCGATATAGTCCATTATAGCTTTTTGTTCTTTATCAGCTTGAGCTTTAGCTGCATTTCCTGCTTCTGTTGCAGTTTCTACGTGGAATGGTTTAGCTGCTAATGCTTTAGAAGCTGGTGCGCTTGTTAAAGTTAATACAACTTTACCGTTTCCTTCGTCAGGTGCAGCAGTTCCTACATATACAGGTGTTCCTGAAGCTGCAAGGTTTACTAATTCAGCTGTTACTGAAACATTTTTAGCTACTTCTGTTGATAATAAAGCTTTTGCTCTCTTTGCAATTTCAGCTTCGATGTCTGCCTTAGCAGTTAAAGTATTAGCTAAATCGTCAATCTTTAATGTAGCTAATTCAGCTTCAGCTTTAGCAATCCAGTCTTTGCCTATGTCATCAGCGTTCTTAAGAGCTCTTACTGATAATAAGTTACCAACATTGTCAAACTTAAGTTCAACATTTCTGTTCATATTAGCTTTAACAAATGCTGTAGTATCCTTAGGTCCTCTACCTACAAAGCTATTGTTAATATCTAAGAAAGTAGTACCTTCAAGTACTGTGTATAGTTTTTCAACACCAGTATTGTCACGAATAACAATTGTACGTCCATCACTTAGTGAATTTACAGCTGTTAACTCAAGATCCATTCCTGGAAGGTTATCTGATGCGTCAGTAAATCTGATAACTTCAACAAAGTGATTTTCATCCATTACTAATTGAGCGTATCCAGATCTTCTGTCGTTAAATACCTTAGTATCTTTTGTGAAGTATACTTGTTCGTTAGCATCTTCAACACCGTTGTCGTTAAAGTCATACCAGTAAGTTTGTCTATAAGTTATTGACTTAATAGCATGTTTAAGTGGTAAGCCTTTCTTTGTAAGAACTGCAGGTCTAGTAGTTTTATCAGCAGCTACGAATCTCTTAACAAATCCTCTCATAATTGCTTTTTCTTTTGAGTCATTGAAGATTCTTAGGTCAACGATGTCGCCTTCCTTGATTTCGTCAGCATGTACTCCTCTGTAGTCTCTAATGTCTACAGTGTAAACAGTACCTTCTGCATCTACAAATTTTACTCTATCAATATAGTTGTACGTATCAGTAACTAATGCATATACTTGAGTCATGTCTAATTTTTCAACTGTATCAGTGAATACTACTATTCTTGCAACTTTCTTAGCAGCTTCGTTGTCGCTTAAGAAGTTGTAAGTTCTAGCGTATCTTTCACCCTTAATGTTTTTACCTTCGATTAATTTCTTAAGGTCATATTCGCTCATTACATAAGATTTTAATTTAGCATTGTTTTTGTTGCCAGCAACAAATTTAGCCATATCAGCAACTTGTTGTAATTCTCCATCTTCATCAATGTAATATGCGTTTAAGTTGTCAAAGTATCTATAAACTACACCGTTTCTCTTGATGTACCTATCTGTTATACCAGTAGGTTCTTGTTCTCTTTCGTATCCTAAGCCTCTAGCTTCTTTTCTTCTAACAACAAGACCCATAGTGTTTGTAGTTTGATCTTTACCTTCTTCGCCTTCACCTGTATAGAATACTATATCGTCTTTCATAAAGTCGTTGTGTAATACAGTATTGTTTACTCTAGCGTCATAGTAATAAGTGTCTCTACCTTCTTTAGACCAGAAAGCAGCTCCCTTTGCAGGAAGTAACTTAACTTCACCGTATGAAGCTATTTGTTTAATAGCATTAATTCCGTCATTCCAAGCAAGGTCTGATTGGATAAGTTGAACTGATCC
Source organism: Fenollaria massiliensis (assembly GCF_023347705.1). Classification (NCBI taxonomy): domain Bacteria; kingdom Bacillati; phylum Bacillota; class Clostridia; order Eubacteriales; genus Fenollaria; species Fenollaria massiliensis. The sequence continues at coordinate 1,590,076 of NZ_CP096649.1, forward strand.
ATCTAAAGCTATAAGAGCTTTAACTTTTCTGCCTGTGATAGGTTTTAAGTCAAATCTGCTTGTTACAACTCTAAATTCTTTTCCTTCATAGCTATATACTGCTCTGAATGGAACTTCATTTACATTGTGAATGTAATATTCATTTTTGTCTTCTAATACTATAAATTCTTCTCCATCACTGTTTCTACGAGTGTCTGTAAGTTTTTGTTCTGTTTTAGCATCTTTTTTAACAATAGCTCTTCTGTATCCATCATAGAAGTGGATAACATCGTCAGCTGCGATAAGTTTTCTTTCGCCAACAGAATATTTACCATTGCTGTTAAATGTTACTCTGTTTCTTAAGTCAGCTGCTCTTTTTACTCTTGCATTGTCAGCATCGTCATAGTAATAAACGTTTTCATTTTTTACTGATTCTACTGGTGCAATATCTGTAAATTGGTAAGCATCGATGAAGATAACTTTACCGTTCTTTACAGTAACTCTAGCAAAATCATAGTTGCCTTCTTTGTATCCTCTAGCAAAGTCTTCATACTTGTAGTCTTTGTCGTTTAGATAAGTTCTGTAGATTCTTTCGTCTTCTCCAGCATATCTTTCGTCAAATAAAGCTGAATACTTGTTACGGTTTAGACCAAATTTCTTGTAGTCAACGCTTGTGATGTCGCCTTCAAAGTAGTTGTATGTCTTATCAACTGTAACGTTAACAATCTTGTCTTCTTTATTAACTGTTAAGTCAATAACTTTACCAAGTAAGTCTTCAGGGTCTAACTTAAGATCTTTGTCAAGTACGTATTTGTGTTGGTCGCCTCTCTTAGTTCTGTTTCCGTCAACCCAGTTAGCTTCTTGAACAACTTTAATAACTTCAACAACGATTTCGTCGTCAGCCATCTTTTCAACTCTTGAGTTTTCTAGAACGATAGCTTTAACGATCTTTCTTTCGCCAAATTCTTTGCTTGTAATCATGTTGTAAACCATCTTGAAAACGTCTCCTCTTGTAGCCATGTCTGTGTAAGCTAGTGGGTTAACGTTTTTGAATAGTCCTAATGATTGAGCTTTAACGATGTAACCAGCTGGATAAACATCTCCAGGAGCGTTTTGGCCAAGTGCGATTGTAAGCATTGTAGCCATGTCTTGGTAAGATATTTGTTTGTTTGGTTGGAATGTTCCGTTAGGGTAACCGTTTACAAAGCCTTGTTGTTTAGCAACTGCGATGTATCCGTTAGCCCAAAGGTTAGCTGGAACGTCCTTAAATCCTGTAGGAAGGTTAGCTAAAGCTTTAGCTGAAGCTTCAAGTCCTTTAACTCTAACGATCATAGAAGCAAATTCTGCTCTAGTTACGTTCTTTTCAGCTTTGAAGTCTTCTGAATCTTTTGAATAACCAGAAATGAATCCGGCTTTCTTAAGAACGTCGATAGCTTTTGCTAGGTATTCGTCCTTAACTTCTTCCTTCTTTTCTTCTTTCTTTTCTTCTTTCTTTTCTTCAGTCTTTTCTTCCTTCTTTTCTTCGGATTTTTCGTCTTTCTTTTCTTCAGACTTTTCATCCTTCTTTTCTGTTGCTACTGGTTCTTTTTTGTCTTCTGGTTTAGTTTCAGTAGCCTTTTCAGCTAGAACTGAAGTAAATGAGCCTACTATCATGACTAATGCAAGTAGTAGTGCAAGTAATTTTTTACTCATGTCTAATGACCTCCTTTTGTATTTGTGTAGGAAAAGCCTACACTCTTAATGTATTATACCATCTAAAAAAGAATTTTGCAAGTAAAAAGCTTTATCTGTAACATACTTGTAACACAGTTACAAGTATGTTACGAGCTGTGGGTCTGTTCTTATGGATAGTCAGCTCTAAATATATCTGTAACAATGTCAGTTTCTTGCGAGCTTGCAGCCGTTTTATTAGGCTTTCAAGCTTGTTTCTTGCTCAAAACAATTTTAGTGGTACTTTATTTACAATTACATTATAACACAGAAAATGTGTTTTGTATGTTAAGAGTGTGTTACAAAATACTATTTGCGTGAAAAAAGAAGGCTTTTGCAAAAAAGTCTTCCTATATATATAGGCGATATATTTGAATATTTATTTAGATTAAAAATAGAAATATTTTCAATCGCAAGAAGATTTTTGCAAAAAAAGTCTTTTTTTTATGGCTTATATATGTATGAATATTTGGTATTAATATTTTTATAGATTTAAAATAAGCAAGTATTTTGGATCGCAAGAAGGCTTTTGCTAAAAAGCCTTCTTTTATTGGGATTATATATTGAAGTTATATATTTGAATATTTGGTATAAATATTTTAAATCTGTCACATATACGTGTATTTGTCTATGATTTACGAAGCGCGCTAGCCATGTGCATGGTATTGATGCATAAATTTCTTGACTTTGTCTTCCTTTTATAATATAATACACTATGTAGTTTATTTTGCTAGACTACTAGGAAAGTAAGGGGATTCTCCTTCGTAGGTCATACTTTGTATGGCTACCCAAGTCTCGTTTCACGAAATATTTACTTATGACGAATTCTTAGGCGCGGGCTATGCCTAAGCTTGGGTTAAATAAAGAAATCCTCCTTCGTTATTGATTTCTTTTGCCCTTTGCTTTCCTTAAATATACCATCCCCAAAGGCAGTACATGTGTACTGCTTTTTTGTTTGGATTATGGCAATGGTTTTGCGGGTGATCGTTTACGAAGTGGCAAGGCCATTCTCAAAGAAAAAGACGCCTCGTGTGAAGCGTCTATATATATTATAGGAAGATAGTTTTAGATATTACTCGTTTAGTTCCCAGTGGCCATGTCTTCCTACTCCGACATATTTAATTTCTGGAATATCTTTTATTAGTCTTTCAATAGTTTTCTTGCTAACCTTTGCTCTGTCTGCTATTTCTTGTCTTGATATTGTATTATCTTTTTTTATCTCGAGTTTTATAAAGTCAATTAAATCTTTACTTGTTTTTGTGTCATTTTGTAGAGCGACATTTGATTTTCCTAGAGCGACATTTTTATCATCTTTTTCTTCTGATTCAGTCATATGCTCATTTTGTAGAGCGACATCGTTTTTTTCTAGAGCGACATTTTCTTTATCATTTTCCTCGGATTCAGTGATATGCTCATTTTGTAGAGCGACATCGTTTTTTTCTAGAGCGACATTTTCTTTATCATTTTCCTCGGATTCAGTGATAGTCTCATTTCGTAGAGCGACATCGTTTTTTTCTAGAGCGACATTTTCTTTATCATTTTCCTCGGATTCAGTGATAGTCTCATTTCGTAGAGCGACATCGTTTTTCTGTAGAGCGACATTTTTATCATCATTTTTCTCTGGTTCAGCTATATGCTCATTTTGTAGAGCGACATTTCCATTGCCATTATCCTCTTCTTCTGAACCAACTTTTTCTGTAGCTATCCTCTTAAGTGGAACTATGGTTCTAAATATGTCACCTTCCTCGAATATCGGATCTGTGCCTGAATAAAGTCTTGTGTACTTATATGTGTTACGCATGCCCGAACCAAGCTCGTCTGCTAGTCCTATCTCTCTAAAGACTTTGGATATTGGTGGATTTTTAGGGAATGGCGCGAAATTTTTAATATCTAAAGCTCCGATGCCATGTGCAAGGTTACTGTTTTCAACAACTATCTTTTCGTCATCGATAATCATTTTAGCTGGAAAACCGCTTGAATAATCTCTGTGAGCGAGTGTATTTGAGACTATCTCTCTAAGTATTCTGTCTCTGGCACTAACATTGACGATGCCATCTAGCACAAAGAGGTCATTTAGGTGTTTTTGTCCAAAGGCTATGAGCCTATCGTATGAATCAATAAGGTTTGTGGTGATGACGTCTCTGTCGTCGTAGCGGTCTTTATTAACTACTCTAAAGATTGCGTCTGTCTTATGCTGTGGCAGTACTGACATGATGGTGTTGTCTTTACCAAAAAGCAGTATGGCTGCTAGTGTAAGGCCTTCTCTGTTTGTTTGTGGGTCGATTAGTATCAGGTTTGCGCTTCTAAGTAGTTCCTCGTCTGTCATGTCTTTCCACGAGTGGCTTTGATTTCTAATTGACGCTCTCTTTCTGACTTTTGCGATGATTGACGCATCTAGGCACTCAAGTGTTAGATTTGGATAAACTTTATTGACAAAGTAGCTGCCTTGTTTCCTCGCATACAGCTTATAAACTAGCTCTGAGCTGTCTGTAATGTTGACGTCTCCCTCGTATGATCTATCGTAAATTCTTGAACCGTGTCTACAAACTTGATTGCCCTCTGGCACTCGTATATAGATAAGGTCTTTGCCATCTACCACGATATGCTCTGGTGTGAGGTATAGTGGTGGATAGACTTTTTTTGGATTGTTTATGGCTGTGGTAAAATCTTTGATCATTTTATCTGCTTTTGCTGGATTTACACCGACTATCTCTCTTTTGTCGTTAACGCCTAATATGATGTGTCCACCTGTCCTATTATTAAAGGATGCGACGGTATCATAAATATCTTTATTGAGTGTATTTTTTGACTCTTTTAGCTCGACATCAATCTTCTCGCCACTGGCAATAAGTTTTTTTATCTCTTCTTTTGTCATTTTGACCTCCTTTCCTTAATATTTGCATAATATTTTGAAAAATTGACGCTCCACAAGTGAAGCGCCATAATATCTACTCTGCTAATCTCTTATATACTATCGCAAGTGTTTCTTCTTTATACTTTTTGGAAGCCTCTAGCATGTCTTCGACTTTATGTCTTGTTTCTTCTCTGAAGGCTTCGTCTTTAAGTGATTTTAGGTTGATTGTAACGTTTAGTAATGCGCCTTCAACGCCTGTTTGTAATAGTAGGCAGCCTACGCCAACGTCTGTGATTGCGTTGATGTTGCCGTTTTGTGCGAATATCTTTTGCATTGCCATGGCTTCTAGGCCTAATTCTGCGCATCTGAATGGTATTTCTAGCGCGATTTTGTAGCCTTCTTGTATTTTTTCTGATCTGATTTTCTTTTCTTCGTCTGTTTCTTTTGGCATCTTAAGTGCTTTGATTACATCGTTGAATGCTGTTGAGTCTGTGTCGACGATGTCTTCAAGCTCTGTGCATACTGCTACTAGTTTTTTGGAGTAGTCTTTCATTGTGTTTTGGTCTGATTCTGGTAGCTCTGCGAAGGCTTTTTTGCTTTCTGTTAGCGCCATGACCATGTTTGTAAGTGATGCGCCTAGTGCTGATGAATAGGCTGCAACTGAGCCACCGCCTGGTGCTGGTGAGTCTGATCTAACTTCTTTTAAATAATCTCTTAGTGTTTTTTCGATTAACATAATTTTCCTCCTTGATATTTTGTATTTGGAATGGCTTTGCCTTGATTATGGCTGAGCCACGATGTATACTTTTTTGTTTTGTAAATTTTTTTGTAAATTGTCTTCCTTTATATATAGGGCCTATCAAATATTATTTATTTGCACTTCAAAAATCGTTTTCCTTCGCTTGCACATCGAAAAGATAGTTCCACGCAGCTTAGTTCATCAAATTGACAATTGCTAAGCTTGTCCGACTAAAAATCCATATTCGTTCGCTACGCTCCACTAGATGGATTTTTGGCCGTCGTCCTACGCAAAGCAATTGAAGCAATTTGTCTCAATGCGCTGCTTTTGGAACATATCTTTTCTCACTAATTACAGTTTTTTTCCAAATGCTGCGCTCATAAATAACAATTTTTTTTCACTATTGTATTAGAACCAACTTGAATTTCGCAGAGCAAATTGATGCATGAGGCGAATTGGAAATTTTTGACAAGCGATCCGTAAGATTAATCAAAGCTATGTTCGCTTTGCTCCATACCTTTGTAAACTCTGGCATAAGGCATGCATAGCCAATCGAACTTCGCTAAAGCTCGTTCTCTTGGTGCATAGACTTAACCGTACTAATGGTACGTGAGCATTGAAAAAAATCGAACGACTTCCAGACGAAATTTGAATGCGAAATTATATATTCAAAATTCCATCCAAAGAAATCCGTGCCATCCCCATAACCGTAATAAACGCTGAATCCTTATCCTCTAAGTAGCGCGTTTGTACTCTTGACGGTCTGTTCATGGTCTCGCCTTGTAGCATCTTGGCTTTGAGCTTTGTGGTTAATTTATTTTTTATCAAATAATAGTGCAGCGCCGCATTAGCGTATGCTGAGGAACTATCCTCTTCAAAGGCAAGGTCTTTTGTGTAATTCCTTACGTAATAGAAGCCGTCTTCCGCTTGGTAGAACAGGTGTACGTTTTCGACGCCTATGCTCTTAGCTGCGTCTCTGAATTTGAATTCGTCTAGTGTATAACCATAAAGTGCTTGTCTCGTCCTAACTGGTACGATGAGTGTATTCTCCTCTGCTTTCACGACCATTGCTCTAGCATCTTTTGCGCCATCGATACCGATATCTGCTGTAGAAAGGCTCATGGAGCTGAGCATATTTGAAATGTCGGGCGAGGTATTTAATATCTCTGGACGAGAGACTTCTATCTCTAAATTCTCTATCTTGTAGTCTTTGTAATAGATGTAGACTTTTTTCTTTGAATTTCTGTTCACTTCGTAGACGAGCTTGACACCATTCTCAATGGCTTTGATATAGCCAAGGCTTGTAAGCACGTAGAATAGTGCAAGTGAGCCTTGTCCGGAGCCTTCGAGTTCGGTTTTGCTTGTGAAGTATCTAGTTCTGAAAACGTCTTGGTCTACTGGCTCTGCAAAGGCTGTGAGGCTTGCTCTGAGCTCATTTGCGATGATTTGGTACTCTTCTTCTTTAAGGCCTTCTGCGTCGGCAACTACGCCGATGGGTGTTCCGCCGAAGCGGCATGTTGCGAAGGCATCGACGATGTATACGTGTAGATCCATACTAATCCTCCGTGATCAAGTCTGTAAGCCTTGTTAGGTCGTCATCTGTGTAATAATCGATCGTGATAGAGCCGCCGCGTTTTGTGTGCTTGATCGAAACTTTTGTTGATAAAAAGTCTTCAAGTCTTTCGCGAATGTCTTTGATGTAGATGTCTTCTGGCTTTGCCTTCTTTGGCTTACGTGTATTTTCTTCTGTCTTTTTAACTGTTAGGCCTGCGTCTTTTATTTTATGAGCAAGTTTTAATCGCTCTTCTTTTGTATCAAGTGATAAGATAAGTTTTGCGTGTGATACTGTAATCTCGCCCTTCTTAAGCATTTCAAGTATCTCATCTTCAAGGGATAATATCCTTGTCATGTTCGAGATATATGGACGGGATTTGCCAACTGCTTTGGCGATGTCCTCTTGCTTTAGTCCGTACTTTTCTTTTAATTTTAAATAAGCAATGGCCTCGTCATAAGGGTTTAAGTCCTCTCTTTGAACATTTTCAACAAGTTGAAGCTTGTCGACTTCTTCGTCTTTGTAGTCTCTCACGATGGCTGGGATGACTTTTCTATCTAGCTTTTTAAAGGCTCTGTAACGTCTTTCGCCGGCTATGATCTGATATTTGCCACTCGCCATTGGTCTAAGTACTATTGGCTGAAGTAAGCCGTTTTTCTCTATGGACTCTGCCAATTCTTTGATGGTATCGTCGTTAAATAGCTGACGCGGCTGTGCCTCTGTTGGCACTACCAATGCCATATCCATATCCACTAGCTCGTTTTTGGACTTTTCTGTGATTTCTGTGATGCTTTCAACGCCTAGGAGGCTGCCTAGGCCCTTGCCAAGTTTTTTCGCCATATAATCACCTTCCTTGCTTTTGTAAAAATTCTTCGGCTAGATTCATGTAATTTTCGGCTCCTTTTGAGGCTTTGTCGTACTCGAATATGCTCATCGAGTAGCTTGGCGCCTCTGCAAGACGGATATTGCGGTTAATGACCGCTGTGTAGAGCTTCGTGCCAAAGAAGTTTTGAACCTCGGAGAAGACTTCGGTGTGAAGATTATTTCTCGCGTCAAACATAGTGATTAGAACGCCTTCGATTGTAAGGGCTTGATTGTAATTTTCTTTGACTAGCTCTATGGTCTTAATGAGTTTCGAAACGCCTTCAAGTGCGTAGTACTCGGCCTGTATCGGGATGATAACTGAGTTTGCGGCTGCAAGGCTCATGATTGAAAGGATGCCAAGTGACGGCGGCGAGTCTATAAAAATGAAATCGTAATCACTTTTAATCTTGTCCAAACGGCGCTTTAAGATGTCTTTCCAATCGCCTTTTTGTGCAAGCTCGATCTCAAGGCCCGCGATGTCTGTCGATGAGTCGATGACATGGAGCTTATCTAGCTTAGTCGGCTTTATTAGTGATCTGATGTCTTTTTTATCGTCTGTAAGAAGCGTATATGTGGCTGACGTAGCCTCGCTGTAGTCTTCAAGAAGACCGCTCGATAGGTTTGACTGAGCATCCATGTCGACGCACAAGACCCTCTGACCAAGCTTAGCAAGCGCATAGCTTAGGTTGATGGCTGTCGTTGTTTTGCCGACGCCGCCTTTTTGATTAAATATGACAATAGTTTTGGACATGAAATCACCTCTAAGTTAATATTACCACAAAGCTACGTAAATATCAATAGCTATTTTAGACAAGCCAATTCTGTAAAAATTTCGCCTAGAGCTCGAACGATTGTAATAGATGTGTTAATAGGCTTGTTTAGTATGTTGTAAGGAATGTTCCACGTGGAACATTTTATGAAAATGGTTATCGGGCGATAGATGTTCCACGTGGAACATTTTTATTGAGATGATAAAATGTTAAATGCTTATGGGCTGCATCTATTTTATTCTCTGTATATAATAAAAGAAAAGTGATTTTTCTTTATGACTTATTTATTTAAGATCAAAATTCTGTTTTCACTATCAAATGACAGAAAAGTGTTATTAACGAAGTGACGCATCTGAGCAAATTGTGAAATTTATTAGCGAAACGAACTGCCCGAAAATTCATCTAGTGGAGTGAAACGTAACGAATATGAATTTTCAAGTGAGTGAGCTTTTAGAAATTTCCAATTTGTGAAGGCTAAGTCACGAGTAATACACTTTTCGTTAAATATTGCAAATAAATCACTTTTCGTTATTGAGCCAAACAAAAAAGAGACCATATCAAATATGATCTCTTATATATAATATAAATCGAATGCGAACTACAAGATCGGCTTAGTTTTAGGAAGATTCTTGTTACGTGGATATTTTTTCGGTGTATTTCTAACTTTTTTAATCACCACTATCGATCGATCAAACTCATCAAACAATCTATACTTATGCACATCTACAATTTCTCCGCCCATTGCAGCTATAGCTTTCTTTGCTTCGGCTGCTTCTTCATCTATATCTCCGCTTTTCATCGAAAGCATAAATCCGCCGACTTTCACAAAGCCGAGCATATACTCTGTAAGTGTGGCTAGGCGAGCGACTGCTCTTGAAATTGCTACGTCGTAGGCTTCTCTATGCGCTGCGACATGAGCAAGGTCTTCGCTTCTTGCGTGAACTGTCTCTATATCCTTTAAATCCAAATCTAAAATAACTTCGTCCAAAAATTTTAGTCTCTTCAACAAACTATCGTTGAGTAAAATCTCTTTTTCTGGAGCAAGTATCTTCAGAACTATGCCGGGGAAGCCGGCGCCTGTACCTACGTCTATTATCTTCTTCGCATTTTTTAATTCGGGCAGGGTAAGAGGGTAGGCACTGTCGGTGAAGTGAAGCCTGTCAACCTCGTCTGACTCGGTGATGCCAGTTAGGTTCATTACCTTATTTTTCTCCACGAGCAAGTCCTTAAAGCGCTCAAGTTCAGCAATTTGCCCCTCTGTAGCGTTTATATTAATCTCATTCAAATAATCTTTTAGCATATATATCCTTTCAAATGTTCCACGTGGAACATTATTTTCTTAAGTGTAGTAAAACGATCTCGGGCGGGTTGTTTAGCCGCGGCACAAGCTTTAGTCCGCGCGCTAGACCTCTCGAAACGACTTCGCATCTGCCGTTCGTCTCATATACGCCGCCAGCATACTTTGGAAATATTCCTTGGTTTGGCGCGAAAACTCCGTTATTTATAGGAGGTAAGCGCCATTGACCGCCATGTGCGTGGCCTGCGATGATTAAATCTGCGTTTATGTCCTTAAACTCATCCTTCGTTAGTGGCTTGTGCGAGAGAACTATGCGATAATCATGGCTATCTGTATCGGAAGCAAGCGTACGAGCCACATGCGCCGCATAATCTTTCATTCGCCAAGGGTGTCTATCTCTAAAACCCCAAATTTCTACATCATTTTCATCTGCTTTGATAATGGCTTTGCCATCGTCCAAAACTGTGATGCCCATGGAAGCGAGCTTATTCATATGCAGCTCTGCCTTGCCAGAGATGATCTCGTTATTGCCTAAAATGTAGTAGCACTTGTATTTCTTGATGCCTTCTATAAACTCATATCCTTTTTTATCGTCGACCTTATCGTCAAATATATCGCCAGGAAGTAGTATCGCGTCAAATGGAATGCTATCGACTATATCAAGCAGCTCTCTTTGTCCTTCTCCGAAGTCCATCGAATGCAAATCAGATAATATAATGAGATCCATATCCATCGGCGCTTTTACTGTGTATTCACTCACGACTAATTTTTTCTTCCACATGATGAAGAAGGCGAGTGCCATTAACAAGGCGATGCCAATTATTAAATAAATCATTTGCGTTTATTTATTTCCATATATATAATGATGTTGTTTATATCGGCTGGCGAAACTCCGCTGATTCTCGATGCTTGACCAAGGTTTGACGGTCTAAACTTTTCGAGCTTTTCTTTCGCTTCGGTCTTTAGTCCCTTGACTAAGCTATAATCAAAGTCCTTCAATGAACGCTCTTCCATCTTCAAAAAGTTCTCTATCTCTTTATTTTGCTTCTTGATGTAGCCGTCGTACTTGACAATTGTCTCGAGCTCAAGTATTTCGTCCGGCTTATCTAGTGTAAGCTCCATAAACTTAGCTAAATTATCGTAATGTATCTCTGGGCGGCGAAGGAGCTCCTCTAGTGTAACTGCGGTCTTAAGCGCTGTCGTGCCAAGGCTTTCAAGGTAAGCGTTTGTCTCTTCTTTGGGGCCAATGGATTTCGATTTCAATTTTTCAAGCTCGCCATCGATGCGTTTCTTCTTCTCAAGCATGTGATTATAACGCTCTTCAGATGCGAGACCTATCCTATAAGCGTACTCTGTAAGACGCATATCAGCGTTGTCCTGCCTTAGACTTAATCTATATTCGCAGCGGCTCGTCATCATACGATACGGCTCGTTTGTGCCTTTTGTAACGAGGTCGTCGATCAGAACGCCTATGTAGCCCTCGCTACGCTTGATAATAAAAGGATCCTTGCCCTCAAGCTTTAAGTAGCAGTTGATGCCTGCCATGATGCCTTGGGCAGCGGCCTCTTCGTAGCCCGATGAGCCATTGATCTGGCCCGCGAAAAATAGATTATCATGGCTTTTGGACTCAAGATTAAGCTTTAGTGAAGTGGGGTCGATCGAGTCATATTCAATCGCGTAGGCACTTCTCATAATCTCGGATTGCTCAAGCCCCTCTATCATCCTATACATCTCGACTTGCATCTCCTCAGGAAGGGCAGTCGAAACGCCTTGGATGTACATTTCATCAGTATCCGTGCCCTCTGGCTCGATGAAAACTTGGTGCTGATCCTTGTCCTTAAAACGAAGCACTTTATCCTCTATACTTGGGCAATAGCGTGGTCCTTCGCCAGTTATGTCGCCAAGCGTCCTCGCTGAGCGATCCATGTGTGCCAAAATGTATTCGTGCATTGGCTTAGTAGTGTATGTTAGGTAGCAAACCTCTTGATCCCTCTTAATAGCGTCCGCCTCATTCATAAATGAGAAGGGGACTATGGTCTTGTCGCCCTCTTGTACAGCCATCTTTGACGTGTCGATGCTGCGGCGATGGACTCTGGCTGGTGTTCCTGTCTTCATTCTACGTAACTCAATGCCATTCTCATTTAAAGACGCTGATAGATAGCGAGCAGGGAAGCGGCCATCGGGGCCCGACTCGTAATTTAGCTCGCCCTCAAATATTCTTCCTTTAAGGTAAGTGCCTGTCGCCAAAATTACTGCCTTCGACTCAAGTACAGCGCCTGTAGTCATGCGTACGCCAGTGGCAGTGCCATTATCAAAAAGAACTTCGTCCACTTCACCTTGGATTATGGTAAGATTCGGCTCGTTTTCAAGCGTCTTTTTCATCGCGCGGTGGTAGGCCTGCTTATCTGCTTGAACGCGCAAAGAGTGCACAGCTGGGCCTTTTGAGGTGTTTAGCATACGCGACTGAATGTAAGTTTTGTCGATGTTTTTCGCCATCTCGCCGCCAAGCGCGTCAATCTCGCGAACGAGATGACCCTTGCCAGTGCCGCCAATGTTAGGATTGCAGCTCATCGCAGCGATTGCGTCGAGGCTGATGGTGATGACGGCAGTTTTTTTGCCAAGGCGGGCAAGTGCTAGTGCCGCCTCGCAGCCAGCGTGTCCAGCGCCGACTACGACTGCATCAAACGTGCCTCTAATATATGTTTTTTCTCTTCTTTGCATAAAATCACTTCCTTTAATCTATTTGCCGATGCAAAAGTTTTGGAAAATCTTATCAAGTATCTCACTGTCAAGCTTCTCGCCAAGAATTTCGAGTAAGCTATCGAGAGCGCCTCTGATGTTGACTATGAGTAGATCGTAGACTTGTTTATGTTCGGCATCATTTAGTGCCTCGCTTATGGCTGCGTGCGCCTTATTAAGTAGATCCATCTCCCTGATATTAGCATAAACAAGGTCATCTTGAGTAATTTCGCCACCTAAGAACATTTCCTTAATCATGTCCTTAAGCGCTTCGAAGCCTTCGCCAGTCTTTAGGCTCGTTAAAATGTATTTTGCATTTTGCTCGAAATGGTCTAAATACTCGCCGTTTTCGCCTTCGTCTACCTTATTTAATATATATATGTGTTTTTTGTCTTGAACCATGTCAATGATCTCTTTATCGCCGTCCGTCATTGGCTTTGAATAATCAAAAACCGCTAGAACGAGGTCTGCGTCCTTGATTGCCTTCTTCGATATGGCGACGCCCATGCGTTCAATTTCGTCCGATGCCTCACGAATGCCAGCCGTATCCATAAGTTTAAGGCTGATGCCCTCAAGGTCGATGTACTCGGTGATCATGTCACGCGTAGTGCCCTCGATATTTGAGACGATGGCAGTTTCTTCGCGGGTAAATGTGTTTAGAAGCGAGGATTTACCTACGTTTGGTACGCCGACTATGGACGTTTTGATGCCGTCCTTAATTAGTGTCGATGTAGATGCGCGCCTAATGTGCTCATCTAAGCTATTTTTCACGCTTTCCAAAGTATTTGTGATGCGCTCGTAGCTAATTTCCTCTATGTCTTCTTCTGGATAATCGATAGCGACCTCGATATTTGCAATGAGCATCTTAAGGCTATCTGCAAGGCCATTAATAAAGTCACGAACTGAGCCATCAAAAGCTTTTAAAGACAAATTATAGCTCATGTCGGTCTTGGCGTTGATCATGTCAGCGACAGCCTCAGCCTGTGTGATGTCGATTCTGCCGCCAATAAAGGCCTTCTTTGTAAATTCGCCGCGCTCAGCAAGTTCTGCGCCATTTTTTAGTAAGAGATTAAGTATCCTTCTTTGACTAATTACACTACCGTGCGAATAAATTTCGACCATGTCCTCTGTAGTGTAGGTATTTGGCGCCTTCATAAACGAGATTAGAACTTCGTCCACAAAGTCTTCGCCGTCGTAGATCCTGCCGAAGTACATGTATTTATTTTTAAAATCATCTTTGCCGCTTGCCGAGCGAAAAATTTTATTCGCAATAGCAAAACTATTCGCCCCGCTCATCCTGATGATGGCGATGGCACCCGGCTGCATAGCAGTTGATATTGCACAAATCGTTCTCATTTCTTCTCCTTTGTATAATATTTTAGATTTTAAATATGAGAATATTTAAAATCGCAAGAAAAATTACGCAAGTAAATTTTCTTTAAATCGCAAGAAAATTTATCAAAGTAAATTTTCTTTTATTATTCATCGTGGCAAATACATTAGCATAAATAAAAAAGAGGCTATATAAGCCTCCTAATTACTTCGCTATGATACAAACTCTTCTGTGAGGCTCGTTGCCCTCAGAAAATGTTTTTACGCCTTCAATACCTGCTAAGGTTTCGTGAACGATACGTCTGTCATAGCTAGTCATGTACTCTAATGAAACCTTAGTACCATACTTTCTAGCCCTTTCACAACCTTGTATAGCAAGCTCTCTAACTTTTTCTTGTCTTTTTTTTCTGTAATCGCCGATGTCGATGTAAAGCCTCTTAAACTCAGTTAAACTCTTGTTTAGCTGGATTTGCGCTATCGTGTTCATAGAGTCCAGTACAGAACCCTTTTTGCCGATAAGTTTCGATGTATCATCAGATGTTTCGCCATCGATAAAAACGCTTATCATCTCGTCAGACTCTTCAATCTTGTACGAAGCCTTTACCTCAAATAGCCTTAAAAACTCGTCCAAGAAATTTTTTAATATCTTTATGTGCTCTTCATCAGCACTCACATGATTATCTTCATGGTGCTCATGATTTTCATGTTCTTCATGATTATGGTGTTCTTCATGCTCATGTCCATCTCCATGCTCGTGATCATGGCATCCGCAGTGAGGTTCACTCACTTCTTCGTAAATAACCTCAATCACAGCGTCCTTTGCGCCGATGCCTAAAAAGCCCTTAGTATCCTCATTTATAACATCAACAGTGAAATGCTCTCTACTCATACCAAGCTGAGTTTCAGCCTTCTTTATAGCGTCTTCAACAGTTTTTGCTTCAAATCTACTTTTCACTTACAATTACCTCCTCTTTTTTAATGATCCTATTTTGTACAAATTGTTGAATTGCAGCAAATAGGCTTGACACAGCCCAATAAAGAGCTAGTCCTGCAGGATATTTAATTGTAAAGAAAAATGTCATTAGTGGCATAAAATACTGCATTATGTTCATGGACTTTGCTTGCTGCTGGTCAGTCATGCCGACCTTTGGAGTAGTCACACTCATTAACAGAGTTACAAGCGTTGCAATTAGTGGAAGACCGTACCAATACGGATCAACTAAAGATAAATCCTTGATCCAGAAGAAAGTCTTTTGCATCGCAGCATACTTTGCTTCGCCAAACGCGTTAACAGCAGGATTTTGGCACACTTGGAAGAACGCAATCAAGATAGGGAACTGAACAAGAAGTGGAAGACAGCCGCCAGTTATTGACGCGCCCTCTTTTCTGTAAAGCTCCATAACCTTTTGAGAAGCGATCTGTTGATCATATCCATATTTCTCTTGAATCTCCTTAACCTTAGGCTGCAAATCCGCAGTCTTCTTCATCTTCTTAGTAGAAGAAATTTGTAAGGGTAGAACCAATAATTTCACGACAACAGTCGAGATTATGATAGTCATCGCTAAAAACGAGAAGTTTGCAGGCTCCGCGCCCATGCTAGCAAGCTGATCATATATGAAATTAAAAAGGTAACCTAAAATTTTACCTAACATATAAATCCTCCTAACGATAAATAAAGCCTAAAGGAAAACTATACAAGCGGGTCATAGCCGCCCTTCGACCATGGATTGCATCTTAAAACCCTTTTTACAGACAAATACAAGCCTTTGAAAAAACCATATTTTTCAAAAGCTTCCATCGCATACTCAGAGCAAGTTGGAGTGAAAATACAGCTGGGCCTCTTGTGAAAAATCTTATGTGCCACAAAGCGGTAAAATTTCACCAATAAAACCATAATCCTACTCATAAGCTTTATCCTTTAAAACATTTATTTTTCTTAACAAAGAAAGAAATCTTTTTCTAATCTTGTAGAAATCGTAGTCACAAACAGAGGGTTTAACCGAAATAACGATGTCATAAGACTTTTCAAAATCATTTTGATTAGCTTCGATAATCGCCTTTAGCCTTCTTTTTAATAAATTCCTCTTATTCGCCTTGCCGTACTTTTTACTTATAGCAAAACAAAACCTAGGGTTATCTAGATTGTTATTGCGGTAATATATTGTAAACGACTCGTTAAAGGCCTTCTTTTTAGACAAGAAAACCCTGTTAATATCTACTTTCTTTCTTAAACTCAAATATCTTTGCATAGCTAATTATGCAGATAATTTCTTTCTTCCTTTTAATCTTCTTCTTCTTAAGACATTTCTACCAGACTTAGTTGCCATTCTTTTTCTAAAACCATGTTCAACTTTTCTTTGTCTTTTCTTAGGTTGATAAGTTCTCTTCATTTATATACACCTCCTATAGTACATAAACTCCTATAGTAATTATAATTAATTAGATGCGCTTTGTCAAGAGAAAATTATAAAAATATTAATATAATAGATAAAATATGCGTATGGCAGAGCCATTTTATAAAAAAAAGAAGCCTTAAAAAGACTTCTATGTAGATTAGTTCTTAAGAGATGCCTTATAAATTGCGTCAAAAATTTGAGAAATAGTTAGAATTGAAAATATTAAAGACGCCGCCTTGCAGTAGATAACAGCATCAGGCATGACATTTTCTTCAAGACAAAAAACACCCGGATTAAAATACAATAGCAAGAATAGTCCCGCAACGATCAGCTTGAGTATGGTATACTCAAAAAAAGTAATTTTCTTGTTCATGATAAACCTCCCTTGATTATAACTTTATTATAACACAGTATGGGACGTGGTGCAAGATGATTTTAAAGGGGATTATGGTGGGGCGCTTTTACTTAATTTATTTAAATTAAAAATTCCAGACACTGTCTGGAAAATTGTTTAAGATTTTCTTCTTATATAGAAAAGTGATTTAGTTTTGCGATTAATTCTCGAAAAGTGTTTTCATAGCTTGCTACGTCTACGAAAACTGATAATTTCTAAGCTCGTTCACCTGTGGTCTCATATTCGTTCGCTTCGCTCAACTAGATGAGCCCACGGGCGGCTCACTTCGCCAAGAAATTTAAACAGTTTTCTCCGAAGGCTTCGCTCTGTAAAAGCACTTTTCTTTTATTTGTAGTAAATACAAAATTTTGATCTAAAAAATTTTCTTGTCAAAAAAATCACTTTTCTTAAATTTGCTTGAAATATTAATTTAGATATGATAAATAATTTTGCTAGAACTAAGAGGAAATTATTTTAAGATGAAGCTGTTTTACTAAATGCTCGTAATATAATAATTCGAAACTAGCGAAGACTTTAATTGATAATAATTAATTTCAAAATTTGCAGAGAAATTAAGATGATTTCGCGTTGTGCAGAATTTTTTGGAGTGAGGTGTGCAAATGCACTCCGCAACGACAAAATAATTCGAAACTAGCGAAAGGGCTTAATTTAATGCAAATTTTTATATTTCATCCAAAAACTGAGTATAGTACACCGGCAAATACTCTATATCTCCCTCTTTAAGATAATCTTTTGTGTATATAACAAAACTTTTTCCTATCCTTGACCTATATTTATCGATGAACACATCCAAGGATTTATGCGCCTTGTAGCCAGACGATTTCACTTCTATAGGGTAGATCTTATTGCCACTTGAGATAAGAAAGTCAAGTTCATACGATTTTTTATAATCTTCGTCATAAGAAGTGTTGAAGTATAGGTCATAGCCTAAGGATCTAAGCGACGTTGCAACTGCATTTTCATAAAGCATGCCAAGATTTACCTCTGATTTATTAGATAGCAATTTTTTATATATTTCATTCTTTGTAAATGGCTTATCCATAAACATTAGAGTAACAAAGAGGCCAGTATCTGAAAGATAAAGTTTGAACTTGTTTATGTCTTTAGTCAAGGCAAGCGATGCGCTTGGATCGGTGCTGTTGTATGAGGCGAGTACTGTTTTTGACTCGATAAGCTCTCTAATCTCGTCTTGAACCGTGCTTGGTCTTTCATTTTTTAAGACAGATGAAATTTTATATGAGCTTGTGTGTCTTGATAATTCTGAAGGGATGTTTTTGTATAGATCAGATGTAAAACCCCTGCCGTCAAGTTTATAGAAATCGTCTAGGTACAGTGTAATTATATTTCTCTTCACCATATCAACTTCTTCAAGATTATTGCTTTCAATGTATTTAGCTACTGCTTGAGGCATGCCGCCAACTAGCATATAAAGTCTAAATTTTAAAAGCATCTTGCGGTTTGCAGCTTCACCTAGACTAGTTCCATTCAAAAAGCACTCTCTTAAAATGTCATTGCTAGCAGTATCGCCTGTAGCCCAAAGAAATTCTTCAAAGTCCATAGGATACATGCTTAATTTTTCTTCCTCGCTCGGTATTAGAATATTCTCAACATTCTTCCTGATTGATATAAGAGAACCAGTCTCTATGTAGTCGTATTTACCGTCTTCAACCAAGAGTTTTATAGCTTGCCTAGCCTTTGGGCAAAATTGCACTTCGTCAAATATAATTAACGATTTTCTCTCAACAAGCTTAGTATTGAACAATAGTTGCAGCTGCATGAATAGATAATCAGTACTACTTAAGTCATCAAATAAACTTTTCAAGTCTTTACCAGCTCGTGAAAAATCTATAAGAATATAGCTTTCGTATTCATTCTTAGCAAATTCTAGGGCTATAGTCGATTTACCGATACGTCTTGCACCCTCAATAAGTAGAGCAGTGCTGCCTTTGGACCTTCTTTTCCACTCAAGCATCTTAGCATAAATTTTTCTTTTAAACATAGTTTCACCTCAAACCCGACAATTCTTTTTGGCGTTTTTATCACAAACCCGACAATTCTTTTTCGCACTTTTTCTGCAAACCCGACAATTGTTTTTCTTAATTATACCACAAACCCGACAATTGTTCAAGAAATTTTATCGGGGATTATAGTTTTGTGGGGATAATAGTGGGGCGCTTTTACTTAATCAAGACTCTCTAATTAAAATTGCTTAGAATTTTGCAATTTCACCTAAAATTTATTTTCTAAGTAAATTTTATTTTTTGACATCTTTTGTAAATTGAAGAAGATTTGTTTTTTAAGCAAGTTTTTATTTTTTCAATTTTACTAAGAATGATTAATTGTGATGAATAAATTTTCTTCTTATAACGAAAAGTGATTTAGTTTGCTATGAGTAGCGAAAAGTGTATTGCTCGTGACTTAGCCTTCACAAATTGGAAATTTCTAAAAGCTCACTCACTTGAAAATTCATATTCGTTACGTTTCACTCCACTAGATGAATTTTCGGGCAGTTCGTTTCGCTAATAAATTTCACAATTTGCTCAGATGCGTCACTTCGTCAATTACACTTTTCTTTTAATAGATAGTGAATACAAAATATTGATCTAAAATAAAAACCATTTATAAAAACCATTTATAATAAATCACTTTTCTTATGTTGATCTAAATATTTATTTTACTATAATTATTTTTTTCATCCTAAGAGGTATTATTTTATTATTAGCCTTGAAAAAAATGACAAAATAAAAAATCATAAGCATTTTGTCATATTTTTCTAGGAGCAATTGTTTAAAACTATTTGAATAAATTAAGTGAAATGAGTAAAAGCGCAAGACTATAAACGTGGTTTATCTAAAAATTTTCTAGAAAGAATTCCTAAAACTCGTCACGCTATTTAAAAGGTATAAACAACTTATCAACATAAAAGAAAAATAAATGTTGATAATTTTTTTATTTGTTGATATAATATAAAAGACATAGAAAATAGCGAAGATATTATCATGTATCTTGTTAATAATCTGTGGATATCCTGTGGAAATGTGTATAAAAATAAAACTTATCCACAGAAAACAGATATTTTTCTATGCACAAGGGGTTTTTAGTAGAAATACATATACATACAGATTCCTGTGGATAAATTATCCACATTGGACGGAGGTAAGAAAT